>CAVYYW010000015.1:0-35306 GCA_963772845.1 uncultured Sporolactobacillaceae bacterium
AAATCAACAGAGTTCGTATTTTGATATGACCATTTAAATTATGAAATTTATTTATCTTATAAAAAGGTGAAATAAGGTATGAAAAATTATAATTTTTCAAGATTAATAGCTAACCGGCTTTCCATTAAGTTTAAACCCACTGGAACCGCCTCTGGTATTCTCTTCAAGCAAAAAATTAGTAATTATCCTTTGAACCTTAGTAAACTGAATCATGTAGAAAACATTTATGTGATTCCGATCAGAGGAAATTTCATATAGACGCAAGAGTTAAGGAGTGAATGGCTTTGTCTAAAGGAAAAAAACTAAGTGATATTAAATTTTCTGTGCTTGATCTTGCCCCTATCTTAGAGGGAGGGACGGCTTCCGATTCGTTCCGTAACAGTCTGGATCTCGCGCAGCATGCTGAAAAAATGGGCTTCAACCGCTACTGGCTTGCCGAACATCATAATATGCCAGGTATTGCGAGTTCAGCGACTTCTGTTGCGATCAGCCATATCGCAGCCGGGACATCCACAATTCGAGTTGGGGCGGGTGGCATAATGCTTCCTAACCATCCTCCGCTCGTGATCGCTGAACAGTTCGGGACATTAGAATCTCTTTATCCCGGACGGATTGATCTAGGGCTTGGACGCGCCCCAGGGACTGACCACATTACATCCCGCGCGCTTCGCAGAGATGTAAAAGTAAACGGTGAGAACTTCCCTGAACAAGTGGAAGAACTACGCGGATATTTTGATCCAACGCTTTCGGGGGGACAGCTGAATGTTCATGCAGTGCCTGGCGAAGATCTTTCCATCCCGATCTGGCTGCTTGGTTCAAGCGGATTTAGTGCTCAACTAGCTGGGCAGCTTGGCTTGCCATTTGCATTTGCGAGCCATTTTGCCGCTGAGAACACGCTGCCGGCTCTTCAGATTTACCGCAGCCATTTTCAACCGTCGGATGTGCTCAATGAGCCTTATGTGATGGTAGGAGCGAACGTGATCGCAGCTGAGACAAATGAAAGGGCACGTTTTCTTGTGACGTCACAGCAGCAGCAATTGCTCGGTATGGTGCGCAATAAGCCTAATAAGCTTCAGCCGCCTGTGGAGGACATTGAAAGCCTCATGACTGACTATGAAAAGATGGCGCTAAAAGACCGCATGAATTCATCAATTGTCGGCACGCCAGCCATCGTTAAAGAAAAGCTACAAAGCTTCCTCGATGACACCCAGGCTGACGAGGTGATTGTTAACTCTCAGATCTTTGATCATCAGGAGCGGATTCGGTCCTATGAGCTATTAAACAGTGTCATAAAAGATTGATAAAAGCCGGGAAACCGGCTCAGCAGGCTGTCGGGAATCCGGCAGCCTTTAATTTATGTTTGTGATGAAACTAACATTATGACAGTGACTCTAGCGAAAACCTCCTCGGAAAGTATGCTTCTTCCCACTTGATTAAGTATTGTTACTCCAGTAATTGAAATTTAAAAAAGAGCTTCCGATGGTTGGTCGAAAGCCCTTTTTTCCCTTATTTCTTTAATTCAATTTTCACTGGGCTCAGTTGCACTGGAATATTTGCGCTGATTTCTCCCATGTCTACTCTCAAAACATAGTTGTCGGGATTAAACCCAAACCATGAGGTGACATGAAAGGTGCTTCTGAACTTGAGCTGACCTTTATCAAGAACCTTCACACTGTGACTCATCAGTTTTTTATAGATCGTTTTTTCTGATTTCTTAACCAGCACCACATCGTTTTTGGCGAAGTCCTGATAAAATGAAAAATCTTTATGATGACTGTCACCTTGGTTAAACTGGAAGTCTAGGATAACCGAATGTTTTTTCACATCTAATCTATCAATATTAACAGATAAATTTTGCCGATCCGATTTCACTGCAAAAGGCATTTTTTTGTCCAACGGAATAAAGTGATCTTTTTCATACAAAGCAGCTTCAGGGGAAATTGTGATTGACCCTGTTTTCCCGAGGTTTTGCGGAATGATTGTTCTGATTTTCTTAACATATCGACCGTTAATTAAGGTGCTCTTTGTCATGGCTGTTGATTGCATCTGAATCGGTTTCCCTTGATCATCGTATATCTTGTTTAATCTAATCTGATCATATTTGCCGCTTTTTGGCACGCTTGCTGTATAGTTGAGTGCCGTCGACGATTTGCCTTCTATAACTGAATCAAACGTCACTTTAATATTCTTGTCTTTGCTGGTGCTCACTTTATTCATTTTCACTGTCTGAAAAGGTAATTGCTTGATCGGTACATTGAATTTCCATGCGCCTTTTTTGTCCCCCAGCTCCTTAAAAGTAATGGGAACAGTCGCATTTGCAGGCAATTCCTGCTTTGGGTAGGAGATCTGAATGTGTCCCGTATGTCCTGCCTTGGTTGTTTTGGTATCAGCGAGCTCCTTCGTTTCCATGCTTTCCGTAATACTATGATCATTGCCGAACACTTCATAAAAGGCTCTAAAATGACCATTCTTATCTGTTTGAAGGTCTCCATCCGCTTGAAATGTCATGCCAATTTCTGCTCCGTCATAATACGCACTCGTGATTTTAACCGTTATCCCTTGGCTTGATGCTGTTTGATTTAGCCTCGTTACCAGTTTCTTAGTCTCCAGATCCTTTCCGACTGAATCATTAAATCCGCCATATAACTGTCCCAGCAACGGAACATTAGACAAGGCGTGAGACATCGCTGGAAAAATAAATCCTGAAGAAAAAAATAGAATCACAGCTGCTGCCGCAGAAATTAATCCCTTACGATAATGCTTTTTATGATTCGGTTTCTGGTTCATTTTTGCGTGCTTCACACCCTTATGAATGGCTTGAAAAACCTCCTCTTTTGGCACAACAATTTCTTCATAATCTTTATGATAAGATTTCTTTTTCACAAGAGCCTCTCCTCTCCAGAATCTGTTTTAAATGTTTTTTTGCCCTGGCCAAGTGCGTTTTCACGGTGTTTTCCGGCAGCTTCACGATATCGGCGATGACAGGGATGGGCAGATCCCGATAATAAAAAAGAATGATAACGGTGCGGTACTTCTCTTTAAGCTCCCCCATTGCATCTGTCAGGTCCAGGTGGTTCTCACGCTGAACATTGCTTTGCACCTGCTCATGCAGCTGATCACTCGGAATCTCACTTTTCCTTTTCTTCAGCAAGCTATATGAACAGCGAATGAGAATTCTGGTCAGCCAGGTTAAAAAGTACTCTTGCTTTTTTAATTGGCCTATTGATAGGAATGCTTTGCAGGCTGTTTCTTGAACGATGTCCAAAGCATCTTCACGATTCCCGGCATACATATAAGCCGTTCGGTAAAGCTGGTCACCATGCATCTGCAGAAGGTCTTCGAAAGCTTGACTATCGCCATTCATCGCTGCGTTGACAAGTTTTTTCTGAGTCATGCCTCACCCTCCTTTCAACTATTAGAGCCAACGATAAGCGAAAAAGTTTCACTTATTTTCAAAATAAAAAAGAGCCTTGATGGCTCTCTTTGAGTAAAAGGGGCGGTAACTGGTCAACCCCTGTCATTTATTATTGCCAGGACCTGATGATCTTCCCATTCGCCATTTATCTTTATGGATTTCCTGGCGATACCTTCTTGATGGAATCCTGCCTTTTCCAATACTCGAATAGATCCTGTGTTATGCGGCATAACACTTGCTTCAACTCGATGAAAATCGAGCTCGTCAAATGCAAACGCCACGACCAGTCTGACCATTTCCGTCATGTATCCTTTTCCATTAAAGCCTTTATCCAGGCAATAGCCGATTAAACAGCTTTGCGAAGGACCGCGTTCCACTTTAAAAAGGCCAATAGTTCCAATTAACTTCTGAGTTTCTGTCTGAAAGATGCCGAATGAGTAGTTCTGGTCGCGTTCTTTTTTTTCGAGGTTTTCCTTTATCCTGTTTAACTGACTTTCAAGTGTATAGAAATCTTCGGTGCGTTTAAGGGTATATTTTTGAAAAAATTCCCGGTTATTTCGTTCTAAATGCAACATAGCCTCGGCATCGGTCTCCTCAAGATACCGAATAAACAGCTCTTTGTTTTTGATGATCATTTAATCCCCTTCTTTTCACCGTTGATCACTTCGCTAAACTACAATTTCTATAAAAACTTCATATATCCTGCATCACATGTAAAAAAGCGCCCCTTTTCAAGGACGCTTAATAAAGTCTGTATAAGCTGGCGTTCATTTCTTACAATTTTCTGCTGGTCAGCTTCGTGCCACGCTTTGTTTTTGCTTTGAATAACGTGCATTTTTTTCCTCAGGAGGCACGGTGTTTTTAATATAGAATGACAGCACGACACCTATGAGAGACAACACGGTAACCACAAGCAGCGCAACATTTGCGCCATGAATCATCGGGTAGGATATGGCTGCGTTGTGTTTTGCTGACTGGGCGGTTGTGGTCATCACGGTGACGATGATCGCTGTTCCCACTGATGCTGCGACTTGGCGCATCGTATTGCTCATTGCCGCACCATGGGGAATCAGACGATTAGGCAGCTGATTTAAGCCAGCTGTTGTTGCCGGCATCATGACCATAGATAACCCAAACATCCGGATCGAATAAAGAATCGCAATGAATGCAAACGATGTTGTCGGGTTCAAGCTGGAAAAAGCAAACGTCGAAACCGTAATGATGGATAACCCCGTTATGGCAAGCCAGCGTGCTCCGATTTTATCGAAAATCCGTCCTGTAATTGGTGACATGATGCCCATAACAAGGGCTCCAGGCAGAATCGCAAGACCCGATTCCATGGCTGTGTAATGGCGCATGTTCTGCATATAAAGGGGGATAATTGTCTCCACGCCAATCAAGCCCATAAAGCCGATCATGCCGATAATTGTTGTCATAGTAAAAATCAAATTCTTAAAAACCCTGAATTCGAGCATAGGATGATGCATTTTAAGCTGCCGCAGTATAAAAGCGACTAATGCTAACGCCCCAGCAGCCAGCACGATAATGGTGATCGGATTGGTCCATCCATTGTTTCCAGCGCTGGTAAAACCATATAAAAGACCGCCAAAACCGAATGAAGATAACATGATCGATAAGATATCTATTTTCGGATTCTTTAATTCGGTGACATTTTTCATGGCGATCACAGCAACCAGAATATCCACCAGAGCAATTGGCAGGATAATCATGAACAGGACGCGCCAGGAATAATTCGCTATTATCCATCCTGACAGTGCTGGCCCGAGAGCCGGTGCAAAGGAAATGACAAGACCAACCATTCCCATCGCAGCCCCTCTTTTATTTACAGGGAAAATCAGCAAGAATACGGTCTGCATCAGCGGAAGCATAATCCCTGCCCCGCTTGATTGTATAATTCTCCCTAACAGCAGCACGCCGAAATTTGGTGCGAGACCGGCTATAATCGTACCGAAGGCAAAAATGCTCATCGCTGAAATAAATAGCTGCCTCGTTGTAAATTTTTCTAGCAGGAAGGCGCTGATCGGTATCATAACCCCGTTAACGAGCATAAAGACTGTCGTCAGCCACTGTGCTGTATTGGCGCTTATATGCATTTCGTGCATGATCGGCGGAATGGCTGTGATCATCAATGTTTGATTTAAAATGGCTATAAATGACCCGGCCAGAAGCAGCGCAGCAATCGATGTTCTGTTAATCTGTTGATCTTTCATTCTTGCACCTCCGTTCTTTTGCTTCTAATAATCAAATAACCTTAGGATTCTGATTTATAGTTAATGATTTGTTTTTTGTTATTCACGCCATTTATCATAACCTGTTCACGCTTTCTATTAAAGCATTGTGCTCGGCTTAAGTGTCATTGATCTGCACAGAGAAAAACGGCGCTTCTCAGCCCCGTTTCACCTCATTTATTCATATGTGAGAGAAATTCACCCAACAAGTCGTCAATACTTTCATTGGGTTCCGTTTCTTCATCCTCATTAGCCCCGCTGTTCTGCTTGGCTTTGTCCCAATCAAAATCGCTCAAATCATCCTCTGCATTCAGATCAACCTGCTGCCTTGGTTCCGGTTCATAATCATCTAACGGATTATGAAGTTTCTCAGTTTCTTCAGGCATTTCAACTTCCGTTTTCTCCTGCAAATACAGCGCTTGATTTATATCCGTAGCATTGCTGTTCATTGAAGCGAGCAGCGCTGTTGAACGGACGGGATCGGTAATTAATTGATGAAGAATGCTCCCAAGCAGGGCTTCGGAGTGTTCATGCTTTAACCAGCTTCTCTGACTTTTGCTCAATTTATGAGGAAGCGGGATTGTTAACGTTTCCCGCTCTCTCGATAAGGTCTGAACCACACCCTGCATGACAAAATCAGCAATTTTACCTGAAAAGTTACGCCTTTCTGTTTCGCGAAGCTTCTGCAGCTGTTTGAGGACATGGTCTGGCGTATCAGCAGGCAGACGAAAAGCGATGGTTTGCCCGCGCTTGACTTCATATTGTGAGTTACTCATGATCTCACCTTATTTCGATTCGACAGGTTTTTTATTCTCGCTTTTTTTATCTTTGCCTGAGTGGTTGTGGTTGTTCTTTTTCAGGTAATCAGAAAGTAATTTGTAGTATGCATTGGCCATCATCCAGATGCTTTCTTTTTCATCTTCAAAGAAATCAATATTATAGCCGTCTAAATTGTTATTTAATGTTTTAAGGTAGTCTTTCAGCACAATAGAGCCGCCGCCTACAAAATAGCAGATTTCTGTTTGAGAATTCTTCTGCCATACATTCCGGAGCAGACGATACTGTTTCTTAGCTAGTTCAAGCAGCACGCGGTCTGTAATGTCATGAACACTTGTGCGGTTCCCGCGGACCATAATGTGATTGCGGTTATTCTTTCTCGTAATAATTTCAACGACATCCCAACGGCTGCCAAGCTCCACACCGTGCTTTGTGCGAATATCCTCCCTGATGGTTTCAAGTGATTCAGAAACACCAAGATTGAAGCCTTGTGCCTTGTCATCATCAACAGTACGGTTCTTGATCACTGCAATATCCGTCGACAGACCACCGATATCCTGGATAAGAATTCGTTTGTCAATTAAATCTTTATTAATAATGTTTAAGTCTTTGTCCATAACAAGGTTAATGAACGCCGCAAAGCCTTCTGGATACACCTTGACTTCGTCGAACTTAATGTTAACTTTCGTCCCTTGATATTTTGGTGTCACCAAGAACTCAACCTGGTGGACAGATCCAAGAAGCTTCGAACGGTATCCTGCGTCCTTACCTTCTTTAACTTCGCGAAGAGGCAGACCGGTACCAAGATTATAATGTGAGTCAATAACATTATTATTCTTCTTAAAGATCTCTGAATTTTCATCTCTCACGGCATCTAAAGCAAGTGAAGCAAAAAGTAGGACAAGCGATTGATCTTCTTCTGATTTGCTGCTGCCAGGATCAAGCTCTGTGGCATTTTCACTTTTCGTCGCAAGATCGCCGACTCGGTAGATAACATTATTTTCTTTCAAAGCAGGGGAGTGTACCCGAATATGTATTCCTTCTAAAGGATCTTTGCTGTCCAATTCTTCAATTCCTATTACGGGGCGGTCCTCTATATCTCTTGCTATGACATTCGGGATGTTTAGTTCATAATCAGTTTTTCCAAAAACAGCTTTCAGCGAATCGTTCCCAACATCAATGGCTGCAACTCTCGCATTACTCATTTACAACATTCCTCTCTTATTCATAGTTAAAAAGGGTATGTTAAAAGTTTAAATCAGATCGAGACAAGATACAATTAGTTTTGAAAAATATTTATTTTGTAAACAAGTTAACATTTACGTAAACTTTTAAACATTTTTGCTTACATCCTTTTAAACCAACATGCAAACACTTTTGTTTACATGTTTACTGATTTGCAAACATAACGTAAACATTTTGCAAACTTGCAAACATTTTTGTTTACATTGGGTTAATTTTATATAATATCCTTTTTATTCAATAAAATTCCCTTCAGATTATTGTCTGAATTTGGCGATTTCACCCTTCGTCAAAATATGCCAATCGCAAAAATTGACGTAAAAATTAAATTGGAAACAACGTTTACGAATCATACATACGCATTCGCAGAAAAACAATAATATAGATTAAAGAGCGATCCAGCACATCATTAATAGAGAGTTGACAGGTTCTCCTCTGTAAAAGAGGATGAAGATTTCTAACATATGTAAAGTAAAGGCCAGTTTGCTTAATTACCAACCATAACTGTCGTTCTCCTCTAGACGACTGTAGGCTCTGTTTCCCACACAAAAAGCCTCCGGAGTTTTGATTCTCCAGAGGCTGTGTACCTAATTCTATTAAATACTAATACCCTTACCTTTGCGGCTTAAGCGGTCCTCTTGCCTCTTGATGAAGCACCATCATAGAGATCCCCGGTACCGTCACCTTACCTGCAGCATGACCAAGCGTTTGTTCACTTACTTTCCCTTCTGTCGCGTTGATTTCCCAACTCCCCAAAGGAAGCTTCATATCGATCGGTGACTGATTGGGGTTATATACCACCAGGATGTTGCCCCACTGGTCCCGGTTGGCATGGCCAGTCAGCTCAAATGCAACGGTATTATCAGGACTTGGCAAGAAGCTTAGATGATTTTTTATCTGATTGGCACTCGTCATACGAAAAGCTGGATGCGCGTGCCGCAAACCAATCAGACCGCTGTAATAGTCAAAGACTTTATTAAACTTGGCTTTCCGAGCCCAGTCAAATTGATTCGTCTGATCACCAGCATTATAGCTGTTATCATTTCCTCCTTTAGTTCTTAGTAACTCACTGCCTCCCTGCATGAAGGAAATGCCTTGAGAAGTCATCACAACGGCCTGCGCAAGCTCGTCCATCTTTATTCTGTCATTTACATTATCATTGGGATTGCTTTCCGTTATTTTATCCCAAAGCGTGTAATTATCATGGCTTGTAACGTAATTAATCGTCTCTCCTGGCGTCGAAGTGAAGTCATTGATACTTCCCTCTATTCCCTTCTTAATGACATCTGTGAGCCCTTTAGCGCCTGTTGCAAAGCCTTGAGACGCACTGTCAAACACATTGCCATCTAATGCATTGCGAAGATTATCATTAAAGACCGCAACGCCGAGCCCCTTTTGCTGACCTTTTGTCAGGAGCTGATCAGCGGGAAGCGCAGAGTCACCGCCTTTCCATGGCTCACCATACAAGGCGATGCCTGGGTCTATCTTATGCAGCTCCGTTGATGCTTTTTTCATTGTGTCCTTACCAAGCAAGGCCATCAGATCAAACCGGAAACCATCGACATGATACTCCTTCACCCAGTATTTTAGAGAATCGGTGATAAACTTTTGCACCATCGGCCGTTCTGCAGCGATTTCGTTCCCTACACCCGAACCGTTGGTATAATTACCTGAAGCATCCGTCCGGTAATAATACTGAGGAACAATTTTATCAAAATCAGATACCTTAACGTCAAATGTGTGGTTGTACACGACATCCATATTAATACCGATATTACTCTTATGAAGCGACTGCACCATCTGTTTAAATTCTTTAATTCTCGCTGTTCCATAAGGTGTTGAAGCATACGCTCCTTCTGGCACATTGTAATTACGCGGGTCATAACCCCAGTTATATTGATCATTTTTCGTTTCATCAATACTGTTAAAGGCATAGGAAGGCAGCACCTGGACATGCGTGATCCCTAATTCCTTTAAATGATCGAGACCAGTTTTTACTTGATTTGGTCCCTTTGTTCCATGCTCGGTTAGAGCCAAAAATTTACCCTTATTTGTCATTCCGGAATTTTTATCAATCGAAAAATCACGGATGTGCATCTCATAAATGATTTCATCTTCTATGTTATTTGGAGTGACATGCTTATCACCCTTCCAGCCTGGCGGATCCGTTTTCTGCAAATCAACGATCATTCCTCTCGTTCCATTGGGAGCAATTGCTGTTGCATAAGGATCAACCGCCTCATTTGTTTGACCCTGAACGGTGACTTCATACGTGTAGTATTTATCTGCCTGATTCCCATGAAGCTTGGTGGACCACGTCCCTTTCGTTGATTTTTTCATAGGTACTCTTTTCGTCAAAGCACCCTCCGCGGTGTTATATAACAGTAAATTAACATGAGCTGCGGTTGGTGCCCAAACTCTGAACGAGGTCCCCGAAGGCTTATACGTATTCCCAGATCCGATCCCTTGTAGACATACGTTTTCTGGTTTAGCACCTTCCGAGGAATGATCACTGCCGGGGTGACTCCCTCAGCTTGTACCGTTAAATTATGGGTAACATCCGGCGCCTTATTAAGCGTCACGTTAACTAAATCGGTCGTTACACCGCTACCGTCTTTTGGAAGTGCGGCATCAGGATTATTTAGACTGTCCAGCACCTTATGCTCGGTGAATATTAGAAAACGTCACGGATGTTCCGTCTTCAGGAACTGCGAGTTGGTTATTTTCTGACGGATATGCCTCATCCCAGCCATCATTAAGTGTGACCTTGTATTGATAACTGCCTTCCTTTAAATCGGCTGTAAACTGGTACAAATTATCATTCACCTTGTGAAAAAGTGTTGTGTGATCGTCTGGAGTCCAGTCGCTTTTAGCTCCAAGCTGTTTCTGGAAGTCTGAGGTAAGAACAGCTGTCACACTGTTCGCATTCTCCACGGATTTAACCGGAATCGACTTTTTTGCCGTCTGATCATAGACTGAAAATCCGCTGGCTCCTGTACTGAGCGACAACGATTTATTTAATTTAACAAGTAATTGTTTTGACCCATCTAAATACGCATTACTGACAGCAGGCGAGGCTGCTTTTTCAGCATCAGCCTGATTATAAAAAATTTGCTGCACCCCCTGCACAAGCCAAACTTCATTTCCTTTGCTAACATCAATGTAACGGTCGGTCGCCCATCCCGTGCCTCCCAGTTCCCTTTTCGAACGATAATCCCAACTTCTGAATTATCTCCTGGCACCTTAACATGACTGACCGCACCGTAGGCATCCTGTCCATCAAATGAATACGCCTGCCCGTCTCCATTATCAGGCTTATAGGGCCACATCCACAAATTCCAGCTGTCAAAATCCTTATTAAAACGAAGATAATGAACAGTTAGAGACGTAGATTGATCAGCAGCCCGGGCCGGCCGCATTGCCCCGGAACTTACCATGGCCAGCAAAAGAACAGCCATCAAAATAATATTAATCCCCTTTTTAATCATAGAAAAACTCCTTTTTCAAGATTTCCTGGGAACGATCTGGTTGGCCACATATCATCAGATTAACTAAGTATTTGATCAAAAATATCATGCATACGATTGCACACAACTCTGGAATAGCTTGCATTTTTATTCGTAATAAAAACCCGCGCGACAACAGAAATAGACCGCTTACATTTGGTAAAAATCCCCTCCTTTCTCACCTTTTATATCTTTCTATTTTTGCATTTTTTAAATTTTTAGTCAATTTAACAGTATGTTTTTACACGTGCAAACATTTTTATGAACAAAAAAAAGCGCATCTGCTTGAGATGCGCTTTTCCCTAATAATTTATAGTGCTTTTTCCTTTTCCTTGTCTTTCTTTACCTGCTTACTTCTTAACTGTCCGCAGGCCGCGTCTATATCCGTACCATGCTCTAAGCGGACGCCGCAATTAATGCCTTTCTTTTTCAATGTGTCAAAGAAAGTGGAAATCGCTGCATCATCACTCCGCTGATACTGGCCATGCTCGTCAACCGGATTATAAGGAATCAGATTCACGTATGACAGATGGCGCTTGTCCTTCAAGAGTTCCCCAAGCTGAAGGGCTTCTTCCCTATGATCATTAACATCCTTAATCAGAATGTACTCAAATGTAATCCTGCGGTTGGTTTTTTCAAGATAATAATCAATGGCTGTCATTAATTTTTCGAGTGGAAAAGCCTTATTGATCTTCATAATGCTTGTCCTGAGCTCATCGTTCGGTGCATGCAGAGAAACCGCTAAGTTAACCTGTAGCTTGGTATCTGCGAACTCATAAATTTTGTGTGCTAATCCGCTGGTAGACACGGTAATGTGTCTTGCACCAATCGCAAGCCCTTTCTGATCATTGACCACGTAAAGGAAATCCATCAGATTGTTAAAGTTATCGAACGGTTCCCCGATCCCCATAACAACAATGTGGCTCACGCGTTCATCTTTCTCAGCTTCGTCTAGATGGTGCTGAACATTCATGATCTGTTCCACAATTTCTCCGCTTGTTAAATCACGGCTTTTTGCTAATAAACCGCTTGCGCAAAAACTGCAGCCGATGTTACAGCCTACTTGTGTCGTTACACACACGGACAGACCATATTTAAATCTCATCAAGACGGTTTCAATTAAGTTGCCATCTTTTAACCTGAAAAGAAATTTATTTGTTCCATCTGCAGATTCCTGCCTAGTGTGCAGTGAAAGTGTTTGAATCTCGAAATTCTCCTTCAATAACTCAATACAGTCTTTATTGACGTTATTCATTTCAGAAAAATCCGTGACACGTTTCTTATATAACCAATCCCAAACCTGAGAAGCCCGGAATTTTTTATGCCCATGTTCCAGTAGCCAAGACGTCAGCTGTTCAAATGTCAGTCCATAAATGGATGATTTAGTCATGTTAAACCCTCTTTCGAAATGCATTCAGTATCATACTACTTAAAATTAACAAACAGTGCAACACCCTTGACTGTTGTTAATCTTTAAATATGAACAAAATTGGCTGTACTAACAATTGATTTTGAAAATTTAGAATTAAATCACTACATTTAGCTTATTGGATTATATTCATTATTGCGAAAATATCGAAAGATTAGTTCATTATATAGAACGATCGTGGTATAATATTAAAAACCTTAGATGGAAAGGTAGGTAATTAGTAGTATGAAGAACATATCTATAAATATTATCAATAATAACAGTAAAGCCTCTAGTATTTTAGATTTCCTTAGATTTTTCTCAGCTTTTATTGTTTTTTTATTTCATTTTTATGTCCCTGTTCCTGGTTACCAAGCAGTAATGATATTTTTTGTTTTAAGTGGATATTTTATCTCTTCAACGGTGTTAAAAGCAATAAAAAACAATAAATGGTCTTGGGGGGATTATTTATTAAAAAGAATAACTAGACTTTGGATCGTCTTATTACCAGCACTTATACTCACTTTATTTTGGGCAAAATTACAGCTCTGGGTTGTTTGGAGAGAGTTTAAGTCCAGATAACCTAAAAATTTCACATTACATAAATTGGGAATATTTTTCTGGTAATATTTTATTTTTGCAAGGCATAATTGTCAAACCATTTGGTTTAAACGGTCCTCTTTGGAGTTTAAGTTATGAATTCTGGTACTATATTTTATTTCCCTGCCTTGTCCTATTAATTTCTTCACGAAAGATCGGATGAAGATTTTATATTTAATAGTATTTATTGTAATTTCATTATTTATAGGTGAAAAAATAATGTTGTATTTTTTAGTTTGGTTATTAGGAGCAATAATTCCTTTATTAAAGCCTCTAATAATCACAAATAAAAAAGTAAGTTATTTAGTTATTATGTTTTTCTCTTTTGTCGCCTTAGCTTCCATGAATTACAACCCTAATGCTGGTTTCTTAAAGGATTTATCGGTGGGAATAACTTTTTCTGTATTAATTTATCTCATTATTTCCGTTTTTAATAATCAAACAAGAAACGCGTCAAGACTCAATTTAAGCCAAGAACTTGCTGGATTTTCTTATACTTTATATCTAGTTCATTATCCTTTATCTAATTTTATACTTACATGGTTGATTTCTCCATTTTGGCCATTCGGAACTACCACTTTATTTATAAAAGTAATATTAGCTATTTCTGTGCTAATATACGCATGGACAATTGCTTCACTAACTGAAAGACACACGGATAAAATGAGAAAAATTCTTTCTAACCTATTCTACAAAAGAGGACTTAGACAAAGAAAAACCCAATATCAAATCACTGATATTAAATAATTTTTAAGAAAATGCCTACTTAAAAGCAAAACTTCTTTAAATAACCTCACAATTAATATAATTGACCTATTGTATAATGAGAACCAAGTAAAGAACATAGAAGGTTAAAATGGCACAAACACGATTAGAACAATCAGCACAATGGCATAAGAGATGTGCAATGTTCTAAAGTTTTATGCGCTTTTAGATATTATAGTTATACTCCTATGGCAAGTCTTCCCCAACTCCAATTATGCCAAATTGTTCCTGCATGTTTTTAGGAAAGTAAGAGGAGACAATCACTTGAACGCAGAGTTGAATTAATTTACAAAATAAACCATCTTATTTGAAGTAATTTAGTGGATATAGCAATGTAATCTAAATATTTTGTTTAATCTATTTTCGAGAATTTCATCACCAAAAAACCACAGCAAAGTCTGCTGTGGTTTCTTTTATTATGCTTATTTTTGCTGTAAACCTTTCAGGTAATTCATCAGGGCAGTGCCATCCGGGCTTCCCCAGCCCGTGCAGGGATCCCAGCCGATTCGGGCAGTATAGGCACCTTTTTCTTTACTTGCCGATTCATTATTGCCTTCTACAATGTCTCTAAAAGCACCATTCCGGGCAGAAGGATCATATAAAGCCGGATTTAAAAAGCCGACCGGCTGACCATTCTGCTTATTAATAAGCGCCAGCAATCCTGCCCAAAGGGGCGCAACGGCACTGGTACCGCCAATTACAATTTCTTGTCCGTCTACCAGTATTTTATAGCCTGTCGCTGGATCAGCGTCTCCAGCGACATCTGGGACACCTCTGCCTTTTGAGCCATTTGGATTCGCTGACACCGGGACATCCGCGGATGCTTGCCAATCCGGCAGATCAAATACTGAACTGACACCGCCGCCTGTACTGCTGTCCGGGCCTTCGTTCCAGACAACTTCATTTGAAATCGTCTTACCTGTACCTTCAAGCTTTGTTCCCCCACACGCGAGTGCATGAGGGCTTGAAGCCGGAAAATCGACATGAACAAGGCCATCGGTTTCGCCATCTGCGGAACCACGGTCACCGGATGCACAGCAAACCGTTACACCGACTGCTGCAGCATCCTGAAAAGCGCGGTCCATTGCTTTCATTGCCTGCTCGGTCCACTGGCTTTCAGCAGCTCCCCAGCTTATTGAAATAACAGAGGGTTTATTTTCAGTATCGTGAACCGCTGTTTTAATAGCATTTAGAAAGCCTGCGTCTGTGTTTGGAGCAAAATATACCGCAATATTGACACCGGGAGCAACGGCACCAGCCACCTCAACATCCAGCACCACTTCTCCATCAGGACCGTTTGCGCTTCCTGTTGGCTTATTCGTGGCGCCATTCACGCCTACCGCTTTAACGTTCGGCTGCGGAACCCCAAGTGAGGCGAAATAGTTTTGCAGCTCAGAAGGATCATAGCCGCCACCTAATTCAATAATGGCAATGCTTTGATCACTGCAATCAACACCTGTTGGGAAATTGTAAAGCTCAGCAATCTGCGGAGGCGTGTAGGACATTCTTGTACTGCTGGCCCGAGCCATTATATGGTCTTCCTTCAAAATCTGAAAATGCGCTCGAACCTGTGGGCGGTCATCCAGTCCCAGAACGGCTTCGACAACACCCTCAAGTGCTGTTGGAATACTTACGTGACCTGTTCGCCCACGATAGGTGAAGTCGGGATGTTCGTAAGCTTCAAGCTCAACTTTAAAAGCCTTGCTGAAGGCTGCTGTTTTCCCTGCCAGCAGAACGGTGCCTGCTGCTTCGTTAATCTCTTTTACCTCTAGATTGTGTTCATTTGCGAACTGCTTCACTTTTTCAATGTCTTCTTGATCTGCGCCATGTGCTTCAGCAAATTCTTCCCGGCTAAGATGTCTGTTTGACGACAAAGGGACGCTTGTGTTTTTTTTCAAATAATCATCAATTGAGGGACGTCTTACAAGCAGCGTCACCGTCATCTCTTCATCAGGATCGACTGGTCCTGTTTTACGGGCATTGGCTAAAGGTTTTCTTTCACTGCTTGGAATCTGTGCGTAATGAGAATGCTTCTGGCTTTCTGCCGCCTTCTGATCTTTGCTCATATTATTCCTCCTTGCCCATGAAAAAGATGGATGTTCATTTTATTAAACACAATTATTTATCTATTCTGCATAATGTCGATTTATTTACAAACTTTTAAGCGCGTCAGAAATCGTCTTGTCACCGGATAAGATTTCGATCGTTTTCTTGTACGTCTTGTCATTCTCTAGAGCCTCAACAGCAACCTGAGCAACATCATCGCGCGGAATGTCCGATTTGAAGTTTAATGACTCTGCTGCAGCTATTTTTCCTGTTCCTTCTTCATCAGACAATCTTCCTGGGCGAAGAATCGTATAGTTCAGAGATGTGTTTTTCAAATACTCATCTGCTCGTTTTTTGGCAGCGAAATATGGCTTCATTGCATCATCTGCCTCACTAGCATCTTCCGGAATCATAGCACTTACAATCACAAAACGTTTCACATTATGTGATTCTGCTTCATCCATTGCCTTAATCGCGCCTTCCTGATCAATCAGGATCGTTTTATCCGCACCTGTTTTTGCACCTGAACCTGCTGTAAAGATAACAGCATCCGCACCTTTAACGGCATGAGATATATCTTTTTCCAGGTCGCCTTTTACTGTTTTCGCTCCAAGCTCCTCAAGCTTCGGAATCTGCTCTTCTTTACGGACCATCGCAGTTACCTGATGATCACTCTTTCCTAATAAACTCACAATTTTTTGACCTATTTTACCGTTCGCTCCGATTACTAGTACATTCATTAGATAAATCCTCCTTAAAAATTATCGACTATTTTTAACTATTTAGGACTATACCACGTCACGTCCTTTTTCAATCTTTTTGAATTTATTTATTCCCTATTTAAGACTTTCCATGTCCTAAAGCGGAGGAGCGCTGTAAACCGTTTGTCGACAAAAACCGGGGCGTGACAGGCACCGAAAAATACGGTATACTACATTACACCACTAATGCACTAATCCTCGAGAGGAGGAGCATGCTTGATTTTAGATACAGATGGCATGAAGCCTATATATGTCCAAATTGCTGAATGGCTTGAAAATGAAATTCTAGAGGGCACATTTCAAAGTGATAAAAAAGTTTATTCGCAATACCAGCTCGCTGAACTGTTCAATATAAATCCCGCAACTGCCGCTAAGGGGCTGAATATTTTAGCCGACGAAAAAATTCTTTATAAAAAAAGAGGCCTTGGCATGTTCGTGGAAAATACCGCTAAAGAAAAGATCCTTACTAAACGTAAGGATCATACCTTAAAACAATTAGTCCAGAATATCGTAAGAGAGGCAAAGACGCTGCATGTCAGCGAAGAGCAATTAATCCAAATGATCAAAAGCGCAAACAAGGAGGATGGAAAATGAGTGTGGCTGTAGCATGCAAAGCGATAACAAAAGCTTACGGCAAAAAGAAGGCTTTAAATAACCTTTCTTTTGAGATTCAAGAGAATACGATCACAGGGCTTATCGGCAGAAATGGTGCAGGAAAAACAACCTTGTTAAAAATAATTGCCGGATTTTTACGTGAAACTTCCGGTGAAATACGCGTTTTATCAAAACCACCCTTCAATGATCTGTTTGTCTCAGCCAATTCCATTTTAATTGATGATCAGATGTCTCTTCCTGCTTCCATGCAGCTGAATGAAATTTTGGACACTGCAAGCCGCTTATACGGAAACTGGAATGCTGAACTGGCTAACCGTCTTTGTGAGTATTTTTCACTTAACCTCAACCAGAACCACAATAATTTATCTAAAGGAATGAAAAGTTCCTTCAATATGATTTTAGGTTTATCTTCCCGCTGTGCATTAACGCTTTTTGATGAACCGACGACTGGGATGGACGCAGCTGTGAGAAAAGATTTTTACCGTGCGATGCTGAAGGATTACTTGGCTCATCCCCGCACTATTATCCTGTCCAGCCATCATTTAGATGAAATCGAACATCTTCTCGAAGACGTTCTTTTGATTAAAGAGGGAAACGTTCTGACTCATACTTCTATATCAGATCTGAAAAATTGGGCCGTTGGTCTTACCGGAGATCGATCATCCATTGATCGATGGACAGATGGCCGTACCCATTATTATGAAAAAAGCCTTCCCTCGGAGCGTGTGTATACTGTTGTAGAAAATAATTATTCTGAGACGGATCTGCAACGCATGCGAGCCGACGGATTGGTCATTTCCCCAGTGGCCTCTAGTGACCTATGTGTCTATTTAACAAGCACGCATAAAGGAGAGATTGATGATGTCTTTAAATGAACCCACTTTGCTTAATGTGGTGTTAAAGCAGTTTAAATACAAATTCACTTCGTATTCCGGCCTCTTCAGCTCCATGATGGTCCTGCAAATTCTGGCGCTTTTCTTTTCGTTAAACGGTATTGGAAGTTTTATGGGAGGATCTGATACCTTCGAAGTAAAAGCAACCACTTATTCAGCCGATATCGTTATTTTTTTCATGCTATTATGGGCGCTTTTTACCTCTATCCTGATTACAACCAAACCTTACCGAGAAGACGACTTTACCTTTGTAACGACAAGAGTCAGCAGCCATCTGTCCAATGCCTTATTTCTTTTGGCAGCAAGCATCATTGCTGGCACATCTGCCATTCTATCAAGCTTTCTTCTGAAAATAATCATATATTTAATCGGCACTGGCCATTATATTGCAGGTAATGCCGCAGCAGGATTCCAAGGAATATTGATCGGTATTGTTGCCACCAGCTTGTATGTCTTTCTCTTTAGCTCTCTTGGCTACATAATAGGAACCCTTATACAGCTAAACAGAGCTTTTGCTGTCATCATTCCAGTGTTATTCATTGGACTCACGACCTTTGGGGAAAGAGCAGGGTATGGACATACTGCGGCGTCTATTGTTGGATTTTTCTCAACTGAGTCTAGCTTCGTTCTGTTTTTTGTTAAAGTGATTGTTAGTGCAGTCTTACTTTTTGCAGGATCAATCGCTATTTTCAACCGAATGGAGGTCCGCCAATGATTGCTTTCGGTCCAATCATTATCATTCTTTTAATCATCGGCCTTAGTGTATTTATGTTTAAAAGATCCAGAAAGAAAACGCGAACGTATTTATCCAACGTGCAAAGGATGAAACTGCTCGGAGGCTATATGATCATCATGCTTCTTTCCGCTGTTATTTGCGCGTTCATTCCTGATGAAAAAAGTTCAGCGATTCAGCCAGCTAAAAAAACAGTCCACTTCTCATGAGCATGAAGATTTATATAACTTAGCCATAAATGGAAACCCTAAAAAAATTGATCCTTCATTTATCACTGACCAATGGGAAAAAGACTACCATCAACACGTCTTAAATCTGAGTCTAAAAAATGGCGATTCCCTTGATCCAATGATTGTCATTGAAAAAAAGCCGGTCAACGATCATAAGATTGAAGGCACTTTTTATCAGACCCCATCTAAAATTAATGGAATGGATGTATCAAAAAGTATTCCTGCTCCCAACCTTGAATGGTCTCAGGATACACTAACCTTCACAAGCATCAAGAAAACGATCAACCTAACCCTGATAAAAAAGGAATTCCCCATCGAGCAATTCACCGGAAAGACACCATCGGGTCATAATGGCTCTTTCGGTATGCAGGTGTTGTATATGCGTGTGCCAAAGGATTTGAAAATAATAAGCAGTAAAAGTGTTTCCGTTGAGTACGTGAAATAGATGGATTGATAAAACCACAGCGAAATGCACGCTGTGGTTTATTTTAACTTCTAAATGTACTCCCGGCATTTCGACAACAACCGACAAAACCCGGGGCGTGACAGGCACCGCCTAAACTTAAACCAAATCCGTATCCGGTGGCGTATAGCCTAATTGCCGTGCCATTGAGACAATTTGTCCTTTATGGTGGAATTCATGTGTCATAGTGTGAGTCATCAGCCAAAGCACAGAAAACACATCCTCTTCCACCTCCCCTTTAATTTTGTGCTCATAATTCCCTTCAAACTCATTTAAAAATTTATAAACAGTCTTGTCCGTTTCTTTAAAAAGCTCCCTCATTTGTTTTACGTCTTTTACACTGGCAGGATCGACTTTATCTCCCGTTTCTTTTAAACCAAACCTTGATAGCCAGTACGTG
Source organism: uncultured Sporolactobacillaceae bacterium (assembly GCA_963772845.1). Taxonomy (GTDB): domain Bacteria; phylum Bacillota; class Bacilli; order Bacillales; family Sporolactobacillaceae; genus CAVYYW01. Next base: position 20,104 of record CAVYYW010000015.1, read on the forward strand.
TAGCATTGCGAAACATGCACATGCAGATTCCGAATCGATCCCCAGCCAAACCCATCTAACTCTTTGATATAATCATCAGGCTTTATTGTCTCGCAGAATTGAAATAGTGACTCTCTTGTATTCTTGACTAGATCATATTGTTGTTTTAGGATATCCATTTTACTTTCCCTCCTTTATTTATCGAACATTATTCAGCGATCATCGCGTATATGGACAATGGCTGAGCAGCATGACTTTCTAATGATTCTTCTAATAAATTGACTTCAGATTGAATAAGAGATTTGAATTTTGCAGGCAAACGGTTGATTTTATCCAGTTCAAATTGATATTCAGTTAACGTGTTCTCTATCTCCCACTTACCATCCTGCATCTCAACCGATACAAATGATTTGTCGCTGATTATGTTCCAACCCGTATTTTCAGCAAGAATCTTAATATCATTTGGCGTAAACAATGTGCGGATATTCGATTGGCTGTTTTCTTTAAAACATTCGTACTGGGCCTGAAGCAGGATTGCTAAAAAATGCGGGAGCTGCTCAATCGTCTTCATTCGTGCATCCCACTCAGCAAAGCATAACCGCTTGCCCCACCTTCTCAATTTCTTTAATGCTCCAGAAAATTCATCAAAAGATTTAAAGTACCAGGAGCAATGCGACAGGACAATGACATCAAACGCATTTTCAGGGAAATCAACTTTCGAAGATAATAGATCAACGTCGAAATCTATTTTTATCTGTTTTCCGAGCTTTGATTTTTTTAAATGCTCAGCAGCATACGCCAGTGTGATCGGTCTACCATAATCAGGTGACGCACGGTCGATCCCATGAACAAAACCATTTTCTCCTGTCAGGTATGCCAAGACGGCTGTGGTATCGCCTTGTCCGCAGCCTATTTCCAGGATTCTGCTGCCCTCTTTTATATCCCAGTATTGAGCAAGCTTAAGGCGATGCTCAGTCTGTACTCTTTGTATCGTAGGATCACCATTGCTTATCGCCATACACTCTACAATATTATCTATAACTCTGTCGCTCATATTCCACCCCTATTAAACTTTATCCACCAAAACTATTAACAGATAGGCAGGCCGTTCAATATTAAGCCCGATTTGTATCCGGCACATTAATCTTCTAAAAACTCGCATACCAGTAGCGTGTAAAGTCAGTCGTAACTGAAGGATGGCCCATTTGACGCAGCATGGCGGTAATGTTGCCGCGATGATAGGTTGCATGCGTGACAATATGCATAACCATCTCTGATAAATTCTTTTCGCATCTGCCTTCCCACGGAATATTGAGAACCCGTTGCGTTTCAAAATCTTCTTGCTTACTTAAAAATGCTTTATATTTCTGTGACAATGCTTCAAACAGCCTGGCCATTTCTTTAATGCCTTTGCCCTCTCCTGAATCTTTCTCAACATCCAGGGCTTCAGGCATGTCCTTGCCTGTGATAATTTGGAACCAGAGCTGGTCAACAATATACATGTGCGAAACAACCTTTGCGATAGATGGAAAAACACTCTCAATTTCTTTATGGTAAACCTCATCAGGAAGTTCGAGGATCCTGGCGAATAATGTTTGATTTGCCCAAGCGTGGTACTCATACATTTGTACAGCGAGATGTGTCATCTTTTCATTCCTTTCTATACGAAAAACCTGTATTTATATCAAATACAGGTTTCCGTGTTATGAATTGCCTTAGCGTTCGAAAAACGCTGGAGGCTCAATTCCGAGAGCGCGCAAATAGACATAGCCCTGGCCGCGATGGTGAATCTCATTTTCCAGAGCATACATTAAGCGGCTAAAATGACTCATTTCAGGACCGAAAAATGGATCTTTTTCCACAGTAGCAAGTCGCTCTTCTGTGATTTTATCCCAAATCTCAAGCGTTTCATTTCTTACTTTTTCACAGGCAGCCAAGAGATCATTCTTTTTTGAAATATCAAATTCTCCTGGCTTCCACTCCCATTCGTTCAGTGCAATACCGCGCACATAGGCTTTTTCAATACCCAAAATTTCAGTCACCATTTTTGAAAAAGGCCGCATCTGTTCTGCTGCTGTAAAGTTAAAAAGTTTGTCTTCAGGAAATGCTTCGATCGTCCTCACTGTCAGTCTTCTGTTGCCTTCAAAAGCTTCTAATAGCTCTTCCTTCGATAACATAGTCAGACCACTCCCATGATTACACGTTTTTTTGTCCACAGTATGTATTCGGGAAACTTGTCGCTTTTTCCTGCATTACCTCCCGTTTCACCACAAGTTTATGTACGACGATATTCTTCGCTCCCAAAGTAAAAACGCTCACCCCATGAGGCGAGCGTTACGTATCTAATACGATTCCGAGCTTGTTACAGGCTCTCTTGACTCATCTGGTTTTTCAGCTGGCTTGCTAGGATGGGCCTGTTGGGCAGGTGCTGCTTCCATGGCCTTGTTGTTTAGAATCCGTGAACTGGATCGTTTGGTCAGTCCTTGCAAAATCCCGTTTAGGTCAATCCCTGAGACATCTTTTAGGGTTTCAGGCATTTGTGTCATTAATTTCGTCACGTAGTTGCTCATGCGTGCGACGCCATCCCCCTCGCCTGAGCCGTTATCGATCACTGTGACTTTATCAATTGAGCGTATCGGTGAGGCCACTTTTTCAGCAAAGTCAGGCAGCATTTTGGCAAGCATATCGAGAATGGCAGCTTCGCCGTATTTCTCCATGGCTTCAGCGAGCTTTTCTTTTGCTTCTGCTTCAGCAAGACCTCTGGCACGAATGATTTCAGCTTCCGCATTACCTCTGGCGCGTTCTGAGGATGCAGCTGCCTCCCCTTCCATACGAACCTTCTCAGCATCAGCCTCGGCTGCCTTCACCCGTGTTACTTTATCCGCTTCCGCACGCTGTTCCGCTGCATAACGATCCGCATCGGCTCTCTTTTTCACTTGAGCATCATATTGACGTTCACTTCTCAAGATTTCTTTTTCTTCCAATTCGATTGCTTTCTGTTTTTTAACGAGTTCAATTTTCATTTGTTCTTCAGTTACTTCCTGCTCAGAACGCGCTTTTTGTAAATCGTAGGACATATCCGCTTCTGCTTTCGAGCGGTCCTGGTCACGTTTAAACGAAGCAACCTTTAATTCTTTTTCCTTAATGGCTTCAGCGATATTGGTATCCCGAAGCAGCTCGGCTTTTTGTCCGTCTTCATCAGCTTTCGCTTTACGAATTCGCGAATCACGGATCGCATCGGCTTCAGAAATCTCTGCGTCCCGCTTTACTTCGGCGATACGCGGTTTACCCAATGCATCAAGATAACCGTTCTCATCCTGGACATCTTTAATGGTAAAAGAAACAATTTGAAGGCCCATTTTTTTTAGGTCAACAGAGGCCTGTCCTTGAACCTCCTGGGCAAAGCGGTCCCGGTTTTTATAAATCTCTTCCACCGTCATCGTTCCGAGAATCGCTCTTAAGTGACCTTCAAGCACTTCCTGCGCTTCAGCCTCAAGTTCAGAGTCTTTTTTTCCAAGGAATTGCTCAGCTGCTGTAGCGATCGCTTCGGTTGTATTGCCGACTTTAATGATCGCTGTCGCATTAGCCATAACCGGTACACCATTTTCTGTATAGACGTTAGGCGTTGAAACATCAAGCTTATGCGAGCGCAGGCTGATCAGTTCTTTTTGCTGGAAAATCGGCAAAATAAACGAACCGCCGCCACGCACAATTTTTATTTTCCCTTCAGATTCATCAGAAAAGACATTCTTGGCACCCAGAAAACTCCCCGTGACAATCATTGCATCATCGGCACCCACTGTTTTGTAGCGTGTGGCAAATGCAATCGCCAAGATTAAGATAACAGCAACGACAACCCCAATTACAATTAAAAAGTCCATCTCTTTTTCCCCCTAAAATTTATAAAAAGTCGTCCTCCATTGGAGAGACGTGCAGCACACCCTCTTTATCGATCTCTACTACGACCACTTTCTTTCCTCTTCCAATATCCAGCCGGTCAAAGCTTTGCGCCGTTTCACTCCGGCTCCCTGCGGCTGAAGAAAGCATGACCTCTCCGTACCCAGCTGCCGGAATGGACGTGATGACCTCTGCAATCCGTCCTCGGTAGTCCTGCATGGAATAAGCATTGCTCGACTCCGCCTGAGAGATCGGAATAATAAGAAAATTATAGATAAGAACATACGTGATCACCCCGAACGCCACCCCGATACCTAATACAATACCTGTAGAAAGGAGCGTATACTTTGTTAACAGGATTCCCGTCCCTGAGATAACAGCGAGCGATCCAAACAGGAGAACGGGGTGAAAAAAACCGTCCAGCACATTGTGCAGAATATCACCAATTAATAGAAATAAAATGGCAACGACTAGACTGCCAATCAGAACATACCAATAGATTGAAATCAGATCGATCGTCAATCACATCACCCCCTTATGCTTATTCTTATGGGTACGTTTAAGAACAAATGCTATATTACAAATACGTAAATGCTGGAAAAAAGGTTTCCAATTTTAGGAGTATATTTTTTCTGATCGAATGAAAGATGCAGCGAAACCATTTAATGATTTAAGAGAATGTTGGTGGATAAATAAAGGAGAACAATCTAAAAAAAGAGAAATTATTATGTACATCGTCCTAAACTGTTACTTATAATTGGTTCCGATTGGGGTTGTTGGTTTGTCCTGAGCATAATGGAACAATGAGAGAGGTGGCTTTCTAATGCACAAAAAAAAATCATCGACACTTGCTCAACTATCGTTTGTTTTTTTTGTTATGATTTTTGTATTCACACTCCACATAGTAATAACTCCACTAATCCCACAGTCAAATTATAAAATTTGGCTTGATGCTTTTCTTAGTGTCATTTATGGTAGTTTAGGTGCGTATTTAGGACTGAAAATATTTGTGAAAAAGCACTAATTTAACTAGTTAAAAAACTCTTTTCGCAAAGATTCCATTATCTATCCATAATATCCTGCCAAATTTAATAGTGTCACTCCGCATATAGTTACTACAACCCCTACTATTATAGCTAATGTTGTCGTTCTAAGGTTTTTAGTATCTATCCATACCGTCATTCCAATAATTACTGTAAATATGACACCAAAAAACAATGAAGCGAAAGGGTTGGTTGGTGTAATCCAATCATACCAATTAAGAAAGTCCATTATTCTCAACTCCATTTTCACTATAAAAAATTCATTAAACATAACTGCTCTTTAGTAAAATCACTCACTATATATAATACCATTAAAAGAAAATTATTCCTTTGAAAATATAACAGCGGCAACCTTTAGGAAAATAGCTAATAAAAAAAGCGCTCACATGTGTGAACGCTCTGATCTCTGATGCATTTAGGGAAAGGTTTTTCCCGGAACAGCTGGTCCTGTGGTCGCTGCCGCTTCATGATGGATTTGGTTGTGCAGATGCACCACGTCCTCCCCAAGCTTTTCAACCCGTTTAATAATATCTTTATCTTCAAGTCTTTTATCCTTGGAAAAATGATCATTGTGAGCATAAACGGTGCCCGGTACGATATGAGCTTGAAAATAGCCAAAAAGCGGTTTCAGCTGGTGTTCAATCGCTAGAAAGTGGTGATAGGTGCCACCTGTTGCGACCAGCCCAATCACCTTTCCTCTTAACGCATCATTTGGGATCAAATCCATGACATTTTTGAGAGCACCGGTATAAGACCCTCTATAAATAGGCGTTCCGACAATCAAGGCGTCTGCTTCCCTAATTTTACGGATCAAGTCTCCTGTGTCCCCGCCATACAAGCTTGGATCCCTGCCATCACAGAATTGCAGTTCAAGATCGCCCAAGGTTATTAATTCGGTTGTCACATTGCTGGCAGCACCTTCTGCAAATTGAAGTGCCTTTTCTATCGTAATCATTGTCTTTGAATGAGGGGTCATACTTCCTGATAATCCTAGAATTTTCATGTGAACACACCTTTTTCTGTTAGTTCTTTTTCCTTTTTTCTAACATGTGAAATACCTGTTTACTACTGTACAACTTTCGCTAATATTTTAGCATAAACACTAGTGGACCAAAGACCAGTATGCATTGCGGGAAATAAATTTAATTTGATGGGGACAAAAGCCAAACAAAGGTTTTTCTGCTCGCAAGTAAGAATAATAGGTATCATAGAACTTTTGCGGGGAAGTGAAATAAAATGGATTATGACGTGATTGTAGTTGGTGCAGGGCTTGCAGGATTAGTGGCAACGACTGAGCTTGCTGAGGCGGGAAAAAAAGTACTTTTGTTAGATCAGGAACCGGAAGCTTCTCTTGGTGGACAAGCCTGGTGGTCGTTCGGCGGTTTATTTCTTGTGGATTCACCAGAGCAACGGAGAATGGGCATCAAGGATTCCCGTGAGCTTGCCTTGCAGGATTGGCTCGGCTCCGCAGGGTTTGACAGAGAAGGTGACGAGGATTATTGGGGCAGAAAATGGGCTGAAGCTTATGTTGACTTCGCGACGGATGAAAAGCGTGCATGGCTGCGTTCCTGCGGCATCCGGTTCTTCCCAGTCGTGGGCTGGGCTGAGCGCGGCGGCTATCTTGCTGAAGGCCACGGCAATTCGGTGCCTCGCTTTCACATTGTGTGGGGAACAGGTCCAGGCATTGTTAAACCCTTTGAAGATAAAGTCCGAGCGGCGATGAAAAAGGGTCTCGTTAACTACCTCCCTCGTCATCAGGTTAATGAGTTAATTGTGGAAAACGGCAGCATTACCGGAGTGCATGGTGAGGTGCTTGTTTCAAGCTCCGCTGCCCGCGGTGAAGCAAGCAGCCGTGAGCCGATCGGTGATTTTGAATACTTTTCTCATGCTGTCCTTGTGACCAGCGGAGGAATCGGCGGCAACCACGCGCTCATTCAAGAGAACTGGCCGCCTCGGCTTGGTAAAGCGCCAAATATGATTTCTGGTGTCCCTGAACACGTTGACGGGCGCATGCTCGCAATTTCTGAAAAGGCAGGCGGACGCATCGTGAATAAGGACCGCATGTGGCATTATACGGAGGGCATTAAAAACTGGGATCCGGTGTGGGCAAAGCACGGGATCAGGATTCTTCCCGGCCCCTCTTCCCTTTGGCTGGATGCAAAGGGCAAGCGTTTTCCCGCGCCTAATTTCCCTGGCTTCGATACCTTAGGAACCCTTGAAGCGATTCAGGCAACCGGCTATGACTATTCCTGGTTTATTTTGACACAAAAAATAATTGAAAAGGAATTTGCCCTGTCAGGCTCTGAACAGAATCCTGATTTAACAGGAAAAAGTATTAAAAAAGTGCTGGCCCGGATCCTGCCTGGCCCAACCGCACCAGTTAAAGCCTTCATGGATAAAGGTGAGGATTTTATTATTGCCGATAACTTGCCGGAACTCGTTGCCGGTATGAACAGACTTGCTGGGGATAAGCTGCTTGACCTTAACGAGATCGAAAAGCAAATTGTCGCAAGAGATCGGGAGTTGGATAATGCTTTTACAAAAGATCTGCAGATTATGGCACTGCGTGGCGCCCGTAAGTACCTTGGGGACAAGCTAATTAGGGTGGCTCCTCCGCATAAAATTCTTGATCCAAAAAACGGGCCGTTAATTGCTGTCCGCTTAAACATCGTCAGCCGCAAGACGCTTGGCGGGCTGCAAACCGACCTGTCCTGCAGAGTCCTTGATGCAGTGGGTAACCCTGTGGCCGGGCTGTATGCAGCAGGTGAGGTCGCGGGCTTTGGCGGCGGCGGTGTGCATGGTTACCGCTCACTTGAAGGAACCTTCCTCGGCGGATGCCTCTTTACAGGAAGACAGGCCGGGCGTGCGTTAGCAGCCTTTCTTGAGTAAGAATTCTATTGGACTAGCAGGCATGTGGGGCGCGCGAGCGGGCGTCCAAGACTTCAGTTTCAGGGATCTCGGCCGCCCGTAATTCCAGGTCGAGTAATATGAATCTCCATTCTGTGGACTTTAGGTTGCCTTTTGTCCATTATATTCCAAATGAACGCCCTTTTTTCTGTTTTTTGACCCCGTTTGGTCGTTCATCGACCTTATGAACGCCCTTTCTCCTGATTTTCGACCCCGTTTGGTCGTTCATCGACCTTATGAACGCCCTTTTTCCTGTTTTTTGACCCCGTTTGGTCGTTCATCGACCTTATGAACGCCCTTTCTCCTGCTTTTGACCCCGTTTGTCGTTCATCGCCTATGAACACCCTTTTTCTGTTCCTTATGAACGCCCTTTTCTTCTCTGTTTTTTGACCCCGTTTGGTCGTTCATCGACCTTATGAACGCCCTTTCTCCTGCTTTTTGACCCCGTTTGGTCCTTCATCGCCTTTATGAAGGACATTTCTCTACAAGCTTTCCAAAAGCAAAAAAAGTGCAGACCATATCCCATTGTGGACATACGATCTGCACTCTAAAAGCATTAAATGGACTTTTTCAGTGTCCCCATTTCTGCAAAGGGGCTTATTCGTTTTTATACCATCACTTTACAAATATCATTCGTGAACTCAACTGGATCGCTGATTGGCAGGCCTTCAATCAGCAGAGCCTGATTGTACAGGAGATTCGTATACAGATTCAGTTTCCCTTTATCCTTTTCTAAGGCGTCTTTTAATGAGCTGAATACTTCGTGGTTCGGGTTAATCTCAAGCACCTTGTCTGCCTTCACGTTTTGGTTATCAGGCATGGCTTTCAAGATTTTTTCCATTTCGATGGTGACTTCCCCGTCCGCTGTCAGGCATACAGGGTGAGATTTCAATCTTTTAGACACTCTAACATCCTTTACTTTTCCGGAAAGAGTGGCTTTCATGTAATCAAAAAGCTCCTGGTTTTCCTTCTTTTCTGCCTCATTGTTGCTTTTATCTTCTTCCGATTCAATTCCCAGATCACCGCTTGAGACGGATTTGAATTCTTTTTCTTTATAAGTCATGAGCATTTTAATGGCAAATTCGTCAATGTCTTCAGTGAAATACAGGATTTCATACCCTTTATCCGCGACCATCTCTGTCTGCGGCAGCTTCTCAATTCGCTCATGTGTTTCTCCCGTAGCATAATAAATGTACTTTTGATCCTCTGGCATTCTGGATACATATTCATCCAGTGTGACGGATTTTTTCTCTTTTGAGGAGTGGAACATTAGTAAGTCCTGCAGTTCTTCCTTATGCGCTCCGAAATCACTGTAAACCCCATATTTCATTTGTCTGCCAAAAGATTTATAGAATTCATTATATTTTTCCCTGTCATCCTTAAGTAACCGCTGCAATTGGCTGGTTATTTTTTTCCTGATATTCTTTGCAATCAGCTTCAGCTGACGGTCGTGCTGCAAAATTTCCCTTGAAATATTAAGAGATAAATCCTCAGAATCTACCATCCCTTTGACAAAACTGTAGTAGTCCGGAAGCAGATCTGAACACTTTTCCATAATCAGGACGCCATTCGAATAAAGCTCCAGGCCCTTTTCATACTCTTTAGTATAATAGTCGAACGGGATGTTCTCGGGGATAAATAGAATGGCATTATACCTTACTGCCCCATCCACCTTGATATGGATATGCTTGAGCGGCTTGTCATAACCGTAATGTTTCTCTGAATAAAACGTCTCGTAATCCTCATCCGTGAGTTCATTTTTGTTCTTGCGCCAGATTGGCACCATGCTGTTGACTGTCTGTTCTTCCTGGATCTCTTCAAACTCGGTTTCGCTGCCCTCTTTTGGCCTTGATTCGGTAACTTCCATTTTGATCGGATAGCGGATAAAATCAGAGTATTTTTTGATAATCGTTTTTATGCGGGGCTCTTCCAGATAATCATCATAGGTCTCATCTTCGGTATTCTCTTTAATTCTCAAAGTGATCTCCGTACCAAGATCGGCTTTTTCACAAGGCTCGATCGTGTAGCCGTCAGCACCCTGTGATTCCCATTTATACGCTTCTTCACTCCCAAACGCGCGGGTAACAACCGTCACATCGTCCGCAACCATGAATGCCGAATAGAAGCCGACCCCGAACTGGCCGATAATTTCTTGGCCATCCTTCATTTCATTGTCATTCTTAAAAGCAAGAGAGCCGCTCTTGGCAATAATCCCAAGATTATTTTCCAGCTCTTCTTTCGTCATGCCGATTCCGGTGTCTGTCAGCTTTAAGGTCCTGTTCTCCTTATCCGCCTCCACTTTTATGTAATAGCTGTCTTTATTAAATGTTAAAGAATCGTCCGTTAAAGCCTTGTAGTAGATTTTGTCAATCGCATCACTGGCGTTGGAAATCAGCTCTCTTAAAAAAATCTCCTTATGAGAATAAATAGAGTTGATCATCATTTCCAGCAGGCGTTTGGATTCCGCTTGAAACTGCTTTTTCTCCATTTCAATGTTTCCCCTTTCTGTCTCTTCATCAGTCAGCATCCCTGAACGATTCGTGCTGATCAATAATTAAATATCATATGCTGCGATTAGTGTCAATAGTTTTTCTTTTCATTAAACAAACTCAATATGTCTATTATTATAGTCAATAATTAATTTTCCATTTATTGCGCTATCACTCCCAAGAACCCCATCTAGTTTAAAGAAGGTGGCATACTCTGTTAAACTCATTCGCATGTTCTGGAATGTAAAAGCTTTGTTTTCATCCAAAATTATGGACAGTTTTTGGATAACCTCCATCTCAACCTCCTTCACCCCGCCTATCCCTCCAGCGTTAATTTTGCTTTTTGTGAGGCTGATATTATTTAATTTAGATTTTATACTTTGACCGAAATAAGTCTTATTCGCGCCGGTATCCAACCCAAAAAATAGTGGTGTCTGATCCTCCGCCTTAACTTTGACAATGGGATAGCCGCAGAAGAACAGATTCGTTTCTTCATGATTTATTAATTTAGGTTTCGCGATCGTGACACCGTTCTTCTGGTAGTCAATTTCCAAATAAATATTTCGAATAATATCCCAGCCAATAATCCCGTCTATAATGATCTCATCTTTGATTTTCGGATGACTAATCGTTAACTGATCATCTGATAGGACTAATACCGGTTGGTGGCCAATCGTCAGGTCCTGCATAGACATCGTCTTTATAAAAGCTAACTCGGTCCCTACACTTTCATTCGTTGAACTCCCAACTTCAATAGCCATATTATCTATTATTCTCAGATTGCAGTCGTTTGCTGTGGACTGCGAGACCACACTCATGCCCGCTCCAGTATCAAGCCAAAAACATTTTTTCCGGCCATTCACCATGACCTCAATGGTTGGTGATCCAGATGCGCTTAATGTCATAGGAAGTCGGATTGAATCGCTTCCAAATGAAAAAATCGTTTCATTGAATTTACTGAGCGCGCCAGCGATTAAGCGGTCATTGATTTCGATGTTTTCGTCCTTCATGAGACCAAGAGTTTCTATTTGTGCCCAATTCGAATGAGCAAAATAGATATCAAACAAGAGTGACGCACACTGATTCGTGATATCTGAGCAAGTTGAATGTGTGTAAAGCTGCCGCAATAATTCTTCAGCAGCCTTATCTTTTCCTTCAGTAATCAGGATTAAAGCGTTTAAAAAGCTGGCGGACTCATCATCTGAATTTCTTGCGTTCATAGAATCAAAATCAAAGACTTCCCATCTTTTCATTGCCTCCAAAAAAATACCCCCTATTAAAATGCTGGTTTTGTTTTATAAATCAATTCGTTATTAATGTCTTCAATCCTTTAATCCAGAATATCTGAATCCTGGCATAATGGAAGAATTTATGGCGCGCCTACATAAATTGAATCAGGATCATCGTGTGGGAACAGATCCTGACGACTTTGTTTTTAATTAAAATTACATCGCGCCGGTCGGAGCCGGCGCTTCCTTATTGATATTCATATATTAATTTTGCGAAAAAAACGCGTTGGGCGATCCGCCTGGTTGGCTGTTCACGCAGAAAATGTCAAAAGTGGTGGTTGCGAGCCATCTATGACCCAAAATCCTAAATGGATGGCCCTAAAGGAGGTGTTTGCGGCCATCTATGACCCTAAATCCTAAATGGATGGCCCTAAAGGAGGTGTTTGCGGCCATTTATGACCCTAAATCCTGAAAAAATGGCCCTAAAGGAGGTGTTTGCGGCCATCTATGACTCAAAATCCTAAATGGATGGCCCTAAAGCAGGCGTTTGCGGCCATCTATGACCCAAAATCCTAAAGGATGGCCCTAAAGCAGGCGGTTGCGGCCATCTATGACCCAAAATCCTGAAAAAATGGCCCTAAAGGAGGTGTTTGCGGCCATCTATGACCCAAAATCCTAAATGGATGGCCCTAAAGGAGGTGTTACGGTGGGTTGATTACTATATTAGTGCCTAACATTTCTTCTTCTCTCCATCGAAGAAGGAATCTTTTCTGCTTTTCGGTATTTTGCCACTGTCCGCCTGGAAATAATAATTCCTGATTTTGCTTTCAGATGATCTGCTATCGCCTGATCAGAGAACGGTTGATTCTTTCTTTCGGAAAGAATCATCTCCCGAATGCTGTCTTTGACCCAAGCACTTGAAACCATGGAACCATCTTTTTTGTTAAGACCCGTGGAAAAAGCAATTTTAAGAGGAAAAACACCCACAGGCGTTTCCATGACCTTATCCTTTACTGCACGGCTGACTGTCGACTCATGCATGTGGATTTCTTCACTCACCTCATGAATGGTAAGAGGATTTAAGAAAGAAAATCCCTGGAGAAAAAATTCACGCTGTTTCTCTATTAATACTTTCATAATAGCCGTTAAGGTTGTCTGGCGCTGCTCTACAGCCCGCTGCAGCATTTTAGCCTGTACCTGACAGGATTTCAGATAAACTTTACCTTCCGACTCATTCCAGTTCTGATAAGCAGAATTTAACCTAACTGGAATAACAGGAATAGAGAACTTTATCTCGCCTGAATGAATGGATATTTTTACGTCCGGCTTATTATAAATGGTTGGAGAACCCGTTAATCCCTGGCAAGGGAAGGGTTTAAACTGCGATAGTTTGTGATGAATGCTTTGAAGCAAGTCTTCTGAAGCCTTAACCTTTGTCATAAGAAACGATTTATTTTCATCGATCAGGTCTGTGAGAAAGAATTGAATCACCTCGTGCATTAGGAGATCATTCGGATAGGTTTCAAGTGCCTGAAAAAGGAGAAAGGCTTGCCAGTCGATGCAGCCAATTCCTGCAGGATCTAACTGCTGAAGCGTTGTGCGTGCTTCGCTAACGACATCCGAATCCGTATACAATTCATTTGCCAAGTCCTCATCAGATTCACTAAGAAATCCGCGTTCATTTAAACGATCAACTAAAAAAGGCAGAACCTGAGCAATTTTTTTATCTAGTTGGAGCCATCTGATCTGCTCATGAATATCATCTCTCCAACTTACCTCCCTTTCTGGAAGATGCTGTGTGAAATCCTGATAATCAGCGGCTGGCCGAAATTCTAACAAAGGGTTTTCAAGCGTTTTTTCTTCAATATAACGTTCCAGATCAGCGATCGGATACGTCAACAGATGAATACCTTGACGCAATTCTTCCGTAATAAAGAGTTTCATTGACTGCCTTTGTTCAAGCTTCATAGATGCTTCTCCTTTCGCCCTTTCATCATTTGATTATAACAATTAATAGTCAGAAAAAAATGATAATGTCTCGCTAACAGCTCGTCTTATAGCCAAAATTAACTTCTAAAGCGCATCACAATGCACTAAATACGTTGATTGGAGCGATTGGCACGAAATCCCTCGAAAATGCACATGCTTATAGATGAAAGAAAGAAATACTCTAAACTTCTGCAGAATTAGCGTGTGACCACTGAAAAAGTCCACGATTTAAAAGTACAGAATCCGCTCGCTTTTCGCGGAAGAACATCCAAACCTTCAGTTGTCTCGGCTCCAGTTATTCCAGTTGAGTAATGCGAAGGACATTTCTGTGAATTCCGGTGGCCCTCCGTCCATTATTTCCCAAATGAACGCCCTTTTTCCTGCTTTTTGACCCCGTTTGGTCGTTCATCGACCTTATGAACGCCCTTTTTCCTGATTTTGACCCCGTTTGGTCGTTCATCGACCTTATGAACGCCCTTTTTCCTGATTTTCGACCTCCTTTTGTCCTTCATAACCCTAACGAATGAAAGCGGAAATCAACAACCATGACGAATCCGTCGGACTTTTTCAGGCATCCATAAAAAGGCACGGAGGTTTCTCCTAGCAGGGACAAATTTGCACATTAATTGGCATCATAATTAGCTATCGAAATCCAAGTGAATTTACTCGAAAACACACAGAGTTTGGTCTGGTTTTTTCAAAGTGAATTTCCAGCAGATTATATGGGATTGTATGTTGAACCAACATTAAGGAGTTTGTGAAGGTTTATACTTAACCGAGCGATTCAGAAGGGTTTTATAAGAATTTGAAACTTTTAATCTCGGTTGTTCGTATTTTTATTTTATGGATTATTTTTCTATTAGGAGGGGTATTTTGAAAAATATTTTATTTAAGTGTATTATATTTGCTGCTATATTTATGATGGTTGCAGGTTGTAATTCAGGTACTACTTCTGAAAATGGAAATGCTAAAAGTAAAACAACAAGCACCTCAAAAAAGAACGGGAACGATTTAACCACTGAGAAAGAGAATGAAAAAACCATACAAACTTTTTTGAAAGTGGAAATCACAGGTCCGAACGACGAATTTAAAAAGGCATTTGAATTAAAACCAAACCAAGGACCCAACTTTTCCCTAATAAACGCGTATAACAAAAAGTTTTTTGAGCCCCTTTTATCAAAGAATTACTACAAAGAATTTATTAATAAAGGATACGAGGAACTCTTTTTGACCCCCGCTTACAAGAAAGGCTACCAATTCAAAGTGAAAAATATTAAAATAAAAAACGAAAAAGACTATTATAGCTGGACAGCAGAAGTAGACTACACAAAAGATGGCAAGACAAATACATCAACGACTTATGGCCACATCGATCTTAATGAAAACGGTAAAATCACATATGTTAGGTTTATTGATGGAGATAACGGACTAATGAAAATTTTAACTAGCCAACCCAAGAAAAAAACAAGTTAAACCTGTTTATCCTATAAAATTAGGATGCCAATTATTATGCGAATTGGCATCCCTTTTCGTTTACTTTTTAATGTCAAAACCGAACACGTTAATGCTTCTTCGCACTTTTTTTAAACCAATCCAACAGAAGCGAGCAAAATTGCTACGACAACTGAAATAACAGGGATTAATACGGCGACGACAAAAATATCTCTATA
>CAVYYW010000016.1:0-233625 GCA_963772845.1 uncultured Sporolactobacillaceae bacterium
GCTCTTTTTTATCTTTAAAGCAGACAGTCTTTCTCAACAACATCGATTAACTGCTTTAATTGGTGAACACTTTGGTCGAGTGCGAGTGAATAGTAACGCTGGGTTCCTTTTTGCTCCAGCATGACGAGATGTGTATCACGCATGATCTTTAAATGATGTGAAATAGCTGGGCGTGACAAATTGGATTGTTCTGCGATTTCATTTACGCTTAGCGGTTCTTTTTCAGCCAAGAGCAAAATAATATCCTGCCTCGCCGGATCGCTTAGTGCGTTAAAGAGCGGAATGCACGCCCGAAATACATCTATTGCTTGTTGAGTCATTTCTCATTATCCCCCTGAGCCCTGTTATTTCTCTTTAGTTATCGACTTTGCAATTTTTGCTGAAAGTCGCCTTGGCATGAACTTCGCAGCAACCGCTCCCGCCTTGTTAGATCCGCCGGTTATCACTACTCTCTTGCCGTTCATTAAAGCATCATAACCCTGTTTAGCCACAACATCCGCAGCCATCGCCGAATTGAACATTTTCGTGTTTTCCACATTGGCGACCTCGCCAAACTTTGTTTTCGTTGCTCCAGGACAAAGTGCTGTCACCGTCACTCCTGTTCCATCAAGCTCTTCCGCCAGACCCTCTGAAAACGAAAGCACGTATGCTTTCGTTGCATAGTACACAGCCATGAGGGGGCCAGGCAGGAAGGCAGCCATGCTCGCCACATTCAATATTCGTCCTCTTTGGCGCTGCTTCATCCCTGGCAGAACATAGTGCGTAAGTTCCGTCAGCGCAGCTACATTTAAATGGATCATTTCCGATTGTTTCTCTACGGAGAGCTCATCAAATTTGCCCATCAGCCCAAAACCTGCGTTATTCACAAGCACTTCAATATCAATACCTTTTTCCGTTATCTCTTCATAGACTTCTTTCGCGGCTCCCCGAACACTAAGATCCTTCGTAATTGCCGTTACATTCACATGACTAAAGACTTCTTTTATCTCCATAAGCTTACGTGTATTCCGCGCTACCACAACAAGATCATAGCCGCTCTTCGCAAATAAATTCACAAACTCATACCCAAGACCGCTAGATGCTCCAGTAATCAGTGCTGTTTTTTTCATTACTGCATCCTCCTCATTTTCTTTTAAATGTTCGAATGTTTAAGTGTTTAAACATATAATAATAAAATATTGGAAGGTTGTCAATTTGGGTGTTTTGAAAAGAACAGCAGGAAAACAAAATCCCGCCGGTTCGGCGGGCTTTTAGTCAGCTGTTAATGAACTGGGCTGTTTCTTCTGTTTTTATCAAATGTTTTCTTTTACGTAATAGGATGATGTAATAACAGACGTAATAGGCAAACATAATTAAGAGAAAGCCCGCACTCCAGGATGACCCTGTAGTCCAGTTCATTTGATTCATACCGGCTGACGAAGCTGCCTGTCCATTAAAGGCACCCATAGAATACGCAGTAAAAAGCCGATACACAAGTCTGCCAAGAAAAAGAGCAATCACTACGCTTCCGATCCAGGTATTCGGCTGATAAAACCACCGTTCTCCACGTTGCTCATAGCGTGTTAAACCTGCACCATAATAGGCAAGACCTGCACCAAGTACAATGCCGACGATGTCTGAAACTAAGCTAAGCGGATGCGAAACGCCTTCCGCCATAAAAACCAGTCCGATCACAAGAAAAAGAATCGACCTGATGATAAGCTTTCTTGTATTAAGCGGCTGCCAGCCAATATTGCGGCGCACCCGGCGGAAGATCGCAAACACGACAAGCAGAATGATAATAGCAATTGAAATAGGCTGCTGATTCATCCAATGGCCTCCTTTATAGTTATTATATATGTCTCATCATACACTATTATTGTTGATCCTTTTGAGTTCCTGAAAAGATATTAATAAGTGTTTGCGCCCCTTTTTATTCTTAGCCCCTATCTTCCTGGTGTGACCTTTCATTCAGCAGCAGCCCCCCCGCTAAACCGAGCAATGAAAAAACAGCCGGAATCAGGAAGCCATAGTGATACCCTGCCTGCCCCGTGCCGCTTTGGAAATGATCCAGAACTTTACCAAAAAGAATCGGCAGCAGTACAGCGCTCAAGAATCCTCCAGTATTTGCAAACCCTGCAACAACACCAATTTCATTTACTGAAAAGAAGCGCCTCACAGCAGCAAAGGTTAAAGTGCTTGCCCCATTTCCGTATCCTATCAACAAAAATAGAAGGATTAGAATAATGAACGGCGGCCTGCCATTCAATACAAAGAACACAAACCAGCAAATAAATACAGCAGCGTGTACCACCACATAAGGTCTCTTAATCGATCCGATCCGGGTGGACAGCCAGGTTGTCAAAGGCGCTCCAATCAGCGCTCCAATCAATCCGGTCATCACAAGCTCACTCGCACCGGACCGGGACATGGAATAAATATGCATGCCATAAGGCACTGCCCATGAACCAATAAACCCTATGTATGTACCTACGAGACCAAAATGGCAAAGAAAAGTCGCCCATGCCTGGCGATTGGAGAAGACACGCTTGAGAATCTTCAAGCTGTTTTCATGCGGCACTTTCTTTACCGGTTCATCTGCTTCAGGTCTTGTTTGCCCAAGAACACGCGGTGGAATTCTCACTAATACAAAATAAAGCCCAAGGCCGCATAAAAATATTAAAATGCCCGCCGTAAAAAATGGCGGCCGCCAACCAGTTTTCTGAATCATGTCCGAAAACGGCACGGTGGCAAGCAGGAAACCAAGGCTGCCGCTCATACCCGCAAAACCCAGTAATTTCACAAATTCATTTGAACGAAACCACTGGCTCAAAATAAGAACCACATTAATCCAGATTGCCGCATCGCCTAACCCCACAATAAATCTTGCCAACAGCAAAATATAAGCGCTCGGCGCACAGCTATAAAGCACCGTCCCCAACCCGCATAAAAGGGTTCCTCCAATTAAAAAACCATTGGCCCCCAGCCTGTCAGACCAGATGCCAATCGGAATCTGAAAACCTGCATAAGCAAAAAATTGAATGCTGGCGAGCAGGCCGATCATTGCCGCACTCATGTGAAAGGAATGCATCAAGTGATCCGAGATGAGCCCTGGAGCTGTCCTTTGGCTTACGATTAAAAAGTATGTAAGTAATACGGCTGCAAAAACCACCCAACGATAGGTGCTGTTTTGTTTCTCCACAATCCATGTCTCCAATCTTCACAGTTGTACTTTAATTATACGCCTCCTGAGTCTGGTTGGAAGATCAAATCTGGAATTAAATAACCATAAAGCTGCTATTAAGTCTTCATCACAAAAAAAGAGCACCCCTAAAGGTGCCCAGTTGTTGAAGTCATTACTTATTATCATCGGATAATTTATCTTTTACTTTTCCAGCCTTTTCTTGCGCTTTTCCTTTTACTTTATCCTGATTGCCTTCTGCTACTTTTTCGTTATCCTCCGTCAGGTTGCCCCATGTTTCTTTTGCCTCACCTTTAACCACGTTTGCTTTGCCTTTTAATTTATCATCACTCATCATTTATTCCTCCTTTAAATTATCTTGTTTTTGGAGTATACCCGCTTAAATAGAACTAAAACACTTGCATGTGCTTAGATTACGATTGCAAAATGATGATTTCAGAATAAATGTTCCACATGAAACATATTCCTCCTTATGCGAACGCAAATCAACGCATCATTCTTCAGCAAGCATGAGCTCGACGTTGATGATTATTATCGTTCAGAATAAACCGTCTGTTTCTGCTTATAACTAAGAAATGCTGATAAAGGGACGCTTTAGACTCATTCATGCTAAACTGAGGAGACATCATTTAAATTGAGGTGCTATCAATGAATACGTTTTTACAATATAATCCGGTGCAGCTATACTTCGGAAAAGGAGAAGTTCAACAACTGTCCACCATCTTAGATAAGGGACTTAATGTTCTTCTCGTTTACGGCGGAGGAAGCATTAAACAGAACGGAGTCTACGATCAAGTCCTTGCTGAACTCAAAAGCATTGATGCCAATGTCGTTGAGTTAGCAGGAGTGGAACCCAATCCACGTCTTTCCACCGTTCGGAAAGGTGTCGAACTTTGCAAAGCGGAAAGCATTGATTTTCTGTTAGCGGTTGGCGGAGGCAGTGTGATTGATTGCACAAAAGCCATTTCTGCCGGCGCTAAATACGAGGGCGATGCATGGGACCTTATTACAGCGAAAGCTCCAATCGAGGAAGCACTTCCATTCGGAACTGTTCTTACTCTGGCAGCAACAGGATCCGAAATGAATGACGTTTCAGTTATTACAAACTGGGAGACAAACGATAAATTGGGTTGGGGATCTCCCCTTGTCTTTCCAAAGTTTTCAATTCTGGATCCGGCCAATACGTTTTCGGTTCCGCGGGATCAGACGGTTTATGGCATCGTGGACAGTATGTCTCATGCGCTTGAACACTATTTCCATCGGACAGAAAACACACCAATGATTGACGGATTTATCGAATCACTGCTAAGAACTGCCATCGCAACGGGTCCTAAACTTCTGGATGACATGCATTCTTTTGAACATAGAGAAACGATGATGTACATTAGCACGACGGCTTTTAATGGAACACTGGCTAATGGAACGGACGGCGGGGACTGGGCGACCCATCGCATTGAGCATGCTATTTCAGCTGTTTATGATATTCCGCATGGCGGAGGTCTCGCCATTCTTTTCCCTAACTGGCTGGAGCACGTTCTCGAAGACGATCCCTCCCGCGTAAAGCAATTAGCCGTTAATGTATTGGGTGTTTCTCCGGAAGGAAAAACAGACATAGAAATAGCTAAAGAAGGTGCCAAAGCACTTCGTGATTTCTGGAACTCCCTAGGCGCGCCGAACTCATTAGGTGACTATGACATCGACGATCAAGCGTTTGAGGATATTACTGAAAAAACGTTTATTAAACCAGGTGTCGGAACTTATAAGGAACTTGATAAAGAAAGTGTACGAGATATTTTAAGACGCTCACTATAGATACACATTGTGTTACAGAAAAAGATGCGATTTTTCGCATCTTTTTTTGCTTTTCGTTAACTTTGGCTGTTCCGCTTTCGTTCTTCATGGCCACTGAAAAAGTCCTCCGGTGTCGGGTTGGTTGTAGATTTCCGCTCTAGGCTGCTCGCTTTCCACAGGCACGGCCTCAGTATTCTCATGAAAAAAGCCATTTAAGGTGTTCGTTTAGATGAAAAATAGAGTAGTCAACCATTTATACAAGACTTGACCCCTGGTGCAAGGATGGCCCTATTCCTTTTGGGGACATCCTTTCAGCTTTTTGTCTCATGGATGGCCCTAAACATCCCTTTTGTGGCCATCTTTATCAGCTTTTTGTCTTCATGGATGGCCCTAAACATCCCTTTTGTGGCCATCATTTCAGCTTTTTGAACTACTCATAGATGTGCCCTAGAACATCCCTTTTGTGGCCATCTTTTCAGCTTTTTGTCTCATGAAGCACTGGCCCTAAACATCCCTTTTGTGGCCATTCTTTCAGCTTTAATGTCATCGAGACTCCTCGAAAATGTTTTTATTTTCTTTGTACGATGTTGACTCAAAGATGCTTAATCTCACTGAAAATGAGTATCTTTCCTCCAACTTATTATCATGAAATACCATCATATTTATGAGCAACGCCATTTAACGTGCACGTTTAGATGAAAGATGAGGGTTCAACCTTTCATCTACGATCTGACGCATCAAAATTCTAAGAATTACGCTTCAAATTCGGTAACGT
Source organism: uncultured Sporolactobacillaceae bacterium (assembly GCA_963772845.1). GTDB lineage: Bacteria > Bacillota > Bacilli > Bacillales > Sporolactobacillaceae > CAVYYW01. The sequence goes on from CAVYYW010000016.1 coordinate 5,748, forward strand.
TATGTGCCAACTCATCGTATTATGTGCCGAAGTAAAATAATGGAAAGCATAATCTCAAGTCCCACGGAAAGCGAGTGCCCAAAACGGAAATTAACAACCATATCTATACTCGAGGGATTTTTCAGGATCCAGAAGAACAAAAAAGCGTGCCGGCACGCTTCTCTTTTGAGAACATGTCGACACTGCTTTAATATGAATTTTTCAATTGCTCTTTATTGCAATTCATCATCTTTTTTGCTTAAAAGTTTATCCACGTATACTCTTTTCCCCAGCTTTCTTTTGCGAGGGCTTCAATTTTTACAATAATCTCATCTTCAACCGCGAAAGCATCACCTTGCTCATATGGGTTGTAATGAAAGGCATAGAGCCTCGAAACAAATTCGTCAAACGGGAGTGAACACTCACCCTCCTGTTCGCCGTTTCCTGAAACAGAGGGTTCAATTCCCTGACCCCAATTCTGAGAGCTGTCATTGTTCGGGTTGTAAAAGTAAATACGGTAATCCCCTGATACCGTGCTTGCGATTCTGAGAATGGTAACGGCATGCAGGCCAAGCAGCTTTCCATGGACATTTGTGATGAAAATACCCACCGGGTTAGGATAAATCAACTCATAATCATCATCATAATCAGGATGATGAGTGGCGTAAAATAGCCGGACAAAGCCTGAATAATCCGTGACGCCGCCAGTGATCGGTTCAATGACACTGTTGAAACCGTTTTGAACCCAGTTCCCGTAAAAAGCCGGATTCACCCATTTATGTCCATCTTCTCCGCGAAGCGCTACTCTTGTCATCATTTCATTATAAATACGATCAAGGTGAGGAACCAGAACAAGGGAGACCGGATCTAATTCTTTATGAAGTTCCGGTGCCAATCCTCCTACCAAATCTTTTGAATGAAGGGGAATACCTTCAAACACCAGATCAATATCCCCATCTCTCGCAGCACGTGGAATAAGCTCGAGTAAATAGCCTGGTGCGTGCTGTGCCCAAAGACTAATCCCTCTGGCAGACTGGCATGTTGGATTAAGTCCCTGACCGACGCCAAGCGGCTGCCCAAGCACACTGATCACTCCTGCCAGCAAAATGGTATTGGCGGTCAGTCCTTGACGATTCTGATAGGCGGATAACAGATCCTTCCTTACCTCAGGTCTTATATCGAGTTCGATCAGCCTTCGGAGACCAGGCATAACCGGCGAATAAGACAGCACACCGCGATCAAGAAGCTTGGCAAGTCCGTAAACGGCCTGCCTTGTCGCTGGATAAATCCCCACTTTTATTAATTGTTTAACAAGATCAAGATGTTCCTCCAGATTGGCCTTTCCTTTATCAGAAAGGGAGAGTGCCTGAGGAAGCAGTTCAGGCTTGCTTCGGCTTAAGTAACGAATTAATATCGCATGATGAGACGCAACAAGACCTGTCTCTTGCATGGATGTTGAGAAAAAGTTGATTTCAGCATTTAATTCTTCTTCCGACAAGCTTTTTAAGCGGTTCCGATAGTCTGTCAGGTTCGAAGACTTTTCACTCAATGGCGAGCTTCCTTCGATTGCCTTAATGTATTTTTCCAGTCCTGGTTGTTCCGAGTCCCCAGCTTCTGAGTTTTTTATTAATTTTTTTGCCATTTGAATCATTGAAATAACCCGGGTAACCATGATCGGCCGCTGTGAGCTTAATCGTTCTATTTCATCACGCATTGTTTCTGTCAGTGCAGTGGAAGACGTCTTGCTGAATAGAAACTGAAAGAAACGTTGAGAGCGATCGAGCTGCTCCCCTTGATTCTTCTGCTCAATCCTTGCAGCCTCTGTTTCCTCGGGAAAAAGAAGACTCAGATTTAGCGCAAGGACTTCATTTAAAAAATCTTCCGCTTCTGACGCAGTCATCGAAGGGTGCTTATAGATTCCTTTGGCAATAGAAAGCATCCTTAAATCACTCATAATCTCAATAATCGATCCTAGTCCCTTCGTCTTTAAAGATCCTGAGACCAGCGGCGCCTGAAGCTTTGGCGCATCTTCCCAAGGTCCGGCAGTGAACACTCCAGCCTCTTCAAAACGGTTGGCAAAGCCAAACAGAACTTCAATGCCTTCCACGCTTTCCATCAGTCGGCCTGCTTCCTGGTAAACATCCGTCTGATACATTGACTTGGCAAACGGCACGGCTTTATCCAGTTCGTTTAGAGCATGGGTAAACCGCTCAACTGTTTTTTCTGTTAGTTCAGTAGCCATTTTCCAACTCCTTTAGCAGTAATTTTTATTTATAAAAATCATATTTTTCATAGTTTCTAAGCAAATACTCCATTGTCTCGCTGTCTTCACCATATAAAAAGATCGTGCCGTAATGGTTTCCGAATCCGATCCGATCAGCCACTTTTCCTTGAGCTGGCTCGAACATGTCATGTTTTTCGAAATAAGCGTGATTCTCAAGGGAATCCGGCACCTCAAGCTCCTTAATATATTCCTTATGCGGATAGACCATTAAGCATCCGGCATGGCCGCCCGGGCTCTCGTTATCATCAGGGAAAAAGTCACGCAGCTCTTCTTCCGTGGTGTTCGGATCACTGCAGAGAATCTGTGCCTGATAAGCGCTGAAGCCGTATGCCCGCTCAATCAGATCAAAAATATGGCCGCCCGGCACCCTGGCCGCGACTTCCCCAAAATGCAGCGTTCCTTCCGGCGTAATGAAATATTCTGGATGGATCACACCATATTCAATTTCAAATGCATCAATCAGCTGCTGAATCGCCTGACGGATCATCGGACGCTTTGCCTCTAATTTCGGAGAAGGCGGGACAAAATTGGAATAGCCAAGACGAACATATTCCGTAATGTTCAGAAATTGAATTTTTCCTTTATGAACAAATACCTCGCAGGAAAATTCCTGCCCGTCCAGATGGCTTTCCATGAGCAGCGGGAAGTCAGCGTCTGTCAGCACTTCGATCTCTTCAGCCGTTTCAATGGCCCTGTGCCCGACTGATCCTGCCTTATCCAGTGGCTTCACATGGATTGGGTCATTTTTATCGCCTTCCATTTTCAGGAGAGCAACATTCACGCGTTTCAAGAAACGCTCGACATCCTGCTTTATTATGGGCTTCTTCAAAAACCCCTACTTTTATTCCGGCAATCTGCGCTTTCCGTTTCATCATGCCTTTGTCACGAAGAAGGAGTGATCGATTAAATAGACGCGGCTCGTTACGGAAACGCGAATTAAGTGCCCCGGCCCACTCCACACACTCCTCATATAGTGGAACGGCGACTTCAGTCCCCAGTTCTTTCAGTTTCTTATAAAGCTGATCCGATCCTTCATTCAATCGGTCAAAGTCCCAGCCTACAAATGTAATGTCATTTTTTTCTGCAAACCCTTCAAATTCAGGCGGCCCAACGACGACAAATGGATTATTCAGCTTGTGGCACGCTTCAATGGCTGGCAGACTCCAGCCAATTAAAGCAGTCAGATACGGTTTTGTTTTTCTTTTCACTTTTTGCTGTGTCTCTTCTTCAAGAACAATATGATCTGTTCCCATTTTAATACCTCTCCTTCACTATTTTTTAGTTTCCGGAAAAATGTAACATTTGTTCATAAGAACTATTATAAAGGAAATTCTGAATTTTTTGAAATGATAAACGGTTTTATTTGGTAACAGTTTTTAATTTGTCTTCTAAACCCGCACGCTTAAAGGGATCGTTTTTTTATATTTAAAAAAGGTATATACTGAATTCAACAGATAAGTTTAATGGCTTTTCATTTTGTCTAGTAAACTCTTGAAGGAGGTCTTTTATCATGTATGTTGTTACAAACAAAATTAAGACGAAATTAGGGTTCGCAGAAAAAATGGCACCTGCATTTACACGTTCTGAGGCACTGAGGAAGATGGACGGTTTTGTGAAAGTAGAAGTAACAATCACCCAAAACTTAACAGAGTATGATCAATTAAATGTCAGTATGTACTGGGAAAATTTAGAGAACTTTAATGCTTGGAAAAATAGTGATGCCTTTAAAGAAGCACACAAAAGACCAGAACCCGGATCAGAAGAAGCCCAGAAAGAATCTCCTGTACTAGGAAGTGAAGTGGTCATTACTGAGGTTGCATCCGTCATGGAGGCTCTTCCCAAGTAATACTGTTTAAAGTCTGCGAATCCAAACACCTGAGGTAGCTCAGGTGTTTATTTTTTGTCAAATTGTGAACATCCAGACAACTGTTCTCAGCTAAAAAAAATAGAAAATATCAAAAAATATTGACAGGTTATTTCCCGTTTGCTAAATTTATCTTTAAATTGCTCTGCATGATTTTGCAGAGTTATAAGATAGGTATCGCAAGCATAAGCTCGCCTCTATGTTTTAGAGGCGGTCTTTTTATTTTTACATCAAGGGAGCGATGACAATGAAAAAAACAGACACCTTATTTATCGGATTCATGCTTTTCTCGATGTTTTTTGGTGCAGGTAATCTTATTTTCCCTTCATTTTTGGGGGCAGAATCCGGAACGAACTTCTGGCTTTCTATGTCAGGGTTTATTCTGACAGGGGTCGGTCTTCCTGTGGCGGTGATTCTGGCGGTTTCCCTCGTAAAGGGCGGCGTTCAAACAATTGGGAATCGTGTTCATCCCGTCTTCAGTACGGTGTTTATGATTGTCATTTACCTTAGTATCGGTCCTTTTTTGGCCATCCCAAGAAATGCAAATGTAGCATTTGATATGGGGATTAAACCCTTTCTAAGTTCAGGACACTCATCGTTATCTTTATTTCTATTTACATTCATTTTCTTTACCCTTGTTTATATTGTCGCCCTAAACCCATCAAAAATCGAAACATATATGGGCCGATGGATCACACCAGTCCTGTTGTTATCTATTATAGGGCTGTGCACGGTTGGCTTTGTAAAGTTAAATCAGCCTTTTCAAGAGCCAGCTAAAGCATACCAGTCAGGTTCATTTTTCAAAGGATTCATTGGTGGCTATTCCACAATGGATGCTCTCGGTGCCATGGCGTTTGGAATTGTCATTCTTACCGCTATTCAGAATCGCGGTGTGAAGGAAAGCAAAAAACTAACAAGGTACTCCTTTAAAGCGGGTTTGATCGCTGGATTGCTCCTTTCTGCAGTTTATATTTCTTTAGGCTTCATGGGTGGAAAAATGGCCGCCCACGGCTCTTTTGAGGATGGCACAGGACTCTTAACCGCTGCCTCCACCCTCCTGTTAGGGACAAGCGGAAAAGCCCTGCTTGGATTAATCTTTACACTTGCCTGCTTCACCACAGTGGTCGGATTAACCGCCGCCTGCGGGCATTATTTTTCAAAGCTTATTCCGAAGACAGGCTATAAAACAATTGTTTTTGCCGTTACACTTGTCGGTTTTACACTATCAAATCTTGGACTGGCTCAAATTCTTAAAGTATCGGTTCCATTCTTAGTGTCCGCTTATCCGATTACCATAGTTTTAATTACCTTGACCTTTTTCCACAGATTCATTAAACATTCGAGAAAAGTGTACGGGACCGCCATTTTATTTACCGGCATTTTCGCTGTGATCAGCGGGCTAAACGCATTTGGGTTAAATTTAGGTCCCATTCAATCCATGACGAAAATTCTTCCCTTCTCCTCTGTTGGATTAGAATGGGTCGTTCCTGCACTTGTCGGGATTATCATTGGCATCATATTGAGTAAGTTTGACAGGAAACCCGATCTAACCGACCAGGCTAACGTGAAAGCTTCCTGAAGCAGAAACGTAGCAGGCAAACATTCTAATAACGGGTTCTGTTTTGGAGTACAATACACGAAAAAACAGTGAAAATAGCACAAAAAAAGGAGCTTGATTATCCAAGCTCCTTTTGTTATTGATTGAATGACCTATTTTTTAACTAAAGCTTAGTATTTTGACAAAGCTTGTGACTTAAATCCACTCTTTTCCATGTTCCCGAATGAATTTAATATCCTTTTGATAGTGTTCATAATGTCCTTCATCAACCATCTTTTGAAAAGCGATGTCGCCTTCAGCGGCTTTCCTTTTCATGTATTTACACAATCCTTCTAATCGTAACAATACCATATCTAAATACCCTTCTTGCATCCCCTCAATACCATAGGTTTCAAAAAACAATTTAACTCTTCGTTTTTTGCGTTCGGCATCACCCGTCGAGTTATAACGTACTTCCTCACCTTTTTCAGTATGATAATGTCTACTTAAAGGAACGCATGTATAGAGTGTATATGCTATGTCCCAAAGTCTAGGACCCGCAGCAGCAACATCAAAGTCAATAATCCCTACTGGCATTTCTTGATTGAAAATAATGTTATAGATTGCAAAATCATTGTGACATACGACCTCAAGGTTATTTGGCGTGTTATCGATTGGTGTCCACTCATTTAATGAGGGGAAATCACTTACAGCATCATGATACAAACGAAGCATTTTCGCTATTTCTTTCAAAGCTTCATCCGACCACATATATTCTTTAAGAGGATAATTACCTGCTTCTCCTTCAATAAAAGATAATATTTCTCTATTCTTTTCATCAATACCTAAAAACTTTGGTGCGTAATCATAACCTTTACTTTCCAGATGTTCCAATAACCTATGAATTTTTTCACTATCAGGTTTTAATTCTCGTCGAACAGTATCTTCCGAACGGTATACATTTGAGACATTTCCCCCTGTTAACCTTTCTTCATTATGTTGATTTGCCATTGAAATTTCCCCTCCATAATTGGCGAGCTAGATAAATCGACTTTGTTAGTATTAATAATCAATATAATTATTTTAACATAAATTTTCCATTTCCCTTCAATAAAATCGTTCACTTTTGTTAAAGTGAACGATCTTAAATGATGACCAAGGTTCTTCCGTTCTCGTCTGTTGGATTAGAATGGGGCGTTCCTGCACTTGCCGGGATTATCATCGGCATCACACTGGGTAAATTTGACAGGAAACCCGATCTAAACCACCAGTCTAAAGTGAAAGTTTCGTGAAGCAAAACACTTTCATTCGTCGTTACGTCACCTTTCGGGTGTGCTCACGATAAACTAGTCTGCTTTTTCGTCTGAAAGCGTTGCTTTGAGACGGAGTTCCTCGTCGCAAGGAGCAAAAGTTATTCAGGATGTTGTCTCGCACCGTGTCCCGTCAAGCTAGCACCTCCATGACAAGCGTTTTCAATGCGTCTGTTCTTATCCGCCCGATTTGATAAATAGGTGGAGAAATTCCACTTATTGAGCAAATAAGAATGAAAATGGCTTAAATAGTGGGAGAAATTCCACTTATCAGATGAAATAATGCAATAATAGGGGGCGTTTACTTTGAATAACTGGAAAATCTCCACTTATTTTCCCCGGATCGAGCCTCTATTCTGATTTAACTGGAAAATCTCCACTTAATTTTTCAACCCACTTGGACTTTGATGAATAAGGAAAAAAGAAATGTAAATAAACAGAAACGCTTGGGTAAACAATAATCTTAAGCATTCTTTTCAATTGTGTATATTTAACCCCTTTAGATTTTTCGACAACGTGAGCAGGCATTCATTCTGAATGCCTGCTTTTTTTATTACCTTATTTTCTTAGCTCACTATATTGGCGGTGAATACGGTCTTCAGGCTTCATGTCCACAGTATATAACACAATGAGGAAGAGCCATTCAAAAGGCTTCATAAGGACATAAACGACATCGGCTGACCAGCTGTGGTCATATGTTTGCTGATCGGGTAGCCATATTTATCATAGAGATCCCTGATGGCTCTATGGAAGCGCGGGGTATGCTCCTCGAGAATATCCTCAAAGGCATTGGCCACCAGGAGTTGCCTGTTAACTGCAATTTTCTGCCCATGCCGGATACCTGCCCGAAGCGGTTTAACTAATTTCCGGTGCCCTTTGACCGACACTGTGCAAAGGTAATGCCCATCCCCGTTAATAGTCTCCGGTTGGGGCGCAGGGATTTTGGAATAATTGAAACTGCTGGTATCAAAAAATACCTGTATCATGCTGTCCGGACCCTGCCCAAACAGAATAAGGATCAGCTGAATGATAACAAGAACTGGAAATAAACATATCACCCATAACAGCGACATTCTCTGATAGTTAATAGAAATCCGGTGAAGAAATCGAACAAACCTATTCCCACTGATCTCTGCTTGTTTTTGAGCCTCCATAAAATACATCATGGATTCGGTCTAGTTTTGCAATATACAAGAAACTCAGGGACAAGTACCCTGTTTGAATAAGAAAGATTGAACCAGCTCATTTCTAGAGACGACTGCTCATAATGCGAAAAACCGGTATGCAATAAATAGAAGAGGCCAAAGACACCATTCAGAATCAGCAGGATGCTGCAGACTGCGTTAAGAACAGGCGTCATTTCTCCAAGATGCGTGCATAAATACCAGTAGGCAATAAAGCCTAAGGTTAACAATAGAATCACAGTCAAAAGATGATCACTGGATAATGACGCATACGTTTCATCCGGCTGACCACTATCCGAATAAATTTTAAGAGGTTCCCCCGCCTTCACGCCTACACTATTTAAGAAAAGGCCGAGTAACACTATACAAAAAACTGATACAGCGTACATAGCTTCCAGAGGGTTTACAGCGATTGGGGGCTGTGGCTCCATCCTGTGCCCTTTTTTACTCATTTGTATGAATCGCCATATCATTTTACCAAAAGCATACAACGGGATGAAAAGATAAATGAACATATCAACGACCATTATATCCCCCTACTTTTCTCTGCTATTATCTTATTTATGTAAAATATCTCCTGATTGTCCTTTTCAAAAGAAGATTCTATTACATATAATAACTTATCTTCATAATAAAAGGATGTGTACGATTGTCTATTAAAAAGAATTGTTTAATTGGTCCCCTATCACCTGAAAAACGCCGCCAGATCGCTTTTGAAATTAGGAAACAAGCGGCGGCATTTTATAAGAAATCGCCCTATCTTCCTCTTCCTTGCAACGGGGATGAGAGCAGATATCCAAAAAAAATCGCCAATTTTTCAAAAGCACTTCCCCATAATAAGCTTGGAGAGGTTAATCTGAAAGCTTACAAGAAATACTTGAAAGCTTTAAAGACCGGGAGCCCTGAAGCCTTTGAGAACATTCCGCTTGACGGAACACTTAAACTGGCCAACCCGCAAGCAGCTTACGCTTATGAACTGGTTGGTCCTGATAGCCATCAGCTGACGATCCCGGCGCCTCCTTCTTTAAGCAGTGCTGCCATAGCAGCTGAAATGGTGGAGCTATACTGGTATGCCTTAACGCGAGATGTCCCCTATATCGATTACGCAGCCAATCCGATAACAAAAGCTGCCGCAGCGGAATTGAGCACCCTCTCATCCTTCTCCGGTCCTAAAATAGATGGCAAGGTAACACCGGAAACGCTGTTTCGGGATACTATTCAAGGAGACCTCACAGGACCTTACATTTCTCAGTTCCTCTTTAAGCCGATTCCTTATGGTTCGACAACGATTAATCAGAAGTACCGCACGACGGTTCCTGGAGTTAACTATCTCACTTGCTACCAGGATTGGCTAGCCGTGCAGAACGGTGCCCAGCCTTCAACATCGAATAATTTCGACCCCGTCCTTCGGTACATTCGGAATGGACGAGATCTGGGTGCTTATGTCCATCAAGATTTTTCATTTGAAGACGGACTGAACGCCTGTTTAATTCTGCTAAGCTATGGTAATGCCGCACTGGCTCAAAGTAATCCTTATCTTCATTCAAAAACACAAACCGGATTTGCGACCTTTGGATCGCCGCACGCTTTAGATTTTACAGCGCGGGCAGTCCGGCCAGCTTTAGAGGCAGCATGGTTTCAAAAGTGGCTCGTCCACCGGAGGCTCCGCCCAGAGGAATTCGGAGGACTGGTTCAAAATCAATTAACGTGTGCTGCCGAATATCCGATTAACAATCAGGTGTTAACCTCAGAGGCTTTGCAAAGGGTTTACAAGAAATACGGAACCTACTTGCTGCCACAGGCTTATGCTGAAGGCTCACCCTCTCATCCCTCCTATCCGGCCGGCCATGCCACCCTTATCGGTGCTATGGTGACTATTTTGAAGGGGTTTTTTAACGAATCCTTTATTATCCCCGATCCTGTTCAAGCAAGCTCCGATGGGCTTTCACTCATTCCATATAAAGGATCGCCTCTCACAATCGGAGGAGAACTTAATAAACTCGCCTCAAACATTTGCAATGGACGAAATGCAGCCGGTGTTCATTACCGCAGTGATGCTTTCGGTGGTCTGCAACTCGGTGAAGCTATCGCCATTGGTATTCTTCACGACTATAAAAAGACTTATAACGAGCACTTTAAAGGGTTTACCTTTACCACCTTTGATGGCAAGCAAATTACAATTTAATAAACTTACAAAAACAGCCGATCTCCTTTAATTAAGGGATCGGCATTAATTATTTATTAGAATATTTAGAACGGTTGTTTTTTTACTGGATATTTACTATAATTGCATAATCTTAAAAGGTATATTATTGTACCCATTAATCAGAAATTAGGAGGTGTTATGATGGAACAGCCCATCGCATTCTTTAAAAGAGATGAATTAAAGAAAAAACCGGAAACCGGATCATTGGGTTTCGGAAAGTATTTCAGCGATTATATGTTTCTTATGGATTATAACACCGAACAAGGCTGGAAGGATGCTAGAATCGTTCCTTACGAGCCAATCACAATGGATCCAGCCTCCATGGTTTTTCATTACGGCCAAGCCGTTTTCGAAGGGTTAAAAGCTTATAAATCCCCGGAAGGCACCATTAAGCTCTTCCGTCCCGAAAAAAACATGGCTCGATTTAATCAATCGTGTGAGAGGCTCTGCATCCCGCAAGTGGATGAAGCTTTTCTTCTAAAAGCATTAGACCAATTAATCCTGACTGAAAAAGACTGGGTACCTGACGGGGAAGGAACGTCTCTTTATGTTCGGCCTTTTATTTTCGCTACGGAACCCTTCCTTGGCGTCCGTCCATCCGCTCAATATAAATTGCTAGTTATCCTCTCTCCTGTCGGCGCTTACTATGGAAGTCAGCTAAGCCCAGTCAAAATATATGTAGAGGAGCAATACGTCCGGGCAGCTGTTGGAGGCGTGGGCCACGTTAAAACCGCCGGCAATTATGCCGCCAGCCTGAAGGTTCAAAAAGAAGCAGAGGCAAAAGGCTTTGCCCAGATTCTTTGGCTCGATGCCAAAGAGAATAAATACATTGAAGAAGTCGGCAGCATGAACATTTTTTTCAAAATTAATGGCGAGGTGGTTACCCCTAAATTAAATGGAAGTATTTTAAATGGGGTTACCCGCGATTCTGTCATTCAATTGTTAAAGCACTGGGGCGTTCCTGTGCGTGAAGCCAAGCTTTCGATTGAGGAAATCTTTGAAGCACATAAACGTGGCGAATTGGAAGAAGCCTTCGGGGCAGGCACGGCTGCCGTTATTTCACCCGTTGGCGAATTAAACTGGCAATCGAAAACGATTGAGATTAATGACCAAAAGATCGGCAAGCTTTCTCAACGGCTGTATGATACCATTACCCGCATTCAGCTGGGTAAGGAAGAAGACACATTTAATTGGACACATGCTGTCGCTCAGCCTATAGAAGTCTAAAAATCGAATTAAATCATTCACAAGACTCAGAGAGAGGAAAAAGCCAAAAGGCTTATTCCTCTCTTTTTTTGTGACGCTTTGATAAAGTCTGGTTGGTTGACAACTATATCTTATAAATATATCTTAAAGATATATTATAAAAAATACAGGAGCTGAATGTATTGTATGAACTTTATATCCTTGGTGAATTGATGGACCAACCCCTCCATGGCTATTTACTGCATACGATTCTTAACCGGGTGGTCGGCCCAGTACGCACTATCAGCTGGGGCGTTCTTTATCCGCTGATCCACGGGCTGGAAGAGAATAACCTTATCGAACAAGCTAAGCGGGAAATGGAGGAACCTGCAGCAAAGGGACGCAAGAAAAAGACTTATCAATTAACTCGCTTAGGAAAAGAGCGGTTTTATCGTCTTATGGAAGAACCGATTGAGTACAAAACAGATTATGAATTGCACTTTTATATTAAGCTTTCAAACCTAGACCATGTGGACAACGAAGTAAAGCTCGTCATTTACCATCAATATAAAGATTACTTAAGGTACATTAACCGGCATGTTGAAGAGCTCAAGGAACATGTCCTAACCGAAGAAAACATACCCAAAAGAGAGGTCCCAAACATTCTTAATGTAGTTGAACATCGGTTTTCGCATAATAAGCTAAGCGAAGAATGGGTAACACAAAAAATAACCGAATTAAAGGAGAATGGCTAAATGAGTTCTGGAAATCAACAAGGACAAGCAGAAGTTAAACATAAATGGTGGGCATTGGCAGCTGTTTGCTTCGGTCTCTTTATGGCGCTTATCGATGTGACGATTGTCAATGTCGCCCTGCCTTCGATTCAGGAAGACTTGCATACTGATTTTTCTAACCTAGAATGGGTCATCAGCGCTTATACCCTGGTTTTTGCCGTTGCACTGGTTACAGTCAGCCGCCTGGGGGATATTTTTGGCCGCAAAACTCTGTTTATTCTCGGCCTTTCCGTTTTCACGATTGGGTCGCTGCTCTGTGCTTTGTCTGGCGACTTTACGATTCCAAGCTTATCGCATATCGCGACATTAAACGTTTCGCGAGGCATCCAGGGGCTTGGTGCTTCAGCTATGATGCCTTTGTCACTTGCCATTATTTCAGTCACTTTCACAGGAAAGCAACGCGGTATTGCCTTTGGTATTTGGGGAGGCGTCAGCGGCCTTGCAACAGCGATTGGCCCCTTGGTTGGCGGAATCCTTGTTGATAAAATCAATTGGCAATCCATTTTTTATCTGAACATCCCGATCGGTATTATTGGTGTCCTTTTATCACTTTGGGCGATTACACAATCTAAAGATGAAACGGCTAATAAAAAAATCGATGTCTTTGGCCTAATTACCTTTACTATTTTCATGTTTTGCCTGATTTTCGGCTTAATCCGTGTAAACAATGTTGATTTAAGCTGGACTTCACCTGAAATCTTAATTTTATGGGGCATTGCAGCAGCTTCCATTATTATTTTTACGATTGGCGAGCTTAGAATCAAGCATCCGATGATTGACCCAAGACTCTTCAAAATTCCAAGTTTTACAGGTGCGGCTGTTGCGGCGTTCTGCTTAAGTGCTGGAATGTATGCTTTATTATTCTATCTGTCTCTTTATTTTCAAAATTTCCTGCAGTTCAGCGCTTTGGAAACAGGGATGCGCTTTATCATATTCTCTGCGCTGTCGTTTCTGATGGGTCCTCTGGCTGGTGTTTTAATGGGTAAAACACAGCCGAAGTGGCTGATTGTTATCGCCTTAGCGCTCTTAGCGATTGGCGTCTGGCTCATGTCGGGGATCTCCCCTCAGGATACAGCTGCGGATTGGATCGCTTTATTGCCAGGCTTTATTATCGCAGGCATTGGGAACGGACTCATCAATCCTCCGATTTCGAATTTGGCAATCGGCACGGTGGAGCCAAGGCGATCTGGTATGGCTTCAGGTGTCAACAACGTGGCCCGACAAATCGGCATTGCTTTTGGAACCGCCTTTTTCGGTGCTATCTTAGCCAACCGCTATACGGCCATGATTACAGACAAAATAAACGCCTTAAACAATGCTCATTTGACGAACGCGGTTAAAGAAAAAATCATCAGCGGAGTCAGTCAAGCTGGCCCTCTTGCTGGAAGCACAGGGTTGAGCGGGAACGGCGCCCACAGTTCCTTTCAAGACAACCCGCTTTTCCCGACAATAAAGGAAATTGCCCAGGCTTCCTTTGTTAATGGCACCAACGATATTATCAAAATTGCCGCCGTCATCTTGGCTATTGGCGCTATTGCTTCGCTTTTATTGATACGGAAAAATGATATGAAACATTAATATCATCGAGAAACGTGAAAACCCACCCAGGGTCTGCAAAGATGCAGATCAAGGGTGGGTTTTTTTAACCTTATATAACGTCTCTCTCATTAGTTGAAAGATGATCAGATTCAGAGGCGTGCTGCTCCCGTAGGACTTGAAACAGCATCCTTGAACCCACACCCCACGAAGAAAATGCGGGTATTTCTGGCTTCCAACTCTGGGCATGCGCATTTACGAAGAGTCTCGCACCCTCCACTTTACTCAGCCAAAATGTGAAGTTGAGCCGTCTTAATACATTTTTCATTTAACTGAAAATGATGAGTTAGAATTTCACTTGCCTTTGAAAAACTAAAGCTGAGATTTGGACGTTCTTCCGTGGTAAGCAAGGGAAGCGGCATCCGGATCGTCGGCAAAAAGTTAATGCTTCTCAAGGATCCTCTTGAGGAATAAAAAAAGTGCAGATCATATTCCTATGTGGAAATATGATCTGCATATTAAAAGCACTGAAAAACCTCTGTATATATGATCTTGCTTGAGATTTCCTCAAAGAATTGCTCAGTCTGGTTCCTTGAAAGTCCACTGATTGCTAAAGACTGAGATCCCTTTGCCATTTAAGGACGAGCTGTCGGGAACGATCGAGACGCCTGCGGAATCAGCGTGACCAGGCGAGACCCCACAGCGCAGCATTTGCAAAGGCGTGAGGAGGCTCGCGGTCCGCCCGCGGCAAGCGAGAACTTTCCAAAGCTCGGCCCGCAGGGAAAAAAGACTTTTTCAGTGAACTCCACTCAGTAGGACTTGAGACAACCTCCTCGAATTCACACCGCACGAAGAAAATGCGGTTGCCATTCATTGAAAGCGGAAATACCCTTGCTTTCCACGGGCACGGTCTCAGCTAACTTTGGCGAGATCTCTTTGGGCGCCAAAGTGGATCTTCGGATGCGTGCTGATTCCCGTAGGAGTCGCGGGTATTTCTGGCTTTCAACTCTAAGCATGCGCATTTTCGCGGAGTCTCAGGTATTCCAGATTCCAACTCTAGCCATGCGTGTTACCAAGGAATCTCGGAGCTTCCACACAGATATGAGCGGATTCCCTATTTCTAAATCGTTTGTTTTACTTAAAATAAGCCGCTCAAAAGCCATTTCAGGCGAAAATACCACCATTACTCTACTTAACATTCTGAGAAAATGCATCATTAAGCTTTTGGGCTTTAAACGAAAATGCAATCAAATAACAAACAATCAGTGTTGCGATTGCATTCAATACGATAAGTACGAGATCTAATTGAAAGAAAAAGCTCAAGATCCCAACACCAATGATCGGTACAATAAATCCGGAATAAGCTGAAAAGTAAAAAGTCGAAATGACTTTTGCCCGTTGTTCAGGTCTGGGGAGACGACCGGCCATTTTCAGACTTTCCTGAAACGTCCATCCTGTGCCTATGGCTTGAATGCTAATCCCAAGCCATAGCAAGCCAATATCCACCAGGACACCAGATAGGACCGTCAACCACGTGCCGGTCAAAAGAAACAGGACACCGAAACGCATTCTGGACATGGCACTTATCGGCCAGGGAATCAGCTGAGCCAGTGCAGACCCTCCAAGCAAAATTAAAATTAGAAGCCCTGAAACCGCAAGATTGGAAGTGTGAATAACACTTCTAGCAAATGTCGGGATAAGTGATAGTACAATACCATTCAGCGTAAATACGGTGAAAATGGGTAGTGCCACAAAAGACCAAAAATAAGAACGAATATTTTCCGGTACGCCCAGCGATATTTTTGGGATGGTCCCTTTTGCTGTATTTGCTGAGTCTTCTTTCAACGTCTCAAGCGCAATCAATGCAAAAATCAACAGGAACGCTAAAAACCAGAACGGTAAATGAAGCGGACGGATTGCAATATATTGAATCATCAACCCAGTAATCGCAGGTCCCAGCCCAAAACCAAACGAAATGATCATACCGGAGTAGAACAACACCTTCCCGGACTGATCCGAGGAACTTTGGCGCATTAGAAAGGCGGATGCAGTGCCTGTAAAAGCTCCAAAAGCGATCCCCTCTAAAGCTCTAGCCGCATAAAGAATCCAAGCTTGCCCGCCAATCAAAAACAAACATGCTGACAGCACAGAAAGAATCACGCTTGCCCTCAATACTTTTTTCAATCCCCAAGAGCTTCCTCTCGATCCCACAATCATTAGCACAGGTAAAAGAAATACAGCATAAGTTGCAAAGAGCAGCGTAATTTCCAAATTGCTCAAATGGTATTTCCCTTGATATAAGGGAAATAACGGAGAAACAGAAGTCGCACCGATTGACATGCATAGAAATACAAACAGCATCCTTTTCATATTTAAGTCCCTTTCTTTTTTGAATGATCGTTCAAAAATAACCTAAAAAAATTACAGCACTGCAGAAATTGCAATTTTACAAGCATCTTCCAGGACGCTTCGGTCGATCGCGGTTTTAGCCATGACGTGCAAACCCTGTTTTGTATTTAGTAAAAATCTGGCTAATTCTCTCAAATTAGACTTTCCAGTGAGTCCTCCATTTTGCTGAGCACGCAACAAAAAACGATATAACGACGTCTCTGCATTCAACATTCTCGCTTCAACCCGCTTCGCCACATTCGGATCAAAAGAAGCAACTTCCATCGCCGTATTTGTAATAAAGCACCCCCGACGTTTCACAGCATTATCCATAGAATCATCGATTACTTTGGCAAAAAAAGATTCCAGCTGCTTTTTCGGCGGACCTTCCTTTAAAAGGATGGCATAAAGATCTTCATCGGTCATCACGCTGTAACGATCCAAGCATGCCAAAAACAACGCGTGCTTATCACCAAACGTGTCATAAAGACTACCTCTATGAATACCTAAATG
This sequence comes from uncultured Sporolactobacillaceae bacterium, assembly GCA_963772845.1. Taxonomy (GTDB): domain Bacteria; phylum Bacillota; class Bacilli; order Bacillales; family Sporolactobacillaceae; genus CAVYYW01. The sequence continues at coordinate 22,528 of CAVYYW010000016.1, forward strand.
TCCGCAGAGATCTTGGACCGATGTTTGTTCATACCCCTTGGTCCAGAACAAATCCAAAGCCTTTTCCAGCACCTGCTCCTGATCAAACTCTTTATGACGTGCCATTTGTCATCGCCTTCCATCTTGTTTTGCTAAAACAACTATATCTTTTCTTGAATGATCGGTCAAGTATCGGGTTTCTTCGAGAGGCTCTCAGTCTATTAATTGAAAGACAGAGCCTCAACCGATTTTATTCGATTGAGGCTCTGATTTAAGTCATCACTCTTCATCCGAAGCCAATATCAATCTTAGATTCGGTAGTCGTCTGCTTTCCAATTTTGTATGGCTTTCTTAATGTCACTCGGCTTCAAGTTCTCTTCTAAAGTCCTCTTGTATAACTCAGGGAACTCATTGCTGCCAGCAAAACGTAAAGCGGCCACTTGACCCATGTTGAGCTGTGCGTTCAGTAATTCCCCAGTCAGAACATAACAGCGAAGATTTTCTTCAGCCCGAATGGCACGATCTTGGGCTTTCAGTGGATAAACTCTCACCAGAACAACCACAATGGCCATAACCATCACCATCAGAAAAATAATGATCGATTCAAAAACAGTTGTCCCGTGCATGATTGAAAGAATCACATTAACAATGGATGCGATTAAAATGATAAGCAGCACCGGTAATAACACGTAATGGTAGAGCGGATGCATACGAACATGATTTTGATACGTTTGTTTAGACATTTATGCCTCCCAGGCTGTAAAGAAGTGTTTTTTATTTTCTATCCCTAGATTGTTCAGCCATCAATTCTCTGATATCCAGCACATTATCCAGGATATAGTCTGCCTCATATTCTTCAAAATCTGCTCTTGCTTTTTCTCCTGACAGTCCCGTTAAGACAGCGGCAAACTGACAGCCTATTTCTCTAGCCGCCAGCAGATCTGCAAGAGAATCTCCAACAACTAATACTTCTTTAGCGTTCTCAATCGGTAATTCTGTATCTAAGCAGGCACTGATGCCGCTGCTCCTGCCTAATAAAGCCATTAGGAAGGTGAAAGGATGCGGCTTGGATAATGATTTATTCTCTGAAAGGGTCTTTTCTGCGGTTAAGACATCATCAGCGGTAACAATATGGTTTTCATCTAAGTTCTTAAGCCAACCAAGATGCTTGAACGGTTGGATGGTTTCAAGCTTTGGCCTGCCTGTCCCAATTCCGATGAAGGTGCCCGCTCGTGTCAGCTCAGAAAAAAGCTGAGCAATTTCACTCGGCGGAGCAAGTGTGGTTTCATTCGATAAAAATCCTTTTTTTCCTAATTGAACAGATGGCCTTCCCGTCGACTCAAGAACATGTTCATCGCCCACATACCATTCCTGAGATACATGCTCACAAATCGACCATAAGGAGCCTTTTTCTTTAAAAATAGTCGTTTCGATCCCCATTTTTTCCTGAACTAGATCATCTAAATGCTCCATCAGCGCTTGTTTTGTTTGTGAAGACTTTTGAAAATCCTCAATAAACGCATCAAACTGAATGCTTGCTCCGGAATTTCTGAGGGCCTCACCGATCTCTAATAGTGTCTCTCTTTCAATCCTGCCGCTGAGCCATTCTTTTACTTTTTCAGTCTCCTTCAATTGTGAAAGCAGCGTGATTAACTGATAGCTGAAGGTTAGATAAATCATATCCCAATTGGCATTCAACCCTCTGGATTTCAGCAGCTTTAGAACAGCATCTTTTTGAAAAACGTCTTCTCTGATCGCTTTAATTTCAGCTTCCCGATAGTTTGTATTAAATTTCTGTGGGTCGAGTCCAAGGTATCGTCTGCTTATCAGTAGCTCCCATACAGTGAGTGCCGAGGCATCAAAATAATGCTCCTCACTTAGCAGCACCCCATCCACATCAAAAAGAACCGACTTTATCATATGTACGCCCCCTCGTCCATAAGTTTTATCCCTATTAAACTTTAACATAGTAAAGTGCATAAAGTCATTCCGCCAACTTAAAGTTATGTCTATTTTCTATTAAAAGACCTTTCTTTTATCCCTTTACATGACTAAAGAATGGATGTAGAATGTTCCGTATATTCAAAAACTTACGCTGAAAGCTTTCGCGTTCTGGCAGAAAACAAGTAATGACCTTCGGACGCCACGTCCCTGATAACAAGACATCCATGTCTGTTAGAAGGGGCATTTTAATTTTATACGCATGATTTCAAGTCTGTACAAGGGCATATGATTGTAAAAAGGAGAGGATAAACAGTGATGCTTTCAGATCATCCATTTCTATTCACACCGGGGCCAACCCCCGTGCCTGACCGTGTCAATCATGCAATGAATAAGCCAATGATCGGCCATCGCAGCCAGGCTTTTCCGCCTCTTCTTGAAGAGGTTTCAACCCGGCTTATGCCTGTGTTTGGATCAGAGAGTCCCGTCACTGTTATCTCCGGAAGCGGTACGGCCGCACTGGAAACGGCTGCTGCCAATATTATTGAAGAGAACGATGAGGTCGTTGTTATTGTGACTGGCGCATTTGGGGACCGTTTTGCCAGTATTTGTGAAGCCTTTGGTGCAACGGTTCATCATCTTAATATTGAATGGGGGAAAGCCTGTTCACCCGACCAGCTCGACACTTTCTTACAAACCCTCGATAAAAACATAAAAGCGGTGTTTGCGACTTATTGCGAGACGTCCACCGGTGTATTGAATCCCATTCAAGAATTGGGAAATGTCACAAAAAAACGAACCAATGCTCTTTTTATTGTTGACGGCGTCAGCTGTATTGGAGCTGTCCCTATAAATATGAAAGACTGGTATATTGATATTCTTGCTGCGGGTTCTCAAAAAGCCCTGATGCTGCCACCGGGACTTGGTTTCATCGCCTGCAGCCAACGTGCAAAAAATATAATAAAAAATACCAAGGGCAAGCGTTTCTATCTCGATCTAAATCGTTATTTCACTTCCTATGATAAGGATAGGTCTACACCGTTTACACCTGCTGTTTCACTCATTAACGGTGTCCGAGAAGTCTGTGAAATGATTGAGGAAGAAGGCTTTGACCAAGTCATTAAACGGCATGTTCGATTAAAAACGATGCTTCGTGAAGGTTTAAGTGAATTAGGATTGCCACTTCTAGCCCATGAGGAGATCGCATCCCCAACGGTAACAGCGATTAGAACAGAGACTGACCAAACAAAAAAGCTAAAAAGAGTGCTACTTGAAAACTATTCACTTGCTATTGCAGGCGGCCAGAAAAAATTAAAAGGAAAAATAATCCGAATCGGTCATATGGGCTATTGTACCCCTTATGATATTTTGAAAGTGTTATCAGGAATAGAAATGGCCCTTCAAGAGCTTGGAGGAAATCGTAATCTATTAGGAAAGGCAACTGCAAAAGCTGAGGAGGCTTGGATCCGTTATGTTTAGAGTTCTTGTAACCGACAGTATAAGCGCTACCGGGTTAAAAGATTTATATGACCACCCTAATTTTTCCGTTGAAAAAAAGAAAGGTCTGTCCTCCGAAAAATTAATGGAAATCATCGGCGATTACGATGCCTTAATTGTTCGAAGCCAAACCCAGGTCACTGAAGAACTTCTTCAGCATGCTCATAAGCTTCAAGTGATTGCCCGGGCAGGCGTTGGCATTGATAACATCAATGTTAATGCCGCCACAAAAAAAGGCATCATTGTTGTAAATGCCCCAGGAGCCAACACCATCGCTGCAACTGAGCACACCTTGGCAATGATGCTCGCTTTATCGAGAAATATTCCGCAAGCTCATCACATCACCACCAGGGGTGAGTGGAAGCGAAGTTCTTTTCAGGGTGTGGAATTGTACAAAAAGACACTCGGCGTTATCGGCATGGGCAGAATCGGGACAGAAGTCGCGAAACGCGCCAAAAGCTTCGAAATGAACATAATGGGTTTTGATCCTTACTTAACAGAGGAAAGGGCCGAAAAACTTGGGATCAAAAAAGCAAGTATGGAAGAAGTAGCAAAAAAAGCCGATTTCATCACGCTGCATACGCCATTAACAGGAGGCACCCGCAACCTGATTAATGGAGAATACCTTCGGACAACCAAAAAAGGTGTAAGGATTATCAATTGTGCACGTGGCGGGATCATTAACGAGGAGGACCTTATCCAAGCGATCAACTCGGGGCATGTGGCCGGTGCAGCCTTGGATGTGTTCCACGTGGAACCTCCTGAACAGGAAGGACTTTTCAAGCACCCACAGATTATCATGACGCCTCATCTCGCAGCATCTACCATTGAGGCGCAGGAAAAAGTGGCTCAAGAGGTGAGTTCAGAAATCATTGATATTCTAGAATTCAATGCCATTCGCCATGCGGTTAACATGCCCGCCATTTCAGGTGAAAACCAGCAAAAAATGCAGCCTTACCTTCGACTTGGCGAACAGATTGGCCAGCTTGTTATCCAGCTGTTAAAGCACGCACCTGACAAAATTGACATTCACTATTACGGTGAATTGATCGACGAGGATACTGATTTACTTACCAGGACCATGATTAAAGGTCTGCTTTCCCATCATTTAACCGACTCTGTCAATCTCATTAATGCTTTGCATTTATTAAAAGAACAAGGGGTCCCTTATAACGTCCAAAAAAATGCTTCGAATAAAGGCTTTGCTAACTATGTGGAACTAAAGGTTTCACATAGAGAAGAAACAGCTATTATAGGTGCGACTGTCCTAAACGGCTATGGTGCCCGGATCGTAAAAATCAATCACTACAGGATCGACGTAAAACCGGAAAGCCACTTACTGTTTATTAAACATTACGACGTTCCAGGGATGATCGGAAAGGTTGGTTCTTTTCTTGGAGATCATCATATTAATATTGGTACGATGCAGGTCGGCCGGGCTGATGTCGGCGGTGATGCCATCATGGTCTTGACTCTCGACAAGAAGCTTGAAGCGGATGTATTTAAGGAAATATCTACTATAAGTGACCTTAAAGAAATCCAATTGTTGGAGTTGGATACTGCGGAGTGACCAGGATTCTTAAGAACTTAAGCAACAAGGGGGCCCTGCTCTCAATAGCGGACCCCTTCAATACTTAAAATATGGACGTCATCATTCAAACAAATCAGCTAGAACTTAATCTCTCCCGTTCAAAAATCCCCTTAACATAGCTGTGTAAATCTCAGGCTCTTCTACATAAGTCATATGAGAACTGTTTTCCAGCACCTTAAATTCGGCCCCTTCTACCAGATTCGCATAATCGTTTGTGGTTTCCGGAGCCGCTTCGTCGTAACGTCCACATAAAAATAGCGCAGGAAGATCAAGCTCATGAAGGCGATCTGTCACATCAAACGTTTTCAATGACCCGGTGACAGTGAATTCCGAAGCCCCCCACATTTGACCGTATATTTGATGGTTCATCCTTTCCATTGATTCATTTACATCCTCTGGCCAGGGATCAAGACGGCACAAATGACGCTGGTAATATTCCCTCATGGCCTGCTGATAGGCTTCAGATTCAGTGGTGCCCTCCCGCTCGCACCGTTCAATAATCGCTTGCGTTTCTTTAGAGAACGCCTTTAAAAAATTACGCTGATCCTTTTCCCACCTAGGCGCACTGAGCGCCGGGCTGGAAAAGATCACACTTTTTACACCACCAGGCTGTCCAAGTAAATAAGCTGCAGCCAGCATCGTTCCCCAAGAATGCCCAAGCAGATGCACCTCATGCAAACCAAGCACAGCTCGGACCTGCTCCAACTCTTCTACATAACGGTCAACCGTCCATAATTCAGGATCATCCGGGCGGTCTGATTTCCCGCAGCCGAGCTGATCATAGTAAATCACTGGCCGATCATCTGACAACGTATGGAGCCGGTTAAAACCCATGCTTGAACCACCGGGACCCCCGTGCAAAGCCAAGAGGGGGACTCCCGGACCTTCGCCTGTTTTCTGATACCAAACCTTGCCGCCTGTTACCGGGATAAAACCTTCCTGCTGTTCCATCTACCGTCACCTCTTCCTTTCAAAATGACTAAATCATATAAACTTTCAATTTATTATATATTAACGTAACATAAAAGAAACGGAAGGTAACACTATTCCATATAAAAGGAGTCCCTCAAGCTATTATTCTTTGATTCAGATAAAAATAGATTTAAGATAATTTATAGGAGCACTGTTTGAAGCAAGTGTTTATTATTCTAAAGGGGGAAGATTATTTTGACTGAAAAAAAATCCGCACTACTTGTTATGGACGTTCAAAATGGGATCGTTGACCGGTTTGCAGACTCGCCTGACCCTATGAAACCGTTCCAGGAGGCCATTCGCACGGCAAGAGCAACAGATACTCCAGTGATCTATGTAAGGGTTGCCTTCCGTGATGGCTTTCCAGAAGTGAGCCCCATCAACAAATCCTTCTCAGCCATTTCTCAACGCGGCGGATTCACACAGGATGACGAAAGTACACAAGTGCATGAGTCTGTAGCACCGCAACCCGGTGACGTCACCGTCATCAAGCGTCGTGTCAGCGCCTTTACCGGCAGTGACCTGGAAGTCATCTTACGTGGTAAACAGATTGAAAACCTTATATTGACGGGCATTGCGACAAGCGGGGTTGTCCTCTCCACCTTGCGAGAAGCAGCAGATCGGGATTTCGGTCTAACCGTACTATCTGATGCTTGCATCGATTCTGACCCTGAAGTTCATCGCGTGCTGACGGAAAAAGTATTCCCGCGCCAGGCTGATGTCATGACTGTGCAGGAATGGACCGAAAGCTTCAAATAATATCCCGTTTCTTTTTGCAATATGAATCAAGCCCCAGTTGATTGAAGAATTAAGTGGAGATTTTCCGGTTAAATGCAGAATGTAGCTCGTTTCGGGGTATATAAGGGGAATTTTTCCCGTTATTCAAAGAAAACACCCCTATTTTTATGTTTTTTCAGTCAATAGGTGGAATTTCTCCGCCTATTGACGCTTGTTTTAATGCCATTTAAAAATTAAGCGGAATTTTTCCATCTATTTATCAGATGGGAGCTTAACCAGCCAGCGCCAGAACACCACCTACCAATAAAATAAGGTTTCAATTGGAGATACCATAAGGCGGTAGAAAAAATTCATTTTAATTGTTAAATCAATGAAAAAAGGCATACCAATTACCATGCTAATTGATATGCCTTTTTACTAGTTATTTTAGGTTTATCTCCATCGAAAGCGAACGACCTACTCACTAAAGTCAGCTCTTTTTATTCTACTATTCCATATTATTCACTGCGCCTGTCTTAAGAAAGAGGGGTCTTCCTTTACGTCTTTTCGGCTGATTGTCAGATAGCCGACAAGGACCACAATGATAACGGTTAAAGCAAGACTAACAGGTCCTTCGCCAAATCCTAATCCCCCAGCATGATGCGATTTTGAGATCCAATCAGAAAATGAGGCCCCGACTGGACGCGTCATAATGTATGCGAACCAGAATGCGAAAATTGGATTGAGTCGAAATAGCCCATAACCGATCGCCGGCAGAATAAGCAAAACAGTGAACACCACACCTGAAGAAAAGTATCCAAGGTTCAGCGAGTTCGCTGTCATATCACCGTCAGCCGTTCCGAGGGCGAATGTTGCGAGCACCGTACACCAGTAAAAAAACTCACGGCGACGAGTGAAAATACTGTGGATCGACAGTGTCTTCTCTACCGTGTACCAAACGATAAAGACAACGGCCAATGCTGCTGTAAAGAAAAGAGTGGACACTAGGTATGGAATTCCAAGCACGACATGCACAATATCAGCTGCCATTGTCCCGAAGATACTCACCATAACCACCACTAACCAGTAAGTCCACGCGATATACCGGCTTGCACGGAACTGAAGAACGAGAGCCCCGGCTAAAAGAAGACCGGTGATCGCTACAGCAATAATCGGATTAAAATGAAGAACGAGATAGTCCGAAAACACCTCTCCCATGCCGGTTGTCAGTAGCTTCGTGATCCAGAAATAGAGCGTCATCTCCGGAACTTTTGTTAACAGCCACTGAGAGTTGTTCATAGTGACAGATAAGGGCTTATTCATAGTCAGCTATTCCTCCAATGTTTTGTTTTATCACCAAAGATAAAATCTCGCAATCTATTATCTATCTAATCTCTTAGGCTGGCTTACCCTGCTCAGTTGGCAGCGCAGAATAGCCAATGTTTTTTTGAGATAACAACGTTACAGCAATAGCTGAAAAAGTTATCCCAAACCATTATTAACTACAACTCTCGCTTATCGGAAAATATATTAATTTTTACGTATTTGAATCAATTTCATAATTACTTTTGCTTCAACTGTTCATAGAAGCTGAATTTCTTGTTGCCTTCAAGAAAACGGTGGCTTTGTCGGAAAAAAGCTCGAATTAGCGATCCGCGAGCCTCCTCATGACCACAGAACAAGCCCACTGAAAAAGTCCCTTTTTGTCCTACGGTACGGGCCGAGCTTTGGGAAGTTCTCGCTTGCCGCGGGCGACCCGCGAGCCTCCTCGCATGCCCATAGGATGTGGGTAGGTTCGGCGTTGGCACAGGACGTGCCGCATTTAGCCGAACTTCCTCCAAACTTTTGCGCTGTGGGGTCTCGCCTGGTTCGCTGTTCCCGCAGGCGTCTCGAACGTTCCTGGCAGCTCGGCCATTAGTGGCAAAGGGATCTCAGTTTTAAGAATTCCAGCAGATTTTGAATTATCAGGCATCAGACCAGGCTATTCAAATCTATAGTCCTACCCATGCCACGAGTGACTAATATAGAGTAGCAGAATGCAATAATTATGTTGATTGAAGCGAAGGGTGCGAGACTCCAGCGGGACCAGCACGCGTCCGAAGATCCACTTTGGCTCATAAAGAAACCACGCCAAAGTTAGCTGAGGCCGTGCCCGCGGAAAGCGAGCAGCCCAGAGCGGAAATCAACACCCACATGTACACCGAGGGACTTTTTTCAGTGGCTCTCCGCTAATTCTTCAGGCTTCTCAAACGTTCCTGTCAGCTCGGCATCAGCAACAAAGGCATCTCAGCCTTTAGAAATTTACTAGACTTTCAAAACATCCGATCAAGCAAGCACATTTTCGAGAAGGGCTCGTATATCCACGGCACTGAAAATCTATTTCATATTTTACGTAAAGAAAAATGAAGATGGTTCAACTTTACATTTTGGCTGAGTGGAGTGAAGGTGAGAAAAGAAAAACTACGACCATAACTGACTTCTAAAGGACATCACATGACCGTTGATTCTAGCGAAGGGTGCGAGACTCCTCGAAAATGCTTTGTGCTCCATGATAAAAATGGAAATACCTGAGACTCCTGCGGAAACAGCACGCGTCCGAAGATCCACTTTGGCTCACAAAGAAACCACGCCAAAGTTAGCTGAGGCCGTGCCCGCGGAAAGCGAGGGTATTTCCGCTTTCAATGCATGGCATTGCATTTTCTTCGTGCGAGGCGGATTCGAATATGCTGTTTCAAGTCCAGCGGGACCAGCACGCGTCCGAAGATCCACTTTGGCGCACAAAGAAACCACGCCAAAGTTAGCTGAGGCCGTGCCCGCGGAAAGCGAGCAGCCCAGAGCGGAAATCAACAACCACATCTACACCGAGGGACTTTTTCAGTGCCCTCTCGCTGATTCCTCAAGACGTGATGAGTCGATCTTCGTTAAGGAGTCCTGCTGGATCTTCAGCTCAAGTCGATTACTTGATGCCGAAGCACAGCCAAAAAGCAGAGGTGCCTGTTAAGCCCCCCTGCTTTCCTTGCCATCGTAGGCATTCATATCATCAGTATTTCCCGAATGTCCTCCTCAGTAAGAGACGTCCCCTGTTTTTCTCTAGAATCAATGATTTCTTCAACCAGATGTCTTTTTTTCTCTTGCAGTTCATTCATTTTTTCTTCAATTGTCCCTCGGGCCACCAGCTTGATGACTTGCACAACCTTTGTCTGGCCAATGCGATGGGCACGGTCAGCTGCCTGCTCTTCAACAGCAGGATTCCACCAAATGTCGTACAGAATAACCGTATCCGCCCCCGTCAGATTGAGCCCCGTTCCTCCTGCCTTCAAAGAAATAAGAAATATATCACGCTCTCCGGCATTAAACCGCTCACATCTTTCCATGCGTTCTTCTGATGGGGTTTGTCCATCCAGATAGAAGAAAGGCCGCCCTTGAATCGCCAATTCCCTGCCTATTAGATTAAGCATTTTCGTGAATTGTGAAAAAATCAGCACCCGTCTGCCTGACAGTCTTGCTTCCTCTACAATCTGCATAAGCTGCTCAAATTTTGCCGAATGCCCTTTATAACCGTCCACAAACAAGCCAGGGTGACAGCAAATCTGCCGCAGCCGGGTTATACCGGCAAGAATTTTAATACGATTTTTCCGAAGGGTATCTTTATTCAGATGCTTCAGTGTGTCGTGTCTTAGTTTCGATAAATAGGCTGCATACAGTTTCTTCTGATCAGGAAGTAATTCCACAGAGTCGATCGATTCCATTTTCCGAGGAAGCTCCGAAAGGACATGCTCTTTCATCCTGCGGAGCAAAAATGGACGTATTCTGCGGGCAATCTTCTTTCTTGTAAGGTTACTGTATTCCTTTAAACCGAGAAACAGTTCAGGAAAAACAACGTGAAAGATCGACCACAGCTCTTCCAATGAATTCTCAACAGGTGTGCCTGTAAGCGCAAACCGGTAATTTGCCTTAATCTTTTTCACTGCTTTTGCAGTTTGTGTTACAGGGTTCTTAAAAGCCTGCGCCTCATCGAAAAAAACAGTGTGGAAGGACTGATTCTCATACCAGTTGATATCTCTGCGCAATAATGGATACGACGTAATGACTGCGTCTACATCCGTTAAGTCCTTCTGTAGATTGAACCGGTCTGTTTTATTGCCGTCAATGATCACCGCTCTTATTTCCGGGGCGAATTTCATTATTTCACTGAGCCAATTGTATGTTAAAGAGGATGGGCAGACGATCAGAGCCGGGTGCTTCTTTTCAAGAATACGAGGAAGCTCTGACAGAATGAATGCAATGCTTTGCAGCGTTTTTCCGAGCCCCATATCATCAGCTAGAATACCTCCAAAGCCGTAGCTGGCAAGGGTTTTCATCCATTTGTATCCGTGCTTTTGATAATCCCTCAAAATCGGTTGAAGACGATCAGGCACGTCAAACGCCATTCTGTCCGGATTTTGGATCGTTTCAAGGAATTGCCGAAATGATTCTTCCAGCTTAAAAATATTCTGGCCATCAGTCAAATCAAGCATCTGCAGTCCCCTGACAACCGGAAAATCCAGGCCATTTTCAAGATCCTGGGCCTGAACCGGGAGCGCATTCAGAAACCGGTGAATCTCTTCAAATTCCCTTGTCTCCAGCGACAGGAGCGTGCCGTTTCGCAAACGATAGTACTTTCGTTTTTCCTCTAAAGCCAATAGAATATCTTTAATATGTTTTTCAGGAATGCCGTCCATTTCAAATTTGAATTCCAGCCAATCGGTCCGTTCTTTTTTCATCTTCACTCTAATCCGCGGATGTGCTTTTTCTTTGATAATCCTGTTCCGCACGGCTGTCGTGGCATAGATTTGTACCAGCTTTTGAAGCTTCGGAACAACACGATAAAGAAACGCATACTCAAGCTCTTCATTATGCAAAAAATAGCCGCTGTCTGTCTTGGCAAATGAGCTGTCCTCCATTAATTGAAGGATGGCATCCTCACTATCCACATCCCTTATAAGCATGGTGCCTAGCTGAGGCTCTCGGCTTTCCAAGGGGTTAATAATAATATTTTCATAGTGGAATTCAAGCCCAGCGAGAAGGCGGTTTTTCACCCGGTCCAGGTAAAGCTTGGCAACCAATGGGGTCCTCAAATACTTCCTGGAAATCGCCTCAGACAGTTGAACCTTCCCTAATTTTTTTAGCTCCGGCACTACTTTTTCCAGAAAATAATCGATTTGCTCAAGCGGAATCGGAATTTTATCTGAAGCTGAAGCTTCCAGCATCTGTTTCAGTTCATAAAGCCGTTCGCTTTGCTCGTTATCCAGACGAATAAATTCACCCTCAAATAGAACGCAACGATAGGCATTCAACACCGTCAGCCGATCCAAACCTTTGACCTTCAGCTCGTAGCTTTTGTCTTCTGTCTCTGAAAAGGAAAACTGTAAGGGAAGGGCTCTGTTCGTCAGGTTGAATCCCTCAAACGTTTTCCCATCATGCAGTCAGTTTTACGAGGGGGGCTTTTGAGAGCAAGGGTACAAGCTGCTCAAAGGAAGAAGGGGGAACCAGCAGCATGTGCTGACGGATTGCATGGTCAACTGTATCCTGCATTGCGTTTACATATACTTTTTCATCATGTGTCACTTGAATAAGCTGCTGAATAACAGCAGCTGTTTCTATTTGGAAGCAATGAAGGGCTGGGTCATACGTAAAAGTGTCAGAAAGCCTGCTTGGCCGGCCATTTTTCACCTCTTCTAAAAAGCCCCGTATGTCTTGAACATGGGCAGGTCCAATCTTGGCTTCAATGCCGATCAGGCTCTGTCCCTTGTCTACAGTGAAGGGTTTGCAGATAAACGCCGCCTCAATTATTTGTCTGTTTTCAAAGTGGAGCTGATGACCGCTTGACCGTTTCGAGCGATTATCAAACAGCGTCAATAGCCCTTTTGTCAGCTCCTGGTTCTGAACGTTTGAATGGCTTTCCCTTCGCTCAGTTTTAATAAAAGGGGTTGTTCCTTTACGCTGATGGTCGTTAATCGCCAGCAAAACAGCCGCAATGTGCTGACAGTCGCTCTTAACAGACGCAAGTGTCGGGCAGCTGCATGCTGTGGAAATATCCCCATTAGAATCTTTTGCGATCGTGACATGGAAATCTTCCATTGCTGCAACAGTTGCCCTGCAGCCTTCAGAGCTGTATGCTTCAAAGGTTACTTTATTCGCACGATAGAAAGCCTCTCCTCTTTTGAAGGAGACTGTTCCGCACATGTCCTTAATGATTTTTTGATTTAAATTAATAGCCAACTGCGCCGCTCCTTCATGAGGATATACCGGTTTAAGTGTATGCTTACTTACAACGGAAAATCTAATCTCTTAATACCCAGTTTAAAGGGAGACAATTTTTACTGCAATTTTTTGCTTCAGTACGATTTTTAATTTACCGACTCAAACAGCACAGCCACTCCGACTCCCCCGCCGCTGCCAATGGCAGCCAAGGCATATTTACACTTTTTTCTTCTCTGCATTTCGTAAAATAATCTGGTGACCATCACAGCTCCTGATGCGCCATAGGGGTGGCCAATTGTTATCGAACCTCCGTGCACATTGAGCTTTTCATAGGGAATACGTAGGGCTTCTGAACATGCGACTATTTTTGAGGCAAATGCTTCATTAATCTCAATTAAATCAATATCTTCCATCGTTAATTTATTCCTCGCTAACAGCTGTTGAATGGCTGGAACGGGAGCGATGCCGGGGTAATGCGGATGAACCCCCGCCGTTTCACTATCGACAAAGCGCAAGACCGGTTTTAAACCCTGTGACCTGGCTGCCTTTTCTTCCATTATCATGACTGCTGCCGCGCCATCGTTAACCCCGCAGCTGTTTGCCGCCGTGACGGTCCCATTCTCTTTCGTAAAAACTGGCTTCGCCCGGCTCAGCAGCCTGTCCATGTTCCTCTCTTTTAAAAAGGCTTCATCCTTTTCACCGAAAGGAAAAATTTCCTGCTCGAATAAACCTGACCTGAACGCTTCCCAGCTGCGTTCATAACTCAGTTTGGCATAAGCATCCTGCTTCTCTCTTGAAACATTAAATTTTTGGGCAACGTATTCTGCTGCCATCCCCATTTCGGGGTCACCATAACGATCGGGACTGAAACGGGCTCTTTTCTCATAGGGAGAGGTGCTGGCGCTTTCTGCACCGCCCGCAATATAACACGTTCCCGCTCCTCCCTGAATCAAATAGCTCGCCAATCGAATCGCTTCTAATCCTGCACTGCATTGGCGGTCAATCGTAAGCCCGGGCACTGACAGAGGCAGCCCGGCTTCTAAAGCAGCCACGCGGGCGATATTCCCACCAGGACCGACAACATTCCCCAAAATAACGTCATTTATTATTACTTCGCTGTTTCCTCCAAGATATTGCAGGAGAGGCGCAATCAGTTCAGGTGGCTGAAGATGGCTGAGCTGCCCCTTCTCTTTTCCGATCAGCGTCCGTTTCGCCTTCACCACCACCGCTCTATTCATCATCGTTCGCCTGGCTTTTTATTTGTTTATACAGCTCTGCTCTGGCAATTTTCCCGCTCGTTGTATAAGTCATTTCATCTGTGAACAGCCATTGTCGCGGTATTTTATAGGAGGCTAAATGTTGTCTGCACCAGCGTTTGAGTGCGTTTTTTTCCGCTTTCCCTTTAATAACCGCAACCGCTATTTCACCCCAATATTGATCGGGAAGACCAACGACAGCCGCTTCTTCAACCTCGGGATGCCGTGCAATCACTTGCTCAATCTCTTCAGGAAAAATATTGATTCCACCGTACAAAATCATATTCTTTTCCCGTCCAGTTATATACAGATAGCCTTCTTCGTCAACATAGCCCATATCATGGACAGTAGCCCAGCCATCTGCGTCTTTTATATTTTCGATCCCTTGACCGTCTTTGATGATATACCCGTTAAAGATTAAGCGGCTTCTGACATATATTTTCCCCGTTTCTAAGGGCTTTGCCACGGTTTGATCCGCTCTTCTTATTTCTACCTCCACACCATGGCATGGTCTCCCTACCGAGCCTGGCTTCCGTTCGTTATCCGCATCAGGCAAAACGCTTACAAAGCTTAATTCACTCGCACCATAGAATTCAACCCGCTGTAAATTCGGAAACCATTCGATGATCTTTTCTTTCGAATTTTTAAGCCATTTCGCACCTGAAGAAATCATTTTAACCTGTTTTTCGATGAATTGCCCTTCATTGAGCATGGCTTCGATCATTGTCGGCACAACATAGACGGCTGAAATCGGACCCGACTGAATCAGATCAAGCGTGCGAACCGGCGAAAACTTTTCCATAATATGAACCGTTCCGCCTAAATATAATGTACTCACCGCTCCGAATAAAAAGTGTGAATGAATCAGTGAGCCTGTAATTAGAACATAATCGGTTTCATCTATTTCAAAGTCATAACGGCTGCATGCAAAGCTTGACACCCAGGAATCATGAGATCGGACAAACGCCTTCGGATCTCCCACGGTTCCTGAGGTGAATCCCATGTAAAATGGCGGGTTCCCCTCTGCACCAGCGTCTCGCCTCACTGACATATGATTGATTGTATGGACGCATTCATCCCAGCTGAACGCAGAAGGATGCAGATTATCCACATGATCGTATCGTTCTCTGCTTGTTATGACCAGTGATGGATTTGCCATGTCTAATCTTTCTTTCAGTTCTGTCCTGCTCCATTTCAAATCGAGCGGCACCGCTGTCCATCCTGCCATGGAAGCCCCCATGAATACTTGTAAAAACGGGATCCCATTTGGCAGTATAAAGGCTATTGTCTTATTTTCACTGGCAAGCGAGTCTAGCCAGTTTGCCACCCTCACAACCGCCTCGTACCATTCCTTATAAGTCACCTTTGTATCACGCATATGGATGGCAATTTTTTCAGGGAATCGGAGCGTGTGCTGTCTGTACGTTTCCGAAATATTCGTCATGATTAGATCACGCCCCTCGTTTAGTTATATTAAAAAAGACCGGCTTAACGCCAAGCCTAGAGTGTTATGAGAAATATAATATCTATATAAATTATATTGGCCAGCCCGCAAAAACGTCAACCTTACGACATACCCCGTTAACATATAGTGCATTTATAGCCCTCTTTTATAAGCTGAAAATGAATGTTCCCCTCTTATAAGAGCAATACTAATTGAATGATTAAATACAAGGAGCTGCAAAGATGGACCTACAGAGTGGAAAATTTTATTGGCCGACAACAATAGCTGATATTCCGGAATACCCTATGTTAGAAGAAGACATTCGCTGTGATGTATTAATTATTGGGGGAGGAAGTTCCGGGGCGCAATGTGCTCAATTTCTCAGTGATACAGATCTTGATGTCGTTGTTGTTGATAAACGAAAAATAGGTATGGGAAGTACTTGCACGAATACGGCTCTGCTTCAAATGCTGGGAGACAAAATGCTTCACCACTTGGTTAACAGCTTTGGGGAAAAAACAGCCATGCGCCACATCAAATTATCCGAACAAGCGATTAATGAAATGGAACAAATTTCTCATTCCCTGGACATTGATCCGGAGTTCATGAGAAGGGACACGCTTTATTATGCCAGTGATCAAGATGGTATTGAAAAACTGCAAAAGGACTATTTTTACCTTGCCAAGCATGGCTTTAATGTTGAAACCCTATTAAAAGATCAAATTAAAGAACGTTACCCATTTGAAAAGGATTTCGCTTTATACATTTATAATGATGCTGAAATTAATCCATTTAAGTATAATCACGGCCTCCTGATGGATGCTCATAAAAAAGGTGTACGGGTCTACGAACAAACCAATGTAGAGTGGAAAAGCCTTCAAAAAGGTACAAGGACTCTTTATACCGACAACGGTCATACCATCAGCGCCCATCATATTATTGTTGCTGCCGGATATGAGAATTTAGAGGTCAAAAATGAGAAAAACACTAAATTACAAAGTACCTATGCCGTAATCACCAACCCTGTGGAAGACTTTACAGGCTGGTATAATCGCACACTTATTTGGGAGACCGTCCGCCCCTATATCTATATGCGCACAACCAAGGATAACCGCATTATCATCGGAGGATTAGATAACAACGAGATTCTCGCCGATGATCGTGATTCAAAGATTATTTACAGCAAAAATAAATTAATTGATGATTTCAACACTCTTTTCCCCGATATAAAAGTCTTTCCCGAGTATTACCTAGGGGGATTCTTCGGAAATACTCATGATGGTCTACCAGTCATTGGACAGTATGAAGATTACCCCGACTGTTATTTTTTATATGCTTACTCCGACATTGGACTTGTCTACAGTCATACCCTTGCCAAAATCATCAAAGATCTTATTACTACCGGCTCACATCCAGACCTGAAAATGTACCAGCAAAATCGGCAAAACTCATCTGAAAAAATGAGGTAATTAAAGGTGGCCAGTTTTTTGGCCCCCTTGCACTAGAAACATTCTGCACATTCTTAAAAAAGATTCAGTTTATCAATGCGCCGGACAGCCTCCACTAAGCGATCGGTTTCGGTTAGAAGACCGATACGGATATAGCCTTCACCCGCCTTACCAAATCCAATACCAGGTGCCACAACCACGTGGGCCTTTTCAAGCAAGAGGTCAGCAAAGCTTTCCGACGTATACCCTTCAGGAACCGGAAGCCACGCAAAGAATGAGCCTTTTGGGGACTGGACTTTCCAGCCAATGTCTTGACATGCTTTAATAAACGCATTCCGGCGGGCTTGATAAATACCGCGAAGCTCTTGGACGGCATCTTGAGGACCGGTGAGTGCCACAGCAGCTGCCTCTTGAATCGCACCAAACAAGCTTACAAAATAATGATCCTGAATGAGATTAAGGCTTTTGACCACACTTGGATTTCCTACGGCAAATCCGACGCGCCAGCCTGCCATGTTATACGTTTTAGATAATGTATAAATTTCAACCCCAACTTCTTTTGCGCCAGGGATCTGCATAAAGCTGACCGGCTTTTCCCCATCAAACCCAAGCGATCCATAGGCAAAATCATGCACCACACAAACCTGACTCGTTTTAGCTTTTTTAACTACTTTTTCAAAGAAGTTAATGTTCGCAACAGCGGCAGTTGGGTTATTGGGATAATTTAAAAACATCAGCTTCGCCTTATTCCAAATGTCAGTGGAAATCACATTTAAGTCTGGCAAGAAATTATTTACCTCAAGTAAAGGCATCCGATGCATTTTTGCACGCGCTATTGCAATCCCCGACAAATAATCTGGATAGCCGGGATCAGGAACAAGGGCAATGTCGCCCTCGTTCAAAAGGCATTGGCTGATTTCCACCAAGCCTGCTTTGGCGCCAAATAGAATCGCCACTTCTGCTTCCGGGTCCAAGTCCACATCATACTCTCTTTTATAAAAATTGGCCGCTGCCTCTTTTAAAAAAGAAAACCCTTGGAACGGGGAATAACGATGATACTGCGGGTTATCCGCTGCTTTTTTCAGGGCTTCTACAATATGAGGAGGCGTCGGGAGATCCGGATTTCCTTGGCCGAGATTAATCACATCGTGACCCTCATTTAACTTTACTGTGGCTTTAGCTACAAGACTCGCAAAAAATTGTTTAGGAAGACCCTTAAGCGTTTCAGACATTTCAAACTCCCGCACACTGTCACTTCCCTTAATAAAATTTTATGAGATCACGATCCATAATTATTTAAATATTCTAGTTTTTAATCCTAGCGTTTTACATCATGCATGTAAAGGTTTTTTAATCTATTCATTGAATCACTTTCATAATTAAATAAATCCGAACGATGTCGAGGGTATTGCATCCACTTATTCTTCGGGAGATGTGAAATCGCTGATGCATATGGGAGGCCACTGAAAAAGACACCCCGATGTAGATGTGGTGGTTGATTTCTGCTCTGGGCTGCTCGCTTTCCACGGGCACGGCCTCAGCTAACTTTGGCATAGTTTCTTTGGACACCAAAGTGGATCTTCGGACGCGTGCTAGTCCCGTGGGAGTCTCGCGCCTTCCGCTTAAATCAACGTCATGTGATGTCCATCACGATGAAAATGCGAAGCAACCCATCATAAAATGGTGATGCCGTGCATTCCAAGAGAATCTCGGATAATTATATTTTTATAATTATACACTGAGTATTTTCGGGGAGTCCCGAACGTTCCAGGCAGCTCGGCTAAGACCGTCACTGTGGCAACCCCGATCCTATCCATGTCCTGTGGGCATGAGGAGACTTGCGAATTGCCCACGGAAAGCTATTTAAAGTTTCTATTATTGGATTGAAAAACCCTTTACAAATCTAAAAAAGTATAATAACATTCATTATAAAGAACAATTAATCTTTATAATGAACGACTTAATATAATTCTAGTAAAGGAGGTTCTTATTTGAAGAAGATTGCCGGCCTGATTATTATACTTTTATTAAGCAGTGCGTTTATTATTCCGTCTTCTGCCTTTGCTTCGACATCTTCTGCCCATTCAAATTCTAACACTGGATTTTTTCAAACAATCTGCAGTTTCTTTTCATTCTCCACCAGTAATAAAAACGCAGGAAGTTATCAACCTAGCAACAATAACAACAAAGGAAACAACGAGAATAACAAAAATAATGGGAATAACAACGATAACAGTTGGGATTGTATTTGGAATTGGGTGTGTGGTGGTAATAATGGCGGCCATCATGGTGGCGATGATCATAATCAGTGCAAAAAGGATAAATACGGATGGGGCAATGATGATGGCTGCGAAAGTTCAGCTGATATATGGAAAAAGTGGTATTGTCATTAATTTCTATGATTTTGATATGGAATTTAAAAATCTCTGGAATAAAGCTGTCATCCATATTATTAAAAAAATATGGATGACAGCTTTTTGTCAGAAACTACTCAAAAAGGTCGCGTAACTCCACATGCTTTTTATTTAACGAAGGGATACACCGATGCTTCAGTCTTTTTTTCAGCTTTGCAATTCTGTATTCCCAAGATGGCATTCATCGGACAATAGCGAAGCACACCAGTTATGATGGGCACTAGTCCAAAGATCCCCCACCATCTTCGGTTATAAAGTCCACTCAGAATCATAACAGAACCAATCCCAATTCTTAATACCTGCTCGTTTTTCCCAACATTACATTTCATCTAACTCCTCCTCAAACTTCTTAACTCCTTTTAATTATTTTGTGTTTTCACCAAACATTTTAACCAAAAAACCTTATTTATTTATAAAAGACCATTAAACCAACAAATCCTATCACCCATACTAATGGAATTAAATTAATAACTAGAGCCAGTTTTTTCTTTTTAGATCGAAAAAGCCAGGTTAAAATTGAGCACGCAATGACAGCAACCGGATATAAAGAAATAATGAGAACGAAAGAAACATTAGATAAATTCACACCGCCATCAAAGCTCATAAATGATAATCCCCAAATGATAATCCAAGGGATCAAAGAGACAGCATATAAGATTTGGCTGATTATTAATAGACGCTTCATCATTTCCTCCTCCGAAACAGGTTTCTCCAAAAATATATGCTTGATTTGGTTCAAGTATATTTATACCGACATGAATCTTCATAGCTGCATGAGTGGAAACCAACGCTGCTCCTGCTGATTAATTCGTTTAAAAAAGAGGTTGTTCCCAATGAATTCACTGTCGGAACAACCTCTTTTCATATATAACACCTTATTTACTTAGATAAGCGTTTTATCGTGCACCTATGTTCGACGCATGTAGGCACGTACTGTGATCGGGGCGAAAACCGCAACAATGACCCCAGCGCCAATGAGAGAGATAATAAGATCCCAGCCTACAGTCCCATGGTTGGCAAGGTCTCTAACCGCGTTGACAAGGTGCGAAATTGGGTTAATATTCACAAACCATTGTAGCCAATTTGGCATGGTATCAGCCGGCACAAACGCATTGGATAGAAACGTGAGCGGAAACAGCACAATCATCGAAATCCCTTGTACGCTTGAAGCTGTTCGCGCAATCACACCAAAGAAAGCAAAGATCCAGCTTATTGCCCAGGAACACACAATCACGAGAAGCGCGGCAATGATGACATGCCCAAGACCGCCATCGGGACGGTAACCCATGATATAACCCATAAGAAAGGTAAGCACCGTTGCAATTGTATATCGGATCGTATCTGCCAACAGAGCTCCCGCCAAAGGCGCAATACGCGCGATAGGAAGTGACTTGAACCTGTCGAACACCCCCTTATCCATGTCTTCACGAAGCTGGACGCCCGTGACAATTGAGGTCGTGATCACGGTCTGTACGAGAATCCCTGGAATGATGACGGGTAAATAATTTTGCACGTTTCCTGATATAGCCCCGCCAAATATATAGGTAAACATCAGAGTGAAGATGATCGGCTGCAGCGTGACATCGAACAATTGCTCAGGTGTTCGACGAATCTTCAACACCCCTCGATGCGCCATTGTTAATGAGTTGCTTATTGTTTGCCTTAAGCTTGTTTTGTTACGCAATTGACGTTTACTTGCAGGCGTAATCGAAGCACTTTTCATAAACTTACCTCCCTTACGTCGTTCGATTCAGCTGAGTTTGGTGTGTTCTCCTCGACACCGTGGCCCGTGATGGTCAGAAAAACTTCGTCCAGTGTCGGCTTCTGCACACTTAACTCAGCGAGAGGGATTTCTGCCTCACGAAGCGCGATAAGCAGGTCAGTGACCCGATCAGCCTCCGCCATCGGTGCCGTAATCTTCCCTGCCACTGACGAAATTGTTGCCTGTACTTTAAGCACCCGTTCAACAGTCTTACGAGCATCATGGATGTCCTGTGGATTTTGGATATTCAATTGCAATGATGACGTACCAATTGACGCTTTTAATTCATTTACAGTACCCTCAGCAACCACTCGGCCGTGGTCAATAACCGCAACTCGGTCCGCCAGTTCGTCTGCTTCTTGAAGGTACTGGGTTGTAAGAAGAACAGTTGACCCCGTCTTTACCAGGCGTCGGATCGTATCCCACATTTGATTACGTGTACGCGGATCAAGCCCCGTTGTTGGTTCATCCAGGAAAATGAGCGGCGGCTGCGCAATGAGGCTTGCAGCTAAATCGAGGCGACGTCGCATTCCACCGGAGAAATTTTTCAACGGACGTTTCGCGGCTTCCGTTAAGCTGAATTCCTCAAGCAATTCCGCCGCCTTGCGCTTTGCCTCTGCACGACTCAGCCCCAAAAGTTTGGAGAAAATGACCAGATTCTCTGTGGCGCTGAGTGACTCATCGACCGATGCATACTGCCCTGTCACGCCGATCAGCTGACGCACAATTTGCGACTCCTTCACCACGTCATGTCCGAAGATGCGCGCAGAACCTGCGTCTGCTTTTAATAGCGTCGCTAGCATTCTGATTGTTGTCGTCTTGCCCGCCCCATTCGGCCCAAGCACTCCGTATATAGATCCAGCGGGCACTTTCAAACTTACTCCGTCTACCGCTCGATTGTCCCCAAACATTTTGACAAGACCGTTCGCCTCAACTGCCAAATCACTATTAACCAATTCAATTCCTCCTCTATCTACACCTAGATTCAAAATAATAATAACAAGCATTTATGAATGGAATATGAACAGTCATTCGTCAACAAACGGTTCACCACTGCTTTTGAATTCGAAAAAAAAGAACCTCCAATACAAAGTCAGATTGAAGGTTCCCAGTGTTGTTTTTTAAATTGTAAGTGATGACATCTCAAGAATTAATTTAGTACTTGCTTGTTTTCGATCAGACCAAGCGTCTTGCCTGTTGATGTCTGAATTTCCTGAAGTAATTCTGGGTTTTCCATTAGTGACATGCCATAAGAAGGGATCATTTCTTTTATCTTTGGCTCCCACTCTTTTATATGCTGAGGGAAGCATTTTTCTAATACCTCCAGCATAACGTGCACAGCGGTAGAAGCACCCGGAGAAGCGCCAAGCAATGCTGCGATCGAACCATCTTCAGCACTGACAACTTCCGTACCAAATTGAAGAGTCCCCTTGCCGCCAGCTTCAGTATCTTTGATCACCTGCACACGCTGACCAGCTGCGACTAAATCCCAATCCTCGCTCTTAGCATCGGGGATAAACTCACGTACTTCTTCCATGCGCTGTTCCTTTGACAGCATAAGCTGCTGGATCAGATATTTTGTAAGCGCCATATTTTTTACACCCGCCGCCATCATCGTCAGAAGATTATCCGGCTGTACAGAAGTGATTAAATCTAACTTGGAACCGTTATTTAGAAATTTTGGAGAGAAGCCCGCAAACGGTCCAAACAGCAACGATTTTTTGTTGTCGATAAATCGTGTGTCAAGATGCGGAACAGACATTGGTGGTGCTCCGACCTTAGCTTTGCCATAAACTTTTGCATGGTGCTGAGCAATAACCTCTGGATTGTTGCACACCATAAAGAGTCCGCTGACTGGGAACCCACCGATATGTTTCCCCTCAGGGATACCGGATTTTTGCAGTAAATGAAGACTGCCGCCGCCGCCGCCGATAAAGACGAATTTTGCCGTATGACGTTCGACAGCACCACTGTCGAGATTCCGAACCTTCACTTCCCAATCACCGTCAGCCGTCCGTTTAATATCATTTACACTATGTTTGTAGTTTACATCAACATTTTGACCCTCTAAATGCTCAAACAGTTTATGTGTTAATGCACCAAAGTTGACATCTGTTCCAGAGTCGATTTTTGTTGCCGCAATCGGCTCATTTGACGTTCGATCTTTCAACATAAGCGGAATCCATTCCCTCATTTTTTCCGGATTATCCGAAAATTCCATTCCTTGAAATAAAGGATTGTTTGAAAGAGCTTCAAACCGCTTTCTTAAAAAATTTACATTTTGTTCGCCGTGGACATAACTCATATGAGGCAGAGGCATGATAAAGTCCTGCGGATTTTCGATCTGCTTGCTATTTACAAGATATGACCAAAACTGCCTTGAGACTTGAAACTGCTCATTAATTTTTATAGCTTTACTAATATCTATAGACCCATCCGATTTTTCGACTGTGTAGTTAAGCTCACATAGCGCAGAATGACCTGTTCCTGCGTTATTCCATACGTTAGAGCTTTCTTCTCCTGATTTTGACAGCTTCTCAAATACTGTAATGTTCCATTCCGGAACTAATTTTTTCAGAAGAGTCCCCAAAGTCGCACTCATGATTCCAGCACCGATTAAGATAACGTCTGTTTTCGTTTCACTATTGCTCATTTTAACCTTCCTTATATCCTTAAAATTCGCATTCCGTATATCTATTTTAACATATTTTACTGTCTTAAAATTTCATAGATTAAAATATTTACTACTCTATGCTCATTATAAATTATTTAAGGACTGTTAACAAAGCGGGAAGTCTTTCCATGGGGAATTCGGACACATAAAAACCAAAGGCTTAACCCTTTGCATCGCAAGGATAAAGACTTTGGCTGAGCCATTAAGTGCTGATGTTCAATCAAGATGGAAAATAGAAATTTTACCTGTCATTTAATTTCCAGAATCAGCCTTTGTTATGCACATTTTAATTTTATTATATTAATGATGAACAGACTGTGGATCAAAGAGCAGACCAATTCCTCATTGACCAGTTTATTCGAAACATCTCTATCACACAATTGGTGTGGACACGTTACCCATAAGATCAAAAGCATTTAGTGACATAGATACCGGTGCATAGGTGGTATTATAGCCAACTGGAGCATTTGGAAAAACGACGTCATAAACGTTTGGAGGGACGACCAATCCCCAAGGCAAAGCGACATTAAAAATATTATTATAAACTTTTATTTGTCCATTTGCTGGCACGGACGTCGGCAGCCCAAGGGTGTAAGTGTAGTCGACATAAACAGATAAATTACTTGATACTGCAAACGGATCTGGACTTTCAATTGGTGGATTTGGGTTTGTAATTTGATTATTTTCAATGAGAATAGGCTGAATGGTTGAAAAATCATAGGGTTGAGTAGGAGGAATAAATGTGATGGTCGGACCCGGTCGATCTTGCTGATCAACAACATTGTTAGATACATTAATAGATATATTTTGGTTAGCTGCGAGGTTAAATAATACAAAGTGTGAAAACCGCGTCATTGTATTATTTTGAATAATAAAAGAAGCATTAATAAAAGTGTCGGTCGGTGTATCGACCTGAAAAATAATTGCGTCACGGCTATTTGGTCCACCCATAAAATTGTTGCCAGAGATATTCATCGTGCCTGCTCCGCTTCTCAATTCGATTGCGTGGCGATCACCAGTGTGAATAAATGTTGAATTTGTAATAGAAATGTTTGAAGCATTGATAATGGCGAGACGCTTTGTGCCTCCCTCAATAATCGTATTATTAATAGTTATATTATCATATAGAGTGTTTCCAGGCGCATGAGGAATTAACAATAAGGAGACATCGTCTGCATCCGTAATGGTCGGACTATTAAAATGGATATTTTCAATTGTTACATTATTTGCTGCAATAGTGAAATTCGATTGTATCGGTGGGTTCGGAAAATTAACAATTGTATTTTGGGCGGAAAAACCTGTAATTGTGAGAGGTTTATTAACAATAATATCAACATTTTCAGTGAAAACACCCGGAAAAACAATAAGAGTGTCTCCAGAATTGGCACCATCAATCGCTGGTTGAATGTCTGGATAGAAGATGTCTTGATTCACATCATAAACACGTCCACCTGGCGGATTACAACTAAAATCAGGGGACAGTATAATTCCGCTTGCAGGGCAAAGCTGGCAGCTGGTAGAATTCAAAGCTAAAACTAATGTACAGTCTTCTGTTTGGCATATTAAAGCCGGATCACAGTTAGCCGAACAGGGCTTGCAGATTTGATCTCCAACCGTTATCCCACCGCACGTGCCGGTAGCTGCCATGACAGTATACACACATGAAGTTGAAACACTGATCTGAGGGATTTTAACTGGCGTAATTACCCAATCATATACTTTAGGAACTCTAATGCACAGATTTTCATCTATTTGGTGCTGTCTTGACTCTTTCTTTAAAGAGATAGAAGGTTCTGACCCGGTAGAATACACTTTGATATTGAAATATTGTGACGTGGTTCACAAAACTTGCTTGCTAAATTAATGGCAATGTCTGAAGTAGATTGAACAAAAATACATAGATCAATGGCAATTAATAATCCCACGAGTATGCCATCTGAATTAACCGCCTGGGCGTAACAATGAAATTCAGTAAGTCCACAATTAATTTCAGTTCCCATCAGGCGCACATAATAAAATTTGTTTTGTTACAGAAAAAGGTTCTGTATTTCGTGTTCCATTGTCCAACACGACCGTTACATAACCTTCGATCAGAATCGTTACCTCTTGAAGTGTTCCAACTGATCCATTTGGGAGAACAATCGTTTTTTCAGGACGGGGATCTGGCGTTAACTCTTCACAATTGATGCTTCCAGGTAAATTAGGATCGAGTGGAACCCCATTTTCATCGGACAAGTAACAAGATAAGACACTCACCATAGGTGGTCAACAAAGGAACCTATTTTTCTACTACACAGCATAAGATCTCTCCTTTTAAGCATTATTTTCTTTTATTATTTATATGTAATAATAAATAAATTGAAAAGTTTATTAGTCTAAGTGATAAAAATCAGGCTCAAAACTCTAATAAATACTGGATAACAAGATCTAGATCGAGATAATAAACAAACAACCGAACCATCCTGGTCCGATTGTTTGTATGATCATGAATGTATTTACGTTGTCTTAAGCCAGCTTTTTATGACACTTTGATTTTTAGAAATCCACTCTTTGGCACCCTTTTCCTTGCCATCTTGTTGACATAGGAGCCCGAGAGAATCCAATTGCTTTTTCGTCATCTTAAAGTTACTCATATATTTCTTGAAAGTTGGGTTCTTATCCGCCCAAGCCTTGTTTGCTTCTACTTGTTCAACACCAGTCGATCCAAATGATCCTTTCGGATCTTTAAGGTATTTCAAATCATATTTCCCAAAAATCCAATGTGGACTCCAGAGTGTCACCGCAATGGGCTTATGTGCTTTTTCTGCCTTTTCCAATGCGCTTAACATGACAGCACCGCTGCTTTGCGTTAAATTTAATTTCAGATTATAATCCGGGATTACCTGTTTATTCATTGTGATCATTTCCCCGGCACCCGCTGAGATACCCACGATCTTATTGTCAAACATCTTGGCGTGAGAGTT
Source organism: uncultured Sporolactobacillaceae bacterium (assembly GCA_963772845.1). GTDB lineage: Bacteria > Bacillota > Bacilli > Bacillales > Sporolactobacillaceae > CAVYYW01. The sequence continues at coordinate 49,429 of CAVYYW010000016.1, forward strand.
GAGGTCTGAAACGGAGTGGATACCTTTGTCATACACATATTTTGGCACAACAATACCAATGCGCGTTGGCTTATGCCACACACCTAATTTTTCAAGTTTAGAACCGTATTTGTCCATATAGGTCTTATGCGTGTGAGGCATCCAGACGTCGAAAAAAGTATTGACGTTGTTAGAGCCGCCTTTGGACATACTGGCAAACAGTGCGCCAACATTCAGTTCAGTTGTTTTCACCTTCCAACCGCGTTTTTCAAGTACCTGTTTCCATACTTCCGTAACATCAACATCCTCAAAATATCCATTATACCCAATATTGACCGTTTTCGATTCGCCATTTGAAGATGCTGAGGTGGTATTGCTGGACGATTGTCCACACCCAGCCAGTATAAAAATCGATAACGAAAGGATAGAGATGATAAAACCTATTCTTTTGTGCAGCTTCATTAAGAGTAGCCCCCTTTGGTTAAGTAAACACAACCACGTGGGAAACAATCAGAAAGAAAGACAGAGGTACTGAGATAAAGGATATCGTCAGTCTGCTCTCCATTTATGTAAATGTACAGACCAATGAATCAGCCTACATATTCGCTTACGAGTTTAGCTGTCGGGTTCGGCGGCTTCCGCCTATGACCTGTCACGAGAGTTACACGTCAATTCACCCCAATAATCGGTTTACCCGCTCCTGCAAGTGACAAAGCTACTACAGGATTCAGCCCTTCTGTTTGCTATTCCATAGGATTGTGAGCAGCTTTCATTCTATCGTAAACAAATTTCCACTTCAACCAAGAAGTAGAAATGCGGGGTTTGAGGGGGGGATTTTAAGTGGTTCATCTGCTGGTTTGCTTAAATATCTCAGCTGGTTAAGCTGAATGGTTTATGATCCGTGATGCTTTTTATTAATTGGCCACGCATTTTGTGAAAATTCGTTAAAGGTTTGTATATTCGGTTCTTCTGAACGAATTTTCAAATTGATAGCTGAGGTAATAATAGGATTGGCAACATGCTGAAGAATGGTAATAGAACCATCCATTATTTCATTCCTAATTACATTTTCGCCTAATATGGCGTATCCTGTTTTGTTTAAAACAGCCCGTTTAATCATATCATCGCTTCCCCCGACCATAATCGTTGAATTTGGCTGGAGATCCGTTTTTTTTAAAATGTTGGTCAATGATATGGCTAAAGCTGCAATCATTGTTGTAAGAAATAAAAGCATAGTCACTCATGACTTCGTGAAAACATTTGCCCTTGCTCATTTCTGATGAAACAACTAAAAAGGTTTGTTCTTCCTCTAGAAAGGTTGTTCTCATATCCCTCTCTTTACATTCACTTGCGATAATTGCAATGTCCGCCACTTGGTCTCTTACGCTTTGAATGGCATGAACACTGTTAAGCGGAAGAAGGCTAACCTTTACCTCAGGGTACATTTCCATATACATTCTCACTAATGATGAGAGATGTTGTCTGCAATAGTATTCAGAAGCTGCAATGGTAAGGACACCCGAGGGGCCGTGCAGTTCCTCCATGTCTTTTTCCATTACATCGACAAGCACAAATAAGTTATCGACATGGCTCTTAAGTTTTTTTCCAGCCATTGTTAGCAAGCGTCTTTTTACCCACTCTTGCCAAAAGAGTATGATCTAGCTCTTTTTCTAAAGATTGTATTTGCAACGTAATCGTTGGCTGAGTATATTTTAATCTTTTGGCAGCCCTCGTCATATTTAACTCTTCGGCGACTACTTGAAATGTCTTTAAATTTCTCAGTTCCATCCCATCACTACTTTACTATTATATTGAAAATTAAAACTATTATTATTTACTATCATTATACCACCAATAATATTCTGGCCACTCTTTCTTTATTTGCGGAAAATTGAACTCCATTATATTGCGATGCTGATTCATTAGCTTTTTTATCCGAATCATCGAACGCATGTAAGCCGTTCGATTTCACCATTTCTGTTTTTTTAGCCGTTGCATGGCTTTGGATTGATAAGACTCGTGAATTCGCCATGAAAAAAATTTCAGCTTTCATCCTATCGAAACAAAAATTCTGCCTTTCTATATTTCTTCATCAAAAGCACTCACTGATTGATTTAACTATTAATTTTTTTAATAGTTGGTGTTTGACCATTACTATAAATTGGATTAAATTTTTAACAATAAAGAATTTTCTGAAATGAGGGCATCTAATGATTGATTGGAAGAACATCGATAAAGAAGGTTTATTAGCACCTACTATGGCGAAAGATTTTCCGAATTTGCCTGTAGTAAAATCCGAGGGTTTTTTTTATATAGACGTCACAGGCAAAAAATATTTAGATTTTACCTCGGGTATTGCGACAGAAAATACGGGGCACAGACATCCAAAAGTGATCGCAGCGATAAAAAATCAAGTTGATCATTTGGTTCATGGCCCAATTGGAATCATTAATTATGAATCGATCATGATGTTGGCGAAAAAATTAAAAACGGTCTTACCCGAGCCATTAAACTGCTTTTTCTTTGGAAATAGCGGAGCTGAGGCAATTGAAGGAGCGGTAAAACTCGCAAGACATGTCACAAAAAGACCCTATGTTGTTTCCTTCCTTGGAGGCTTCCATGGAAGAACGATGGGAGCCCTAAGTTTAACCACCTCTAAAAGTAAATACAGAAGACATTTACCTGTTGGAGCTAATATGTCATATCAGCTGCCATATGCTCAAATTTCTGAAACACCACAAGGGACCGATCACGATGAATATTGGGCAGCGCACGTTGAAAAAGACTTTGAACGCTTATTTAATCACCAAGTGGCTCCAGATGAAGTGGCGGCTGTTATTTTAGAACCTGTCCTAGGGGAAGGCGGTTATGTCGTTCCACCGCGAGCATGGCTGCAAAAAATCCGGGAAATCTGCGATCAACACGGAATTTTATTGATTTTTGATGAGGTTCAAACAGGATTTGGACGAACAGGAGACTGGTTTGCGGCGAACCGATTTGGTGTGACACCGGATATTATGGCCATCGCAAAGGGGATTGCGAGCGGTTTACCACTTAGCGCAACCGTTGCTTCACGAGAGTTAATGGAGCAATGGACCATTGGAAGCCATAGTACAACTTTTGGCGGCAACCCCGTCTCGTGTGCTGCAGCATGTGCGACCATTGATGTTCTAAAAGATGAAGGGTTAATCGAAAATGCCAGAATCTTAGGGGACTATGCATTAAAAAAATTAATAGATCTTAAAGAAAAACACGTTGTTATTGGGAATGTCCGAGGCATTGGCTTGATGTTAGGAATTGAAATTCTCCATCCTGCAACTGGTGAACCAAATGGAGAAGGATTAATGACTATCCTCAACAAGTGTCTCAAGAAAGGCGTCATATTCTATTTAAGCGGCAATAAAGGAGAAGTCATTCGAATGATGCCGCCATTAAATATAGATAAAGAACATTTAGATCATGGTATTTCCTTGCTTGATGAGGCAGTCACTGAATATGAAAAAGAATCTAAGCTTGGGGGTCTGTAGATGAATATTCTAGATACTGTTGTCGTTCTGCTCTATTTTGGTTTACTCATTATTGTTGGTATCATCGGAATCAAAAAGGCGAAATCGGAAAAAGATTTTGTACTAGCAGGCAGCCGATTAGGATACTTTAGGCATGTCGGTTGTTTAGCCGCTCTCATTATTGGCGGGGCAGCAACAATGGGAACCACCACTTTAGGCTATGATTTTGGTATTTCAGGCTTTTGGTTTGTATCGATGATGGGCTTAGGTATTGCCGCATTAGGACTGTTCATTGTGAATAGGATTGGCAGTTATAAAGTTTTTACTATTAGTCAGCTGCTTGGAAAACGTTTTGGTGAAGGAACGCAACTGATTAGTGCCATCGTAACTGCCATTTACACGCTTATGATTGTCGTCACTCAAGTAATTGGGATGGGAAATATTATTCACATCATACTAGGGTGGTCTATCATTCCCTCTATACTAATCGGCGGCGGGATTGTTTTATTTTATACGATTCTAGGTGGAATGTGGAGTATTACCTTAACTGATATTATTCAATTTGTGGTGATGACTGTCGGTGTCTTCTTTATTATGCTGCCTTACAGTGTCCATAGTGTCGGTGGACTCGCCACCCTTTTCAATAGTGTGCCGGCAAGTCATCATAGCCTGGTGAATATTGGCTGGTCACGTATTTTTCAATACTTTTTATTATACTTTTTTGGTTTAATTGTTTCTCAGGACATCTGGCAGCGTGTCTTTACGGCAAAGAATCAAAAGGTCATGAAAAGCAGTGCTGTATCAGCTGGTCTCTATAGTGTTTTTTATGCTTTAGCTTTAAGTATTGTTGGTATGTGTGCCTTTGTCCTTCTGCCGCATATGGATACGTCGCAAACCGCTTTCGCCAGTCTAGCATTAAAAATATTACCCCCAGGCGTGTTAGGACTAGTTCTTGCTAGTGTCTGTTCCGCACTCATGTCAAATGCTTCAGGAGCGATCTTTGCCTCTGCAACCTTAATCACACACGACATCATTAAAGTATACGTTAAAAAAGATATGACTGATAAAGATATTATCAAAACGTCTCGGATCGCAACACTTGGACTAGGTGTATTATCGATCATTTTCTCGATATGGATTCAGAACATTCTTGTTGCATTGGATATGGCATATGCCATCTTATCAGGTGCTATTTTTCTTCCACTAGTCGTTGGTCTGTATTGGAAACGCGTAACGAGCAAAGCGGCTTTCTACTCTATTATCGCTAGTTCAATCGTTATTTTTATTACGTTTATGTTTTATGGCATTGCATCAACACTCCCTATTATCTACGGTTTAATTACAGGCGTAATCGTTATTTTAGGAGGTACACTGCTTACACCTTCTCATAAAAAATTAAACAAGACCGCTTAAATAAGCAATCACTAGTCGATCCTTTATGAAAAATTGCTAGTGTTAATACGTAAAAGAGGCAGCCACGCTGCCTTTTTTATTATTTCTCCTGAATCAGCGTAATACGCTTATCATTCTCCAATTGAAACCTCTCGTCGGATCTCATTAATACTGCGGGAACTCCAGTCGATCCTTCTTATGAATAGCTTCCGTCCCTGCCTCTAGTGCCGTTTTGTAGTACAAACATTTATGCTCAATCATTTCCATCGTCTTTTGAAGTTCTTCCATTTGTGCCTGCACAGATGCTTTTCTTTCTAAGAACATCGCATATCTTTGTTGTAAGGTCGCATCCCCTTCAGAACACCAGTCAATAAAGTGTTTTATTTCTTTAATGGGCATCCCCGTAGATTTGAGACATTCAATAATTTTTAAAGCGTCAAGATCAGAGTCTTTGAATAGTCTTGTACCGCTTCCTGTGCGCTCAACAAATGGAATGAGTCCTTCTTTATCATAGTAGCGCAGGGTATAGGCGGTTAAATTCAATTCTTTTGCCGCTTCACTAATGGAATAGGTCTTCATGATTCTATCTCCTTATATGTTTTGAAGTAGACTTTGAGTTAACTCTAGGATTTGAAGAGATTCTATCAGGAGAGGGCTTCTATGTCAAAATCATTCTGAAAGACTATTAAGAAAAGCGCAAGCGCCCTTCTTAGCCCCGACAGGCACTGGAGTCGCGAAAAGTGAAGTCACACACGCTCAGCTCCGAAAGACACTGGAGGAATACCGAAAAAGTGGCTCTTTCACTTTTGCAGGGATTTCGAAGTGACTCAGGAGCTGTGTGACGTAACTAGACAGAATACCGAAAAAGTGGCTCTTTCACTTTTGCAGAGATTTCGAAGTGCCCCCGAGGGGCTGGGCGCTGGAGTCTGGACATCACTTCATCGCCAAAAAAATTAATACTTTCTTACCTTTTAAAACATAAAGGCTTATTTCTTGACCTAGAGTTAACTATAAGGTTTAACATGTTGAGCATGAGAGAATGGTTTAGTAAGAACAGGCAGGATCAATCGTTCGTTTTTCAATTGATCCGCCTTAAGTATTTTCTCTTTAAACAAACTATCAACTGGAGGTTTTTTTATGGTAACTGCTAAAGCGAGAGCTGTAGACGGTCCGGACAAATCGTTTCGTCCTGCTGAGATTACACGTCGGGAACTGGATACAACTGATGTACTGATTGAGATTAAGTTTGCGGGCATCTGCCATTCTGATATTCATTGTGCACATGGCGAATGGGGCGAGGTCAATTACCCACTTGTACCTGGGCACGAAATAGCAGGGATTGTCACAGATGTAGGCGAAAACGTTACTAAATATAAAGTTGGTGACCGAGTAGGCGTCGGATGTATGGTTGATTCCTGCGGTGAATGTGAAAATTGCCGTCGAGGGGAAGAACAATACTGTTTAAAAGGTAATGTTCCAACTTATGCTGGTGTCGATAAATATGGTGAACCGACTCAAGGCGGATATTCCACACATATCGTTGTAACGGAAGGCTTCGTGCTCAGCATTCCAGATAACATTGCCCTTGATGAGGCTGCACCGTTACTTTGCGCAGGTATCACTACCTTTTCCCCTTTAAACCACTGGCAGGCAGGCCCAGGTAAGAAAGTGGCTGTTGTCGGTATGGGTGGCCTTGGTCATATGGCGGTTAAAATTGCACACGCAATGGGTGCTGATGTGACGGTTCTTTCCCGTACACTTAATAAAAAAGAGGATGGCCTGGAATTTGGCGCAAGCAACTATTATGCTACAAGCGATCCTGATACTTTCGCCAATCTTGCCAACACCTTTGATCTGATCATTAATACGGTTAGTGCCAAAATCGATATGGATGCATACTTATCATTATTGACACTGAACGGCACACTCGTAAACGTTGGGGCACCTGCAGAACCACTGGAATTAAATGTGTTCTCACTTATTCCTCATCGCCGTTCATTCGCCGGATCTATGATTGGCGGCATTCGTGAGACCCAGGAAATGCTCGACTTCTGTGCAGAGCACCAAATCGTACCTAAGATTGAAGTCATCTCAGCTGACGACATTGATCAAGCTTATGAACGCGTACTAGCTTCAGATGTAAAATACCGCTTCGTCATTGATATCAGCACGATGTAAGGATTGTTCTAAATCATGGATAGATAGAGTCTGTTGTCTCTTCTTGAGGCAGCAGACTTTTTTTGAATGTTTATAGGCTCAACTTTTTCATCTAAAAAGTGATCGGCCTCATTTTCAAAAAATCTCCTTTTAAAAACCCATTTAAAAGAATTATGATAATCTTAAATTAGGACTATTCAACGCTCCATAATAATAATTTGATTGATAGCAAAAATTATTAAAAGCATTTAGTTTGTTAAAGGAGGTTAACTTTGATTAAAGAAATCATTAGTCAGCAAAATATAGAATGTATTGGTGGGTTTATTGGTATTTATGCTGGTGCCATTATGGCTCATTTAAATCCTGGCAATCTGTCAAAAAATAATATTGTGGTAATAATTAAAAATGATAAGACAATCTGGGCAACAAAGATTATTCAACATGAGCCTAATAAAATTGAGTGGGTAAAAGTCGCCAAGGATAGCATAAAGAAGATAAAAAATCCAATTATGAAAAGGACAAGATTTTTTGAAATTAAAAGTGGTGAGCTTTTCGGAACTTATGCCATTTCAGAGGACTTGATTTTAAATGAGCACTTCCGTGATGATAAATCCTATCTCAATTTTATGATAGGATAACAAGCACTATCATTGAGCTTTATAGGTTAACACCAAATTCACCACATTTGACAATAAACAGGAAGTATTGACCTTAGAACCACCTTCTGGTATCAGAGATAGCTAATCTAAGAGATGCCTTTTGAGGCTAACTAGGAGCTAATTCCGGAGATCAAGAAACTTGTGACGAAGTAGCCCCTGATACACTTTTGACCATTTATTTTTATATATAAAAATAAATGAAGCAACAGGAATTCTATAATTTTTTATCATTAGAGTGTGTTGTCTCTTCTTGAGGCAGCAGGCTTTTTTTGAAACGCTATGGGTGACACAAAGAACTGAAGTTATGCAGCATAGATAATTGGCGCGAGAGATCAGGCGAGTTGTCTACATCACAAACGATGCTAACATCTTACATATTTGCGTTTAAAACCAAGCCTCCCTCTATCTATTTCCTTTTGAATTTTTTCTGAGGCAAGCAGGGTGCTGCTCTTTTTCTTGTCACGCTTGATCTCGACCGGGCCAACTTCCTTAGCGGTTTCAACTGCCTTTTCATGAAGCGGCAGATAGGAAATCGCGACTGTGTAAATAAAATTATTCATAGCGGATTTCGTTCGATCCGGAGAATCATGAATCGTCTTTTTCACCAAATCAAGCATACTGGAAATTTTGCTGGCACTAAATTCAGTGTCCTGACGACTACCTAAAAGCCAGCAATAGCAACTCCAGCCCGCCGACATTCTGAGTTCTTCACCGCTTGCAATCCATTTATCGGAAACGCCCTGTGCAATTTCAGTTTCTGCCAAAGATACTGCAACAACATTATCGGACAGCATATAAAAATACGCGCCATCCATCCAACGTTCAAAATCTTCCTCAGTCATCCTCATTGGATCTGCAATAATGCCAGCAAAATACATAGCATCATAGTTCCCGGTGGCATAAAGCTGCTCGGCTAAAGGCTGATTTTTCTTGATCTTCTTTGCGAGCGGCTTCATTGCACCGGTGGCCGTCCCGAAAAGTGGCTCACGTGCACCATTTCTTAAGTAAGTCTTTTTCATTCGTTCCTTGCCGAGCGTCTCAAGTTCCTGCATAACCTTTTCGAAATCCATCACTTAGCACTTCCTTCTTTTTTAATTCTACCTCCACTAGACAAATATGAAGAACTTATTCAATAGATTCAACAAAGGGATTCTTATTCCTCCTTATTTTAACCAGGCAGTTTAGTCAATTTATTTTAATATTGAAAATAAGTATTCAATTTAAATATTCTCTTTGGTATATTTAACATACAAGGGCTGAATTACCTAATTAGAAAGGATGTGGGGCATGATCCATAAACCAAGGACTGAATCAGAAGGATATTTCATTCTGAAATCCTTAAATAATCGCATGAATTTGTCTGACAGAGATAAAGAGTACTATTTTAATCTTAAAAAGGGCTATGAGGGGGAACTATTATTTGACTCATTAACGGAAAAGCTTGAATGTGATTGCTTGATTTTAAATGATCTGCTGCTAAAAGTTAATAACACCGTATTCCAAATTGACTCACTAATTATTGTTGAAGAGGCTCTTTATTGTTTTGAAGTGAAGAATTATGAGGGAGATTATTATTACGAGAAAGAAAGATTTTACAACAGAAAATCCAATTCTGAAATTAGCAATCCTCTCAACCAAATAAATAGAAGCGAATTCTTACTGCGCCAGCTGCTCCAAAACCTCGGATTTAAAATCCCCATTCATTCTTCGGTTGTTTTTATTAACCCCGAATTCACCTTATACCAAGCACCATCTGAACAAACCGTTCATTCTCCCCACCCAGATTAACCGCTATTTAAACAGCCTAAATGCGTTTCCTTCAAAATTAGATCGAAAACACAGCATCTTAGCCGACAAATTAACGTCACTCCATATTAAAGACTCCCCTTTTAAACAATTACCAGCTTACGATTATGACCCGCTGCAAAAAGGAATCACTTGTGCAAAGTGCAACTCGTTTTCATTAACTGTCGAGGGAAGGAAATGCTTTTGTACGGCCTGTGATAATGAGGAATTGGTTGATATTGCTGTAATGAGAAGCGTGGATGAGTTTAAACGCCTGTTCCCAAACCAAAAAATCACTACGAATGTCATTCATGAATGGTGCAAAGTCGTGGAATCCAAAAAAAGGATAAAAAGAATTCTAGAAAAGCATTTCAAAATAGAAGGGGTCCACCAATGGGCCATTTATGAGTAAAAATAAATTTAACCTTATCAAATTCACAAGGAGTAGCTTTATAATGCTTTTTGATAGGATCATGTGAATTTGTTCTCATTTATCAACCTTATTATCCATTGTTTACCAAATGAAGGACATTTCCTTCGCTTCTTGACCCCGTTTTGTCCTTCATTGCCCTTATGAAGGACATTTCAACCCCTTTTTGATCTCGTTTTGTCCTTCATCGCCCTTATGAAGGACATTTCAACCCCTTTTTACCTCGTTTTGTCCTTCATCGCCCTTATGAAGGACATTTCAACCCCTTTTTGACCTCGTTTTGTCCTTCATCGCCCTTATGAAGGACATTTCAACCCCTTTTTGATCTCGTTTTGTCCTTCATCGCCCTTATGAAGGACATTTCAACCCCTTTTTGATCTCGTTTTGTCCTTCATCGCCCTTATGAAGGACTCATTTTGCTCCTTCATCGCCCTTATGAAGGACATTTCAACCCCTTTTTGACCTCGTTTGGTCGTTCATCGCCCTTATGAACGACCTTTCTCCTGCTTTTTGACCCCATTTTGTCCTTCATCGACCTTATGAAGGACATTTCCTTCGCTTCTTGACCTCGTTTTGTCCTTCATTGCCCCTATGAAGGACATTTCCTTCGCTTCTTGACCCCGTTTTGTCCTTCATCGCCCTTATGAAGGACATTTCAACCCCTTTTTGACCACGTTTGGTCGTTCATCGCCCTTATGAACGCCCTTTTTCCTGCTTTTTGACCCCGTTTGGTCGTTCATCGCCCTCATGCACGACCATGTCGCCTTGCTATTGATGCGCCAATAATGAAAGCGACTTCCCAACTTCAGAATAGTGGACCTCCGTTAAAACAAAAAGACTCGCTCCCTTGCACTTTTCGTTTAATACGATTAAAGTATATAATGGTTAAAATCCAGTCTAACGAGTAATGGATAAAACAGAAACATTTTCACTTTTTAATTTTGGGAACGCATTTTCCCTTAAGGAAAGGGTTTAGATATACTATGAAAGATAATTTTTGGCATGAGCTGCCGCGGCCGTTTTTTGTTCTGGCGCCGATGGAAGCCGTGACCGATGTCGTTTTTCGTCATGTCGTAACTGAAGCAGCCAGACCTGACGTGTTTTTCACAGAGTTTACGAATACGGAAAGCTACTGCCATCCGAAAGGAAAAGACAGCGTACGGGGGCGTCTGACGTTCACGGAAGATGAACAGCCGATCGTCGCCCATATTTGGGGAGACAAGCCCGAATACTTCCGGGAAATGAGTATTGGTATGGCGGAAATGGGATATCGCGGCGTGGATATTAATATGGGATGTCCTGTGCAGAATGTTGCAGGGAATGGAAAAGGATCCGGGCTAACCCGCCGTCCGGAGGTTGCTGCAGAACTCATCGAAGCAGCCAAAGCGGGAGGACTTCCTGTAAGCGTGAAGACCCGTCTCGGTTATACAAAAGTGGAGGAATGGCGCCCTTGGCTGAAGCACCTTCTGGAACAGGATATTGTTAACCTTTCCATCCATCTCCGTACGAAAAAAGAAATGAGCAATGTCGATGCTCACTGGGAGCTGATTCCAGAGATCAAGAAACTTCGTGACGAAGTAGCCCCTGATACACTTTTGACCATCAACGGGGATATTCCTGACCGTCAAAAGGGACTTGAACTTGCGGAGAAATATGGCGTAGACGGAATAATGATCGGACGAGGAATTTTCCATAATCCATTCGCTTTCGAAACAGAGAAGAAAGAGCATACGAGTGAAGAACTGCTTGATCTCCTGCGGCTGCAGCTCGATCTTCATGATAAATATTCCGAAGAACTAGAGCCGCGGCTCTTCAGACCGCTTCGCCGCTTCTTTAAGATATACGTCCGAGGATTCCGCGGAGCGAGTGAGCTGAGGAATCAGCTAATGAGCACAGAATCCACCGATGAAGTGCGCGCGCTGCTCGATGCGTTTATACAGAAAGCCGGCGTGAAAGAAGAGGATGGTTTTTCTGTTTCTTAAGTAAATCCATTTTGCTTAAATTAGGAGAGAAGAGCTTTCGTGCTTTTCTCTTTTTTTTGCGTCCGGAAATCTTTCCCTGCAAGGCTTCGATTTATGAAATTGCATTCGTCTAAAAAAGTTTTAAAAATTCTTTTGCTGCTTTTGATAAGTAACTATTTTTCCTCCAAATGACTTTGGGTTCAGATATTAAAGTCTGATCCTTTAGCTGAATAACTCTCAATCCTCCCAATGAATGAAGGGATAATAGCGAGAGCGGTAAGATCGTTGCCCCAAAACCCGATGAAACAAGCCCAAGTAACATAATCAAATCCTGACATTCGCAGAGTATATTTGGTTCTAAACCTAACCGTTGAAATTCATTGACAATTTGGCCATACGCGCCTAAACCATAGTTTGGCCGCAGAATAATCAATGGCAAATCGATGATGTCCTCTAGCCTGCATTGTTTTGATCCATTCCACGACCATTTTTCAGGTAAAACAAGCACATATGGGTCACTTTCCAATGGCATTTGAGAGATGCTTTTTTCTGTTATTGGACTATTTGTTATCGCAATCTCAATCTGGCGTTTAGATAACATTTTTATGAGATGAATCGTTTCACCTTCCCATACTTTGAAAGTAAGATCAGGATTTTTCTCGCGAATATCTACTACCTTAGAAAGAATTAAAGATGCACAATAAAGATTGGATCCAACAGATAAAATCCCACTTGCGCCTTTCCTCAATTCTTGAACTTCAACCATTGTTTCATCAAGTTTATTTAAAAGTTCTTTTGCTCGAAGAAGTAATCTTTCCCCTTCTAAGGTTAAATTAAGATTTTTATTATCTCGATCAAATAAAACGACGCCTAGCTCTTCTTCCATTTTTTTGAGTTGTCTGCTCAAAGGAGGTTGAGCGATATTTAATTTCTTAGCAGCAGTCGTGATCTTACCTTCCTCTGCTATAGTGACAAAGTATTTTAACTGTCGAATATCCAAGATGAAACCTCCTTCATACCAAAAAAGTATAGTAAAAATATAAAACAGATATTTTAAGTATTGATAAATTGAGTATACACTAAGTTGTAGCGTCATTCATAAGTTGAAGGAGTGTGACATTGTTGTTCAAAAAAAACACCTTACAATTTCCGAAACGTTTATCGGTTGGGAATATATCGAATGGATTTGTGGCCTGGCTTTTTGGCGCAGCAGGACCACTATTAATTGTTTTACAAGCTGCTTCAAAAGGTCATTTGTCTGATAGTATAACCAGCTCATGGATTTTCGCCATATATGGAATGGGTGGGCTTCTAACGCTCATCGTCTCCTTATACTATGGGCAACCCATAGGCTATGCCTTTTCAATACCTGGAGCCATTCTTGTCGGCTCAAGCTTAACCCATTATTCTTTCAACCAAGTGGTTGGTGCCTATATTATAACTGGGATCCTTATATTTCTTTTAGGGTTATCTGGCCTTGTTACAAAATTGATGAAGGTGTTGCCTATACCAGTTATGATGGGGATGGTGTCAGGCGTATTACTCCCTTTCGGAACTGAAATGATCGGTTCGGTTGTAAAAAATCCTTTACTCAATGGGATCCCGTTACTTGTCTTTCTTGTTCTTTCTTATTTCTTACGATTTTCAAAAAAGTTTCCGCCTATATTAGGGGCGATCATTGCAGCGATTCTTTGTATTAAATTTTTGCCGAACGTTTCTGCACAGCCTCTCCATATAGCAATGGGGATTCCCCATTTTATCATCCCATCATTTAGTTTTTCCGTTGTCGGGGAACTTGTCCTTCCGTTACTCTTAACAGTTATTGCCATCCAAAATGCCCAAGGGATTGCTATGTTAGAGACCCATGGCTATCGTCCACCGATCAATGCCATGACCAATTGGAGCGGAATCGGTACCATTATAAATGCATTGTTTGGGGGCCACCCAGCCTGTATTGCCGGTCCCATGACGGGTCTGCTTGTTAATAAAGAATCAGGCAAACATGAACATAGGTATGTCGCTGCTATTGTATTAGGAGTACTATCCTGTCTATTAGCTCTATTTTCCCCAATGGCTTCGCAAATTCCATATGTCATTCCCGCCTCATTAATCCAATTACTGGGTGGCCTCGCCATGATTAGTGTGCTGGTAGACTCTTTGAAAATGAGTTTCTCTGGTCCCTTCAAATCAGGTGCACTCTTTTCCTTTATAATCACAATCTCTGGAATCTCAATTCTCCATATCGGAGCGCCATTCTGGGGTCTGGTTGGGGGTACCTTGGCCACGGTACTCTTGGATAAGCAAGATTTTTATAAATCTGAATCAAGTGACCAAAACAATGAAACGAATTTGAGTGAACCTCTTTGCAAGGACAAAATTTCCTAACACTGTTTCTTTAGACCTCGAGATACATTTCATGACAAAATAAATGGACACCTAGACCTAATGCAGTCTAAGTGTCTTTTATTTCTTTGTATAGAAAATAAAACCTCCTTCATTTATGAGGTGCGAAACAGTAAATCACAGGCTAAATAACATAAAAAACCGCAACGAATTCACAGTATATTTCCACACAAAAATGGCTTAGAAAAATTTTATCTCTAGGCCATTTTTTAATATTTTTATTTTAATAGCGCCCCTAATTTAACTCTTCCTTGTGGTTTTCAATAAATTCGTCTTTCGTTAATCCGAATAAAATATTATCCATATACTTTCCATTTATATAAACAGCCTCGCGACGCACACCTTCTTGGATGCACCCAGCTTTTTCATCATCTTAGCTGAAGCATCATTACCTTCAAGTACATAGGCATTGAATTTATTAAGCCTTCGCTCAAGGAATGCATACTTTAATAGAATCTTCATCGCTCTGGGACCATAACCCATCCCACGGTTTTCCTCATCAATTGCAATCCCAATACTAAACGTTCCATTTCTCTCATCGACGCTGCTTAAATTAATTTCACCGATGCTTTTACCTTCTAAATCTTCAACAATAAACATGATTCTTTTGTTTAATGAAGAGTAATCAGCATTTTCCTCTGCAAATTTTTTTGCACCTGCAATAGTAGGCGGCAGCTCAGTCGAACATAGTAAAAGACGGCGTGCAGACGTATCAAACTGACTCATATATTCTCTTTCCCAATCTTCAGAATTCATTGCGCGCAGTCTAACTTTGATCGTCTTGCCAAAAGTAGTTCCTATAATCAATTTTTAATGGTTTATCTTCCAACAATATCTCCCCCTAATGATTGTATAATAAATTAATTTTAACAAAATACAGAACAGAAGTTAGGTATCCCCGCATACAAACGCTTTGGTGCTCAATCTTAGTTTAACACTTCTTGGTAATGAGGAATGCTTTTTATTTTACAAAATTAACAACAAAAATATCATAAAAATTAATAAAAATTTATTGTTATTCAATAAATAATTTGTTAATATCATATAAACAATACAAAGTGCAGTTTATTAAACATGTGGAAAAAGCAGGACTTAATGACAATTATTAGAGGAGGTAAAAGCCTTGGACAGTAACAATATGATTATTGAAAATATCGCAGATCCCAATGAGCTGGAAAGATTGTTTAGAGAAGATCCAAAAGCTTTTAAAAAGGCATTTTCACACGCTTTGGAACAAAACCCTGATTCACCGGTTCTTGCCGTTTGGTATGAACGATTATATTTCAAAGAGGCAGCAAATACAGAAAAAGCTTTCTTGCTTCAGAAGGATTTCTTATTCATGGGCCTTTTAGCCATTCTGGCCGGGATAAGCACCAGGATTATTTTTCATTTTGTCGAACAGCAAGCCATTGCCCCCATTAACCTTGCTTTTGGGGTCCTTCCCTTTATTGCAGCCTATTTTGTGTATAAAAATCGTCCCAAAAAAAGTGTTCTTTACGGCCTTGCAGCGTTGTTCTTAGTCTCTGGGGTTTATCTTAATATGCTGCCACTAAATTATTCAGACAGTATGATCCTTGTTTATTTGCACCTTCCCATATTTTTATGGGGATTAGTTGGTCTTGCGTTTACAGGAAATGAATATGGCAAAGGCAGTACAAGATTGGCCTATCTTAAATTTAATTTGAGTTTTTTCATACTCTACGCCAGTATGGCCATTAGCGGAATGCTGCTGACAGCCGTTACCCTGCAGTTATTTAACTTTGTTGGATTAGATATAACAGACTTCTATTTTAGAAATATCGTTTTATTTGGTGCTGCTGGTCTCGCTGTCGTGACGGCATACCTGATATTATCACGGAATCTTAAGCTTGCTAAGAATTTTACACCGTATATAGCTAAAATTTTTAGTCCACTCGTCCTTGCCACATTGCTCGTCTATCTTATAACGGTTATTTGGCTCGGAAAAAATCCATTCTTGGACCGCGATTTCCTAATAGCCTTCAACGGCATACTCCTTGGTGTGCTGGTCGTCACCATATTTTCCATTACCGAAAGCGGCACAGACGAGAAAAAGAATATCTCTGATTATATAAATGTTGCCTTAATTGTTCTTGCTCTTATCATTGACAGTGTGGCTTTGTCAGCGATCGTGTTCAGACTTTCTTCTTATGGAATGACACCCAACAGGCTTGCTGTTTTAGGCGTAAACATCCTTATCTGGGCCAATCTCATTTGGATTATGATTTCCTATATGCGTTTTCTACAAAATAAAACCGGCCCTTCAACCATCCAAGATGCCGTTACGAAGTATTTGCCCGTCTACGCAATTTGGGCAGCATTCGTTGCATTTGCTTTTCCTATGATTTTTAATTAGAAAAGCTCTGTTTATGAACATGTAGGCTATTTTGTACTAATGAAACGAGACCCCCCTTATCTTTAAGGGGGGTAATCATAGAATTCATTTCATGATTCTTATGAATGAAGCAAGATAACTTCATACGTCCCTTTGAAAAATAAAATAACATCGCCTAATGCTCCGATACAAAAGAATATAAAGTAATAACTCGCATTGGAAATTTTCTTATGAAACAGCTCATTGAAAGCACGGACAAATAATTCGTTGAATTTAAACCAGCTAAGAATCCATGCGATCAGAAGAAACGTTACAATTGCCATGTCATCACTCCTTTCAGACATACTTTCGGAATCACCTTAGTGATTAAATACTTTATTACTGAACCCTTTAACTAATAAAATATCTTAATCTCTATTTGTGTTTTATTATAATGTTCTTTTAATCCAAATATAGAATAAATATGGTAAAGTGGAATAAATGATTTTTATAATGCGAGAGGAGGAAATAGGGCTTATTTTGATTCCTTTACATAGCACATGCCTTACCATAAGAGTTGAAAAAAATGCAAACATAAAGAAAGGAGTACAACAATGAAAAAAATGGCCTTAATATTATTTTCTCTTTCATTAATCACTATATTTTTAAGTGCATGTGGAACGGAGACTAAAGCAGATTATACAACCAAACAATTTGAAACTGCACTTAATAATGGTGATAATTTAGATGGTAAGACAGTGTCTGTTGATGTAGAAAAATTAGTGCCAAACAGTGCATTCGGTTATAATATTGAAGCTGGTGACCATTTAAATTTCGTCTCTGCCACTAATCCGAATGTTAAAAAGGGAAATAAAGTTATAGTAAAGGTCAAAAATGTAAAAAGTATGCTCGGTTCATATATTATCACTTACAAAATGGTGAAAAATTAAAATATATATACATAACAAATAGCCTACATAGAAAAAAGAAGCAGAATCGGCAATAGATTTTGCTTCTTTTATTTGATAAACGATCAAAAAGCTTAGCTCTCTATTTTATTATTCAATTTGTCGTTTATACCTCTCTTTTCTTATTCACATAAATAAATGTATAAAAATGTATGCACTCTTACTTTTCTTGATCAGTTTTATATTTAGCTTTTTGTTTTAAAATGTATGTTAAATGTCCTTTATTAATCCAGAACGTACTTGGCACCTCTGCCATGTCCGACAATTTTTAAACCTTCAATTTAAGCAACATCAGAACTTTCTATCGATAGGGTTTGCTTATATTCTTCTGCTAACATTGTTGTCACAAATTCGACAGTCGGATCAATATCCTCGACAATCATTCTTAGACTGTCAATATCCGTCTTGAAAAATTCTTTGCGATAATTTACTTTATTTACTCTTTGGCCATTTAAGATGGAATGAAGTTTCTGTTCTAAGCCGACAGCGTTATCACTAAAGATCATGGCATGTACATCAAATTTAAATGGAACTGAAGCGTCACCCAATTCATCGACTCTATCCTGAGGTACCATTCTTCTTGTCATTCCTATTTTAAACAGTTTATCTCCGAATGAACCTAAGTTAGAAATAACATAAACGTATCCTGCCTTTCCAAGGGCAAGACTAGCGATTTCCTCTTTCTTTTCACTTATTTTCCCCACTTGTTCTTGCAGTTCTTTTAATCTGTCCATTAGTTGCTGTATTTTATCCTGATCCTTTTCTGTTTCCAGCAACTCTTTGTTTCTCATCATTTCAATTTCAAATTTTTGTTCTTCTTTTTCGAGTTTCTTCTGCTCTTCTGCAAGCTGTTTTCTTTCTAAGGCTTCTTGCTTCATTTGTTCTTTAATCAATCGTTGCTCTTCTTTTTCTCGTTCTCTATAAACATAGTATTTATATTCAATATTGATCAGTTCCAAATATAGCGGCTCGATTTCTGTTAAGAACTTAGTTATTGTGGAAAGTATGGATTGATTACCGCTTCCACAAATCGCCAAATATTTAGTGATAATATCCTTTACCAACTGTATGGATTCATCAAGTTTATTGTGCCTTAATTGGGAAAGAACAAGCTGCATTTCTGCCTGTAATCCGACAATCATTAGATTATATATTGTTTTATTTGCCTTCGTAGTGTATCTGTCTTCGTATTTTTCAAGCACACTCTTAATTTCTTTATTCGTAGCATTAGAAAGTTTGCGTAATTCCTTTGAATGATCAGAATGCAAATACAGTCTTATTACCGTACCCAGAAGTGCATCTGCAGTCAGTTGTTCTTCTAACGCTTTAATTGATTCGTCTAAGTTATCAAAATGAATAGAGTGTGGGAAAGCGTTGGGTAAAGTTTTTTAACCCGGTCACTTCTGATTTAAACTTTCTGGCTTGATTTTTATAGCGGTTAACCTCTTTTAATAAGTTCTCATGTTCCTCTGTCAAACTTATTATATTATCCTGATACTCCTTGGTTTTTTCTACTACAGCATGCAACTCTTCATTCGCTTCTTCTATGATTTTCTTTGCCTCTAGTGTGGCACTTTCAATGGCCTCTTTGTTCTCCAGTCTGATCGTTGCTTCAGTTTCATCAATTATATTTTGAACCATGCTGCTCTTATCTTCAAGAACGCTGTTTTTTTCTTCTATACTTCGATCCAGTTCCAACATTAGCTCTTGTTTTTCTTTTATTGGAATATTATATAGATCGTCTTCCTTAAGGTATGTAAAAGCCTTATGTCTTTTCACCAATTGTATAATGTAAAGTACAGCTGCTAAAATTGCTGGAACGAAGAGGAAGCTAAATATTGCTAATACCAAGATTAATCCTGTGGAGTACCACCATTTGTCTTTATAGATATTCAATTCTATTCCTCCTTTTTTCATAGTCATAGGAATTTGCCAATACTACTTTTTTGATTATTTTTACCTCCTACCACCAAACTATTATATATATATAGCGAATACTTCACTGTTAATATTCCCCGGTTTCTTCAGCAACTTTAAAAAATTCATTTTGCTCGAAGGTCTTACTTATACTTTTTAATCTTTCTTTAAAATACAAGGATAAACTGGCATCCGTGCAATAAATAAAGCAGCCTTTTTGGCCACGAGTCATTAGGGTTCGATACGTGTTCCTGATAATTTCATCTGCCACATTTTTTGCCTTTTCAGGATCTGTTTTCATCATTTTCTTTATCCCTCTTAAAGAAGAATCTGTCTTAGCCCGTCTAGTATGGTCTGTCTCAACCTGCCCATCCCTGTAGCTAAGATCATCTCCAATGATGACTCCCACATAATCAAACTCCAACCCTTGGGAGGTGTGGATGCATCCAGCTTCCTTGACGGATGCTGGATCAATCGCCCAAGTCTCAGAATTCCCTAAATTCCAGCTCATTTTAAAATCAAATTCCGGAATAACGATATCATAACTTTCGGGATTATTTTTACTATCCTTTAACCAATCCCAGCAATAGCCAGCTACAATACGGGATTTATTATTCAGTTGATTTAAATCCTCGATATCCTTCCGCATCATACTTGGATCGTCGTAGACACGGAAATCATACTGAAGACCAAGATGGTCAGCGTTGGCAGTATCACGAATCTGAAGCACATCATCTACCCATGCCAAGTACCCATCAGAACCGTTGCAACGGAACTGAGAATCAAGAAGCATAATATTAATCACAGCGTTGTTATCATCGGCAAACCTTTGGATCTCTGCCATGCTTCCGGCATCCTTTAAAGTCACTCGTTGCCGCTCATCAATAAAAAAGATAGACAGCTTAGCTGCATCAATGATTTCCTTTGTTTGGTTTTCGCCTAGGTTTTGGAACATGCCTGATTTTTCATTTAACCTGTGGGCTTCATCCACAACAAGAACATCAAATTCGTTTTTTGGTGAGTTTATGTAGCTTCCGGATCCTTTAAATAAATTATCAATATGTCCCTTCCGGAAATCACGCTTGAGTTTTGCAGCGTAAATATTTCTCGGAGCAGCATTTTTCGTCACATATTGGCTTACCATACCTTGCTTGGTCAGTTCTACAAGCAGGTTGACAGCCAGCACAGACTTCCCGGTTCCCGGACCGCCTTTTACCACTAACACCTGCTTTACATTTGTGCGCACCGCCTCACGTGCCATGAGGAGCGCTTCTTCATAAACCACCTTCTGGTCATCGATCATCACAAATTCTTCATTGCCTTTAAGCATTTGATTTAAGGCATCCTGCAATGATTTTGAGGGCCTTATACGGCCATTTTCAATCTTATAGAGATTTTCTTTGTTATCTCCAAATTTTATATACCGCTTAATAAATTCACGAAGATCACTTGCCTGTCCCTTAACGAAAACTGGAGCTTGGTCAATATAGTACTGATAGATAGGATCAGTAAGCGGATCCCTCTCACCTTGGTTTAAGTAATTATGCAGGTAAGCACAAGGATACAGATCCATTTCTTCCTTTTGGGCATTTTCATTGTAATCCTTGATGAGTGCAGCATAAGACCAAGCCTGATATGATGGATGCGTGGTTTCAATCAATCCCCTATTCATGGCGGTTTTCACTATGGCTTCTTTCCCGTGGACAGGCTCCACTGCACCCCATTGCTTCAATTCCACAATAACAATTGAATTTTGGTCACCATTTCTGCCGGAAATCAAGAAATCAACACGTTTTGATGTATAAGGAATTTTGAACTCTATTGCAACCCCGGCATCCTCAGGGATCTCATTATCCATTAATACCCGATACATATACTGCATCGAATTATCCCACGCCCGCACTTCGCTTTTATTAATCTTACCAATTTTATCGTTATAGTTTTTACATATATTGTTTACTAGATTATCGCTAAACACATCTTCTACAAACTCTGATTTTGTAGCTTCATATATGATCATTTGCTCATTCCCTTATGTATTAACCGGTGGCTATTATTATAAACTGTCTACCTTATGTATTTGACAGAGCTAATTCAAAATCCTTTTAAAATAAAAAGAAACCCTATCAGAGAAAGGGTTAAGTGCGAGTTTTTATTTGTGATTAGATTCACCGACTTGCTAAAAATTTTAGTCCACTCGTCCTGGCAACATTGCTCGTCTATCTTATAACGGTCATTGGGCTCGGAAAAAATCCATTCTTGGACCGCGATTTCCTAATAGCCTTCAACGGCATACTCTTGGTTTGCTGGCCGTCACCATATTTTCCATTACCGAAAGCGGCACAGAGGAGAAAAAAATATTTCTGATTATATAAATGTTGCCAAAGCACCCTTAACTCGCCTCTGGTTCCTTAATTGAGTAACCAGCAATAGTAAAATAAGTGGATATTTTTCGGTTAAATGCAGAATAAAGCTCGAATACGGAGCCGGGGCTAGAAGGATTTTGAAGTCATTAAAGTTACGTATTATGAAGTAACTATTGCCTCAATGCCATAATATACTTCCTATTATATTAAATTAGACTTTCCAAATAGCAAATATAAGGAAACACTCCAACTATTATCTTGGAGTGTTTCCTTTTCAATTAAAACCGTGTTATTTGTTGTTTTCTATCAATTTATAGTTTTTGGCTTCCCCCAAGGCAGGCTGTACCATGAGATTATTTTTTTGATTTAGACTAGAAATATCTAGTGTCTGGTTATTAATAGTTTGTATTAATATATCTATAACACCTTGCCTAGATTGGATTTTCCCTTTAAAACTTATATATTCATCTTGAGATTTACAAAAGAATATTACAACTTCTGAGCCAACCAAAAAGGTGAATTTTCTATATAGGCCTTCATCATAAGTCGTACCTTCACCATCAATAGGCTTTATAGAATAAATATTTTTTAAACCTTTTTTATTTTTTTCAACATTAATTGTAATTCTATTTTCTTCGCCTTTTATTACAAACATTATTGTAAAGTTAACTGCATCAACTTCTGTAAGGCTATATAAAAATAATTTTCTGTTTTTTAGTTCTATTCTAACTGTTGGATTGAGAAAATCACTTATTAATTTAGCTTCACTTAATGACGTGTTTTCTTTCATAAACCTTATCAATTCTTTGATATTTAATTCATCTTTTTTATTAATACTCAAAGGTTGATTATTATTAAAGCGCTTCAATATTTTAGGTAGAAAAAGAAACGGTATAGAAAGAAGTATTGTAGATAAAAATATTAAAGTTTTATCTGCAAATGTTTCAGCATGTTTAATATAACCTATTACCGAAAACCACCATAAGAATACTATAAAATATGATACCCACTCAAAAAGAAATAGAGTATTTTTATATATTGAACTATTCGTAAGAAGGTATGCCATATGTCTAAAATCTTCTTTAACTATAGGACTATTAATTAACTCAATGTCTTCGTTAATTTTATTTTTAATTCCCCTAGCTAAATCATTAGCTTTCTGTATTGACCGTTCATTAAACTGACTAAATACAATAGATGTTAGTGCTAAAATAGCTGCCACAATTGCTGTTATCCAACCAAGATATTGTACCGAATAAACAGAAATACCACTTAAGTATTTATAAAGACAACTATTTCCCAACTTCATTCTCACATTCTTTAATAAGTTTCTTAGCAATTGTAACAACATTCATTATTATACTTAAGTCATTAGTCATTTTATAAGTGATTAACCCGTTTGTATATATTTTGATCAAACTTCTCCAATTTTCAATATTTAACCATGCACTTATACCAAAGTGCTTATTAATTTCAATCTTTTCTATTTCAGGAATTTTTAATTTTTTACTTAATCTAGAATTCAAGGGTGTTTTTAAAGTTGTTAAATGAACAATATCATTTAGACTTTTTGATAATAAATCAGCCAAGACCAACTTATTATCTACAGCTGATGTAAACAAATAAAAGAAATTTTCTTCTCTAACAAATGAGATCATATTCATTTTTCCGTAATTAAAGGAATTAGACCAATGAATCTCTCCAGTAGTTTTATTCGGTGAATCGAAGGTGAGAGACTTAAATTTTTTGTCATCTTCATAAGCTATATCATTAAGTTTTTTGTCTATATCATCAATATTTTCAACTTCTAATATAACTATACTTGTTGACATAATCATCTAATCTCACCTCCTCAAATTATCTCCTTTTTCCTCTTTCAGTATGAAAATACTTCTCTATTTCCTTTTCCTTATCAGGTAAAAACGCTTTTAGCTCACTTTCAATTTTATCAATGTAAAAATCATAAAATGTTCTAGCTTTAAAAGCATTCGGTAAGAGTTTCTCCTCAAAAATTTGAGTCCCTTCTTTTTGGGTTTCATCATCTGTAATCAACTGATTTATTATTGAAAACACCTCATAGGTAACCTGATCCAGATCATGTTCAGGAGAGGATGATTCATTTAATATTATTTTTAGCATTCCCCTAAAATCTATTGTTAAATCAGCTTGAACACTTGTTTCGTCCGAAAATTCTTTGTAAACTTTTATTGAAACGGATGTAATCCGATCGCCATTACAAATCCTTTCAATAATATCGGAATCCTGGAATAAGTCAACCCCGCCTAATTTAGCATTTTTAATTCTAGGTGCACCGTTATTATAAAAAGTTAAGGAATTTACTCCTTCAATATCATAATTAACGTCTTCCAATTTTTTAAAAACTAAATTAATCACAAGTAAAGTTAATGGATCATAATCAACTTCTAATGCTTTATTTCTCATTTTGTGTTAAGCATAATATTGTTTAACTCTTACATTCCCCCATAAAGCACCATTTATTGATTCAATTATTTTGTTGACCGCTTTGTTGTAACTCGACTTTGTTGTAATCAAGAGTTTATTTTTAAAATCAAATTTAACATTTAAATTTCCACTAAATAATGATCTTTCTTCTTCTCGCTGATCGGTCATGGGATTAACATAATATTCCGTATATCTACATGATAAACTTATGCATTCTCCCTCGTGATCAGTAGCTAATTGAATATCTGTAAATTCAAAGGACTCTTGTTGAATAGTACCTATGTTTATTTTTTCATCGATAACTTCGGAAAGTCCATTAAAATCTAAACCATCTTTAATTTCTAAATTAGATACATAATACGGATCACCGATTGAATACCTGTCTTCTAAAATTGCTAATATCTCATTAAATACTTCTTCATCCGAAATATCATCATCTTGAATAAATTGCATTATAAATGCTAAACAGTTTTCTTGGTTCTCATTAAAATCAATATCTAAATCATGTCTTTCAAGAAAATATTTATCAATTGCTTCTAATCTTTTCTTTGTATTGTGTTTAATTTTACGATTAAAAACTGATTCAAATTTTGTTATAAACATTAACCCAAATAACCCTCCGATACTCATAATATTAATTATCTTCTATATAATTCATCCATAAACCTTCTTTTTAGAAATAATAACCATAATAATTTTTTATTCGGTAATGGTAAGGTGTATTATTATTACTAAAATCATAAGGCTCTATAAAAAACATTATTTTTACTTTTGTACCACACATTTATACGAAAGGGGGTATACCCTCGTTTCATGCCCCACCCCTTTTTATAGGTCGGTATTTATCCAACCGGATAGATATCGGCCTTTTTTGTGTTTTACAGAGACGTCAAACGTAGTGAGAGGAGCGCTAATACTTCCGAAAGGAGATTTGTTGTGAATCAGAAATTAATTCACCACTTATTAAAAGAAATGGAGGTGAATAAATGGGTACCGGTAAAATCCCTTGTTAAACACTATTTAAGTGAGATTAACCTTATGAACTTGAGGATGAAGAATTGAAGCAATGAAGCACCTTTTAGAAAATCTAGATAAAATTCTCGAAAAGGCAGATGCAGCAGAGAAAAAAGAATTGCTTGCTCTTTTCATAAAAAATATCCCATAACAAAAGCACCACCACCAAGAAGAGTTGGTCGTAACATTGAAAGGATCAATTTATGTTTGATTTTACGATTGAAGCTCTCCAAAGAAGTACTGATATTTTGGTTAACAAAATGAACAGTGCGATCAATTGTGTAAAACCCTTTGATTTATCAGTAATTAATAGTCCGGAATTGAAGGGAAAATCGATAAGGGACTCACTTGAACTCCTTAGTATTTTATCCCTACTTATGGTAAGGTTCCCCCCGATTAATCTTAAACGCCCGATACACTTGCTCGACAAGAATCAGCCGCATGAGCTGGTGGGGGAAGGTCATTTTGGAAAAGGAGAGCTGCATGTCGGCTCTATTTAGAACGGCATCACTGAGTCCGTGTGAACCGCCGATGACAAATGCCATTTTACTTTTGCCGTAAGTGGCAAGCTGATCCATTTGTTTGGCGAGCGCTTCGGATGTTAGCTGCTTGCCAAGAATGGCGAGCGCGATCACATAGGTGTCCGGTGTAATTTTGCTGAGGAGCTTGTCCCCTTCAATCCGCTTTACTTCTTCCACATCCGCCTCGCTGAGATTATCTGGCGCTTTTTCATCTGGAATTTCGGTTATCGTCATTTTTGCGTAGGGACCCAGTCTTTTTACGTACTCCTGAATACCTTGCTGAAGATATTTCTCTTTTAGCTTGCCTACCGTTAAAATGTGTATATTCACAGGTTATCCTTCCTTATAAACAAGTTGTACACAGATTTTATCCACATATCCACAATCCCGATCCATATCAAGTATGGGAACATTCATTTGTAACTATATATACCGCGGTATTTTTGCAATATTTACACACTGTGGATAACTTTTTGTCTTTATCCACTTCATTAAATACCGGTGGCGTTTCGTATTTATCGATGATTTCTTGAAAAGCTAGTTCAACATCATCATGACAACAATATATCTGCATTTAGAATCCTCACTAACGTCCTTTTTTATGGGTCTGGACCCACATTCTTTTACAGTATACCAAACTAAATGGACATTTTCCGCAGGGGGTGGAGCAGGAACAAGCTAACAGAAAGGGTTGCGATGATTCCAGCAATGAGGATCGTCTGGGATGCACCAAATTTCTCGGAGAGCCCGCCTGCCAAGATGGCTGCGATGGGGATGAGTGACCAGGTCATGAAGCGGCTGATGGATTGAACACGGCCGAGCAATGCCGGTGGCGCCAGCTTTTGTCTTAATGTGCGGATACACGGGTTTAATGCTGAAGCAGCCAGAGTGCCGAGAGCATTGGCAAGCATTAGCGTGATGTAGGATTGAGCATAGCCAAACCAGATGACAGATAATCCGCCTATCAGAAAGCCTGTCCAGAGGATCGTTTTATATGAAAAATGGCGGATGAGATTATTGGTTAGGAAGTTGCCAGCGATCGCTGTGATGCCTCCGATAGACAACAAAAAGCCAATGTCTTTTACTGATAAATGGCTGGTGTTTTTTAAATGAAAAACGAGCAGCGTCAGAAAGATCGTCACACCGAAAATAGAAATGGATTGCGCGGCATTCAGCCAAAACAATATCGGCGTTCGCCACAGGAATTGGAACCCCTCTTTTAATACTTGAAGATAGTTTTTTTGTGAAAAAGCGTCTTGATGCGGAAGTGATGCGGTTCTGAGGTTGAGGATCGCAAGAAAGGAAGCCAGGAAGCGAGACTGTTAATCATTAAAGCGAGTCCCGGGTTAAAGAAGCTGATCACGAGTCCGCCAAGTGTCGGCCCGATCAGAATCGCTGTGTTCAGAAAGCTTGATTGAATCGTATTGACAAGATGTAGGTCCCTTTCAAGAACAAGATGCGGGATCACGGTGAAATGCGCAATGCTCGAAAAGAGACTGAGGATCCCTAATAGGATGGCGGTGAGATAAACCATCCACATGGAGAGGTGATCGATAATAAATAAAATGCCTGCCGTTCCAATCAAGAGACTGCTTAAACCATCACTGAGGAGAAGGATGGTCCTCCTATTGAAGCGGTCAATGAGCGGACCCAGCTAAAGGAAGCAACCAGTTAGGCATTTTTTCTAAAGCTGCGACCATCCCCATCGCAAGCGGTGAGCCGGTCAGTTGGAGAACAATTAATGGAATGGCAATCAAGTAGACCTGACTGCCTATAAACGAAAAAAAGCTGCTGCCGATCAGCCATATCACAGGATAATTTCTTTTTAATTCAGGACGTTGCACCGGGTATTGAATGGTCTGCACAGGCTCCATCGTGTCTCCTCCTTTTATTGTTGGATATAACTGTTCAGTTCCGGGCCCAAAGCACTCAGTGCCCCATGATTTAAGCGGTAAACCGATTTTTCTGATGACACCAGCCGAGCTGATTTTAACAACGTGAGATGATGGTGCAGGGTGGTTTTTGCGATTTGAAGCGTTTCTGAAAGCTCCTGAAGCGTTCGGTCCCGCTCAGCAAGCAGCTTGACTGCTTTCAGCCTGTTTTCATCGCCAAGCGCTTTAAATTTGAGAGTCAGGAACTGATCCGGTGTCAGAGGATCATTCGGTGACAAGCTTTCATTGCTTACCGGATAGTAAAAGACCTTTGTCGACGGAAGATCTGCAGCAATCGTCCATGGCCGGTAGGAATAATGAGGAATCAGAAGCACTTGCGATCACAGAGGGCTCAGGCGCGTAATCCATTCCACCTGTTGCCCACTGAACAAACGCTTCGGGTTCTAGATTTTTGAGCATATCCTGTTTCGCCATCAAGTCGCGTTCAAGCACCTTTTCATAAAAGCTCCTGTTGGGTTCAATGACTTCCTCCATCCAGCTGGATAAAACTGAAATTAAATGCTGCTTAAGTGCGTCCAGACGAACCTCCGCTATGTAGGAAATGTAAGCTGGGAAAAATGGATTGCTTTGTGCGGAGTTAATCAAATTTTGAACAGCTTGGCCATCACCACTGGCAGCTTTGTGACGGTCCGACTCCATGTCCTTGCCCAAATACGGCAGGCAATGATAGCGGAATTCCGTATTATTTTTTGTCTCAATAAATGCTTTGAAGCTTTCAAGGTCATGCTCCGTGAAGCTCATGAAGCAGCTGCAGCAATGCCTTCCAAGTGTTATGTTCCGTTAAATAAGCGAGCTCTTTATTTAATTCCTCCGAAAAACCTTTTTCCTTTGCTTTCTCCAGCAGATTCTCTTTTTCAAGAGTGGAACGCAACTTGTCATGCGTAATCGCTGCAATACCGAGCGCCGCTTCCCATAAAAGCGATGATTCAAGCTTTATTTTGTAAGTTTCACGATGTCCGGTCGAAACATTTAATAGCTTCACGATGATTCCTCCCCGATTTCAATAACTTGTTTTCATTCTATTACTTAAGAATATTTTATTCAATATATTTTGAATAAATAGTACCAAATTATTTGAATTATTATTCAGACTTGTGCTGATTGGATACCGGGGTCGGTTTTGAAGTTATCTGTACGTTTTTTATGTTTACCAGATCATTTATGTGAATTTTCCAAAGTTTTTATGGGATTTTATGTTAAAATAATGGTAGAAAAAATTAGATTGTGCAGATTTACACTTAAACTACCGGTTCAGATTAGTTGAATAAATATAGGGGGGTAACCAAGTGGTCAAGCTAGAAAAAATGACAATTGAGCAATATTATACTTGGCAGGAGACTAAAATTAAGTTTTATGCCGAAGAAAAAGTCCAAGTAGGTAACGTGTCCGCAGAGGAAGCGCTGCAAGTATCAGAGCAAGAGTTTAAACAGATTATGCCTGACGGATTAAACACCTTAGGTAACTATCTTTTTAATATCAAAGATGGAGACAGTGACCAAATTGTGGGTTCATTATGGGTTAAGGTGCGTGATGAAGGAAAAGAAATGTTTATTTATGGTGTTGAAATAGATGAAGATGCAAGAGGAAAAGGCTATGGAAGACAAGCGATGGAAGCCCTAGAAGCTATCGTGGAGGAAATGGGTATCCCTAAAATATCACTGCACGTATTCGGCTATAATGAAGTTGCAATTAATCTTGGATTTGTCTCAAATAAAGCACTGAATAGTTCAAGAGAGTATTTCAAAGTAGGAGTGAGAAAGAGTAACATTAGCAATCTTTAGGAGGGGTAAGAGATGGATATATCTATTCGAACTGCTGAGCGAAACGATTACGAGTCATTGCTGCCTTTATTTAGGCAAGTTCATAATCTCCATGTTTCTGCAAGACCAGATTTGTACATAGCCAATCCAAAACCTGTCGAGCAAGAATTCTTTGAACGTCAATTGAATGATGATAAACAACATATTTTTTTGGTTACCGTTGGCATAGGACATAGTTGGAGTTATAGTGACGAAAGAAGAAGAAACAACCGAAAATTCTTTTGTCAGAGCGAGGAAAGTGTTAGCTATAAACAGTTTATCCGTTGCTGAAACACATAGGAAAAAAGGCATCGGAAAAAAGCTGACTAAATTTGTTGTTGATTTCGGGAAGAGTCTCTCAGTGGATAGTATCGAATTGGGAGTATCCGAGAAAAATACATCTGCCATTGAATTTTATAGGTCGATCGGAATGACAACAAAAAGCAGAAGAATGGAGCTTAAATTTAACTAGCAGGGATTTTAATAGATGAAGAATGGCTCATTCTTATCAAAGCAAAGGGTCTTTTTAGTTCAATTAGATTTATAGATTATGTTGACATAAATTCAGGATTGTTTTCTAAGTAATTTTCAGATAATATTGATTTCTATGGCGTTTCTTGAAATAAAAATTCGAAGGAGACATACATGAATTTTAGAAATCTGCATATTAACGTCAAAATCCGTTTAAGTGATGTTTTTATTAATAGCCTTTCAACTTCAATGTATGTTCCTTTTATGGCAATCTATTTTTCGAATAAAATAGGTGTGGAATTAACAGGTTTCTTAATGGTTGCTGTGGTTCTTGTAAGCCTTGGCATCGGTTTATATGCCAGTTATTTTTCGGATTTGATTGGCAGAAAGCATATTATTCAAGCAGCCAGTCTTTTACGCTTAGCTGCTGTGGTAACCATGACTTTTGCTAATTCACCTGAAAATTCCTCCACTATAGCAACAATAATAGCTTTTGCTGCGATTTCTGTTTGTGGAGGTATCATAGAACCCATTGCTGAAGCGATGGTAATTGACTCAACCACCCAAGAAAACAGGAAAGACATTTACACATTTATGTATTGGTTGGTCAATCTTTCTACGATTATTGGTTCTGGTGCAGGAGGATATCTTTTTTCTAAACATTTATTTATTATATTAATCATCTCAGCTATTCTATCTTTGGGCTCCTTCTTACAAATTCTATTTTTCATTAAAGATGTTACTCCTCCAACCTTTGAAAAAAAGCGGCCTAAACAACCTAATGTATTGAAAGATGTGCTTTTACACTATAAACGTGTGAGTACAGATTTTACCTTTATAATCTTCACTTTGGCTACCTTATTGTTTTTCACATTAGAATTCCAAACTTCAAACTACATTGGTATTCGGTTATCAAAAGAATTTCATACGTTAAGCTTATTTAAACATAGCATTTATCAATTTTCTGTTAATGGAACAACAATGTTAGGACTGCTAAATGTTGAAAATACATTAGTTGTGATAACGGCTACTTTAATTATTGGAAAATTAATAAAAAGTTTTAATAGATCTTATGTTTTAATCTTTGGATTGCTCATTTATACAGGAGGGTTTTGTGTATTAGGATTTAGTAACTCATTTATTTTATTATTGATTGCAGGCTTTATTGCCACAATTGGCGAAATTATGTTCTGGCCAGTTAGGCAAGAATATCTGGCAGAACTCATACCTGAGAATGCACGAGGTTCTTATATGGCTATTAATTCCGTGGTGGTAAGGGGAGCATCTGTAATTGCCTCGTTATTTATAACAATCGGAGCATTTATCACTCCATTCGTTGTAAGTACAATTTACGTTATTCTAGGTGTAGTAAGTATAGGATTGTTTAGATATTCAATTACTCAGATTAAATTAAAGTGATCATTGTTCAAACAGGTAGTATTGAGTATTTCCTTGTTCCAAAATTTATGTCTTTTCAACCCATGTAAAAAAGAGCCCGTAATGGACTCTTTTCTTGGCTTTACTCTACTTTTTTCTTCCACTTTAGAATGGCTTCCCGCACTTTGTTCCAGTCGCCTGACTCGACGGCTTCTTTTGGAAAAAGAGCTGAGCCGACACCAACGGCTTTTACGCCTGCTTTTAAATAATCCTGTACATTGTCGATCGTGATGCCTCCGGTTGCGATCAAAGGTACCTCTGACATGGGTCCGCTGACGTTTTTGAAAAATGATGGACCGAGGTTGCCTGCAGGAAAGACCTTTACCATACCGCTCCCAAGCGAGTAAGCACTAAATATTTCCGATGGTGTAAATGCGCCGGAGATGATAGGGATATGTTGACCCGCCACATACTCAATCACGGCTTCACTGAAGTTAGGTGTCACAATAAAAGCAACGCCTGCATCGATTGCGCGTTTGGCGTCCTCCACTGTTTTGACCGTTCCCGCTCCCACCTGGACATTCGGAAACCGTTGTTTCGTTTCCGCAATAAGTTGCGGAGACGTTTTCGCTTTCCATTGTGATCTCTACGTGATGGAATCCCGCTTCTTCCAGGTATTCTGTCACTTTCAGGACGGTTTCTAGCGGCTGCTTGCGGAACAAAGGCAGAATTTTCTCCGCTGTTATTGCTTCTATTAGGGCTTCAGTATTTTTCATAAGAACCTCCGTTTATTCCGTTTCTTCAATCTCAATAAAGTAATCCTTTTTTCGGTAAGCGAGGGCTTCCATTGTGGCAATGAGTTCGCCGTCGCATTCGACACGGATATTGTACCAGGATGTGCGGAAATTACGCTTTTCCTCAACTGCTTCAGCTGTTATCCGCGCGCCCTTTACGGCAGGCGCCATAAAGTTAACCGTTGTGTTCAAGCCGACAGCAGTCCTGCCATAGGAATTGCAGGCTGCAGCAAACACATAATCGGCGAGTGAAAAGATGATCGCGCCGTGGACAGTCTCGTGAGTGTTCAGCATGTGCGCTTCTACCGTAAGCTCAGCAGTGGCGGTTCCCGGCCCCATGCCAGTCAATTCCATACCAAGGTGATTGGCATACGGTTCATTTTTCATATAATCATAGATTTCATTGCGATACTTATGATGAATTTCCAGGTCATCTAACCGTTTCGCCATATGTACCCCTCCCTTTATTATGTATCCGCTTTCTATTATACAGGAATTCCAAGTATAGCATCATCTTGTGATGTGGCTCTAAAAAATGGCGTACATTCCCGGTAAACAGCTAAAAAAGCTTATTAGTCCTTGTTTTAACCCTCTGAAACGATTATCGTTAATAGTAGAGGTGTTTTTTGCACCAAATCGAGTTAACGGGGGGATGGACATGTCAGAAAAACTCTATCCCTGGTTCGTGCTGCTTATTACGAGCCTGGGGGTGCTCATTCAATCCATGAATTTTGGAACGTTGAACGTTGCCCTTCCTGAGCTATCCGGGTACTTCCAAGCAGGGCCGGTGCTGACAAGCTGGATCGTCCTTTCATATATGCTGTTTAATACCGTATTTATATTGTTTTTTGGTAAGCTTGGCGATATTAACGGCAGAAGAGGTCTGTTTCTATTTGGCTTGGCTGAATTTGCTTTAGTTAGTTTGTTTTGCGGGTTCACGTCGCACATCTGGGTTCTTATTCTCCTTCGTGTTCTGCAAGGGATAGGAGGAGCAATAA
The DNA here is from genome assembly GCA_963772845.1 of uncultured Sporolactobacillaceae bacterium. Lineage (GTDB taxonomy): Bacteria > Bacillota > Bacilli > Bacillales > Sporolactobacillaceae > CAVYYW01. The sequence goes on from CAVYYW010000016.1 coordinate 82,673, forward strand.
TTATTACCAATGCTTTGCCGATCATTGTACATGCCTTTAACAAAAGGAAATTAGGCGCTGTGCTCAATTTCAACGGATTTCTTGTCACCTTTGCACAATTAATTGGACCGGTTCTTGGCGGTATGCTTGCCGGTGCAGCGGGGTGGCGCTGGGTGTTTTGGATTAATGTACCGCTTGGAATTTTTGCTTTTATTATAGGATTATTCGTTTTGAAGCCGGTCCAAGGGGTAGCAAGGGCTGACCATATTGACCTTTGGGGGAACATCACGCTATTTTTCTCTCTTGGCGGACTCATCCTGATGCTTTCAGAAATTGGCGTGGATGGGTGGACTAGCCCCTTAATGCTATTCGGATTTGTATTGTTCCTCGCCTTTCTTGCGCTTTTTATCCGAGTAGAACACCGGGCGGAATTCCCTATTCTTGATTTTAAGCTGTTTCGAAGCCAGCCCTATACAATGGCAAACCTTGCAGCGTTTTTCAACTCACTCGCACGCTCCTCCATTATGCTGTTAATCATATTGTTTTTTCAGCTGGTCGATCATGAAAATCCTCTTGTCTCAGGCTTAAAGGTCCTTCCGCTTTCATTTGGCCTCGTTCTCAGCGGTCCTTTTGCAGGCTACCTGATGAGGTATTTCTCGCGCAAGTTTCTTTCAACAGGCGGACTCTTTCTCACATGTCTTGGGATGACGCTCCTTATTTTTCATATCGGGCATCATGCTTCAGTGTTTTGGATCAGTCTTGCTCTGCTGTTTGTCGGCATGGGAACAGCGATCTTCCAGCCGCCTAATGCTCAGCTCATTTCCAGCCTCGTTCCTAATGAACAACAAAGCATTGCCAACAGCATCCGGTCTATGCTTCAAAACATGGGGCAGGTGATCAGCACGGCTCTATCCCTGACAATCGTAACCAGCGTGCTTCCATCCAGTCTTAAAAATGCTATCTACCAGGGTGCAGATAAAAACCTTTCCTCCGCTGGTCTTACCCTGATCGGTGATGGTTACAGGCTAGCTTTTGGTGTTCTGCTCATATTAACGATTTTTGGTATGACGGCTTCTTATATGAGACAGCCGGTTAGAAAAGAGAATTAATGCCTTAGAAGAGGAGACTGACAATGCGGGCTTTCGGATTATTCATTTTAGCAGGACTTGCCGAGATTGGCGGGGGTTATTTAATTTGGCAGTGGCTCCGTGAAGGGGCACATTGGGCTTATGGGATCTTTGGTGCCCTTATTCTTGTGGTATATGGGGTTATTCCAACCTTCCAGACCTATCCGTCTTTTGGAAGAGTTTACGCGGCTTACGGCGGGATTTTTATTATCCTAGCTTTATTATGGGGATGGGCGGTGGATAAACGGACGCCTGACCTTTACGATATGCTTGGCGCCTTTGTCTGCCTTGGAGGCGTAGCCATTATTTTATGGGCTCCACATAAATAAAAGTTTTTTAATGATCCATCTTCCTCTAATTGACGTTAGCTTAATAACTTACCGCTTAGAACGGTTAAATATAAAATTAATTAGAGGGAGAGTTTAAAAATGAACGAAAATAAGCCGGGTTCTACATTTGCAAATAAGATGTTAATGCTGTTTCTGTTAGCCATTGGGTATGAGTGGCTCGCATCAGGGATTGATAAAATAGCGAGTGGTAAATTTGTGTCAGGTCTCCACGAGGAAATGCTCGGGGCGATTAAAGATGGCGGTCCTTATTCTTTTTATACAGGATTCTTAAAATCAGTTGCTATCCCGAATAGCACAGCTCTAGGCTATTTTATTGAAATTGGAGAGCTTCTTACTGGCGCGGCCTTTATCTTGATCGCGATTATGTTTTTGGTAAAAGGATCCTTCATAAGCTGGACAGCACCTGTAGGTATTGTTTCTTCAGTCCTTTCTCTGATCCTTATCATCAATATCTTTCTTTTTACTGGCAGCAAGTTTTTCTTTTCTACGGAAGAGCCTTTTGATGAAACGATTTCTCTTGACTGGCTGATGATTTTATTCAGCATTATTTTAGTCATTTACTTTGTCGGCGTGACTCGCATGAAAAAGATCAGCCATAAATAATAACACGATCAAAGCAGGCTGACTTCAGTCTGCTTTTTTGTTTGTAAAAAAGAATTAATGTGCTGAGACCAAGCCGAAAAATCATTCTTATGCTGGTGCCTTTCTCACAGGACTTGAAACAGCATCCTTGAATCCGCATAGAACGAAGAAAATGCGGTTACTTTACATTGAAAGCTTAAATACCCTCGCTTTCCGCGGGCGATCCGCGAGCCTCCTCGCATGCCCACAGGGATGTGGGTAGGTTCGGCGTTGGCACAGGACGTGCCGTATTTAGCCGAACTTCCTCCAGACGTTTGCGCTGCGGGGTCTCGCTTGGATCGCTAATTCCGCAGGAGAGGATCGTCTGGGATGCGCCGATTTCATGATTTATGCTGCCAAAACAAAAAAGAGCCCGTAATGGACTCTTTTTTTTGCTTTACTCTACTTTTTTCTTCCACTTTAGAATGGCTTCCCGCACTTTGTTCCAGTCGCCTGACTCGACGGCTTCTTTTGGAAAAAGGGCTGAGCCGACACCAACGGCTTTTACGCCGGCTTTTAAATAATCCTGGACATTGTCGATCGTGATGCCTCCGGTTGCGATCAAAGGTACCTCTGACATGGGTCCGCTGACATTTTTGAAAAATGATGGGCCAAGGTTGCCAGCAGGAAAGACCTTTACCATACCGCTCCCGAGCGAGTAAGCGCTAAATATTTCTGATGGTGTAAACGCGCCGGAGATGATAGGGTATTTGTTGACCTGCCACATACTCAATCACGGCCTCACTGAAGTTGGGTGTCACAATAAAAGCGACACCTGCATCGACAGCACGCTTTGCATCTTCAACGGTCTTGACCGTTCCCGCTCCCACCTGGACATTCGGAAACCGTTGTTTCGTTTCCTGCAATGATTGTGGCGACGTTTTCGCTTTCCATTGTGATTTCGACATGATGGAATCCCGCTTCTTCCAGGTATTTGTCACTTTTAGGACGGTTTCTAGCGGCTGCTTGCGGAACAAAGGCAGAATTTTCTCCGCTGTTATTGCTTCTATTAGGGCTTCAGTATTTTTCATAAGAACCTCCGTTTATTCCGTTTCTTCAATCTCAATAAAGTAATCTTTTTTTCGGTAAGCGAGGGCTTCCATTGTGGCAATGAGCTCGCCGTCACATTCGACACGGATATTGTACCATGACGTGCGGAAATTACGCTTTTCCTCTACTGCTTCAGCTGTTATCCGCGCGCCCTTTACGGCAGGCGCCATAAAGTTAACCGTTGTGTTCAAGCCGACAGCAGTCCTGCCATAGGAATTGCAGGCTGCAGCAAACACATAATCGGCGAGTGAAAAGATGATCGCGCCGTGGACAGTCTCGTGAGTGTTCAGCATGTGCGCTTCTACCGTAAGCTCAGCAGCGGCGGTCCCCGGCCCCATGCCGGTCAATTCCATACCAAGGTGATTGGCATACGGTTCATTTTTCATATAATCATAGATTTCCTTGCGATACTTATGATGAATTTCTAGGTCATCTAACCGTTTCGCCATATGTATCCCTCCCTTTATTATGTATCCGCTTTCTATTATACAGGAATTTCAAGTATAGCATCATCTTGTGATGTGGCTCTAAAAAATGGCGTACATTCCCGGTAAACAGCTAAAAAAGCTTATTAGTCCTTGTTTTAACCCTCTGAAAGGATTATCGTTAATAGTAGAGGTGTTTTTTTCACCAAATCGATTAAACGGGGGGATGGACATGACAGAAAAACTCTATCCCTGGTTCGTGCTGCTTATTACGAGCCTGGGGGTGCTCATTCAATCCATGAATTTTGGAACATTGAACGTTGCCCTTCCTGAGCTATCCGGGTACTTCCAAGCAGGACCGGTGCTGACAAGCTGGATCGTCCTTTCTTATATGCTGTTTAATACCGTCTTTATATTATTTTTTGGTAAGCTTGGCGATATTAACGGCAGAAGAGGCCTGTTTCTATTTGGACTTGGCTGAATTTGCTTTGGTTAGTTTGTTTTGCGGGTTCACGTCGCACATCTGGGTTCTTATTCTCCTTCGTGTTCTGCAAGGGATAGGCGGAGCAATAATTATTACCAATGCTTTGCCAATCATTGTACATGCCTTTAACAAAAGGAAATTAGGCGCTGTGCTCAATTTCAACGGATTTCTTGTGACCTTTGCACAATTAATTGGCCCGGTACTTGGCGGTATGCTTGCTGGTGCGGCGGGGTGGCGCTGGGTGTTTTGGATAAATGTCCCGCTTGGAATTTTTGCTTTTATTATAGGCTTAATCGTTTTGAAACCGGTGCAAGGGGTAGCAAGGGCTGACCATATTGACCTTTGGGGAAACATCACACTATTTTTCTCTCTTGGCGGCCTCATCCTGATGCTTTCAGAAATTGGCGTAGATGGGTGGACTAGCCCCTTAATGCTATTTGGGTTTATATTATTTCTCACCTTTCTTGCGCTTTTTATCCGGGTGGAACATCGGGCAGAATTCCCTATTCTTGATTTTAAACTGTTTCGAAGCCAGCCTTATACAATGGCAAACCTTGCAGCGTTTTTCAACTCACTCGCACGCTCCTCCATTATGCTATTAATCATATTATTTTTTCAGCTGGTCGATCATGAAAATCCTCTTGTCTCAGGCTTAAAGGTTCTTCCGCTTTCATTTGGCCTCGTTCTCAGCGGTCCTTTTGCAGGCTACCTGATGAGGTATTTCTCGCGTAAGTTTCTTTCAACAGGCGGACTGTTTCTCACATGTCTTGGGATGATTCTCCTTATTTTTCACATCGGGCATCATGCTTCAGTGTTTCTGGATCAGTCTTGCTCTGCTGTTCGTCGGCATGGGAACAGCGATCTTCCAGCCGCCTAATGCTCAGCTCATTTCCAGCCTCGTTCCTAATGAACAACAAAGCATTGCCAACAGCATCCGATCTATGCTTCAAAACATGGGGCAGGTGATCAGCACAGCTTTATCCCTGACAATCGTAACCAGTGTGCTTCCATCCAGCCTCAAAAATGCCATATACCAGGGCGCAGATAAAAATCTTTCGTCCTCTGGTCTGACCCTGATCGGTGATGGATACAGGCTTGCTTTTGGCGTTCTGCTTATATTAACGATTTTTGGTATGACGGCTTCTTATCTGAGACAGCCGGTTAGAAAAGAGAATTAATGCTTTAGAAGAGGAGACTAACCATGCGGGCTTTCGGATTATTTATTTTAGCAGGACTTGCCGAAATTGGCGGGGGATATTTGATTTGGCAATGGCTCCGGGAAGGGGCACATTGGACTTATGGTATCCTTGGTGCCCTTATTCTTGTGGTATATGGGGTTATTCCAACCTTTCAGACCTATCCGTCTTTTGGAAGAGTTTACGCGGCTTACGGCGGCATTTTCATTATCCTAGCTCTATTGTGGGGATGGGCAATTGATAAACGGACGCCCGACCTTTACGATATGCTTGGCGCCATTATCTGTCTCGGAGGCGTAGCCATTATTTTATGGGCTCCTCATAAATAAAAGTATTTTTAATGATCCATCTTCCTCTAATTGACGTTAGCTTAATAACTTACCGCTTAGAACGGTTAACTATAAAATGAATTAGAAGGAGCGTTTAAAAATGAACGAAAATAAGCCGGGTTCGACATTTGCAAATAAGATGCTAATGCTGTTTCTGTTAGCCATTGGGTATGAGTGGCTCGCATCAGGGATTGATAAAATAGCGAGCGGTAAATTTGTGTCAGGTCTCCACGAGGAAATGCTCGGGGCGATTAAAGATGGCGGTCCTTATTCTTTTTATACAGGATTCTTAAAATCAGTTGCTATCCCGAATAGCACAGCACTAGGCTATTTTATTGAAATTGGAGAGCTTCTTACTGGTGCGGCCTTTATCTTGATCGCGATTATGTTTTTAGTAAAAGGATCCTTCATAAGCTGGACAGCACCTGTTGGTATTGTTTCTTCCGTCCTTTCTCTTATCCTTATCATCAATATCTTTCTTTTTACAGGCAGCAAGTTTTTCTTTTCTACGGAAGAGCCTTTTGATGAAACGATTTCTCTTGACTGGCTAATGATTTTATTCAGCATTATTTTAGTCATTTACTTTGTCGGCGTGACTCGTATGAGAAAGATCAGCCATAAATAATAACATTATCAAAGCAGGCTGACTTCAGTCTGCTTTTTTGTTTGTAAATGTGTTTACTTCATTCCAAATTAAACTGAGAAGTGAGGTTACTCATCTTCAAATCCACCTAACCTCCAAGTACACAGAAAACGTTCTACACCAGGATATTTCTCTCCAAGACTCTCGATCCTAAATCCCTCACTAGAATAAAAACCCACTGCCTCCAGATCTGTTTCAGCAGTAATCTTTTTGAGCTTATGCTTTATTTTAATAAATTCCAGCATGCGATGGCCCCATCCCATTTTTCGAAAGGGTTTGGCTGTTGCAATCTGTTTGATTTCCGCACTATCTCCTTCTATTTCAACCCCAATACAACAGATATGCGCAGCCTCTGACTGCCATTCGTACAAAAACCAGTTAGGATTATTTATATAAGTTAAATATTGTGCATCAACCTTTTGCTCTGACGTCGCTTCAAGCATTAAGGACTTGAGTTCAGGGCACAGATTTGCCGTTATCACGTCGACAACTTTAATTGATTCTCCCAAGAAAAAAAACCTCATTTTCATAAATTTTATTTTCTTTCACCAGAATGTATTTCATATATCTAAGCTCTTTGCGGGAAAAGGTACCTATTTGTCCCATTTATGCCAAGGCTCTCTTTGGTCTTGTAGACCTGGTTTACAATGCAAGACTCGCAAAAAAAGCGTCTCAAAGTTATGATTGAGCAACGCGTGGTGTATTGAAAGAAAAAGTGAACAATCCCCTCGAAAATGCGTTGCCTCCGATTGAAAGCGGAAAGACCCTGCTTTCGGACATGCAAATGCAAAGAACTGAAAGCTAGAAACTACCCGCATGACTCGTCGAAAATGCTTTGCATTTTCGCTATCGGTGCTCTGGTGTGACCTTTAAAGATGTAAATTGCTAGTTGCTACTGGGCCAACAGCTATCGCGTCCGAATGATCCACTTTGGTAGCTCAAATAGACCACGCCGGAATAGTTAGACGTTGAGGCCAGCTGCATCGTGGAAAGCGAGGGTACTTTCTGCTATTCACTGAGCATGGTCGTCATCAATTTCCTTGTGTTCTCTTCACTGCAAGGAAGGTTCACGCGTTCACTCGATTGAGCTGCAGGAAAGTTCGAGACGCCTGCGGGAAAAGCAACGAGGCGAGACTCCACTAGAGCATCAACGTTGACTCAAAGTGCGAGGAGGCTGCGGATCGCCCGCGGCAAGCGAGGATTTTCCAAAGCTCGGCGCGAATAACAATAAAAGAGTATCGGAACTCGACTTTAAATGTATCTTTCAAGACGGACATCCTCTTCTTTGTCTGATTTCTTAATGCCAGATACGACTTTTAAAAAGAATCCCAGTCCTATAAAGTAAAAGCCTAGACCCCAAAATAACTTACTGATCGCAATAATCATCCAGATATGACTTCTTCATCCCTTCAACCCTTTTACATAATTTTTAAAATTCTACATCAGTTAGTAAAATCCTTTTTTAGTGTAAGTAAGGCATCAGGCATTAAAAAAGAGCGCGGAGGGATTCTCCACGCTCTTATATCAGAGCCCAAAGGCTTTCTTTTCCGAATTATTAATTTAAAACACTTTCCCGCCGAGCTTAAGCTTGGTGGTTTGAAGCTTTCCGTTGCGGTAATACTTCACATCAACGGTTTGATTCGGATTGAGTTTCGTATAAAGGTACGTTGAGAAGTCAAGATAGCTCGTGATCTTCTTGCCATTGATTGATACAATCACATCACCTGTTTTCAGGTCCGCTGTAGCAGCTGGCGATCCGCTCGACACTTGAGTGACAACGAGACCGGATTTGACATCTTTAGGGATGTTCAGCTTAGAAATGGCACTAGCCGGAACCTGATCAAGCCCAACGATGCTGACACCAATATATGGCCGCTCAATTTTTCCGTTCTTTTCAAGTTCTTTGATAACAGGTTTGGCAACGTTAATCGGAATCGCAAAACCGATGCCTTCAACCTTTTGTTCGACAATTTTAAGTGAGTTAATACCGACAACTTGTCCGGCAACATTAACTAGGGCACCGCCGCTGTTGCCTGGGTTAATGGCTGCGTCTGTTTGAATGACCTCTGCCTGCAGCGAGACATTGTCATGCGTTACAGGAATCACACGATTTTTAGAACTGACAACACCTTGTGTTACAGAGCCGGAGAAGCCAAGCGGATTTCCGATAGCCATTACCGGTTCTCCCCGCTTCAGTTCGGAGGAATTGCCAAATTGTGCAACGGCCTTGACCTTGTCAGAAGGGATTTTAAGAACGGCTAAATCATAGAGGGAATCCTTTCCGAGAAGCTTAGCATCTACTTTCGTATTATCATCCAGTTGTACTTCCAGTTTGTTTGCACCTTCGACAACATGGTTGTTTGTCACAATGTATGCAGAGCCATCAGATTTTTTATAAATAATTCCTGACCCGATACCGGTTTCCTGTAATTTATTTTCGAAAGCATTGGCTTTTTGGAGATTAATAACAGCCACAACTGCAGGTGATACCTTGTTCACCGCCTTCACAGACTGTGAGTTGACATCGACATTGTACTGTTTAGCAGGGCCAGCAGCCTCATTCGCCGTACCAGACGTCTGGTCACCATTCGTTGAAACAGAATAAGGCATTACGCCTAAATCTGATAAGACTGGTGCAAGAACAAGAAAAATAACGATACCCACAATAGCTCCAAGTAGTCCTGCTAGGAACCAGCCCCCGCGGCCACTTTTTCTGCGAAGTCTCTGCTCTCCTGTTTCAGGATTATGATCATCATAATAGCCCATTTATTCATCACCTTTCTTAGTGGAAAGTCCTTTTGTACTATAGTCAGTGTACCTGATCCCATAGTCACACAAGAAAAATATGGGAGCTTTTCTATAACTGTAGGAAAAAGGTCATAATTTTGCCTTGATATATCTGAGGAATCGGCAATTATGACCTTTTCATGTCTATTTATTATTATCCTTAACCCTTACTCGTTAAACCTAAATTGTGGTAAGAGGTGTAGGAACTGCAGGATCCGTGTCATGAATGGTAATCTGCTTTCCGGCGTAAATCCCATACTGCTCGAGTTTTTGCTGGACACTCATCCGGGCCAGCTCCTTCATGTTGTTATCTTTGCTCAAATGAGCGAGATAGATCCGCTGTGTTTTATTGCCAATAATTTCGGAGAGCGCAAGACCGGCATCTTCATTTGATATGTGTCCTGAGTCTCCGAGAATACGGCGTTTAATATTCCATGGATACCGGCCCATCATCAGCATCTGAATATCATGGTTCGATTCGATGACATAGGCATCCGACTCTTTTATAACATCCTTGATCCGTTCTGAAACATAGCCCGTATCGGTCATTAGCGTCAGCTTCTTACCTTCGTGCCGAAAGTTGAAAAACATCGGCTCGATGGCATCATGGGATACACCAAATGATTCCACATCAATGTCACCAAATACTTTTGCAGCACCCGTTTCAAACGTAAACTTCTGATCCACTGGGATGTCCCCTATTAAAGGTGCCATCGCTTGCCATGTTTTTGTATTCGCATAGATCGGCTTTTTATGGCGTCTGCTAAAAGCCCCTAGACCTTTTATATGGTCACTGTGCTCATGCGTCACCAGGATTGCATCAATGGCATCTGGCTCCTTGTTGATGTGCTTTAGTAATTCAGTCATTTTCTTCCCGCTCAGTCCACAGTCGACGAGCAGACGCTGCCCGGCTGTTTCAAGGAACATTGCATTGCCGGTTGATCCACTTGCCAGGATACTATATTGTAAACTCATGTTTGCGGTCCTCCTCCCGTGGTGGCATCAATTGTCTGAATTTCTCCTGATGAAGCATCCACGAAGAATTGTCGCTGTGCTGGATCATCGCCAGAAGATTTCACCGATATTTCCCATATAGGTAAAAAAATCAGCTGATTAATGTCACCCACAAGGTTGAAATACCCAAGATTAATATTATTAATTGTTGAGTGCGGTCCAATCATTAAATCACTGCTTTTACCCCGAATGGCGCTCACAGCTTGAGTGGCATCAATAATTGCAATCGAATTGTCCAATTTGTCGAACTTAAAAAAACTTTGTTCATAGCTCACGACTTTATCATCTTTAATGTGAAAGGTAAGCATATTTAAGTTTTTGTTATGAATAAATACAGGCTTGTTTTGATACGTTTGAACAAATAACAGCGTATTGGATTTGGTATCTTTCTTCCAAAATTGATACGCACTGCCTTTGTAAACCATTCTTAAAAGGCTTTGCCGATCAGCTGCTGTTTTCGGAACAGTTATTGATTTCTTCATTATTCCTCGTATTTCACTGGTGTTTACCGGTTCAATCGTTTGAACCTTATCACCTTTAGACCCCTCTTTTGCAAGGATTTCTTTATTTACTTCACCGTTGTCATTGACAAGAGCCGTTTGCGTCCCTTTAATAAAATTAAGACTGTCAGGTGCCGTAGGAATAGAAGACGTTACTTTCAGGTCTTTTTGCTGTACATTATCATTCGGGACAGTCCCTGATACCCTATTTTTCATAGCGCTAAGGTAGATCTTATAACCAAGGAACAAATCGAGCAACAGAAAGCAGACTATAAAAATGGTTTTTGTTTTGTGCCAATTCATGAGCCGTCTGCTCCCCCCTCGATGGACTTATTGGATTTATCAAATTCTGACATCGAATGCCATTTGTTGTCATACTTATAAAACCAGTTTGGAATAAGTGAGATAGTGTTGGAATCTTCCTTAAAGTTCATTTCATAGCCAATTCTAAGGTCTTGAATATCCGTTGCTTTCAAGTTTCGATTAGCGAAAATGGCTTCAAGCGCATCGCTTCCTGATGGTAAAGACTCAGCATTACTACTTGTAACACGGTTAATTTTTAACAGATTGCGATTCAACTGGTAAAGCTTTCCGCCTTTCCAGACTATATTAATAGAGGACAAATACTGGTTGGGGTAAGAGCCAACATCATATAATGGATACTCGCCAATCGTCATTCGAAAATTCACTTCATTTTTAAGATTCGTAGCCAACTGATCGTAGTCATCATAGATATATTCGTTCGTCCACCCTTTGTGCGTATTCACAAAATCGTAACTATGGAGAATAGGGTCCTCTGCCTCAGTGGTTGTCCCAATCGCATTCGGTTTAACATCTACATACTGCATGGTATAACCATTTTTATCAAGCTGCTGAGTTAAGGCAACATAGGAGTCCTTACTGTGTACCGCTTTATTGACGTTATCAAATAGAACTTGTGCAAAGCTCTGAAAGGATAGCGGACTGTAAAGGTACACCATTTGTTCAACCGTCGTTTTATCCAATGGCAGGTATAACTTTTTATCCTTCATCTGTCTTGTCTGATAGTTCACCAGATTACCGGAATTGATGGCTTTATTCAGACTGTCCATCTTAATGTTTGATACGGTTGTATAAAATGCAGGATTTCCATCTTTTTTGCGAAACACCGCAACATCCTTATGGTCCTTGCTGCCATAATATATTTCGATCCGATCAATAAGCAGACTTTTTTTCAATTTGTAATTGTCCGTATTCAGCTTGAAAAGCTTTAATAACGCATCGGTTGTTAATGGAGCCGGAAACACAATTTCATAAGAAGCTGTTCCATTATGCTCAGGCACTTTATCATTTGCAACAGGAATAATATTTGAATACTCGACCTTGTTCAAAAATACTGTAGATCTTAGAAACCGATTCATTGTTAGTCTGACCAAGCAGGCTCCCATTCTTGTGCATAACACTCAGGTATGGCTTAACAACCTGATCCAGATCTTTTGATTCAGCGATAGAAACAACTTCATCAAGGGAATTTGCTGGTGAATTGTTAACTTTAAAATCAATCTGGAAAAACCAGATATTCCAGGTTAATACGATGCTTAACAGAACAAGAAAGGATAAAGTGACGGTTTTCCAGGCCTCACGTGTGAATTTCATAAACTCTGATCCTCCTTAAACAGCGGGAGGGTGAAAGTAATCGTTGTGCCTTTATTCCACTCGCTTTCAGCCCAGATATTTCCGCCATGTGCTTCGATCATTTCCTTTGCGATGGCAAGACCCAGTCCTGTGCCGCCCAATTTCCTGGAGCGTGCCCGATCGACCCGATAAAACCGGTGAAAGACTTTACTCAAATTGTCTTTTGGAATGCCAACGCCCTGGTCGCTGATGCTAGCTTTCAAGTAATCACCAACGCGTAAAACACTAAAGGTGATGGCCCCGCCTTCAGGCGAATATTTCATCGCATTAGAAATAATATTATCAATGACCTGGGTTAATTTATCTCTGTCTATGTATGCAATAATAACATTTTTAGGCAGATTGCGGATAATTCGGATATTCTGCTTTTTTGACATTTCAAACCGGTCAATGATTCGGTTTAAAAACTCAATAAAGTCTGTGCGCTGTTGTTCAATTGTATAATCTTTGGAATCAAGCTTTGAAAGCTGAAGCAGATCATTTACAAGGCGGATCATCCGCTCTGTTTCATTTTGAGTCACATCAAGAAACTTGGTTCGTAATTTTTCATCCAGTACCGCGCCTTCTTGGAGCGCTTCGAGATAACTGCGCATGGTTGTCAAAGGCGTTCGAAGTTCATGAGAAACGTTAGATACAAATTCACGCCGCTCCATTTCAACAATTTCCTGTTCCGTCACGTCATGAAGCACGGCAATAATCCCGTTCAAGGCACCATTATCTTTTTTAATTACAGAGAAATTTGCTCTTAGGATCTGCTTTTTCTCATCCGTACTGAAATCAAGATTGACAGCATCTTCAATTTTATATAAAGCTGTTACTGAATGGTCATCCTGCAGTTTCAAGAGACTAATAATGGATTTGCCCAGCACATTTTGGCGGTAGACACCCAGCAGCTCCTCTGATCGGTTATTCATCAGGATAACGTGGCCGTCCCTGTCTGTCGCAATGACTCCGTCAGTCATGTACGCCAGCACGGATCGAAGCTTACGCCGCTCCGACTCTGTCGTCGCATTTGCCTCTTTTAGTTTTTCGGTCATATTGTTGAACGATAGAGCGAGTTGTCCAATTTCGTCTTCATCGTACTTTTGAACCTTACGTGTGAAATTACCTTGCGCAATCGCCATTGCCTGCCGCTGCATCTGCGCTAAAGGTTTGGTAATGGTTTTCGCAAGAAAAAAACCGAGAATGGCAGTAAGAAGAAGTGCGAGAATGGTAGCCGTAGCAAGGATTTTATTAATACTGTAAAGATTCGAATAGACATCATCCATTGATTTTTCAATATATAAAATACCATATTGTGTATTATCAAATTTTATCGGTGTGGTAGCCACCTGGATCTTCCCGCCAGTTACGGTGTCTTTTTTTGTGGTCAAATTCGTGCCTGTTTCCTGCAAGACCTGCTTCATAATAAAATTATTATTTGTGCGTCTTCCGACCTCATTGCTCTGCTGCGAGTTGGTAGTAGCAAGGATTATCCCCGTCTGATCCACTACTTCCACCACTTTAAAGCCCCGGCTGTTTTCACCTGCTAACAGATCCCTTATTTTATTACGCATATCCGTCTCATCGGTTTGACTTGTGTCTTTAGACTCTTTAATCGCTTTGCCGATATTGTAGCTGAGTAAATACGTCTCTTGTTTGAGTGAACTGTTAAAGTTTTTGAGTGCACTATTTTCCATCTGATCCGTGAAAAACACGCCGATCAATTGCATAGCTAGCAACATGAGCAGCGTGTAAATGAGAACAAATTTAAATTGAATTGATTTAAAAAAACCAAGCTTTTTCATGTAAAATTTACTCCTGATCCGGATTTCTTAGATAATAACCGACACCGCGGCGTGTAACAATCCATGCCGGTCGACTAGGGTTGTCTTCTACTTTCTCTCTTAAACGTCTGACGGTCACATCGACGGTCCGCACATCACCAAAATAATCATATCCCCAAACCGTTTGAAGCAGATGCTCTCGCGTCATTACTTGGCCGAGATGCTTCCCTAGGTAATGCAGCAGTTCAAATTCACGATGGGTCAATTCAATCGACTCTCCGCGTTTTGTCACAAGGTAGGCGTCTGGATGAATCGAAAGCCCGCCAATTGATATCTCATTTTGCTTATCTTCTTTTTCAGCTTCCTGAGAATGCCGGCGCAAATTTGCTTTTACTCTGGCGATCAGTTCTCTGTTGCTGAAAGGCTTCGTCACATAATCGTCCGCGCCCATCTCAAGCCCCAGAACCTTGTCAATTTCTGAATCTTTGGCTGTCAGCATAATGATCGGCATATCAAAGTTTTTTCGAAGCTCACGGCAAACTTCCATCCCGTCCTTTATTGGCAGCATCACATCTAACAGCACCATATCCGGTTTCTCCGCTTCCGCTTTTATTAACGCTTCATCACCATCATAGGCGACAATAACTTCATAACCTTCTTTTTCTAAATTAAATTGCAAAATATCTGCTATTGGCTGTTCATCATCAACGACTAATATTTTTTTATCCATTGAGGTCGATCCCTCCTGGTCTTCTCTTCAATTTTAATTTCATATATCCTGTCTATTTTATCACACTATAAACACCCCTGTCATAATAGCATGGGGTGTTTGTGAGTTTCAAAAAACTCATCATCCATGTCTTCGCCTATTCATGGCAAAATTCCTCTAAAATTCACAAAAAAGGCATGCCACTCTGTTAAGAGTAACATGCCGTTATAGTCAAAAATGGTGGCTCGAGACGGAATCGAACCGCCGACACGAGGATTTTCAGTCCTCTGCTCTACCGACTGAGCTATCGAGCCAAAATATAATTTAAATAGTTGAAGAAAAATCTGTGTCTCTGCTTCTGCAAGTTTATGCTTCGATGTGTGTGCATCGAGACAACTCGCCGCATAATCGTGAAGCTTTGCTCGTGACTGAGCTATCGAGCCAATATAATTTAATTAGTTGAAGTAAAATCTGTGTCTCTGCTTCTGCAAGCTTATGCTTCGATGTGTGTGCATCGAGACAACTCGCCGTTTATTGTGGAGATAAAAAAATGGCGGACCCGACCGGGATCGAACCGGCGATCTCCTGCGTGACAGGCAGGCATGTTAACCGCTACACCACGGGTCCTTTTAATTATGTAAAAGCGCATGAACTTATTTATTTCATAAAAATATCCGGTTGCACCCAATGAGCACTTCCGAATCAGGATCAAAATTGGTTGCGGGGGCAGGATTTGAACCTGCGACCTTCGGGTTATGAGCCCGACGAGCTACCAGACTGCTCCACCCCGCGACGATATAAAATTAACTTGTTCAGCTATGAGTCATGTGCACGAGACAACTCATCGCTTATTCGTGATATAAATACAAACCCTGTGTCTCTGCTTCTGCAAGTTTTGCTTCGCAGTATATGCATCGAGACAACTCATCGCTTATTCGTGATGTGTTGTTCGTGACCAACAAAGATTATGATATCATTTAAATTTATTTAATGCAAGGGGTAAAATAAATTTTTAATCCATGCACCAATTATCAACAGATTTCTTCCCTTAATTTTTAGGTTGTTAAAAAGCTTCCTCTTCGCTTATTCTATCCGAATTCATGCCTAATTAAGCCCTCAATCTGATAAATAGACGAAAAAATTTCCCTTAATTTTTAAATATCATAAAAAAAAGAGTCAATAGGAGAAAAAATTCCGCCTATTGACTGGAAAAATGCAAAAATAGGGGTGTTTGCTTTGAATAACCGGAAAATGTTCCCTTATATACATCGAAACTGGCCCCATTCTGCATTTAACCGAAAAATTTCTCTTAATTATTCAACCCACCAGGGATTTGATTTATAAGGCAAAACCATTAATTCAAGCGTTAAACCGTTTAAAATCAATCCGATGCCAATTGCTATTTGCTATACGATTTAACGTTTTCTCCCCAGTAAATGAACCTTACCGTTTTAGATCAGGTTCTTTTACATTTTTATATCAGGCAAAGACGCCACGTACTAGGCGCGTTTGCTCACGGTCAGGTCCGACAGAGAAGATGCTCAAAGGGATGCCTGTTAGCTGTGAAACTCTCTCAAGGTAATGGCGGGCTGCATCAGGTAAGTCAGAAAGCGTTTGGGCTTTCGTGATGTCTTCCTTCCAGCCGGGCATTTCTTCATAGACAGGTTCACATTCTGCAAGAACTTTTAAACTTGCAGGAAATTCTTCGATGACTTTCCCTTTATATTTATACGCCACACAAATTTTCACCTGATCAAGACCAGATAAGACATCAATGCAGTTTAAAGAGAGATCTGTCATTCCACTGACCCGACGGGCGTGGCGCACAACGACACTGTCAAACCAGCCAACACGGCGAGGTCTTCCTGTAGTCGTCCCATATTCGTTCCCAATATCGCGGATGCGGTCTCCAACTTCATTATTCAGTTCAGTTGGAAAGGGACCATCCCCAACGCGGGTTGTATAGGCTTTAGTAACACCAACCACATGTTTAATCTTAGACGGGCCTACACCAGCGCCAATCGTTACCCCTCCTGCAACTGGGTTCGAGGAGGTTACAAACGGATATGTTCCCTGATCGATGTCGAGCATGACGCCTTGAGCGCCTTCAAACAACACCCGGCGGCCGCCGTCAAGTGCATCATTTAAGACCACTGATGTATCGCAGACATATTTTTTGATCTGCTCGCCATAAGCTAAGTATTCATCATAAATATCTTCCAGCTTGAAGCCTTCTGTTTCATAGACTTTTTCAAGCAGTCTGTTTTTTTCTTTTAAATTCTTCTTTAGTTTTTCTTTGAACGTATCGGGTTCTAAAAGATCAGCCATACGAATGCCTGTACGAGCAGCTTTATCCATATATGCGGGGCCAATTCCTTTTTTCGTTGTCCCGATTTTCTCTTCACCCTTGCTCTCTTCCTCAACAATATCCTGTTTAATGTGATACGGAAGAATCAAGTGCGCCCTATTGCTGATGCGCAGATTATCAGTTGAAACGTTATTATCATGTAAATACTTAAGTTCTTCGACAAGGGCCTTTGGATCGACAACCATGCCGTTTCCAATTACACAAATTTTATCGCTGTAAAAGATTCCCGACGGAATTAAATGTAATTTATAAGTCTTTCCGTCAAAAGCGATCGTATGGCCTGCGTTATTTCCCCCTTGATATCTGGAAATGACTTCGGCGTTATTTGAGAGATAGTCTGTAATTTTTCCTTTTCCTTCGTCGCCCCATTGAGCTCCTACTACTACTACAGAAGACATGTGTGCGCCCCCTAAATTTTATTCGATTCATTAAAAACCCTCGTTAGTGTAACAGTTTTCATAGTGATGCGTCAATAAAAAACGAACATTAAATTACGATGACATATATATCGTTCGCCAAAATGTTGATTTTCTAATATTCTGAATTGCGCGTTATCATCTCCCTTAGGATAGCCGAAAATGACACAAAAAACCCCTCTGCAGGGCAGAGGGGTTCACGCACCAGGCGGCATATCGCTTTCACTATGCCTGCGGTCGAGATTGACGAACTTATTATATTCCTTTATAAAAGCAAGCTCTACTGTTCCAACTGGGCCATTTCTTTGTTTAGCAATGATGATTTCGATGATGTTTTGCTTTTCACTTTCTTTGTCATAGTAGTCATCTCTATATAGAAAAGCAACAATATCGGCATCTTGCTCAATACTTCCCGATTCACGGATGTCAGACATCATCGGCCGTTTGTCCTGACGTGATTCAACCCCGCGAGAAAGCTGAGACAAAGCAATGACAGGAACCTGCAATTCTCGGGCAATGGCTTTAAGTGTTCTGGAAATCTCTGATACTTCCTGCTGACGGTTCTCAGACCCGCCAGATTTCTGCCCTTGAATAAGCTGAAGGTAATCGATCAGAATCATTCCTAGGCCATGCTCCTGCTTTAACCTGCGGCATTTTGCCCTAATATCATTCACCCTGATCCCAGGAGTATCATCAATATAAATGCCAGCGTTGGACAGGCTTCCCATAGCCATCGTCAGTTTCTGCCAATCGTCTTCTTCAAGACGCCCGGTTCTAAGACGCTGTGCATCAATGTTCCCTTCAGCACAAAGCATCCTCATGACCAGCTGCTGAGCGCCCATCTCAAGGCTGAAAATCGCTACTGTTTCATCCGTTTTTGTCGAGACATTCTGGGCAATATTTAAAGCAAAAGCTGTTTTACCCACTGAAGGACGTGCCGCTACAATAATCAGATCGTTTTTCTGAAAGCCTGCTGTCATCCGGTCAAGCTCAAGGAAACCGGTTGGTGTACCGGTAATGTCCCCTTTGCGCTGATGAAGCTGTTCAATATTATCATAGGTGTCAATTAAGACATCTTTAATAGACTGAAATGCTGAAGCCCGTTTCTTTTGAGAAACTTCAAGAATCGTTTTCTCAGCATCATCCAGGATATTCTCAACTTCATCTTCACGGTTATAGCCTTCTGAAACGATGTGGGTTGCCGTCCGGATTAACCGCCTCAATAATGCCTTTTCTTCAACAATGCTGCTGTAATATTCAATATTTGCAGCTGTAGGCGAGGAGTTGGCAAGTTCCCCTAAATAAGCGACGCCGCCCGCTTCCTCAAGGTGCCGCTCATCTTTTAGTTCGGACGTTACCGTCACCACATCCACAGGCTCGCCCTTTTCGGAGAGTCCGAGCATGACAGAATAGATCATTTGATGCGAGGTTCGGTAGAAATCCTCTGGCATTAATGCTTCGGACGCCATCGTTAAAGCACCCGGTTCAAGGAAAATAGCGCCTAAAACTGCCTGTTCGGCTTCTATATTATGCGGCGGTGTACGATCAGAAAATAAATCACTCATTCTTATATCCCCTTATGCTGCTTTATTGCTCGGTGACATGGACTTTCAGCGTGGCAGTAACATCATGATGCAGCTTGATGGGTACATCCGTATAGCCAAGTGTTCGGATTGGCTCATTCAATTCAATTTTTCGCTTATCGACTTTAATCTGCTGGCTTTTTAAGTTCTGAGCAATCTGTTTACTCGTAATCGATCCGAATAAACGGCCGCCTTCACCAGATTTTGCTTTGAGTTCAATTTTCAGGGCTTCTAGCTCTTTTTTCAGATCAAGTGCTTGCTGATGCTCTTCTTCAGCGCGTTTTTCATCGCCTTTTTTCTTAAGTTCAAGCTGCTTCATATTGCCTTTGTTAGCCTCAACCGCAATGTTCTTTGGAAAAAGAAAATTCCGTGCATACCCTTCTGAAACTTCCTTAATCTCACCTTTTTTGCCTTTTCCTTTTACATCCTGCTGAAAAATTACTTTCATGACGGTTCTCCCCCTTTAAAATAATCATCTATGGCAAGCTTTACTTGCTCTTTAACTTCCTCTGTTGTGCTATCGTCAAACTGCGTGGCAGCATTTGTTAAATGACCGCCGCCACCCATTGCTTCCATAATCAACTGCACATTCACCTCTCCAAGGGAACGGGCACTGACACCGATCCGGCCATCATTCCGTTTGCTTATGACAAATGAGGCTTTTACACCTTCCATCGAAAGCAGTGTATCTGCTGCCTGAGCGATTAAAACCTGATCGCATTCAAGCCCATCGTCTCCAACAGCGATTGCTAAATTGTCTTGATAAAGTTCTGTTGTCTGAATAAGTGCAGCACGGCGGTTAAAGTGCTCAAGATCTTCTCTCAAAAGCTTCTGGACAAGAACGGTATCCGCGCCATGCGCTCTCAAATAGGAAGCGGCATCAAAGGTTCTTGACCCGGTCCGAAGCGTGAAGCTTTTCGTGTCTACGGTGATTCCGGCAAGCATAGCTGTCGCTTCCACCACACCTAAGTTCAGCTTATTCGGCTGGTACTCAAGCAGCTCTGTTACGAGCTCCGCAGTTGAGGAGGCATAGGGCTCCATGTAGACAAGAACAGGATCCTTTATGAACTCTTCCCCGCGGCGGTGATGATCCATTACCATGACGCGATGCGCCTTGGTTAAAAGCTTTGGCTCAATAACCATAGAGGGTTTGTGGGTGTCTACCACCACAATCAAGGTTTTCTCTGTGCTTCTGCTCACTGCCTCTTCCGGGGAAATAAACTTCGCCCAGAGCTCTTCCCGCTCCTTGATTGCTTCGATCAGCTTTTGTACTCCTGCCCCAGATTTATCCTTTTCTAAGACAATACTTCCGCGTTTCTGGTTTGCCTCTACGATTTTCATAATTCCGATACAGGCTCCAATGGCATCCATATCCGGCGTCTGATGACCCATGACCATGACCTCGTCACTCTCATGTATCAATTCAGATAAGGCATGAGAAATAACCCGCGCACGAACTCTGGTTCGTTTTTCAATCGGATTGGATTTCCCGCCGTAAAACCGGACTTTCCCATCTGCTTCTTTAATAACAGCCTGATCGCCGCCTCTTCCAAGAGCAAGATCCAGCGCAGATTGGGAGAGCTGCCCAAGCTCAATCAACGAGGTCGTGTGTGCACCTGCTCCGATGCTTAAAGTCAGGGAGACGTGATTTCGCTCTGTTGCTTCCCGGACTTTATCAAGAATATTAAACCGCTTCTTTTCAAGTTCCTTTAAAGTATCTAAATTCATAATTCCAAAGAATTTATCGGAGGAATACCGTTTAAGAAAAACGTTGTTCTCCAATGCCCAGTCTTTAATAATTGCTGTCATTTCATTATTAAGATTGCTTTTCAGCTGATCATCCATCCCTTGAGTCACTTCATCATAGTTATCAAGGAATATGATGCTGAAAACAGTCTGTTCGTTCTTATACCGCTCACGAATATCAAGCGTTTCTGTAACATCATATATATAAAGCAGTCTTTCCTGACGTTTAATGAGTACCCGGTACCGCCGCTTTCCTAGCTTAATAATCTCAGATTCATTATCCCCTTTGACCAGCGGAATAAGCATCTCAGAAATATCACCGAGTGAATGGGCCATGAATGAATCCCCGCCAGTCAGGGCTGTCATATAAGGGTTCATCCAGTCAATAGAATATTGTTCACTGTACAGCACAATTCCCAGAGGCATCTCGAGAAGCGCCTCATCTCCCACTTTTTTCACACGATGGGAAAGGGTCGCAATGTACGTCTCCAGATTTTTTTCAAACCTGATATCACTGAGCCAGATCCAATACATAACGGCCAGCAGGACAACAAGTCCGATAATACCCAGTGTCCAACTGAAAATCGTCGTGAAAATAAGGAATATTAAACAAAGCAGTCCAAGCACCATAAACTGATCTTTGCGCCAGTGATGCTTCAGTTGGTTCGACATATTGTCAGCTCCCAGTGTCTTTCTTTACTTCTTTTTCAACCTTGACCGCAAATCAAATCCTAAATCAATTATACCTAATATCTTAATAATATAAAGCAAAGGCTGCACAATCACCCCAAAGACAACTGCAAGAACAGGTAAAGTCTTTCCCCAGCCTTTTATATGGGCAAAATAAAAAATAAACGAGAAACCTTGAATGAGCATAGCCGTTTCAAGCAGCTGATAAAGATTTAAAACAACCGGAAACAGCCAGTCCCCTTGCTGCGGATTGGCGGCAATCATGACAATCAGAGTCGCAAGGTAATACCAGATTATGCTTTTCGGAAAACGCCAGTCCCTAAACGGCGGCCATTGCGGAAAATCTACACGAAGACGGCGCAGGACCGGTGTACTGACAAGCTCAACAATCAGGGCATGCAGCACACTCCAAGTAATAATAAGAAATGGAATGTAGCTTGGCAGCAAAGTTACTAGTGCCTTCCACTGTTTAAGCTGCTTACTAGGATCTTGTCCTATGGATTTCCCAATCGTTTTTGTTAATTGAAGTGAATGATTAAGTGTATCCTGTAAAAAATGCACAGGATTGAAATGGAAAATGGATATGGAAACCCCGTAAGCAATAAGCATCATAGCGGCATTGGCTAAACTGCCGCCGAGCAAAATAGCAAAAGCGGATTTCTTTCGGTAAAGCAAGAAACCCATTATTGCTCCCATAACTAAAAAGTAAACAGCCAGTATTCCAGCGACAAGTCCAACCAAAATAAGCGACACAACTACTGCCGCCGCAAGGACCACGATCCCATTCTTTGCACCTTGTCTCGCAATATAATAAATAATAGGAAGCGGCAAAAACCATAGCGATACAATTCCAAGAACAGGGACATACCAGGTAATCATAAGGATAATCGTAAAAATTGCTGCGGTTATTGCTCCTTCTACAAGAGCCTTCGTTCGATTCATTTCGTATCCTCTACTTTCATCCTTCTCTGCAATCATCAAGAACTTCTTAACTGTTAATTCGTTCAGTGTTCTTCAAAGTATAGTATAAATAGTGACGAATTTGAAGGTCAATACCTTGCGTAGTTCTTATATTTTACGTATAATAGTTATATTGTCTCTTTTTAAGGGAAGTCCTTTCTCTGTTTGCAAAAAGGCGGCGAAAAAACCGAAGCAGGTGCTTCTATGAGAATATTTTTAAATCGTATCAAACCTAACTATTTATACGCAAGATAAACGATCCTGACAGGGGTCGTTTTTTTAATTTGCCCTAATGCAAAAAAATGAATGGAGGACACCTTCATGTCTTTACAGCCAACCAGATCACTTTTTGCAGCCTGGATCAGTCTGGTCAGCAATTTCCTGCTAACGCTCATAAAAATTCTCGCAGGCGTTTTTTTTCGAAGTACGGCATTGATTGCTGATGGGGTCCACAATGGCGGTGATGTGATTGCTTCAATTGCAACGCTGAGTTCAATGCGTGTGGCAAGTCAGCCCGCCGATGAAGAGCATCCGTATGGCCATGGAAAAGCAGAAGATATTACATCAGGGATTATTGCTGTTATTTTAATTATCGCCGGTCTCTTCTTAATTTATGAATCCTTTATGGCTCTGTTTCAGCCACCTGAAAAGGTCAGCCTTTGGGCGCTAGCTGCCGCTTTTATCTCTCTCATCTGGAAGTATATTTTATACATTTATACACACAAAATTGGTAAAGAAAACCGGAGCAAAAGTCTTCTGGCGACAGCCAAAGACCACTTAGCCGATGTCTATGCTTCATTAGCAGCGGTTATCGGTATCGGCTTTGGTGCTATCGGCGACTTGCTCCACTTGCCTTTTGCTGTATATGGAGACCCAGTCGCAGGCATTATTGTTTCATTTTTGATTTTAAAAGTCGCCATTGAAATGGGGATCGGCTCCATAAATGTTTTGATGGAGAGCAGTGTTGATATCACGAAGCAAGATGAATACCGTGCTTTAATTCTTGGTTTTAAAGAAGTTAAACGGATTGACCGGCTTCGCGCACGGGAGCATGGGAACTATGTCCTGATTGATGTAAGGATCAGCGTCCCTGCCAATCTGACCATTCAACAGGGGCACGACATTACGAAAACCATCAGAGACAAGATCATCACGGATCATGATGATGTAGAAGAAGTGCTGATTCACTTAAACCCTTGGTATGAAAATGACGAAAGAGAGTAATCTCCCTTTATAAAGTAAGGCACTTTGCCGATAATATGGATAGATAATTTGAAATTAAACTAAAAAGAGGCGATTCTCATGCCAGTCCTAGAACAAAATCAATTAACTGCACCGGCAACGATACTTGAGGTTAGCGTCGGCAGCCGACATTTGGGTATACGCATTGAGGACGTAAAAGAGCTGATTCAGCCCTCAGTGGTAAGTCAGGTCCCAAAAACCCATTCTTTAACAAAAGGCGTCTTTCGTCTTCGTGACAGTATTTATCCATTAATTGATTTAACTGCATTTCTAAATGAAAGCGCACCGCTTACCAAAGATGCAGAAGACGATTTCAAATATGTGCTTATTAAACAGGGAAATCATATTGCAGGATTATTTGTTCACGCCATCCATGATATAACCACAGTCTCAGAAAATGATCTTCTTTCAGATGAACCCCTCTCAGATGAAGAATCCCTCATCAGCTTCGGCTTTGCTCAAGGAAAAAGTCATCGCCTTCTCATTCTCAATGCAGCTTTACTGATCCCCTACATTAAAGACCTTAATAAAGCAGTCATTTAAACTACTAAGCCATTCCGCCCGGATCAACTGGATACCGGGCTTTGATTTTTTTAAGCGTATGCCTGCCTGCGCCGGTGAATCACCCAGGTCAATAGCAAAGCAATGCTTATTAATACAATGACCAACAGGGTAATCCCGTCCCATCCCCATATATGCCAAGCGATGCCGCTCCCTGATCCAACGAGACTTGAACCGGCATAGTAGAACAGCAGGTAGAGGGACGAGGCTTGGGTTTTCTTATCCGGATCCGCTAGTTTCCCCACCCAGCTGCTTGCCACAGAATGACTTCCGAAAAACCCAAAGGTTAACACCGCCAGACCCACAATTTTTACAGGGAGAGATGGTAACGCAATCAAGCCTATTCCAGATAAAATAAGAGCCAATCCAATCGCTATTACTTTTGGGCGTCTTATTCGCTCCGTCCACTTCCCCATCCAAGCTGAACTAACCGTCCCTGTTAAATAGACAATAAAGATGAACCCAAGGAATGTCTGACTTAAATAGTATGGCGCCCTAGTGAGCGGAAAGCCAATATAATTATAAACGGTAACGAAGACCCCCATCAGTAAAAAACCGAAGCTGTAAACGATCAGTAAAGAAGGGTTTTTGATATTAACGAAAAGCTTATGCAGCATCTCGCTGAATTTCACACGCTTTGGAACAAAATGCGTTGAACCAGGCAAAAGGCGCCAAAAAACAAGCCCTGCAGCCAAACTGACTGCACCAAGTATGAACAATGCCGCTTCCCAGCCTAAATAATCTGTCAGGACGCCTATAAAAATTCTTCCTGTCATGCCTCCTACACTCGTTCCGCTTACGTATATTCCCATCGCCGCACCTAAGCTTTTTGGATGGACTTCCTCATTAATATAGCCCATCGCTAAGGCCGGAAAGCCAGCCACCGTCATGCCCTGCAATCCTCTAACAACGAGCATAAGAACAAAACTTCCGTGGCACAGAGGCAAAAGAATAGCGAGTACCGCTGTTAGAATAAGAGCAAGACTCATCATATTTTTTCGCTTAAAACGGTCTGAGAACAGTGAGCTCATAAACAGGAAAATAGCAAGCATCCCTGTCGTCAATGACAGCGACAGACTGGCAGCAGCAGGCAGGACATGATAGTCATTGGTGAATACAGGAATAAGGGGCTGGGTACTGTATATATCAGCAAAGGTAACAAAACTCCCCAAGAATAATGCTGTTAAAGTCCTGCGGTACTTCATGGTTCCTGATTGGATGTATTGACCGGTTTCATTTTCCTGTTTCATTATTAATGCCCTCTCTCTATATTTTCAAAAGTCAAAAAAGACACCTTGCCAATCACAGCTGACAGCCGGGATTGGATAAAAGGTGTCCATTTCTTAATCTGCTTCCCCATGTGGTTCAGCGAGATTTTACTATTCCGTTGTATATGGAAGTAATGCCATTTGACGAGAGCGTTTGATTGCAATCGTTAATTTACGTTGATATTTAGCGCTTGTACCTGTTACACGACGAGGTAGAATTTTACCGCGTTCTGAGATAAAGCGTCTAAGAAGGTCAACGTCCTTGTAATCGATGTAAGTGATGTTATTCACTGTGAAAAAACATACCTTACGACGTTTACCGCGTGTGCGACGTGCCATCGAAATCCCTCCTTTGCTTGTTTTTTAATTCATTTCTATTTTAGAACGGCAGATCGTCATCCGAAATATCAATCGGCTTGCCATCGTTTGCAAACGGATCGTCATTAAAAGGATTTTCATCCTGGTTTTGACGATTTCCGCTTTGGCGGGAAGGTCCCTGGCCTTGCTGTCCTTGACCCTGGTAGTTACCTTGACCGTATCCCTGGCCTCCTGAAGATTGACCGTAATCATTGCCGTTATCACCATTATTCGGTCTCGCGCTTTTCGGCTCGAGAAACTGAACACTGTCCGCAACAACTTCAGTCATATACACCCGGCGGCCTTCGTTATTTTCAAAGTTTCTTGTCTGAAGACGGCCATCAACACCAGCCAAACTTCCTTTAGTAAGGTAATTTGCGGCATTTTCAGCCTGTCTGCGCCAGACAACCACTTGAATAAAATCTGCTTCGCGTTCACCCTGTTGATTTGAAAAAGGGCGATTGACAGCAATCGTGAAGTTGGCAACCGCAACACCATTTGGCGTGTAGCGGAGCTCTGGGTTCTTTGTCAATCTTCCGACTAATATGACTCGGTTAATCATCAGAACCTCTCCCTAAAAAAAATTATTCGCGCTCGTCTTTAATGACCATGAAACGAAGAACGTCATCATTGATCTTAGATAGACGGTCGAATTCATTGATCGCTTCGCTGCCTGCTGTTACATAAAGCACAGCGTACACACCACTGTTAAGGTCATCAATTTCATAAGCAAGGCGGCGTTTGCCCATTTCCTTTACCTCATTAATTTCAGCACCGTTGTCAGTGAGAATACCTGCTAATCTTTCTTTTACAGCTTTTTCTTTATCATCCTCTAGATCCGGACGAAGAATGTACATGATTTCGTATTTACGCACTATTGTCACCTCCCTTTGGTCTAAGCGGCCCCATAAATGGAGCAAGGAGCAAGTCTTTCTTACTCACAGAAATAGATTATAACACACAGACCCTCATTTGACAAAAACATTTAAACATTTGTCCGAAATTCTATTGATTCTTGCTATATCCAATCCGATATTGATTGCATCGTAAAAAAGCAGGCTGTCAGATTTTGACAGCCTGCAGGGATATAACGTTTGTCCATCGAACCACTGAAAAATCTCGTTTTCCCTTCCGGCCGAGCTTTGGAAAGTTCTCGCTTGCCGCGGGCGGACCGCGAGCCTCCTCATGGCCACAGGATGTGGGTAGGATCGGCGTTGTTACAGGACGTGACGGTTTTAGCCGATCTTCCTCCAAACGGTTGCGCTGTGGGGTCTCGCCTGGTCACGCTGATTCCGCAGGCGTCTCAAACTTTCCCGGCAGCTCGGCCTTAGTGGCAAAGGAATCTCAGCCTTTAGAATTACGGTAGATCTTTGAATTATCAAGGGATCAGACCAAGTTATTCTTTGATTAAATCTAAAGCAAGATCAAAAGCTTTTTCAATGCGTTTGTCAGTCAAAGCTCAAGTCTGACGGGGCGGGGGCGGAAAATTCGAGATACCACGTGTTCAGCTGATGGCAATTGAATTTCTATAGCCACGATTTCAATAGACATCCGCTCTTCACAAACACGTTAATTGAAGCGGAAGACGCGAGACTCCTCGAAAATGCGCATGCCCGGGATTTAAAGCTAGAAATACCCGAGACTCCTAAGCGGAAGTCAGCACGCGCTCGAAGATCCACTTTGGCACAAAGTGACCACGCCAAAGTTAGCTGAGGCCGTGCCCGAGGAAAGCGAGGGAATTTCCGCTTTCAATGGGTGGCAACCGTATTTTCTTCGTGCGGGGTGACTTCAAGGATGCCGTTTCAAGTCCTACGGAATCAGCACGCTCTCGAAGATCCACTTTGGCACAAAGTGACCACGCCAAAGTTAGCTGAGGCCGTGCCCGTGGAAAGCGAGGGTATTTCTGCTTTCAATGGGTGGCAACCGCATTTTCTTCGTGCGGTGTAACTTCAAGGATGCCGTTTCAAGTCCTACGGAATCAGCACGCTCTCGAAGATCCACTTTGGCACAAAGTGACCACGCCAAAGTTAGCTGAGGCCGTGCCCGTGGAAAGCGAGGGTATTTCCGCTTTCAATGGATTGCATCCGCATTTTCTGTGTGCGGTGTGGATTCAAGGATGCTGTTTCAAGTCCAACGGGACCACAGTACGGTCATGAGCACCCGCGGAGGATGCAGAAACGCCGAATGCGAACGCTTGCCACCAGTCTGAAATTAGACGTTGAAACGAAAATGCATCACATCTCCATCTTTAACGATATACTCTTTACCCTCTAAACGAAGCTTTCCCTTTTCTTTTGCAGCGTTTTGAGAGCCGGCTTCCATAAGATCATCGTATGAGACAACCTCTGCGCGGATAAAACCGCGTTCAAAGTCGGTATGAATAATCGCGGCAGCCTGTGGGGCTTTAATGCCCTGATGGAAGGTCCAGGCTCTGACTTCTTGTTCACCCGCTGTAAAGTAGGTGCCAAGACCAAGAAGTTTATAGGACGTTTCAATAAGCTGATCAAGTCCTGATTTATCGATGCCTAATTCTTCAAGGAAACTTTCTTTTTCTTCTCCTTCAAGCTCAGCAATTTCTGATTCAATCCGGGCAGAGATCACCACGACTTCGGCTTGTTCTTTTTCAGCAAAAGCTTTAACACTTTTAACATACTCATTATCTTCCGATGCTGAGAGGTCATCTTCTGAGACGTTCGCCACATATAAAACAGGCTTACTGGTTAAGAAATTTAAATGTTTCGTTGCTTTTTTTTCATCATCCGTGAGGTCTACCTGCCTGGCCGGTTGTTCATTTTCAAACGCTTCTTTCAATTTCTTTAAAGCAGCGAACTCAATAACTGCATCTTTGTCATTTTGCTTTGACAATTTCTCGACACGGCTGATTCGTTTGGAAATAGAATCAAGGTCAGCTAAAATTAATTCTAAATTAATGGTTTCAATATCATCAATCGGATCCACTTTTCCAGAGACATGAGTAATATCCTTATCCTCAAAACAGCGAACAACGTGAGAAATGGCATCAACTTGACGAATGTTCGCAAGAAATTGATTGCCAAGCCCTTCACCTTTACTTGCGCCTTTTACAAGACCTGCAATATCAGTGAATTCAAAGGTCGTTGGTACTGTTTTTTTCGGCTTGACCAATTCAGTCAATTTGTTTAATCGTTCATCAGGTACATAAACAATTCCCACATTCGGATCGATTGTACAGAACGGGTAGTTGGCAGATTCTGCACCTGCCTGTGTAATAGCATTGAACAGTGTGGATTTCCCGACATTGGGCAACCCAACAATTCCAGTTGTTAAACTCATAATGGACACTCCTTTTAATTAAAAAACTGCAGTAGTCAGCGGGCGTTGATTTTTTTAATATTTACAAGACAATCATAGTAGCTGCTTCCAAGACCGAAGTCAGATTCCGCATTCGGAGTCAATTGGTTTACGATACCCCCGTGCTCTGAACCATGGCCTTCATCTATATTAATCGTATCAGGGTGACATTCTTTTAAAATAACGGCCTGCCCTTGCACATGACCTCTGTCATTATAAACTTCGACAGAATCCCCCTCAATAATGTCATGTGCTGTCGATATTTCCCGGGAAATCTCAACACGAAGAATGTGATCCTTCTTATGATAACGATAATGCTGAGAATGGTTGGAGCGCAGGGGATGAATGGTCAGCAGGCGAAAAGGGTATTTCCCATATAACGCCGGTGAATTTTCCTTTGATTCAATCGGGAATACCACTTTTGGATAAGCAGCATCCGCTCCATCGATTGCTGCCGCACGCTCAGAATAAAACTCATATTTCCCGCTTGGTGTTTGAAATTGCCCTTTTCTCCAAGGCACGTGTTCCACGGGCAACTCCAGCCTCTTCTCTTGCTTAATTCTTTCCAGAGTAATGCCTTTTTCTTTTAACTCTTCCAGACCTTGTTCAAGAAATTCATCAATGCTGTAATCAAAATAGTTCCCAAACCCAAGCCTTTGGGACAAGGCTTTCCATATGTCCAGGTCTGACTTCGCTTCGCCTCTTGGTTCTACAAGCTTTGGGCCATAGTTAATAAAATGGTGATACATTGAAGAGTAATAAATATCCTCTTCTTCAAACACTGTAGCTGAAGGCAGGATGTAATCCGCCATCTTTACCGAGTCATTCATATATTGATCAATCGCGACAATGGTATCGACGCTTGAAAAAGCTTTTTTTATCAGGTTTGTATCAGGCAGCTGGGCCACCGGATTGCTCCTTGTAATAAACATAAGTTCAACCGCAGGGCCATCTGCTGAAAGGATCCCTTCGGCCTGTTTCATTCTCGAGAACTTTCGAGAGTGTTTTTTCAGACCGGGAAGTGCCAATTTGGATGTGCTGAATGACTGTCCGACAGCCAAATTGGCATAGTTTGCGCCACCGCCATCGATTCCAACATTTCCGCTCATTGCTGCCAGTGCATCAATGGATCGAATCGTATTCCCGCCATTTTGATAGCGCTGCATGCCCAGACCAAGGAAAGTCGACGTCGGACCGCCTGAATAAACCGCTGCAAGCTTTTCCAGTGTCTCCTCATTTACATCCGTCGCTTGTGTAATATCTTCATAGGAGAGTTCTTCAAGCTGCTTAAGGATGTATTCAAAGCCGGAGCTGAAGCAGTCAAGAAAGTGCTTGTCCTGCTTCCCATCCTCCACAATTTTTTTCATAATGCCGAAAGCAAGCAGCCCGTCCGTACCCGGCTTGACGGGCACATAAAGGTCGGCAAGCTTTGCTCCTGCATTAAATATAGGA
Organism: uncultured Sporolactobacillaceae bacterium; assembly: GCA_963772845.1. Classification (GTDB taxonomy): domain Bacteria; phylum Bacillota; class Bacilli; order Bacillales; family Sporolactobacillaceae; genus CAVYYW01. The sequence continues at coordinate 113,300 of CAVYYW010000016.1, forward strand.
TCGATCACAGTAAGAGGAATCCCTCTTTTTTTTGCTTGCTGAAGCTCATTGAAAAGGTGAATATTGGTGCGGGCAGCATTGCGGCCCCATACGACAATTTGACGACTGGAACGTATATCGTGCGGAGCATGGCTGTAGGCATTGCCAAAGTCTCTTATCTGAGCTTCAATGCCTGCCCCCCAGCATACACTTCCGACTACCTCGGTCACACCACCATATGCATTAAAAAAACGCTGATCAAGACTTTTTAGAAGTCCGTTGTTGGAGTAATCATGACTATGCATAACAGCGGTTGTTCCTGAACCTGCCCTGATCATTGACATTTTTTCTGCAATTTCATCAAGGGCCTGCTCCCAGTTGATTTGAACAAATGACCCGTTCATTTTTTTCATTGGATAAAGAAGACGGTCACGATCATTTGTCCGGGCTTCAAGCTTTCGCCCTCTGCCGCATATTTTACCTTGTGTAATGGGGTGCTCAGGGTCCCCATCCACTTTTGTGACCTTTTGATCCTCAACAGTGACTTTAAAGCCGCAGGTATCCCAGCAATTCAAAGGACAGGACGTCGTTTCTGCATGTGCCACCGCATTTCACCTCTTCTAATTACGCTCTAAGCGTTTTTCTCGAGCACTTTCTTCAGCTTTTTTCTAAATTCGGTTCTTGGCATCATCACGCTGTGATCACAACCAAGGCATTTAATACGAATATCAGCCCCCATACGGATAATTTTCCATTTGTTTGTACCGCATGGGTGGGCTTTTTTCATTTCAACAATATCGTTAATCTCATAATCAATATTTGGGTTGGCCATTTTGTTCCCTCCGGTTCTTATAATGGTTTCTCAGAGGAACGTTCCATATTTATACTGCGAGACTGCCACTCTGTTTATCAAAATTCCAATTTATGTTAAAATGCTGTTTTTTCAGCCAAAAAGGATTTAAGATCTTTAATAGGAAGCCGGACCTGCTCCATCGTATCTCGGCTGCGAACCGTAACCTGATGATCTTCTTTTGAATCAAAATCAAAAGTTATGCAGAATGGAGTGCCGATTTCATCATGACGACGATACCTTTTACCAATCGATCCCGATTCATCATAATCCACCATGAAATCACCAGCGAGTTCCTGGAACACTTCACGAGCTTCCTCACCCAGTTTTTTGGATAACGGTAAAACCGCTGCTTTATAAGGGGCAAGAGAAGGATGAAGCTTAAGAACCGTCCGAGTTTCTTTTTCGTTAACTGTTTCTTCTTCATAAGAATCAATTAAGAAAGCAAGCGTTACACGGTCAGCACCCAATGCGGGTTCAATACAATAAGGAATGTAACGTTCATTGTTTTCCTGATCGATATAATTCATATCTTCTCCGGAAGTCTCGGAATGTCTCTTTAAGTCAAAATCTGTTCGTGATGAAATTCCCCACAGTTCTCCCCAGCCAAATGGGAATTTATATTCAAAGTCTGTCGTTGCGTTGCTGTAATGTGAAAGTTCTTCTTGATCATGGTCCCTTAGACGAAGTTTTTCGTCTTTCATTCCAAGCGAAGTAAGCCATTGGTGGCATGTGTTCTTCCAGAAATCAAACCATTGCAATTCCTCTCCCGGTTTGCAGAAAAACTCAAGTTCCATCTGCTCAAATTCGCGGGTTCTAAAAGTGAAATTGCCTGGTGTAATCTCATTACGGAATGATTTACCAACCTGGCCGATGCCAAAAGGTAATTTCTTTCTCATTGTGCGTTGAACATTTTTGAAGTTCACAAAAATTCCTTGAGCGGTTTCCGGACGTAAGAATATTTCATCAGAACTCGTCTCAGTAACACCTTGGAATGTTTTGAACATCAGGTTAAACTGACGGATCGGCGTGAAGTCATGCGCCCCGCAATTCGGACATACCACATTCTTCTCATCGATCAGCGCCTCCATTTGGTCAAATGCCATGCCGTCTACCGCCTGATCCAGGTTGTCTTCCCCAATTTGCTCTTCAATCAGCTTATCGGCACGATGCCTAGATTTACACTGTTTACAATCAAGCATTGGATCATTAAAATTTGTTAAATGACCTGATGCTTCCCATGTTTTAGGATTCATCAGAACGGCCGCGTCAAGCCCTACATTATACGGGGATTCCTGAATGAATTTTTTCCACCAGGCTTTTTTAACGTTATTTTTCAGTTCAACACCTAATGGACCATAATCCCAAGTGTTAGCCAGGCCACCGTAAATTTCAGATCCTGGGAAAATAAAACCTCTCTGTTTTGCTAAGTTCACAATCTGTTCCATTGATACGCTCATATTTATCGCTCCTAACATAATAGCTCCCGCCCCTAAGCTACTGAAAGCTTAGGGACGAGAGCTTTAATCTCACGCGGTTCCACCCTAATTGATGCATTATGTATGCATCCTCTTTTTAAAACAGTTCGGGAACGCCTTTCTCTAAAGATCCTGTTCCAGGCTCACACCATCCCCGGATCGCTTTTCAAGAATTTCTTCAGATACTTCTTTCCCTCATCACTGGATCATATAATTAATCTACCTGTTATTATATACAGTTCGGCGCCGACAAGCAATAAGAAAAGCGCAAGCGCCCTTCTCAGCCCCGACAGGCACTGGAGGGATCTCGAAAAAGTGGTTCTTTCACTTTTGCAGAGATTTCGAAGTGACCCTGAGGGGTTTGGGCGCTGAAGACTAGACACAGCTTCTATGCTGTAAGAATTATATACTTTCTTACCTTTAGAGAAAACCATAACTCTTCTCATTTCTTTATCAGGATTTCCTTTTTTCTTCATACCATGTACCTGCATTCGTTGATCTTTCCACCTCAGCGTTTATTTCAGACTATTTATGCGATTATAAGCACTAAAATTCGGGTATTATTCCTGATACATAGAAGTGTGCAGTCTTTCCTCAAAAAACTGCCAGCATAGATAGCAAGTAAAACCGTTCGTTATAACATATACTTCGGCGTATAAATTTTTCCAAATATCCGTATACTGTGATAAAACGTTCAAGGAGAGGAAGAACAGATGAAAATCACTCAAAGGCTTCTTCCATCAAAGAAACCATCCCAGCGCATTCATTATGAAGATTTAACGTCTCGGTATAAAATTGTTGAAACAATAGAAACCTATCTTCCTAGATATTCACCTTCAGAAATTGTCGTGGTATGTATTGGCACAGACCGTTCCACGGGAGATGCACTTGGCCCGCTGATCGGCACCCGTCTGAAAGATCGGCAATTTATTAATGCAAAAATTTACGGCACCCTGAACGAGCCAGTACATGCCATGAATCTAAAAACAACACTTGATACCATTTATCAAACCTATCAAAATCCTTTTGTTATCGGGGTGGATGCATGCCTTGGAAAATATAATCAAATTGGGATGATTACCGTTGGGAATGGGCCGGTTATGCCGGGCGCCGGTGTAAATAAAAAATTGTGTGCAGTTGGCGACATGCATATGACAGGAATTGTAAATGTAAGCGGTTATATGGAGTACATTGTGCTGCAAAACACCCGCTTAAGTCTGGTCATGAATATGGCTAATGCAATGGCTGACTCCCTTACGATTGCGCTTAATCATTTTGAGAAAAAACGGGCAGCAAACGAACTTCAGCTTGAAGAAACGCTATAAAATAACAGCCATTCCGCCGTTTATGGCAGGATGGCTGTTATTAATGCTGGAAGATATACAGCCCAGCAGTCAGAATAATGCAGACGAGAATAGAGGGCAACAAATTGCCTGTTTTTATTTTCGTTAGGTTTAATAGATTTAATCCGATCGCCACAATCAACACACCGCCTGTAGCGGTCAATTCATGAATCAGCGTGTCCATTAAATGCTGAGGGACAAAGGATTCTATAACCGTTGCAAAGATCGCTATACTTCCTTGATAGATAAAAACAGGGATCGCTGAAAAAAGGACGCCTATTCCTAAAGTTGTCGAAAATATGATTGAGAAAAACCCATCTAGCATAGCTTTCGTGTACAGAACCTGATGATCACCGCGAAGCCCGCTGTCCAATGCTCCTACAATAGACATAGCTCCAACCACAAATACTAGAGTCGCTGTTACAAAGGCTCGTGAAATATTATTTGTGCTCCCTGCCACGCCAATTCTTCTCTCAAGAAACATGCCGATGTGATGCAGCTTTTTTTCAATTTCCCACCATTCTCCCAATACACCGCCAATAGCAAGACTTCCAATAACGATCAAAAATTGATCACTTTTAAAGCTCATCTCAAGACCAAGTATGATGACAGACAAAGCCATGCCGTGTGTGACGGTCTGTTTGATTTTTTCTGGTATTTTTGTAAAAAGAGTTCCGATTAAAGCACCCATTACAATAGCGACTGCGTTAACAATTGTTCCAAGTAAGACCATTTTTCACCCTGCTATCATTTTGATGAGTTTTAACGATAAAAATACAAAAAGAAAAGCGAAACCTTGGAATCCGTTTCACTCTTATTCTTGACCCTCTAAAAGTTCAATTAATCGATCAAGGTCATCCTGCGAAAAATATTCAATTTCAATTTTCCCTTTTTCTTTATTTCGCGTCGGTCTTATCGCTACAGAGGTACCAAGTCTTTCACGCAATACCGAAACTTTCCGGTTCAATTCAGGAGAAAGCTTTGCTGCTTTCTTTTTGGTTGTTTCACGTGGAACATTTTGGTTCAATTTTTGAATCAGTTCTTCAAGCTCTCTAACGTTCAACTGTTCCTTGATAACCTTCTCAGCTACTGAACCCCACTTTGATTTATCTTTTAAACCAAGCAATGTCCGCCCGTGTCCCATTGATATTTTACCTTCAGCAATTAGTGCCTGGAGATTAGGATTAAGCTGCAGAAGCCTGACGTGATTCGTTATGTAGGGTCTGCTTTTCCCAAGTTTTTTTGCAAGCTCATCTTGCTTCAAATCAAGTTCAGCCATTAGTTTCTGATAAGCCACGGCTTCTTCAATAGGGTTCAGATCTTCCCGCTGCAGGTTTTCAATTACCGCTATTTCCATCATTTCTTTATCCGTTAATACTTTTACGATAGCTGGAACGGTCTTGATTTTAGCTTCAATAGCAGCCCTGTACCTGCGTTCACCCGCAACAATATCAAATCCTTTGATGCTTTTTCTTACGATCAGTGGCTGAATAATACCATGCTCTTCAATTGAAGCTTTTAAATCCTGTATTGCCGATTCATCAAACGTTTTTCTTGGTTGATATGGATTTGGCCTTAAATCTTTAATTTTAATCTGTTGAACAGCTTCTGACTCAACGGCAGCTTCATTAGAAGGAAAAAAAGCATTAATTCCTTTTCCTAAACCTCTACTCATTGTTCAACACTTCCTTTGCCAGTTCAAGATAGACCTCTGCTCCTCTTGATTTCGGATCATAGATAATAATCGGTTTGCCATAGCTCGGTGCTTCGCCCAATCTTACGTTCCGGGGAATAATGGATTGAAAAACCTTGTCCTGAAAATATTTTTTTACTTCCTCAATAACCTGCAGACCCAAATTCGTTCTAGCGTCAAGCATGGTCAGAAGAACCCCTTCAATCGCCAAATCATTATTCAAATGTTTTTGCACCAGTCTCACTGTATTCAACAGCTGGCTTAATCCTTCCAGCGCATAATATTCACATTGAACTGGTATAATCACTGCATCTGCAGCAGTCAAAGCATTGATCGTCAGCAACCCCAAGGAAGGAGGACAATCAATAATAATGTAATCATATTCCTTAGCAATCTTCTCTAAGGCTCTCTTCAGCCTGACTTCGCGGGAAATGGTCGGAACAAGTTCGATCTCCGCACCAGCCAGCTGAATTGTTGAGGGGATGACATTAAGATTCGGCAAACTGCTTTTTTTTACAACTTGTGCTGCGTCAACATCATCGACCAGAACGTCATATATACATTCATCTATATCACCTTTATCAACCCCGACACCGCTTGTTGCGTTTCCCTGAGGATCTGTATCAACCAGCAGCACCCGCTTGCCCAAATATGCCAGGCATGCACTTAAATTAACAGAAGTCGTTGTTTTACCGACGCCTCCTTTTTGATTTGCAACGGCAATAATTTTTCCCACGTTGTCACCTACCCTTATCCAGCCACTCTCTCTAATATAACTATTCTATCATGATTAATGTTTTATGGCGGATTCCATTTTCAATTTATTTAGAAATTTCATCATAAGTAAAACAGGAACCTGTTATTAAGGCTCCTGTTTCGCTTCCTGGAACGTTTATTTCTTGGGTATTCGAATTGTAAATTGATAGTAATCGCCAAAATCTTCTTCGTTGGTGTCAATGTTCAGACCGGTATCTGCAACCATATCAACAGATTGTCTTATGGTATTAACGGCTATCCTGCTGTCTCGGCTCAAGCTTTGACGGCGCGGACGTGGCGCTTTTTTAGGCTTTCCTTCCAGCAAAACCTTTACTCGCTCTTCAGTCTGTTTAACATTAAGGTGCTTCTCGATCACTTCTGCTAATAGCTTTTCTTGTTTATCCGCATCCTTTAATGAAAGCAGCGCTCGTGCATGGCGCTCGGAAATAACTTTCTCCAGCAGTGAATTTTGAACAGACGTTGGCAGCTTTAATAAACGAAGCTTATTAGCAATCGTTGATTGACCCTTGCCCAGACTGACAGCCAGACCTTCCTGGGTTAATCCATGTATATCAATTAGTTTTGCATACGCCATGGCTTCTTCAATTGCCGTTAAGTCTTCTCTTTGAAGGTTCTCTATTAGGGCAACTGCTGCTGTTTGCTCATCATCATACGTTTTAATAATAGCAGGAACCATTTCCCACCCAAGCTTAGTTACAGCACGCCAGCGCCTCTCACCGGCAATTATTTCATAGTGTTCATCATGCAGCCGCACAACAATCGGTTGGATGATTCCATGGACCCTGATTGTTTCAGCTAACTCTTCTATTTTATTATCGTTAAAGACGGTTCGCGGTTGAAATCTATTCGGAATGATATCAGCAACAGCAATCTCCTGAACCCTATCATGTTCAGTTGATTCCTCGTTCATTTCACGTTCGCTTTGACCAAAAATCTTGGAAAAAGGATGCTTCATTCATTTTCACCACCCTTTATGTTTTCCCATATAGAGGTTGCACATTTCGTCATCATTTTTGAATCTGCACATATAAATAAATTCGACTTTAAATGTAAAAGTCCTTTATTCTCACGTTAATGTTCCACGTGAAACATTACAATGGCATCTTAGCTGGTGTGCCTGGTTTTCTGGGATACTTAGCAGGTGTCGACGATACTTTACTAATAAAAATAAGATGGCGAAGACTTTCTTCTTCCGGCAGTTTCAAGGCTTCTTTCCCCGTGATTTTACCGCCAAGAATTTTCACTGCTTTTTCAGCATTTTTTTCTTCCTCTTCTGCACTGGCCCCTTTTAAAGCAATAAACGTTCCATTTTGTTTCGTTAAAGGCAGACAGTATTCACTTAATACAGACAGCTTCGCAACAGCTCGTGCTGTTACGGCATCATAAGTTCCTCGATGTGCTTGTTTTTGTCCGAAGGTTTCCGCACGATCGTGATACAGGGTGACATCGTCAAGGTTAAGTTCTTTTTTCAGTTCCTCTAAAAAAGTCAGCCGTTTTTGAAGGGCATCGACAATTGAAATTTTCAAATGAGGAAAAAGAATTTTCAAAGGCAGGCTCGGGAAGCCAGCTCCAGCCCCAACGTCACATAATGTCTCCACATTATTAAAATCGAAATAAAAGGCAGGGGTAAGAGAATCGTAAAAATGTTTTAAATAGACCTCATCTTTGTCTGTTATTGCTGTTAAATTCATCTTTTTATTCCATTCGATCAGCCGTTCATAATATGTATGAAATTGATCTAATTGATGGGAGGAAAGGGTGATCCCCTTATCCTCCATCATATTTTGAAGTGGATTCATATCTTCCTCCATCAAGATTCTGCTACCTTAGCGAGCTTCCCTTGCTCCAGGTAAACAAGAAGAATTGAAATGTCACTTGGGTTAACACCCGATACTCTTGAAGCCTGCCCTACAGATAACGGTTTAACTTTAAGCAATTTCTGCTTGGCTTCCGTTGCAAGTCCAGAAATTGCATAGTAATCCAGATTCTCAGGGATTTTTTTGTTCTCCATCTTTCTCATCCGTTCGACTTGCTGAAGCTGCTTGCCGATATAACCTTCGTATTTTGTCTGGATATCAACCTGTTCAGCGACATCGGCAGAAATGTCTGTTTCAGAAGGAGCGAATCTCGCAATATCAGAATAGGTGAGTTCAGGACGTTTTAATAAGTGTTGAGCAGAAGCTGCTTCTTTTAATTCAGCTGCGCCCTTTTCCTTAAGCATGACCTGAAGTTCATCGGAAGGCTTAATAATAACTTTGGAAAGCCGTTTCTTTTCTTCTTCAATGGCCGATTTTTTGATTAAAAAGCGTTCGTAGCGTTCTTCAGGAATCAATCCAATTGTTCGGCCAATCTCAGTTAAGACGCAAATCTGCATTATCATGCCGTAAAAGCAGACGGTATTCTGCACGTGATGTCAGCAGCCGGTAAGGCTCGTTTGTTCCTTTTGTGACAAGATCATCAATCAGGACACCGATATATGCCTGAGAACGGTCAAGAATAACCGGATCAAGCCCACGCGACGCCTGAGCAGCATTAATTCCTGCCATAATGCCTTGCGCAGCCGCTTCTTCATACCCGGACGTTCCATTAATCTGCCCTGCGGTGTAAAGCCCTTTAACACTTTTCGTTTCAAGTGTCGGCCACAGCTGGGTTGGGACGATGGCATCATATTCAATGGCATATCCGGCCCTCATCATTTGTGCCTTCTCAAGGCCCGGGATGGTACGAAGCATATCTTTTTGTACATCTTCAGGAAGACTTGTGGAAAGACCTTGTACATAGACCTCATCCGTATGACGGCCCTCTGGTTCAAGGAAAATCTGGTGGCGTGGCTTGTCATTAAAACGTACGACTTTATCTTCAATGGATGGACAGTAACGCGGTCCAGTTCCCTCTATCATACCTGAATACATAGGTGAACGGTCAAGGTTTCCATTAATCAGCTCGTGAGTTCCTTCTCCTGTATAGGTCAGCCAGCAAGGAATTTGATCTGTTATAAATTTAGTTGTTTCATATGAAAAAGCACGCGGTTCCTCGTCGCCTGGCTGAATTTCTGTTTTTGAGTAATCGATCGTATTGCCATTGACTCTTGGAGGGGTTCCTGTTTTAAATCGGACAATGTCAAACCCAAGCTCCTGCAAGTGGTATGACAAATTAACAGACGGCTGCATGTTATTTGGACCGCTGTCATAAGATAAATCCCCAATAATAATTCGCCCTCTTAAATAGGTACCGGTTGTAAGAATGACGGTTTTTGCCCTGAATTCTGCATTGGTCTTTGTAACAACCCCTTTGCAGTCCCCATCTTCAATGATTAGCCGTTCAACCATGCCTTGCATGAGGGTCAGATTTTCTGTTTTCTCTATTGTTCTTTTCATTTCATGCTGGTATAAAAATTTATCAGCCTGAGCGCGTAATGCTCGGACAGCCGGGCCTTTGCCGGTATTCAACATGCGCATCTGAATATGGGTTTTATCAATATTCCTCCCCATTTCTCCGCCTAACGCATCAATTTCACGGACAACAACGCCTTTGGCGGGACCGCCGACAGATGGATTACATGGCATAAAAGCAATAGCGTCCAGATTCAAGGTGATCATCAGTGTTTTTGCGCCCATTCTTGCAGCAGCAAGTCCTGCTTCCACACCTGAATGGCCAGCTCCTACCACGATTACATCATAATCGCCCGCTTGATATGTGGTCATTGTTCTACCTCCTTATCAATCTTTTTATTTTCCTAAACAAAATTGAGAGAACAGCTGATCAATCAGACTGTCTGAAACAGTATCTCCTACAATCTCACCTAGAATCTCCCATGCTCTTCTGATATCGATCTGTGCCATATCAATCGGCACACCCATTTCAATACTTTGCATTGCTTCCCCAATCGCTTTATAGGCCTGATTTAAGAGTGCAATGTGGCGGGTATTAGAGACATAATTCATATCTTGCGCCTCAATGCCCTGTTCAAAAAAGAGAGATGCGATCGCCTGCTCAAGTTCATTAACTCCCGCTTCATTTAGTAATGATGTGGTAATGACAGGCATGCCTTCAGCAAAAGAAGTCACCTCATCAAGATCAATTTTCGGTTCAAGATCCGTCTTATTAACAATAATTATAGCATCCATACCTTTAACTGCTTCAAATAGAAGATAATCTTCCTGTGTGAGCGCCTCATTGTAATTCAATAATAACAAAATAAGATCGGCTTCTTTAAGAACCTTTCTTGAACGTTCAACACCAATTCTTTCCACAATATCTTCCGTTTCTCTTATTCCAGCCGTATCGGCTAACCTTAAAGGAACGCCGCGAATATTAACATATTCTTCAATGACATCGCGAGTTGTTCCTGGAATATCAGTGACTATCGCTTTATTTTCATGGACAAGACTGTTTAACAGGGAAGATTTCCCGACATTGGGCCGACCAATAATAACCGTGGATAACCCTTCCCTTAAAATTTTGCCCTGTTTAGCAGTTTCTAATAACCCTTCAATTTTATCACGAACCTGCCCTGCTTGACCAAGTAAAAGCTGATGTGTTACCTCATCCGCATCGTATTCTGGATAGTCAATATTCACTTCAACATGTGCAATAACTTCGAGAAGCATCTGACGCAGCGATTGGACGAGCTTAGATAAACGTCCTTCCATTTGCCCCATTGCCACATTCATTGCACGATCTGTTTTAGATCGAATCAAATCCATGACAGCCTCTGCTTGGGATAAGTCGATGCGCCCATTCAGAAAAGCCCTCTTTGTAAATTCACCTGGTTCTGCCAGACGTGCGCCCTGCTGTAAAGCCAACTCCAGAATACGATTTACAGACATGAGTCCCCCATGACAGTTAATTTCAATAATATTTTCTCTTGTAAAGGTTCTCGGCGCCTGTAATACTGAAACCATTACTTCCTCCACAACCTGCTGTGTGTCCGGTTCAAGAATCTTTCCGTATTGAATGGTGTGAGATGCTGCCTCCTCCAGTGTTTGCTTTCCTTTATATATCGTATCAGCTATTTGAATGGCTTCCGGCCCGCTCAATCTCACAATAGCAATGGCTCCTTCTCCCATTGGTGTGGAAATAGCCGCAATTGTATCTGTTTCCATTGCTTTCACCTCGTTACTTCCTCTTTTACATTATAAAAATCTATTTTATACCGCCTTGATTTCAGTATTCAGTTAAGAATTATCCACATGGTAAATTCCTAACAACATAAGATAACATATTTTCGCCTGTGGATAAAGTTTTTCAGGTAATTTTCCTGTGGATAAAATTTTCAAAAAATTATTTTAAAGTTATCCACAAGTATGATTTTTTTATTCGACAAAATTCCACAAAAAAAATACCATCCTTTTGGATGGCATTATAAAGAAAAAGCGATTATTTTGAAGCAAGTGCCGGGTGAACCACGACATATCTGACTGGTTCTTCCCCATTTGAAGATGTCGTAATCCCCGGATAATTTTGTAGAGAGGTATGAATAATTTTTCGTTCATACGCAGGCATTGGATCCAGCTGGAAAGATTTACGCTCCCGAATAGCACGAGCTGCCATCCGTTCTGCCAGGTGTTGTAAAGCTTCCTGGCGTCTTGATCGATAATCCTCCGCATCAATAACTATCTTCATCTTATGATCAGCGGCTTTGTTCGCCACTAAATTTGCAAGATATTGTAAAGCATTAAGGGTATGACCCCTTTTGCCTATTAAAATCGCCAAATTATCGCCAATAAGCTGAATTTCCATTGTTCGATCATTGACTTCAGTCACTTTGACTTCGACTGATTGTTCCAAATGATTAACAATTGACTCGACATACTTTGCAACTGCCTCGGCGGGTGTTTCTTTAAGCGTCACTTTAACTGATGCTTTCCTCGCACCCAAACCAAGCAGTCCCTTTTTAGGCTCTTCTAAGATGTCGATCATAACCTGATCCCGCGATGCAGATAAGACTATTAATGCTTTTTCAACAGCTTCATCAATCGATTTCCCGCTCTCTACAGCTTCCCTCACTTTTTCTTCGCTCCTCCCGGTTGATTACTTTTTACAACATCAATTTCCGATTTCTTTGGAGCATAAACATAGTGTGTTTGCACGATCATGAAAATATTACCGACGACCCAGTACAGCGCAAGCGCTGCCGGGAAGGCAAATGCCATACCTGCAATGAAAATAGGGAAAATATACATCATCATTTTCATTTGAGGGTTTGCATTTCCAGTACGGCCAAGCATAATTTTTTGCTGAATAAACGTTGTCAGACCCGCAACGACCGGTAAGATGTGATAAGGGTCGGCGTGGCCAAGACTAAACCAAAGAAAGTCAGAATGCTTAATGGCCTCAGTTCTTGATATGGCGTGATAAAACGCAATAAGAATAGGCATCTGAATAACAATAGGGAAACAGCCAGCTAAAGGATTAACTTTATTTGACTGAAACAGTTTCATTGTCTCTTCCTGAAGTTTCTTTTGTGTTTTTTGATCCTTTGAACTGTATTGTTCTCTTAACTTCTTTAATTCAGGCTGAACTTCCTGCATTGCCTTAGAACTTCTTGTCTGTTTAATCATGAGCGGAAGAAGAACAAGTCTGACAATAATTGTCGTAATAACAATAGATATGCCGTAGCTTCCACCGAACAGATCCGCTACATATGTGATAAACCATGATAACGGATAGACAAAATAGTGGCTCCAAATTCCTGTTGTTGAAGCATCTACTGGCTGATTAATGCTGGAACAGCCTGAGAGGACACCCACTAGAAGCACAAGTGCTCCTATTAAGGCAATCTTTTTTCTCAAAAACCTAACCCCCCTAGTGACCTAAGCATTTCTCTTACATCGTAAAGGTTACTTCTTTTTTTCGGGAACGGGATCAAACCCGCCCGAATGGAACGGCTGGCATTTTAAAATTCTTGCTATGGCTAGATAGCCGCCTTTAAAAAAACCAAACCGCTTTACGGCTTCCAATCCATATTCTGAACATGTCGGGTAAAACCGGCATGCCGGCGGTGTCAGAGGAGAAATGAATTTTTGATAGAACCGAATGATTCCGATCAGCAACCATTTCATTGGATCACCTTCTGGATGATTTTAATACTTTAGCCCGTTTTAGAACATGCTGAAGACTGCTTTCTATTTCAGCAAAAGTCATACTGGCTGCCGGATTTCTGGCAATAACGACATAATCGCACCCTTTTTCAAGGCGGCTATCCAGGCTGCGGAAAACTTCTTTGACTTTCCGCTTGATCCTGTTCCTTGTTACGGCGTTGCCGATTTTTTTGCTGACTGATAGGCCGAGTCTGCATTCAACACGCTCAGGAAATTTCAATACATAAACGACAAATTGTCTATTAGCTGTAGATCTTCCTCTTTTAAAAACGAGCTGAAAGTCATTATTTTTCTTTAATCTTAGCAATGTCTTCATTTTTTCACTCCGTCTGTAAGGATCGGCCAGCTGACAACTATCCTTATCAGGCATTCTGCACGATTATGGACAAAAATGATGAGAACAACCCACATTCGCTAAACGCCCGTTGTGAATGCAAGGTTGTCCCTTAGCTGGCCTATTAAAATTTTAGCGATTCTTGTCAATGTAAAGAAAACCCGGCTATCGCCGAAATGGCAAAGCCTTGGTTTTCTTGCATCGACTTAATTAAAATTTTGTTTATCCTTATCAGTGTAAAAAAGACCACTGTTGATCTCACAGTGGCCTTATGCTGATAATACTTTTCTTCCTTTGCGGCGACGGCGCGCTAGAACTCTACGTCCATTTTTTGTTGCCATACGAGAGCGAAAACCGTGTACTTTCTTTCTTTTACGGGTATTTGGTTGATACGTACGTTTCATTATTATTACACCTCCTGAATCAAAAATCCTTCCAGCAAATATATTTTCTTTTGCTGTTTGATGACCTTTACTTCATCATCGTCCATCCTATCTTCTATTTCATCTCCAGCGGATTAACCGCCTTCCTGTTTGTACAAATAGGATTAAAGACCAAACACAGTCTGGCTTATTATAAGAAGAATACTGCGAAATGTCAAGACCCTCCTTAAGAAGATCCAGGATCATCCGTATCCCTCTCTTATAATTATACACAGCTTTTAACTGAGGACAACCTGTATAACATTGTGGATAATTTTTTATCCCCAATTTTTTATCCAGACACTTATCGACATTTTTTCAACTAGTTCATGCCCTGTGGACAATTTTTGTGCACAGCATCTGAGGCTTGTGGATAACACTTTAAAACCCATTGCAACCGTTGAATTTTTTTGTTATGATTAGTTTGTTTTAATCCGTGTATAACTTCATGCCCAATATACATTGTCCACAGCTTGTGGATAATAATGTGGACAACTATTCACACCCTGTGAGGGAATTTATCCCCAATTTGACGAAACATGTCGACAACTCTTCCATATTCTTTTATACTGTCGAATATTGATGTGGATAACTATATATTTTATTTATACTGTTTTTTATTTAAACTTCATGCTTTGTCACTGATATGTCTGAGTTTTTGGACATTATTTTTGTCTTAAAAGAGTTTTTATATCTAAAAAAAAGGGGGGGAAGCCGCGTTGGAAAATATTCATGATCTATGGGATGAAGCCTTAAAGGATATCCAAAAAAAGTTGAGCAAGCCAAGCTTTGATACCTGGCTAAAGGCAACCAGTGCACATGCCTTGGAAGCGGACACTTTGACAATTACAGCACCGAATGAATTTGCGCGGGACTGGCTGGAATCAAGGTATTCACATTTGATTGAAGATACAATTAAAGAATTAACTGGATCAGTGCTTGCCATTAAGTTCATTATTCCTCAGAATAAGCAGGATGATGAAGATTTTGACATGAATCAACTGAAAAAGAAAAGCGGACAAAAGCAGGTTCCGCAATCCTTTGAACAGCAAAAAAGCATGCTTAATTCCAAGAATACGTTTGACACCTTTGTCATTGGAACAGGCAACCGTTTTGCGCATGCCGCATCACTTGCAGTAGCTGAAGCACCAGCGAAAGCCTATAATCCATTATTTATTTATGGAGGCGTTGGTCTCGGAAAGACCCATTTAATGCACGCCATTGGTCATTATGTAATTGAGCATAATTCGGATGCAAAAGTTGTCTATCTATCATCTGAAAAGTTTACAAATGAGTTTATAAATTCTATCCGTGATAATAAAACGGGGAATTTCAGAGACAAATATCGCAATGTAGACGTGCTTCTTATTGATGATATTCAATTTTTGGCTGGAAAAGAACAGACACAGGAAGAATTTTTTCATACGTTTAATACCTTGCATGAAGAATTTAAACAGATTGTCATTTCCAGTGATCGTCCGCCGAAAGAAATTCCTACGCTTGAAGATCGGCTGCGTTCCCGTTTTGAGTGGGGACTGATCACAGATATTACACCGCCTGATCTTGA
Organism: uncultured Sporolactobacillaceae bacterium; assembly: GCA_963772845.1. Lineage (GTDB taxonomy): Bacteria > Bacillota > Bacilli > Bacillales > Sporolactobacillaceae > CAVYYW01. The sequence continues at coordinate 128,846 of CAVYYW010000016.1, forward strand.
AACACGAATCGCTATTTTGAGAAAAAAAGCAAAAGCAGACGGGCTTGATATGCCTAATGAAGTCATGCTGTATATTGCTAATCAAATAGATACGAATATTAGAGAGCTGGAAGGCGCCCTGATCAGGGTTGTCGCCTATTCATCTCTAACAAATCAGGACGTAAATGTGGATCTGGCCGCAGAAGCTTTAAAAGATATCATTCCATCTGCGAAACCAAAGGTCATTACAATAAAAGATATTCAGCTTGCTGTTGGAGAAGAATATCAGGTTCGGCTTGAAGATTTTTCAGCAAAAAAACGCACGAAATCCATTGCTTTTCCAAGACAGATTGCGATGTATCTTTCAAGAGAATTAACGGACTACTCCCTTCCTAAAATAGGTGAAGAATTTGGCGGCAGAGATCATACAACCGTCATACATGCTCATGAAAAAATTTCGAAGCTGCTTGCTTCCGACCGTGACTTACAAAATTCAATTAAACAATTAGCTGAGCAACTGAAAACGCCCATTAAGCTTAAAAATTAATGGACACTTTCACTAAATCGGATTAACATACCATTACAGCACCAAAAGTTATTAACTGACGGTGTTGATAACCTGTTCAGCTAAGGTTTTATTTATACACAACCTATCCACATGTGGATAGGTGTTCTATTCTCGTTTTTTACTACTTATCCACAAATTCACAGCGCCTACTATTACTACGACTACTTTTTTAAAAAATAAAGAGATATAGGAGGGATTCTTGTGTCTAAAATGATAGACAATTCACAGGAAACCGATCTAGCACTGCAATTCACGATCGTTAAAGACAAGCTTGTAGAAGCTGTAAACCATGTTATGAAGGCCGTTTCGTCCCGTACAACCATCCCAATTCTCACGGGAATTAAACTAACCGCAAGCCATGATGGCGTTACCGTTACTGGCAGCGATTCAGATATTTCGATAAAAGCGTTTATTCCTCTTGAAGAAAACGATGAATCTTATGTATCGATTGAAAAACCAGGAAGCATCGTCCTTCAGGCACGTGTTTTTTCTGACATCGTAAGAAAATTACCGAATGATTCGGTACATATGGAAGTAGACAGCCGTATGATGATAAAGATTACTTCCGGTTCATCTGAATTCAATCTCAATGGCCTCGATGCTGAAGAATATCCGCGTCTGCCGTTGATTGAAGAAGAGAATGTCCTCTCCATAAAGACAGACCTGTTAAAGCATTTGGTGAGACAGACGGTTTATGCAGTGTCCACCTCAGAAACACGACCTGTCTTAACGGGGGTTAATTGGACCATACAAGACGGTAAGCTTGACTGTGTTGCAACAGACAGCCACCGTTTGGCAATCCGCTCACTGCCGATCAATCATCCGGAAGGAACAGAATATAAAAATGTTGTCATACCAGGAAAAAGCTTGAGTGAGCTTTCAAAAATTCTTGACGACGGCGGTGAGGAAGTAAAAATAGTTATTACAGAGAGCCAGGTACTATTTAAAGCAAAGCATCTTGAATTTATTTCACGACTGCTCGATGGAAATTATCCAGAAACAGATCGTCTTATTCCTAGTGAAAGCAAAACAGACATTATTTTATCAACCAAACAATTGCTGCAGGCGATCGATCGTGCATCACTTCTTGCAAAAGATGAAAGAAACAATATTGTTAAGCTGCAAACGAAATCTGACGAGGTAGAAGTTTCTTCTCAATCACCAGAGCTTGGCCGTGTCTTTGAGAACATTGCTGCAGAAAGTATTGATGGGGAAGAACTGAAAATTTCATTCAGTGCAAAATTTATGATGGACGCTTTAAGCAGAATAGATGCTAATGATATTCGTATTAGTTTCACCGGGGCCATGCGGCCATTTGTGATCAGACCAGTAGAAGATGACGGGATTTTAATGCTGATTCTTCCTGTTAGAACGTATTAAATCATCTTGAAAAGCCAAGCATTCACCTAGGCTGAGCGAAAGCCTGTGTGGGTGCTTATCTTTTTTTGTAAGAATAAAAGAGAGTGAAAGACTTATCACCGTGTTAAACTAACAAAGGAGGTTTTAAAATGCAGGAAGTAAAAATAAATGAAACAGACGACTTTATGACACTTGCTCAGCTATTAAAATATACAGGCGTAATTAGTACAGGAGGGCAGGCAAAATGGTTTTTATCCGAGCAGCCTGTGCTTGTGAACGATGAAGCCGAACAGCGGCGTGGCCGCAAACTGTACGATGGAGACCGTGTTGAAATTGCGGAATATGGCGCTTTTATATTAAAAAAGTAACGCAGACGGCTCAAATTCACATTTTTGCTGATTGAAGTGGTGGGCACGAGACTCCTTGGCGCAAGAAAGCTATGAACTCCGCAGGATTGCTTCCAAGCGAGACCCGCAGAAGCGAGGAACGAGCAACGAGGAGGCTCGCGGACGCCTGCGGAAAGCGAGGGTATTTCCGCTTTCAATGGATTGCCTCCGCATTTTCATCGTGCGGTGTGGTCCCAAAGAGGGTAATTCAAGTCCAGTGGGAAAAGCAACAGCTGAAGCCCCCGCAGGACGTCTTAAGGAAGATCGGCTAAGACCATCACGTCCTGTGACAATGCCGATCCTACCCACGTCCAATGGGCGTGAGGAGGCTCGTGGTCTGCCCACGGCAAACAGGAACTTTCCAAAGCTCGTCTCGAAGGGAAAATAGATTTTTTCAGTGGCAACCTCACAACTATCAATACGTCTGTCTATTTTTAAAAACAGAAGGTTTCTCGAAACTCACGGAGGGATTTCTTTTTGAAATTAGAATCCATTAAACTTGCCAATTTCCGAAATTATGATCGTTTATCACTGGAATTTAACGAATCAGTAAATGTTTTTCTCGGGGAAAATGCGCAAGGGAAAACCAATTTATTAGAAGCCATCTTCGTTTTGGCCATGGCTAAATCCCATCGGACACCAAATGATAAAGAATTAATCAAATGGGACGAAGATTATGGTAAAATAGAAGGTAGATTAAAAAAGAAAAACGGCAGTCTTCCTTTGGAATTAATTCTTTCGAAAAAAGGTAAAAAAGTTAAAATTAATCATTTAGAGCAGCGCAAGCTGAGTCAGTATGTCGGAGCATGCAATGTGGTCATGTTTGCTCCGGAGGATTTAAATCTGGTAAAGGGAAGTCCAAGCCAGCGGCGCCGCTTTATTGACATGGAGATCGGGCAAATACAGCCGGTCTATATTCATGATTTGGGGCAATATCAAAAGGTGCTGCAGCAAAGAAATGCCCTTTTAAAAGAACGTCATAAGCGGAATCAGGCAAGTGAAGCAATGCTGGATATCTTAACGGAACAGCTAGATTGACCTTGCGGCTGATATTATTGTTCGGCGGTTCCGTTTTATTATATTACTCCGTCAGTGGGCTCAGCCGATTCATTCCAGTATCAGCAGGGGGCTTGAAGACCTTTCTTTGATTTACAAGTCCAAGGCTTCTCAGGTATCAGAAGAGATGGATGTGTCAAAGCTAAAAGAAATATATGGAAAAGTATTTCAGGCAGCCCGTGACAGGGAATGGGATCGTGGAATGACTCTTTATGGGCCGCATCGGGACGATTTGCTGTTTCAAGTGAACAATCGGGATGTCCAGGTTTATGGCTCACAGGGGCAGCAACGCACCACGGCACTTTCTTTAAAGCTTGCTGAAATTGAATGCATTAAGAGCGAGGTAGGGGAATATCCCATTTTATTGCTCGATGATGTGTTAAGTGAGCTTGATGACTACCGTCAGACTCATTTGCTGCAAACCTTTCAGGAAAAAGTGCAAACCTTTGTAACAACAACCAGTGTGGAAGGACTTGATCATGAAATGTTAAAAAATGCAGCATCCTTTCACGTGGAAAAAGGTGAAATTACCCTGATGACCGATTGAGGTGGGACTATGTTTATCCATTTAGGAGAAGATACGATTATTCGTGCCAGTGAGGTAATAGCAATCTATGATTACGCTCAACTAATGGCTTCAGAAATAAATCTGTCCCTCGTTGCGCATTTGATAGATCCAATGGATGAGGAACAGCAGAAAATGATAAAATCTATCGTGATGACAGACAGCGGTCTATTCCTTTCCCCTTTTTCTCCAGCAACATTAAAACGTCGCTCGCAAACAACCATGACGAATGTCATGTTAAGATAGAATGTCAGGTGTGCTTTTAAGCACCTATTAAGGTCAGGTGAGTTTAAATGGCAGAACAGCAAATTAATCAGCAAGCATACGATGAAAGCCAGATACAGGTGCTTGAAGGTCTTGAAGCGGTCCGCAAAAGACCAGGGATGTATATTGGTTCTACTGGCATAAGAGGACTGCATCACCTTGTATGGGAAATTGTTGATAATAGTATTGATGAAGCATTAGCGGGTTTCTGTGATGAAATTCGCGTCACCATAGAAGAAGATAACAGCATTACCGTGCAGGATAATGGCCGGGGGATCCCGGTTGGCATCCAGGAAAAAACAGGGCGTCCTGCTGTTGAAGTCATATTTACCGTTCTTCACGCCGGCGGCAAATTCGGCGGAGGCGGCTACAAAGTCTCAGGTGGTCTTCACGGTGTTGGCGCGTCGGTTGTTAATGCCCTTTCTGAAGAACTTTGGGTTAAAGTTTTCCGGGACGGCAACATTTATTACGAAGAATTCCGCCGCGGGGACATTTCTGAAGAACTCCATATTATTGGCGAACATGACGCAGATCAAAAAACAGGTACAATGATTCACTTTAAACCGGATCCTGAAATTTTCCAGGAAACCACTGTTTATGATTTTGATATTCTTGCTAACCGATTAAGAGAACAAGCTTTTCTTAACCGCGGAATTAAGGTTGTTATTGAAGACAAGCGTGAAGAAGGCAAAAAGGCTTCATATCATTATGAAGGCGGTATAAAGTCATATGTTGAGCATTTAAACCGCTCAAAAGACCCGATTCATGATGAACCAATTTATCTAGAAGGCGAAAAGAACGGCATAACGGTTGAAATAGCCCTTCAGTATAACGAAGGCTTTTCAAGCCAGCTCTATACGTTTGCCAATAATGTTCATACCCATGAAGGTGGTACTCACGAATACGGCTTTAAAGTCGCGCTTACACGGGTTATTAATGATTACGCTAGAAAAAATCAGATCTTTAAAGAAAGTGATACCAATCTTTCCGGCGAAGACGTACGTGAAGGGCTGACGGCGATTGTTTCCATTAAGCATCCCGATCCCCAATTTGAAGGTCAAACGAAAACAAAGCTAGGTAATTCCGAAGTAAGAAACATTACGGAATCCCTTTTTGCCGAAAAGTTCTCTAGATTTCTCTATGAAAATCCAAAGATAGCAAGAAAAATTGTCGAAAAAGGAACAATGGCTTCAAGAGCCCGGGCAGCTGCTAAAAAAGCCCGCGAGCTTACTCGCCGTAAAAGTGCGTTGGAAGTATCAGCATTGCCTGGTAAACTGGCAGATTGTTCATCAAAGGATGCTTCAATTTCTGAACTTTATATCGTTGAGGGTGACTCAGCGGGCGGTTCGGCGAAGCAGGGCCGTGACCGTCATTTCCAAGCTATTCTTCCCTTAAAAGGTAAAATCATAAATGTTGAAAAAGCCCGTCTTGATAAAATCCTGTCGAATGCAGAGATCCGGACGATTATTACGGCTCTAGGAACAGGTGTCAGCGAAGACTTCGATCTGTCGAAAGCCCGTTATCATAAAATTATTATCATGACGGATGCAGATGTTGACGGCGCGCATATCCGAACTTTATTATTAACCTTCTTTTACCGTTATATGCGGGAGGTTTTGGAAAAGGGCTATGTTTATATTGCTCAGCCGCCGCTTTACAAGGTGCAGCAGGGTAAAAATATTGAGTACGCTTATAACGACCGTGAACAAGAGAAAATTCTTGAAGGTCTTTCTCAGACACCAAAACCTGTTATTCAGCGTTACAAAGGTTTGGGTGAAATGAATCCAACACAATTATGGGAAACGACGATGGATCCTGATAATCGTCTTGTTCTTCAGGTTAGCCTGGATGACGCTATTGAGGCAGACAGCGTTTTTGAAATTTTAATGGGCGATAAAGTGGAACCGCGCCGTGATTTTATACAAGAAAATGCACAATACGTAAAAAATCTGGATATTTAAGTTCGTTTCAAAAAAGAAGAATCCCTGTATTAATTTCAGGGATCTTTAGGTTAAGTGACAGGGTTTGAGTTAGGAGGAGTAAGGGATGACAGAGCAAGACCAATCAAGAGTCAGGCCGATTAATATCAGCACGGAAATGCGGACGTCTTTTTTAGACTATGCAATGAGTGTTATTGTCAGCCGGGCGCTCCCGGACGTAAGAGACGGTTTAAAACCCGTTCACCGGAGAATTTTATTCGCAATGAATGAACTGGGGATGACTTCAGATAAGGCCTATAAAAAGTCAGCAAGAATCGTAGGGGAAGTCATCGGTAAGTATCACCCGCATGGTGATTCATCTGTTTATGAAACGATGGTCCGGATGGCCCAGGATTTCAGCTACCGGTATGAGCTTGTGGATGGCCACGGAAACTTCGGGTCCATTGACGGTGATTCCGCCGCAGCCATGCGTTATACAGAAGCGAGAATGTCTAAAATTACAATGGAAATGGTCCGGGATATTAAGAAGGACACCATTGATTACAAAGATAACTATGATGGATCTGAACAAGAGCCTGTCGTTATGCCGGCACGTTTCCCGAATCTTCTTGTAAACGGGGCATCAGGAATTGCTGTCGGTATGGCAACCAATATCCCTCCTCATCAGCTCGGTGAAATTATTGACGGCATTCTTGAAATCAGCAGAAACCCTGAAGTCAGCATTTCTGAGCTGATGGAAATTATCCCAGGTCCGGACTTTCCGACAGCGGGACAGATTCTTGGACGTGAAGGGATCCGCAAAGCTTATCATACCGGCCGCGGATCAATTATCCTAAGGGCGAAGGTTGAAATCGAGCAAAATGCCAGCGGAAAAGAAACGATTATTGTTACGGAATTGCCATATCAGGTCAATAAAGCACGCTTGATTGAGAGAATTGCAGAGCTTGTCCGTGATAAAAAAATTGAAGGCATTACAGATTTACGAGATGAGTCTGACCGGAATGGCATGCGGATTGTTATGGAAGTCCGCCGGGATTCAAATGCCAATGTTCTTTTAAATAATTTATATAAACATACAGCATTACAGACAAGCTTCGGAATTAATATTCTAGCTCTTGTGAATGGTCATCCGAAGGTTCTGAATCTAAAAGAATGTCTTGTCCATTATCTGGATCATCAGGTGGTGATCATCAGGCGCCGTACAGAGTATGAACTGAAGAAAGCGGAAGCCCGTGCGCATATTCTTGAAGGATTAAGAATTGCTCTTGATCATCTTGATGAAGTGATTAAGCTGATCCGGCAATCACAAACAACAGATATCGCACGTGAAGGTCTAATGAATACGTTCAGTCTGTCACATGAACAGGCTCAAGCGATCTTAGATATGCGTCTGCAGCGCTTAACAGGTCTTGAAAGAGATAAAATTGAAAATGAATACAATGAACTTGTCGCTAGAATAGCTGAACTAAAAGCAATTCTTGCAGATGAAGAAAAAGTTCTCGAAATTATTCGTGAAGAGCTGACAGAAATCAAGGAAAAATTCAATGATAAAAGGCGTACAGAAATTACGGTAGGCTTTGATATGATTGAAGATGAAGACTTGATTCCTCGCGAAAATATTGTGATTACAGTCACGCATAACGGATATGTGAAACGGATGCCTGTTGATACGTACCGAAGCCAGAATCGCGGCGGCCGCGGTATTCAGGGGATGGGGACGAATGAGAACGATTTCGTTGAACACCTGTTTATCACAAATACCCATCACTATGTCTTATTCTTTACGAATAAAGGTAAGGTCTACAGGTTGAAAGGCTATGAGGTTCCTGAGCTTGGCCGTACCGCCAAAGGGATTCCGATTATTAACCTTCTTCAAATTGAAAAAGACGAATACATTACCACGGTTTTCCCAATCGAAGACTTTACTGATGAAAATTATTTGATTTTCATGACGAGAAAAGGGATTACTAAACGTACATCACTATCTGTCTTTTCAAGTATTCGCCGCGGCGGTTTATTCGCAATCAATGTCCGGGATGAGGATGAATTGATGGCGGTCCGCTTAACAGATGGAACGAAGGAAATTCTGTTAGGAACGAAAAAGGGTCAGGCAATCCGTTTTAAAGAAACGGATGTCAGATCAATGGGCCGCACAGCAACGGGTGTAAAAGGAATTACACTAAGCGCTGATGATGAAGTCGTTGGAATGGGTATTGTCGAAGAAGATGAGGATATCCTGATCGTCTCTGAAAAAGGCGTCGGTAAAAGAACGGCTGTCGAAGAGTATCGAGTTCAGACACGCGGAGGAAAAGGAATCAGAACAACGACCCTTTCAGAAGATACGGGTGATTTGATTGCGCTTCGCATGGTAAGTGAACAAGAGGACCTTATGGTGATTACAGCTAGCGGTATTATTATGAGAACCTCTATTTCAGGTATTTCTCGTTATGGCCGTTATGCCAGAGGTGTTAAACTGATCAACCTTGGGGATCAGGATCAGGTGGCAACCATTGCACGTGTACCGAAAGATGAAGAAGAAGAACTCCCAGGTGATCTGGTTGAAGAATCTGAAGAAATTACAGAAACCCAGACTGAACCTGAATCAAATGAACCAGATTCAGATCCGGAAGAATAAAGCAATGACATCTTAGAGAAGAGGGAATCAAGGCAACTGCTTGATTCCCTTTTTGAAGAAAAATTTAAAAGAGCAACGAGTCGATGAGAGTGATTTATGTCTTTCGGAGAATTCGGGTACTTACGCTTTTATTATATCCAGCTTCAGTACCCAACTCCTCGGGGTCACTTCGATATTCTTACAAAAGTGAAAGAGCCACTTTCTTAGAATGCCATGTGCTCCTGTGTCTGCTCGGAGCTTAAGCGGGTTCTTACGCTTTTATTGATATCCAGCTTCAGTACCCAACTCCTCGGGGTCACTTCGATATTCTTACAAAAGTGAAAGAGCCACTTTCTTAGAATATCTCCAGTGCCTGTCGGAGTTTAACGGGTACTTACGCTTTTATTATATCCAGCTTCAGTACCCAGCTCCTCGGGGTCACTTCGATATTCTTACAAAAGTGAAAGAGCCACTTTCTTAGAATATCTCCAGTGCCTGTCGGAGTTTAACGGGTACTTACGCTTTTAGTGAGGGAGGGGAATGTATGAAGGTTAATTGTGAAGATCTGATTGAGGGCTGTGTGTTGCTTAAAGATGTGTCTGTACGGGCTTTGCAGCCTTTAATGCTTGCTAATACCGTATTAACACAGGAGAATATTGATTTTCTTAATGCTTTTGAAATACAGGAAGTTGATGTGAAAAATACTTTGTCGAATGGGATGGCCTTTCAGTACGAAGCAAAAAGCCGATCGTCTAAAAATGAGAACAATCTGCCTTCTGATGGAGATTTGGAATTTAATGTTCAATTTAGACAGGCTGTGAAAGGTTATCAGAAGCTTTATCAAGGCTGGAAAAATGGTCTGCCTGTTCAAATCCTGCAGATAAAACAAACCATCCTTCCGTTAATTAAGCTCATGAGGACGGATAAATATGTTTTGAAGGCTTTTCAAGCCATTAATACGATAAAAGAACACGGGACTGCCGCAGTGGTGACAGCTGCTCTTTCAGCCTTCTTTGCCCGTAAACAAGGCATGAATGAGGGAGATATTCTCCAGCTGGGAATGGCTGGCCTGCTGCTGGATTGCGGAATGGCAAAGCTTCCTGAAGGTATTTTGGCAACGGTTCATCAATCGGAGGACTCTCAAAAAGAATATCGTCAGCACCCTGTTCATGGGTATCGGATGCTTAAAGAACTGAAAGTCATTCAGGAAGGGGTGCTTCTCAGTGTCCTGCAGCATCATGAACGAATTGACGGGAACGGATTTCCATTGAAATTAAATGGCGTTCAGATGCATCCTTATGCAAAGCTGGTTGCAGTGATTGATCACTATGCCTCTTGCTGTCAGGAACATGAATGGCAGTCTGCAGAACTCCCTATGAAGGCTTTTACATATATTCAAAAAGAACCCCCAGGAAAGCTGGAAAAGCCTCTAGCTTCAGGCATTTATTTATGAAGGGATGCAGCTGATCATAGGTGAAACCGTTAAGTTATCTAATGGGGATCAGGGAGAAATTATGTTTGTACCTGAAAATACACCCCATTCACCTTATATTACCCTTCAAAATCAAGCAGTGCTCACCCTTGAAAGTGAACCTGGGATTTGGGTGGAGAACCTCACTAAAAATAAACCGTTACCCGCTAAATAAATGCTTGGAAATGAGTTCCGGTATTTGGCTTGGACTGATTACCAGTAGCTCCAAAATCAGAATGTGCTCCCGGGTGGATCCTTGCAAGCCTTGTTCATACCACCATTCTGTTTCATATCTGCTGATCATGCTTAAATGGTACAGTAAACAATAATAAACAAGAAGTTCCGGAAAAGGGGTGCCAGGCACCTCTTTTTTATTTCCATAAAGTTTTTTAACCATTGGAGTTATAGACGGTAATGAGTGCATAAGTTCCCGAACTAATAATACCTTTCCTTCAACAGGTTTCATGTGAAACATCAGCTTGGCTGATTCAGGAAACAAACCATTCTTTTGAATCTTTACGCTGTCATTAAGATAATGAAAATGTTGCTTTTTCCTTTTTCGGGTTGATAGACCATGCGCAAGCATTGCGCTTGATAATGGATAATCTGGCTGCCGGATAAGAAGAGCGGCTTTAATAAGCTGAGCAAGACCGTAAAAGAGCAGGAGCGGTCTCAAACTTAGAGGTGTGGCGGCAGCACTGGTGATATGGGCAGCGCCATGTGTAAGATAATGACTAAAGCGCACACTGTTATGGTAGCCTTTTTCTTTAGCGTTGGGAATATGTTCATTTTCGTACTGTTTCGTTAGCAAATCCCTGCAATAATCCAATGATTGGTAAGGCAGGAAATCATGCCATGGGTCGCTCGTGACCATGGTTTCACCTCTCTTTATTTTTTGAATACTGAGACATCAGCGGTTTCCTTGACAGTAGTTTAACCAATTGGTACGCTTACAATAAATTTTTGCCTTGAACCAAAAAAGTCATAAAATGAGGTGACAAAATGTGGGAAGATAAATTCAAAAAGGAATCTCTGACATTCGATGATGTGCTCTTGATTCCTGCCAAGTCAGATGTACTGCCAAAAGACGTATCACTGCAAACGTCGTTAAGTAAGCGAGTTAAGCTGAATATTCCAATTATCAGTGCCGGAATGGATACTGTTACTCAGGCAGAGATGGCGATTGGAATGGCCCGCCAAGGCGGACTGGGTATTATTCACAAAAACATGTCTATTGAAGAGCAGGCCGAACAAGTGGATAAGGTTAAACGTTCTGAAAGCGGCGTAATTACGAATCCGTTTTTCTTAACGCCTGAAAATCAGGTTTATGATGCTGAACATTTGATGGGAAAATACCGTATTTCTGGTGTTCCAATCGTTAATGAAAACCAGCACCTCGTGGGAATATTAACGAATCGCGATCTCCGTTTTGTCCATGATTATTCCATTAAAATTAGTGAAGTCATGACAAAGGAAAACCTCATTACAGCTCCAGTCGGCACAACGCTAAACGATGCTGAACACCTTCTTCAAAAGCATAAGATCGAAAAGCTTCCACTGGTCGATGAAGAAGGCGTGCTTAAAGGTCTTATTACAATTAAAGACATTGAAAAAGTTATTGAGTTCCCTAACTCAGCAAAAGATGAACAGGGACGACTATTAGTCGGGGCTGCAGTCGGCGTCACTGCTGATGCACTGATTCGTACCGAAAAGCTTGTGAATTCAGGTGCTGATGCGATTGTTATAGATACAGCTCACGGTCATTCACAAGGTGTACTTGATAAGATTAGTGAAATCAGGGAAGCTTTCCCTGAACTGACTATTATTGCAGGGAACGTTGCCACACCTGAAGGAACCAAAGCGTTAATCGAAGCTGGCACAGATGTTGTAAAGGTGGGCATTGGTCCAGGTTCAATTTGTACAACCCGAGTGGTTGCAGGAGTGGGTGTTCCACAAATTTCTGCAATTTATGATTGTGCTACAGAAGCCAGAAAACATAATGTCTCAATTATTGCCGATGGCGGAATCAAATACAGCGGTGAAATTGTTAAGGCCCTTGCTGCAGGCGGTCATGCTGTTATGCTTGGAAGTTTATTGGCTGGTGTGGATGAAAGTCCTGGAGAAAAAGAGATCTATCAAGGACGTCAGTTTAAGGTATATCGTGGAATGGGTTCAGTTGGTGCAATGGAACAAGGCAGTAAAGACCGGTATTTCCAAGAAGATCAAAAGAAGCTTGTACCTGAGGGCATTGAAGGGCGCGTTCCTTACAAAGGCATGCTAAGTGACACGATTCATCAATTATTAGGTGGTCTCCGCTCAGGAATGGGTTATTGCGGAACAGCTTCTATTGATGATCTGCGCGAAAAGGCAATGTTTACAAGGATTACGAATGCCGGCTTGAGAGAGAGCCACCCGCACGATGTTCAAATTACTAAAGAAGCACCGAATTATTCATTATGAGTTATAAATAACAGGCTGTTAAACAGTCATTAAATCGTCATAACTATCAAGATGCTCCGTTTTTTGAGATATTCAATTTCCCGGATGTTATATTTGAATGCAGGCCTATCTTTTTAGCCATAAGAAAGCATAGGGTAGCGAATAATATAGCAAAAGGGTGAGTCTCTGAGCGGGGCATCTTTATTTATGATGCTGGCGTTCTCACTTACAGAAGAAGCAGCGATTAGACAGGTCTTTTGATGACTAGATTCAATCAAAGGCACATTTTCTTTATGTTTTTCGTGTGGTAAAATAGCAATTGTGTGTGAAATTATTCGGAGGTGTAAGGTTTTGTTAGGGTTAAACGTAAAAAAACATTCGAAGCAGCTGGCCATTTTCAGTCTCATTCTATTATTGACACTGATGGCTGTCCTACCAACAGCAGCCCACGCTGCGACAAACACAGATGATTTAAAGGTTAATGCTAAATCAGCAATTATGATCAATGCGAATACTGGCCAGATTCTTTACGAAAAGAATGCTCAGGTAGCTTTGCCTCCAGCGAGCATGACAAAAATGATGACTGAGTATCTGGTTATGAAAGCTATACATAGCGGTAAACTAAGCTGGGATTCGAAAGTGAATATCAGTGATTATGCTTATACAATTTCACAGAATCGCGAGTTCTCCAACGTCCCGTTAAGAACCGATTATCAGTACACGGTTAAAGATCTGTATGAGGCGATGGCTATTTATTCGGCTAATGGTGCGACCATTGCACTGGCTGAAAAGCTTGGAGGCAGTGAAAAGAATTTTGTCAAAACGATGAATGCAACCGCCAAAAAGCTTGGAATGGATAATGCTAAATATGTGAACAGTTCTGGCTTGAATAATAGTGATCTTGGCAAGTTCGCGACTGTTGGCGGACCTAATGAAAGCAACCTGCTTACTGCAAAAGCAATCAGTAAGCTTGCCTACCATATCGTAACGGAATACCCGCAAGCTTTGGATATTGCAAAGATTCCAACCAAACAATTTACGGCCGGCGTTACACAACCGATTAACATGGTGAATTGGAACTGGATGCTTCCTGGATTTGGACAAAACATGCACCAATTTACTTACCAGGGTGTTGATGGACTAAAAACAGGCCATACTGACCTGGCAGGATACTGTTTCACTGGAACGGCCAAACGCAATGGGGAACGTCTCATAACGGTGGTTATGGGAACTGACTCTGAAGCAGCACGATTTAATGAAACAAAAAAACTGCTTGATTATGGTTTCAATCAGTTTACGGTTAAAACCCTTTTAAATAAAGGGCAGTCAATTAAAGGCCATAAATCGATTGACGTTGTTAAAGGAAAAACAGATAAAGTCAGCATAAAAACGAACAAATCACTAAAGCTTGCTGTAAAAAGCGGCGAAGAGAAGAACATAAAAACGGTGCTTCATCTGGACGCATCTAAGCTGACCAAAGACGGCAAGCTTCAAGCACCTGTAAAAAAAGGTGAGCAAGTGGGTTACGCCACGCTGACGGCGAAGAATGGAAAAAACATTCAAACCCTCTACGGCAAAGATGTTAAAGTCCCTGTGGTCACGACTGACAATGTGGACAAGTCAAACTGGTTTGTGCTCGCTATGCGTGCAATTGGCCATTTCATCAGCAATGTCTTTACAAGCGGTGTTGATTGGGTAAAAGGCTTGTTTTAATAGAGAAGATTCCCCTTATCTCATAATGAGTAAGGGGTTTTTTATTCTAATTGGACGATAAGCTTTGATTTAGAGATAGAGAAGGTCAGCAGTGACCGAAGCGATGTGCTAAACTAAATAAAAAAAGAGGGCGGGTGTCTTATGATTCGGCTGCTTGAAAAAAAAGATTTTTCCAGGATTCAGTATATAGCTGCCGCAAGCTGGCACCATACTTATGAAGGCATTATTCCTCTGCCCATACAGGACCGTTTTTTAAAGGGTGCTTATTCAGACGAGATGCTCAGTAACCGTATGAACAATACCTTATTCCTCATTAACGAAACAGAAGGAGAGATTAATGGGTTTGCCAACTTTTCCAAGTGTAACGAAAAAGGACAGGCAGAACTCGGAGCCATTTATCTGCTGCCTGACGTTCAGCGGCAGGGAATAGGAGAAACCTTATTAGACGAAGGGATTTCCAGGCTGCCATTATTAGAGAAACTGATAGTGAACGTGGAAAGTGAGAATCAAAAAGGCTTGGCTTTCTACACAAAAAAAGGGTTTAAGCCGGTTGAAGAATTCGACGAAATTTTCTATGGACATAAGCTTAAGACGGTTAAAATGAGAAAATGTATAAAAAGCACTTTGGAATAAGCCATCGGATAAAGGCGAGGTACAAAAATTTATTACCCGACTTTTAGCTGATTTCATGTTAAAATAATTATTGGTGATTTGAAAATATTCATCTTAATAAAAAGATTAATGGTTAAACATAAAAGGAGGAAATACGATGGCACAAACAGGTACAGATCGTGTAAAACGCGGAATGGCAGAAATGCAAAAAGGCGGCGTCATCATGGACGTTGTAAATGCAGAACAAGCAAAAATTGCAGAAGAGGCTGGCGCTGTTGCCGTAATGGCACTTGAGCGTGTGCCTTCAGATATTCGTGCAGCAGGCGGCGTTGCCCGCATGGCTGACCCAAGAATTGTCGAAGAGGTTATGAACGCGGTAACGATTCCGGTCATGGCTAAAGCACGGATTGGACATATTGTAGAAGCGCGTCTGCTTGAATCAATGGGTGTCGATTATATTGATGAAAGTGAAGTTCTGACGCCTGCAGATGATGTGTTTCACCTTCTAAAAAGCGATTACACCGTTCCATTCGTATGTGGCTGCCGTAACCTTGGTGAAGCGCTGCGCCGTATTGGTGAAGGAGCTTCAATGCTTCGTACGAAGGGCGAACCGGGTACCGGAAACGTTGTCGAAGCTGTCCGTCATTTAAGACTTGTTAATTCTCAGATCCGTAAAGTAACTGGAATGTCGAATGATGAATTGATGACAGAAGCGAAAGAACTTGGTGCTCCATACGAACTTCTTTTGCAAATTAAAAAAGAAGGCAAGCTCCCTGTCGTAAACTTTGCAGCAGGCGGCGTGGCTACACCAGCTGATGCGGCATTAATGATGCAGCTTGGTGCAGATGGCGTATTCGTTGGATCAGGTATCTTTAAATCAGATTCACCTTCTCTTTTTGCGAAAGCAATTGTTGAAGCGACCACACATTATGAAGATTATGCTTTAATTGCTGAGCTTTCTAAGGGACTTGGCACGCCAATGAAAGGGATTGAAATGTCAACGCTCGATCCTTCCCAAAGAATGCAAGACCGCAGCGAATAAGGACTTGAGACTATGACATTGAAAATTGGTGTATTGGGCCTTCAGGGTGCTGTACGTGAGCATGTTAAAGCCCTTCAGGCGAATAATGTTGAAATTATCGTAGTCAAACGTGTCGAACATCTTGATGGTTTATCTGGTCTTGTGATGCCAGGCGGAGAGAGTACCACAATGCGCCGTCTGATGGACAAGTATGAGCTTTTTGAAGCCATTAAAGCATTTGCTCAGAACCATCCCGTATTTGGAACATGCGCCGGCCTCATTTTGATGGCTAAGCAAATTGAAAATCAAGAAGGCGGCCATTTGGGTCTTATGGATATCAATGTAAGGCGTAATGCGTTTGGACGCCAGGTGGCAAGCTTTGAAGCGGCCATTGACCTGAAAGGGATCGGGGATGATTTTGTGGGTGTCTTTATCAGAGCACCTTACATCGCTGAGGCTGGAGATGACGTGGAGGTTCTTGCTGAATACGAAGGTAAAATTGTTGCCTGCCGTCAGGGTATGTATTTAGGCTGCTCCTTTCATCCAGAGCTGACGGACGATTATCGTCTTCATCAGTACTTTGTTGAGATGGTAAAAGAAAGTTCTGCTGTTAAATAATTTTTAAGAAATCCTTGCTTTTTTCAAGAGAATAGGGTAAATTACTTAAAAAGCAGGCGGCCCGATTCGGCGCCTAATAAGAACAAACGATGATGGGAAGCAGTAGCCGTTCCGTTTTGCCATAGAGAGCCGGTGGCAGGTGTAAACCGGTCAAAACAGCGCGTGAATCCATCCCTGAGTAAGCGATTGAACATAAATAATGTTGCGGCATTATTTTCAGTAGACCGTTTCGGAGTACAGACCGTTATTCTGTTCAAGAGGCCATGTGTTTTATTTCATGGCAATCAGGGTGGCAACGCGGGTAACTCTCGTCCCTTTTTGTTTTATAACAAAAAGCGGATGGGAGTTTTTTTGATTTACTAAAACATAAGGAGGCAGTAAAACATGCTGGATTTAAGGTTTGTTCGGGAAAATTATGAAGACGTAAAAGGTAAGCTTGCTCACAGAGGTGAGGATTTAAGTGCACTTGATGAAGTCCCAGCACTAGACGAACGCCGCCGTGAACTTATTCGTCAGGTTGAGGAGCTAAAAGCAAAACGAAACGAGGTTTCTCAGACCATCGCTCAAAAGAAAAAAGCAAAAGAAGATGCCGATGGCGATATTAAGAATATGCGTGAAGTCGGAGAGCGGATTAAAACCTTCGATGAGGAATTAAGAGAAATTGAGGTTAAGCTGCAACAAGTGATGCTTTCTATTCCAAACATTCCGCATGAAAGTGTGCCGATTGGTGAGGATGAGGAAGATAATATTGAGATCCGTCAATGGGGAGAGCTTCCTGCGTTTGAATTTGAAGCCAAACCCCATTGGGACGTGGCGACAGAATTAGACATTGTCGACTTTGAACGCGCCGCTAAAGTGACAGGAAGCCGTTTTGTCTTTTACAAAGGGCTTGGCGCAAGGCTTGAGAGGGCATTAATTAACTTTATGATGGATCTGCATGAAGATGAGCATGGTTATACCGAAATGCTCCCGCCATACCTCGTCAACCGAACAAGCATGACAGGAACAGGCCAACTGCCAAAGTTTGAAGAAGACGCGTTTAAAATCCGCGAGGAAGATTACTTTCTGATTCCAACCTCAGAAGTGCCTGTTACGAATTATCATCGAGATGATATTCTCACAGCTGAGGAGCTTCCGAAAGCCTATGCTGCTTTTAGCGCTTGTTTCCGTTCTGAGGCAGGATCTGCTGGACGTGATACACGCGGTTTGATTCGTCAGCATCAGTTTAATAAAGTGGAAATGGTTCGCTTTGTTAAGCCAGAGGATTCTTACGATGAATTAGAAGTATTAACAGGGCATGCCGAACGTGTTCTCCAGCTTCTTAACCTTCCATATCGGGTAATGAGCATGTGTACTGGGGATTTAGGATTTACGGCTGCCAAAAAATACGATATTGAAGTATGGATTCCAAGCTATGAAACCTACCGGGAAATCTCTTCTTGCAGTAATTTTGAGGATTATCAGGCAAGACGCGCCAACATACGTTTCCGCCGGGAACCGAAAGCGAAACCGGAGTTTGTGCACACGTTGAATGGTTCTGGTCTCGCAATTGGCAGAACCGTTGCCGCTATTTTAGAGAATTATCAGCAGGCAGACGGCACAGTGATCATTCCGGAAGTGCTTCGCCCATATATGAGGAATTTATCTGCGATTGAAAAATAAACTATAAATAAAATCTTATTAAGAAATTGAAATCAAGGAAGAGTCTGGTGAGGCTCTTCCTTAAGTCATATGGGAGGGGCATGTATGAAACAGGATGCTGTAACGGTTGCCGTTAATTACATAAATGACTCTTTCCCAACAGCCTATTGTGCCATTCTGGGTGGCAGTGTGGTGAGAGGAGAAGGGACAGACAACTCTGACTTAGATATTTTTGTGTGCGGTGATTTTAATGAAGCGCCCTATCGGAAATCGGTAATTTATCAGGAATGGCCGATTGAAGTCTTTGTTCATGATAAGGTGTCATATCTCGAGTTCTATTCCATCGATGCCCTTGAAGGGCGTGCGACATTGCCAAGAATTATTAGTGAAGGCAGGGTCATTAAGGATAACGGCATGGCCGCACAGATAAAAGATGAAGCCAATCAGGTCCTTTTAAAAGGACCATTTCCGTGGACTGAAAAGGAACTGACAATAAAAAGGTATTTCCTCACCGACCTTTTGGATGATTTTGAAGGGTGCAAAAAGCGGGAGGAAGGCATTTATATTGCTGGAAAGCTTGCAGAAGTCTGTCATGAATTTCTGCTTCGAACAAACAACTGTTGGACGGGGCACTCAAAGTGGATTCCAAGGGCTATGAAGAAATTCAATAGCGAAGAAGCGGCAGCTCTTACTCGGGCATTGGATGCCTATTATTTAAAAAATGATAAGCAGCCATTAATACACTATACAGACCGTGTGCTCGCCGAACATGGCGGCAGGCTGTTTAATGGCTTTTATTTACGATAGGAATTGGAGTATGACAAGGTGATGAAAAAAATCCATCGTTCCCTTGCCTATTTGAATTAATTATTGTATAATAAATCTTGTCCGATTACGGAGGAATACCCAAGTTTGGCTGAAGGGATCGGTCTTGAAAACCGACAGGGGCTTAACGGCTCGCGGGGGTTCGAATCCCTCTTCCTCCTCCATAATAATTAAAAAAAACGTACATATAAATTTTAAAGACTGTTCCTTAAAGGAATGGTCTTTTTACTTGTTAGAAATAGATTTTGACTATAAAAATGACCGTCCCGGTTGAAGGAACGGCCGTTTTTTTATTTTAAGATTTCCTGCTTTGCATCAAAGGGCGTCTTCCCCCAATAGGAAAGATTTCCTTCAAGCTTTTCATGAACCGCCTTTACAATAGGATCAAGTGAAGAAGGATCTTTATGTAAATCGTAATCATTAATATTGATGCGAAGAACTGGACAAATATCAAAGGATTCAATCCAGTCTGTATACCGTTGATACATTTCTCTCCAATATTCAATCGGCGTTTCTTTTTCCATTGTGCGGCCGCGCGTTTGAATACGTTCCAGAATGGCATCAAGTGACCCATCTAGATAGATCAAAAGGTCCGGATGGTGGAAATAAGGTGTCATTACCATAGCATCAAACAGATGGGTATAGGTATCGTAATCAACCTTTGACATATTGCCTTTTTCGTAATGCATTTTGGCGAAAATCCCCGTATCTTCATAAATCGAACGATCCTGAACGTAACCATGAGGGCTGGCAAAAATCTTTTTTTGTTCCTTAAATCGTTCACCAAGAAAGTAAATTTGTAAGTGAAACGCCCAACGCTCAAAGTCTTTATAAAAGGCTTCAAGGTAAGGGTTGTTATCCACTTTTTCAAATGACGTTTTATAATGCAAACGTTCTGCCAGAGCAGTGGTGAACGTGGTTTTTCCGATTCCAACGGTTCCTGCAACAGTGATCAGTGCTTTTTTAGGTGTTTCAAGTTTATGGTTTTGATCCATTATGAACGTCCTTTGTTAAGAGATTATCAACCTGTTTAAAAATGTGAAATAAGTCTTTTTTATTTTCAATAAAATCGAGTTCGTCCCCATTGAATGTTAAAACAGGAATGTTGGGGTGTTCTTCAGAGAAGGCTTTCATAAAGGCTTCATAGTCGGTGCTAAGCCGTTCAAGATAGTCGGGTGTAATATGTTTTTCCACTTCACGGGCTCTTTTGTGGACTCTTTTTAAAAGGGTATCGAGGCTTGCCTTTAAATAAATAATCACATTCGGCATCGGTAAATCTTCAGTCAGAACGTTATAAATAATGCTATATTTATCATAATGTTCAGGCTTAAGAGACCGGCTGGCAAAAATTTTATTTTTAAAAACATGATAATCAGAAACAATCGGCTGATCATTTAAAATAAATTCATCCCGAACTGTCTCCAATTGCTGAAACCTGTGCGTAAGAAAAAACATTTCTGTTTGAAAACTGTAATCAGCAATATTTTCGTAAAACTTGCCGAGAAAAGGATTCTCTTCTACAATTTCTTTGATAAGATGAAATTGAAAACTTTTCGAAATAGCTTTGGCAAGGGAAGTCTTGCCCACACCAATTGGCCCTTCAATGGCTATAAAAGGTGTTTGCTTCATAATTAACGCCTCTTTTCTGTCGTTCGGCTGCTTTTCTTATTTTAGCATGCTCTGCGTCTGGCGAGAAGAGGCGAAAAATAGCAAAAGAGGGTGAAACTTGTGCCATTTACTCGTTTAGATGAGGCCATTGCCTTTAGTGCAAAGGCTCATGAAGGCCAGAGCCGCAAAGCATCAGAGGTCCCTTATATTTCACATCCCTTCAGTGTCGGCATGCTGCTCTTACAAGCAGGCTGTCAGGAGAATGTTGTGATTGCGGGCATTCTTCACGATACTTTGGAGGATACGGACGTTACAGAGGCAATGATTTCAGAGCAGTTCGGGATTAACGTTCTTGAACTGGTAAAAGAAGCCTCAGAGCCCGATAAATCGCTGTCCTGGAAAGAACGGAAACAACATACGATTGATCATTTAGCCAGTGCTTCTTCAGAAGCATGCCACGTTATTGCAGCAGATAAACTCCATAACCTGCGCTCAATGTCGAGAGACTATGAAAAGCTTGGCGAAGCGATGTGGGACCGGTTTAAAAAAGGAAAACAAGATCAGGCATGGTATTATCATGAGGTAGTTAAAAAGCTTGAATTAAAATTAGGAAAAAACCTGTTTATAAAGGGAATTCAAACAGAAATAAACCGCCTCTTTGATTAAAAACAAGCAGCCTGGTATGGCTGCTTGTTATTTTAACCTTTTCAAAGAAAACGAAGTCAGATATAATAGAAATTACGCGTTAATCATTGACTGTACTCAAGTGGCCCCGTAGCTCAGGGGATAGAGCGTTGGTTTCCTAAACCATGCGTCGGGAGTTCGAATCTCTCCGGGGCCGCCATTATAAAATAAAAAAACACGGCTCTCCAAACTTGGAGAGCCGTTTTATTTGGTTTAATTTGCAGGAATCTTCGTTTTAGTCTCCATCTCAATTGCGGATATGACGTTTTGCCAGTCTTCGGTCCTGCTCATTTTGACATGGACGTTTAAAAAGCGGTGCCATAAGCTTAATAAAATAATGGTCGGGAGCGCAATTTGCGGGGACGATAATGGGAAGTCAAATAGCCCCGTAAACACGATAATCGGCATCGCTAAAATAAACGCATTAAAAAATTTCTTGCTCTGGTAACGATATTTCAGAAAACGAATGATGTGATACGACATAAGAACTACCACTGCAATAAACAGATAGACCACTGAGAAACCCAAAATCCGAGAAAAATGCAAGAAATATATTGTGGGGATGAGGCACACTATTCCCTGTAAGGGCTTCATAAGCCTGGTCGAAACCAAATGGTGTGACGCCAAAGCTTGGGTACTGCTCAAAAATGTGAATGCTTTCTTTCCAAATGGTTAGTCTTGTACTCATCGATTCTGTCAGACTAACATGCCTCGGCATCCACTGATAAAGGCTGTTAAGGTTTAAGAGAGCAATACTGAGAGATGCTAAGAACAGTCTCCAGTTTAAGCGGTATAAAAAGACTGCAAGCAAAAATAGCATCGTCAGGAAACCAGCTCTTGACCCAGTATCGACCGTTCCTGCGATAAGGAAAGCCGTAATTGCAAAGTAGACCACGATGCGCTTATAATCTTTCTTTTGTAAAACTTCAATGCACTTCGCCAAAATAAAGGCGAGGGCAAGTAAAATTAAAAAAGAGGCATAGTTAGGATTATAGGTGGAGCCATAAAGACGGTTATGATGATTGTATCCTAATAATTTCCCCCCGGTAATATAGCCTGTCCAAGATTGTGAAATACCAAGTTGATACATCAATGAAATAAGCTTCCCAAAGAAATAAATATAGAGACCGCCGCAAATGGAGATCCAAAAGAAAGCATTGAGCTTAATAAAACGGATATTGTGCAAGATATATAAATAGAATCCAAAAGAGCAGAGAATCATTATTGCCGATAAAATATAATCGGGTTTTTCTGATTTTAAGGATGCTCCTATAGAGGAGATAAAAAGGATCAGAAAGAAAACGGTTGTGAGATTATAAGGAATATCAAGCTTGTTATTTATGGTCCGGTAGATTTCTCTTAAACCGAGAAAGAACAGCCAAGCTATACCAATTGGCGGCAGGACGTACAGTAAAATTAAGCCAGCGTTTAATGAATTTTTTTTAATAAACATTTTTTTATTTTGAATCATTATGTGTTAGCCTCCGATGATGTTCATTCCGAAGATGGGGTTCCCCATCAACTTGTAAATAATAGTAGACGAAGAGCTATAATACCCTTTTATGAGTAGATTTAGACATTTCGAATGTGCTTTACTTAAATCAAAGGAAGCTTAAACCATAAAATCTTGATATAATACGGCAGGAGCAAAAAGGAGGGAGGACCAGATGGACAACAAGACACACGATCCGCATAAAATTATGGAAGTCTGTATGTTGGCGGGAAAAATCATGTTAAGAAGCGGAGCAGAAACCTACCGAGTTGAAGACACCATGGTCCGGATCGCAGCATCAGCGGAAAATTTGGTTTCCCACAGTTATGTCACTCCGACTGGAATTTTATTTTCGATTGAAGGCAGGGAACCGACAAAATTCACAAGGATTGTTGAACGTTCAACGGATCTGGAGAAGGTTTCTAAAGTAAACAGTATTTCAAGGCAACTCAGCGGCGGGATATTGACGATCGATGAGGCGTTGAACAGATTAAAGGAACTGGAGAATGAAAATCTATACTTCTCAGTCTGGTTTCAATTATTGGCGGCTGCCTCTGCAAGCGGTTGTTTCCTTATTATGTTTGGGGGCGAGTGGCGTGATTTTATCCCTGCATTTTTAGCAGGTGGATTAGGCTATTCTGGTCTTCTTTATGTTCATTACATCGTGAGAATAAGGTTTTTTGCGGAGCTGACGGCCGCATTTATTATAGGATCCATATCCTATTGCATGCTTGCGTTGCATATAGGAACTGAGTTGGACAAAATTATTATCGGCTCTGTCATGCCGATTGTCCCAGGGGTACTCATTACAAATGCGATTCGCGATCTCATGGCAGGGCATCTTGTTTCAGGTCTGTCAAAAAGCGCGGAAGCCCTGCTGACGGCGTTTGCTATTGGATCAGGTATTGCTCTTACTTTTGCATTATATTGAGAAACGAAAGGAGGAGGTTAAGGTGTTTATTGAACAGGTTATTACAAGCTTTATTGCCTCAATGGCCTTTGGCGTGCTTTTTAACGTGCCAAGAAAGGCCTTGCTGCAATGCGGATTAACCGGTATGTTCGGATGGATTATCTATTGGAATCTTGAAAATTATAAGGCTGACGTCATTATTGCCACCTTAATTGGTGCCTTCGTGGTGGCCATTATCAGCCAGATTTTTGCCAGGAAAAAGAAAATGCCGATTATATTATTTAATATAGCAGGTATTATTCCGCTTGTACCTGGTGGACTCGCTTATGATGCGATGCGGCACTTTGTCGAAAATGATTATATTACCGCCATTGAAATGGCAGCCAAAGTATTTTTGATTTCTGGATCCATTGCGATTGGCCTCGTCCTTTCGGAGGTTGTCAATCAGATCACAAAAGTCCGCCCAAGGCGCTTTTTTTAGCTTACCGGCAAAATGATTTCAGGTTGATTATTTTTTGGACTATTTACAATAGAAGAGACCTCATAGGCTTCCATACCCGCTGAATCATACGGGATAAGGAGGCTTTTTAATTGCTTAGGATCCTTTAGCTCAGGGTTTAGCCATTCTTCTTCTGATTCCTTGTTTAGAATAACCGGCATTCGCTCGTGAATATCTGACATTAGAGCATTGGCTTTTGTCGTAATAATGGTACATGTATGAAGGGGTTTGTCCCCTTTTTCCCAGCGGTCCCAGAGTCCTGCAAATGAAAAGATCGGCTCGTCTTTTAAATGAATCCTCATGGGGATTTTTCGGTCAGCTGTCTTTTTCCATTCAAAAAAGGAATCAGCAGGGATCAGGCAGCGTCTTCTAGACAATAGCTTCTTGAAAGCGGGTTTCTCATCAATCGTTTCAGCCCTTGCATTAATCATTTTGTAGCCAATTTTAGCTTCCTTTGCCCATGAAGGGACAAGTCCCCAGCGAAGCTGTCCGATCCGATTAGCGGTCCCGTCACTGATAACAGCCGTTACGGCTTGGGAAGGGGCAATATTAAAGCTGATTTGATAGGGGATGTCCGTCTCATTAATATTGTAGTAATAAAGAATGTCTTCGAGCCCATGGATAAGGGTAAAGCGTCCGCACATAGTAGCAAGCCTCCTGAATAAATGATTAAGTAAGAATTCTACAGCTTCAAGCTAATTTCCTTTAATGAAAATGTCGGATTTTACGTCGCGCCATCTCTCTAATTTCTTAAAATAATTCCCGGAAATCAGCCATAAACCAACAATACATGATCTTTTTCCTTCTAATAAAATCGAATGATCGCGAAACAAATCGAACGACTTAAAGAACTTGTTAGAAAAGACATCTAACATTAATCTGAATCTTCAAATTTATGAAAGGGTTTTCAAAATAAATGCAGAAGTTGTTAAGTGATGAAAATTAAGGAGGGAATTTGATATGGAAGCACGTACTTTGGAAGTGACAGGACGCTTGGCCGAATTCTTAAAAGGGACAAAAAAACTGTTTATTAACGGAAAATGGGAGGATTCAGCGTCAGGGAAGACGTTTGAAACGTTAAACCCTGCAACAGGTGAGGTTCTGGCTGTTGTTAGCGAAGCAGGAACAGAAGATGTTGACCGGGCTGTTAAAGCAGCAAGGAAAGCATTTGACGAAGGTGCATGGACGAAAATGAGTGCAGCAAACCGCAGCCGTTTGATTTATAAGCTCGCTGATTTAATGGAAGAGCACAAAGAAGAACTGGCACAATTGGATACGCTCGATAATGGAAAGCCGATTCGGGAAACAACCAATGCGGATATTCCACTCGCTATCGAACACTTTCGCTATTATGCAGGGTGGGCCACAAAAATTGTCGGTCAGACGATTCCGGTGCAAGGCAAATTCTTCACTTATACCCGGCACGAGCCGGTCGGTGTTGTCGGGCAGATTATTCCGTGGAATTTCCCTCTCTTAATGGCAGCTTGGAAATTAGGGGCGGCTCTTGCAACCGGCTGTACAGTTGTACTGAAGCCCGCAGAGCAAACACCGCTTTCTGCATTATATTTAGCTCAGCTTGCAGCAGAAGCCGGTTTCCCGGAAGGCGTGCTTAACGTCATACCAGGGTATGGGGAAACAGCTGGTGAGCCCCTTGTGAAACATCCTTTAGTTAATAAAATTGCTTTTACCGGCTCAACCACAGTGGGTAAATCAATTATGGCGGAAGCGTCGAATTCCATGAAGCGCATTACGCTGGAACTTGGCGGTAAGTCTCCGAATATTATTCTTCCTGATGCGGATATGAATCGCGCAATTCCTGGTGCCTTCTCCGGCATTATGTTTAATCAAGGACAGGTCTGCTGTGCTGGCTCAAGGCTCTATATTCAAAAGAAAAACTTTGATAATGTCATGGCTGACCTTGTCACGCATTCAAAAAATGTGAAACAGGGAGAAGGTCTGAATGCCGATACTGAAATGGGTCCTCTCGTTTCGAGGGAACAGCAGGATCGTGTCGTGAACTATATCAACAAAGGGAAAGAAGAAGGGGCAGAGCTATTGACCGGAGGCACCCATACCGAAAAAGGTTATTTTGTGGAGCCAACAATCTTCGCTGATGTTGATGACAAAATGACGATTGCAAAAGAAGAAATATTTGGGCCAGTCGTAGCAGCAATGCCTTTTGAAGATCTTGATGAAGTCATCGAACGGGCTAATAATAGTAACTATGGACTTGCAGCTGGTCTGTGGACTGAGAATTTGAAATCTGCTCATTATGTGGCCAATCGAATAAAGGCTGGTACCGTATGGGTGAACTGTTACAATGCTTTTGATGCGGCGGCACCATTCGGCGGGTATAAAGAATCTGGACTTGGCAGGGAAATGGGTTCTTATGCGCTGAATAATTACTCAGAAGTAAAAACAGTCTGGATTAACCTCGGCTAATTCTTTTACCACGATAATGGCTAGGAGAATCGTTTGAAAAAAAGACTCGAAATAGGTTGCATCACCTCTTTCTAAAAAAACCGCCAGGCTCAGGGGATCACCCTTTGCTGGCGGTTTTTTAATCGAATTGCTGATTATGAATCATTTTCTGGAACTTCGGATTGGATTTAACGACTTCATGAAAAAGCGGGCCATAGTAATTAATCCATTGCAGAACAATTTTCATGGTTTCTGCTTTATCAATATAAGGGACGCCCTGCCTTGGCTCGTGTCGTTTCAAAGTCTTCCCACAGAATTTCAACCCAGGTGCGGGCTTCCTCATAGTTAAGCTGCCCATTCTTTTCCAATAGAGCTTCTGCAAGCTGATGAAATAATTCATTCATTAAGATCATTCCTTTGATGACTGCGGCTTATGCAATGATCTTAACATGTTTTTGCTGGTGATGATATAAATAAACAGGGGAGAATATGCAGATATTTTCTGATTATTTTGTGTTGATTTTATTTTAATTCATGTTAAGATTTATTTAAAGAAGTTTTGGAACCGTTTTCAGAAACCGTTCCCATTCGGAAAGCCTGAGGTGAAAATATGGGTGATTCAACAAAAAAACGATTAACAATAATGGATGTTGCCCGAACGGCAGGCGTATCTAAAACCACTGTCTCAAGATATTTGAGCAAACAATATGGAAATTTGGCTGAACCGACCAGGAAAAAAATTCAGGAGGCCATTCAATCACTCAATTTTCAGCCGAACCGCATGGCTGCAGGTCTTAAAGGCGGAAGAAGCTATCTCATCGGCATGGTTGTAGCCGATATTACGAACCCTTTTACAGTAAGAATTCTGCATGCTGCAGAAGTTCTTTGCCGCAGCAAGGGTTACAGTTTAATGGTGTGCAACACGAACAATGATTCTCAGCTTGAAAGAGAATATATTTTTATGCTTCAATCTCATCGTATTGACGGGCTTGTTATTAATACATCAGGGCAAAACAATCAGTTTTTAAAAGATATGGCCGATCAGGAAACATCAGTGGTGCTGGTCGATCGACGCGTACCTGAACTTGGCTTTGATTTTGTCGGGGTCGATAACATTGCACCGACACGAGAGGCCGTCCGGTTTCTGATTGCTCATGGCTATGAAACGATTGGGTTTTTCAGTCAGCCAATTGATGGAATAAGCACGCGCCGGGAAAGAATGAACGCCTTTCAATCTGTCTTAACAGAGCATAACCACCCAAGTTTTGAAAACATATATGAATTAAAAATAGATGATGAAGAAAGCTTGGATAAACAAATGGAGAACTTTTTGGAAGCATCATCTGGCCGTAAGAGAGCGATTTTCTCAGCAAATGGTGTCGTTACGCTGGCCGTTCTTAAAGAAATTCAGAAACGGGGATTGCGCATTCCCGAGGATATCTCGCTGGTCAGTTTTGATGATCCTGAATGGGCAGGTGTTCTGACCCCTGCTTTAACAACAATTTCTCAACCGACGGAAGAGATTGGGCGGCAGGTTATTGAAAGGGTTTTTAAGCGGATTGAAGGGGATAAAGAGGAGCCGCAGGAACTGATTTTGCCGGCAGAATTTATCGTAAGGGCATCGACTTTATAGACAGCTTTGAGAGCTGCAAACGTCCCAGAAACCATCACTCAAAAATTAGTGACTAAAAGCTGGGACTTGATTTTATCCATTTATGGAACCGTTACCATTGTTGGTATAACAGTATATTTTAGAAAGAAGGAAATTTTGTGACAACAGTAATTATTCCAACGTCAGTCTTTTCGGAGGCTGAGCAACCCAGTTTTGATCAACAGCAGTGTATTCAGCCAATTGTGAATGCAGGTGGCGGAGGAATGGAAATACGGGAAGAATTATTTCAATCAGCCCCCAATCTGAATGCATTAAAAGAGGCATGTCACATACGGGATCTTATCGTGGTTTATTCAAGTCCTGCGATGCTGTGGGACGAAGACGGTGAGTTTAATACAGCAAATTTGAAAGCGCTGTTAAAAAGTGCTGAAGAGGCGGGCGCGGCTTATCTGAAAGTATCGCTTGGCCATTATGATGATTCATCACACGGCCTTGACGCTCTGGAAAGGGTCTTAATGAACCGGCCGCTGGAGCAACAACGTGTCCAGCTTCTTGTGGAAAATGATCAGACATTGCATGGGGGTCGAATTGAGCCTTTAAGACATTTTTTTAACAGAGTGAAAAAACAAGAACTTCCTGTCAAAATGACTTTTGATACCGGGAATTGGCTATGGACAGAGGAAGATGGCAAAAAAGCGTTCGATCAGCTTAAGGAATTTGTTGGTTACCTTCACCTAAAGGGAGTGAAGCGGCAAAACAAACTTTATTATGCTTGTCCGCTGGATCAACAGAGTCTCGTACCATGGGAAACATATTTGAATTATTTTCATTCAAGTATCCCTTGTGCCATTGAATTTCAGGTTAGCGATCAAAAGCAGCTAACAGAGTACGTAAAGCTTGTAAAAGAAACAGCATGGGAGGCAATTTCATGAAAACATTGGATGTCGTGACATTTGGTGAGGCAATGGGGATGTTTATCGCCGATCAAGCACTCCCTCTGGAGCAAGCCTTTCATTTTACAAAGGGATTGGCGGGAGCGGAAACGAACGTAGCGGTGGGTCTTTCGCGGTTAGGCTTCCAAGTTGGCTGGATGAGTAAATTGGGTAATGACAGCTTTGGAAAATACATTTTAGACAGCCTCCGCAATGAGGGAGTAGATCTAAGCGAGGTCTCTGCTTCCGAAACGAGACCAACTGGATTTCAGCTGAAATCTAAAGTTCGCTCAGGCGATCCGAAGGTTGAGTATTTTAGAAAAGGGTCAGCTGCAAGTTCCTTGTCTCCTCAAGACCTTAGTAAAGATTACGTCAGGAGAGCAAAGCACATCCACATGACGGGCATTCCTCTTGCTCTTTCAAAAGAGACGCATGACTATGCGAATCAGGTTTTGAAAGCTGCAAGAGAAGCAGGAGCAACGGTTTCTTTCGATCCAAACCTTGCGTCCTGTTCTCTGGTCCTCAGAAGAGCACATGATTCAAACCATTAATGAGACAGCGTTCCTCGCTGATTGGGTGCTCCCGGGTAAGGAAGAAGCCGAGAAACTCACGGGCTGCAGCCGGTTATCTGAGATGGCTGAATTCTATTTGAATAAAGGCGTTAAGCTTGTGGTGATCAAGTGCGGGGAAGATGGGTGCTTATGTTAGAAGTCCTGAAAAGGAACTGACAATTCCAGGATTCTTAGTGGAAGAGGTTGTTGACACAGTCGGGGCCGGCGACGGTTTTGCTGTTGGTATGATCAGTGCTCTTCTGGAAAAGGAATCATTGGAAGATGCGGTGAGACGCGCCCATGCGATTGGAGCACTTGTGGTTCAGTCACCAGGAGATATGGACGGTATGCCGCTTCGAAGTGAATTGGAGGCCTTTTTGAAGTTGAATAAACGGTTAACTTAAAAGATCTCATATATTTATTCCTACTTTGGAGATTTTCATAGATTTAACAAAACTAATAACTAAGGAGTTGTTTTTGATGAAAAATTTACCTGCTTCACGTTGGATGCGGCTGATCCCACTCGCTTTTATCACGTACAGCCTTGCATATCTTGACCGGTCTAACTACGGTTTTGGTGCAGCGGCTGGTATGGCAAGGGATCTTCATATTACGGCTGGTATTTCTTCGCTTTTAGGGGCTTTGTTCTTTCTGGGTTATTTCTTTTTCCAAATCCCCGGGGCACATTATGCTGAGAAACGAAGTGCAAGACTGCTTATCTTCTGGGCACTGATTCTATGGGGAGTTCTGGCAAGCGCAATTGGTTTAATTACAAATGTCACTTTTTTACTTGTGATTCGCTTTTTACTCGGCGTTGTTGAAAGCGTTGTCATGCCGGCGATGCTCGTCTACTTAAGTCACTGGTTCACGAAGGGTGAACGGTCTCGCGCCAACACCTTTCTTATTTTGGGAAATCCGGTCACTGTTCTTTGGATGTCCATCATTTCTGGTTATCTTGTTAAATTCCTTCGGATGGCGCTGGATGTTTATTTTGGAAGGGGTGCCGTCAATCATTTGGGCATTCGTCTGGCTCAAGCTTGCTAATGACCGCCCTAAATCCGCAAAGTGGCTGAACAGCAAAGAGAAAGCTGCTCTCGAAGGCGCACTTGCTGATGAACAAAAAGAAATAAAAGAGGTAAGAAATTACCGTGATGCGTTTAAATCAAAGCCTGTCGTTTACTTAGGACTTCAATACTTCTTCTGGAGCATTGGTGTGTACGGGTTTGTAATGTGGCTGCCTTCGATTATTAAGGCCGCTCCAAACATGGGTATTGTCGAAACAGGCTGGCTGTCCTCCATTCCATATGTATTAGCAACCATTCTCATGCTGGCAGCTTCGTATTACTCTGATAAATTATTAATGAGAAAAGCGTTTGTATGGCCGTTTCTGCTTGTCGGAGCTGTCGCGTTCTACGGATCTTATCTCATTGGCACTTCGAATTTTTGGCTTTCATTTGTCTTACTCGTTATAGCTGGTGGAGCCATGTATGCCCCATATGGACCGTTTTTTGCTATCGTACCGGAACTTCTGCCGAGAAATGTAGCGGGCGGAGCAATGGCTCTTATCAATAGCATGGGTGCTTTGGGATCTTTTGTAGGATCTTATGTTGTTGGGTTCTTAAACGGGGCGACGGGCAGTTTCGCAGCTTCTTATATTTTCATGGCAGGCTCACTGGTCTTAGCAGTTATATTTACGGTGATTGTTAAGAGTGAGAAGAGAAAAGTTAATAAGGTTGAGCCAGCAGAGGTGCATGCCTAATGAAACTGCAGGTGGCATTGGACCGTATGACCATTTCTGAAGCTATTGACATGGGACGTCAAGTGGAGGAGCATGTTGATTGGATAGAAGTGGGCACGTCACTTATTAAGGAATTCGGAATGGAAAGCATTAGAAAAATGAAAGAAGCCTTTCCGAATAAAGTTATTCTTGCAGATATGAAAACAATGGATAATGCATTATATGAATTTGAAAAGTGCTTTGAAAATGGCGCGGATGCAGCGACTGTAATGGGGGTGTCTCCTGAAGCGACCATTGACGCATGCATTAAAGTGGCCGAAAAGTATCATAAGATCGTGATGATAGATCTGTTAAATACGTCTGATGAACAAAAGGCTACGGCAGCCGCAAAGAATGCTGTGCTTTGTGCTCATATCAGTAAAGACCAGCAAGAGTTGTTAAAAGGCGACCAAAGCTTTTCAGTTCATTCTGTTCTGGAGGATCGCCGTCTGGCGTTTGCAGGAGGGATCCAGTTAGAAACGATCTCCTCTGTAAGAGAAATGAAACCGGAAGTTATCATTGTTGGTTCAGCTATTACAAAAGCTAAAAGTCCGGCTGAGGCTGCTAGAAAATTCCGGAAAAGCTTTGAAAGTGAGGAAAGATGCATGCTTACAAAAGAAATTATAAAAGAAATTGAGAGCGTTGTTAATCAAGTGGATGAAGTACAGCTTAAAACGGCTGGAGAGAAATTAAAGCTCGCTTCGCGAATCTTTGTCATCGGAGAAGGCAGATCAGGTCTTATGGCAAAATCCTTTGCAATGCGGCTCATGCATCTTGGCGCAGAGGTTTTTGTTGTTGGTGAAACGATCACCCCTTCAATCGAAAAAGATGATCTGCTGATTGCGGTTTCTGGCTCAGGAAAAACGAAACAGGTGGTATGGACAGCTGGAAAGGCCAGAGACCTTGGCTGTGAGGTGATCGCAGTCACCACAAATCTTGAATCCGAATTAGGCCAGCAGGCGTCGAACTGTCTGCTGGTGCCTGCCGCTACGAAATATCGGAAGGAAGGCGAGGCGGAGAGCATCCAGCCGCTTGGTTCTCTGTTCGACCAAAGCGTTCATATTCTCTTTGACACCATCTGCCTTATTTTCAGTGGAAGTGATGGGTCCTCCCAGCAGAATGCCTTCAAGCGGCACAGCAATCTCGAATAAAACAAACGATAATCTAATAGGAAAAAACCGGTTCAAGCGTCTCATTAAGTGACGTTGGACCGGTTTTTTGAATTTCAGTGCAAACAAGCTTAAAATATTTTTTAAAAAGAAGGAATTGCTTTTAATATGGAGAATTAATACACTAGAACATTCATTCGCACGCAAATTAATGACCTGAAAAATAAAATAACTCAGCATATACCAAAGGAGAGGGTTTGTGGTGAATACAATAGGTATTCTTGGAACCGTCCATACAGAAGCACTAAGAGCCCGGATTGGTTACCCTCTTTCCCTTCTGGAAAAGGCAATTTTGCAGTTTAATCCGGATATTATCTGCGGAGAAGTACGACCTGAAGATTATGAGAGGTACCAGAGAAATCAGAGTGATTCGGGGTACCTTGGTCCAAGTGAGTATCGTGCTCTGATTCTACCGCTTTGTGAGAGGAAGATATTGAATTTATACCGGTGGACTGGTTTGAAAAAGAGATGAGAGATCTGGATCACTTTGCTTTTCAAGCCAACCCACATCAGCTCAAGGAACGACTGAAAATGAAATATCAGCACATATTCAGTAAAGCCGATGCCAGCTCATTGCCTCTTAACCATCCTTCAATTGATCAGCTTTTTAAAGAAAAACAGGACTGGCTTGAAAAAATCAATCCAGAAGTGCAAAATCTTGTCTGGACATGCCGGAATGAATTGATGCTCCGAAGAATAGAAGCGGCCATCGAGGAGTATGAGAACAAACGTATTCTATGTATAGCGGGCTGTGAACATAATCATGTTTTCTATCAGCGTTTAAAAAACTGCCATCATCCGATTATTTACCCATTAACAGTGGTATAAATGTTTTGAACAGAGCTTTTTAAAATAAAAAGAGCCCAAATTAAATCGAAACCTTTTCGGCCAAGCCGCGTATACTTAAATTGAATTCATTTTGTCCTAAAGAAAGGGTGTAAAAGGCATGACAACGTATACTAGTGCAAGACGTCAGCCATACTCCAGATTATTCATGGCCTTCTTTGCAGGGTTATTCGTGGCAACAATTGGTTTATATGCAGGGCCAATATGTTCCTCCGGTCCTTATGCTGCCGCTGGTCATCGTGGAACTGATTATGATAGTGATGATGGTGTTTTTGAGAAAAAGAAAAGCGGTAGGCTATGGATTAATGTTTGCCTTCATGTTTATTTCCGGACTGACTCTGTTCCCTGTCATCGCTAGCTATGTCAGCATGCTTGGTGCAGATACAGTGTTAAAAGCATTCGGGATCACAACGGTTTCTTTTGCAGGCGTTGCAACCTATGCGTCACTCAGCAAAAAAGATTTCTCATTTCTTGGTGGCTTTCTTTTTATCGGACTCATTGTGCTCGTTGTCATAGGAATCGTTAACGTCTTCCTGCCGTTCTCCCATACCACGGATCTTGTGTATTCGGCGTTTGGTATTTTTATCTTTGTTGGCTACACATTGTTTGATTTCAGCCGGCTGACACATCATGGTTTCAGCGATAAAGATATCCCATTTATTGTTGTTTCAGTCTATCTTGACTTTGTTAATCTCTTTTTGTATATTCTTCGGTTTTTTGGTGTTTCAAGAGACTGAGAGCAGGAGTCATCATCATTTCTTTAACAGGCTTCCGGTATTTTCCTCCGGCAAGCCTGTTTTTTGTTTTATAAAACTTCTTTTTTAAAAGCCTCCTCTTTGCGCTATACTTATTGAGGAGCAAAAAGAGGATTATATAAGGAGGCATCTTTTTGGCACAAAGAATGATCCAGGTTAATGAGAGACCACCGTTTCTGAAAAGTCTCCCGTTAAGTCTGCAGCATCTGTTTGCAATGTTCGGTTCAACAGTACTGGTTCCGCTTTTATTTCACATCGACCCCTCTACCATATTATTAATGAATGGTATTGGAACGCTTATTTATTTTTTTATAACAAAATGGCGGATACCCGCTTACCTTGGGTCCAGTTTTGCGTTTATTTCCCCAGTCACACTGGTCATGGCGCATGGCGGTTACCGTGAAGCACTGGGCGGTTTTATTGCAGTCGGCGTTCTCTTCGTTATTATTTCCTACATAATAAAACTTGCAGGCACCGGATGGATTGATGTTGTCTTTCCACCAGCTGCAATGGGAGCGATTGTTGCGGTAATTGGTTTAGAATTGGTTCCAACAGCCGCGCAAATGGCAGGATTTATCAGACCAGATGGCGCAGCTGCAAACTGGGCGTCTGATCCAAAAGCACTCACTGTTTCTGTGTTGACGTTGATTATAACAATCGTTGGCTGGGTGATGTTTAGAGGATTTCTCAAAATTATTCCGATATTGTTTGGAATCATAGCAGGATACATCATTGCTGCTATTGTTGGAATGGTCGACTTCACATCGGTCGCAAATGCACCATGGCTTTCACTGCCAACTTTTTATACACCGAAATTTAATCTATCCAGTATTTTTATTATCCTGCCGGCAGCGCTGGTTGTCGTAGCAGAACATATTGGACACTTAATCGTAACTGGTAATATTGTCGGCAAAAAGTTAACGAAGGATCCGGGACTTGACCGTTCGATCCTAGGAAACGGCGTATCAACCATTATTTCAGGATTTGTTGGTTCGACACCGAATACCACTTATGGCGAGAATATTGGTGTGCTGGCCATCTCCCGTGTCTATTCAACTTGGGTCATCGGCGGCGCGGCGATTATCGCTATTCTGCTTTCTTTTGTCGGCAAGCTGTCCGCACTCATTTCCACCATACCCACACCGGTAATGGGTGGCATTTCCCTTCTTTTATTTGGTGTTATTGCTGCATCGGGTCTGCGCATCCTTGTAGAGTCAAAAGTCGATTATGCAAAATCGCAGAATCTCATTCTCACTTCAGTTGTGCTTGTAATCGGAATCAGTGGGGTGTCTCTGGATTTTTTCCACATTTCTCTTAAAGGAATGGGTCTTGCGACAGTTATTGCGATTATTCTAAGTCTCTTTTTTAAACTGATAAATATGTTGAAACTATCGAACGAAGATGCAGAAGAATAGTAAGAGAACCGGCCACTGGCTGGTTCTTTTTTTATAATGGTGATTAATTTGTCAGAGACGATCTTTAGCAGCCCTATATACCTCAGCCACTTATCTAAAGCGTAATTATCAAAAAATAAAGACTTTTTATTGAAGGCGATTACATCGTTTTAAGCGCTTGAAAGGGCCTTAACACGGGTGTATACTTTAGTTCGGTGATGTACTACTATAATAAAATTTATATAAACGTTTTGTTTTGAAAGGAGTCTTTCTTATGTCGAATAATAAATTAAGTGTGTGGATCTTAACAGCACTCGTTATCGGGAATATGGTGGGTTCGGGTATTTTCATGCTGCCGAGCTCTTTAGCGAAGGTGGCAAGTCCCGGCGGTGTCTTTTATGCTTGGTTGTTTACAGGCGTGGGCGTCTTGTTTATCGCACTCGTCTATGGGATCTTATCTATTAAAAGAACTTCTTTAACAGGCGGCCCCCAGATTTATGCAAAGGCGCTTTTTAAAGAGGGCAGCAATGCTTCTGTCTTATGGGGTTATCTTGTCTCTTGGGGATACTGGGTGGCAAACTTTGTTGGCATCGTGGCGGTCATCACAACCTTTGCTGGCTATTTATCAACATTTTTTCCGATTATGAATAGTAACTATCTTTTATTCAATCTTGGTTCGCTGCCGGTTACAGCTGGCCACCTTCTTAACTTTCTTGTTTGCTCAGTCTTATTATGGGGTGTTCACTATCTTGTCTTGAAAGGCTTCCAAAGTGCAGGACGAATTAATTTTATTGCTACCGCAGCTAAAGTCCTTGGGTTTTTTCTGTTTATTATCGTAACGCTGTTCGCTTTTCAGGCAAGCCACCTTGTCCCATTTGTCACAGACACTGTACAGTCGGATGGACAGACAACAGGTCTTTTTGGTCAGTTAAACCAAGCGGCTATTACAACGTTATGGGCCTTTGTCGGTGTTGAATCCGCTGTTGCTTTCTCTAAGCGGGCAAAAAGCGGCCGGGACATAAAGCGGGCAACAATCGCTGGCCTTCTCATTGCCCTCGTGATTTACATGGGAATTACGTTGCTTGTTATTGGCACCTTGACCCATAGTGAATTGATCCACTCCTCAAAACCATTAGTCGATGCTCTCGACAAAGTAATGGGCCAAGCAGGCGGATATGTTTTGGCTGGGTTAGCTCTCGTTAGTTTATTCGGATCGACCGTCGGATGGGTGCTGCTGACTGCCGAGGTACCTTATCAATCCGCGAAACAAGGTCTCTTTATGAAAAGCTTTAAGAAGACAAATGCATCAGGGACACCGGTGACGTCTCTCATGATTACCAATGTTATGTGTCAGGTGTTTATCTTCTCAACCCTGTCACAGTCGATTTCGAGTGCATTTGACTTTATCATTTATATTGCAACACTGTCCTATTTGCTTCCGTATGTAATTGCTTCTATTTTAGTTTTGAAAATGGTGATCAGCGGAGATGGGTATGGATTGAAGGATCGCAGCAGAATCTTGGACGGGATTATTGGTGTGCTGGCGACGATCTATTCCTTATGGGTAATAAAAGCAGGAACCGCCGATCTAAAAACCTTTCTCTTTGGGGTGATCATGATTTTAGCCGGATTTGTTTTTTACCCGCTGGTTTTAAAATCGAGAAAAGAAGCGGAAGTTGTTTCTGTTGAGACAGCAAAAGCGGTGAATGAATAAAAAACGAGGGCTCTGAAAACGCCCCTCGTTTTCCCTTCTTGCCTAGCTTTGGAAAGTTCGCATGCTCACAATATGTGGTAGGCTTGGCTTTCCACGGGCACTGCCTCAGCTAACTTTGGCGGGGGGCTTTGTGCGCCAAAGTGGATCTTCGGACGCGTGCTGGTCCCGTCGGAGTCTCGCGCCCACCGCTTCAATCAACGTTTTTGTTGCCCAATGATGCCACTTTCAAGTCAATTATGGCTATGGATTTCAGCGGCCATCAGCTGACGAGGCGTCATAAGTTTTCCGCCATCATAGCCGAGTGAACGTGGCAAACCTCTAAGCTGCTTTTTCAGTGACCTCAAGAAGCCCCATCCCTCGTGAAAAAGGGACTCAATACTGCTGGAATACGATCTTGGTTTTGTCGAAAACAACAGTGGTCGCCTCGCTGTTAAAGTGATTTTTTGCTTTACACTGAGCAACTGTGCTTTTCTTGTTGACAACATAGGGTCATTCAATTTATAAAATAGAGAGATACTATCTTGAGGAAGCTATGAAATGGGGTTAGCGGTTTGACGAGTAAAGCCGGTCATGAACAATTTATGAAGGAGGCAATCAGATCAGGCTAAAAAAGCCGAAGAACTGAATGAAGTACCGATTGGGGCAGTGATTGTAAAGAATGGCGAAATAATCGCAAAAGCCTTTAACCTCAGAGAAACAAACCAGCACCCCTTAGCCCACGCTGAATGTACCGCTATACAGGAAGCAAGCGAACGGCTTGGCACTTGGCGGCTAACCGGCTGTACGTTATACGTCACCCTTGAGCCTTGCCCAATGTGCGCAGGAGCAATTATTCAATCACGCGTGGATACGGTTGTTTTTGGCGCATGGGATCCTAAAGCAGGCTGTTGCGGGACGCTGATGAATCTGCCGGAGGATTCACGATTCAATCACCAGGCCGAAGTCATTCAAGGGATTTGTGAGGAAGAATGTGCGCAGTTATTGAAAACTTTTTTTCGAAAGCTGAGAGATAAAAAGGCTTTGAAAAGGAAGATAGAAGACTGATACATTGCAGGTGTTAAAGCGTTGCGGGAAGCATAAAGTTATGATAAATTAATAATCAACATTTGGAGGCGTACCCAAGTTTGGCTGAAGGGGACTGACTCGAAATCAGTTAGGGCGTTCACGCGCCGCGGGGGTTCGAATCCTCTCGCCTCCTCCATTTTTTATTTTTATTGTCTTTCTTTTGTTAAATGTGGTATACTTTAATTTGCCGTGCTAGACGGGGAGGTAGCGGTGCCCTGTACTCGCAATCCGCTATAGCGAGGTTGAATTCCTTCTCTGAGGCTCCGGTTTTGTAGTGCAGCCTTGAGTAAGTGGTGTTGACATTTGGGTCCTGCGCAACGGAAACTCATGAACCCTGTCAGGTCCGGAAGGAAGCAGCAGTAAGTGGGACCTTTCGTGTGCCGCGGGGCTGCCTGAATCGAGCTAACTGCTTAAGAAGCGACTATGAAATCTCAGTCGACGGAAGGTGCACGGTATTAACCAATAATATTATAAAAGACAGCCGGTTCGCCGGTTGTCTTTTTTCATTTTGAAAAGGATAAGGGATACGTTTATAATAGAAGAAGTATAGAAAGAACAGGGGGAGAGAAATGAGCTATCAAGCGCTGTACCGTGTTTTCCGGCCGCAACGATTTGAAGATATGGCTGGACAGGAGCACATTACCCGGACCTTGCAGAATGCGCTTTTAAAAGAACAGTTTTCGCATGCCTATCTCTTTAATGGCCCGCGGGGAACAGGTAAAACCAGCGCGGCCAAGATATTAGCTAAAGCTGTTAATTGTGAGCAGGCGCCTGTTTCTGAACCCTGTAATGAATGTGAAGCGTGCCGTGGAATAACAAACGGCTCCATATCAGATGTTATTGAAATCGATGCCGCTTCTAATAATGGCGTCGATGAGATCCGTGATATCAGGGACAACGTTAAATATGCACCAAGCTCAGTCAGGTATAAAGTCTACATTATTGATGAAGTGCATATGCTATCGACGGGTGCTTTTAATGCGTTGTTAAAAACGCTTGAAGAACCGCCGGCCCATGTAATCTTCGTTTTAGCAACAACAGAACCGCATAAGATTCCATTGACCATTATTTCAAGATGTCAGCGCTTTGATTTCAAACGGATTGGCACATCAGCGATTATTAACAGGCTTTCCTATATCGTTGAAGAAGAGAAGCTTTCGGTTGATGATGGCGTCCTCTCACTTATTGCAAAAGCTTCAGAAGGCGGTATGCGTGATGCATTAAGTGTGCTTGATCAGGTTGCTGCATATAGTGATGAAATGATAAAAACAGACGATGTTCTTGAGGTGACCGGGATGGTCTCAGGACAATTTATGTCTGAAATTGTCAATGCCGTTGAGGAGAATAATGCACCGGGAGCCATTCGGAAAGTGAACGACGTTCTTGATAAAGGTAAAGACGCGAATAAACTTATGGATGACCTTGTTTTTTACTATAGAGATCTGCTCCTCTTTCAAACCTCAGCAGAATTGGAAGAGATGCTGACCCGCCCATATGCCGATGACAATTTTAAAAATCAGGCCGCCCAAATACCAGCGGAAAAACTTTATTATTATATGGATCAGTTAAACCGTGTTCTTCAAAATATGAAACGGACAAACCATCCGCGGATTCTTCTGGAAATGGTTTTGATTAATCTTTGTAATGGCGAAAACAATCCATCTGAGTCAGTTTCTCCGCAAGTTTCTGATGTGAATCCTCAGTTGGAGAGACTTGAACAGCGGCTGCTTGAACTTGAAAAGCGTTTGGATCAGCAGCCTGTCCAGACTTCAGAGGTTCAGGAAAATAAACCAAAAGAACCTCGCCGCACAGCCCGAACAACCACACCGATGCCACCGGCAAGAGAACTAAAAAAAGTGCTTACAGAAGCAACAAAAGATGATTTAATGAAGCTAAGAGGCTCCTGGGCTGATATAATGAGTAAGGTAAGAGTAGAAAATGTGGCCGCACACGCTTGGCTGTTAGAGAGCAAGCCGGTGGCCAGTTCCGGCGAAGGGTTCATACAGGCCTTTAAGTATGATTTTCATTGTCAGATGGTGATGGAGAATAAAAGCAACATTCTTCAGGTGGTGGAACGTTTGCTCGAAAGCGTTATGGGGCATAAAAGAAAAATGTACCCAATCCCTATTAAGGCCTGGGAGAAGCTGAAAGCAGATTATATAGAAGAAACGAAACACCAAACAACAGAATCATCAGAGGCAGAACCGATTGAAGAAGAGCAGGATCCGTTGATTACAGAAGCAGAAAAGCTTGTGGGACCGGACTTGCTGGAAATTAGGGATTAACACTAAAAGGAGTGGACGAAGATGAAAGGTAATATGAATAACATGATGAAGCAAATGCAAAAAATGCAAAAGCAAATGGCGAAAGCTCAAGAAGAATTAAAGGAAGAATTTGTGGAAGGCACTGCAGGCGGCGGAGTCGTTACCGTCAAAGCGAACGGACATAAGGAAGTCGTCGAAGTTATCATTAAAGAAGAAGCGGTGGATCCAGAAGACGTCGATATGCTTCAAGACCTTGTCCTTGCTGCCATCAATGATGCTTTGGCAAAAGTCGATGAGTTATCGAACGCGCGCATGGGACAGTTTACTAAGGGACTTAACATGCCCGGAATGTTTTAGGAGAGTAAGCGATGCATTATCCAGAGCCGATAGCCAAGCTAATTGATAGTTTTATGAAACTCCCTGGCATTGGGCCGAAAACGGCTGTCCGTCTGGCATTTTACGTGATAGATATGAACGAGGAAGACGTCATGGAATTTGGGCGTTCACTGGTTAATGTGAAACGAAACCTTGTCTTTTGTTCAGAATGCCAAAATATCAGCGACAACGATCCTTGTTATATTTGTGATGACTCATCAAGAGACCGTTCTACCATTTGTGTGGTTCAGGAGCCAAGAGATGTAATGGCTCTAGAAAAAATGAGAGATTATACAGGTCTCTATCATGTTCTTCACGGGTCAATCTCTCCTGTGGAAGGCATCGGTCCTGAAGATATTAAAGTAACCGAATTGATTCAGCGTCTGGAAGATGAAGGAATTAAAGAAATCATTCTTGCCACCAATCCAACGATTGAAGGTGAAGCGACAGCTATGTATATTTCAAGGCTCGTCAGGCCCATCGGAATAAAGACCTCCCGCATTGCACATGGTCTACCAGTTGGCGGTGACTTGGAGTATGCGGATGAAGTCACTTTATCAAAAGCTTTGGAAGGGCGAAGAGAAATATAAGCTTAGGAGAGCAGCGGAAAATGGCTATTTTTAAACGTAAAATTAGACTTCGTAAAGCTATGCAAGAGGATCTGCTGGAGATTTTAAGCTCTTGCAGAGAAACTTGGCTTAAAAAGAAAAAAGTCATTGAAGGAAGCATCGAACCTTCTGGGGAAGTCCTTCAGCAGTTAAAGCTCTCTGAAGCCAAATATCTTTTTCTGTTAAAGGAAGCAAGGCACCAGAAACTCTCTATTAGATACAAAACATATAAATAGTAATAACTAAGACACGCCCTTCATACCTTATTTTAAAAAGGATGGAGGTTTTTTTTTGAATTCAACCCTGCTTACCTGGTTAATGATTTCTGGTTTAGTGCTGATCGTCCTGGTAGCCTTTCGTCTTAATCCTTTAAAGTGGATGGGCAGGCTTGGGGTGAAATTAATCATCGGAGCGGTCATGCTGTTTCTATTCAATTTGGTTGGACAATCTTTTACCTGGCATCTGCCGATTAACTTTATTACTGCTGCTATAACAGGTTTCTTAGGTTTGCCTGGGCTTGCGGTGCTGGTTATTATGAAGCTGCTGATCTTCGTATAATCAGCATGTTTATTTATTAGAAAATATTGAAATGACTTTTAATACGATTCCCCATTGACGTTAGTTATTTAAGCTGATATTATGAATAACGTTGTGATTGAGACCGAGAC
Source organism: uncultured Sporolactobacillaceae bacterium (assembly GCA_963772845.1). GTDB lineage: Bacteria > Bacillota > Bacilli > Bacillales > Sporolactobacillaceae > CAVYYW01. The sequence continues at coordinate 171,261 of CAVYYW010000016.1, forward strand.
TAAACGGACGAACAAATGGATGTTGAAGTCGGATTTTCTTTTTAAAATAAACGGTTGACACAACGTTGGTTAATAAGTATAATAGTAAAAGTCTCCTCGGAAGAGGCGGCAAACAAATTAAAAAAACATGTTGACATGAAAAACTCAGCATGGTATGATGATCTAGTCGCTGTTAAAACAACGACAACCCAAAAAACCGTATGGTTGAGGGAAAAACGAAATGTTGTTCTTTGAAAACTAAACAAAAGCCAAGCGTACTTTTGAAAAAGGGTAACCTTTGAAAAAGAGTATTAAATCTAACGATTTAAACGCGTAAGATAGAGTTTGGTTTCTCTATATAAAAAAACCAGCCAGCTCGTATGAGCATTATATCGGAGAGTTTGATCCTGGCTCAGGACGAACGCTGGCGGCGTGCCTAATACATGCAAGTCGAGCGCGGGAAGCTGACTGAACCCTTCGGGGGGACGTCAGTGGAACGAGCGGCGGACGGGTGAGTAACACGTGGGCAACCTGCCTGTAAGACTGGGATAACTCCGGGAAACCGGGGCTAATACCGGATAATCTATTGCACCGCCTGGTGCAATGGTGAAAGATGGTTCTGCCATCACTTACAGATGGGCCCGCGGCGCATTAGTTAGTTGGTGAGGTAATGGCTCACCAAGACAGCGATGCGTAGCCGACCTGAGAGGGTGATCGGCCACACTGGGACTGAGACACGGCCCAGACTCCTACGGGAGGCAGCAGTAGGGAATCTTCCGCAATGGACGAAAGTCTGACGGAGCAACGCCGCGTGAGTGATGAAGGTTTTCGGATCGTAAAGCTCTGTTGTTAGAGAAGAACAGGTGTGAGAGGAAATGCTCATGCCATGACGGTATCTAACCAGAAAGCCACGGCTAACTACGTGCCAGCAGCCGCGGTAATACGTAGGTGGCAAGCGTTGTCCGGAATTATTGGGCGTAAAGCGCGCGCAGGCGGCTTCTTAAGTCTGATGTGAAAGCCCACGGCTCAACCGTGGAGGGTCATTGGAAACTGGGGAGCTTGAGTACAGAAGAGGAGAGTGGAATTCCATGTGTAGCGGTGAAATGCGTAGATATATGGAGGAACACCAGTGGCGAAGGCGGCTCTCTGGTCTGTAACTGACGCTGAGGCGCGAAAGCGTGGGGAGCAAACAGGATTAGATACCCTGGTAGTCCACGCTGTAAACGATGAGTGCTAGGTGTTAGGGGGTCCAACCCTTAGTGCTGAAGTTAACACATTAAGCACTCCGCCTGGGGAGTACGACCGCAAGGTTGAAACTCAAAGGAATTGACGGGGGCCCGCACAAGCAGTGGAGCATGTGGTTTAATTCGAAGCAACGCGAAGAACCTTACCAGGTCTTGACATCCTCTGACAAGGCAAGAGATTGCCCGTTCCCCTTCGGGGGACAGAGTGACAGGTGGTGCATGGTTGTCGTCAGCTCGTGTCGTGAGATGTTGGGTTAAGTCCCGCAACGAGCGCAACCCTTGATCTTAGTTGCCAGCATTCAGTTGGGCACTCTAAGGTGACTGCCGGTGACAAACCGGAGGAAGGTGGGGACGACGTCAAATCATCATGCCCCTTATGACCTGGGCTACACACGTGCTACAATGGGTGGTACAAAGGGCAGCGACACCGCGAGGTGAAGCGAATCCCATAAAGCCACTCTCAGTTCGGATTGCAGGCTGCAACTCGCCTGCATGAAGCCGGAATTGCTAGTAATCGCGGATCAGCATGCCGCGGTGAATCCGTTCCCGGGCCTTGTACACACCGCCCGTCACACCACGAGAGTTTGTAACACCCGAAGTCGGTGCGAGAACCTTTATGGGCTCAGCCGCCGAAGGTGGGACAGATGATTGGGGTGAAGTCGTAACAAGGTAGCCGTATCGGAAGGTGCGGCTGGATCACCTCCTTTCTAAGGATATAATCGTTAGCAAGCTTGAGCTTTTGTTTGGTTTTGAAGGGGCAACTCTTCTATGTACCTTGAAAACTGGATAGCAACAGAAAGAAGCACGATCAAATAGATCGAGACATCCCAAAGGTGAAGTTAGAAAGAGCGCACGGTGGATGCCTTGGCACTAGGAGCCGATGAAGGACGGAACGAACACCGATATGCTTCGGGGAGCTGTAAGTAAGCGTTGATCCGGAGATTTCCGAATGGGGGAACCCGCTATTCTGAACGGATAGCAACCTGTATTGAATACATAGGTACAGGTAGGCAGACCCGGGGAACTGAAACATCTTAGTACCCGGAGGAAGAGAAAGCAAATGCGATTTCCTGAGTAGTGGCGAGCGAAACGGAAACAGCCCAAACCAAAGAGCTTGCTCTTTGGGGTTGTAGGACACTCATTGTGGAGTCAAAAAAGTGAGGCATAGGCGAATCGGTCTGGAAAGGCCAGCCATAGGAGGTAACAGCCCTGTAGCCGAAACGTCTCACTCTCCCGAGTGGATCCTGAGTACGGCGGGACACGTGAAACCCCGTCGGAATCCGGGAGGACCATCTCCCAAGGCTAAATACTCCCTAGTGACCGATAGTGAACCAGTACCGTGAGGGAAAGGTGAAAAGCACCCCGGAAGGGGAGTGAAACAGATCCTGAAACCGTGTGCTTACAAGTAGTCGGAGCCCCTAGTGGGTGACGGCGTGCCTTTTGTAGAATGAACCGGCGAGTTGCGATGTACAGCAAGGTTAAACTGAAGAGGTGGAGCCGCAGCGAAAGCGAGTCTGAATAGGGCGAAAGTTGTGCGTCGCAGACCCGAAACCGTGTGATCTACCCATGTCCAGGGTGAAGTTCAGGTAACACTGAATGGAGGCCCGAACCCACGCACGTTGAAAAGTGCGGGGATGAGGTGTGGGTAGGGGTGAAATGCCAATCGAACACGGAGATAGCTGGTTCTCCCCGAAATAGCTTTAGGGCTAGCCTCGAGAAACGAGTGTTGGAGGTAGAGCACTGATTGGATGAGGGGTCCCCACAGGATTACCGAGTTCAGTCAAACTCCGAATGCCAATTACTTAGTCTCGGGAGTCAGACGGCGAGTGATAAGATCCGTCGTCGAAAGGGAAACAGCCCAGACCACCAGCTAAGGTCCCAAAGTATACGTTAAGTGGCAAAGGATGTGGCGTTGCTTAGACAACCAGGATGTTGGCTTAGAAGCAGCCATCATTGAAAGAGTGCGTAATAGCTCACTGGTCGAGTGGCGCTGCGCCGAAAATGTAACGGGGCTAAACGTATCACCGAAGCTGTGGATGACTTTACGTCATGGTAGGGGAGCGTTCTAAGGGCAGAGAAGGCCAACCGGAAGGTTGACTGGAGCGCTTAGAAGTGAGAATGCCGGTATGAGTAACGAAAAGAGGGGTGAGAATCCCCTCCGTCGAAAGCCTAAGGGTTCCTGAGGAAGGTTCGTCCGCTCAGGGTTAGTCGGGACCTAAGCCGAGGCCGAAAGGCGTAGGCGATGGACAACAGATTGATATTTCTGTACCACCACGAGACATTTGAGTGATGGGGGGACGCAGGAAGGTAGGGCCAGCGCACGATTGGAAGTGTGCGTTCAAGCCGTTAGGCGGATCATGAGGCAAATCCCATGATCACATACGCTGAGCGGTGATGAGGAGGGACACTAGTCCCGAAGGGTCTGATCCTACACTGCCAAGAAAAGCCTCTAGCGAGTCTCACGGTGCCCGTACCCCAAACCGACACAGGTAGGCGAGGAGAGCATCCTAAGACGCTCGGGAGAACTCTCGTTAAGGAACTCGGCAAAATGACCCCGTAACTTCGGGAGAAGGGGTGCTTCCCCGGGTGCAAGCCCAGGGGAGCCGCAGTGAAAAGATCCAAGCGACTGTTTAGCAAAAACACAGGTCTCTGCTAAACCGAAAGGTGACGTATAGGGGCTGACACCTGCCCGGTGCTGGAAGGTTAAGAGGAGAGGTTATTCCTTCGGGGAGAAGCTTTGAATCGAAGCCCCAGTAAACGGCGGCCGTAACTATAACGGTCCTAAGGTAGCGAAATTCCTTGTCGGGTAAGTTCCGACCCGCACGAAAGGTGTAACGACTTGGATACTGTCTCAACGAGAGACCCGGTGAAATTATAGTACCTGTGAAGATGCAGGTTACCCGCGACAGGACGGAAAGACCCCATGGAGCTTTACTGTAGCTTGATATTGGATGTGGGTACCGTTTGTACAGGATAGGTAGGAGCCTGAGAAGCCGGACCGCCAGGTTCGGTGGAGGCGTCGGTGGGATACTACCCTGACGGTATTGACATTCTAACCCGGGACCGTAATCCGGTTCGGAGACAGTGTCAGGTGGGCAGTTTGACTGGGGCGGTCGCCTCCTAAAATGTAACGGAGGCGCCCAAAGGTTCCCTCAGAATGGTTGGAAATCATTCGTAGAGTGTAAAGGCATAAGGGAGCTTGACTGCGAGACCTACAAGTCGAGCAGGGACGAAAGTCGGGCTTAGTGATCCGGTGGCACCGCATGGAAGGGCCATCGCTCAACGGATAAAAGCTACCCTGGGGATAACAGGCTTATCTCCCCCAAGAGTCCACATCGACGGGGAGGTTTGGCACCTCGATGTCGGCTCATCGCATCCTGGGGCTGAAGTGGGTCCCAAGGGTTGGGCTGTTCGCCCATTAAAGCGGTACGCGAGCTGGGTTCAGAACGTCGTGAGACAGTTCGGTCCCTATCCGTCGCGGGCGTAGGAAATTTGAGAGGCGCTGTCCTTAGTACGAGAGGACCGGGATGGACACACCGCTGGTGTACCAGTTGTTCCGCCAGGAGCACCGCTGGGTAGCTATGTGTGGCAAGGATAAGTGCTGAAAGCATCTAAGCATGAAGCCCCCCTCAAGATGAGATTTCCCATAACGTTAAGTTAGTAAGACCCCTTAGAGATGATGAGGTAGATAGGTCTGGTGTGGACGTGTGGTGACACATGAAGCTGACAGATACTAATCGGTCGAGGACTTCTCCATAACGTAAGATGTCGAAACACTTTCTGTTGCATCCGGTTTTGAAGGTATGTTTATCTTCAGGTCTGGCGATGATAGCGAAGAGGTCACACCCGTTCCCATCCCGAACACGGTCGTTAAGCTCTTCAGCGCCAATGGTAGTTGGGGGCTGTCCCCCTGCGAGAGTAGGACGTTGCCAGGCCAAAAGTTATACATAAAGATCAGCGATTGATTTCGCTGGTCTTTTTTTGCGTTTAAATAAAAAAATTAAATTAGTGCGGTTTCGAGAAGCGATTCCACAATGATATGGGAAGCCGATATCAGTTTAATCAAATAAATAGGAATCATTGTTTTCATAATCGTTCTATTTTTTCGCTTTTTTAGATGCTTACCTATGTAGTTGGCTGGGCAGCAGAACTTAGACAGGCCAGCCAATAAATTTTAATTATTGGTTCATAACTCATCACTCATCACTTTTTCTCCAAAAATAAGGGAAGGGAGATTTGCGGATCTTTTTGCTTTCATCATTCTCCTCTAAATCCTTTTGAATATCGGTTTTTTCACCTTCAAGATCACTTTTGCTTTCAAAATCTTCCTCTATTGTTGTCTCTTTTGGATTAATTTGGGCTTCACTTGAGTTTGTTTCGATTGATTTTTTATTTCCTATCATACTTCCACCATTATTCTTATTCTGAATAGGACCAGCTGTGGGGGTTTTAGAGCGGTACGCCGTATTACCTTTATCCTCGGGTTTATAATAAACAGGTTTAGAAAAATCAGCTTTACGAAGGGCACTGAGGGTACTAATTGTTTCTTGTGATGTATGTTTTTCAAAATAATTTGAAGGCCTGAGTTGATCTAAATAGATCTGAGGCACATCCTCTTTCTGAGACATATCCTCTTTCTGAGACACATCCTCTTTCTGAGACATTCAATCCTCTTTCTGAGGCACCTTCTCCTTAGCTGAAATTGCAGATTTTGAATTATTTTCTAGATATTCTCGTATAGCAATAAGTTCTCTTTGAATCTCAGGTACACTGTCTAATTTTTCTGCAAAGGACTCGAACAGGCTTTGTTGGCTTTGTGTTGCTGCATTAAGTTTTTCTAATAGCGATAGGTCTAGATTAAACTTTTCCTCGTCAATGCTTTGCTGAAGATGGGAACTTTCTTTCCTTTGAAGAAATATTACAGAAATCTGGTGGCTTATCTCCTGCATGACGCTATAAAGTCTATTTAATTCATCGCTTACTTCATTCAATTGGTCATCAAAGCGATCCAATTGATTTTCATGTTCTTCATTCATTGATAAGATCTTCTCCTCTTTTGCTAAAAGTTTCTTTTCCAGCTTAGATAAACGCTTTTCCCAAAAGTAGTGATCCTTTTTTACGTCATGATCTATTAGATTATTAGCAGTATGACCATTTATTGAAGGCTCCTTATTTTTAGAAAATCCAGAATCAGTAGAATCATTTTTTTTTGCCAATTGTTCATCACCCTAATATTAGACTTAATATTTATATATATGGTTATACAAAAATAGGTGTGAAAATCTCAATAAATACACGTTTTCACTAATGCGCATTAAGCGAGTACAACATAAAGTGAAGAGTAAGACAAAATATTGAAAGAAGGTAGATTAAATGCAAGGTGATCAATTAGCAGTACCAGCTCAACTAGAAAGATTATGCATTAACACTGACAAAGTATATGACTGGATCATTGCTCAAGCAAACGTTGACTTGGCAGCTGTAACATTAACTTTTCCCGTAGGGGCGACTGATCCATGTGCAGTCGGTACTACAATTCTTGATGTCACAACTAGCATTACAGAACTTAGCTTCACTGAGGTGGGCACCAGAACCAGCCGAACTTTTATCATTGATGGAGCTGAGGTAGTACTTGAAAGGGTAACTATTCAGAAAACATTATCAATTACTGTGACAATAACCGGTACAACGGCTGCTGGACTCGGTTTTACAATTACAAGCTTGCCTGTTACTCAAGTCATAAGTGAGTCTTTCTTCTTGTGCGCACCAGAAGGTACAGTCATTGATGTTGAAGTAACTGATGTTTCATCTACAGCGAGCGGTACATGCGTTGCGGGTGCATTCGTAGCGAGTATCTCTGCTCTAGTGTGTCAAAGCATTCAAGTCACAGCACCTGTTACACTTGAACTTACTGCTGACTTCTGTATGCCTCGCGAAGATATTGTCGCAACTTGCCCAGCACCAACTATTCCACCGCAATGCCCGGCAATCTTCCCGCCAAGCGTCATGTAGCATATAGGTCCAATAAGCAACATAGGGTAGAGGGAGGTATTTAATACCTCCCTTTAGTCTTTTGAATTGGAGGGTGTTTATGAATCATGATCCGCATCTGTTATTAAAAAATAAATTGAAAGAACTGAATCTTGATACAGAGACATACTTAAATGAAGTAAAAAACCTTTTGTTAAAAAAAGTAACACCAGTGCACCAGCTAATGATTATCAGCTACTTTACTTATTCTCTAAATCTATCAAATAGAGAAGACGAAGAAAATATCTTATTGGGAAACTTTGTTATCAAAAACCTGGGAAACATACCGATTAATAACCCCTTTATATTATTAAAAATGAATCACTCAAGTTCATTTGAATTTTCCGGGAAAGTTATTACACAACAATCGAAAAAACCTCATAATACCTCGGGTATATGGGAACGAGTTAGTCCCGGTGAGGAAAATAGTGAAGATGACTATTGGTTAAGGCCGCTTGATACCTTAATTTTAAATCCTAAGGACACTGTTATTTTTCCGAATTTCCAAATTAAATGGTTCGGTAATGAAGCGTACAAATTTTCAATTGCAGGTTTTACTTATGCAGATGAAATGAACGAAGGCAGTAATGCTTTAAACCATATCAATTTAAGTATGGAAAGCTAGTCATTTATTTGAGGTGAGCATATGAACGAACAGAAATCATTAAAAAAATTACTTCGGCAGCAGATAAAAAGACAATTAAGAAAGCTTGATGAAGAAAACCAGCCCCACAATGACAGCCATGTATATATTGAAAGCAGCACACTCAATCTCTTTGTTTTATATTTATTATTGAATATGGAAAAACGCCCTAATCAAAATGAAAGGGATCAAGGGATGCCGTCTTTGAACACGGATGAGTTAATAAATGATGTTAATGCTGTCATGCTTAGCAATAATCAAGCGTTCCAAGAAATCATTGAGCTTTTAAAAACATGAATAGGATATGTATATACGTTTAAACAGCGTTTTGTGAAAGTGAAATCCCTGATTCACCCTCCATATTTTACCTTCACTTATGATAATCATCCATCTGTTAAAAAATACACTCTGCTTTTTCTTTGGAGGAAAGGCACTGCGGAATGATCTCAATCATAAAATAGAGAAAAGATCTTAAAAACCGCATAAAAAAATTGATTTTTGGGCAGGATGGCTGATGGAGGTGGATTGAAATGGGCGAGAAGCAATTAAAAGTGTTTAATAACGGGGAAATGTGTATGATTTGTGGGGATGAAAAAAAGCAAGGGCTCCACATTGTCGATCAATTTATTTGTGAAACTTGTGAGAGTGATATTGTCCACACAGATGTTGGAGATCCAAGGTATGCGGAGTATCTATCTAAGCTGTCCATATTAAATATAAAAAAATTTCGAACGGTTGAAAGCGGGCATTCATTATGAATGCTTTTTTTGTATGATAAATCAGGCAGCAATAGGGCAGAATTTGGCGAAACGTTCATTAAAAGGCTTGTTATCTTTATTTTCGCATGAAATCGGAGGCCTTACTTTTATGTGAAGGCAGCCGGCTCATATGATAAAATAGAAGCATGATATTCTGATAGAAGATAAAGGATGGCTTTATGAATCAGGAAGAGACACCCTTATATGATGCGTTGCACAGGTTTCAGATAAAACAGCCGCTATCCTTGCATGTTCCAGGGCATAAAAGTGGCAGTGTTTTTCCAAAAAAGGCTTTGAATGAGTTTAGGTCAATCCTGCCGATCGATCTTACAGAACTTGAAGGACTGGATGACCTTCATCATCCTGAAGGGCCAATTGCTGAAGCAATGGTTTTATTAAGCGATTATTATCGCACAGAAAAAAGTTTTTTCCTGTTAAATGGTTCAACAGCAGGCAATTTAGCAATGATTTTTGCAATGACTTCACGCGGAGATCAGATCCTTGTGCAGCGTAATGCACATAAATCGGTCTACCACGCCCTTCAAATGAGGGATCTGCGTCCCGTTTTTATTAATCCTGTCATTGATTCTGTGACAGACCTTCCATTGGGTTTGACACAATCATCGGTTGAAAAAGCGATAAAAAGATATCCCTCAGCTAAAGTTCTCGTCCTTACATACCCTAATTATTACGGTATGGCTAGTTCTTTAAAAGAAATAATCGATTATGCCCATTCAAAACAGGTGAAGGTTTTAGTTGATGAAGCTCACGGGGCTCATTTTACATTAGGCGGCACAGTACCGGAAAGCGCCTTGGAAATGGGTGCGGATATCGTGGTCCATTCAGCGCACAAAACCCTTCCAGCTATGACGATGGGGTCGTATTTGCATATTAACAGCAGCAGCGTACCCGTTCATCAAGTGGAGAAATGGCTGGGGAGACTGCAATCGTCGAGTCCTTCTTATCCGATCATGGCTTCTCTCGATTTGGCCAGATATTATTTAGCCACACGGCCAATGGAAGAAGTTACAGAAAGGATCGAGCAGATTCAACGGTTTAAAACACGCATCGCTTCGATTAGTGGACTAAGCGTGCCAAAGCCGTCACCTTTATATAAACAGGACCCTTTTAAGGTTCTGATTCAGACGAGAAAATCACTTTCAGGCCTTGGTTTACAGCAGGAACTGGCTGCTCAAGGTATTTATACTGAACTGGCAGGTCCAGCGCATATTTTAATGCTATTTGGCATCGGCCAACCCTTTAATGAAAAAGAATTAGCAGCTGTATTAGAAACGCTTTTAGATAAATACGACAACGTTGAAGCGTCAAGCAAAAATGTAATTAGGACACCAGAAATCTTATCTTTAGAGATGACCTATGAAGAGATGGACCGTATGCAGAGTGTCGAGCTGCCGTTGAATGAAAGTGCAGCTGGGTATTTTGCTGCTGAGCATCTGATTCCGTACCCACCTGGTGTTCCAATAGTCATGCAAGGTGAGAGATTCTCAAAGGAATTGCTAAACCATCTTATTTTCTTAAAGGAAAACGGGACCCGGTTTCAGGGAGGACACTTAATAGAAAAAGGATTCATTCGTGTCTATGACAGGGTGGAATAGAAGGAGCATATATATATTGAAAGGCTTTTTTATAACATTTGAGGGACCGGATGGTTCTGGAAAATCAACGCAAATTAAAAAACTGGCTCAATATTTTGAGTCGGAAAGCGTACCATTTATTCTAACAAGAGAACCTGGTGGGACTTTAATCAGTGATGCCATTCGTCAAATTATCTTAAACCCGGAATATGAGGGTTTAATGGATGAAACAGAAATACTTTTATATGCGGCTTCCCGGGCACAGCATGTCAGAGAAAAAATAAAACCGGCATTGGAAGATGGGCAGATTGTTTTATGCGACCGTTTCGTGGATGCCTCAATCGCTTATCAGGGCTATGGGTTAAAGCAGCCCATCGAAGACATTAAAAAAATAAATGATTTTGCGGCCAAAGACCTCACACCTGACCGCACATACTTAATTGATATTGAGCCAGGTATTGCAAGAAGACGGATGGAAAAACGTGTTCATAGCGAATATAGCAGCGGGCTGGACAGAATTGAGCAGCGCCAATTAGATTATCATGAGCGTGTAAGAAAAGGATTTTACGATATCTTTGGCGAAAATAAACAACGTATTTGTATGGTTGATGGCAATCAATCTGAAGAAGACGTTTTTAATACTATTTTATATGATGTGAAGCGTAAACTTGAGGCTTGGGGATACTAAAAACAGAGGGGTGAAGGAAATGAAATTGATTATGGCGGTCGTGCAGGACAAAGACAGCAACAGGTTATCGAACGGATTAGTAAAAGGTGGTTTTCAGGCGACAAAGCTTGCCAGTACAGGGGGATTTCTTCGTGCAGGCAACACGACATTCCTTATCGGTACAGCGGATGAAAAGGTACAGACTCTGATGAATATTATCAAAGATAATTGTGAAAGCCGTGAACAGCTCGTTGCACCGGTATCACCGATGGGCGGAAATGCAGATTCATACATCCCCCACCCGGTTGAAGTCGAAATAGGCGGAGCAACCGTTTTTGTATTATCCGTTGATGAATTTAAGCAATATTAAGGATGATAACTAATGCCAATCAAAATTCAAAACGAACGGCCGATTCAAGATACTCTCTCAAAGCTTGCGTCGCCAATGACAAAAACCTCTGATAGCTTTTCCAAACAGATTGGAGTGAAGCAGGACAAACTTCAAACGGAAGAGCTCACTCATCTGTTAAAAAAAATTGATGAAGAGGGTCAAAGGCTGTTGCATCATCAAACAATCAAAGACCTTAATAATTATAAAAAATCTGTACACAAATTTGTACAGGAAGCTGTGCGCTATGGACTGGATACTCAAACATCGCGCTCATGGCATCAACAGGGAGGGTCTCCTCAGACACTGGTGAAGCGTGTTGACCAAAAGCTGATGGAGCTAACCGATGACGTTCTGAATAAGTCCTCAAAATCCGTTGATTTATTAGGGAAAATCGGTGAGATCAAGGGCCTGCTTGTAAATCTTTATATATGAAAGTGTGATTATGGCATGAGCTGGCAGATATTGAAGGAAAAACAACCTGCTGCTGCAAGAGTATTTACAAGGGCAATAGAAAAAAATCGGCTTGCCCACGCCTATTTATTAGAAGGTCCTAAAGGGACAGGGAAAATGGAAACGGCATACTTAATCGCCCAGCGGTTCTTTTGCAGAAATAGCGAGGGTCCTGAACCCTGTCATGTATGCAGCGACTGCCGCAGGATCTCCTCGGGTAATCACCCGGATGTTGTAAGAGTGGAGCCAGAGGGGCAGTCAATTAAAAAAAGTCAGGTAGAGACCTTGATTAAAGAATTTGCTTATAAGGGCGTTGAATCTAGCAGGAAATTTTTTATCATCGATAAATCCGAGATGATGACCACACAGGCAGCAAATAGCCTGCTAAAATTCATTGAAGAACCTCATGCAGAAACCATGGCTGTTCTACTAACTGAAAATCCTCATCTTCTTCTCGAAACAATTCTTTCAAGATGTCAGGTGATCACGTTCTCACCGATCTCCAGAGAGGCACTTGAAGCGGATTTAAAAAGGGAAAACATTCCCGAAGCTACAGCGAAAATTGTCTCTGTGCTGACAAATGATCTTGAGGAAGCCGTCGAATTGTGTCATGAAGAATGGTTTGCGGAGGCAAGGTTATTAGTGTTACAATTCATGGAAGGTATTCATGGTCAATCGAATCATGCCTTTATGATGATTTATGAAGCATTAATCCCTCATTTTGACAGTGCTGAACGAATGAATATAGCGCTTGATCTTATTTTATACTGGTATCGGGATCTGCTCTCGGTGCATCTTTCAACGACAAGTGATATCATTTATATAGATAGAACAGATCTGTTGCAAAGACAAGCTCTCCAGCTATCTTTGCAGCGTGTTATGTTTTCTATGGAAGCGGTGCTTCATGGGAAAGACCAATTGAGTGCAAATGTTAGTCAGCAAAATGTCATGGAACAACTGGTGCTCAAGCTACAAAGGGGGTCTGGCAATGATTTATGAAGTGGTCGGTGTCCGCTTTAAAAAGGCGGGAAAGATCTATTATTTTGATCCCGGTACATTCGATATCCAAAAAGATGATTGCGCTATTGTCGAAACAACGCGCGGTATTGAATATGGAAAGGTAGTAATAGGTAAAAAGTCTGTGGACGAAAATGATGTTGTGTTGCCTTTAAGAAAGGTTATGCGCATTGCAACGGAAGACGATCGGGAACAGGTGACTAAAAACAAGGCAGAAGCAGAGGAAGCCCTTGATATCTGTCTTGCAAAAATATACGAGCATAAGCTTGATATGAAGCTTGTGGACGTTGAATATACGTTTGACCGCAACAAAATAATTTTTTATTTTACGGCTGAAGGAAGAGTGGATTTTCGTGAACTCGTTAAGGATTTAGCGGCTGTTTTTAAAACACGGATTGAACTTAGACAGATTGGTGTAAGAGATGAAGCGAAAATGCTTGGCGGAATTGGTCCCTGCGGACGAATGCTATGCTGTTCGACATTTTTAGGAGATTTTGAACCGGTCTCGATCAAGATGGCCAAGGATCAGAATTTATCATTAAACCCGGCGAAAATTTCGGGAGTGTGCGGCCGCTTGATGTGCTGCTTAAAATACGAAAATGATCAATACGAATCGGCAAAGCAGGAGCTTCCAGATATCGGTGAAAAAATCGCTGTGGTTCAAGGGAAAGGCCGTGTCGTAGGTTTAAATATATTAGAGCGCCTGGTGCAAATTGAATTAAGCGAGCATGACAAAGTGATTGAATATACATTGGATGAGCTCATCGAAGAAGGTGCCATCTCTTCACAAGCCATGGAATAATGAGGTGGATGGATGTGGAAAAAAAAGATATTTTCTCAAAGCTTAGCCGGCTGGAGGAGCAATTAGGCCAATTCTATAAAGATATTGGTGATTTAAAAACACAGCTGGCCACATTATTAGAAGAAAATCAGCATTTGACGATGGAAAACAGAAACTTAAGAACACACATTGACTCGGTTCAGACCAATCGGCAAAAGAAAAAAGCAGCAGGTGAAGGGACCGGTAAAGAAATGCTGAAGCCTGAGATTGGGGAAGGCTATGATAACTTAGCGCGTCTCTATCAGGAAGGGTTTCATATTTGCAACCTTCATTACGGGAGCCTTCGAAAAGAAGGCGACTGTTTATTCTGTCTGTCATTCCTGAATAAAAAATAAGCCTTTCCCTAAGGGAAAGGCTGTTTTACAATTATGAGAACAACAAGCCCTTCGCTATGAACAGAATGAACGGCTAAGTTTTTTCAACAAGGTAAAGGTGACTAAAGTGAAAGATTTAAAGCATTCTGAGCGCATTGACTTTCTGTTTGATACAAACTTAAAAATTATACAATCTTCTGAGGTGTTCTCCTTTTCGCTTGATGCCGTGCTCCTGGCACGGTTTGTCTATGTACCGATTCAAAAAGGACGTTTAATAGACCTGTGCACGGGCAACGGAGCCATTCCGATTCTTCTTACAACCAGGACAAAGGGGAGTATTGAAGGCGTTGAGCTTCAGCCAAGACTGTACGATATGGCAGTGAGAAGTGCCGCTCTAAACCAATTGGACGACCAGTTGACGTTTGCGTGCCGTGATATTAAGGACGCTCCTGATTTGTTTGGAAAAGGGGAATTTGATATTGTGACCTGTAACCCGCCTTATTTTCCTGCGCATCAGGCTAGAGATCAAAACAGCAATCATCACTTAGCCATTGCACGCCATGAAATTCATACCAATTTAAAAGAAGTCATAGAGATTGCCAGCTTGCTGCTTAAGCCGAAGGGCAAGGCTGCCTTTGTTCACCGTCCTGAAAGACTGGCGGAAATAATGGCTCTTATGCGATTGTTTCACATGGAACCTAAGCGTCTGCAATTCGTTCATCCTAAAAAAGGAAAGGCCGCCAACATGGTACTAATTGAAGGGACAAAGCAGGGAAAGGAAGGGCTGACCGTTCATTCACCGATCCATGTGTATGATGAAAGCGGCAGCTATACGGAGGATATCCTGCATGTGCGAAAAGAAGGCTAATTATTATATCTATATCCTTGAATGCTGTGATGGAAGCTATTATACAGGCTACACGACAAATGTCGAAAAACGGCTGGCTGTCCATCAGGATGGAAAAGGTGCGAAATACACTAAAGGCAGGCTGCCTCTTTCACTGGTTTATGAAGAATCCTATCAAACGAAATCAGAAGCCCTGAAAAGAGAATATGCTATTAAACAGCTTACCAAATCACAAAAAAAATTAATGATAGAAAGCGGGGAGGCCATTGAATATTCAAGAAAGCTTCAGAAATAATGAGTCCGAGGAGGGCTGTCTTTATTTAGTAGCCACCCCCATCGGTAATCTGGAGGATATGACCTTCAGGGCACTTAACTGTTTGAAAGAGGCAGATCTTATCGCCGCAGAAGATACAAGACAGACGCTTAAGCTGTGCCGCCATTTTGATATTAAGACCTCCCTGACAAGCTATCACGAGCATAATAAGAAGCAAAGCGGCCATAAGCTGATTGAAGCAATGAAAAAGGGAGAGAACGTTGCCTTGGTTACAGATGCAGGTACACCTGCTGTTTCTGACCCAGGCTATGATCTTGCAATGCTTTGTATCGAAGAAAATATCAGAGTCATTCCTTTGCCGGGTGCAAATGCAGCCGTTACAGCATTGATCGCGTCTGGATTGCCAGCCGCTCGCTTCACCTTTTATGGATTTCTTCCAAGAGGGAAGAAGGATAAAGAACAGGTTCTTGAAAGCTTGAACAAGCTGCCGATGACCACCATCTTTTATGAGTCGCCTTTCAGAGTGAAGGAGACATTAAAAGCGATTGAGCAGACGATGGGAAATCGGCAGGTTTCCCTCGCTCGTGAAATCACCAAGAAATTTGAGACCTTTCTCAGAGGGACGGCAAGTGAGCTGTCGGAGTATCTCGCTGAACAGGAGATTAAAGGGGAATGCTGTATTCTTGTTGAAGGGGCATCAGAACAAGGCGGGCAGGAAGAATCAGAATGGTGGAATGACCTTTCTGTGGAAGAGCACATAAATCATTATATTAAAATCAAAGGGTTGGCAAGTAAAGAAGCGATCAAAAAAGTAGCAAAAGAACGTGGACTTCCGAAAAGGGATGTATATCAGCTTTATCATGTTGAAGGTGAATAAGAAATGCGGGCGCAATCTGACAAATACTTACCGGTAAAAAAAACACCCTTTCTTTAGAATGAACTAAAGGAAGGGTGTTAATATATACTGTGAGAACAAAAGTTCTATTAAAGGAATTACTTAGTTAAAAAGCTTTCAATTTCCTTCATTACAACTTCTGCGCCTTCTTTGCTAAGAATAAGCTTTCCACCGTTAATGTTCAGATTGTCATCTGAAACATCACCAGTGATCTGGCAAGTCATACTAGGTTTGTATTTTTTAAGAATGATTTTCTCGTCGTCGACATAGATTTCGAGAGCATCTTTCTCATTAATACCTAAAGTACGACGCAGTTCAATCGGAATAACCACGCGGCCAAGCTCATCAACTTTTCTTACGATACCTGTAGATTTCATAAATAGTACTCCTCCCAAAATGCTTATTCGTCATATTTCGACAATATTTACTTGATTCATATAATACCATTGTTTCCCAAAGTCGTCAATCAATTTCTAACAAAAAATTTAGCACTTTAAAGAGAAAAATAAAAAACGAGTTAGGCTTAAATTCCCCTTGGAAAACCGCTAGAAATCCTATGGTGATCAACTTAATAAACTATTCGAACCATTTCTTATTTTATGTATATATTGGTGATTATTTTTAAAAAATGTAACATTTTGATTTATTGCTCCAATAATTGGATCATTTTTCTAAAGAGTTTTTATCCTTTGGGTTTATTTTCAGGATTCTTGACAAGATATTCCCCGATTAGTATAGTTTTGAGCATGAGACGGAGGTTGCCTCTGCCTTAGAGCGGCAAACCTTAGAGGAGGTCACAGAGAGTGGAAGATCGGAAATCTTTTTATATTACTACCCCTATTTATTACCCGAGCGGTAAGCTTCATATAGGACATGCCTATACAACGGTTGCAGGAGACGCCATGGCCCGGTATAAAAGACTGCGCGGATACGATGTCATGTATCTGACCGGCACAGATGAGCATGGACAGAAGATACAAAAAAAAGCTGATGAAGCAGGAATATCCCCGCAAGAATATGTTGACGGGATGGCAGAAAGCATTCAATCTCTGTGGAAAAAACTTGAGATAACTAATGATGACTTTATCCGGACCACCGAGCCGCGTCACCGTAAAGTTGTCCAGAGAATCTTTCAGACGTTGTTGGACCAGGATGATATTTACCTTGGCGAGTACGAAGGATGGTATTGCACTTCTTGTGAATCCTATTTTACTGAGCGGCAATTGGATGATGGCAAATGCCCCGATTGCGGAGGACCGGTTGACAAGGTTAAAGAAGAATCCTATTTTTTCCGGATGGGTAAATATGCGGATCGCCTGCTTGCTTATTATGAAGAGCATGCAGATTTCATTCAACCGGAATCACGAAAGAAAGAAATGATTAATAACTTTATAAAACCTGGCTTGGAGGATCTTGCTGTTTCACGAACAGCTTTTGACTGGGGTGTGCAGGTTCCAGAAAATCCTAAGCACGTTGTGTATGTGTGGATCGATGCGCTGTCGAACTATATTACTGCGCTTGGTTATGGTACAGATGATGACGGACGTTTCAAAAAATATTGGCCTGCTAACGTTCACTTAATGAGCAAAGAGATTGTCCGGTTCCATACCATTTACTGGCCAATTATTTTAATGGCGCTGGATCTGCCGCTTCCTGAAAAAGTTTTTGCTCACGGGTGGCTGTTAATGAAGGATGGCAAAATGTCTAAATCAAAAGGCAATGTTGTGGATCCTGTTCCGCTGATTGAACGATACGGACTTGATGCTTTAAGATACTATCTTCTTAGGGAAGTGCCTTTTGGAGCGGATGGCGTATTTACACCTGAAGGCTTTATCGACCGGATCAATTTTGATTTGGCAAACGACCTGGGCAACTTGCTCAACAGAACAGTTGCTATGGTTAATAAGTATTTCGATGGAAACGTTCCCGCATATGCCGGGTCTGTTACGCCTTATGACGACACCTTAAAAACGTTTGTAAATACGACAGTTGCCAAAATGGAAGATGAAATGGAAAATCTTCAATTCTCGGTTGTTCTGTCATCGATCTGGCAGCTGGTCAGCCGAACAAATAAATACATTGATGAAACCGAGCCTTGGGTCCTGGCTAAGGATGAAAGCAAAAAGGATGCGCTTTCCTCAGTCATGGTGCATTTAACGGAGTCGCTTCGCGCGATCGGTATTATGATCCAGCCATTTTTAACCCAGACTCCTAAAAAGATTTTTCAACAGCTTGGCATTAATGAGGAAAAGAATCTTGAATGGGACAGTCTTCATCATTTCGGAGTATCAGAAGGTCATTGGACGGTTCAAAAAGGAACCCCGATTTTTCCTCGTCTTGAACTCGAGGATGAAGTGTCACATATCAAGAATCTGATGAGGGGACCATCTGCGGAATCTGCAGAAGAAACAGAAGAATCCTCCAACGCTGCAGTACCTGATGCTCCGGAAAGTGAAGAAATAACCATTGATGACTTTACAAAAGTTGAGCTGAGAGTTGCGGAGGTTCTTGAGGTTGAAAAAGTTAAAAAAGCGGATAAGCTTTTAAAGCTTCAGCTCGACTTGGGGTATGAAAAACGCCAGGTCGTTTCAGGCATTGCAAAGCACTATACTTCCGAGGATCTTGTTGGAAAGAAAGTCATTTGCATTACAAACCTTAAAGCCTGTCAAACTTCGGGGAGAATGGTCACAAGGAATGATTCTTGCAGGAGAAGAACAAGGAACATTGAAAGTGGCTACGATTGATAAGACGATTCCAAATGGAACAAAAATCAAGTAAAAGTAAATAAATAGCATGAATTAGGAGATGGCATGGATAACATACCATCTTTTTCTATTTTTGTTACACAACTTTAATATTTATGAAATATCGCTGTTTCTTGTGAAATATTTTATTATGTTAAGCTTTATTAGGACTTTAATATCAGGTCTTTAAGGTTGTTCTGAAAATTAATACATATTAAATCACTTTTTCGATGGCCGTAATTTTATTTTTAAGCCGAATAAGGCACACAAGGCTAGTTTGGAAATGTGATACTACAGGAGAGTTTTATGTTATTTGATACCCACACTCATATAAATGCAGAAGATTATAAGGATGACTTTCAGGAAATGCTTTCACGAGCTGGAGAAGCCGGTGTTGAGCAGATGCTGGTTGTCGGTTTTGACCATCCAACGATTAAACGGGCCATGCAGATTGTGGAGCAGTATGAAAATTTCTATGCTGCAGTAGGTTGGCATCCCGTTGATGCGATTGATATGACAGATGCGGATCTGGACTGGATCCGTGAGTTGTCTGGTCATCCTAAAGTGGTTGCGCTTGGAGAAATGGGACTGGATTACCACTGGGATAAATCGCCTGCAGAAATTCAGCAGGATGTCTTCAGGCGTCAGATACGTCTGGCGAAAGAAGTTGGTCTTCCTATAGTGATTCATAATCGGGAAGCAACTCAAGACATTTTAACCATCCTTAAGGAAGAACGGGCTGGAGAGATTGGCGGAATCATGCATTGCTTCAGTGATGACTGGGCGTCCGCAAAGGAATTTATAGATCTCGGTTTTCATATTGGAATCGGAGGACCCGTCACCTTTAAAAATGCTCAGCTTCCGAAAGAAGTGGCTAGCCAGGTACCAATTGACCGGTTACTTGTTGAAACCGATTGTCCGTATCTAAGTCCTCACCCTTTTCGTGGAAAACGAAATGAACCGGCCCGAGTTAAGTTGGTAGCAGAAAAAATTGCAGAACTTCGGGGCCTATCTTATGAAGAATTAACCCGGAAAACCTTCGACAATGCCTGCCAATTATTCGGACTGACGAAGTAGAAACGACAGGTGAACCTGACAAATTCCCATTTCAATCGCCTGAATCCCTTATTTAAGAGTGAAGGGACATGAAATGTGTCGATAGAAATTGCTTTTCACATAGGAATGGGATCGATATAATGGGCAAATCCGGTCCATGAGAGATTTATTTGTAAGATTTTAAAAGAATGAAGACGATACAATTTTTTTAGAAAAAGGAGAGATTCGATGCAGCAGCAGGTGAAACGTCTTTTAGAAAATAAAAAGACAACAATTGCCCTCTTATCTTTTGTCGTGGTTACAGTCGTTATATGTTTGACGGCATACCAATCAACGTTAAAGAATGTAAAACTCGTTGAAAACGGCAAAGTGAAAGACGTGCAGACACACGCTGAAACAGTGAATGACTTATTGAAAAACCAAGGGATATCTTTAAAGGCGCATGATAAAGTGACACCGGCAAAAGACGAGAAATTAAAGAATCAAATGAAGGTTGAGTATGATCAGGCTAAGAAAATACAACTTTACCCTAAAAGGTAAAAAACAATCAGTCTGGACGACGGCTGATACGGTTCAAGATTTTTTTAATACGCATCACATTGCGATAAAAGCTCATGATCAGATGAGTCCCGCCCCGACAAAGGCGATCACTTCTGGCATGTCTGTCGTTTATAACCCAAGCTTTCAAATTAATGTTCATGTGGGCAAGAAGAACAGGATGGTTTGGACGCATAAAATGACAGTAGGAGAGTTCCTCAAACAGAATGATATTTCTTTAACCAAGGATGATCAGATCTCTCCGGCCCAAAAAGAAACAATTACACCGCAAACAAATGTGACGGTGATACGTGTTAAAAAGGTCAGTGACGTGAAGAAAGTGCCGCTTAAGGTGAAAACAGTTACCAGAAAAAGTGATCAGCTGGCAAAAGGCAAGAAAAAGGTTCTTTCTGACGGTAAACAAGGTGTGGCAGAAAAGCATTATAAAGTCACCTATAAGAACGGAAAGGAAGTCTCGCGCCACTATGTGGGACAAACCGTGCTAAAGAAAAGCACAAGCAGAATCGTTGCTTTAGGCACAAAAGAACCAAAAACCGAGCCTGTCAGCCAAATTCAAACGGCGGAGCCCAAAAGCACGGCTTCACATATTGAACCGATGTCAGCACCAGCTCCAAGCGCAGCGCATCACGATCAGGCTAAAACGTTTTATGTGAACAGCACCGCCTATACAGCCAATTGCTCCGGCTGTTCAGGACACACGACGACAGGCATTAATTTAAAAGCTCATCCTAATGCAAAAGTTATAGCGGTGGATCCAAGTGTGATTCCTCTTGGCTCGAAGGTATATGTGGAAGGCTACGGTTATGCTGTAGCGGGTGACACTGGCGGAGCTATTGGAGGGCACAAAATTGATGTTTTCTTTTCCTCTAAATCAGCCGCATACTCGTGGGGCTCACGACGTGTGAAAGTTAAGGTCATAAACTAATTAAGATAAAGGAACAGTAAAAGAAGTACAGAAAAACTGTACTTCTTTTTGCGTGATGACGTTTTGCGGTATGATAAGCTAAAATAAAAAGAAATGGCAGTGGAGGATCTATGATTATTAAGGAAATTATCGTAGTGGAAGGAAAAAGCGATACTCAGGCAATTAACAGAGCCGTTAAAGCAGATACAATTGAAACCAATGGATCAGCAATCAGCCCCGCCATCATAGAAGCCATTCGTCATGCTCAGGCGAAACGCGGAGTGATCATATTTACAGATCCGGATTTTCCTGGTGAAAAGATCAGAAAGACGATCGTGGCACAAGTCCCGAATTGTAAGCATGCTTTTTTGACGCGTGATGAAGCAAGAGGGAAAGAAACGGATAGTTTGGGTATCGAGCATGCTTCAAACAAAGTCATTCAGGAAGCACTTCAACACGTTTATACACAATCAGAGGTTACACCCGAGCTTATTTCAGCCGAACTGCTGATGGCATACGGTTTAATAGGCGGCAAGAAGGCAAGGGAGCGCCGGGAAAAATTAGGGGAACGGCTGAAAGATTGGTTATACGAATGCCAAACAGCTTTATAAAAGATTAAAAATGTTTCAAATCGCTGAAACCGAATTTGTTTCAGCTATTGAAGACGTGATCCAGGAGGAAAATCATGAATAAAAGAGTCTCTTCACCTAGAACCACTCAGGATATTTTAAAGACCCATCAATTTAAAATGAAAAAAAGCCTAGGGCAGAACTTCCTGATTGATGAAAATATATTAACAAATATCGTTGGTGCAGCGGAAGTCACACCAGAAGATTATGTGATTGAAATTGGACCTGGTATTGGTGCATTGACTCAGGTCCTTGCGCAGCAGGCAAAACAGGTGCTGGCTCTGGAAATCGATCAGCGTCTGCAGCCTATCCTTGATGAAACGCTTGCGGAATTTGAGAATGTTTCAGTTGTTTTTGAAGATGTTCTGAAGGCGGATTTGAAGAGAATTATTGCTGAGCATTTTCCGGAAAACGCTAATATCACCGTTGTTGCGAACCTTCCCTATTATGTAACGACCCCTATTCTAATGAAGCTGTTAACAGAAGAGCTTCCTGTTCGAAGTATCGTGGTAATGATTCAAAAGGAAGTGGCTGAACGTCTTGAAGCAGCACCAGGGCAGAAAAGCTATGGTTCATTGTCAATAGCGGTTCAATATGTGGCAGATCCTGAAATTGTCATGACGGTGCCGAAGACCGTATTTATTCCACAGCCTAATGTTGATTCAGCCGTCATTCGATTACTCGTTCGCGAAAAGAAAAAAGTGACAGTTAAAAATGAAGCGTTTTTTTACCGTGTAGTCAGAGAGAGCTTTGCTCAGCGTCGTAAAACGCTATTAAATAATTTACTGAATAACCTCGTTAAGAAACAGGATAAAGAAGAATTAACCGAAAAACTTTTGCAAATTGGGATCGATCCGAAGCGTCGGGGAGAAACATTGACGATTGAAGAATTTGGCCGTCTAAGCGACGTTCTTTACGCTGAATGATATCCGATCACTCGCTTGGTTTTTGCTTCATACCCTTCATATCTGACAGGCTGGCTGCATAAGATGAAAAGAAGCTTAAAAAAGCATTGTTAGCGTTTGGGTGATGAGGAGGTCCAGGATGAATATACAGGTCGGAGATTATGTCGGCCGTCTCTCCTATTCCTGTGATGTATGCTTCAGGGTGGTTCGTTTCAATGAAAAAGAAAGGACGGCTGAATTAACTGGTCAGCAGCTCAGGCTGTGTGCGGACGCCCCGGTTGATGATCTCGTTCTTCTAACAGAGGAGCACCTGAGGGAAGAGGAAGAGATGCAGAAGGAACGTGAAGCTCATTCTTGCCGGCTTTTTCGTCAGGACTATCAGAAGATAAAATTAAAAAGAGATTATACGGCAACCAATGGTTATCGGTCAACGGGCGGGTATTTTGAAATGCCGGGCAGAGTATTACATATAGACGGTGATGCTTACTATCTAAAAAAATGCCTTAAGGTATACGAAAAATTAGATGTGCCCGTATTGGGGAAATATATGAAGGAAGAAGAAATGCCCGAGCTTGTTCCGAACCTTGTGCGCCATATACGACCTGATATTCTGGTATTAACCGGCCACGATGCCTATATGAAAAACAAAGGCGATGAGGATGACCTGAAAGCGTATCGCCATTCTGCTCACTTTATCAGAACGGTCAAGGAAGTCAGGTATCTTTTTCCGCATCTTGATCATCCGGTTATTTTTGCGGGAGCCTGTCAATCTCATTTCGAAAAGCTGATTAGGGCGGGATCCAATTTTGCCAGTTCTCCGACACGTATTAATATTCATGCGCTTGATCCGGTTTATTTAGTTGCTAAAATAAGTTTCACTTCTTTTACTGAAAGTGTGAATGTCTGGGACGTGCTTCGACATACTTTGGCAGGAGAAGACGGCTTAGGAGGCATTGAAAGCAAAGGGATATTAAGGACAGGAATGCCTTATCCAGACCGAAAAGACTTTAAATAAAGCCTTTTGCATAATTAACCGGCTATAGCATATACTATATTCATTGAGCTTAATACGTTGACA
The DNA here is from genome assembly GCA_963772845.1 of uncultured Sporolactobacillaceae bacterium. Classification (GTDB taxonomy): domain Bacteria; phylum Bacillota; class Bacilli; order Bacillales; family Sporolactobacillaceae; genus CAVYYW01. The sequence continues at coordinate 195,080 of CAVYYW010000016.1, forward strand.
ACATCATTTAAATCTTGGTATAATTCAATATTTTCACCGTTAATTTGACATAATACGCTGAATGATGTTATAATTTGGTTAAGCGAGGTGGGTTGTTATATGGGAAAAACCATAAATGATATCAAATGCGCTTTAGATGAAAGGGTCGGCAAACGTTTAGCTTTGAAAGCAAACGGAGGCAGACGCAAAACAATTGAACGCGAAGGCGTCCTGGAAGAAACCTATCCAGCCGTATTTATTGTTAAACTTGATGAAGATACCAACGCTTATGAACGTGTATCTTACAGCTATACGGATGTATTAACTGAATCAGTTGAAATAACCTTCCTTGAGGAAGTTGCAGCAAGCGGGCAGTAGACATTTTGTCATACTGCTTTTTTTATATTTCAAGAATGTTCAGCTTCGCTAAAGCGAGAAAGCAGAATAAAGTACTAAAAGAGTGTGCCTATGTTTCAGCTTCACTCAAACTTGGCACAAGCCTGCAATGATGGTTGCTCAAGCAGCTGGCTTGCAACTAGAGCTTCCGGCACTAAAGACTTGGCGAAAGCCAAGTTTTCTTTATGCCTTTTCAACCTGCAAACAAGCATGGATTAATTAACCGGTTCAGGAAAGCTGTATGAGGCCGCCCCTTTGCGTTATATTACATATTATCCCCTTCCTCACACATACTAAACTTACTCGATGTGTGAAAGGAGTTGGCTTTATATGTCCAGAAAGCGAAGCATCATGTCCGACGCTTTTAAAGAAGAGCTGGCGAAAGAACTGGGTTTTTATGATACCGTCCAAAAGGAAGGCTGGGGCGGCATTAAAGCCCGCGATGCAGGGAATATGGTAAAACGAGCCATAGAAATAGCTGAACGGCAAATGAAAGAGTCCAATACACCCTCACATTGAGTGAATGATTTAAAGCCAGAGCCTAGTGCTCTGGCTTTTTTAAACGTTTGATACGACCCAAGCTGTTTGTAGCCAAGCCTTGATGAAAAGGGGTTTTAAATCCGTTTAAAATAAACAATAGTTAAACATAAATGAAGGTAGCCTTGTGCTATTGCTGTTTAAGTTTTATCATACAATAAGATAATAATATTAAAGAACGTCTTTCGTATAAGTGAGGGAATTAAGTGAGAGTAACTGAGAAAGCACCTGCTAAAATAAATCTGTCTTTAGATGTTCTTAGAAAACGTGAAGACGGCTATCATGATGTCCATATGGCAATGACGACAGTCGACTTGGCGGATCGGGTCGAGTGTGAGGAAAACGAAAACGGCAGCGATGGGATTATCATTCGCTCAACCGCTTCATTTGTACCAGAAGATAAGCGGAATTTTGCATACCAGGCAGCGAAAATAATTAAAGACCGTTATAAAATTAAAACAGGATTGACCATTACCATTTCAAAAGAAATCCCGGTAGCTGCTGGGTTAGCTGGAGGGAGCAGTGATGCGGCTGCAACCATCCGCGCATTAAACAAGCTGTGGAAGCTGAAAATGAGCGTACATGACATGTACAGTGTCGCTGAACAGATTGGTTCGGATGTTTCATTTTGTGTAACGGGCGGCACTGCAGTTGCCACCGGTCGCGGGGAAAAGATCCTTCCAATAAGCACTCCGCCATCATGCTGGGTTGTATTGGCAAAGCCGGCGGTTTCGGTTTCGACTGCAGATATTTATAAAGCGCTCGACATCGATCGTGCTGTTCATCCTGATGTAAATGGCATGGTTGAGGCGATCGAAGCGCAGGATTTTGAGAAAATGTGCAAGCTTCTTGGCAACAGTCTAGAATCGGTCACACCACATAAAGTTCCGGAAGTTTCTCAGATAAAAAATCAAATGATAAAAATGGGCGCTGAGGGAGTCTTGATGAGTGGAAGCGGACCAACAGTGTTCGGCTTAACGCAATATGACTCCAAGGTACAGCGCATCTGCAACAGTCTAAAAGGGTTTTGTCCGAACGTTTATGCTGTCAGACTGTGGGGACAAAAAGAGATCCTTGAATAAATCCGTATGAAGGTGTAGAATCTACCTATAATATTCGGATCTGGAGGATTGTCATGAAATTAAAGCGAAGCAGCAGGCTTGTCGATATGACAGGCTATCTTTTGCAGCACTCACATCAAATTATTTCGCTTACCTACTTTTCAGAGCGTTATGAATCAGCCAAGTCTTCGATTAGTGAAGATCTTGGGATTATTAAAGAAAACTTTGAGACACAAGGGTATGGTCGGCTGGAAACAATCGCTGGTGCGTCAGGCGGAGTAAAATATCTCCCAATGATGGACGGGAATGAAGCGTCACTTTTTCTTAAAGATCTAGGAGAGCACCTTTCAGAAACGAATCGCCTTCTTCCTGGAGGTTATTTATACATGACTGACATTTTAGGTCAGCCAGGCTACATCAATGCTATTGGGCGGATGATTGCATCTCATTATGTTAATGCATCGATTGATGTGGTTATGACAATGGAAACGAAAGGAATACCGCTTGCTTATGCGGTTGCTTCCTACTTTAATGTGCCGGTAGTTATTGTGCGCCGCAGCAGTAAAGTCACTGAAGGGTCTACCGTAAGCATTAATTACATTTCTGGTTCTTTCAAAAGAATTCAAACAATGGTTCTTCCTAAGCGCAGCATGAAGGCAGGTTCCAGGGTACTGGTTATAGATGACTTTATGAAAGCCGGCGGGACGCTTAAAGGAATGAAAGCATTAATTGAAGAATTTGAAGCAGAAGTAGCAGGAACGGCGGTTTTTGTAGAGACAAAAGACGCCCGCTCTAAGCTTGTGGACGATTACGTTTCCTTACTGAAACTGAAAATGAACGATGATGACGCAACCTTTTCCATTGAAGAAGGCAGTATTTTTAATAATAAATAACAGACGGGAGGAACGACCTGTGAGAACTACTCATACACAACAGGCACCAAAAGCAATTGGTCCTTACTCGCAAGGCGTTATTGCTAATAATATTTTTTACAGTTCAGGGCAGATTCCTTTAAAACCGAATGGTGAACTGGCTGGAGAATCTTTGGAAGACCAGGTGCATCAGGTTTTTGCAAATTTAAAAGCGGTGCTTTCAAGCGCAGGCGCCTCACTCTCAACGGTTGTTAAAACAACGGTTTTTATAAAAGACATGGAGGATTTCCCTGAAATTAACGATATATATGCCTCTTATTTCACGGATCATCTTCCTGCGCGATCCTGTATTGAAGTCTCCCGGCTTCCCAAGGACGTAAAGGTTGAGATAGAAGTTATTGCCCTTATAAAATAGAATTGTTTCTTTTATCATAAAATATTTTGACTTTTTTTATTTTTTAGCAGGGATTTGCCTTTTTTTGTGGAATCCTTGTTATAGTCTCTTATTTATGGTAAAAGGTGGTGCCTAAAAAATGGAAGTAACAGATGTGAGATTACGCCGGGTCAATACTGATGGCAGAATGAAGGCTATCGCTTCGATCACGATAGACAGTGAATTTGTAATTCATGATATTCGTGTCATCGATGGAAACAACGGAATGTTTGTCGCTATGCCAAGTAAGCGTACGCCAGATGGGGAGTTCCGTGACATAGCCCACCCGATTACGTCTAACACAAGAGAAAAAATACAGCAAGCCGTGTTAGATGAGTATCATCGTGTTGGTGAAGTCGAAGCTGCTTATCAAGAAGCTGGAGCTTCTTAATATGACATTGTGATGAAAAAAGAACTTGATCCAATAATTGGATTAAGTTCTTTTTTGTTTTGTAAACAAAAGGGTACTTTTAATGAATTAACAGCATAATCAAGCGCTTACACGACCTTTGCGACAGGCATTAGAGAGTGGTCAAATCCTTGAAAAAAGGCTTGTTTTAGGCTATAGTCATAAATGGATGAAAAGGTAAAGATGGAGGTTAATTATGCCAAATCGCTATGCGGTGATTTTGGGGGCCGGAAAAGGCACTCGAATGAAATCGAAACTATATAAAGTATTGCACCCTGTTTGTGGGAAACCGATGATTCAGCATGTTGTGGATCAAATCAGCGGATTGAACTTCAAAAAGATCATTACCATCTTAGGCTACGGTGGTGAGGCCGTTGAAAAACAACTGGGGGATCAGGTTTCCTATTCTGTACAGAAAGAACAACTGGGAACGGCTCACGCTGTTCAGCAGGCCGCTTCGGTTCTGGAAGGAAAAGAAGGAACAACGGTTGTGCTGTGTGGGGACACCCCATTAATTACAAGTGAGACCATTCAGGATCTCCTTTCTTATCATGAGAAAGAACATGCGGCGGTCAGTGTATTAACCGCCATTATGGACAACCCTACTGGATATGGCCGTATCATTCGGGATGGTTCCGGGCATGTTGCTGAAATCGTGGAGCAAAAGGACGCTTCAGAAGAGCAAAGGACGATCCAGGAAATCAGTACCGGGATTTTCTGTTTTGATAATAAAAAGCTCTTTGAAGCCTTAAAACTCGTGAAAAACGATAACGTTCAAGGTGAATATTATCTTCCTGATGTTATAAGTATCCTTAAAAAAGATAACGAAGCAGTGACTGGCTTTGTGACTTCTTCGTATGAAGAGACAATTGGGGTTAATGACCGGCTCGCTTTATCTTCAGCGGAGAAAATTATGAAAAATCGTATCAATGAGCGCCACATGAAAGAGGGCGTAACAATTATTGATCCCGATAATACTTATATTTCTGCGAATACTATTATTGGAAGCGATACAATCATTTATCCGGGAACCACATTAACCGGAGAAGTTATCATTGGGGAAGATTGTGAGATTGGTCCTCAAACAGAAATTAAGAACAGCAGGATTGGTGAGGGCACGAAGGTGAAACAGTCTGTTATCCACGACAGTTTCGTTGGCAGACAGGCAGCGATTGGTCCGTTTGCACACATCAGACCGCAGTCCGAAATTCAGGATCGTGTCAAGATCGGCAACTTTGTGGAAGTCAAAAAGTCCATTATGGAAGAAGGCAGCAAAGCGTCTCACCTCAGTTATATTGGGGATGCGGAGATTGGCAAGGGCGTCAATCTTGGGTGCGGATCCATTACAGTTAATTATGATGGATTGAATAAGCACTTAACCCGAGTGGAAGACGGTGCTTTTATTGGTTGTAATGTCAATCTTATTGCGCCCGTAACGGTTGGAAAGAACGCATTTGTGGCAGCTGGTTCTACTGTAACTGATAATGTGGACGCACATGCCCTGTCCATTGCTAGAGCTCGTCAGGTCAACAAGGAAAACTATACAGATAAAATGAATGCTAAGAAAAACAAGTGATGGAGGGACCACTAGCATGGCCAACTATTTAGATCCTAATTTAAAGGTTTTCAGCCTGAATTCCAATCCCGAATTATCAAAGGAAATAGCTAAGCACATCGGTATTAACTTAGGTAAATGTTCTGTAACCTCATTCAGTGATGGGGAAATTCAAATTAATATTGAAGAAAGTATTCGCGGCTGTGATGTGTATGTCATTCAATCCACCTGTGAACCGGTTAACAAGCATTTAATGGAATTACTGATTATGATTGATGCACTTAAGCGGGCTTCGGCTAAAACCATCAATGTGGTCCTTCCGTATTACGGTTACGCCCGTCAGGACAGAAAGGCGAGAGCACGTGAACCGATTACTGCGAAGCTTGTGGCGAATCTTTTAGAAACAGCAGGAGCGACCCGGGTTATTACACTGGATCTCCATGCTTCACAAATTCAAGGATTTTTCGATATTCCTGTTGACCAATTATTAGGTGTGCCTATCCTCTCTGATTATTTTCTAAGCAAAGCTCTTGATGATCTTGTCATTGTATCGCCGGATCACGGCGGTGTGACGCGTGCAAGAAAGATGGCTGACCGACTAAAGGCGCCAATTGCAATTATTGATAAAAGAAGACCCAAGCCTAATGTTTCTGAGGTCATGAATATTATCGGTAACATTGAAGGCAGAACAGCGATTATTATAGATGATATTATTGATACAGCTGGGACGATTACGCTTGCTGCTAACGCTTTAATCGAGAGCGGAGCGAAGGACGTATATGCGTGTTGTACTCACCCGGTACTATCAGGTCCAGCAATTGAGCGTATTGAAAATTCTTCTATTTCTGAGTTAGTGGTAGCAAATACCATACCGCTTCCTGAAGAAAAGAAAATCGATAAAATAACTCAGTTATCTGTCGCCCCTTTGCTGGGAGAAGCAATTATTTGTGTGCATGAAAAACTTTCTGTAAGCAAGCTTTTTGACTGAGCGTTAAAGGAAAAGCCCCTTTTTTCAACAGTAGAAACTTTTCGATGAATGTTTGAAATATGACAGATCGGGTAAAGGTATAACAGAGAAAGGGAGTGTCTTGATGGCAAATTTAACAGTAAGCGAAAGAGCGCATAAAAAACATTCTACAACCAGAAAATTAAGATCCGAGGGAAGAGTCCCTGCGGTCGTATATGGAAAGAATGTAGGAAATCAAACGATTTCTGTAGAAGAAAGTGAAATGCTTAAGCTTTTTAACAGCGAAGGCAAGAATGCAATTATTAATTTAACGATTGGAAGCGGCAAAGCCTTTTCTGTAATGGCGCATGATATTCAATTTGACCGCTTGAAGAACGAAATTATCCACATTGATTTCCTTGAAATTGATATGAAATCCGAAATAGAAGCAGAAGTGCCGCTTCACTTAACTGGTGAAGCAGCAGGAGACAAAGACGGCGGTGTCGTTAACCAGACGGTTAATGAGTTAATGATTAAAGCCTTGCCTTCAAATCTGCCGAATTTCCTTGAGGTTGATATTTCAGCCCTTGAAGTTGGTGATTCATTACAGGTTTCAGACATTAAGGTAACCGGTGACTTCGAAATTGTCGATGACAATGAGGAAATCATCGTATCTATAACGCCTCCAACCCCAGTTGAAGAAGAACCTGAGACGGAAGAAGAGGAAGATGTTGAACCTGAGGCAACTGAAGAGAAGCTGGATGATGATCGACCTGGAAGAGTAGACTGATAAGTTATATAAAGCAGGCGCAACCTGTTAAGGGGCGCCTGCTTTATACTGGTAAAAGAAAGCGAAATGTTTAGAGCAAGCTGTTTTAATTAATCAAAAGCATAAATTCAGGGTAGAAGTTTGTAATGTGTGATTTACACAGCGGCGTGTTAGCCAAGCAATCTTTCTTCTCTATCTGTCCTGCTTCAGTGCCGCTCGTGCCTGGTCAGGACGTTTATGCTTTTCTAATGTATTTGGAATAGGAGTGCGGGAACGTGAAAATGATCGTTGGTCTAGGGAATCCCGGACGGGAATATGCTTTCACAAGACATAATATTGGATTTGAAGTGGTGGATGCACTTGCGGAAGCATTCAGCATTCCTCTTACGAAAACCAAGTTTCAAGGGGTTTTCGGTAAAGGAACGATTGACGGCGAAGAAGTGCTTCTCCTTAAACCCCTTACTTATATGAATCTATCGGGTGAGTCGGTTAGTCCGCTTCTGCAGTACTTTAAAATTGATCCTGAAGATCTTATGGTTGTGTATGATGACCTGGATTTGCCAACAGGGAAGTTGAGATTGAGGATGAAGGGAAGCGCTGGCGGACACAACGGAATTAAGTCCATTCTCTATCATCTGCAAACTGAAGAATTTAAAAGGCTCAGGATAGGAATTGGCCGCCCAGAAGGCAGACAGCCGGTGGTGGATTATGTATTAAAGAAATTCTCCAAAGAGCAGGAGCTTGAGGTTCAGGAGGCCATTGATACTGCTATTAAAGCCTGTAAAAGCTGGATGAAGCAGCCGTTTGAACAGGTGATGAACCAATACAACAGATGAATAATTGATCTAAAACTCTCCCATACTAAAATGACGTCTATTTTAAAGGGAGAACTGTCTATTATGGAAATCGTGTATACTTGCCGTCACTGCGGGACAGAGGTGGAAAGCATAAAAGTAACGGAGGCATTCTCTATGGAAAAGCTGGGGTTATCATCATTATCGATGGAAGACCGCCTTGAAATGCTTCAATATCAACCGGATGGCAGCCTTCATATTTCAGGAATATGCGAGGATTGTCAGGAAATACTGCTAAGATACCCTGATTATCATCAGTGGACAACTTTTATACAATGAGACATCGCTTTGGTGAAACCAAAGCATTTTTCTGTTTTTAAAAAAGCATTTTTTAAAAGAGTACGGCTAATAAAGACTAATTAAGTGCTTTCAACGAGGGTTGCATTCGTATCGAGTAGAAAAAGCAGACTCCTTAGCGTCAAGTGCAGAGGACACTGAAAAAGTCCATTTAGAGGTTTCCTACGTTCACTCGGCTGTGGTGATGCTGGAAAATTTGAGACGTCACGTGATTAGCTGATGGCCGCTGAATATCTATAGTCATAATTGATTTTTTAAGGATCATCTGGCCACTATCACGTTGATTGAAGCGAGCTGTCTAGAGCGGAAATCAACAACTGCGTCTGAACCTAGAAGTGCCTATGCGGGAGTCTTGCGGAAAGAAAGTGGATTTCCGCTTAATTAATAGAGTAAATGAACAAGAATATTTGCGAAAAAAGACTTTAAAAAGAGAAATTTATAAGTGAGGAGGGGATTGTGGTGATTGGGTTAAAGCATTTTTATATGAATCAAGCAAAAGACATGGATACTATTCTTGATGGTTTTGAAGAAGGCATGAAGCAACAGATGGTTTCTGGCTTAACCAATGCCGCCAAATCATTATGGCTTTCAGGGCTTTACGAAAAACAAAAAAAATCTATGGTTGTGGTGACACACAATCTTTTTCAGGCTCAAAAGCTTTACGATGATTTGGAAGAATTGATCGACTCAGAAAACGTCTTTTTATATCCTGTTAATGATTTGATTGCTTCTGAAATTGCTATAGCAAGTCCTGAATTACGTTCACAACGGATTGATGTGCTGAATCATCTTGCTAAAAAAGAGCGAGGGATTTTTGTTATTCCCATCGCAGGAATGAAGAGACTGCTTGCACCTCCTGAATTATGGGAAAAGAGTCAGCTGCCATTTAAAGTAGGTGAAGAGGTCGAATTAGAGAAGATTGTGCCTGCTCTTTCTGCCCTCGGTTACGAAAGAGAAACGATGGTGGCTGCACCTGGAGAATTCAGTCTTCGGGGAGGCATTATCGATATTTATCCGTTGACTGAAGCCAACCCTGTCCGGATCGAACTATTTGATGTTGAGGTTGATTCCATCCGTTATTTCGATAAAGACTCGCAGCGCTCACTTGATCAGTTAAAAGACATAGTGATTGGGCCGGCAAAAGAAATTCTCGCTTATGATGAGCAGCTTCAGCTTGGGGCTCAGGAACTGGAAAAAGCCCTTTCCAAAACCCTCGGTTCAATAAAAGATAATGAAGTAAAGTCTGCTCTGAGTGAAAAGGTAGGTTATGAGATCGAACAACTGAAGGAAGGCCAAGTTTTTCAGGACCTGCCTAAATATTCAGCCCTTTTATATAAAGGAAATACGACCTTTCTGGATTATTTACCATCAGATTCATTAATGGTGGTGGATGAACTGGGGCGTGTTCAGGAAGTTTCAAAACAGCTCGAAAGTGAAGAAGCAGAGTGGCAGATGGCTCTTTTGCAAAAAGGGGAAATGGTCAATGGGGTTCCACTTGCTTTAAGCTATGAGGAACTTAATCAGCGAAGAAAACAGCAAGTGCTTTACATGACGCTTTTTCTTAGGCATCACGGTCACGTTCAGCCGCAGAATATTGTAAATCTGACCTGCCGCTCTATGCAAAATTTCCACGGACAGATTCATGTTCTTAAACAGGAGTCCGAGAGATGGAAAAAGAGTCAGTTTGCCACGGTGATTCTGGCTTCGAATCATGAGAGAGCCCGCCGAATGGAGAACGTTCTCGCTGATTATAATATTGATGCCCAAGTGGTGGACCGCGAAACCCCCCCTGTGGCCGGACATATTCATATTGTGGAAGGCCAGCTTGAATCGGGCTTTGAGCTTCCGCAGCAGAAGCTCGTCGTTGTAACGGAAAAAGAAGTTTTTAACAGCAAGACGACAAAGCAGCCGAGGCGCAACAAAAAGCTTTCAAATGCAGAGCGCTTAAAAAGCTATAATGAGCTGAAGACCGGTGATTACGTCGTTCATGTGGATCATGGCATTGGGCGATATATCGGGATTGAAACATTGGAAGTTAATGGGGTTCATAAGGACTATCTGCATTTAAGATATAAAGGCACGGATAAACTTTATGTGCCGGTAGAAAAAATTGATCTTGTACAGAAGTATGTTGCCTCAGAGGGGAAGGAACCTAAGCTTTATCCGCTTGGCGGAACAGAGTGGAAGCGTGTGAAGTCACGTGCGAAATCTTCTGTCCAGGATATCGCGGATGATCTTATTAAACTATATGCCGAGAGAGAAGCAAGCGTTGGCCATGCCTTTCAGAAAGATGATGCCGAGCAAAAAGAGTTTGAAGCAGTCTTTCCTTATCAGGAGACTGAGGATCAGCTTCAGGCAATCGAAGAAATAAAAAAAGATATGGAAAAAACACGGCCGATGGACCGTCTATTATGCGGAGATGTTGGTTATGGGAAAACAGAAGTGGCTCTGCGTGCTGCCTTTAAAGCAATTGCAGAGGGGAAACAGGTTGCCTTTCTTGTACCCACTACCATACTGGCTCAACAACATTTCGAAACCGCTCTTGAAAGATTCGAAGACTTCCCTGTTAATATTGGGGTGCTTAGTCGTTTTCGGACGCGTAAAGAGCAGCAGGAAACATTGGATGGCCTTAAAAAAGGAACGATTGATATGGTGATCGGTACGCACCGCGTTCTTTCCAAAGATATTGCTTTTAAGGACCTTGGGTTGCTGATTGTTGATGAAGAGCAGCGTTTTGGTGTCACCCATAAAGAAAAAATTAAAAAGATGAAAGCAAATGTGGATGTCCTGACGTTAACTGCAACCCCTATTCCGCGGACGCTCCATATGTCAATGCTAGGCGTAAGAGACCTTTCTGTTATTGAAACACCACCGGAAAACCGCTTTCCTGTGCAAACGTATGTTACGGAATACACGGGCTCCTTAATGCGGGAGGCCATTGAGCGTGAGCTGGCGCGTGGCGGCCAGGTTTATTTCCTGTATAACAGGGTGGATTCCATTCACCGGATGGCTGAACAGATTTCCGCGCTCGTACCTAATGCGCGTGTAGCCGCCGCTCATGGCCAGATGAAAGAAACAGAGCTGGAAGGCACAATGCTCGACTTTTTAGAAGGAAATTATGACGTCCTTGTCAGTACAACAATTATTGAAACAGGCGTGGATATTCCGAACGTCAATACGTTGATTGTTTATGACGCTGATAAAATGGGTCTCTCGCAGCTCTATCAGCTGAGAGGCCGCGTCGGAAGATCAAATCGTGTCGCTTATTCCTATTTCACATACCAAAAAGATAAAGTCATGAATGAGATTGCAGAGAAACGTTTGCAGGCAATTAAAGAGTTCACCGAACTAGGTTCCGGCTTCAAAATAGCAATGCGTGACTTGTCTATTAGAGGAGCAGGAAATCTTTTGGGTGCGCAACAGCATGGATTCATTGATTCAGTAGGGTTTGATCTGTATTCACAAATGCTGCAGGAAGCCGTCTCAGAACGACAAGGAAATAAACAAGAGAAAAAACCAGCTGTCCTGACGATGGATATCGAAGCAGATGCCTACCTTCCTGACACCTATATTGAAGATTCTTTACAAAAGATAAGTATGTATAAAAAGTTCAAAGCTGCGGATTCGCTGAGAGATATTCAGGATCTACAGGACGAATTGATTGATCGCTTTGGTGATTATCCTCAAGAGGTCCATGATTTGTTCGCTGTGACAGAGATCGGGGTTATCTCTAGGCTGATGGGAATGGACAGCGTGAAACAGCAGCGCAATCAGCTGCAAATGCATTTTTCTGAAGAAGGTTCTGAACGCGTGGACCGGGTGAAGCTGTTCGAGACGGTAAGCCGGATTGGTACCGGTGTGGGCCTCGGAGCAGAAAACAATAAAATTGTACTCACAATCAAAGCTTCGCAAAAACACCCAAGTGATCAGCTGCATTACTATGCACAGACAGTGGAGAAAATATTTAAAGATCAAACAGCTCTGAAGAAAAAAACAGGATAAACGAGAAAAGATTCCCATTTTTATGCATAAATCATCATTACCGGTAAAATACTATCCTAAGGTTGAGTAATTAACAGCTATAAAATGCTGACAATCACGGGAAAGTGAGGCAACTTTTTTATGAAAGCCACTGGTATTGTACGCCGTATTGATGACTTGGGACGAGTTGTGATCCCTAAAGAAATTCGAAGAACACAGCGGATTAGAGAAGGAGACCCATTAGAAATTTATGTGGGCCGTGATGGAGAAGTCATTCTTAAGAAGTATTCACCAATAAATGAGCTAGGTGATTTTGCTCAGGAATATGCTGCTGCATTAGCTGAACATGCCAATCATATTATTTTGATTATTGATCGTGATGCGGTGGTTGCAGTCGCAGGAGGCTCCAAAAAAGATTACTTAGATAAAAGAGTAGGCGAAAAGCTGGAAAAAATCATGGAAGATCGCCGGACCAGTAAGGATTCAGCTCCTCTTAATCAGCTCTTGGAAGGAGTGGTTAATGAACAGCCGCTTCCGTATATTGCTGCTCCGATTATTGCGGGAGGGGATCCGATCGGTTCCGTACTCCTCATCGGGAAAACAGTGGAGGCCGAACTTGGTCAAGTTGAACAGACACTGATTGAAACAGCCGCCAGCTTTCTCGCCCGTCAGATGCAGGTCTGAGGATATGAGTTGATATTAGATCCTATCTTAAAGTAACCCTTTGAGATAGGATCTTTTGCTGTTCACGCTTTTTTGTTCAGCGTTTAACACGTTTCGCCGCTTTTCGTGATGTCTAGCTTTGCATCACAACGCCTTGCGCACTTCAATGTTTTCCGGCCGGAGCACGTCCTCGAAAGATTTCCAGTTCGTTCGGCGTTACACGTTCTCCGCTTTTCGTGATGTCTAGCTTTGAAACGCAACGCCTTGCGCACTTCAACCTTTTTCCGGCCGGAGCACGTCCTCAAAAGGTCTCCAGTTCGTTCGGCGTTTAAGCGCGTTTCGCCGCTTTTCTTATTGTCTAGCTGCGCCTCACAGCTCCTCGGGGTCACTTCAGTATTCCTGCAAAAGTGAAAGAGCCACTTTTTCGGAATACTTCCAGTGCCTGTCGGAGCTACATGTGCGGCTTCGCTTTTCTTATTGTCTAGCTGCGCCTCACAGCTCCTCGGGGTCACTTCAGTATTCCTGCAAAAGTGAAAGAGCCACTTTTTCGGAATACTTCCAGTGCCTGTCGGAGCTACATGTGCGGCTTCGCTTTTCGTGTTATAATTCTATGAATGAATTGGGGTAAAAGGTGAGAGGAAGAAATGAACAAACATATATGGCGTGGAACAATGATTTTGACTGCAGCGGCGCTTCTTGTGAAAATTTTAAGTGCCGTTTATCGTCTGCCTTATCAAAACTTGGCGGGGGATGTTGGGTTTTATGTATATCAGCAGGTTTACCCATTTTACGCTTTAGCGGTGGCAATGGGTGGAACAAGCTTTCCAATAATTATTTCGAAAATGATGGCTGAAAAGAGCACAGAAACCCATTCGCATTCGAAGCGTGTTCTGTTTATGAATGGGTGGTACGCTGTCGCTATATTGTCTTTTGCCGGCTTTATTATGCTATTTGCCGGGGCTCCTCTGATTGCCGAACTTATGTCTGATATGAGGCTTGTTCCTTCACTCAGAATCGTCTCTTTTATATACTTATTTGTCCCTTTTTTAGCGGTTTTTAGAGGTTACTTTCAAGGGCATGCTTATAATATGTCGCCGACAGCGTTTTCTCAGGTCGGGGAACAGTCGCTCCGAGTAGGCGCAATAATCGGTTTAGCGCTCCTGTTATCTTATCAGGGAGGCACCTCTTACCAGTTTGGCGAAGCGGCAGCTTTTGGTTCAATGATCGGTCCGGTTGCCTCATTATCGGTGCTGCTATTATTTTTTGCCAAAGATCGACACGGTGTGGAACAGAGCCTCTGGCATATGGCACCGCTCGATAAGCATTTAATTTTACAGATGATAAAAAGAGGTCTGGCCTTTACACTGTTATCACTGACCCTTGTATCTTTGCAGTTTATTGATTCCATAACCATGGTAACAATGCTGGATCATGCTCATTATGATGATCCAAAGGCTTTAAAGGGTGTATATGACCGGTCCTACCCTTTAATTCAAATGGGAATGAGCGTTGCTCTTGCGTTAACCACTGCGATTGTACCGGTCCTTGCTGAATCAAGCCAAATTAAAAATAAAGCGGTCTTTCGTAATCAAATCAGGATAGCGATGCTGCTTAGCTTTATTTTTGGTGCGGCCGCATCAGTTGGCTTATTTTTGATCGGTTCTGAGACCAACCATATGCTTTTTCAGGATGATGACGGGTCTTTATCGCTAATGATTATGGGTTTGAATATCCTGTTTGTCTCCCTGATCGTTGCTTCTGCAGGGATTTGGCACGGCACTGGAGAGGATTGGCGCGCCGTAAAATATTTGGGCGTAGTGATTCTGATCAAGTTTGCGTTTAATATCCTGTTAATTCCTGCAGCAGGAATAACCGGTGGAGCTCTCAGCACAGTGCTGGCAACAGCAGCAGGGGCCATTATTAATTTATACGCTTTGCGAAGAACCTTTGAAATGCGTTTGATGGAATGGGGCAAAGCTTTTAAACTGTTTGCAGCTCTTTTCTTAATGGGCGGTGTCATTTGGGGATGGAAGAAGCTTTGTTATTTGGTTTTTGGTCTTGAGAAGTCTTCCCGTCTCCAATCCTCAGTTTTAGCTTTAACAAGCGTGGCTATTGGAACAGCAGTGTTTTTACTTCTACTGTTTGCGTTGAACTTTTTTAATGATGAAGAACGGGGATTACTTCCTTTTCAGGGTTTTGCAAAAAAGCGTCTGGGGAAGTCCTCTTGGAGGGGATGAAAGAAAATGGCAGGAAAAATTACGATTGCTGGTTTGGGTGCCGGGGATTTAAACCAATTACCAGTTGGAATATATAAGCAATTAAAGAACGTGAAAAAGCTTTTTTTGAGAACGGCCGATCATCCAGTGGTTGCTGATCTTGAAAAAGAGGGTATATCTTATACGTCCTTTGATAAGATCTACATGTCTCAGGATGCTTTTGAAACCGTGTATGAACAGATCGCTGAAAGGTTGATCTCTGAAGCGGAAGGGGAGGATATTCTCTACGGAGTGCCTGGCCATCCGATGGTAGCGGAAAAAACAGTTCAGCTGCTGCTTGAGGAGGCGGAAAAGGGAGCGCTATCCATTGAACTGCTTGGCGGTCAAAGCTTCCTAGATCCATTGTTTACGTCACTGCGAATTGATCCGATCGAAGGTTTAACGTTCGTTGATGCTTTGGAAATGAAAGTTGAGGAACTATCTTTCCGGCAGCATCTAGTGATTTGCCAAGTATATGACGCTTTTGTAGCATCAGAAGTTAAATTGTCGCTTCTGGAGCACCTTCCTTTTGATTACGAAATCACGGTGGTTACGGCTGCGGGAACTTCACAAGAAGAGCTTTCGCGAATTCCGCTTTATGAGCTGGATCAGTCGGTAAAAGTAAATAATCTAACAAGCGTCTATGTGCCCCCGGTAAAGAACGAGACGTTGCTCGTGCACACCTTTTCAAAGGTTAGGGATATTATTCGTACGTTGAGAGGCCCTGAGGGGTGTCCATGGGACAAAAAACAGACGCACGAGTCATTGCGAGGTTACCTGATTGAAGAAGCATACGAAGTCATTGAGGCCATTGCAGAAGAGAATGACGATCACTTAGCGGAAGAACTTGGAGACGTCCTTCTTCAAGTTTTGCTTCATGCCCAAATAGCTGAAGATGAAGGGTATTTTAATATTTACGATGTAATTAAGAGCTTGTCTGAAAAAATGATTCGCAGACATCCGCATGTATTTGGTGATGAAAAGGTGGCTGATACCGATGAGGTGTTGGCCAACTGGCAGGAAATAAAGGCTCAGGAAAAAGGAAATAAGGCACACGATTCACGTCTTGGTAACATCAATCAAAGCCTTCCGCCTCTTCTTAAAGCATTGGAACTTCAAAAAAAAGCGGCTGAAGCAGGGTTTGATTGGGAAAATAAAGAACAAGTATGGGATAAAATGTTTGAAGAGTGGCAAGAATGCAAGGAAGCAATGGCTTTGGGAGCACAAGAGAAGGCGGAGGGAGAGTTCGGTGATTTATTTTTTTCTGTCGTCAATGCTGCAAGGTGGGAGGAAATTGATCCTTTTCTTGCGTTGGAACGGACAAATCGCAAGTTCTTTCATCGATTTAATTATATCGAGGCAAAAGCACAGGAGGCTGGAGTGGATTTCACATCACTTTCAGCTGAAAAAATGAATCATTTTTGGGTGGAAAGCAAGAAAGTTTATGAATAAGAAGGAATTTTGCTTTTCATAGAGAATAAAGTTTGTTAAAGTTTTATACCATAACGGGGTGAAAACCCGGTGTGTAAGTGAAAAAAGGAGGATTTATCAATGAATAAGAATGAACTGGTAAACAATATCTCAAATGAATCAGGGTTAACAAAGAAAGATGTAGAAACGGTGGTTAATGGTGTGCTTGATGAAATCACATCTGCACTAAAACAAAATGACAAGGTTCAATTTGTAGGATTCGGTACGTTTGAAACAAGAGAGCGTTCTAGCCGTACTGGGCGCAACCCTCAAACAGGCGAACAAATTGAAATCCCTGCTTCAACGGTTCCTGCTTTCCGTGCTGGAAACAAATTGAAGGAAGCTGTAAAATAATGCGGCTTGATAAATATTTGAAGGTGTCTCGGCTGATTAAACGCCGCACCGTTGCGAAAGAAATGGCCGATAAAGGCCGTGTCGACGTTAACGGACAAGCTGCTAAGTCGAGTTCTACCGTCAAAGTCGGTGATACAATGGCCATTCGTTATGGCCAGAGGGTTTTAACCGTCAAAATCACTGATTTAAGAGAGACTGTGAGAAAAGAAGACGCACAGACTCTTTACGAAATAGTAAGTGAAGATGCATCAAATGAATAAACGGAGTCCTCAGTGGACTCTTCGGGCTGTCGAGGTATTCTCGGCAGCCCGTATTTGTCTACATAACCTTTTATCATTCACTATATTATTTGAAAATAGTCCATATAGTGGAGAGCTCCCCGAGCCAAGCTTTGGAAAGTTCTCACTTTGTCCGCTGATGAGTCCACTAAAAAAGTCGCTTTTTGCCCTTCGGGCCGAGCTTTGGAAAGTTCTCGCTTGCCGCGGGCGGACCGCGAGCCTCCTCGCTCTTTTAGTAAATGTTGCGCTGTGGGGTCTCGCATGGTCACGCTGATTCCGCAGGCGTCTCGAACTTTCTGGCAGCTCGGCCATAGTGGCGAAGGCATCTTAACTATTTGAACTCCAGCGGACTTGCGATCCATTAGACTTAGCTATTCTTTGATTAAATCTTAAGCAAGATTTTAAATACCGAAGTTTTTCAGTGGCGTCATGCTGATCTTGCAGGACTTGAAACAGCATCTTCGATTCCTCACCGCACGTAGAAAATGCGGATGTAATAAATTGAAAGCGCAAATACCCTCGCTTTCCGCAGGCGTTCCGCGACCCTCCTCGCATGAGACGATGTGGCTGCGGGGTCTCGCTTGGAACGCTGATCCTGCAGGAGTCTTGGGTATTTCATGCATTCAATGGGCATGTGCATTTTCGAGGAGTCTCGGTATTTCCTCTCTTTAAGGATTGAAAACATCTATAAGGGATTTTCATTAATTAATTGGAAATATCGCTTGCTTTACGCTGGCAAGCGAGGACTTTTCGAAGTTCGCCCCGAGGCACAGAAAGAGTGTCGATGGCTCCCTCCTTTTTTCAGAGGCCAACGGGATGAGCTGAAGGCAGTTGAAAATCTAACGCATTTTCCATGTAAAAGAAAAAAAGTCGGCTCACATTCACATTTTGATT
Source organism: uncultured Sporolactobacillaceae bacterium (assembly GCA_963772845.1). GTDB lineage: Bacteria > Bacillota > Bacilli > Bacillales > Sporolactobacillaceae > CAVYYW01. Next base: position 213,083 of record CAVYYW010000016.1, read on the forward strand.
GATCGGAGTGGAGGGCACGAGACTCCTGTGGGACCAGCACGCGTCCGAAGATCCACTTTGGCAAACAAAGAGACCACGCCAAAGTTAGCTGAGGCCGTGCCCACGGAAAGCGAGTGTTTGAAATGGAGATCAACAACCACGTTTACATCAAGGCGCTTTTTCAGTATCCTCTCGTTAATTTTGTGCTTGTCATACTTTTTTTCTGTCTGGCATATGTATGAATGGACAGGAGGGAAGCACATGGACGGTTATTATTCAGGACAAAATATGAATCAGGAAAAGCCTGTACGCCCGCATGAAGTGGTTATGAAAAACCGAAAAAAAATTGATATTACCGGAGTAAAGCTTGTGGAAAGCTTCGATCAGGAAGAGTTTCTCCTTGAAACGGTAATGGGCACACTGACCATCAAAGGCCAGGATTTAAAAATGAGAAATTTAAATATTGAAGATGGGCTTGTCTCGATCGAAGGATTCATCTTTAGCTACCACTATCTTGATGATCATTCGAAGAAAGAGCCGGGAAAAAGCCTTCTAAGTAAACTATTCAAATGACTTTAAAGGAACAGGTTTTGACAATTGCGGCAATGGTGGTCTTAGCCTATGCCTCGGGAATTTCTTTGTCGATTCACCGCTCTCTTTTTATTTATAAAAAAAACCGGCGTTACCGTCTGCTTTTGGCTGATCTTCTTTTTTGTATAAGTCAGTCCCTCTTAATATTTGGTGTGCTATATGCAGTGAACGGCGGAAGGCTTCGGTTTTATAGCTTTATAATTTTCGGTTTAACACTTCTCGTATATTATCGATTTCACGAGAAATGGGTCAACAAGGGAGTAGAAAAAGTTTTTTATTGGATTCGACAGATGTATCATTTTGTGTGCCGGCTTATTTATAATTTATTTATACGTCCTCTCCTAGGGCTATTGATGCTTCTCCTATTATCAGTTAAGATATTAAAAAACCTTACTTTTTTTGTCATGAAGATTTTGTACATGCTGACGCTAAAACCTCTTTTTTGGATCATTTGGATTCTTGTACCGAAGAAAACCAAAGAAGTGCTGCGAAATGTATGTTTACAGGTTTATAACAAAATCTTTTTGAAAATCTTCTTGAAGCTAAGGTTTATTAAGAAAAAATAGGAGGGGTATCGTGCAGTCCGCCAAACGAAGCCGTGTCGCACAAATCAGGCCCGAATACGTCAGGTCAAAGGAAATCTATGAGAAAAAACGAAAAAAACGAAAAAAAGGTCTGGTAAGACGTCTTGCAGCTTTTGCTATTCTGTTTGCTTTTATTGTGGCTGGTATGATCTCTACATTAAGCCATCAGGCAAGTGAAATTAATCAAAAAGAGGTCCAGAAAAATAAACTGGCCAAACAGCTGGACACATCCACCAAAAAAGAACAGTCCTTAAAACACAAGATAACACTTCTACATAATAAGGATTATATTGGTGAATTGGCCAGAAAAGAATTTTTATTATCCAAAGACGGCGAGGTTATTTTTTCAAATCCCGGCTCTGACAATCATTGACAGGCTCTTTTTTCGTTAGGTATAATAAAATAAAATTATATATTTTTTTCTAGGAGGAGCATTTTCTTTATGTCAATTGAAGTAGGCAGCAAGCTGCAGGGCAAAGTATCGGGTATTACTAACTTTGGTGCATTCGTTGATCTACCTGGCGGAAAAACGGGACTCGTTCATATTAGCGAGGTTGCGGACCGTTACGTAAAAGATATCAATGAAGTGCTGACAGTCGGGGATGAAATAACAGTTAAAGTCCTTCAGGTTGAAACCGATGGCAAGATTGGGTTGTCAATCCGCAAAGCGGTTGATAAACCGAAACCAACCAGAGCTCCTCGTGGCGGAGGAAAACGTTTTATAAAAGAGCCTACCTTTGAGGATAAGCTGACAAGGTTCCTTAAGGACAGTGAAGACCGGCTAACCGGTATTAAGAAGCAAACAGAATCCAAACGCGGCGGACGCGGTGCAAAAAGAGGATAACTTGTTGCCCTTTCAAATATATAGTTTAAGCACTTAGGATATATCATTCTGAGTGCTTTTTTGATGTCCAAACACCTTATTCGCTCAAGAAAAGAAAAGCTGTAAAAAATAGTACATGTGCTCATTTATTTTTTTATCTAAATATTCGGTCGACAATAAAGGTGCCTCGTCATTTGTAGTGTTTAAGCTCATGGGGCATATTCATGATTCTTTAAAAGTGAAGGGGCCAATTTTTGGCGAAATAGCTAAAGTGTCTGTCGGAGCCCGGCAGGCACTTTAGCTTTTCTTGCTGTCGAAGACTTTTTTAGTGCTGTCTAATCGTTTGACAAATTCTTTAGGAGTCCTGTGATTAAATGGGGCATACAATAATAAATTACGGGTGGTGCCTAAATGGAAAGAGCTGACCAATACCATGTCTCTTCAATTGCTGAGCCTCATGAAAGTCTTACACGGCTAAGAAAGTTCACCCACAAGATCACGCGGGCAATGGTTTTAATTTTAACCCATTTTGAAACGTACAGTATGGTGATCGGTTTTTTGCTTGGACGTGCTATTATTCTTTCTCAGTTATCCCCATTTTGTCTGCCGTTTTTTGCATGTTTATACTTTCTGAAGAATTCAAGCCGCCTTGTAGCTTTTCTATGTCTCCTCCTGGGTGCGGCAACTGTCTCTCTGGCTCAGGATGTTTTTGTTCTTCTTTCAATGATTTGCTTTGTCATAATCAGAGCGGTGGCAAACCGGATGTCACGAGGCCAGCCACTGATAAAACTGCTTCCATTGCTCGTTTTTATCAGCGGGTTTCTTGGAAGGTCGCTGACGGATTATCTTGCAGAGAAAAATGTGCTGTTCACGAATGTGCTGATGGCATTAGTAGAAGCAAGCTTAAGTGCCTTACTCGTTATGATTTTCATGCAAAGTCTGCCGCTTCTTTCACATAAAATAAGAAGAAGGCTGCTTAAAAATGAAGAAATGATTTGTTTTGTTATTTTAATTGCGTCAGTTCTCACTGGGACGATTGGGTTTCATATTCAAGGCGTAGCTATGGAACATGTTCTTTCACGCTATATTGTCCTTATCTTTGCTTATGTTGGAGGAGCGGCCATCGGGGCTACAGTTGGAGTCGTGGTCGGTTTGATTCTCGGCCTGTCCCATGTCAGCTACCTCTATCAAATGAGTCTGCTCGCTTTTTCGGGCTTGCTGGGGGGGCTGTTAAAAGAAGGAAAGCGCCCGGGTACCGCTTTGGGGCTGTTGCTTGGCTCTCTTCTAATCGGATTGTACAGCAGAGGGTATGAAGAACTGCCCATGATCCTGATGACATCTCTTTTTTCAATGATCTGCTTCTTTATTACGCCTGCTTCATTATTAGAGCGGCTTGCAGCCTACATTCCTGGAACGGCTTCACATTTTCAGCAGCAGCAGCAGTATCTGAAAAAACTTAGAAATGTTACCGCGGACAGAGTTCAGCAGTTTTCCAGTCTTTTTCAGGTACTGTCAAGCAGCTTCGCGAGACCGATCGAAGAAGACAAAGACCGTGAGCAGGATCTCTTTCTGAGCAAAGTGACTGAACAAAGCTGTCAGACATGCTTTCGCAAAGAGCAGTGCTGGATACAGCAATTTAATGAAACCTATAAATATATGAATCAGATCCGGGAGGAAACCACGCACTCTCCCAAGCTGACAAATCCGGTTTTAAAGAAAAATTGGAAAAATTACTGCCGAAAATCAGATTCGGTTGTCAAACTGATTCATGAACAGCAGCAACACTATCAAGAGGAAGTGAAACTAAAACGAAGAGTAAAAGAAAGCCGTCAGCTTGTGGCTGATCAGCTGCTCGGAGTTTCTCAGGTCATGGAGAGCTTTGCAAATGAGATACAGAAGGAAAAAGAAGCTCATGTGCATCAGGAAGATCTTATCCTCTCTAAACTGCAGTCTGCGGGGTTGGATATAGAAAGTGTGGATATATATAGTCTCGAAAAAGGAAAAATAGATATTGAAATGCTGGTTGCGATTGATCAATACGGAGAATGCGAAAAAGTTATTGCGCCAATCTTATCGGATATTATGGAGGAAACAATTTTTGTAGAGAAAAAAGAAACAGGGACGTTTAACGGGCTTTGCCATGTCACATTTGTTTCTTCCCGTGCCTTCGATGTGACCGTAGGCGCAGCTCATGTTGCTAAAGGCGGTGGTTTAATTTCTGGAGACCACTACGAAAGTTTTGAACTAAGTGCGGGCACCTATGTGCTGGCAATAAGTGATGGAATGGGAAGCGGGGAAAGGGCACATTTTGAAAGCGAGGATACATTAAAACTTCTCTCAACCGTCCTTCATTCAGGCATTGATGAAACCATAGCGATAAAGTCTATTAATTCCATTTTGTCGCTCCGTACCACAGAGGAAATATTCTCGACTCTCGATCTGACTATGATAAATATGCAGGAAGCAACAGCAAAATTCTTGAAAGTTGGAACAAACCCAAGCTTTATTAAAAGAGGGGATCAGGTACAAATAATTGAAACGGGCAACCTCCCTATGGGGATGGTTAAGGACTTTGATATTGATGTGACGCAACAGCAGCTAAAAGCAGGAGATATATTGATTATGATGAGCGATGGTGTCTTTGAAGGTCCTCGCCATATTCAAAATAAAGAAATATGGATGCGCCGGAAAATTAAAGAACTTGAAACCGAACATCCGCAGGACATTGCTGATTTATTATTAGAAGAAGTGATTCGTGCGAGGGGCGGGGAAATCGATGATGACATGACAGTGCTAGTTTCTAAAATTCAGCATCATACGCCTGAATGGTCAGTAATCTCGACGTATACGAATGGCGAATATATTCAGCAGCAAGCTCAATAAACAGAGTATAAAACCCCTTGAAGCTGGCAAGGCTTGTGGTAAAACGACTGAGGGGCTGACACGAAAATGAAGACGGGGAAATTAAAGCAATTATTACTAATTACAGATGGCTGTTCAAATCAGGGTGAGAACCCTGTAGGTGTGGCCCGAAAAGCCCGTGAAAAGGGCATCACAGTGAATGTTATTGGAATAATGGATGCTGCATCTAAAGACCATGGAGGGATACATGAGGTCGAAGAGATTGCCAGATCAGGCGGCGGAATGAGTCGCATTGTTCAGCTTGAAGAACTTAGTCAGACGGTTCAAATGGTAACAAGACAGGCAATGTCTGAAACTATAAAAGGTGTTATTAATCAGGAGCTGCAGCAAATATTAGGTGATGAAGCATCTGTTGAAACACTTCACCCTGAAAAAAGAGATCAAATTGTTGAGGTCATTGATGACCTTGGGGAGTCTATACATCTTGACCTTTGTGTGCTTGTGGATGCGAGTGCGAGTATGAAGCCTAAGCTGAAGGAGGTTGAAGAAGCTCTGACAGATCTAACGTTAAGTCTATCATCAAGGGAGGGATCCAATAACTATTGTTTGTATTCATTTCCCGGGAAAAGAAAGACGACTGAATGCCTTTTGAAATGGACACCGCAGTTTAGCCGGTTTCATCGTTACTTTAATAAACTCTCTCCATCGGGATTAACACCAACGGGTCCTGCACTGCAAGAAGTCATGCTTAGCTTTGAGGAGGATCACAGGGAAGGAGAGTTGAGTGAGTATGACAGCCTCCCGTACAGCAGCGACACAGACTTTACCGAATGGAACGAAAATATACGGTAAATGGCATCATCATACCTACCATATTATCGCTTATATTGGACACGGGACACAGGGTGATGTTTATCTGGCCCGTTCTGATCAAGGCTACGTTGCCTTAAAGTTCCCCCGCGAGCAGTCTGTATTAAGTATGGAAATGAACGTTCTTAGACATCTTAAGAAGGTCCAGGGTATTAACCGGGGGCCTTCTTTATTTGAAGTTGACGATTGGGAAAATGAGCAGTGCGTTCATGCCTTCTATGTTATGGATTATATACAAGGGGTGTCATTTGAAGATTTTACAACAACGAAGGGGTTTGAATGGTCTTGCGTATTAATGGTACAGCTTCTAGGAGAGTTGAAAATTCTTCATCAAGCTGGCTGGGTATTTGGCGATTTAAAACCTGAAAATCTCATTGTAGAACAGCCCCAACCTTATCTAAGATGGCTCGACCCAGGGGGGATCACAAAAATTAATCGCTCTGTGCGTGAGTATTCGTCACTTTACGATCGAGGGTTTTGGAAAATGGGTTCCCGAAAGGCAGAACCTTCTTATGATTTGTTTGCTGTTGCTATGATTATTATCGGCACAGCGATCGGTCACAAATGGGACAAAAATAATCAAGGCAACCCCGCATACCTCTTCTCCCTTATTCGGAAAAAACCCAAGCTGCTTCCTTACAGGCCTGTTTTAGAAAAGGCAATAAAGGGGAAATATGAGTGTGCACTAGTTATGAAAAAAGAATTGCTTCACATATTAAGTGAAACCAAACATCATTCCAAACGTACAATAGTACAACCCGTTCTTTCTCGCATGGACACCAAACGAAAAAAACGCCGTAGAAGCAGTTTTGGCAAGGTGGCACTGGTTATGTTCACTGTCAGTGTTAGTATATTGGTTTTTTTATACCTTTCGAACTGGTGAGAGCGAATTGTGACTTTTTTGAGAACGTTAGGGGTATTGTTTGACACAGACCCTTATTTTTCTCTATCCTACACTTATATCAATGTCACTTTGTAAAGGATGACGAAGGATTGAATCAGGCGGTTGAAAGGTTCATTTACAGGCATCACCTTTTGGTTCCTCATGCGACAATTGTAGTAGGAGTTTCAGGGGGTCCTGACTCAATGGCGCTGCTGCATTTCTTAAATTGCAATAAAGAGAAGTGGGGAGTAACGCTTATTGCCTGCTGTGTGGATCATATGCTGAGAGGTAAGGCATCATCAGAAGATGTTGTTTTCGTATCTGAATACTGCCAAAATAATGGCATTCTTTTTCAATCGGAACAAGCAGATGTTCCTGCCTATAAAGAGAACCATCAGGTTGGAACACAGGAAGCTGCAAGAGCCTGCCGCTATAAAGTGTTCGAAGATGTGATGAAAAAGTATAACGCCGGAATCCTTGCTCTTGGTCATCACGGGGATGACCAGGTTGAAACGATGCTCATGCAGCAGACAAGAGGTCAGATGGGTTTTTACGGAACAGGCATTCCTGTTAAGAGGGCATTTGCCGGGGGTTCTATTATCAGACCTTTATTAACGATTACAAAACAAGAAATTGAAGACTACTGCGCAGCAGAAAATATTATTCCAAGAAGAGATCTTAGCAATCATTCAGATCATTATACCCGAAACAGATTCAGAAAAAATATCCTCCCTTTTTTGAAACAAGAAAATCCACAGGTGCATCTCAGGTTTCAGCAGGAAAGTGAACAACGGACTGAAGACCAGAGATTGTTGATGGCATTAGCCAAGGAAGCTTATAATCAGGTTGTGCTTGAGGAAACCGAGAATGGTATTCGCTTCTCGGCGGAAAAACTCCAAAAGGCTCCTCTTTCTTTACAAAGAAGGATAATTCATCTAATATTAAACTATCTTTACTTAGCAACACCCGGACATGCAAATCACCAGACCGTACATATTGATTCCTTTATACAGTGGCTGCAGGATGACCATACAACCGGTCAGTTTCACCTGCCCCATGGCTTGGTTATCAGAAGGTCTTATAAAGTATGTTATGCCTCTTTTAAAAAGGCCGGATCATCACATTCATATACAAAAACCCTCAACATACCAGGCAGAACGGATTTTCCTGAAGGCGCCATCGTGGCAAAGGTAACCGACGCTGCAAATGATGACGGCAGTTCAAAAGGAAAGAACGTCTGTATATGCGATTATGATAAGCTTTTAACGCCATTGACGGTACGTACACGTCACCCTGGCGACAGTATGAGGCCAAAAGGGCTCGGCGGGTCCCAAAAATTAAAAAAGATATTTATTAATGAAAAGGTGGACCCTGAAGGCCGGGACAAATGGCCGGTTGTTACGGATAGCGAAGGCGGGGTTCTTTGGCTGCCCGGACTCAAGTACAGTGAAAAAACGGCCATTAACGATCAAACGAAAACTTTTTTATTTTTAACTTATATATCTAATGAGGAGCTTGGAGGCTTACATCATGAAGAATGATTTAGAGGAAATACTTTTTACAGAAGAAGATATACTGAAAAAGGTGGCAGAATTAGGCGGAGAGTTATCACAAGAGTATTCAGATCGGTTTCCCCTTGTAATTGGTGTACTAAAAGGGGCCATGCCATTTATGGCTGATTTGATTAAGCGGATGCCCATTCATTTAGAGATTGATTTTATGGATGTATCTAGCTACGGCAATTCAACCGTCTCGTCTGGTGAGGTTAAAATTATTAAAGACCTGGATACTTCAGTTGAAGGGCGCGACATTCTCATTGTCGAAGATATTATTGACAGTGGGTTAACACTAAGCTACCTGGTTGATTTGTTTAAATACCGCAAAGCCAAATCAATTAAAATTGTTACCCTTCTTGATAAACCAACAGGCAGAAAGGTAGATCTTGTACCGGATACGGCCGGGTTTATCGTTCCGGACGCATTTCTGGTCGGGTATGGACTGGATTTCGCTGAAAAGTACCGTAACCTCCCTCATATCGGCATTCTTAAGCCTGCGATCTATGAGAGGTAATTAGTTGTGACAATGAAAAACAGTATGATACTATTAAATATGGTTTCTTTTAATGTGGGAGGAGGTCAGAGATGAATCGAATATTTAAATACACTTTTGTATATTTACTTATATTTGTAGCGATTATCGGTGTTGTCAGCTTCTTCGCTCATTCCAACACGGAAGTTCATTCATTGAGTTACAGCGATTTTGAACAGCACTTGACAAAGGGGGACGTAAAAAGTCTCACGCTGCAGCCAGAGGGCAGTGTTTATGTGGCTACAGGTCAGCTTGATAGTTATGACAAGAATACGACCTTTAAAACATATGTGCCGCCAAACGAAAAAGCCATTGATCAGGTAAGAACGATGGCCAAATCAACAGATGTTGATTTCAAGCCTCAGCAACAAACAAGCGGATGGGTAAGTTTTCTAACCTCAATTATTCCGTTTGTCATTATTTTTATTCTATTCTTCTTCCTTCTTAATCAAGCTCAGGGCGGCGGCGGCCGTGTTATGAACTTTGGTAAAAGTAAGGCAAGGCTTTATAACGAAGAAAAGAAAAAGGTCACTTTTAAAGATGTGGCCGGTGCAGATGAAGAGAAACAAGAGCTTGTGGAAATTGTTGACTTCCTGAAGGATCCGAGAAAGTTCTCTACCTTAGGGGCAAGAATTCCAAAAGGTGTGCTGCTTGTAGGGCCTCCAGGAACAGGTAAAACATTGCTCGCACGGGCTGTAGCCGGTGAAGCAGGCGTGCCGTTTTTCTCAATAAGCGGTTCTGACTTTGTTGAGATGTTTGTTGGTGTCGGTGCCTCACGTGTGCGTGATTTGTTTGAAAACGCAAAGAAAAACGCAGCTTGTATTATTTTTATAGATGAAATTGATGCGGTTGGCCGTCAGCGTGGTGCTGGTCTTGGCGGAGGTCATGACGAGCGCGAACAAACATTGAACCAGCTGCTCGTAGAAATGGATGGTTTTGGAGCAAACGAAGGAATCATCATTATTGCTGCAACCAACCGTCCAGATATTCTGGATCCAGCACTATTAAGACCTGGACGTTTTGACAGACAGATCCCTGTTGGCAGACCGGATCTTGTCGGCCGTGAAGCAGTGCTTCGCGTTCATGCGCGGAATAAACCAATTTCTAAATCAATTGATCTCAAAACTGTTGCGAAACTTACGCCAGGCTTTACAGGAGCAGACCTTGAAAACCTTCTTAATGAAGCGGCGTTAGTTGCAGCACGGACGAATAAAGATCATATTGAAATGGACGATATTGACGAAGCTGTCGAACGGGTTATAGCAGGTCCTGCTAAAAAATCTCGTGTTATCTCCAAAAAAGAAAGAAATATTGTTGCTTATCATGAGTCAGGACATACAGTTGTCGGGTTAAACCTAAACAGTGCGGAAACGGTTCATAAAGTAACGGTGGTTCCACGTGGTCAAGCAGGCGGCTACGCTGTCTCTTTACCGAAAGAAGACCGGTATTTTATGACCAAACCGGAATTGCTTGAGAAAATCATCGGACTGCTTGGTGGCCGTGTTGCTGAAGAGATAACGTTCGGCGAAGCGAGCACAGGAGCAAGCAACGACTTCCAGCGTGCAACAGGAATAGCTAGGAAAATGGTTACTGAATTTGGGATGAGTGAAAAGCTTGGACCGATGCAGTTCGGACAGAATGACAGCGGTCAGGTTTTCCTTGGACGTGATATTCAGAATGAACCTAATTACAGTGATGCGATAGCTTATGAAATCGACCGAGAAGTTCAAGCGATCATCAAAGACTGCTATGAGCGCTGTAAACAGATTCTTACAAAAGATAAAGATAAACTCGAATTGATTGCCCAGACACTGCTTGATGTGGAAACACTTGAAGCAGATCAAATCAAGTCATTATATGAGACCGGTGAATTGGTTGAAGCAAACAAGAACAAATATGCAACGGAAGATGATGCTGAAGTTAAAGTCAACATCCATAAAAAAGAAAACGAACCTCAGCTTCCTCCAACATCACCTGATAAAAATGATGATGACGATTCGAAATTGTAATAAGATGAAGGCCTCCATAATAACTGGAGGCTTTTTCTTTTTTTGCAGAAGATGCTTAACGTTGGTTGTTGCGCGAGGGTTGTGATAAGATATAAGCGTTTTTAAGAAAAAGGATAGTATGGTGATTAAAAAATGATTTTTGTCTGCGATGTAGGAAATACAAATATAGTACTCGGGCTTTACGATCGGGATCATCTCGATTATCACTGGCGGATATCGACTGACCGTAATAAAACTGAGGATGAATTCGGAATGGTCATTAAAGACTTGTTTATGCACGAAGAACTCGATTTTTCTGTGGTGAGCGGGATTATTATTTCATCGGTCGTCCCTTCAATCATGTTCTCTCTGGAGAGAATGTGTCATAAGTATTTCAATCAAAAACCGGTTATCGTTGGGCCAGGAATCAGGACCGGACTGAACTTAAAGTATGATAACCCAAAAGAGATCGGTGCAGACAGGATTGTTAATGCTGTTGCTGCGACGCATTTTTATAAGGGACCTATGATTATTATCGATTTTGGCACGGCTACAACATATTGTTATGTTGATGAATCAGGGCATTACATTGGTGGTGCCATTGCGCCGGGAATTAACATTTCCACTGAAGCCCTCTATAAGCAAGCATCTAAGCTCCCAAGAATAGAAATCAGTAAACCGCCGCATATCGTTGGACGAAATACCATCAATGCGATGCAGTCAGGAATCGTATACGGCTATGTCGGGCAAGTTGAAGGTATCGTAAAACGAATGAAAAAACAGGCGGTAAAGGATCCAGTGGTGATTGCTACAGGTGGGTTAGCGCCTTTAATTGCAAAAGAGACAGATGTGATTAATCATATTGATACTTTTCTTACCTTAAAAGGTCTTTATTTAATTTATCAACGAAACAAACATCATAAGGAGTGAAGGATATGTCAGATTATCTTATTAAGGCATTGGCGCTGGATGGTCAGTTAAGTGTCCATGCTATTCAAAGTACAGAAATGATTAATGAGGCACAGCGCCGGCATAACACTTGGCCAACAGCATCTGCTGCACTGGGACGTACAATGACTGTCGGAACAATGATGGGGGCTCAGCTTAAAGGGGATACGAAGTTAACCATAACAATAGAAGGCGGAGGCCCAATTGGCGCTATTATTGTGGATGCTAATGCTGAAGGTGAAACACGCGGCTACGTCAGTCAGCCCCAGGTTCATTTTGATCTTAATGAAAAAGGGAAACTGGATGTTCGAAGGGCGGTAGGAACCGAGGGATTCTTAAGTATTGTAAAGGATCTTGGAATGAGAGAAAATTTCACAGGACGTGTTCCGATTGTATCGGGGGAAATTGGCGAGGATTTCACCTATTATTTTGCTAAATCTGAACAGATCCCTTCTGCAGTAGCGGTTGGTGTGCTTGTTAACCCTGATAATTCAATTAAAGCCTCTGGTGGATTTATCATTCAGGTTATGCCTGGCGCAAGTGATGAAGTTATAGAACTGGTCGAAAACCGGTTAAGTGAAATGCCGCCAGTATCACGATTGATTGATGGAGGAGATACTCCAGAAGATCTGCTGTTTAGACTTTTCGGAGAGAATAATTATAAAATCCTTGAGAAAATGCCGATTTCCTTCAAATGTCAGTGCTCGAAGGAAAAAGTAGGAACAGCCCTGATCGGTTTAGGTAAAGAAGAGATTCAGGCTATGATCGATGAAGATCACGGTGCGGAAGCAAGCTGCCATTTTTGCCGGGAGACTTATCATTTTAGTGAAGAAGACCTGTCTGAAGTGATAAATAGCATTGATGCAATTCAATAAATTGACAGAGAAGTTTGAAATTGATACGATACAATTAGTATAAATCCAAGTATTCTTATAAGAATTAGACTGGAGGCGTTCGAATGAAGATAGCAAATTCAATTACCGATTTAATTGGAAATACACCGATTGTAAAGCTTGGCAGACTAACAGGGGAAAATGATGCAGATGTTTATGCAAAGCTTGAGTATATGAATCCAGGAAGCAGTGTAAAGGACCGCATTGCCAACGCTATGATTGAAGCAGCTGAAAATGAAGGGATTATTAAACCCGGTGATACGATTATTGAACCGACAAGCGGCAACACAGGAATCGGGCTAGCGATGGTCGCTGCAGCAAAAGGCTATAAGGCTATTTTGGTAATGCCTGATACGATGAGTGTTGAGCGCAGAAAGCTGCTTAAAGCATATGGTGCCGAGCTCATTCTGACGCCTGGAGCTCAAGGGATGAAAGGCGCTATTGCTAAAGCTGGTGAAGTAGCTGAAACAAAAGGCTATTTCATGCCGCAGCAATTTAAAAATCCTGCTAATCCTGAAGTGCATGAAAAGACGACTGGGAAAGAGATTGTTGAACAAATGGGAGACTCTCTGGATGCTTTTGTTTCTGGAATCGGCACAGGGGGAACGATTACTGGTGCAGGGAAAGTGTTAAAAGCAAACTACCCGGAAATTAAAATATATGCGGTTGAGCCTGAAGACTCTGCTATCTTATCCGGAAAAGAAGCTGGTCCGCATAAAATCCAAGGAATTGGTGCAGGGTTTGTACCAGAGACTTTAGATACGAACATTTATGATGAAGTGCTGACCGTTTCAAATGAAGATTCAATGGCCTATGCCCGTCTTGCTGCAGATAAAGAAGGTGTGTTAGCAGGAATTTCTTCAGGGGCTGCTATTTATGCCGCACTGCAGGTTGCTAAAAAATTAGGTAAAGGCAAAAAGGTTCTGACCGTACTAGCGAGTAACGGGGAACGCTATCTTTCAACGCCGCTCTATCAATTTGAAGAGGAAAAATAAATAAACGTTTGCACATATAATTTCAAAACCGGTCCGCTAAAACGGGCCGGTTTTTATTGTGATTAAAAAAAGATGAGCGGTTCATAATAGGGTGAAAGTAAAATTTGGTATACTTAACAAGTTAATTGATTGCGTTATTCCTGCTATAATAAACATAAATAAATACTATTTGCTGAAGGCGGTGGCAAAAAATGCTGACCACTAGTGAAATGAAAAATGATCCAGATATATTTGAAATACGCGGCAGGCGTTTTGATTATAATAAAAAAACAATCATTATGGGAATTCTAAATGCAACACCGGATTCTTTTTCTGATGGGGGGCGCTATAACAATATCCAGCATGCTGTTGAACGTGCATTGAAGCTCGAACAGGATGGTGCTGATGTTATTGATATAGGCGGCGAATCAACCAGACCCGGAGCAGCTTTTGTCGGTTTGGAAGAGGAATTGGCTCGAGTTATACCTGTTATACGTGCCATTCGGGAAAATTCAAATATACCAATTTCAATTGACACATATAAAGCAGAAACGGCTAAACAGGCTCTTGAAGCTGGTGCGGATATTATTAACGATGTGTGGGGGGCAAAAGCGGATCCGGAAATGGCAGCAGTTGCCGCGCGTTTTCAAGCGCCAATCATACTCATGCATAATCGTCATGACAGAAACTATACCAATTTAATTGAAGACATGAAAGATGATTTACGCGAAAGTGTTCAGTGTGTTTTAAATGCTGGCCTCTCTCCTAGTAAGATCATTCTTGACCCGGGAATCGGTTTTGCGAAAACGAGCGAAGACAATCTTAAAGTGATGCGGAATCTTGAAGCTTTCCAGCAGCTTGGCTACCCGGTTCTTCTAGGAACCTCCAGAAAAGCTTTTATCGGAAAAGTTCTTGGAACGGAAACGGACGGTAGAATGGAAGGAACCGGCGCGACGGTTTGTCTTGGTATTTCAAAAGGCTGCCAGTGGGTAAGGGTTCACGATGTTCAGCCAATCGCCAGAATGGTCAAAATGATGGACGCAATGATTAAGGAGTGAGCTTTACTTGGACAAAATATATTTAAATGAAATGATGTTTTATGGTTACCACGGGGCTTTCCCTGAAGAAAATAAATTGGGCCAGAGGTTTAAAGTGGACCTTGTCCTATATGCCAATCTGGAGCCAGCAGGAAAGACGGATGACCTCGATAAAACTGTAAATTATGCAGATATCTATACAATCACTAAGGAAGTAATTGAGGGTCCGCCAAAAAAACTTGTTGAGACACTGACAGAAACGCTTGCCCAAAGAATTTTAGAGACCTTCCCATTGATTCAGACGTGTCAGATTAAAATTATAAAGCCGGATCCTCCGATACCGGGCCACTATGATTCCGTCGCTATTGAAATGACACGGAGCAGAAACGAATGAGTGACACAGCATATATAGCTCTTGGTTCCAATATGGGGGACAGAGTCTCTTATTTATATAATGCCCTTAAAGAAATTGATAAAGACCCTGCAATGTCGGTAACAAACTGCTCATCAATTTATGAAACAGCGCCTTATGGTCCCGTGGAGCAAGCGGATTTTCTTAATTTAGCTGCAAGACTGTCGGTTGAGTGTTCGCCTGTTGAACTTTTGCGGAAGCTTCAGGAAATTGAGGCTTTATTAGATCGGGTTAGAACAATTCACTGGGGCCCAAGAACAATAGATCTTGATATTTTGCTTTATAATCATGAAAATATTGAAATGGCGAATTTGAAGGTTCCTCATGCTGAAATGACTAAAAGAGCGTTTGTGATGGTCCCGTTGGCTGAACTGGCGCCCTCTTTAAACATTCCAGGAACAGGTCAGTCTGCGGAAATGCTTTGTAGACGCTTTAAAAAAGATCCTAGTATACGCCTGTGGCGGCGTGCTGTGGCGGATAGAGAATTTAATTTGTTTTAACATAGACTTTTTTTGATAAATAGCCTGATAAGTGAAGGGCTCCGTGGCAGCTATGAAGTCAGAAATAAATTAATGAATGTGAAAGCCAGACAAGTTTAATTCTAATGTATATAAGTAAGTCGAATCTTTCGCTGTAGAAACAGTCTTATAACACTCCGAGATTTGACAACAATAGAAGGCTTCATTATAATTCGACCTAGATAATTAGAACTGCCGGGATACTGCTCGGCAGTTTTCTTTCATACATAATGTATGAAAATTAACGGTCATTAAAAACATAAGTTCGTTTTAAGCGGAATAGGAGATGAATGGTATGACGCAAGATATGGAAATGAATGATCTCCTTTTATCCAGAAGAGATAAATTAAACAGCCTTCTTGATAAAGGGATGAATCCGTTCGGCGGTCGTTATGAAAGAACCCACACGTCCGAATCGATGATCGAACAATTCAGCAGCCTTTCTAAAGAAGAACTGGCAGAGACTGAACACACAGTGACCCTTGCCGGCAGAATTATGACAAAGCGCGGTAAAGGAAAGGCTGGCTTTGCCCATATTCAGGATCTAACAGGCAAGATTCAAATCTATGTAAGAAAAGATGCTGTGGGCGAGGAACAATATGATTTATTTAACACGATCGATATCGGGGATTTTGTTGGTGTTAAAGGTGTTGCGTTTAAAACAAAAGTCGGGGAACTTTCTGTAAAGGTACAAGACTTTCAAATGCTTTCTAAATCAATGCGGCCGCTACCTGATAAATTTCATGGCCTAAAGGATATTGAACAGCGTTACCGTCAGCGTTATCTGGATCTAATTATGAATCCGGATGTGAAGGATACGTTTATTTCTAGAAGCAAGATTCTGCGTTATATGAGAGAGTATTTAGATCAACATGGTTTTCTGGAAGTGGAGACGCCAACTATGCACAGCATTGCTGGGGGCGCTTCAGCGAAGCCTTTCAAAACCCATCATAATGCACTTGATATTCCCCTTTTTATGCGGATAGCTATTGAATTGCATTTAAAACGATTGATTGTTGGCGGGATTGAAAAGGTATACGAAATTGGGCGTGTTTATAGGAACGAAGGTGTATCTACCCGCCATAACCCAGAATTCACAATGCTGGAATTGTATGAGGCGTATGCGGATTTCCACGATGTCATGTCTTTGACAGAAAATTTGGTTGCCTATATTGCCGAAAAAGTACATGGAAGCACGACTGTCACCTATGGTGATGAAGAAATAGATTTAAAACCTGAGTGGCGCAGAGTGCATATGGTTGATGCAATTAAGGACGCAACGGGTGTTGACTTCTGGCAGCAGATGACAAGTGAAGAAGCGCTGGCACTTGCAAAAGAGCACGGTGTTCAAGTTAAATCAAATATGGCTTTCGGTCATATCGTCAACGAGTTTTTTGAACAGAAAATAGAGGAAACTCTTATTCAGCCGACCTTTGTGTATGGACACCCGGTTGAAATTTCACCACTTGCGAAGAAAAATACTGAGGATCCAAGATTTACAGATCGTTTTGAATTATTTATCGTTGGACGCGAACATGCTAATGCATTTAGCGAATTGAATGATCCGGTTGATCAGCGTCAGCGTTTTGAAGCGCAAGTAAAAGAAAGAGCCGAGGGCAATGATGAAGCCCACATGATGGATGAGGACTTTCTTGAAGCTCTAGAATATGGGATGCCTCCAACAGGCGGTCTCGGGATCGGTGTTGACCGATTGGTTATGCTTCTGACAAATTCCCCTTCAATCAGGGATGTTCTGCTTTTCCCTCAAATGCGCAACAGAGAATCTTAAGATAAAAGTGTAAGATTGCTGCCTTCTCTAAGGCAGCAATCTTTTTATGTTTCAAGAATTGTCGGTCAGGATAGTCTTGATATCTGATTACAACGGTGGTATGATTAGAAACAGACGTTCAGAAGGATTTTGAAAAAGTATTGACAGTTCTGATGAACGCTGATAATATAAAGAGCGTCGCTTTTGAAAGTCTTGAAATTTCATGTTGACACTATGAATTATAGCAAGTATAATAATTTAAGTCGTCTCATGAATGAGTTTCAAACGACGAAAAAAACATGTTGACATGAAAAACTCAGCATGGTATGATGATCTAGTCGCTGTTAAAACAACGACAACCCAAAAAACCGTATGGTTGAGGGAAAAACGAAATGTTGTTCTTTGAAAACTAAACAAAAGCCAAGCGTACTTTTGAAAAAGGGTAACCTTTGAAAAAGAGTATTAAATCTAACGATTTAAACGCGTAAGATAGAGTTTGGTTTCTCTATATAAAAAAACCAGCCAGCTCGTATGAGCATTTACACTTTTTCTGATTTAAATCGCTAACGCGAATGTCAGATAAAAGTGTAAGGTTAGCTAAGGTTTTGCTATTACTGGCAAAAACCAAGCTGACTATATCGGAGAGTTTGATCCTGGCTCAGGACGAACGCTGGCGGCGTGCCTAATACATGCAAGTCGAGCGCGGGAAGCTGACTGAACCCTTCGGGGGGACGTCAGTGGAACGAGCGGCGGACGGGTGAGTAACACGTGGGCAACCTGCCTGTAAGACTGGGATAACTCCGGGAAACCGGGGCTAATACCGGATAATCTATTGCACCGCCTGGTGCAATGGTGAAAGATGGTTCTGCCATCACTTACAGATGGGCCCGCGGCGCATTAGTTAGTTGGTGAGGTAATGGCTCACCAAGACAGCGATGCGTAGCCGACCTGAGAGGGTGATCGGCCACACTGGGACTGAGACACGGCCCAGACTCCTACGGGAGGCAGCAGTAGGGAATCTTCCGCAATGGACGAAAGTCTGACGGAGCAACGCCGCGTGAGTGATGAAGGTTTTCGGATCGTAAAGCTCTGTTGTTAGAGAAGAACAGGTGTGAGAGGAAATGCTCATGCCATGACGGTATCTAACCAGAAAGCCACGGCTAACTACGTGCCAGCAGCCGCGGTAATACGTAGGTGGCAAGCGTTGTCCGGAATTATTGGGCGTAAAGCGCGCGCAGGCGGCTTCTTAAGTCTGATGTGAAAGCCCACGGCTCAACCGTGGAGGGTCATTGGAAACTGGGGAGCTTGAGTACAGAAGAGGAGAGTGGAATTCCATGTGTAGCGGTGAAATGCGTAGATATATGGAGGAACACCAGTGGCGAAGGCGGCTCTCTGGTCTGTAACTGACGCTGAGGCGCGAAAGCGTGGGGAGCAAACAGGATTAGATACCCTGGTAGTCCACGCTGTAAACGATGAGTGCTAGGTGTTAGGGGGTCCAACCCTTAGTGCTGAAGTTAACACATTAAGCACTCCGCCTGGGGAGTACGACCGCAAGGTTGAAACTCAAAGGAATTGACGGGGGCCCGCACAAGCAGTGGAGCATGTGGTTTAATTCGAAGCAACGCGAAGAACCTTACCAGGTCTTGACATCCTCTGACAAGGCAAGAGATTGCCCGTTCCCCTTCGGGGGACAGAGTGACAGGTGGTGCATGGTTGTCGTCAGCTCGTGTCGTGAGATGTTGGGTTAAGTCCCGCAACGAGCGCAACCCTTGATCTTAGTTGCCAGCATTCAGTTGGGCACTCTAAGGTGACTGCCGGTGACAAACCGGAGGAAGGTGGGGACGACGTCAAATCATCATGCCCCTTATGACCTGGGCTACACACGTGCTACAATGGGTGGTACAAAGGGCAGCGACACCGCGAGGTGAAGCGAATCCCATAAAGCCACTCTCAGTTCGGATTGCAGGCTGCAACTCGCCTGCATGAAGCCGGAATTGCTAGTAATCGCGGATCAGCATGCCGCGGTGAATCCGTTCCCGGGCCTTGTACACACCGCCCGTCACACCACGAGAGTTTGTAACACCCGAAGTCGGTGCGAGAACCTTTATGGGCTCAGCCGCCGAAGGTGGGACAGATGATTGGGGTGAAGTCGTAACAAGGTAGCCGTATCGGAAGGTGCGGCTGGATCACCTCCTTTCTAAGGATATAATCGTTAGCAAGCTTGAGCTTTTGTTTGGTTTTGAAGGGGCAACTCTTCTATGTACCTTGAAAACTGGATAGCAACAGAAAGAAGCACGATCAAATAGATCGAGACATCCCAAAGGTGAAGTTAGAAAGAGCGCACGGTGGATGCCTTGGCACTAGGAGCCGATGAAGGACGGAACGAACACCGATATGCTTCGGGGAGCTGTAAGTAAGCGTTGATCCGGAGATTTCCGAATGGGGGAACCCGCTATTCTGAACGGATAGCAACCTGTATTGAATACATAGGTACAGGTAGGCAGACCCGGGGAACTGAAACATCTTAGTACCCGGAGGAAGAGAAAGCAAATGCGATTTCCTGAGTAGTGGCGAGCGAAACGGAAACAGCCCAAACCAAAGAGCTTGCTCTTTGGGGTTGTAGGACACTCATTGTGGAGTCAAAAAAGTGAGGCATAGGCGAATCGGTCTGGAAAGGCCAGCCATAGGAGGTAACAGCCCTGTAGCCGAAACGTCTCACTCTCCCGAGTGGATCCTGAGTACGGCGGGACACGTGAAACCCCGTCGGAATCCGGGAGGACCATCTCCCAAGGCTAAATACTCCCTAGTGACCGATAGTGAACCAGTACCGTGAGGGAAAGGTGAAAAGCACCCCGGAAGGGGAGTGAAACAGATCCTGAAACCGTGTGCTTACAAGTAGTCGGAGCCCCTAGTGGGTGACGGCGTGCCTTTTGTAGAATGAACCGGCGAGTTGCGATGTACAGCAAGGTTAAACTGAAGAGGTGGAGCCGCAGCGAAAGCGAGTCTGAATAGGGCGAAAGTTGTGCGTCGCAGACCCGAAACCGTGTGATCTACCCATGTCCAGGGTGAAGTTCAGGTAACACTGAATGGAGGCCCGAACCCACGCACGTTGAAAAGTGCGGGGATGAGGTGTGGGTAGGGGTGAAATGCCAATCGAACACGGAGATAGCTGGTTCTCCCCGAAATAGCTTTAGGGCTAGCCTCGAGAAACGAGTGTTGGAGGTAGAGCACTGATTGGATGAGGGGTCCCCACAGGATTACCGAGTTCAGTCAAACTCCGAATGCCAATTACTTAGTCTCGGGAGTCAGACGGCGAGTGATAAGA
>CAVYYW010000017.1:0-270953 GCA_963772845.1 uncultured Sporolactobacillaceae bacterium
TGGGGACCCCTCATCCAATCAGTGCTCTACCTCCAACACTCGTTTCTCGAGGCTAGCCCTAAAGCTATTTCGGGGAGAACCAGCTATCTCCGTGTTCGATTGGCATTTCACCCCTACCCACACCTCATCCCCGCACTTTTCAACGTGCGTGGGTTCGGGCCTCCATTCAGTGTTACCTGAACTTCACCCTGGACATGGGTAGATCACACGGTTTCGGGTCTGCGACGCACAACTTTCGCCCTATTCAGACTCGCTTTCGCTGCGGCTCCACCTCTTCAGTTTAACCTTGCTGTACATCGCAACTCGCCGGTTCATTCTACAAAAGGCACGCCGTCACCCACTAGGGGCTCCGACTACTTGTAAGCACACGGTTTCAGGATCTGTTTCACTCCCCTTCCGGGGTGCTTTTCACCTTTCCCTCACGGTACTGGTTCACTATCGGTCACTAGGGAGTATTTAGCCTTGGGAGATGGTCCTCCCGGATTCCGACGGGGTTTCACGTGTCCCGCCGTACTCAGGATCCACTCGGGAGAGTGAGACGTTTCGGCTACAGGGCTGTTACCTCCTATGGCTGGCCTTTCCAGACCGATTCGCCTATGCCTCACTTTTTTGACTCCACAATGAGTGTCCTACAACCCCAAAGAGCAAGCTCTTTGGTTTGGGCTGTTTCCGTTTCGCTCGCCACTACTCAGGAAATCGCATTTGCTTTCTCTTCCTCCGGGTACTAAGATGTTTCAGTTCCCCGGGTCTGCCTACCTGTACCTATGTATTCAATACAGGTTGCTATCCGTTCAGAATAGCGGGTTCCCCCATTCGGAAATCTCCGGATCAACGCTTACTTACAGCTCCCCGAAGCATATCGGTGTTCGTTCCGTCCTTCATCGGCTCCTAGTGCCAAGGCATCCACCGTGCGCTCTTTCTAACTTCACCTTTGGGATGTCTCGATCTATTTGATCGTGCTTCTTTCTGTTGCTATCCAGTTTTCAAGGTACATAGAAGAGTTGCCCCTTCAAAACCAAACAAAAGCTCAAGCTTGCTAACGATTATATCCTTAGAAAGGAGGTGATCCAGCCGCACCTTCCGATACGGCTACCTTGTTACGACTTCACCCCAATCATCTGTCCCACCTTCGGCGGCTGAGCCCATAAAGGTTCTCGCACCGACTTCGGGTGTTACAAACTCTCGTGGTGTGACGGGCGGTGTGTACAAGGCCCGGGAACGGATTCACCGCGGCATGCTGATCCGCGATTACTAGCAATTCCGGCTTCATGCAGGCGAGTTGCAGCCTGCAATCCGAACTGAGAGTGGCTTTATGGGATTCGCTTCACCTCGCGGTGTCGCTGCCCTTTGTACCACCCATTGTAGCACGTGTGTAGCCCAGGTCATAAGGGGCATGATGATTTGACGTCGTCCCCACCTTCCTCCGGTTTGTCACCGGCAGTCACCTTAGAGTGCCCAACTGAATGCTGGCAACTAAGATCAAGGGTTGCGCTCGTTGCGGGACTTAACCCAACATCTCACGACACGAGCTGACGACAACCATGCACCACCTGTCACTCTGTCCCCCGAAGGGGAACGGGCAATCTCTTGCCTTGTCAGAGGATGTCAAGACCTGGTAAGGTTCTTCGCGTTGCTTCGAATTAAACCACATGCTCCACTGCTTGTGCGGGCCCCCGTCAATTCCTTTGAGTTTCAACCTTGCGGTCGTACTCCCCAGGCGGAGTGCTTAATGTGTTAACTTCAGCACTAAGGGTTGGACCCCCTAACACCTAGCACTCATCGTTTACAGCGTGGACTACCAGGGTATCTAATCCTGTTTGCTCCCCACGCTTTCGCGCCTCAGCGTCAGTTACAGACCAGAGAGCCGCCTTCGCCACTGGTGTTCCTCCATATATCTACGCATTTCACCGCTACACATGGAATTCCACTCTCCTCTTCTGTACTCAAGCTCCCCAGTTTCCAATGACCCTCCACGGTTGAGCCGTGGGCTTTCACATCAGACTTAAGAAGCCGCCTGCGCGCGCTTTACGCCCAATAATTCCGGACAACGCTTGCCACCTACGTATTACCGCGGCTGCTGGCACGTAGTTAGCCGTGGCTTTCTGGTTAGATACCGTCATGGCATGAGCATTTCCTCTCACACCTGTTCTTCTCTAACAACAGAGCTTTACGATCCGAAAACCTTCATCACTCACGCGGCGTTGCTCCGTCAGACTTTCGTCCATTGCGGAAGATTCCCTACTGCTGCCTCCCGTAGGAGTCTGGGCCGTGTCTCAGTCCCAGTGTGGCCGATCACCCTCTCAGGTCGGCTACGCATCGCTGTCTTGGTGAGCCATTACCTCACCAACTAACTAATGCGCCGCGGGCCCATCTGTAAGTGATGGCAGAACCATCTTTCACCATTGCACCAGGCGGTGCAATAGATTATCCGGTATTAGCCCCGGTTTCCCGGAGTTATCCCAGTCTTACAGGCAGGTTGCCCACGTGTTACTCACCCGTCCGCCGCTCGTTCCACTGACGTCCCCCCGAAGGGTTCAGTCAGCTTCCCGCGCTCGACTTGCATGTATTAGGCACGCCGCCAGCGTTCGTCCTGAGCCAGGATCAAACTCTCCGATATAGTCAGCTTGGTTTTTGCCAGTAATAGCAAAACCTTAGCTAACCTTACACTTTTATCTGACATTCGCGTTAGCGATTTAAATCAGAAAAAGTGTAAATGCTCATACGAGCTGGCTGGTTTTTTTATATAGAGAAACCAAACTCTATCTTACGCGTTTAAATCGTTAGATTTAATACTCTTTTTCAAAGGTTACCCTTTTTCAAAAGTACGCTTGGCTTTTGTTTAGTTTTCAAAGAACAACATTTCGTTTTTCCCTCAACCATACGGTTTTTTGGGTTGTCGTTGTTTTAACAGCGACTAGATCATCATACCATGCTGAGTTTTTCATGTCAACATCTTTTTTTATGATTATTTCGTCGTCTCTGTAACCGACTTTTAAAATTATATCTTAATAATTTCAAAGTGTCAAAGGTTTTTTTGAAAAGGTTTTTTTCGTCCTCCAACAGCGACGCCTCTTATCTTACCAACCCCATAGCTGCTAGTCAACCCTTTTATTCAAAATTGTAAAGAGCATTTATAAAAACCTTAAAGCAGTGCGGAATCTATCTATTAAAATACGGGCTAATACCGTTAACGAGACTTTTTGGAAAAGACATACTATTTAAACAATAGCTGTGCTATACTGATTTTGTGGGAGGGTTGACCGATGCTATTCAGGAAATCAAGCAAAATTAATCGATTCAGGTCATTTGCGATGTTGTTGGTATTTGCCGGCTTTGGGATTATGTATCTCGCTTTGCTGTTCAGAAATCATTTTATTATAATGGGACTTTTTATGTTTCTAGGGTTTTTAAGTGTCATTCTGAGTTCTGGTGTATATCTATGGGTAGGCATGCTGTCGACAAAAACGGTTAAAGTAATTTGTCCGAACTGCAACCATCCGACTAAGATCCTTGGCAGGGTTGATATTTGCATGAGCTGCAACGAACCCCTCACTCTGGATCCTGATTTAAAAGGCAAGCCTTTTGATAAGAAATACAATCGCAAAACATACAAAGAAAGCTGAAACCCAAAGGTTTCAGCTTTTTTACTATTAGAATATAGTGCTTCCTTCCAACTCAGTGAACAGCCTGATCAGCTGAACGCTTTGCCGCGAGATTGGCACTCTGGGCAAACACCGTAAACTTCCATGCGATGTTTATCAATTGAAAAACCTGTGACATGCTCTGCCAGCTGCTCCACTTCATCCAGACCAGGATAATGGAAGTCAACAATCTTTCCACAGCCGTTGCATATGACATGGTAATGATCGCCCGTCGCAAAATCAAAGCGGCTGGAGGCATCTCCATAAGTTAATTCTTTTACCAAACCGGATTTTTTAAATACGCGTAAGTTATTATATACAGTCGCAACACTCATATTAGGGAATTTACCTTCAAGCGCTTTATAAATATCATCAGCTGTAGGGTGGGACATAGAAACGATTAAATATTCCAGTATGGCATGACGTTGCGGTGTAATGCGAACACCGGACGTTTTTAATGAATCGATCGCTTCTTTTATCATTTGCTCTGCCATCGTCATGCACCTCACTTTCAAACAGTCATTCTTAAATTAAAATCTTTATAATTTGTTACTTTCAGTTTACATTGCAAAAGCCTTTGTTGTCAATTAATTACTGCTATCTTTTGCTTCAGCTTCATTTTTATTCGTTTCCTGATGAAGCACCTGTTCAGTCTCTCCGCTCTTTGCATTAACAAAGCGAGCAGCTACAAACAAAAAGTCGGAAAGTCTGTTCAGATAAGCAAGCACCAGCGGGTTCACTTCTCCTTCAAGTCTTGTGGCCAGACGTTCCGCTCTCCGTGTTACCGTTCTTGCGACGTGAAGCGCAGCTCCTGCAGGCTTTCCTCCAGGCAGAATAAATTGCTTTAGTGGTTCGAGCGATTGATCCATCTCATCGATGATTTTCTCCAGCTTCTTAATATGATCTTCTTTGATCTGCCAATAGACTTCTTTATCTGCTGGTGTTGCCAGTTCAGCTCCAACATGAAAGAGCACCGTTTGAATCTGATGAAAGCTTTCATTTAGTTTTTCTTCTATATAAAACGGTTCTTCTTTCATATAGCTTACGGCTAAACCGATCATGGAATTGGCTTCATCACACGTTCCATAGGCTTCCACCCGAATATCACTCTTCGGTACCCTCTTTCCATGTACTAAAGACGTGCTCCCTTTATCGCCGGATCTTGTATAAACCCTCATTGTTAATAGCCCCTTTCGAAGTCAACCCTATTAATATAGTGGTTTTGTGTGCTCATATATATAGAAAGATTCTGCTTGAATATATCTAGTGCTCTTGGCTGATATTCTGAAGTAATGGAGGACACATGAGGAGTCAGGGTCACATTTTCCATCTCCCAGAAAGGATGTTCCGCCGGAAGAGGCTCTTCTTCAAACACGTCTAACACTGCATGACGTATTACACCATTCTTCAGAGCCGCTAGAAGATCTTTTTGTACAACCGTCTTTCCTCTCCCAATATTAATGAACAGCGTGTTATTAGACATGCAGTTAAACACTGATTTATTAATCATTCCTGCTGTTTTATTAGTATATGGTAAAACAGACACGATCATATCGCTATCTTTAACCGCTTCAGTGAGCATGGTCATTGGATAGATGCTATCAATGTAAGTGACCGCTTTCCCGCTTTGGTTTACACCCTTCGTCTTCACTCCGAAAGCTTTTGCCAGACGAGCAATTTCGCCGCCAATTGCCCCCGGTCCGATCACCGTCAGTGTTTTTCCGTAAAGCTCATCCATCTTCACTGATCTGTTCCATTCCTTCGCATGCTGCTGTCTGTTGAATTCAGGAAGCGCTTTGAAATGTTGAAGGATCATTGCGAACGTGTATTCCGCCATCGGCGTTTTATGTATTCCCTTTGCGTTGGTTAGGAGTATGTTTTTCTCGCCAATCCGCTTTAAAGGCATTCGGTCAATCCCTGCAGAAATAACCATGATCCATTTCAATTCAACACATTGATTGATGGTCTCTTCATTCATATCTTCTCCATAAGTAATACAAACGTCCGCATTTTTTAAATCGTGATCCGCTTCTTCTATATTATTGTAAAAACAAAACTGATGATCCTTAAAGTGATTCATCAGCTCCTGCTGCAGGTCTTTTCTTATTCTTGCAGTGGATACAATTTTCATAGGCTACTCCACATCCTGTGTTAGTTGTTGAAAAAAACAAGGGCGATCTCCCGCCCTTGTTCTGATCGTTTCCCTATTACATCGTTACCTTTTCCGGATTCAGCGAGTCAGGGTTAAGCGCTTTTAGTTCATCAATAACAAATTCGCCATCTTTGCGAATCAGCACATCATCAAAATATAGCTCGCCGCCTCCATACTCTGGTCTCTGGATTAACACCATATCCCAGTGAACAGAGGAATTATTGCCGTTATCCGCTTCTTCATAAGCATCACCTGGGGTGAAATGAATGCTTCCGCATATTTTTTCATCGAAAAGAATGTCCCCCATTGGTTCAGTAATCAGCGGGTTAAGACCAATGGCAAATTCACCAATGTAACGAGCACCATCATCTGTATCAAAAATTTCATTGATTTTCTCTGTTTGATCCGCTTCGGCGTTAATAATTTTACCATCCTTAAATGTCAGCGTCACATCATGATACGTTTTTCCGCGATAAGGGCAAGGGGTATTGTACTTTATTGTTCCATTGACGCTATCTCTTACAGGAGCTGTGTAGACTTCACCGTCCGGAACATTCCGCTTGCCGAAGCAGGGAACTGCTGGGATATCTTTGATCGAAAAGGATAGATCCGTTCCCGGTGAGACAATCCGCACACGGTCGGTTCTTTCCATGAGATCCTTTAACGCTATTTGGGCCCGTCCCATTTTTTCATAATCCACATTGCAGACGTTAAGCAGATAATCAGTGAATTTAGCCGTGCTCATGCCCGCTTTTTGAGCGAGTGATGAGGTTGGATAATTCAGAAGGACCCAGCGCGTCTTATCAACGACATAATCACTGGCTTCTTTCGTAGCCTCGCCATACAGCTGAAATTTATCAGCAGGTATTTCTGAGAACTCGGCATCATTTTCTTCTGCCGCAATATGAATAACACAATCAATATCCTTAAAGGTTTGAAGATCCCATTTGTTTTCAAGCTCAGCCTGTTCTCTTGAAAGACCCGATACAAGATGTTTTAAAATTTCAGGATCCATCATTCTTACAAAGGGAGAGCCTCCCTTGGCGTAAATCTCTTCCACAAGCTCGATCACGAGTGGCTTTGCCGGCAAGTGCGCAGTGATTAGGACCTTGTCCCCCTGCTTTAATTCTATCGAATGATTTACCAAAGTTTTAGCAAGCTGCGTTAACCTTTCATCCTTCATCCTGTTACCCCCTTTAAGACTATTCCTTACTAAATGCCATACCAACTGAAAACAAGTGTTTTTAAGCTAAATTCTCCTTAACATATGCCAATACTTCATCAACATGGCCGTCAACTTTGACTTTCGGCCAGACTTTGGAGATTTTGCCATCCTGATCAATTACAATGGTAGAGCGCTGAATACCCATGTATTCTTTGCCAAAGTTCTTTTTAAGCTGCCACGCGCCATATGCTTCAGCAACCTGGTGATCCTCATCCGCTAACAGCGGGAATGGCAGGCTGTGCTTTTCAGTAAACTTCTGATGTTTCTCTACAGGATCCGCGCTAACCCCAAGAACAACCGTATTTAATTCTTTGAAAAGATCATTTTGATCCCGGAAATCACATGCTTCTGTCGTACAGCCGGGGGTCATATCTTTTGGATAAAAATACAGTACAACATTTTTGCCTTCATATTCTGAAAGTGTCAAATCGGTTCCGTTCGTTGAAGTTAATGTGAAATCTGGTGCTTTTTCTCCTGTTTCAATCATTTTATCCAGCTCCTTTTAAATAGGGTTTAATAATAGAAGTAACATGGTTTAGATATTAATAACGATTTTGCCAAACTGCTCGCCGGCTTCGAGTCTTTTTAAGGCTTTAATGCCGTCTTCAAGCGAATAGGCACTGTCAACCACCGGGTGAATATGATGTTCTGAAATAAAGTCCAGCATTTCATGGCACTCCTCCACACTTCCAAGGGTGGAGCCGAGTAAATTATATTGACCATAAAAGAAATCTCTCAGATTCAACTGGACCTCATCCCCTGCTGAAGCGCCGAATACAACCATTGTTCCTCCTTTTTTAAGAACATGGAGGGATTGACGCCAGGTGGCAGCACCCACACTTTCAATGACCAAGTCCACCGGTTCATCAATAACTGTGTTAAACGTCTGGTTGGAATCAATCACAAGGTCTGCACCGAGCTCTTTTGCTTTTTGACGCTTCTCTTCTGATCTTGAAGAGGTTATGACTCTTGCTCCCGCTGCTTTTGCCATCTGAATAAGGAAGGTTGCAACCCCGCTTCCTGCTCCAGGAATGAATACCGTTTGCAGCGGTTTAAGCTGACCGCGTGTAAATAATGCACGGAAGGCTGTCAAAGCGCCTAACGTTAGAACACCCGCCTCTTCCCAGGAAAGGTGCTCCGGCTTCCCGGCAACCTGTGCTGCATCCAGCGTGATGTATTCTGCAAGTGTCCCGTCATCCGGGAGACCCAGTACTTCGAAATGACTTGGCGGCGCAGCACTTTTTTCGATCCATCCGAGACTCGGAATAATGACAACCTCATCTCCGACACGTCTTCCCTCTACACTTTCGCCAATCTCTTCAATAACTCCTGCTCCATCTGATCCAATAACAAGTGGACCCTCAGATTCTTTATGTCTTGTCAGCACAAACAGATCTCTGTGATTCAGTCCTGCGGTTTTCAAGCGGACCTTCACCTGATTTTTTTCAGGCTTTTTAGCCTCTGTTGTTCTAATACTTAATCCATCCATACCGCTCTTTTTTTCATGCATTAACGCTTTCATATTATCACCTCTTCTAGTATTTTCTCAAAAGTTTGTCTTTTTCACAATCAAAAGCCTCAGACGAGCAACCTGTGTTATAGTTTTAGATAAGAGAGTGGGTCACAACAGGAGGAAAAGAACTTACGCCTCCAATAAAAATAGCCGTGGTGATAAGGATGAATAAAGAAGAATTGCTGAAAAAGCTCGCAAAAGATCATGGGAATTATGGGCGAAGAAAAGGCCCTGCGTGCTTCCATACTCATTCCTCTCATTGAAAAGGACAACGAATGGCATATCCTTTTTGAAGCAAGATCCGAGAAATTAAAGCATCAGCCTGGAGATATTTGTTTCCCAGGTGGGCGAATTGATAAAGAGGACGCCTCTCCTGAAGAAGCAGCAATCAGAGAAACCGTCGAAGAACTTGGTGTCTCCGCGTCAAATATTGAAATGCTCGGGGAGCTTGCCACTTATATTCCATCCACTCACATGATGATTTACCCTTTTGCTGCCATTCTTAAAAGTACTGACTTTGTTCTAAGCGAAGATGAAGTTGATCACGTCTTTACCGTACCGGTCTCTTACTTGATGAACCATAAGCCCGAAGAGCACATTGTCGACTTTGATGCCCGGCCGAGAAAGAACTTTCCTTTTGAGAGAATTTACGGGGGCAAAACGTATAATTTTCGCAACCGCCAAATGACCGAAATCTTTTATCATTATGAGAACTGGACGATTTGGGGCTTAACGGCGAGGATTCTCAAGCATTTTCTCAGTCTGCTCGATTAAAGCTTTCTTGTTAAATTTCTTT
Organism: uncultured Sporolactobacillaceae bacterium; assembly: GCA_963772845.1. Lineage (GTDB taxonomy): Bacteria > Bacillota > Bacilli > Bacillales > Sporolactobacillaceae > CAVYYW01. The sequence goes on from CAVYYW010000017.1 coordinate 9,328, forward strand.
AAATAACGGATAATTAACTGGTATTAACGTGTCGGCCCTGTGCCGGCATTTTCAATTTTAACAATAAGGAGCAATTAAAATGACCAATCATTCACAATCGGAACAATTATATGAAGAAGCCCAGCAGCATATCGTTGGCGGGGTTAACAGCCCTTCCCGCTCTTATAAAGCAGTCGGCGGCGGTGCACCTGTCTATATGAAAAGAGGGAAAGGCGCGTACTTTTGGGATGAAGACGATAATCGCTATATCGATTATTTGGCCGCTTATGGCCCCATTGTTACTGGTCATGCGCACCCGCATATTACCCAGGCAATACAAAAAGCAGCTGAGAATGGCGTTCTTTTTGGCACACCTACATCTATGGAGGTCACTTTCGCCAAGATGATTAAAGAGGCAATGCCGTCATTGGAAAAAGTGCGCTTCGTCAACTCGGGTACAGAAGCCGTTATGACCACCATCCGCGTGGCACGCGCTTATACCGGACGTAACAAAATCATCAAATTTGCTGGGTGTTACCATGGTCATTTTGATCTCGTTCTTGTCGCTGCAGGATCAGGACCGTCCACACTTGGTTCACCTGACTCTGCCGGGGTAACAGAAAATACAGCCAAAGAGGTCATCACGGTTCCATTTAATGATATTAATGCTTTTAAAGAAGCGATTAATAAATGGAAAGATGACATTGCCTGTGTTCTGGTTGAACCTATTGTAGGAAACTTTGGAATCGTCATGCCTGAAGATGGCTTTCTTGAAGCCGTCAATGAAATCGCCCATGAAAATGGCTCCCTTGTCATTTATGATGAGGTCATCACGGCCTTTCGTTTTATGTACGGTGGGGCTCAGAATCTTTTAAACGTTGAACCTGACATGACCGCTCTTGGAAAAGTTATTGGCGGTGGCCTGCCAATCGGAGCATATGGCGGCAAAAAAGCAATCATGGAAAAAGTAGCTCCTCTCGGACCCGCTTATCAGGCAGGAACCATGGCAGGAAATCCAGCATCGATGGCGAGCGGAATTGCTTGTCTAGAAGTTCTCAAACAGCCAGGTGTCTATGACCATCTGGATCACCTTGGAGAATTGCTTGAAAATGGTATTCTTGGAGCTGAACAAGGAATATAAGATCCCACTCTCAATTAACCGGCTAAAAGGTGCGCTCACTCTTTATTTTTCCGATCATACCGTAAAGGACTTTGATGGTGCACAAGCGGCAAGTACTGAACGATTTGCGGAATTTTTCAAACTGATGCTTGAGCAAGGAATAAATCTCGCCCCTTCCAAATACGAAGCATGGTTTATTACAACTGAACATACCGTAAAAGATATTGAAGAAACATTAAATGCTGTTGAATACGCTTTCTCTAAAATGGTCTGAAATTCGCCATAAATTGCTTGATAATCGGCATAAATCCCCCTTGAAAATTATAATCAATAGGGGTATAGTCATTGGCGAGCAAAAGAATACAGATGCAGCTCATTAAAGGAGATTTTCCCTGATGAAAATTGGCGCCCGCAGTATTAAAACGGGATTAGCAGTAATTTTATCAATGTATATCGCAATGCTGTTTCATTTAACACCTATGTCAATGGGCGGTATCGCAGCCGCATTTGCCATTCAGCCCTCCATTTACCGATCATTTCAATCCGTGATCGATAACATCCAGGGGAATCTGATTGGCGCAGCCATTGCAGTCATCTTTGTCCTTTTTATCGGGAGCAATCCTGTGATTATCGGATTGGCTGTTATTATTGTCATCATCATTCATCTAAAGCTGAATTTGCATTCGACGATAACTTTGACGATGGTCACTGTAATAATTATAATGGGCGGCACGCCGCCAAATGAGCCCTTTATACTTTTTGCCATTAACCGGGTTTTACTTATTTTTATCGGTGTGGTATCCGCTTTTGTAGTCAATCTCGTGTTTTTGCCACCTAATTACGAGAATAAATTATATTATAAAATTTTAAATCAAACGACAGAGCTGTTTAAATGGGTTCGGCTGATCAGCCAGCACGCTTCTGATCACACGATGATTAAAAATGAGCTTAAAATTTTCCAGGAAACAAAGTTCAAAACAAGTCAATATTACCTGTGGTATAAAGAAGAACGTCATTACTTAAAGAAACATAGGTTTGCTAAGCATCGTAAAATGGTTGTCTATCGGCAAATGATCACTTCTACAAATAAACTGCATGAGATTTTAAAAACATTGCAGAGAAATGAACAAGATTTCCACCAGCTTCCGGATGCTATTAAGGAAACCTTGCAAAACAGATTGGATAAACTCATGGCCATCCATGAGCGGATTCTGTTAAAATTCAATGGAAAAATCCGGGCTGACCTTAATGAGGAATACGCCAAGGACAGCAGCCATCATAAAACAAAAATAACTGAAACTTTTTTCGAAGGTTATCAAAAGGATGACAGCAGCGAGGAAGTAAACTGGCTCAATCTGTTCCCCTTGATTGCTTTAATTATTGATTATAGTCAGAACCTGGACCACCTGGACCGGCTAGTTGAGAGCTTCCAAACCTTTCACACAGCAGATAATCACGTGCATTTAATAGAAGAAAAAATTGATTAACATGTAAAACACCCCGTGCTGACTTGATGCACGGGGTGTTCTTTAATAGTGATATTAACTTTTCATTCTAGGATCCAGGGCATCTCTTAAACCATCCCCCAGAAGATTGAAGCCAAGAACTGTCAGCATGATTGCTACACCTGGAAAGATTACTGTCCACGGTGCGTCCTGAATATATTCACGTGAGTCTGACAGCATTTTCCCCCATTCTGGATCAGGTGCTTGCGCGCCCATTCCGAGAAATCCCAGGGCAGCTGCTTCCAAAATCGCCGTAGCAATATTAAGGGTTCCTTGAACAATGATAGGTGCAAGACTGTTCGGCAGGATATGAAAGAAAAGAATCCTCGAATCTCTCATTCCGATCGATCTTGCCGCCATAATATATTCTTCCTGTTTCAGACTGAGTACTCTGCTCCTGACCAGCCGTCCAAAGGTTGGCACATTAACAATCGCAATAGCAATTAATGCATTTCGAAGTGATGGTCCAAGAATCGCAACAATTGCAATTGCGAGTAAAATACTTGGAAAAGCAAGCAGGATATCAAAAATCCGTGAGATGAGTGTATCAATGATTTTCCCGTAATAGCCTGCAAGAATACCAAGAAATGTTCCTACAACCACAGAACCTAGTACAGCGATAAAACCGACTCGCAGGGAAATCCGCGCTCCGTATAGAATTCTGCTTAATTGATCTCTTCCAAAATCATCCGTACCGAGCCAATGAGCGGCTGAAGGAGGCTGAAGCCTCAACGCCAGCTTTTGATCATTGATGCCTTCCGGAGAAATGACTCCCGCCAAGAGTGCAAGCAGGATAAAGAACAGCACGATTCCTGCACCGACAAGTGCCAGTTTATTCTTTTTAAACGCGCGCCATGCTTCAGTTATTAATGGTGTTGGTTTTTCTTCTTCCTGCTTCGGTTCAATCGGGACTTTATTCGCAGAAGTTTCCAGCATAAGTTCAACCTCCTTCTAACGGTATTTAATTCTAGGATCGAATGCTGCATATAAGATATCGACTGTTAAGTTTACCATGACAAAGAAAAAGGCAATGACAAGAATCCCTGCCTGAATGACCGGATAATCGCGGAATTGAATCGCGTCATAGACATATCTTCCGACACCGGGCCAGCCGAAAATTGTTTCGGTCAATATGGCACCGCCAAGCAGCAGGCCGGTTTGCAGTCCAATAACCGTCAGCACCGGAATAAAAGCATTTTTTAAGGAATGCTTATAAACAATCCAGAACATTTTCTGGCCTTTTGCTTTTGCTGTTCGGACATAATCTGACCGCATCACTTCAAGCATACTTGACCGTGTCATTCTCGCGATGATCGCCATCGGAATGGTTGCCAGGGCAATGCTTGGCAGAATCAAATGCTGGACAACGACCCAAAACTGGTCAAATCTTCCGCGAAGTAAAGTATCGATTAAATAAAAATTTGTAATTGGATCAACGGAGTCACGAATGTTATCTCTTCCAATAGAAGGAAGCCAGTGCAATTGGAGTGAAAAACCCCATTGTTCAAGCAAACCAAGCCAGAACACCGGCATTGAAACGCCAATAAGTGCAATAACCATTGCTGTAAAATCAAAGGCTGAATTTTGTTTCCAGGCGCTGATTATACCGGCGTTCACACCGAAAAATATTGCAATAGCCATGGCTACAACTGATAATTCTATGGTTGCAGCAAGATGCGGCCAGATTTCTTGGCTGATCGGCGCATTGGTTCTAATAGAGGTTCCAAAGTTCCCTGTGAAGATCTGTTTAAGATAATCAAAGTATTGGGTGATTAGCGGCTTGTCCAATCCCAATGAGTGATGAAGACTTTTAATAGCTTCCGGCGTCGCTTTTGTCCCCAGAATTGTCTGGGCAGGGTCACCGGGAATGGCTCTTATGATCGAAAATACAATGATAGACATACCTAAAAGGACGGGTATTAACATAAGGACACGGCGTGTCGAATAGGATATCAAGATGTCTCACCTCGGCTTTTAATAATCTGTAGTAGAATCAGAGCTCGTTCAGAAAATAAAGCGGCTGCTGAAGATGTGTTATAACCGCACAGTCAGCAGCCGTCTTTTTTTCTAAAGTCGTGTTCATCGTCCTCATGCCACTGCGTACTAGCTTTATTATTCAGATTGAAAAACGATAGAAGGGCTGTTAACCCTTCTATTCGTTCTAATTATTTAAAGTAAACAGTCGCAAGTCTGTCTGAACCTGTTGGATGCGGCTTGAAGCCAGCAATGTTACTCTTGCCTGCAAGCGCTTCTCTTGAGTGAACAAGAGGAATCCATGGTGAGTCTTTATGAATAATAACCTGAGCCTGCTTGTAAAGATCGTTACGTTTGCTTTCATCCGTTTCAGATTGAGCTTGAATCAAGATATCGTGAAGCTTGTCATTAGCATATCTTGAGTAGTTATTTGAACCGATTGAGTCTTTGTCAAGAAGTGTATACAGGAAGTTATCAGCATCCCCGTTATCACCTGTCCAGCCAAGCATGAACATTGGTGCATCACCTTTAGCAACCTTCTCAAGGTAAGTCGACCATTCCATTGTGACAATTTTTGCGTCTACACCGATCTTCTTAAAGTTTGCCTGAATAGCTTCGGCAATCTTCTGAGGAGCTGGCATATACGGACGCGGGTTAGGCATAGCCCATAGTTCTGTTTTGAATCCATTAGGGTATCCTGCTTCAGCTAGCAATTTTTTAGCTTCATCAAGGTTGAAATCGTATGGCTGAATATCGTTGTTATAGCCGGCAATACTTGATGGCATTGGATTCACAGCCGGATCTGCTTTGCCTGCATAGAAAGCTTTGATCAACGCTTTCTTATCAACTGCATGATTCAAAGCAACACGTACTTTAGGGTTATTGAACGGTTTTTTCTCGACGTTAAAGCCAAGGTAGCCGACGTTCATTGGCGGGCGTGTGAAAATTTTCAGATCTTTATTCGATTTAATAGATGAAATATCACTAGGATTCAGACCGTCCATCAGGTCAATTTCTCCATTTTTCAAGGCATTCAGACGAGCGGTGTTATCTGGAATAACTTTGAAGATGATCTTATCAACTTTTGGTTCGTCTTTTTTCCAATAATTATCATTTTTCACGACGGTAATCGTGTTCTTAGGCTGCCAGTCCTTGAACTTGAATGGACCTGTGCCTACTGCTGCTTTACGGCCGTAATCTTTACCGTATTTTTTAACAGCTGTCGGGCTTGCAATCGCAAACGGTGACATCGCAAGGTCTTTAAGGAATGGTGCTGACGGACGCTTCAGCTTAAAGACAACCGTGCTGTCATCCTTTGCTTTGACGCTGTCGATAATGTGGCCTTTGTCCCCTTTAAATCCGCCAAACATTGATCCGTAATAAGCGAATTTACCTGATGCTTTGCCATTCATCCAACGGTCAAAGTTGTAAACAACGGCATCTGCATTAAACTTTGTACCGTCCTGGAACTTCACATCGGTGCGTAAATGAAAAGTATAAGTCAAACCATCTTTGGAAATATCCCAGCTCTTAGCAAGATCCGGCTCAAGATCGGTTGTTTGACCTTTATATCCAACTAGTGTGTCATAAATATTTTTGGTTACTTTAAATGATTCACCATCTGTAACGATAGCCGGGTCAAGTGAGGTTGCATCAGCACCGCGGCCATAAACAAGTGTCGATTGTTTTTTGCCCCCTCCAGAACCGGAGCTTGAGCCATTGCTGCTGGAACAGCCGGCAAGAGTAAAAGATAAAATAAAAACAAGTGATAAAGCCAAGAACATTATTCTCTTCAAAAAAATTCCTCCTTTTATTTGTTATACAAATGACAGGCGGTCAACTGCCCATCTTCCAACTGCTGCAATTTTGGTTCTTTTTCAGAACAGATATTCATTGCCATCGGGCACCTTGTATGAAAGGCACAGCCGCTTGGGGGATTAGACGGGCTTGGAACATCCCCTGATAGAATAATCTGCTCGGTTTTATATGTTGGATCCGGGACAGGGACAGCTGATAAAAGTGCCTGTGTATAAGGATGCTTCGGCTCATTGTATAATTGTTCACTTGTACCGAGCTCAACCAGCTTTCCAAGATACATCACGCCGACCCGGTCACTGAAGTGTCTAACAACACTCAGGTCATGGGCAATGAAAAGAAATGTCAGACCAAATTGTTCCTGGAGATCCTGCATCAGATTCAACACCTGGGATTGCACCGAAACATCGAGCGCAGAAACCGGTTCATCCGCAATAATGAGCTTTGGCTTCACCGCTAAGGCTCTTGCAATCCCGATTCTTTGCCGTTGGCCTCCACTGAATTGGTGTGGAAATCTTTTGGAATGGTAAGCGCTCAATCCGACAACTTCGAGCAGTTCTTTCACCCGCTCCATTCTTTCTTTTTTATTGCCCAGTTTATGAACGATCATCGGCTCTTCTATGATTCTTCCAACTGTGTGACGCGGATTTAACGAGGCAAATGGATCCTGAAAGATCATCTGAATATCTTTCCGCATCATGCGCATTTCCCTATTTGCAAGCTTTCTTAGGTCTTTGCCGGCGAAAACGATCTTTCCGTCGCTTGGTTCGATCAATCTCAAAAGCATTCTTCCAGTGGTAGATTTACCACAGCCACTTTCGCCAACCAGTCCAAGTGTTTCACCTTCGTTAATGGCAAAACTCACACCATCAACAGCCTTAACGTGACCAACCGTGCGGCTCATGACTCCGCCTTCAATGGGAAAGTGTTTCTTTAAGTCTTCTACAATTAATAGTGGTTCCGCCATGGCTGACTCCCTCCTAGTGTGTAAACACCGTTTTTTATGACTTATGCATGATGCATCTTACACGATGCTCGGTACCATATAGAGGCGGCTCGCTTGCCAGGCAGTCCTCTGTGACAAATTCACACCGGGGTGCAAACGTACAGCCATGCTTGATCGATCCTGGTTTAGGTACAGTGCCTTTAATAGAGTAAAGCCTCTGTTTTTTGTTTCTCATATCAGGCACTGATTGAATTAACCCCTGTGTATAAGGGTGCTTCGGTTTCAGGAAAATCTCTTCAACCGTTCCTTCTTCAACCACTTTTCCTGCGTACATAACAATCAGTCGCTGGCACATCTGGGCAACCACACCTAAATCATGTGTAATCATAATGATTGATGTTCCAGTTTCTTTATTAAGCTTTAACATCAGATCAAGAATCTGAGCCTGTATCGTTACATCCAAAGCCGTTGTCGGCTCATCAGCAATCAGCACTTTAGGGTCGCACGCCATGGCCATCGCAATCATGACCCGCTGCCGCATCCCTCCAGATAACTGGTGCGGATAGTCTGACATCAGTTCTTCAGCTCTTGGCAGACCGACCAGCTTTAGCAATTCGATCGCTCTCTCAGATGCTTTCTTTTTTGACATATTATGGTGAATCCTTATACCTTCAATTAATTGATTGCCTATTCTAAAAACGGGATTAAGACTTGTCATAGGCTCCTGAAAAATCATGGCAATATCATTTCCACGGATCTGCCTCATTCTCTTTTCCGAAGCTTTCGTTAAATTTTCCCCGTTATAAAGAATCTCACCATCTACTATTTTGCCGGGTGGAGAAGGCAGCAAACCCATTACAGAAAGTGATGTTACACTTTTCCCGCAGCCGCTTTCTCCAACTATTCCGAGTACCTCCCCTTCTTTCACATGAAAATCGATGCCATTCACTGCGGGTATTTCTCCTTCATCTGTAAAAAAAGAAGTTTTCAGTCCTTTTACGTCTAATACGGCATTATCCAATCGGTTCCCTCCTTTTCTCACTTTTTCTCCTAAACTGTCTTTTTTTCTTTGACACAGTATTAAGTTTACATTAAGACTTTGGGTTTATCTACAGAATTATTAACAAATTTTAAATTGTTAGAATTAAATTTTATTTTTCCGTATTATTTATTTTTAACGGCACTAATTTTGTAGAATAGTGCTGGCTAACTTGGGCTATTTGCCCATTGTTTAGGTAAAGAAGTCTAATTTGTAAAATAACTTGATGAATTTTCTACTAATACCATGTCATGTTTTATTCATTTTGTTAAAATGATCCATGACAAAATTTTACTTTATGCGGATTCTATTAAACATTTACTAAATTCATACATTTATAGAGTGATATGTGACCGCTGAAAAAGTCCCTTATCTAGTCGTAGTTGTTGATTGCCGCTCTAGGCTGCTCGCTTTCCACGGGCACGGCCTCAGCTAACTTTGGCGTGGTTTCTTTGTGCACCAAAATGGATCTTCGGACGCGTGCTGTTTCCGCAGGACTTGAAACAGCCTATCCGCTTGCAATTAACTGCGTACTATTGAAGAATGTTTCACTTTCGCTAAAATCTCAGAAAGCGTGATTTCAATGTCACTAATGAGCATTGTGCCTATTTTTCGAGGGGTCTTCCAAACTTCCGCTTCAATGCACTGCAATGATTGTTTTCTGAAGCAGATGCCTTTAGAACTAAGTGCATTTATGGTTATAAATAACTTGCGCCATAAGCTCAAGTTAATGTCTTTAAATTTGTTCTTGAACAGCGCATCGTATTAGAAACTTCTTTTTAACTTATAGTTGCTGTGCTCTTTCATAATTGGCGGGCGGGACCCCGCAATGAAGAGCAAAAGCGATACTTGGACGTTCACCGTGGAAAGCGCGTGATACTCGCTTCTAACAAGTCAAAATGAACTAAAAACTCAAATTTTAATCATGATTTCATGCTGATTTTCTGTGAAAAAATGAAATCAGCTTTAGATTCATATTGATTGGCCATTTAAAAGAGTATGGAACCGTTCCCAAAAGCTGTTCGACGATGCCTCAAAGTGCTCCATATGACGTTTATGTGCCGTTTTTAATGTTTTATGTGCCATTTTTAATGTTTTATGTGCCATTTTTATACTTTATACGCCAAACGTTAGTGGAGGCTTGAACGTTCGTACGCGGCAAGCAAATACTTTCCGACGATCAGCCAAGCAGAACAAAAAAAAGCGTGTCAACATGATCTCTTTTGAGAACATGTTGACACACTATCTTAAAAAGGCGTTGCTTAAGAATTTCTGAAGAGGAAGCTCATCAATCCTCTAATTGTTGAACTTGGAATAGTTCATAATAGCTGCCTCGTTTTTTCATTAATTCATGATGTGTTCCAATTTCAGTTATTTTACCTCTTTCGATAAGCACGATTCGATCGGCGTGAGTAATCGTTGCTAGCCTATGAGCAATAATAAATGTTGTTCTCTCACGGGCTAAATCTTCCAAGGCTTCCTGAATCAGATGTTCGCTTTCTAAATCGAGTGCAGAAGTAGCTTCATCCAGTACAAGCAGCGGTGGATTTTTTAGAAAGACTCTCGCAATGGAGAGACGCTGTTTTTGGCCTCCGGAAAGCTTAATACCACGTTCACCAATTTGTGTATCGTATCCATTTGACAGGTCGGAAATAAAATCGTGAGCGTTGGCTGCTTTTGCGGCCCTAAGCACTTCATCATCTGTAGCATCAGGTTTACCCATTTTAATATTATTTTTTACTGTGTCACTAAATAATATAGTATCTTGAAGCACCATTCCGATTTTGTCACGCAGGCTTCTGACTTCAAAGCTTCTGATATCATTGCCGTCAATTTCAATCGCTCCGCTCGACACGTCATAGAACCTCGGGATTAAACTGACTAGTGTAGACTTTCCTCCACCACTCATTCCGACAAACGCAATCGTTTCGCCCTGCTTCACATCAAGACTGATATTTGAAAGGGCAGGTTGTTTCTCATCATGATAATAGAAAGAAACATCCCGGAAATGAACATCTCCCTTAACACTTTTAAGCGGAACAGCGTCATCTGCATTTTTAATATCATATTCTTCATCCATGAATTCAAATACCCGGTCCATCGACGCTAACGCCTGGGTAAGTGTTGTCGAGGAATTGACAAGCCGTCGCAGCGGTTCATACAGTCTCTCCATGTAACCAAAAAAGGCAACGACTGTTCCGATTTGGGTGATGTTGCCAATTACCACAAGATACGCCCCTAAACCAATAACAAGCAGCGGAGCAACATCCGTGAGTGTATTAACAACCGCAAAGGTCTTTGCATTCCAGGATGTGTGATCGAGTGCTCTCTGCAGGAAATTACTGTTTCTCTTAGCAAACCGTTCCTGCTCCACATCTTCTATCGCAAAGCTTTTTATAACATTCATTCCCTGGACACGTTCATGAAGATGGCCTTGGACTTCGGCTAAAGCTTGTGACCTGTTTCGTGTCAGGTTTCTGAGTTTGGAATAAAAGATTTTGATGGCGATCCCGTAAAAAGGAAACATTACAATAGAGACAAGAGCTAAAATCCAGTTCATCCAGAACATAATTATAAGAGCGATACTAATCGTAATCATATCGAGCCATATATTCATGAGGCCTGTCATGACAAAGGCTTTCGTTTGTTCAACATCATTAATAATTCTTGAGATAACTTCACCAGATTTAATACTCGTATAAAATTTCAGGCTCAGCTTCTGCAGATGAGCAAATAACCGGTCCCTAATGTCATACAGTATTTTGTTGCCTGTCCACTGCGCGAAATATTGTCTGTAGTATTCAATCGGCGGACGAATCACGACAAAAATAAAAAAAGCGCCTCCAATTACATAGAGAAGCCTTTTAAGCTTTTCACTATCTGATAAGGAAGTATTGATGACATCATCAATCACATACTTCAAAATTAATGGCAGCAAAAGTGGAATGCCAAATTTCAAAATACCAACAAAGACCGTCAACGTTATTTGTTTATAATATGGTCTTACAAATTTCATGTATCTTTTTATACTATCCAGTTCATCTCACCTACTTCTTCATGCTGTTATACGTATCATACCATTCTTGTACAAATTCGCGGTCGAATGGCCCCTTTTTGGATTTTATCCAGTCAATCAGCTCCTGGACATGGTTTCTAAGAATGTTATCCAGTTTCTTGGGATAATTCATTTTTCGTTTATGAAGCGAATATTCATCTTCATCCAAGAGCTTAAAGGAGTTGTCCGGAAACACCTTTATGTCCAGATCATAATCAATATATTTAAGTGCTTCATCGTCAAAAGTTACCGGGGATCCCAAGTTACAGTAATAGTATATGCCGTCCCGTCTAATCATACAGATGATATTAAACCATTCCTCTGTACTGAAGTACGTAATTGCAGGCTCCTTTGTGAACCATTTTCGCCCATCTGACTCAATGACGGATGTCCGATCATTCGCACCAATAATCGTATTCGATCCGCTTTGTAAAACCTTTGTCGATTCCCATACCCGGTGCAGTGAGCCATCGTGCTTATAGCTTTGTATCTGAATGGATTCTCCAATCTGTGGATATCGCATGAATGCTCTCCTTCCCATAATGGTTATCGCTCATATGTAAGTTATTATACCTGTATATGTTGTAAAATTAAAAGAATATGATTAAATATATGTGTTAAATACAATAAGAGGAAAAGACACCCTGCCCATTTTCAGGGCAGAGTGTCTTCGTGTAGGGTGAATTACTTTTGGTTTTGGCCTTTTTTCTGTTGAGACTGCTGATTTTGCTGACGTACAGATTGTGCATCAGTTTCAGTTGCAAACTCTGCTTTGTATTGACCAGTTTGGTTTTTACCAGCAGATTTTGCATTTTGTTGTCTCACCTGACCTGCGTTTGTTCCAGCTTGAGCTTTTTTGCGCTTATCCAAGGGTATCACCTCCACAATAATTAATTTAACCCGTTTTAAATTAATTATGTGCGGAAGGAAAAATTTTTTTTGAGTTTTTTAAAGGGATTTTATATGATGCTTTATTTTTTGATGTGGTACTGGAAATGGAAGCAAATCCAATTCATCCGGGCAGACCCATCGGAAATTTCCTTTAGGTAAAGATGAACCCATTTCAGATACAGAATGATACACGTTTAAATCCCACTTAAGATGGGAAAACGTATGAGTAATATGCAATTTAGCATCGGACACGCTTTCTATTGCACAAAGCTCAGCAAGAAACGTGTTTTTTAAATCGTTTTTCTCAATTTCCTGATCGTCTTGCACAGGAATCATCGGAAATTCATATAAATTAGCTAACAGCCCTGTATCCTTTCTTTTATGAATCAGATATTGTCCTTTTGAGTTAACGACCATGATGACAGCGTAATGAAGTTTTTGGACTTTAGCTTTTTTACCTTTAACAGGGTATTCATTCGTTGCTCCTTCGGCATATGCGTAGCAGAATTTAGCAACTGGACATTCTTTGCATTTCGGTCGTTTTGGGCGGCAGATCAGGGCCCCAAGCTCCATAAGACCTTGATTAAAAGCAGATGCGGCATCCTCTGGAATTAATTGATACAGAATAGATTCGAAATGCTTTCTTGTTTTGGCTTTGGCAATATCATCTTCAATTAACAAGACTCTTGAAAGCACCCGCATAACGTTTCCATCAACGGCTGGCTCTGCCTGTCCGAAAGCAATGCTCAATATCGCGCCGGCAGTATATGGACCTACGCCTTTCAAAGATAGGATCTCTCGGCGATTTTCAGGAACTTTTCCATCATACTGTTCGACAACTTCCCGGACACCCTGCTGAAGGTTTCTTGCTCGTGAATAATAGCCAAGTCCTTCCCATTGTTTAAGAACACTGTCTTCATCGGCATTGGCTAAATCGACAGGATCCGGAAAGTTGTGGATGAAGGATTCATAATACGGAATCACTGTATCCACTTGAGTCTGTTGAAGCATCACTTCTGATATCCAGATATAATAAGGATTTTTTGTTCTTCTCCATGGCAAGTCTCTGTGGTTTTCCACGAACCACCTCACAAGACTTTGGGAAAATAATCTTGGGTCTATTTTTTCAATATGATTCACAGATTGTTTCCTCCATATTTTACGTAAATAATACATTGAATAAGCATTTTAAATTATCGCAGACTGGCATTAACAAAAAAACACGTACTGCTGGCAGGGAAATGCTCAAGCTAAAATGGCACTTGCAGAAGCGTTTCTCACCAGTCTAATAAAGGAGGCATCCGCCAATGGACACAGCAACACATGTGGTAATGGGCGTTGGTCTTGCAGGTATAGCCGCAATTGACCCAGTTATCGCCCACGATCCTGTCACAGCACAAGCTGTTTTTATTGGTGTGGTTGGCGGCTCACTCATTCCGGATATTGATACCGTATTAAAGCTTAGGAATAACGCTGTCTACATTAGAAACCACCGGGGAATTACCCACTCACTTCCGGCAACTCTCGCATGGCCGGTTATCATTAGTATTATTTTAATGATCTTTATGAATCAGGCCAATTTTCTTCATTTGTTGCTCTGGACTTTTATTGGTGTATTTATGCATGTGTTTGTCGACATATTTAACGCTTATGGCACTCAGGCACTTGGACCACTCTCCTATAAATGGATAGCGTTAGGTGTTATTAATATCTTTGATCCGTTTATATTCAGCTTGCATATTGCAGGATTTATACTCTGGTTTCTATTCGGCAGCCCAGCAGTAATTTTTATAAGCATCTATATTTTGCTGTTCTTTTATTATTTATGGAGGATTTATGCCCATCACCGTGTTGTAAAGCGGGTAAAGGCTATGCTTCCTGATGCCTGGCACGTGTACTTATCCCCAACAATGAGATGGTCGAATTATCACTTATCTGTAAAAGGCATCGATTTTCTCTACGTTGGTGAAGTCACTGGCGATGCGATCAGCATCATTGACACTTTTGAGCGCATCCCTGTGGCTGATACCGATATTATAAGAACAGCCAAAAAAGATAAAAATCTTGCTGCATTTCTATCTTTTTCTCCTATATATACTTGGTCTGTCAATCCTTTTGAAGGCGGCTATGAGGTAAGGTTTACAGATCTTCGCTATTTATCAAAAGACCATTACCCGTTTGTAGCTGCAGTCTGGATCTCTGAAGAAAGAGAAATTATCAGTTCCTTCACTGGGTGGGTTTACAGTGAGGAAAAATTAAGAAAAAAATTAATACCGTTTAATGGAAAGGAAGCTTGACTGAGCCGCCATGTATTCTTCAGAGACTAAAGAATACATGGCGGCTTCACTTTTCTTTTTGTCTAGTTACGCCGCACAGCTCCTCGGGATCACTTCGCTATTCCTGCAAAAGTGAAAGAGCCACTTTTTCGTAATACCTCCAGTGCCTTTCGGAGCTGACATGTGCGGCTTCACTTTTCTTTTTGTCTAGTTGCGCCGCACAGCTCCTCGGGATCACTTCGCTATTCCTGCAAAAGTGAAAGGGCCACTTTTTCGTAATACCTCCAGTGCCTTTCGGAGCTGACATGTGCGGCTTCACTTTTCTTTTTGTCTAGTTGCGGTTGCCAGCCCTTCGGATCCTTCGCTTTCCATTCAGAGGAAAAGAGCTCCTCTTTATGGAAACCTCCAGGCTCTTTCAGGGCTAAGCAGGCAACCTTCACTTTTCTTTTAAAATAGAGATTGGGAATGCTTCGAGTTCTCCGTTTCCGTTTCTCCATCCCCATGCAAAAATTCCATTCATATAGGAAATTTCAAACGCATTTTCAGGGTCTCCATTTAGAAAATAAACCTCACCCGGCTTATAGTTATCCGGATTTAATAAGTAAGCCTCTGCCATCATCATTTTTCTTTCATGCACGGCTACCTCATTTATCATTGATAATTGCTCTGCCTTTTGTGCTTTTACTTTAAGATCAGCAATTTCCTGTTTTAATTCATATTCGCTTAACTGACTGTATCGTGATTCCATAATAATATAGCCTCCTTTATTTCCGTTACTATTATAAGGGATATCGTCAATTGGTGAAATGTCGCCTGTTAATTGCTTTCATCGATAAACCTCTGAATGAGTTCGCCGGAAAAACCTTTCCGGTATAAATACTGCTTCGTTTTCTGAGAAGCTTCACGCTGCTCAAGATTACGATATTTACGTACTGCTTTTTCCCCTTGGTATTGGACAGCTTCCCATTCCTCATCATGAGAAAGATCTTCCATATTGTTTAGAATTTCTTTATTAATATCCTGTGGGTAACCCCGTTGCATTAATAGCCTTAAGATGCGTTCATGTTCTTCTCGTTTTGACCGTTTCGATACAGCGGACCCTGTCTTTTTTGAAATATACTTCTCAGCATTTTCATATTGCTTGTCCCAGGTATATTGCATTAGCGCTTTTTCAATGGTGTTCTTATCTACTCCTAAATCGTTAAGCTCTTTTTTCACCATTTGAGGACCTTTAGTACTTAGATTTATTCTCGTTCGAACAAATGCCATCGCAAATTCAGGATCATTCAAAAGTTTTTCCTCCTCGAGCCTACTTAATATACGTTCAATCGGTGCTTCGCTGAATTCTTTCTTAAGCAAATACCGTTTCATTTCGAGCTTTGTTCTCATTCTGTATGATAAATAATTGATGGCTTGAAGGTATATTTTCCAAGTATCTGCCTCGGTGTGTATGGCTTTGGCATCTTCTTCAGATATCTCAAGACCCTTTCTTAAAGCGAACTTTACGATCACATCTTCATGAGCCTGAAAATCTGTTATATTTCCTTCCTCATCCTGAAGACTGATTTCAAACTGTGAAGCATCTTTTGGATGAACACGGATACTTTCGATTCTATACATGTG
Organism: uncultured Sporolactobacillaceae bacterium; assembly: GCA_963772845.1. Taxonomy (GTDB): domain Bacteria; phylum Bacillota; class Bacilli; order Bacillales; family Sporolactobacillaceae; genus CAVYYW01. Next base: position 25,551 of record CAVYYW010000017.1, read on the forward strand.
CCTCACCTCACTTATATACTTTTACAATTCTATAAAAACGGGAAGTCTCTTAATAATAACTTATACCATATAATAAAACAGATAAAAGGAGAAACCCCTATGAACATTCTTATTACCGGAGGCACAGGCTTTGTTGGCAAGCACCTCACCAGACTGCTGACTGAGCAGCAGCACGATGTCTACATTTTAACCCGCCACAAGCCTGAATCCCAGGATGAACCTTCTGTTCACTATGTAGAGTGGCTGAATGATACCAGTGATCCTCTTTCTGAGCTGCCCCATATTGAGATGGTTTACAACCTGGCTGGCGCCTCTATTAATGGGGGAAGATGGACCTCAAAACAGAAAGAAAAAATTCTCCAAAGCCGTCTGAACGCAACCCATACCCTTATCAAAATGTTTAAAGAAATGCCTCATAAGCCCTCTGTACTTGTCAACGCTTCTGCAGTGGGTTACTACGGAACCTCTGAAAAAAGGGTTTTTACGGAAATAGCCAGCTATGATCCTAAAGAATTTCTTGCGGACGTTTCCCATCAGTGGGAGCAGGCAGCCTTAAAAGCTGAAACGATGAATATCCGGACAGTGCTGGTCAGGTTTGGCATCGTTCTTGGTGAAGAGAATGGCGTACTCCCAAGAATGCTCCTTCCCTACAAATTTTATTGCGGAGGTACCATTGGTTCTGGGGATCAGTGGATGTCTTGGATTCATATAAATGACCTGTGCCGTTTGCTTTATTTTACAGCTGAACACCAATCCATTGCTGGTCCGGTCAACGCAACGGCTCCCTTCCCGGTAACCATGAAAACATTCGGTGAAACCCTTGGAGAAGTATTAGGAAAACCACACTGGCTCAAAGTGCCTTCCTTTGTCATAAAAATTGCGCTTGGGGAAATGAGCAGTCTGTTGCTGGAGGGCCAAAATGTCATTCCGAAGAAAGCTTCTGAAGGTGGATTTACCTTCCAATATCCGAGATTGGACAACGCTTTAGCAAGCCTCCTTAAACCTGTTGAATAACTCTTGAAAAGGGCATTTGGCGGGGTTTTACTCACCTCTGAAAATAATGTCGAAATATTTATATAAAATTAACAAAAAGTATATTTTCTTTTACCTAAAAATCGATTATACTTATCTCGATTTCAACTCATTATCATATGATATACATGTAAGCACAGCTACAGTTTAAGACCGGCAGCTGCGAAGAGAAGGAAAAATGCAATCATGATATTGAGATGAAGCAGAGACAACTTCATACGGGAAGGCAATTGGGTGCGCCACCAAAATTCCATTTGGTCCTAGTGGGTTCGATTCCCACCCCGAAAAACTGATTGGAACATTCAACGAGCGGTTAAAACCGCTTATCGGGAGGTATTAAGATGTTAAAGAAACGTGACCTTTCTGAATGTGGCGTCTTGTATGAATTGATGACGAGTCCCAATGTTTTTCCGTATGTTAGACATAAGGCACAAACACCCGAGGAGTATCTATTCTTAACCAAGCAAGCCATTGAGGCAGAAGAATCCGGGTTCCTTATTTCAAGAACGATTCTTGACGAATGGGGTCAACCCATGGGAACAATTTCATTATTTGATGTAGAAAAAAACCATGGATTTTTGGGTACATGGATTGGAGAAGCATACTTTGGAAAAGGCTATAATCAAAGAGCCAAAGAAGCCTTTTTCAATGAGCTTTTTCATGAGACGGCGATTCAAACTATTTTTTTGAAAATCAGAACTCAAAATACGCGTTCTCAAAAAGCGGCGCTGAAGCTTCCTTATCTTTCACTCGCTAACGAAACGCATCCTGAGATATTCACCTCCGTTAACCAAAACGGACAGTCTAACCAGCTGTATGTAATCACTAAAGATGCTTATTTAACTCATCAAAACAAAGTTCATCTATTTCCAGGATTTATCGACGAGCGCAAAGAAGCTTAAATTAAAAGATCCCCTGCTTTCAGGCAGTCAGCTTGCAGAGAAACCGTGGTTTAACGTTTCTCTGCAAGCTTTTTTATTTTATTCTCTTAGAAGTGTCCTAACCGTACCGTGCATAACCGAACATTTAATGCCGACCATAGGGGATCGCGAGCGACCACTGAAAAAGTCATGATCTGAATCGTCTGGAACCCACACGCCTGCCACGGAGGAACATCTCACTCGACTCTTATGAAGGTCTTTCTATGGACTTTCCTTCTCCTTTTGTCCATTATATTCCAAATGAACGCCCTTTTTCCCGTTTTTTGACCCCGTTTGGTCGTTCATCACCTTATGAACGCCCTTTCTCCCGCTTTTTGACCACGTTTGGTCGTTCATCGCCCTTATGAACGCCCTTTCTCCGCTTTTTGACCTCTTTTGTCGTTCATCGCCTTATGAACGCCCTTTTCCTGCTTTTTGACTCGTTTTGTCGTTCATCGCCTTTATGAACGTACATTTCTCGCCTCATTTTGTAACTCCTTCACATTCTTTTGTCCTTTCATTTCGCATATATTGAACAGAACAAAAAAGTTTCATGCACTAAGTAACAGAGGAGTAATATTCTACTCCGAAATTGCCAAATCTTTGCTCCATGATTCGAATTTTCATGCATGATATTGAAATGAACAAGAACAGTTGATGGCTGCTATACTCTTAAATCTAATGATTCTCATTCAGTCTCTTTCAGCAAGCTGGGAATTGCAACAGAAAGAACCTCCTGAAATATCAGAGAGTTTTCCTGATAGCCACTATGGATTCAAGGTGAATAGTTATGCTGAGGCGTGCCTTGGAAAGCGAGCAGCTAAAGCGAAATCATCGCCCCTATCTACACCGGGGGACTTTTTCAGCTGCCTCAATTTTGAACCAGACGAGGGTATTTCCATTTTTAATGCATTACAAGACCGGCGCATTTTGAGCCGGTCTTTGTTTATATATTTTATTGTGTTTTCACCTGTTAATCATTATTTTTTATTAAAATATCAGGACTTTGATATTTTTTTCCATTATACGTCACATTTATATATGGCCAGTCACCTGTATATGTAAGATTCTCCATACCTTCTTCTGTTAACAACATGGTATCTTCAGTTTTAAGTCCAGGTAAGGAAGGGTTCCAGGCAAACGCTTCATTAAGTCTCACCACATAATGGGTTTCAGGTGTAGCGATGATTTCTCTTGAATCAAAGCCCGTTAAACCACCTTGATGAAGTTTCTTCCAATCATCAGGAAATCCCTCCTTCTCGTATTGTTCAACCCCTGCAGCAAAAATTTCACTTAAGGATTTGCCTGATTTAGTTGAGCCGTTGAAGGCGGCACTGATTCTTGCCAGTTTATGCCGGTTCTCCATAAGTTTTTTAGGAGGAGAGCCGAAATGGACAAGTCTTGTCGCATTGGCTACCAGTCCGTCCCTCTCCGCGCATAATACAATCATTGCATGCTTCTCGAGTTTTTTGTTGGTCGGTATGGGATGACGGTATCTGTAAATTCGTTCATCGGTAGCAACAAGACTCACCTGAATTCTGATTCCCTTTCCAATTACTTGTGCTGCCAGAATTGCCGCAATCTCATGTTCGGTTTGACCTGGTTTAGCTAAACGGCATGTTGTTTCAATAGCCTGTGCCGTTTCGCGTGCTAAGATCCGATACTTTAACACATCTAAGGACGAGAGCTCTGATCTGAGCGGAATGAGATCATTCTGAACAACTGGCCAATCCAGAAAGACCGTATCCGAAGCCATTGTCTTTCCTTCTGTCAGATGTAAAATAAGCGGTACTAGGTCCTTTGTCCACTCGTCTGAATAAACCTCAGCTTCAAAGGGGAAATTAGCCGTTTCTTCCTCGATGATTCTCAGTTCCTCCATTTTCGAAGTCACCAGGCAGACTCTGTCCATAAATACAATTAAGTCTGCGACACCATCAGAAATCGTTTGCACTATATGGTTCGTTTGCCCATCTGTCAGCCAGGAAAAATTCTGTCTTCGTCTAAACAGAATGCCGTCATAATTATTTTCCTTCATGAAAGTCCTCAGCTTCTGAAGCTTCATTCAATACTCACACCTTTTCATAAGAATCGTCTTTCCGGCAACTTTTAAAAATCAATCACTCCTGTTTTCATTCATGAACCTGCTTCTTCATTTACCTCCTGCCCCAATTCTTTTACCCCATCCCCGGTTTCACAAATATAGAAGGAAGCTTCAATACCTGTCTGGTCGAAATAAGTCTTTCCTGCCTTATTCATAAAATTCTCTAGTGCTCCGTTCTCGACAAGACTCACTGTGCAGCCGCCAAATCCAGCTCCTGTCATTCGGGTACCAATACACCCCGGTTGGCTTTTCTGTGCATCATGCAAGGCATCCAAATGCTCTCCGGTGACTTCATAATCATTCCTCAAGGATTCATGGGAGGAAAGCATGAGTTGTCCAAGTGTAATCAAGTCTCCCTTTTTCAAAGCCATAACAGCTTGAAGCACCCTGTTATTCTCTTCAATTATATGTTTAACCCTTTTCTTAATCGTTGGAGGGAGTCCTTCTCCAGCCTCGTGCCATTGTTGTAAAGAAACGTCAGTGAGAGAAGTAAGTGATGGGTCTATTCGTTGAAAAAACGCCAGACCTTCCTCGCATTCTTTACGTCGATCATTATATTTTGAGTCTGTCAATCCTCTTCTTTTATTTGTATTCGTAATCACAAGCTTATAAGGAGAAAGACTTAGCGAAACGGATTCAACTTCACCTGTTCCGCAATCCAGAAAGATGGCATGGTCTTTTTTCCCTAGACCAACTGCAAATTGGTCCATAATTCCTGTCTGAACACCAATGAAATTATTTTCCATTCGCTGGCACAATAAAGCCAGATCTTTTATCCCTATGTTCATATCGAGCATCTCTGCCATTGCAAATGCCGTGACCATCCCAAGAGATGCTGAAGAAGAAAGGCCTGCTCCGTTCGGTATGTCCCCCGAATATAAAATATTGTAGCCACCTGAAAGCTTTTGAAACTGGGAAAATTCATACAATATGCCCTTTGTGTAATTACCCCACTCATCTTCCGCTTTAAATTGAAGATCTTCAATGGTAAAGGATACTGGAAGATCAGGAAAATTAGTGCTTTTCAACTCGCATAAATTGTCATCACGCTTTTGAATAATCAACAGGGTTCCTTTGGACAGCGCAGCTGGCAGTACATAGCCATTGTTGTAATCCGTATGCTCTCCGATCAGATTGACTCGACCCGGGGCAAAAAAAACTCGAATTTTGTTATTATTTCCCGGAAAATATTGTCGAAATTGTTGAATCAGCTCATTCTTTTTCATGTGGGTTCATCAGTCCTTTTGTATATACTTTGCTATGGCTTCTCTTAAATATCCGGCATTCTCTTCAACGCTTGTAGGGTTGCAAGCTGCCCAGCCCCCTGTTTCTGATGAGGCATTGTATTTTATCTTATTTTCATCGCGAAGCGGCGGGTAAAATTCAATATGAAATCGGTAATAATCGCTGACGTCTTCAGAAGATGCCGGACGCTGATGCATAACCATCATATAAGGAAACAGCTTGTTATAAAGAAGATCCATCCCGCCAACGATGGTCTGAAGCATCTCACCCAATACCCTTTTCTCATTCTCATTAAATTCTGTGATAGCCGTTTTATTTTCTTTACTGATGACGTAAACACCGTAAGGATAATCTGTAAAAAATGGAATACATGCAATGAAAGCATCATTTTCTAAAATAATACGCTGGTCGAATGCCTTTTCTTCCTTAATCATGGCATCGAACAGGTTCTCTTTGTTTTTTATATAATACGCTTTGGCATTTTTCAGTTCAGTTCTTACCTTTAGTGGGATAAAAGGATACGCATAAACCTGGCCATGAGGGTGAGGCATGGTCACGCCGACTTCTTCACCGCGATTTTCAAAGATCATCACATATTCATGATCTCTGTCTTTTTCAAGTCTTTCAAAAGTCTCAGACCAAAGCTGCACCAGCTTCGTCATATGAGAGGGTGTTAAATCGGGGATAGTCGAATAATGATCTGGAGAATATAAGATCACCTCACACTTTCCTTTTGCCTCTCTAGTTTCATAAGGACCACCGCCGACCTGTTCAGGCTGCGCGGGATTTTCAGAAAGAACCGGAAAATCATTCGAATATAAATGAACGTCATAGTGTACTGGTACTTTGCCAGATCCGGGGCAGAATGGACAAAAATCTTTTGGCATATTAGGGCGGTTTTGACGAGTGGAAGCAACCATTGTCCAATCATCAAGCAAAGGATTGTAGCGTAATTCAGCCATGTATGAAAGCCTCCTCATATGAGCTCTATACTTTATTAATTAATTTTATTTACTATCATTATATTCTCTCGCTTTGTATTAATCAATCTATTTTTCTAATCTTTAGTAATTATCACGATCCCTTTGTACTAAAGGGTGTTTTGACAAACTTTTTATTTACTGAAAAGTCAAAGATAGGTTATAATAAATTAAGTTAATTTTCATAAGGAAATGGGGAGCTCGGATGGCACAACCCCTGATGGGTAGTTTTCAGCTGATGAAATCGCTGAACAGGTCATTGATATTAAATACAATCAGAAAAGAAGGCCCTATTTCACGGGCAGAGATAGCAAAACAGACAAAATTGACACCACCGACAGTCAGCAATCTTGTTAAGGAACTTATCGAGACGAATATGGTGATTGAAAGTACCCAGGGGGAGTCGCGTGGTGGCAGAAAACCAACCATGCTGATCATTAACTCAAAAGGCTCGTATATTATTGGAGCTGACGTGGGGCCGGATTCTATCTATGCAGTAATTTCTGATTTAAATGCTGATATTTTAGTTGAGACGGAACTGAAAATCCCAGTCCCGATAACCAATGAAGGATTTCTTTCATTATTGACGGAGACGATTATCAACCTGCTTGGAAAGGATCCCTCTATAAAAGAGGAGCGGTTAATCGGAATGGGTGTGGCGATGCATGGCATCGTTGATGTTCCGAACGGAGTGTCCCTCTATGCGCCAAATCTTCAATTAAGGGATATTCCAATCAAGGCACACCTGGAAGACGTCTTTAAAATGACCGTCCGGGTGGAAAATGATGCCAGAGCTATGGCGCTAGGAGAATCCTGGTTCGGCCACGGTTCAAAGATAGAGGATTGTGTGTGTGTAAATGTAGGCTCTGGAATTGGCGCAGGTTTCATTATTAATGGACAGCTCTATCATGGGAATGGCTATCTCAGTGGTGAAATTGGTCATATGACCATAGATATTGATGGTCCAAAATGCAGCTGCGGCAATTATGGCTGTCTGCAGGCCCTTGCTTCAGGACCCTCTATTGCTGAGCAGATGAAAAAGGCACTGGCCATGGGTCAGAAAAGTGTTCTTTCAGAGCGCTATCTAGGGAAATTTGATCAAATAACCAGTGAAACTATATATAAAGCTGCTCTTGAAGGAGATGCACTTTCTGTACACATTCTACATCAGGCAGGGGTTTATCTGGGAATTGGATTAACGAACGTCGTGCATTTAATTAATCCTAAACGAATTATTATTGGTGGAGGCGTCTCAAAAGCAGGGGCTTATGTTATAGACAGCATAAAGGACACCATTCAACAGCGTGGACTGACGCAGAAAGCCAAGGAAACAGAAATTGTTAAAGCCAAGCTTGGGGATCAAGCCACTGTTATTGGCGCCGTTTCACTTCTGCTTGTTGAATTATTTTCCACAGCAAATCAAACAGGTGCCTGACCCTTTAAGGTCTGGCACCCGCTATTTTTTATTTATATGTTCCGAGAATATTAACGGCTTCTTTTGCAAGAGAGGTATCAACCGCTTTACTCAAGTCAACATTCCCATCAATGCCGCCGCGTGACTTATACCAGTCATACTGTTTTTTAATATCGTCCACGTACATTTTCCCATTTGGATTGAGACCTGCAACATCAACCTTTTCCCAAAGCTTCGGATCTTTTAGCGGTGTGTATTTAGTCATAATATTAATAACCTGATTCTTGTTTTTTAAATTCTTAACGAATGCGTCATTATAGTCTCTCAGACCTTTCAGATAAGCAACCATAAACCGGAGCGCAACATCATGATCCTGCTTAACAAACTGAGGCGATCCTAATACCATAGCAATCTGTGCTTTTGGCGCAAAATCAGTGGTATCTCCAAGTTTAACCTGAAGGCCCTGGTCAATTCCTTTCGTGATCAGCGGTTCAATTTGCAGAGCAGCATCGACCGAATGATTGCCTACTGCCGTCAACATGTTTCCAAAGTCCGGCATCAACACAAAATGAACGTCTTTTTCGCTTAGTCCCGCGGATTTAAGCATCATAGAATAAATATAGTCATCCACACCATTTTTTGATGACACCGCAATTTTTTTACCTTTTAAATCTTTATAACTGTTTACCTTTCCTGCAAGATCCTTTCTCATGACAAAAGAAAAGTAGGAATGACCTTTAATATTGTGGCCTTTATCACCAATCATCTTCACATCGATCCCTTGTGCGATCGAATTAAAAAATGAAGCGCTTGAGATTCCCCCCGCTACATCGACCTTGCCGGAAGCAAGGGCAGGAAGCATGTCATCACTGTTTGAAAAGGTGGCAAATTTAATTTTAATATTATAATCCTTAAAGTAGCCAAGCTCATTCGCAATGTAGAAGCCGGCACCTGATGCAGAGCCATCCTCAGCCACGACAACGGTTGTTTCCTTTTTCAAGGGTTTGAGATTCCCATCAATAGGCGCCGCCTTTTCATCAACCTTACTTTGACCAGCTGATGAAGACTGCTGCTGACACGCACTCCCTATTATTAAACAGCTGATCATCACCAAAGCAATCCACCATTTTTTCATCCGTCTTTCCCTCCTTCTAGTTTTTTACTTTCTTCCTGCTTGCACTTCGGATTGCAAGTGTTCCCATATTTCTAAGAACAGACCAGCCATTTCCGGATTAGCCCGAGCATCACTGATCCTCCTTGGCCGAGGCATGTTAATGATCTTCTCTTCAATAATTCTTCCGGGTTGTGCACTCATTAAAAAAATGCGATCACTTAGCAGCAGTGCTTCATCAATACTGTGTGTAATAAACAGCACCGTCTTTTTTGTCTCCTCCCACATTGCGAGAAGCTCTTCCTGCAGAATAAATTTATTCTGTTCATCTAGAGCGGCAAACGGTTCATCCATTAAGAGGATCTCCGGGTCATTTGCAAAGGCTCTTGCAATGCTGACTCTCTGCTTCATTCCTCCTGAAATATGAGAAGGATACATTCGCCGGTATTTTTCTAGTCCAGCCTTCTTTAAAAAATATTCCGTTTTTTCTTTTATTACGTGTTTCGGCAGATGGCGCACGGTCAGCCCGAAGCTGACATTCTCCTCCACTGTCAGCCAAGGGATCACCCCTTTTTCTTGAAAGATCATAGATTGAAGCGGTTTTCCTTTCTCCGTCTGTTTGAGATTAAACGCTCCGGAGGTTTGTTCATCAAGGCCCGCTAAAATTCTTAGAAGTGTTGTTTTCCCACACCCGCTTGGTCCGAGTAAGCAAACAAATTCCCCTTCGTATATATCAAAACTCACTGAATCGATCGCGGTGACTTCTTGATTTTTCTTATAAAATGTTTTGCTTAAATTCGTTACTGAAATTTTTTTTGTTCGCGTCATTAGTCATCTCTCCATTCTATTTTTGCCATGGGATCAGACGTCCTCTTATCCCTCTTAAGATTATGGAGAATAAGTATCCAAAGAATGATATTAAAATTAACCCGACGTACATGTCTTTTAATAAAAAGGCTTTATACGAGGTCCATATTAAATATCCGATTCCGGATTGTGCGCCAACCATTTCAGCGGCAACAATAGTCAGCAAAGCGATTGCCTGCCCCATCTGTATGCCTTCAAGCATTACGGGGAGGGCGCCTGGAAGAGCAATTTTAAAAAAGAAATCCCTTGGTCTTGCACCATAATTTTTTGCAACGTCAATGAAAATCGGATCTATGCTTGCGACACCAGCTGCAGTATTTATCACGACAGGAAAAAAAACACTTCCGGCTATCGTGATCATTTTGGAAAAATCACCAAGACCAAAAATTATAAGTATAATCGGCATTAAAGCCAGGGTTGGTATGGGCATAAGCGCCATAATGATAGGTGAAAAAAAGTATTTCACCGGTCTGTACAATCCCATGAACAAGCCTAAGAGGGCGCCTGGTACCGCGCCAAGAAGAAACCCCCCGAATATCCTGATAAAGCTTGCTTCAAGGTGCATAAACAAATCTCCTGAAATAAGAAGATGCAGGAACGTGGAAATAATTGTCGTTGGGGGCGGAAAGAATCTTGGATCGATCAAATGGGTTCGTGAGAGAAATTCCCACAACAGCAGCATGACTATGGGTGACACAAAAGTCAGCAGAAGCATAGGGGAGTGCGGCGTCTTATTAGCAGGTCGTTTTATTTTCTTTTTCATAATCATCACCCCCTTTAATACCCCTATCATATGCAAACATGGGCGGAGGGTGATTACATCAACGAATTGATTATTAGAGGGTTTTTAGAACAAATAACGGAATATTGTCAAGGGGAGTGTTAATATGTGGACAACTTTAAAAATCATTATTAAATCAATGTAAACAGACCTCTCTTATTCTGGAGAACTTTATATCAAAATCTGTGGATAATGTGGATAATACTGTTGAAAACTTTAAAATAAACATTTTATCTGTTGATAAACCTGTTAGTAATGTTCATAACTCTGGAAATAAAAATTTTATGCTTGAATTTCATTAAAAATATGTTAATGTTCTTTCCCAGATCGTTCATTAATCAAAAAGGACCAGCTCAAAGGCTGGTCCTTTTGTCTCTATCTATTGGTTAACACTGTGATTCCCCAGACTCTCCCATAAATAGAGAGCGGCATAGCTGTTGTAAGGGGCCCATGCTGCTGCATCCACAGCAATTTCTGCGGCGGCAGGTTTTTTGTCCAGCCCTCTAAGTTTCTTCAAGCCATTTTGAACGCCAACATCTGCTGCCGGCATAAGATTCTCACGGCCGAGTCCAAACAGCAGAACGTTTTGGGCGGACCAAGGACCAAGCCCTCTGATTTTCACTAATCTGTTGAGAACCTCTTCATCCTTTTTCTGTTCAAGAGCTTCCAGATCCAGATTCCCCTCAGCAATCATTTTCGATATATCAATAAGGTACTCTGATTTCCTCCGGCTGAACTGCATGTCCTGCAACGTTTCGTAAGGGATTTCGGCTGTGATCTCCGGTTTCGGGTAAAACCACACACCGTTTTCCTGGGTTCCATATTTTTCGATAAAGCGCTTCGTTAACGTATAGGAAAAGGCTAAATTCAGCTGCTGGTGGATAATACACGTAACAAGCGAACGATAAATACTGAAATCCCGTATATGAGGCATGCCCCGGAACTGCTGAAATAACGGCGCAAGCTCTGTCTTTGAGAAATGCTCCCCCACCTTTTCCAAAGGCTGATTCCAGCGGAAAATTTTTTCTATTTCACTTAGTGCTTCCTTTTTATTACTGTCATCTGAAAACGATATTAAAAAAGACGGATCCTCTGTCGTTCCAGTTGCTCTGACATCAATTACGACTGGCTCCCCTTGCAGCCATAAAGGAACTTTAATCATTCGGTCCTCTAAATCAACAAATTTTAGTGGATCAAATGCTTCCCGTCTCAATGCTCTGTCAAAATCATACGGCCCATTGCATGTGATACTTATTTCCTGCATTCCAATGCCTCCTTTAAGGCGAATCCTAGCTAAAAGTATAAAAGAAGCCGAACCTAAATAAAAGACCCTATTTCCTTTACGGAAATAAGGTCTATCGTTTAATTTGTGAATTGCGGCATGGAACGTTCAACCATTAAATCATCAAGGCTGTGGAATGTATACCCTTGCTTCCTCATGTCATCAATTACTTTTCCAAGCGCATCCGCATTGTCTTTGGATACGGTGTGAAGCAAGAGAATTGCACCGGGGTGCATCCTTTTCATAATGTGATCATAAGCATATTGACCGCCTTTTTGCTGATCTCTAAGCCAATCCTGATAAGCAAACGACCAGAATACGGTTGTCAGTCCGAGCTGCTGATCCAGTTTAAGCGACTGTTCTGTGAAGACACCTCTAGGAGGACGGACATATTGCATGTGTTGTCCATTTGTCAACTTGGCGTATGCATTGTCCAATTTTTTAATGTCTTTAATATAGCGATCTTTAGAGATTTCAGCGGGGTCAAGGTGACCCCAGGAATGATTACCGACAATATGGCCTTCAGCAAGCATTCGCTTGACTAATTCCGGTTGATCACTAATATAATGACCGGTTATAAAGAATGCCGCAGGAACCTGTTTCTTTTTTAAAATATCTAGAATTCTTCCTGTATAACCCGCCTCATAGCCATTATCAAATGTTAAATAAACCACTTTCTTGCTCGTGTTACCCTGAAATACCCCTTTATACTTATTCAGGAGCGTTTGATATTCAGGTTCAATCGTGGCCGGCTGATGATCCTGGCTCGGCTTAAAATACCAGTTTGCAGCATCCGCATGAAACTGCGGTATAAATGCAATAATTATTCCTAAACAGACCGTTGCAACCCAACGCTTCATCCTTATCACCCTTTTTCATTAGAATGGATTAACGCTGGGATTATATACGTGTCAATTCATTCCACTACCCAAGTATTTAATTGTTTGAAGACCAATCTTCATGAAACCGCTCCACTTTAATCGTTAAATCCTTAAGCATTTTTTGAATATTTTCAAGATCCTTCGCTTCCGCTTCTTCACTAAGGGAATCTGCGACCTGGTTTAACAGCTGGATCCTGTTTTTTAAATAGGTAATTTGTGCCTCTTTAGATTCTGTTGCTCTACCCATTTCTTGCACCCCCTCGAAATTTATCTATTTGCCTCTTTAGGTTCTTTTCCATCTTTAAAAAGCTGGATATTACGCCATTTTCCCCATCGGTAATATGCCATTGCAAAGAAACTGGAAAGCACAAAGCTCAGGCCCATTCCATAGCCGATCCCTATTGGTCCAAACCATCTGGAAAATAAATAGGACAATGGAAATCTTAACAACCAGAAAGATATGAGATTAAGTATAAGGATCTGAAACATCGCGCCAGCTGCTCTGACCACGCCGTTTAGTACAAAATTAATGCCTAGGAAGACATATAAAAATGCCACGCTTTTTAAATAGGCACTGCCGAACGTGATCGTTTCCTGATTTCTTACGAATAGGTGCATTAGCTGGCCAGAGAAAATAAAGACAATTAAGCCGATACTCAAGCTGATCAACAGGATTCCTTTTAGAGCCTCCTTAGTGATTTCAGAAACCCGCTGCCACTTTTTAGCACCAATATTCTGACCAGCCATGCTTGTGACGGCAGTCCCCATCGTGAAAATAGGGATCATAATCAGGTTATTGATCCTCTGGCTTGCTCCAAAACCCGCTAGTACATTTTGCCCAAAGCCTGCTGCTACACCCGTTATGGACGCCGTACCTGCCGAAATGGTCATCATTTGAAGACCAGCCGGGATCCCGAGCTTGCCAATCGTTTTTACTTGCTGAAGACTCGGTACGCTCGGATAAGAAAAAGGGACACCTGCTTTTAAAATTGAAAAGAGAATGCCGTATCCAAAAGCTGCCCCTTGGGAAAGAACTGTAGCAACCGCTGCCCCATCAATGCCTAAGTGCAACGTATGGATAAGCAGAGGGTCTAGGACTGTATTTAAGAGCACAGCGAGCATGACAAACCTGACGGGTGTTTTACTGTCTCCCATAGCCCGGAGAACAGAGCTGATGAAATTGTAGCCAAACAGAAATAAAATACCGACAAAATTAATTCTTAAATATGAGACCGCACTCTTCATGATACTTGGAGGAGCACCGAGAAACCGTAATAAGTCAGGCGCAAAAAACCAGCCCAGCACCCCAAATAAAACAGCCAAAAGACCGAGGACAAACACAAAACTGTTTAGTGCGTCCTTCAGTCCTTCTTTATCGTCTACACCTTTTTTCTGAGAAATAACCGTTATCGTTGCACTGTTTACCCCAATAATAAAAGAGAGAACAGTGAAAATGACTGGCCCAGATAACGCTAAGGCGGCAAGAGCCTTAGCACCAAGCAGATTCCCTACCCAGAGACTGTCAATAAGTTGATAGGACGTCTGAAGAAGGTTGGCAAAAAAGATAGGAATAGCAAAGCGGAACAGCTGCTGTTTTATATTACCTTCAGTAAAATTATTCTGGTTTGTCATTCCGGTCAGTCGACCAGCTCATATGTTTCTGTGACATCAATGCTCCCGATAACGGATTGAACCATTGAACAGTTCTTTTTTGTTAATTCCATAATCTTATCCATTTTATCTTCAAGACCAGTTCCTTTAATTTTAAAATGAAGTCTTACGCTTTCTATTCGGTCAGCAGCATCAGGATTTCTCGTCGCTTCTGCATCAATTGTCATCGACTGAAGATCGAGTCTTTTTTTTGCGAAAATTTTCCGCATCACACTTCCGCTGCATATCGCAAGAGAGGAAACCATGAGCTGATACGGTCTGAATCCAAGACTTTCATCACCGGAAATAGTCAGCGTACCAAAATCTGTTGTTGTTTCAAAAGCTTTATCAGTCATAACGAATTTCATTTAAAACACCTCTTTTGTTTGATTAACTTTATGATAGCGAAATCTGCCGGCAGGTGCTAATGTATAGCCTTGACCTGCCTCCTGTTTCTGTTTCCATGATAAGAGGTACGGTATAATAGATATACCCGATTAAATCTTAATCAAGACACCTTGGCGTCTATCAAGGAGTGATGCACATGCTTCCCGCCCAATCCCAGTATCTTTCAGCCAATCAATCGTTTCGTTTCTTTTTACTTGTCGGGGCGGTTTTTATTTCAGGGGTTTCCCAGGGGATGCTTCTCCCGCTAATATCCATATTGCTTGAACAGGCAGGCACTGCTCCAGCCATGAATGGTCTTAACGCGACTGCACTTTATATAGGAGTTGTTATAGCATCACCCTTTATTGAGAAACCTACCTATACATATGGTTATAAACCCGTTCTCATTTCCGGGTTGATGCTTGTGACGATCTCAATGGCCCTGTTTCCCATATGGCAAAGTTTTTGGATATGGTTTTTTCTCAGGCTCATAGTGGGTATAGGAGATAACATGCTCCATTTTGCTGCTCAAATATGGATTACTGTGACAAGTCCGCCTGAAAAAAAAGGACGAAATATTGCTTTTTATGGACTTGCTTTCGGCAGTGGTTTTGCGGTCGGCCCCCTTCTATCTAGACTTGTGTCCTTAAACGAAAGCCTGCCATTTATTATTGCCGCATCTGGCTGTCTTATCTTTCTCATCCTTATGTTCTTTCTCACCAACGATTTTCCGGAGTCTTATGCAACTGAACATTTTGCAGATTCCAGTAATCAAAAACGCCATAGCAAAGTCATTAAACTCGCATGGGCTGGCCTGCTGACAACCTTTGCCTATGGTTTTCTTGAAGCGTCTTTAAACAGTAATTTCCCGGTGTTTGCACTTAGAAACGGCTACACTCTCAGCCAGATCAGTATTTTGCTGCCAACATTTGTAGTCGGCAGTCTGATCAGCCAGGTCCCGCTCGGAGCATTAAGCGACCGGTTTGGAAGGCAGCGGCTTATTGCCGTCCTAACCCTTTGCGGCACGATCGCATTTTCAATGGCAATCATTTATTATCATTCTTTTCTAGGACTATTTGTTATCTTTCTCATTGCGGGAATATTTATTGGTACGCTTTTCTCCATGGGAATGACCTTTGTAAGCGACCTGCTCCCGAACAGCCTTCTGCCTCTGGGCAACATTTTAGCCGGCGTATCATTCAGCATCGGCAGTATTATTGGCCCGCTAACCGGAGGCTATTTAATTAATGTTTGGCCTCATGGCGGTTTTTTCTTCGGCATTTCCAGTATTATGTTTCTGGTGTTTCTCAGCTGTACTGTCATTCAATCGAGGAAATAGCAGCCCTGTTCTTGATTATTTGCTTTTGAAATGTCCAAGCACTATAATATTGATTAGTTGATAATAATTATAATTAGTTTTTTAAAAGGAGTGTTACACCCTATGCGTTTACGCGAAGAACTTCCTGAATTAAACGGAGCAACAACTTGGTTAAATGGTGAAAAAACAAAGGCTGATCTCTTAGGCAACAAGCCCACACTGATCCACTTTTGGTCTGTGAGCTGTCATCTTTGTAAAGAAGCGATGCCAAATGTAAATGAATTCCGGGATGAATATAAAGACGAATTGAATGTGGTTGCTGTCCACATGCCTCGCTCTGAAAAAGACCTGGACCTTGAGCAGATTAAAGAAGTAGCAGCTGAGCATGATATTACTCAGCCAATCTTTGTAGATAATGAACACAAGCTGACAGATGCTTTTCAAAATCAGTATGTACCCGCCTATTATGTATTTGATGAAGAAGGCAAGCTACGCCATTTCCAGGCTGGCGGCGACGGCATGAAAATGCTTACCAAACGCGTTAACCGCGTACTCGGCAAACAAGTTTAAATAGCAGCAAAGCCAGACCATAGATGGTCTGGCTTTTTCTTTTGATTAAGAAAGAAATTAATTAAGAGCCATACTCTTCTTAGAGCATGGCTCACTTTTTGTTTGCCTTGAGCTTGGCTATTTTATAAGCAAAGCACCTGATTATTTTATACAACATCCATCCTATTATAGCGCCAAGTGTGTTTAAAAAAATATCATCTACATCAAAAATCCGATCAGCAAAGCTGTATTGCGACATCTCAATCGCGAGGCTCATTAAAAATGAAAGCGTCAGACAAACCCTGAAACGATGAAGTTTAGGATAAATGAGCGGGAGAAAAAAACCAAACGGAAGAAACAAAACCACATTGCCAAGGATATTTTTCAGAATCAGCCAAGGACTGCCGCTCTCAAGCATCAGCTTAATGCTGTCGAAAAACACCAAATTAAACGACTTTCCATATACATAATAGTTGTAAGTAAACAATGTCACATAGAGCAGCGCTGTTAAATAAGTCAGAAACATTGCTGTGCAAAATCGCCTGACTCTTCTGCGTACCGCTTCTGTCATTGCAAAACATCCTTTAGTGAATGATGACCCCATTATAATTGATGAAGAATCAATCGTAACACCTATATTTGATTATTTTTTCTTTACATTTAAATCATGCATGGTAAAATATAAATATTAAAACATAATAATAATTATAATCAAGGAAACAAAAAGTTGTCTTGCCGCCATTTTAAGGCGGCATTTGGTGTTTTTAAGACTGATGATTTTGATTATCTTTCTCAATTAGAATTGTGATATTTAGTTATTCTCAATGAAAAAGGCGGTGCAAAAATGAATGACACGACTATAGCGGCCCAATCGCCGCGTAATAACAAACCAACATTATCCATTCTTCTTCAGAAGCATGGTGAACTGATCGCAGCAGCGGTTTCAGGGGTAATTATTCTATGCGGATTGGTGGTAGAGAATATATCCTCTGCCGCCCCATGGTATCTGTTCCTGCTCGCTTATTTAATAGGGGGCTATGCAAAAGCCAAAGAAGGTATTGAAGAAACTCTTAACAGCCACCATTTAAATGTGGAATTGCTAATGATCATTGCTGCAATTGGTGCAGCTGCGATTGGACATTGGTTTGAAGGCTCGGTATTAATCTTTATTTTTGCCCTGAGCGGCGCTCTTGAAACTTATTCTTTAGCCAAGAGTTCTAATGCATTAACCTCTCTCATGTCCCTTCAGCCGGATACAGCGAGACGTGTGCTTCAAGATGGGACTGAAGAAATGATTGCTGTAGAAAAGCTCGCTGTCGAGGACATCATCCGCATTAAGCCAGGTGAAAGAATTCCTGCTGATGCGATTATTATAAAAGGAGAAACAACTGTCGATGAAGCAGCTATGACTGGTGAATCCATGCCTGTTTTTAAATCCGGCAACAGCGAAATTTTAGCAGGAACCGTAAATATTGATGGAACCATACAGGCAAAGGTAGCGAAAAACAGCAGCGACACAACATTCGGGAAAATTCTACGGCTTGTAGAAAAAGCTCAAAATGAAAAAGTACCTTCTCAACTATTTATAGAACGCTTCGAAGGGATTTATGTCAACGTTGTCCTGCTTCTTGTTGCCGCCATGATTATATTCCCACCGTTCCTTTTCGGATGGAGCTGGTCAGCCACACTTTATAAAGCTATGGTTTTATTAGTTGTCGCATCGCCGTGTGCCCTAGTTGCCTCGACAATGCCAGCTGTTCTGTCTGCCATTGCTTTTGGAGCTCGGCAGGGTATTCTTGTCAAAGGCGGGACCTATTTTAGTCAGTTGTCAGAGCTTGATGCCATTGCTTTTGATAAAACAGGCACACTGACCGTTGGTTCCCCTGAAGTTATTCATGTCATTAATCAAAGCAGTCTGTCAGATGATGAATTCATCAGCATTGCAGCTGCAGTAGAAAACGAAACCACTCACCCCATTGCCAAAGCAATCATTGGATATGCTGAACAAAAACAGGCTGACTGGGATGATGTTTCGCTAACAGATATTAAGACAAAACCTGGGTACGGTGTATCTGCAGTCATGGGTGAACAAACGTATAAAATTGGAAAACCTGGCTGGGTTTCCGAAAAAGAAGCTGATGAATTCAAGAACCGTTTTTCTAATGAATTTGATTTAAATAAGCAGGCTGCACAGATCTTCGTGGAGCGTGATGGAATCATTATTGGGTGCTTTTCATTGATAGATAAGCTCCGCCCTGAAGCCTCATCAGCTATTGCTCAGCTTAACCGCTATGGAATCAAGTCAATCATGCTGACAGGAGACCAGCAGTCGGCAGCAACTATGATTGGTGAGGAAACAGGTGTTACTGATGTCATTGCCGGATGTCTCCCTGAGCATAAAGCAGAAGAAGTGGAGAAATTAAAGGATCGTTATAAAAAAGTTGGTATGATCGGAGATGGCATTAACGATACACCGGCTCTAGCCACTGCCCATATTGGCATTGCCATGGGAGAAGGAACTGACGCAGCGCTAGAAACAGCTGATGTTGTACTGGTAAAAAATGATTTGCAGAAGCTGGCTGAGGCAATAAAGGTCTCTAAAAAGATGAATCGAATCATAAAGCAAAATATTGGATTCGCATTAGGAATGATTGTCATCCTGATCGCAAGCAACTTCATAACCGGGCTCTCGCTCCCTCTGGGTGTAGTAGGCCATGAAGGAAGCACGATCCTTGTGATATTGAATGGATTGCGTCTGTTGAAAGGTTAAAAGATTTTTAGATAAAGAGGCTGTCCCCACGGGATAGCCTCTTTATGCTAGGATGCTTGTTGGTCCCGTAGGACTTGAAAGAGCCTCCTTGAATCAACATCACGATGAAGCCACTGAAAAAGTCCACTTGAAAACTCATTTTCAGTTAAAGGAAAGATGACTTAAGACCGCTCAACGCCACAGTTTGGCTGATTGGAGTGGAGAGCATGAGACTCCAGCGGGAAAAGCACGCGTCCGAAGATCCACTTTGGTGCACAAAGAGATCACGCCAAAGTTAGCTGAGGCCGTGCCCGCGGAAAGCGAGTGCCTGGAACGGAGATCAGCAATCACGTTTGCTTCGCCTGCTTTAATGGAACTTTTTCAGTGCCCTCATCAGCGATTTAAGCGAGAACCCCCAAGCGCAAACGTTGCCTCAATGCGCGAGGAGGCTCGCGGATCGCCCGTGGAAAGCGAGCAGCCTAGAGCGAAATCAACAGATTTGATGACACAGAGGGACTTTTTCAGTGGCTTCATTAGCTTTCTATGCAAGGATTTCCAACTCAGGACGCTCGCGTTCCATGAACCTCCTGGAGTGGAAATTCAACAAAAAAAACAGGCTGCCCACAAGGCAGCCTCTTCCATTATGCGGTTAAGATGTATGCTTAAACTGATCTCTATACAAATCTTTTAACTCGTAAGTTCTGAATTTATCATCTTTAAAAGCAATATGCTTTTCTCGGAACTCTACCGGTGACTTGAGTCCTGCGGCAGCAGCCATATTAAACAATCCTTCTCTTAAGGTGACCACAAAGTTAACCACCCTAAATGACTTTTCTTCAATAACCAAAGCTTTCTGCAGCTTATCGTCAGTCGTCGCTACCCCTACAGGGCACGTATTCGTATGACATCGCTGAGCCATGATGCAGCCAACGGTGATCATGAAGGCACGGGCCATATTTACAAGGTCTGCACCCATTCCAAGCAAGATCGCGACTCTGTCTGGGGTAAACAGTTTTCCGGAGGCAATGATCTTCACGTCATCTCTGATTCCATATTTTATAAGCGTCTGATGAACGAGAGTAATTGCTGAGTGGATCGGAAGTCCGACTGAATCAGCCAATGCTTGGAAGCTCGCGCCTGTTCCCCCTTCGCCTCCATCAACCGTAATGAAGTCAGGGTGGCGATTCGTTTCAGCCATAAATTTTGCAAAATCATTAAAATCTTCCATATTTCCTGCCACCATTTTAATTCCGACAGGGAGACCGGTGTGATCCCTGATTTTATCAATAAAGTCCAGCATGCCCGGCACATCATCGAATTCTTTGAAACGGTTAGGGCTGTCAACTGTTTTATAAGGTTCGACATTCCTGATTCTAGCTATATCTTCGTTGACTTTTTTCCCATCAAGGTGACCGCCTCGTGTTTTTGCACCCTGAGCGAATTTAAGCTCAATTGCTTTAACCTGGTCAAGCTCTGACTTTTCCTTCAGAAGGTCCCAATCAAACTCTCCATCCTTCGTTCTTACACCGAAAAGTCCAGGACCAATTTGCATAATGATATCAACACCGCCGGATAGATGGTAGTCTGATAGACCCCCTTCTCCAGTATTCATCCAAGTTCCTTGAGCCATCCCTAAGCCTTTTGAAAGAGCTGTTATCGCCCTGTCTCCAAGAGCACCGTAGCTCATGGCAGACATTCCAATCGGGCTTTTCACTTTAAACGGATATTTTCGTTTTTCACCAAGAATGACAGCGTCCTCATCATCAAGCAGCCAAGGCTTAACTTTATGAGCCTGTTGTTTTTCTTTACGGCTGAACAAATTCTCGTTCGTTACCGTATAATATTTTGTGTCTACCATATAGCTGTTGTCAGCGCGTAATTCTTCTTTTAAAACAGGAAACATCGAATTACGGATGTAATAGCCTGGTAGATTAAAATCTCTCTTTGATCCATAGCCAATCGCACTGTTTTTATATTTGGAAGGAAGCACAATATGCTTATAATCCTCCCTGGAAAATGGTTTGCCGGTATTATCATGATCATATAAATACTGTCTAAGCTCGGGCCCTAACTTCTCAAGAATATATCTCATTTTTCCTAAAACAGGAAAATTACGCAAAACAGCATGCTCATCCTGCTTCTCGTCAATAGCATAAATATATAACAGGAAACAAGCTGGAATAATAACAACAAGTACGAGTATTACTAAAAAAATAACTAAAACCCATTCAGCTGCTGACATAAAATAATCTCCTCTCGTTTAATTTTTATCTTTAAATAACTAGACGGCCGTCTCACTTATAAGCTTAAACTCCCCATACACTGAAAAAGCCCACTTAGAGGTTTCCCACGTTCTCTCTGATTTGAGACGCGATGTGATCAGATGAGGCCGCTGAATATCTATAGCCTTAAATAACTTCTTAAGGGCATCATCAGGAAAAAACACGGTGATTGAAGCGGAGGGCGCGACTCCGAAGGAATTAGCACGCGTCCGAAGATCCACTTTGGCGCACAAAGAAACCACGCCAAAGTTAACTGAATCCGTGCCCGCGGAAAGGCGAGCAGCTAAGAGCGGAAATCAACAGGTATGACGACACCGAGGGAGTTTTTCAGTGGCCTCCATAATAGCCTGTCCCGCTCCCCTTCCTTCAATCACATTGAAGATTCTGCATCCGCTCGCTTAATTTCATATTTTCACTGTAATCAACCGGGCAATCAATAACAACGGGGCCATCAGCTTTTGTGGCATTTTCCAGTGCCTGCTGGAGCTCGTCTGCTTTCTTTATCCGAATGCCTGTCGCACCATATGCTTCAGCTAATTTCACAAAATCAGGATCCCCATACTTGATATTTGACGAACGGTTAAATGCCATTTTTTGCTTCCATTCAATCAATCCATAAGCATCATCATGCCAAATAAGAATGACGATCGGCAGCTTAAGGCGGACTGCTGTCTCCAAGTCCATTCCGTTCATTAAAAAGGCACCATCACCCACTACAGCTACCACTTTCTTATCAGGATGCACCATTTTGGCTGCAATAGCTCCAGGTACAGCAATCCCCATTGAAGCAAGCCCATTCGAAATTAAACACGTATTTGGTTGATAACAGTGGTACATGCGCGCCATCCACATTTTGTGGGCACCGGTATCAGAGAGGGCAATATCGTCTTCTCCCATCACCTTTCTTAAATCATAAACGATTTTCTGCGGTTTAAGCGGGAAATTGGTATCATTCTCATATTTGTGATGTTCTTCAAGAATTCTGCTTCGGACGCCTTCGACATAATCAGCAGGCTGATCCCGCTTTTTAAGTAGATCTGTTAAGTCATGGAGATTAGATGCAATATCCCCTACCACATTGCACACCACAGGGTAATGTGAGTCAACTTCAGCATTCTGTGTATCGATATGAACGATAGGGATATCCCCTTCAGGATTAAAGCGTTGTGGCGGGATTTCAGTCATATCATAACCTACTGCAATAATGAGGTCGGATTTCTCTAAAGCGCAGCTGACATAATCTTTAAACGTCAGCCCAACGGCCATTAAACTTAGAGGATGCTTCCAAGAGATAGAGCCTTTTCCCATAAATGTCTCTGTGACCGGAGCCTGAATCTTTTCCGCGAAAAGGGTCAGCTCTTCAGAAGATTTGGTCCGGATTACACCATTTCCAGCAATAATAAGCGGCGATTTGGCCTTATTAATAAGCTCTTTTGCTTCTTCAAAGCTTTTTATTGATGCACGGGATTGCTTAAGTTCTGTAACGTTCAGAGGCGGGAGATCTTCCATCTCCATTCCTGCAATGTCTTCAGGGTATTCAATGTGGGTTGCTCCAGGTTTTTCGCTCGAGGCAATCTTGAAAGCTTTCCGGACAATTTCTGGAATGCTTTCTGCTTTTGAAATTCGCGTATTCCATTTCGTAACGGGACTGTACATTGCAATTAAGTCATATGCCTGATGAGACTCCTTGTGCAGCCTGTTTAAACCGGCTTGACCTGTAATGGCTACAATCGGGGTCCTGTCCATGTTCCCGTCTGCTACACCAGTCAACATGTTGGTCGCGCCGGGGCCAAGAGTCGAAAGGCACACACCGGGTTTCCCGGTAAGTTTTCCCATTATGCCCGCCATAAATGCTGCAC
This sequence comes from uncultured Sporolactobacillaceae bacterium, assembly GCA_963772845.1. Lineage (GTDB taxonomy): Bacteria > Bacillota > Bacilli > Bacillales > Sporolactobacillaceae > CAVYYW01. Next base: position 48,959 of record CAVYYW010000017.1, read on the forward strand.
CGGTTTCATGACGGGTGGTAATAAACTTAATTTTGGAGTCCAGAAGCGCATCCATCATATCAATGTTCTCTTCGCCGGGAACACCAAAAATATATTCAACGCCTTCATTTTCGAGGCATTTTAACAAAATTTCAGCTGATCTCATACACAAACCCCTTTCTGCAAGTCTTTCTTATTTCACTATAACCTCATATCAGATAAGTCAAACAGACACTAGTCAATTATCCCATTTCTCTTCTTGTTGAGATATCGGAAAGTGGCATTGATTTCTCCGCCAAGAACAATAATAAGCGCCGTGATATAAAACCAGAGCATCAGGATAATGATCCCTCCCAATGTCCCGTAAGTATTGGAGTAATTCGCAAAGTTGCTTACATAGACAGAAAAGAGATAGGAAGCGACCTGCCAGCCTACTGCGGCGGTAACTGATCCGACAATAACTTCTTTTACTTTCAACCTTTTGTTTGGTGCGAAAAGGTACAGACATGCAAAGACGATAATGACGATAATAAAACTGACAAGGAGGCTTAATAAATTCCAAACTGTCATAAATCCAGAAGACAACCCGAAGTAACTGCTGATAAATTTACCAAGAACAGGACCGAACACATTAATCACTAGCGTAATAACAATGACGATAATCATAGCGATCGTCAGAAAAATAGCCATCAGTCTTGCCACGATAAATGAACGGGATTCTTTTACTTCGTAAGCTCTGTTTAAGGCTCTGATCAAAGCATTTATAGCGTTTGAGGCTGGCCATAAGGTGGCAAGGACTCCTATAGAAAGCAGCCCTCCATTTTTACTGAACAAATGATCTAAATTATTTTGAATCATCTTCATGGCATCATCAGGCATGATTCTTTGAAGTAAATTAACCGCATCTTTATGATCGACACCGACATAAGGCAAGATAGAAAATGTAAAGATCAACAACGGGAACAGCGATAGCAGAAAATAATAGGCAAGCGTCGCTGCGGCATCCAATGTTTCATTTTCTTGAAAACGGTTAATAAAATTACCAAAAAACGTTTTTGCTTCTTTCTTTTTAATTTTCCCCATTTCTTCTCCCCCATTGACTGTTAAGAATTTGGTCTTATTGACATACTTTGAACCGCCTCTTCAAGCTGAACCTGACTCTTCTCATCATAAGCTAAAAAGGGCTTTGTTCCTGATAAAATATTTGTTGTTTTATATTTCATTTCTTTTAAAGTGTTTACCGCTTGTATACCGCTTAAATAAGCTTTGTAAACATGTTCTCCCGTATTAATTGAGTTTGATCGAAGCTGTTTCATCTCGTCTGATAAGGTATGAGTGAGCAAAAAATATTTTTCTCCTGCATTTCTGCAAGCATTTATAACGTTTTCCGGAGAAGATGCGAGCATATCTCTCCAATCCGAACTTTTTCTAGACAGTGTACTAACAGCTGAACTTACCCGGTTTCTGACGTCTTTTTTTAGCAAAATTGCAGCAGCTGCCGTACTACCTGATAGAACCCACCACGTTGTTTTGCTGTACCATTTATTCATATAGACAATCCTCCAATAATAGAATGCAATACACGAATAGTTTGCAGATATCGTGCTGAATTTATGAGTCAAGATTGTAGGCTGCATCGTATTTCGCTCGACCCCAATGAAAAACCTCTGCATTTGATCTTGCTTAAGATTTAATCAAAGAATAGCTAAGTCTAATGAATCGCAAGTCAACTGGAGTTCAATTAGTTAAGATACCTTAGCCACTATAGCCGAGCTGCGGGGAAGTACAAGACGCCTGTGGAATCAGCGTGGAGGGCACTGAAATTGTTCCATTAAAGCAGGCGAAGCAAACGTAATTGCTGATCTCCGTTCCAGGCACTCGCTTTCCACGGGCACATTCTCAGCTAACGTTTGCGTGGGCATAAGGAGGCTCGCGGTCCACCCGCGGCAAGCGAGAACTTTCAAAAGCTAGCCCCGAAGAACAAAAATCGACTTTTTCAGGGCTTCATTCGGACAGATTAGAGGACAATTTTTTGAAAGTAAAAAGCCATTCAGCAATAATAGCAGCTGAATGGCTTCTTTTTATATCGAAATAACTATCTTTACAATTTACAAAAACAATTTTACTTTATGATTTTTGACGGCTTTCCGTCATTTGCTTCCAAACGGATCCTTTGGCGTCTTCACCGCCCTCAATTCGGCTTAGCGCCATTTTCACCTGTAGGGCAACCTCAAATTCAGGATCATCCTGGGCAGCTTTAAGTGCTTCAATCGCTGTTTCATCACCTGTTTCATAGAGAAACATGGCTGCGCGCCATCTCACGATTTTGCTTGGATCCTCTAGTGCACGAATCATTTCAGGGATGGCAAGCGGACTGCCTAAATCAGACAGACAATCCCCTGCTGTTCTTCTTACGGTAACCGTTTTATCTTTCAGCCCTTCGAATAAATAAGGAAGAGCCGCGTCATCTTCAAGCATGCCAAAATAAACAACTGCCAAGCGCCGGATGGAAACTTTCTGGTCATGAAGCGCCTTTTCTAGTATTGGAAGATCAGCCATTGTCGGCTCCATTCTGTCGAGCGCCCGGTACCTTTCCCGCCAATCAGGGTTATCAAGCTGCTCTATAGTAACTTTTTTAAAAGGTGTTTCCTTTTTTTCAGAGGACGTTTGAAAAGCCTCTTCGACAAGCGTTTCCAATCTTTTCTGATCATAAGCAGCTGCTATCTCTTCTGCTACTTCCTGTTCGATTTCAGAGGGATCACCATAACGTGGAGTCTGTTCAACCCACTGTCTTTCCATTATCATATTATCCGAGGATTTTTGTGCCTCCATAATGGCATTCATAAAACGTTCAGGCAAGCCCACGCGTTTTTCCTCTCCATTGATATCAAGCTTAATCTGCATAGGAATGCCCCGAAACATCTGCAGGTAAACTCTGATTTCACCGTAATGTTCATCAGGTTCCGCCTGTTCAGCATCCGTTTCAGCCTCATCGTGCAGTTCCCCAAAACACTGCTTCACTTCGCTTAGAATCGTTTCCCAATTCGCTTTTGGAAACCGTTCCAGCGCTATAAAATCAGCGACATGATAATAACCTTTAACGCCTTCAATCTCCAATAAGTCCCTAAGGAGGCCAGGTGCCTGATCCTTCTGTTCTGCCGTAACATGATGGCTGACATTCGGGTGCAGTGATTCCTTCAGAATTAGCTTCATTGTATGCGGACTTGGCGTTGGTTCAATATTAATCAGTTCCATCCTGCCACTCCTTTAATCATTATTTTCCTGATGCTGTCTCCTTCACCTTATCAAGAGAATATTCGGTACGAAGCTTCTCGAGAAGGCGCTCTGTTCCTTTGTTTATTAAACCATATACACCATCAAAATCTCCTGTGAAATACGGATCAGGAACATTCGAGTCAGGAAAGTCATTTAATAACTCCATAAACCGGATGATATGAGCTTCATGGTCATCTGGAGATAAAGCAAGGACATCCTTCTGATTGCTTTCATCCATTGTGATAATGTAATCGTATTTTGAAAAATCCTGTTTATTAATTTGACGTGCATAAATGCTTTCATACGAAATGTTCTGATCCGTTAATTTGGAGCGTGTTCCTTCATGAGGCTCTGACCCCTCATGCCAGTCTCCTGTGCCAGCAGAATCAATGAGAATATTATTTTCAAATCCGGCTTCCGAAACTTTATGGCGAAAAACCGCTTCAGCCATTGGCGAGCGGCAAATATTTCCTAAACATACAAACAAAACACGTATTTTCACGAACAATCACTTCCATATCTGAGACTTTTCTTATCCCCGTCCATTTTTTGATAAATGGAAAACGGGTATACTTAATTAAATATAACTTAACACCATTTCCTTTACGATTCAATTGAACGGGATATAATCAGCAGCCTGCATGTATTAATCACAAATAGGAGGATGTTTTATGAAAAAAGCACTGCCTTTTCTTATGATCATTTTGTTCCTTATTCTAACTAATGCTTGCCAAAATGATGCTAAAAACGAAAAAAAGACCGATCACTCTTCTAAAGATACAAAGCCCGCATCTGGAGGCATTGTTGCGGGTAGTATTGTCCCCTCCATAGACTGGAAAGAGCAAAAAGGAAAAATAAACGTGACCTTCCACCTCAAAAATCAAACCGAAAGAGTTGCTCATTTTCATTTTAATTCTAGTAAGCGCTGGGATTATCTTATTACATCAGCAGATGGTAAAAAGATTTATCAGCTTTCAGATAATAAAATTTATGCATACCATACCGGAACGCTTACATTAAAACAAGGCGAGGAAGTGAGTTTTAATGACGAGACCCAAATGCTTCCTGCTGGCGAGTATCAGGTGAAGGTATGGCTAACATCAAATGAAAAGGGACCACAGATTGAACAGAAAGTAACCGTTAAAGGCAAAGCTCAATAGATCTTTACTGCCCCTATGCTTAGATTGTTTATTCCCTGTAAAATTGCTAAAATAAAAACTGGTATGAACTTTCTAAATACTTTTTTGAGGGGTAATAATATGGAGAAAACGTTGAATCAAACATGGAATCTCGAAACTTTTTTTGCTGGCGGAAGCGGCTCGGAGCCTTTTAAATCTCACTTAAGTCAGCTGGAGGGCCATTTATCTGAACTATTTAATACCTTAACCATGGCTGTTCCACCAAAGACGATCCAAGAGGCAGAGGAATGGAAATTGACTGTTCAAAAGCTTCAAAGAGCTTCAATGGACTTAAGTGAAGCCGTCGCCTTTACCGAATGTTTGACGGCTCAGGATGTCAAAGATGAACAGGCGTCACAGCTAATGAATAAGCTCGATGGCCTAAATGCTGAATTCCAGTCCTGTGAAACACTTCTTTATAATCAATTACAGCAAATCAACGATTCGCTCTGGAATGAAATGCTGAAAGATGACTATTTTCACAGTGTGCAATTTTATCTCAACGAAAAGCGTGAGCAGGCAAAAGAAAAATTGTCTGTTGCTGAAGAACAATTAATCAATTCACTCTCTGTGGATGGCTATCATGGATGGAGTTCTTTCTATGACACCATCGTCGGCAATATGAGCATCCCGTTTGAGCACCCGGAAAAAGGCCACCAAATGCTCTCAGTTGGTCAGCTTGATAATCTCATGTCAGACGGAGACAGGGAAGTCCGTGCAGCCGCATTTTCCGCTTGGGAAAAAGCGTGGAGCGGAGTAGCGGATTACTGCGGAAACACCCTGAATCATCTGGCAGGATTTCGGTTAAACATGTACAAAGCACGCAGCTGGGAGAATGTCTTAAAAGAACCATTGGAATACAACCGCATGAGTGAGAAGACATTGAATACAATGTGGGACACCATTACAAAAAGCAAAAGCGTTTTTGTTTCATTTCTTAAAAGAAAGGCTGAACTTCTCAATATTGATCAGCTTGCTTGGTATGATGTAGAGGCACCGCTCGGCTCTTCAAATAATAAAATTTCTTATGAAGAATCAGCGGAGTTTATTATTAAGCATTTTAATAAATTCAATCCAAAAATGGCCGATTTCGCGAAACATGCGATTGAAAACCGCTGGATTGAGGCCGAAGACCGTAACGGGAAACGCCCTGGAGGATTTTGTACCAGCTTTCCGAACACAGAAGAATCACGCATTTTCATGACATTCAGCGGCACGCCGAATAACACATCCACACTAGCACATGAACTTGGCCACGCTTATCATCAGTATGTCATGAATGATCTGCCTTATTTCGCTACCGATTATGCTATGAATGTGGCTGAGACCGCTTCAACATTCGCAGAAATGATTGTTGGAGACGCTGCTCTGGAAGCCGCTTCCTCGAAAGAAGAAAGAATTTCTTTCCTTGAAGAAAAAATTCAAAGAAGTGTGGCACTGCTTATGAATATTCATGCCCGCTTCCTTTTTGAAACCCGATTCTATGAAGAAAGAAAAACCGGCTATGTTTCTAACGAAAGATTAAACACGCTTATGCTAGAAGCTCAGAAAGAAGCATTTGGCGAAGCGCTGGAAAGCTATCACCCATCGTTCTGGGAATCTAAGCTTCACTTCTATATTTCCGACGTGCCATTCTATAACTTCCCTTATACATTCGGCTTCCTGTTTAGTACCGGAATTTATGTAAAAGCATTAAATGAAGGTGCCGATTTTGCCGAAAAGTATGATGCTCTGCTTCGAGATACAGGTAGTATGCCGGTTGAAGAACTGGCGATGAAACATCTCAATGTCGATCTTACACAGCCTGATTTTTGGGAAGACGCTGTTGCCTACTGTGTGAAAGACGTGGAGGAATTCCTAGAGCTTACACAGCCCTAAGATTAATAAGAAAAACGGTGCCGTTAAGTTTTCACGGCACCGTAACTTTTTTATTATATAGAGAGCTAATCTGCTCGGTAAATAATTGTATTTTTCAGTATATTTAAAATATCCGTTTTCAGTTCTGGAAAACCGCCATTTCCTGATGTGTCAACTGGGAGGTATGGGTCACTTCAATTCGGTATTGATCATCTTCTCTTTGAATTTCACACTGATTGTTGTCATAAATCCATAAGACAATGTAACGATCTCCTTGAAATACTACTTTCTCTCCTTGTGTAAACATTCATATCACCTCTCCATTTCATCCACAGTTTTATTATAACGTTTTTGTGACAATAGTAAAGTCTAATTTTTCAAAATATTCTCCAAAAAATAACGTCGATCCCTTAAACCATTTGACAAATCATCCAGAGAATTTATTCCTGTTTGACTTTCATTTCTCCCCCTCCTATAATTATCAACAATATATGCGCTATAACTTAAAAAAATGCCGACAGAATTCCTCTTTAAAGGAGTCCTCTTCCTCAATAAGAAATTGGATCTCGGATTTTTTTACATACTTATAATCTGGAGGTTCATAACATGACCCAATCAAAAACTGCTTTTATTGAAAATATTAAGGCTGCGGGTAAAAAAACGGTGCCGGATCTCTTAATTAAAAATGGCAAAATTATTGATGTCTTTAATGGGACGATTTCTGAAGAAACGCTTGCCGTTCATCAGGGCGTTATTATAGGGATTGGTGATTATACCGAAGGCAAACAAATACTCGATGCCCGTGGAAAGTACATTTCACCTTCTCTTATAGATTCTCATGTTCATATAGAATCTTCAATGCTTACCCCTGTAGAATTTTCGAAAATTTTATTGAATCATGGTGTAACGACGGCGATTACAGACCCGCATGAAATCGCTAATGTTTCAGGTTCAGCTGGGATTCAGTACATGCTTGATGCTGCACAGCATGCGGCAATGAAATTGTATACAATGCTCCCCTCCTCTGTTCCAGCTGCTTCATTCGAACATAGTGGAGCCACCTTGATGGCAGATGACCTTCGACCTTTTTTGACTGATGAGAATGTTCTGGGTCTTGCCGAAGTCATGGATTATCCGAGCGTTCGGGATGCTGATCCTGATATGATAGAAAAACTGCTGCAGACCATTCAGCATTCTGGTTTTATTGACGGTCACCTTGCAGGTCTTCCCGAGCTTGCAGTCAATATTTATAGAACAGCAGGCATCACAACAGATCATGAAGCCGTCTCTGTTGCTGAAGCGCGTGACAGGCTTGCAAGAGGGATGAGAGTCATGATCCGCGAAGGATCCGTAGCCAAAAACCTTAAAGCACTGCTCCCGCTGGTAACTGAAAGAAATGCAAGGCGATTTATGTTTTGTACCGATGATAAGCACGCGGATGACCTCATTGCAGAAGGTAGTATTGATCACGCAATCCGGCTTGCTGTTCAAGAAGGGATCAGACCCTGTCTTAGCAATTCAGATGGGGTCATTAAATCCGGCTGAGGCTTTTCAGCTGAATGATCAAGGTGCTGTTGCTCCCGGATATGAAGCGAACTTTATCCTTCTGGATGACCTTGAAACGTTTTCAATTAACTCCGTCTACTATAAAGGAGAAAAAGTTGTCGAAAATGGTGCGCTGATTGAACAGAATGACAAGATGCGGAACGACGTCAACGAAACGGCTGTCAGGCACAGCGTAAACCTTCCTGAACTGACACCAGCGTCTTTATCTCTCCCATTGCCGCATCCTGAGACTGATATTATCGGTATCATTCCAAATCAGATCGTTACCCGGCATTTAGTAGAAATAACGAACGTTAAGGACGGCTGTTTTCAGCCGGACAGGGCTAAAGATCATCAGAAGATGGCCGTTATTGAACGGCACCGTGCCAGCGGCAGTATTGGGCTTGGTGTTGTAAAAGGATTCCATTTCAAAAAAGGAGCCATCGCTACTACAATCGCTCATGACTCGCACAATGTTGTCTGCACCGGCACAAACGATGAAGACATGCTGTGCGCCGTTGAAGCGATTAAACAGTCCAACGGTGGTATGGCTGTCGCCAAGGATGGCAAAATTATTGCAGCCTTACCATTACCTATTGCTGGCCTTATGACAAATCTATCTGGCACTGCATTAAATGAGCAGCTTAACGAAATAGAAAATGCTCTAAAAGAAATCGGTTTTCATGACAATTTCAACCCGTTTCTTACGTTATCATTTTTAGCGCTCCCTGTTATTCCAGAGCTGAAGCTGACAGATCAGGGACTTTTTGATGTTAACCGGTTTTCATTTCTATGATCAAAGAGAACTGGTTTATAGCGACACATAAATTGATAAGATTTTTTTAAAAGAAAAGACTCCGGATAACAGCTCCCGGAGTCTTTAAAGGTTTAATAACTATTTTTAAGCTAGCAGTTTCAAGGCTTCGCGATTAAACGCCGGGATATCATCCGGTTGACGGCTTGTCACAAGCTGGTTCTGACAGACAACGACTTCCTCATCATGCAGATTTGCGCCTGCATTTCTAATATCTATCTGCACGGATTTAAACCCTGTTGCATCTCTGCCTTTTAACGTTTCAGCGTTAATCAACAGCTGAGGTCCGTGGCAAATCGCAAAGACCGGCTTTTTATCATCCATAAATTTTTTCGTAAAGTTAACAAAACGGTCATCAGCACGAAGGGTATCCGGTGAGAAGCCCCCCGGGATTAACAAGGCATCAAAATCATCAGGCTTAACATGATCAATGCCCGCATCCACAGAAACAGATGTGTCATTTTTCCCTTTAACAGTTTTCCCTTGTTCTTTTTCAATAACGGTTAATTCATGGCCAGCTTCTTTGAAAGCTTTAGCCGGTTCCGTGTATTCTACATCCTCAAACATATCAGTTAAAACGACTGCTATTTTTTTACCCATTGTTAAAATCCTCCTTTAATGAATCTATAATTTAATGTTCCCGCTGATCATTTTTTCAAACATAAGGAAAAAACGATTTTCATTCACTCTTTTGAAGACCTTTTTCAAAAGGAGACTTACAAATTCGTACGAGAAACAATATTATTAACACCTTTTCAAGTTCGTAAAGAGGGGAAATGCAATCCTCATAAATGAAACGGGTGCTTCCGCATTTTACTCGTGTAGTGTGAAATCAAAGATGCTGTTGAACTGCCTGCGGAATCAGCGTGGTGGCTCTAGATGTTCAGTGGCCATCAGCTGATCACGTGGTGTCTTGTATTTTCCAGCAGCACCACAGCCGAGTGAACGTGCGGAAGGCGAGGGTATTTCCGCTTTTAATCTACTGTATCCCCTTATATTTTTTCTTGGAATATAAAAAAGACTCGCCAGCTGGCAAGTCTCAGAATGTCATCGTTGTTATGATCGAATCAAATTGTTAAAAGCACTCTGATCCAGTTTCTTGATTAAAGCAACAATTAAACGGACAGCATTTTCGAAATCATCCGTATGAAGCATGGACGCATGGCTGTGAATGTAGCGAGTAGGAATCGTAATAGCCAGGCTTGGCACCCCATTTCTTGATAAATGTGTGCTTCCTGCATCTGTTCCTCCGTTCAACAATGCATCAAGCTGATACGGAATATCAAGTTCCTCAGCCGTATCCCTGACATAGTTGAGCAGAGGCTGATGGGCAATCATTGAAACATCTTTCATAAATAAAACCGGACCCTTGCCCATTTTCACACTATCACTGACTCCTGGCACATCATTGGCAATGGTTACATCAACGGCAAAAACTAGATCAGGATTGATTTGATGAGTTGTGGTTCTGGCTCCCCTTAATCCGACCTCTTCCTGAACATTTCCCACACCATACACGGTATTGGGATGAGATTCTTCTTTAAGCTGCTTAAGCACTTCGATAGCAATTGCACAGCCAATCCGATTATCCCAGGCTTTTGCCATTAGAAGCTTTTCGTTCTCCATGACAGTAAACGAAGCTGCAGGCACTGCTGTATCTCCCGGTCTGATTCCAAAGGATTCTGCCTCTTCTTTTGAAGCAGCCCCGACGTCTATAAACATTTTTTTCATATCAACGACTTTTTTTAGGTCTTCTCCATCCGGAAACTTAAAACCGATGACGCCAGGGACTGTTTTTTTACGCGTAATAATATCCACGCGCTGTGCCATCATATTATGCGTCCACCAAAACCCTAACGGCTGAATTTGGAGATAGCCGTTGTCTAATATTTTAGTGATCATAAACCCGATCTCGTCCAAATGGCCTGCTACAGCAATTTTAGGTCCAGGCGAATCCCCGGCCTTTCTAGCAATCAGACTTCCAAGACGGTCTCCAGTAACTTCGTCAGAATAAGGGGCAATATAATGCTCCATTACCTTCTTAACCTGACCTTCGTTGCCAGGAGCGCCTGGTGCGTCCGTCAAATCCTTCAACATTTTCAGTAGATTCTGGTCCATTTCCTGCTCCCCTTATCATTAATATCTCTCTTTAATATTTATTGTAGCTGATTTTTGAAGATTCGGCATCATTCAATACTGACTCAATAAATTGAGAGACTTGTTTGTTGAACGTTTCCGGCTGTTCCTCATAAGCAAGGTGGCCGGATTCAGAAATAATCGTGACAAGGCCCTGCTTTACTTTTTCCTTAAATATTGGGATACCTGCCAGCTCTTCCTCTGCTTCTTCTCCCGCAATTACATGCACTGGCATCGTTAATTGAGATAATTTAGAGAACGCATCGAATGGATAGAAATTCTCTTCCATGGAGTAGTCCAGTATTTTTCGCCAGTCAGTATGGGGATGCAGTTCATTGAAGGACGACACTGCTTCCTCACTTTTTAATAATTGTTCAATGCTTGCTTTTTGATTTTTATTCATTTCCTCCCAATTGCCCGGTTTTTCAAAAAACACGCCAGACAGTGTCAAAGACTTCACACGTGCAGGATATTTTAAGGCGAAGAGATAAGCACATAGTGCACCGCTTGAACAACCTACCAGGTGAAAAGCCTCAATACCTAGTTCATCCATCGTTTCTTTTATATCAACTGACGTCTTTTCCAGAATATCCTCCAAATCATTCGTTACTGAGCGCCCGTGTCCCCTCAAATCAGGGATAATCATTTTGAACCGCTCACTGAAATACTCTTTTTGAGAATTAAAATCGCTTTCGCTTGTTTGCAGACCTGTAGGAAGAAAAACAACCGGCTCACCTTCGCCAGAAATATAAGTATAAAGTTTCATCAAATACCCCTTTATAAAATATTGTTTATGTAATAATTAAACCCCTAAAGGAAATATTCGACATTTCATTACTGCCTCCTTGTTTTCCAAGAGCTTTTTTCTAAAAACAGCAGAATAGAGAAGCTCCTCGAAAATGTAGATGCTCGCAGATGAAAGCCAGAAATACCCGAGACTCCTCGAAACATGCGCATGCGCATAGATGAAAGCTAGAAAGTATCCTGAGACTCCTGTGGATCATCGAGCGATCTCAAGCGAGACCCCACAGCGCAATCATTGAACCTCAATGCGCGAGAAGGCTCGCAGATCGCCCACGGAAAGGAGGGTTCGCATTTCCGCTTCATCAATGGATTGCATCCTCATTTACTTCGTGCGATGTTGATTCAAAGAGGCTCCTTCAAGTCCTGCGGAATCAGCGATCCAAGTGAGAGCCCACAGTTGCGAGGAACGAGCAGCGAGGAGGCTCACGGATCGCCCGCGGAAAGCGAGGGTATTTCCGCTTTCAATGGATTGCATCCTCATTTACTTCGTGCGATGTTGATTCAAAGAGGCTCCTTCAAGTCCTCCGGAATCAGCGAGCCAAGTGAGACCCCGCAGGAAGTGGGTTTCTTCCGAGTTATCATGAGCGAAACTAGCCCCTTACTCGTAAATTCGTAGGTTAATTTGGTAAGAATGTTTATTGAAAGAAAAAACAAAAAACCAAATTAGAGCTACACTGAGTGTCTCAATCTCAGAATGGCCCGTCAAGGAAAGCACTTGACCGCCAATTCTAAGATTGAGGAGTGACTGATTAAGCAGAGAAAGGAAAACCTATAGCCATAAATGACGCCTAAAGTGCCGCGCAAGGGCAACAAATACGTTGATTGAAGCGAAAGGTGCGAGACTCCTCGAAAATGCTTTGCATTTTCTTCGTGCGAGGCGGAATCGAAGATGCTGTTTCAAGTCCAACGGGAATAGCACGCGTCCGAAGATCCACTTTGGCGCACATAGAAACCAGGCCAAAGTTAGCTGAGGCCGTGCCCGTGGAAAGCGAGTGCCTGAAACGGAAATCAACAACCAAGGTTACATCTTGGGACTTTTTCAGTGGCCGCATCAGCGACTCAGGAGAAACTCCTCGATAATGCTATGTATATCATTTAAAAATGGAAATACCCCGAAGTTTACGCCTCGGGGTAAGAAATCAATTTCACACTGCTTAATCATCTGTTAATTCTAGACTCTAATCTTTATCAGATTTATTTTTATTCTTCCCTTTTCCTGCAAAGCTTTTATAAAATTTCCCTGGTGCTTCAGACGTTTTTCCCACAAGATCGGTTGCTTTTCCTGAGGCGCCTTTTAAAACTTTTGAAGAAGAATCAACCGCCTTGCCAACCAGCCCCCCTTTTCCGGACACCTGTTTTATGACATTTCCAGAGGCATCAACAGTGTAGCCAAATAAGTTATTGGCTTCTTTTGCCGTCTTTTTTACGAGGTTATCTTTTTCCTCATTTTTTTTGTTATGATCATTTCCCATTTCGCATCTTCTCCTTTCTATTCTAAACAGGCTTCTCAAAAAACATATGAAACCGCGAAGGAAAACATGCCAATTTCACAATTGATTCTATACCTTTTAATCTTCTCAGCTATAATATAAAGATCACAGACTTTTTTAAGCATACAAACTATGCTGCAATTACACCGATAAACACCATTTTCAGTACTTAGGTCTGTGCGGAGAAATTATAATAAAAGTAAAGACTATTTTAGGGCAGGAAGTGAAGAATTGTTTAAAAGAAATCCTCAGTGGAAACAGGCTCTGTTAAAAATCTCTTTATGCTTTGGAATTCTTATGATTGGAACGGGGCAGCATTTGATTTCTGCAGAAGCTCATGCCAGCCTTATTAAGTCGGACCCTGCTCCTGAAAGCCACCTGATCCGCAGTCCATCTCAGATCACCCTTACCTTCAATGAACGCCTGGAAAAAGAACTCTATTACATAAAGCTTTTTAACACTAAAGGAATAACGATGGTGAAGGAACAAGCTGTAATGTCGAAAGACCAGCATAAGCTTATGTTGAAATTACCTCTTCTTTCACCAGGCATCTATACGGTTAGCTACCATGTTATTTCAGCTGATGGTCATCCGGTTGGTGCTTCTTACCCAATTATTATTGGGGATGTTTCACAAAAGAACAGCGCAGCAAATGTCGTAGAAAAAACGCCCAGCCATGGACATGGCGGCATAAGCTTCCTCCTGATCCATTCCGTTTATTATTTCGCTTTGCTGACTGTAATAGGCTTTCTATTCTGGTTTAATATATTGAAAAGAAAAGGGATTCGCATGCCTGATGATTTTTCCTTTTGGTTTAATAGTATGACCAGGCTATTTGTGCTCTTGACTGCAGGAATAAATTACTTGAATCTCTCTCAGGCAATCGGGGATGTCTCGTGGGCTAATTTCGTTATTTTACTTTTTAAAACAACGACTGGGTTAACTGCTATTTGTCTGATCGTTCTCGCTGTCCTAGCCATGTTTATCCTGCGCAAATGGTTATGGGCTGATAGCCTTTGGATCATTTTTGTCAGCATTTCCGAGGCAGTCAGTGGCCATGCTGCGGCTTTCTCTCCAGTTCTGTATACTGTTATGCTTGACACCGTCCATGTCCTTACAGCAGGAATCTGGACTGGCGGACTTATTTATATTGCCATCTACAGGTCCAACGAGAGAGAGCATATATGGCGTTTTATTCCGATATTTTCAAAAGTGGCCTTGATTAGTTTACTGGCTCTCATTCTTACAGGATCTCTATCCGTTCTTTCTTTTCTTCCAGCTTTGAAGGACTTATTTTTATCTTCCTGGGGTATTTTACTTTTAGTAAAAATCGGGATTGTTATCCTGATTATTCCCGTCGGGGCATCCCTGCGTCATTTCTTTAAAGAACAGCGTCAGGTATCTTTTTTTAAACTTCATAATATTGATATCGTTTTACTTATAAGTATCCTGCTGATCGTCGGCGCATTGACCTATTTAAGTCCTCTTCCCGAAAATCAGCCTTTTCATTATGCGGCCAACTCTAGCGGCGTTCGCACGACAATCGATATTCAGCCCAGAAATCCGGGCACGAAAAACGTCTTTACTGTTAATTATACTGGATATAAAAAATCGCCCCAAGATGTGAAAATGTTTTTGATTTATCAGGATGATAAACAGCTGTCTCCAATCGAGATCCCACTAAAAAAAGAAAAAACTGATAGTGTACATCACATATATTCCTATTACGCTTCAGGACTTTTTATCTCTATACCTGGCGAGTATAAAGTTCAAGTTAGAACGCTTGATACAAATGACAACGAAACCGTCACTGAAAAAAATATGAATGTGTATCCTTCGTACATTAGAAAATAAAAAAAATTAACGAGATATGTTTATTTCATGAAATCTGTGGAATAAGTAAACAGAACATAAAAATTGGCACAAAGGATGTGATCAGTATGTTTTTAGGAATTATTGGTATTATTTTAGCCATAATCGGTTTTTTCTGGTTACCATTGTGGATGGGAATCATTGCAATTATTCTTGGTATCATCGCAATCGCCACTCATGGCAAGACCACTGGCTGGATAGCAGTCATTTTAGGAATAATCGCTTTAATTGTGTCCTTTACGATGTGACAGCATAACGATGCACTCAAACTTCTTTACCTCATAGGGGTAAAGAAGTTTTTAGTTTCAGGCACATTATAATGTTTTATTCATGTTTAATAAGGAATACTAACTACAGATGAACTGAAATTAGAGGAGGATCACTATGGAACAAAAGGAATTAAAGAAAAAAATCACTGAAATTATTAATAAACACAAAGTAGGCACACTCGCCACTGTATCAAACAATAAACCTTTTACCCGTTATATGACTTTTTTCAATAAAGATTTAACCTTGTATACGGCTACAAGCAGTGACACTCATAAAATTGATGATATTGAAGAGAACTCAAATGTTCATATCCTTCTTGGCTACGAAGGTGAGGGATTCGGCGATACTTTTGTTGAGGTTGAAGGAAAGGCCTCCATTGAAGATGGTTCGGAAATTAAAAATAAATTATGGTCAACCCTATTTAAAGTTGTCTTCAGCGGTCCGAATGACCCTAAGTATGTCGTGCTTAAAATTGTTCCCACTCAGATTCGTTTGATGAATAAAAAAGGTCACCCGCCGGAAACGCTAGAATTATAACCCCCTCTGGCTTATCAAGTAGCATAGGCTGAACATTGCTCATATTCTAATTACACAATTATATTGGCATAACCACCCCCAACCAATAAGATAAGATTTCAATTGGAAAAGGCTAAAGGCGGTCTGACAATGGTCATTTTCATTCGTTAAATTGATTTGACATTCGTTCCGGTAATTTGTACTTATTTACAATAAAAGTATTATAAAACAACGAAAAAAGGCATATCAATTACCATACTAATTGATATGCCTTTTCACTTGTTATTTTAGGTATACCTTCATCGAAAGTGAACGACTTAATCTACTACACCGGGAGGACTTTTTCATTTGCCTCATCAGAATTCCAAATGAGTCTCCGTTTTTACTTTGTACGCCCTGTTTTCTGATTAAATGCCATTTCATAAAAGCCGGTCGAGGAAAGTCCGGCCAGGCCACCGCCCCATGCACGAGTAAGCCAGTCCAGATCAGTTAATGGAATAGCTGCTAAACCAAGTAAAAGTCCCACAACAAGTGCACAGATCGGGACAAGTCTTTTTGGCATGGAAATTGAACGTTTTATTACCTGTGTAACTGCCGTAATGATTGGCAGCAGGAGAGTTGCCAAGGATAAAATCTGCTCCACTACTCCACCGTCCTCAATGCAGTCTCAGCCTTTGTCCTTCATAAATCAGATTCCGATTCTTAATGCCGTTAAGCTTAGAAAGGCTTTCGATAGAAACCCTTGTTTTCTCAGCTATTCCTGAGAGCGTCTCTCCTGATTTCACTATATAATAATCAGGCTTGTTTTGGTTTTTTATAGGTATTTCTATGATATTACCAGGCAAAATATGATCAGGGTTTTCGACTTGGTTCAACGTTATCAGTTCTTCAAGCGAACATTGAAACCGCTGGGCAATGCCAGAAAGCGTATCACCTATTTGAATTTTATAATGTGATGCGGAATCTAGTCGGTTCTGCATTTCATTAAAGTCCACATGCCCGTTAATCCCTTTCAGTTTCCCATCAGAACGGTATTGCCAAATCATCCAATTAGCCCATCCTTCAACGGACCTCGGATTCTTTGTATTATAGTGGGCAATCCACAAAGGGTATTTACCAAGACTTGACTTGAGATAGCGCGTGATAAATGCAGGGTTGCTGTATAAGAGCGGCTTCTTTCCAGCTTTTTTTTCGACCCTCCCTAAAAAAGCTTCTGCGGCATTTGTACACAACTGCTTACTCATACTGTCATTTTCCTCAAGGTCCAGGGCGAGCGGCAGATCAAATGCCTTTCCCTTCGTATGATCAATGAAGAATTCTGCTTCCTCCACAGCACTTTTAGAATCCGTAAAACGCGCAAAATGATAAACCCCGACAAGAAGGCCAGCTTTTTTCGCACCTTCATAATATTTCTCAAACATCGGGTCCTTGAATGTTTTTCCTTCTGTTGCTTTAATAAATACAAAGTCAATGCCCTGTTCTTGTACCGCTTGCCAATCAATGTTCCCATTCCAATGCGAAACATCTATTCCCTTCCAATTCTCACTAGAATGTCCCTTCATTATAATCTCCTCCTTCCTATTCCATTAAGTCGTATTCAGAAGGAATTTACGGTGAAAAAGACCTCACACCTGGTTGCCAGGTATGAGGTCTTTCTATTATCTTTCTGAGTCAAACAAGATCCCGCTCTCAATCCTTGCCTTCTCAAGGACAGACAGCACGTCATAGCTAACTTGTTTCAGCATGCTATATTCTTTTTGATTGTTTTCATTAATGATGTGCACAAAAGCATCAATTTCATAAACCATGTTATTAACGCTTTCCTCTTCATCCAATTCTTCAGTCTGGTCCGTAATGCGGTCATAAAACTTCAGGGAATCAATCGTTGAAACCTTATCAATAAGCAGTGTTCCCGCTTCCCCGTGGATTTCACTTGGTGCCTGAGAAGGCGCAATTTTAGAGCACATAATCGTACAAATAAATCCTTCATATTCCAAAATAAGAGTGCCGCTGCCGTCTACACCGCTCTTTAACATAACTGGATGATAGACAGCGCTCTTTGGCTGACCGAATAATAAGATAGCCATATAAAGTGGGTAGACTCCTAAATCCATTAAAGCGCCGCCCGCAAATTCTGATGAAAAGATATTCGGCAGTTCTCCATCTAGAAAACGGTCATATCTGGAAGAGTACTGGATTGTGGTAAGGTTAGCACTTCTTAATGTCCCCGCTTTATATAAATTATCCTTCAGATGTTTAAAATTAGGTGAGTGGATCG
This sequence comes from uncultured Sporolactobacillaceae bacterium, assembly GCA_963772845.1. GTDB lineage: Bacteria > Bacillota > Bacilli > Bacillales > Sporolactobacillaceae > CAVYYW01. The sequence goes on from CAVYYW010000017.1 coordinate 66,974, forward strand.
TACGCATCGCTTCAAACAGATAAACGCCGTTTTCCTCAGCAGTCTTGTATGCTGCTTTCCACTCTTCAAGCGTGGTAAACATAGGTTTTTCACAAATCACGTGCTTCTGATGCTCCAAAAATTGAAGCGACTGTTCAAAATGCATGGAATTTGGCGAGGCAATGTATACCACATCAATATCAGGATCCTCAGCCAATTCTTCAAAATTATCATAAATTTTTGGAGCGCCGTGCTTCTCAGCAAATTTTTTTGCCTGCTCCTTTGTTCTAGAGTATACGGCTTCTAGAGTCATTTTACCGCTATCTTTTGAAGCTTCTATAAATTGATCCGTAATCCGGCTAGTACCAATCGTTGCAAATTTCATTCAATGTCACGCCCTTCAGATTTAATTTTACAGATCTGGAATCCACTAAGAGAGCATTACTGATCCCCAAGTCTCATATTCAATAAAAACAATTGACAGACCCGGCATCAGCCTGGCCTGTCATCTCAGAACGCCTTAATACTGAAGAAATCAGCTGTTAAAGCGTCTGATCCCCAAATGGTTTAAGAAAAGCTTTTGGAACCGGTGATTCAAACCGGGACATTTTTTCTTTTATCGGATGCTTAAATGCCAGAACTTGTGCATGAAGTCCAAGACGGCCAATCGTTACATTACCTGAAGCGCCATACTTTTTGTCGCCGACAATCGGATGGCCAAGTTCTTGCATGTGCACTCTAATCTGATTTTTTCTTCCTGTCTCGAGATTAACTTTCAAAAGCGACATTTTTGAGTTCTTTTTTAATACCTCATAGTTCGTAACAGCTTTTTGTCCGCCATTCGGTTCAGGACTGGAGTACACCAGTAAGGTTGACGTTTCGTTCAGCCACGATGTAATTGTGCCCTTCCTTTGCTCCACTGCCCCTTCAACAAGAGCAATGTAAGTTCTGTCTCTGACGGTTCTTTTCCAGTTCTCCTGAAGCATGCGCTGGACCTGTGCGCTCTTGGCAAACATCATGACGCCAGAGGTATCTCGGTCGAGACGATGCACAATAAATATCCGGTTTCCTTTATCCTGCCGTTTAACATGATCCATTAACTGGCGGTAAGCTGTCAGCTGCTTTTCGTGCTCAGAAGCCATGCTTAATAAACCTGCTTCTTTTTCAATTATGATCAGGTCATCGTCTTCAAATATTATAGAAAGTCCGACCATACGCGTTCCGCCTGAGGAGGTGCCAAAACTAACAACGACAGCATCATTCGGTTCCAGAATATAATTATGCTTGGTCACGACATGCCCATTTACTGAAACCTGTCCTCTGCTCAATATGCTCTTAACAGAATTTCTGCTTCGGTTTGCCATCTGTTGAAGCAAGTATACAAGCAGTTCTTCCTGTATCTCGACTGTCCATTCCTTTTTACTTGCCTCTTGCTTTTTCTTAAACGGTTGTTTTTTCTTCACGGTCATCCTCCAATAATTTCGGTGCCCGGTCTCGTTGGCACCCTGCTTAATCCTTATTCATCTTGTTTATATCTTCTGCTATTATACCACCATTAACAGGTTAATTAATCTTATGGATGTTTATCCCTCAGTTTTTTCATTAAAAAAGGCTTGCAGTTTTGCAGCTTCCGCCTCTGAAAGCGTGACACCTTTACCCATCTTTTCGTGCCCAGGTGCCCAGTCTCTGATATCATATTTCGGCTCTCTTCCATTCCAGCTTACAAGGTTTAATTCTTTTGTCCAGCCCTTTGAAGATTCCGATAGCACTGCAAGAGCTTCAACGATCTCATAGTTTAATTCAGCCATTTTAACTTCCTCCATTCATGTGATCACTTGATAATGCTGCCATTCATAAGGAATGAGCCGCTGATATTTTCTAGTAAGGTACCGATCATCGATCAGCATAATAATTCCTTCGTCTGTCTCCGAGCGGATAAGGCGTCCACCAGCCTGAAGCACTTTATTCATTCCGGGGAAGACATAAGCATAATCAAACCCCGATTTCCCCTGACGATCATAATACGACTTAATGACATCGCGTTCCCCGCCAATCTGAGGAAGACCGACACCAACGATCACCACTCCATTTAAACGGTTGCCCCTCAAATCAATTCCTTCAGAGAAAATTCCGCCCAATACAGCAAAGCCGGCAAGCTGCTCCTCAGAGTCCTTTTTAAATGCCTTTAGGAAATCTTCCCTGCCCGATTCAGTCATCGCCCGGTCCTGCACCAGCACTGGAACACGATCATCAAGTTCGATAAAACAGTCATAAACCATTTGCATATAGGCGTATGAGGGAAAGAAAAACAGATACTGACCCGGACGTTTTTTGATTACCCTGTAAATAGCTTCAGCAATGGGTAGCTTTGTCTTCTCCCTGTCACGGTATTTCGTCGACAAAGGCACGATCTGGATTTCAGTGCGATCTCTGTCAAAAGGAGAAGGCAGCTGAAGTGTATAGTCTTCTTCAGTCATCCCAAGCATCTCCTGATAATAAGAAAAAGGCTGTAAGGTAGCAGAGAAGTAAACCACTGACCGGTATCTTTTTCCGGTCTGCTGTAAAAGCGAAGACGGATCCAAGCAATAAAGCCTCCATCTCACTTCACTTTTATACATTTCAAGATACGTGACATAGTGGTTGTCGTAAAGCTTCGCAATGCGAATCGCATGCTGGGAGGCAAAGTAAGCTTCTCTTAACAATGAGTCAGAATCGCTTCCCGGCACCTGATCCAGAAGCACCTTTTCAGCCGCTTCAATAAACAGATCAAGCTTTTCTATTAACTCACTGTCCAGCTCCTTTACGACTGAAAAGCCCGCCCCTCCACAAGATTTTTTTAATTCAAGGAGATGATCATTTATTGCTTTAGCTTTAGCGGATAGATCCGGTTCATGTTGTTTGTATTCCCTTTTGATGGTGAGAAAAGCAGATTTCAGAAGCTCTGACGAAAACATCGTTCTGCCCCGGTCCACCAGATTATGTGCTTCATCAACTAACACAATGGTTCGCTTCTTTTCTTCCTCAAAGAAACGTTTCAATGAAACCCTCGGATCAAATAAGTAATTATAATCGCAAATCACTGCATCCGCAGCATAAGCCGCATCAAGTGAAAATTCAAATGGACAAAGTCTGTGCTTACGTGCATAGCGCACAATAACAGCACGGTCCATCAGCGTTTCATTGGAGAGCATGTCCAGTATTCCTTCATTTAGTCGATCATAATATCCCTCAGCAAAAGGACAATAATCAGGCTGACAAATGGTTTCTTCCTGGAAGCAGATTTTATCTTTAGCTGTAAGTGTAACGACATTTAATACCAGCCCTTGGCTTTGCATTAAAGAAAAAGCTTCTTCAGCCGCTTCACGTGTTATTGTCTTTGCCGTTACATAAAAAAGTTTATTTGCAATGCCTTTTCCCATTGCCTTTACTGCTGGAAAGACAGTGGAAATCGTTTTACCAATGCCTGTTGGGGCACTCGCAAACAAGTTCGCCCCTTCTTCAATCGTTTTGTAGACCGAACCTGCGAGCCTTCGCTGCCCCTCACGATAGTTCGCAAAGGGAAAAGCAAGCGAATCACTGCTTTCCGTTTTATGCTTTTCATGCTCAATCTGGTATTGAGCAAACCGCCTGTATCCTTCAAGCATTTCATTCAGAAAAATGGTCAGCTCTTTATAAGCGAACGTTTGCTGAAATCGTTTCGCTTCCCCAGACTCCGCTTGCACGTATGTAAGCTGCACATGAATAGACTCGAGATGATGTTCTTTTGCGTAAATATACGCATATATCTTTGCCTGGCCCCAGTGAACCGGATACTGATCAGCAGTCAACTCGTCAATATGACGGCGTGTTGATTTAATTTCATCAACCATGACATTGTCCTCTGTTTTCAGCAAACCATCGCATCGTCCTTCTATGGAGAAGTGAATTCCTTTATAGTCCGTCTTAAGTATCAAGGGGACTTCCCGCTCATCTTCTTCCTTATAATGACTTTGGATCTGTTGATGGATCTTAGTCCCTTCAATCATTGACTTGGCCGAACGAAATCTCGAATCAATATCACCGCTTCGATAAACATACTCAACCAGCCGTCTTACCGAAATTCGAATCTCCTCATTCATACGATCACCCGTTCTGTTTGGTGATTACATTGTAACAGTTTTTCACTGCAAGACCCAACTATTCTCCTGCACCCATCCAAAAATTTCCACTCTATAGGGGTAGGTAGCGCGTGTCTAGGAGCTTTGGTGCTACTCGAGCTAAACTTTAGAAAGTCCTCACCTTTCGCCGATATAGGAAAAGCCCAACCGCTTGACGGGTGGGCTTCTTTTTTATAATACAACTATATTCTGGTTTTTTTAAATCCTAAACGTATTTACCGCTTCATTTAGCTCTTCAGCCATTCGGCTCAGTTCATCTGAGGATGATGATACTTCCTCCATGGAAGCTAGCTGGCTGCTCGAAATGTTTGCCACTTCTTCTGTATGTCTCATCGACTGAGCGGCCTGATCAACCGTTCCTTTTACCGTGTGAACGACCTTGGTTGACTCACTGGACAAGGCATCTGAGATTTCTGAGATTTCAACAATTTGATTGGATAAGTCATGTACAGATTCTGAAATTTCATTAAAAAATGTATTCGAATTATCGACCAATTCCTTACTCGATTTTGCCTCATGATTCACTTTATCCATTGATTGCATCGCTTGGCCGGTTTCATTCTTTATCTGTGCAGTCAGCTGAATAATCTGATCTGCTGACTTTTTAGATTCTTCCGCAAGCGTGCGAATCTCTGTCGCCACCACAGCGAATCCTTTGCCATATTCTCCTGCACGCGCAGATTCAATCGCTGCATTCAGAGCTAGCATGTTGGTTTGTTCGGCTAGATCATTCATTACTACAATGATGTCATTAATTCTTTCTGAACGCTGATTAAGCGCTTCAATAACGTGCGTTGATGCCTCAATTGTCGTCGCTGTCACGTCCATTTGAGAGCTTATCCTTTTATTTAACTGGGTGCCCTGATCGGCCTGCCCTGCTGTATCCTTGGAGATCTGCAAAAGTTTTTGAGCCCTGTCTGTAATCCCTTTTACACCATTATCTATTTTGTGCATCGCTTCCAGATTTTCATCAGCGGACCTGGATGAATCCTGAGAGGCTTTAAAAATGTCTTGAATAGACGATGAGATTTGATTTGTCGACGATGTCGCAACCTCTGATGTTGCGAAAAGCTCCTGAGAGGACGCTGCCACTTGACCGGCTGTCGTATTAACGCTGTTCAAAAGCCGCTTAAGGTTTTCGATCATTTGGTTGAAGGAGTAGGTCAGTTCACCAATTTCATCTTTAGAGCGCTGCTCAAGTTTAACAGTTAGATCCCCTTCTGCTACTTTTTCAGCTGCCTCCACCACTGAACGAATCGGTTTGATTAACAAAAATTGTACACAGATCGTAATAATGGCTGTGGACACAATCAAACTGACAAGAGTATTGATTAACACACCCATCAAGGCGCCAAGGTTCAAATGATTCAGCAAAGAACTGATATACGTTGACAACGGCGTACTGATCAGCAAACTGATCACCACAATAAGTATAATTTTTGTTCTTATACTCATTTTCACGCCTACGCCTTTTGTAAGCTTCGAAAAATCCATCACCGATTTTGGCAAGACCTGTGTTTTTTTGACTTCCATTGCTTTCCCTCTTTTCAAATTGTTTTATGTTTTTATGTAAATTGAAACGGAAATAAGACAAATTTCGCCCAATCAAATTCCTCTACTATACTATCGGCTATAATTCTAATAATTTTAAGAAATTTCAGGGTTCGTCTCCTAAGTTGCTTTCGAATCGATAAAAAAGGGGGATTTTTGTTTTCTATGGACGATATATGGAAGTGGCAGATAAATCTTAGAAGTGGACAATAAATCTCAAAAGTGGACAATAAATCACGGAAAGTGGCAAGCAAATCTCAAAGGTGGACAATAGCTTTAAGATGGGAACGGTCCCACAGCCGTCCAAAGTAACAACAAGACCGATTCGGAAGCTAATTGAGCTTAGTTCTTATGTAAATCAGCTTTTTTTCATGAAAAATCCTAATAAATGATGATTTTTCATACCTTATTTAAATTTTTTATAGTGTAACTGAAACGGTGCGGCAAAGAAGATCGTCTGGCAACAACCACAACGACACCAGAGGACTTGTTTAGTGGCTCCATCAACGATCTAAGCGAGGGAGCTCTGAAGCTCGACATGAGGCAAAAAAAGAGTGTCGACATGACGCTCTTGTGAGCACGTGGCGACACTCTACTTAAAATTGTTTTCATTGCCCTCTCGCTTTCAAAAAAAACAAGGGCTCTCTTCAATTAGAATTGAGGGTGTCCTTCAATTGAAGAACACCCTCAGCTTTAAGAAACATTTAGTTCTGGCATCCATTGTTTCATGTGCTCTTTCATTTCTGTTTCAAGCTGTGGGGCTTGATCAAGTCCATGTCCCTTGGCGTTTTTTAACAGAAATAATTTATACCCATTTACATTGACCCAGGTTAGTGTAAATTGGGGTTGTGTGATTGTAATGCTTGTTTTGCTGCCATTCGTATGCTTAACAATATTAAGCTTTAATATGCCTCCAATTTCCTGATGGATCTCCCCGTTTTGACCTGTGAAGAAATTGCCGAGTGAATAGGCAACAAAGGTTTTATGGCCATCCTGGCCTTGTACCCATTGAACCGGCTGGAGAACATGAGGATGGCTCCCAAGGATAATATCCACCCCAAGGTCAGCGAGCTGCTTCACAAGTTTTTTTTGTGACGCATTCGGCATCCGTTCATACTCAATACCAAAATGAAGAGAAACGACAACAACATCAGAAAGTTTTTTTGCCCTAGCTATATCCTTTTTCATTTGGGGAAGATTTATCCTGTTAACTAAATAATCTTTACCAGCTGGCGTCGGTATACCGTTTGTCCCATAGGTATACGCAAGAAACGAGAAGGTAATATGATTCTTCGAAACTGTTGTTATCTTCTGCTGCTCCTCCTGTGATAGCGCACTTCCGGTATGGACCATACCGATCTTATCCCAATAGTGAATGGCATTTGTAATAGCCTGGATGCCCCTGTCCAGCGTATGATTATTCGCCATTGTCACAACATTGATTCCCGTATCTTTCAGTGCATCACCTACTTCATAAGGACTATTGAAGCTGGGGTAGGTTGATAGACCAATATCTTCTCCTCCGATAATCGATTCGGAATTAGCAACTGCAAGATCCGTATTCCTTATAAGCGGCCGAACAGATTTCAGATTAGGCTTAAAATCATAGCCATTCTTCGTTTTTGCCGGCTTATATACACGATCATGAATGAGTATATCTCCAACGGCAGCAAGCGTGGCGTGATTAACTATTTCTTTTGGTTTTTTCTTTATTTTTTCAGTGCCCACCGGCTTTTGTGTTTCATTTTTAGTTACAGAAGCCATGGCAGTTTTTATTTTGCTAGATTTATTATTTTTGTCAGGAGATGTTGTGGAATGATGCTGGTTATTAATAGAAATAATAATTAATAAGAGTGCGGCCATGAAAGCGATTCCCAAAAGGCTAAAGAAAATTATTTTCTTGTTTCTCAAACAAACCCCTCATTTCATTCACGGTGAAATACACCCCGAATTTTGTAAACTATCTATATTTTACATGAAAATGAAGAATACGGCTTGCTATACAGTAAAATAATTTTAAAATTCACTTTAATTCATTTTTTCTACGATCTCTCTTAGAAATTGAAGAACATCCTTTTTTAAGTCTTCACGCTCAACAGCAAATTCTACGATCGTTTTCACATAACCTAACTTTTCACCTATATCGTAACTTTTCCCCTCAAAAATCCGCGCAAAGACTTCTTCATGCTGAAGCATCGTTTGAAGAGCATCTGTCAATTGAATTTCGTTACCGACTCCTGGTTCCTGGTTTTCCAGCAGATTAAATATTTGAGGTGTTAGAATGTACCTCCCGAAAATAGCTAGGTCAGATGGCGCATCTTCCTTTTTCGGCTTCTCTACCATGTTGCTAATCTTATAAAGCGGTCCATTTCCCTTTATAATATCAACAATGCCATAACGGCTTACTTCGGACTCATTAACGTGTTTTACCCCAATGATCGATGAATGGCATTCTTTATATAATTCAATCATTTCCTTTAAAAAGGGTTTTTCTTCTTTAACAAGTGTGTCGCCTAATAATACAGCAAAGGGTTCATTCCCAATAAATTTTCTGGCACACCAAATCGCATGCCCTAAACCATTAGGCACTCCTTGTCTGATGTAATGAATGTTTGCTAGTTTAGATAGCTGCTGCATTTCCTTTAATATATCTTCTTTACCTTTATTTTTTAGCGTTTGCTCAAGCAAATAAGAGGTATCAAAATGATCTTCAATCGCTTTTTTACCTTTCCCAGTAACGATAATAATGTCTTCAATCCCAGATTCCACAGCTTCTTCTATAATATATTGTATTGTTGGTTTATCAATAATAGGCAGCATTTCCTTAGGCATAGCCTTGGTTGATGGCAAGAGCCTTGTTCCAAGTCCTGCAGCAGGAATAATCGCTTTTTTTACTTCCACAAGATATCCTCCTAAGCCTAGATGATTAATATTTTACTATGCTTATATAACTTATGGATTAACCTTATTATTGGAACGGCAAATACATCAGACAGCTATATTAAGAAATCTCTAAGAAACCATGTAAATAGGTGACCGATCGTCTTCTCACTACATAAGCTTCACGAGTTGTTTTTGAAGCAGGGACAACGTTAAATCTAAAACTATCTTTCCGCTTATTTCTGTGGCAAATGTTTCTTTAGACTGACGTTTGTTCGTGTTCCTTTTTCGTAAATTGTTTTTTGAATGAGACTCATCCTCGGCAAATAGTGATTTCTGTTTTTTTGTCCTGAAAGGCTTTTCAGAGGTTTTCGGATTAATCGTACGTATGGAAGTTTTCACCTTATCTAGTTCGGTAATCTCCGACTGAACCAATTCACAGTAAGGCTGGTCATTGTAAAAGGCGTTGCTTATATGTGTGAATTCATCAGAAATATTCATATCTAATTCATGTGACTTTAAAGGTTCAAGCCTTTGGTCAACCTGAAAATTAAGTGCTTTCTGTGTATTTAATACTGGTCCAACAGGTGAGGTAAGAAATCCCTGAAAGGCAGTAAAGCAGTCAAATGGCAATTCAACAGTCAATGATTTAAGACCAGCAGTTCTTACATCACCTCTGACATATAAATCGGACTCATATTGAATGGTCTTACGGATAAAACCAATAATAAAAAGCCTTCCTGTTGAGGAGTCTGTTGTGTGTGGACGATTCACTAAACGACATTGGGTTAGGTAAACGCGATCTGTGGATTGTTTTATTTCCAAAACCTTTTCCCCAGGTGGAAAGGTGATTATTGAATCTAAAGGGATTTGCACAGAAAATTGCTGTAATAATACAGGAACCTTTACAATGCGTCCTTCAGAATTAATATAGACAGGTACCGCTTCAATTGCTTTACATTGATTAACAGAGGTTGTTCCTGAAACATGATTAACCGACATTAGGCTCCCCCCCTTCGCCTGAGCATATCCCTATTAATTTATGCGGGGCACCTAAAATGGGTTGGGCATTATACCCGATTTTCGTTTATGAGAAGAAATGAATAAGAGACGGACTCTTACCAAGCCGCCTTTTAGCAGCTGGTGAGTCCGTCTTCTTATCTTTTAAGTCAGGAGGGAACGTGCCCTATCAGCCGTTCTGGTATGAAAAATTATAATTCTTCAATATCTATGCAAGGTGTTGTGCTGCCAAGTTTTACTTGTTGTTTTTGAAGCAATTTAACAGTTAGATCCAAGACCATTTTCTCAGACAATCTTGTGAATGTTCCTTCACCAACAATTTTGCGATTACGCTTGGCAAATTTTTTCCGATCGAGTGATTCGTCGATTTCAATGATGTCAGCCCGAATCAATTCACAGTAAGGAAGCTCATTGAAATACTCTGTGCTGATTTGATGATGCTGTGAAAGATCACTGCCCTCTAATTTATCTTTTCTAGTAAAAGATCTGTCATTTGGCAGCTTGTGAGAGACAAGATAATCAAATTCATCGCGTGTATTTGTTAATGGCCCAACCGGTGGTGTTAAGAAACTTGAAATCTCGGCGACACAGTCAAAAGGTACTTCAACAGTGAGAGAGTTGATCTGGGAAAGAATTTCTCCCCCTGCATCACTAGAAGGATTAGCAGCGTATTGAATGTTCTTGCGTACAAATCCAGAAAGGTATAGTTTAGCTGTCAGTGCTCCAGGACGGCTAATCAACCTGCATTGAGTTATAAATGTTTTCTTCCCAACAGTCTTAACTTCCAATACATTTTGTCCAGCAGGGAAATCAATTTCTGCATGCATTGGAATTTGCACAGAAACCTCTTGTAATACAACCGGGATCTTAACAAACGTGTTAGGTCCTGGGGTGAGTGCCATCGGCGGCACATTCGTTGCATTACATGTGTTAGTTGAAGTTGATCTGCGGATTGGATTTACGGTCATTGTTTTTCCTCCAATATTTTTATTGTGCAAAAAAGCGCATTTTGCACTTATTATAATAAATGCGAAAATACTAGAATTGTATCGGCGTTATATCCAAGTCTAATGACTGTTTTAAGTCCAATTTATAAATTCACGATTAAACGGCTTGATCCCGGTTTTAGCGGATTCAAGCCGTTGGTCAATTTGTTGACTATTTAATAGAACGAATCAATGGTCATAACTCTAGTAATTCTAAAATGACGAATTCACACCATTTCTGATAGGATAATTTCTCTTTCCAAAGGGTCGCACCCTTTTTCCCCATTTTAATTAACTGACGGAAATCAGGGTTTTTAATAATGTCATAAAGTTCAGATGGTTGCTTAGCATAATAGCTTACCTGATCCCAATTGATAAATTTCTTAAATGGCCTGGTGTCAAGATCGCCGAGAAGAACAGGGACAACCCCTAATTGAAGTGATTCAAGCAAGCGGAAGGAACTTCCTCCTACCCCTCGCGGGCAAAGCGACAGATAGGATTCAAGAATTGTTCTAACAAAAATGTCTTCCCCCTTATTCCCCCTCTGAATTAATATATCTTCCCTATGCTTGAATTGTCTGAACATTTCTTTTCTATAAGGATGTGTTCGGAGTCTGCCAATAAATGAAGCAAGATGTTTTTTTTCAGGGAGCTTTGAAGGAATCTCGTGAGGGCTTGAAATAAGAGGAGCGTCTATTCCCTTATCAGAAATTCGGGATGCTAAAAAAAGTGTCGTCTTCCCTAATGAAATAAAAGGAGCGTCTTTATGCTGACATATTGTAAAGGTTTTCTTATCATTAAGTATGATTTTTTCTACCTCTGTTTTTAGCTCTGCTAGACTTCCTTGACCTAGACGCAAGTTGCGTTTATATCGAGTCCAAAAAACAGGAAGAAAATGCCAATCTGCTTCAGCAGGATTATCCGTTAGGATGTCTTGCCTTTTTTCTAAATAATTTTTAAAATCCTGTTCAATTCCATAGTCCGCATTATGGTTCGGGTATTGGAATGGTTGAGAAGATGGCTGAAGTTTTTCAGGGACCGGAAGAATATAAAATTTAAGCATCACGATCTCCTTTCGTGAATTTTTTATAACATCAACTTTCAGGGAATTAAATCAATATTTGCTCTATCAGAACCACCATTTAATCCCGCTTTATTCTTCACCATAAACATTAAAGACTTTCCAAAATCAATCCCTACTTTGCCAGTCGTCTGTGAAAGACGTTGTGCAATCACAACAGAATTCACGCCACATGAGATGAGCGCAACATCAAAGTAATTTTCATTTAACTGTATGATTTCCATTGTATGCTCCATCTGATCGTTGTGCTTAAACGGCAGGATCAGATTAATATTCAAGTTGTATGGAGGAGCTTTTAAGATTTCAGCGCATTGGCCAGCCCATTGTCCAATTAGCATGATTTTCCGATTTTTTAACACTTTCCAGAAAACGGATTTCTGGGTGAAGACTCTATTTACGAATGTATGGCAGGCGAGCTTGGGTTGAATTTGAAAATAAGCAAAGACTTTATCGGTTAATTCCCGCTTTAATCGATCTTCTGTGAGAATCGGATCATTATTATAAAAAGGAATCCCAACAACATCTGCTCCTTTTATTGCCTTAACCATTTGGTCTCTGAATGCAAGGTTTGGGAGAGTAATCCCTTTCATTCCTCTATTTGCTCTTTTTACCCACTTCTCTGCTAAAACCTTATCAAGACTGAGGACAGAATCCTGAGCCAGAATCAAATTTTCACCATCCCCCACACGAACGAGTGAAAATGGCTTTTTCTCTTCAATGGCTGCCGTCAACCTTGCCAGCACCTGATCAACCGTTAACATATCTTTATCTTGTATCATTTTCGAGACTCCTTTATTCATAAATTCACTACCCTGTTTTCGTAACCATTGTTGTTATGGCATTCACAACAATTCTTCAGAAAACAGACATTCATACGATGCCTACTTTATGGTATATGCCTTGATCTAGGGCAATACACCCCAAATTTATAAAGGTCTTTACACATTTTTTTAAATCCCCAAAACTCCATGAAAATTGTCCAAGCGTTTATTAAACTGCAACGTAATTTAATAGAGAGAGACAGTACCTTAACTTAGCTCAAAATGAAATCGTATTATACGTGTTAATTTGTGGTTGTCTTATAGATTCAAATTCGGCCATTATTCATAAGGAGAGTAATAACAATGACTAATAAACTCTACCACCCTCTGATAGGAGTATGCGTATCAGAGGATAAGCGTTTGCTGCGTGACTTAGTCAAATTCAGGGTAAAAAAGTTCCGGCGAAATACAAATACCTCTGCAACGGTTTTTAGATTTCATATTGAAGACATGAATTTTAATGAGGGTAAGGTTAAAGGAGAAATTTTCGAAAAAAAGTCAAGGGAATGGAAAGAAGACATTTTCCCTTTTCCTGATTCCATTTTTGTTCAGTCCCATGTTGATCCTGCTACGGTAAAAAAATTAGAACAAGCCATTGGCCGCAAAGTTTTTAACAATTTTATATTTGATAAATGGCAGGGATTTGAACTGCTTGAAAAAAGCAATGTGCTGCGCCAGGCACTTCCGGAAACAGTTCCTTTAAAGGGTCAAGCAGATCTGCTTGTTTTTTTGAATGCACATAAAGATGTTTTCTTAAAACCGATCAATGGCCATAGCAGCAGAAAAATTGTTCGAGCGACTCTCCAAAAAGAGGGGACCATTAATGTTTCGTTTATGAAATATAAAAAAATGCGAAACGAATCATTTAAGTCATTCTCTGATTTTTGGGATTGGTTTACGAAACACTTTTTCAATGTGGACTATATTATTCAAAAAAGTATCGAAACGGTGAGGCTCGATGATCATGCAACCGATGTTCGGCTGAACATGAATAAAGATAGTCGGGGAAGCTGGGTCGTATCAGCATTAATCCTTCGCATCGCCACAAACGAGAGCCACATCATTCCTGATGTTTCAACAGTTCTTACGACGAAAGAATTAATCAAAATGTACCCGATGGAGAAAAAAAAGTGGAAAAAAATAAATAACTCCGTCGTAAAACTCGGACGCCAAATTTGCAATGTTTTAGAAAAATCAGGGTATCACATGGGGAATCTGGGAATCGATCTTGGCCTGGATGAAAATGGGCATCTGTGGATTTTTGAAGTGAACCCATTACCTTATCCTCTTGATGACATAATTGAAGATAATTCATTGACTAAACCTTTAGAGTACGCCTTATATCTCGCTTCTAAATAAGCAAAAGTAAACACTTAGCCAACTAATAAAAGCAGGCTAAGTGTTATTCTGCTTAAATTGACAATCGCCTTTACGTATTTTCATCATATATTAAAAAGAACGATAGAGAGAAATTGTAGAGAAGACGATTTCAATTAATTGAGACTGAGGTATTAGCGTGAATACGTTCATTTCTTAACAGTCTTATAGACATCTCCATTATCAAGGGAATGAGATTTTTTATGGAAATAGCTGTCGTTGGCACCGGATATGTCGGTTTAGTTACCGGCATCTGTTTAGCAAAAATGGGTCATAATGTCACCTGTATTGATGTTGATGAAGATAAGATAAACAAATTGAAGCTTGGCATTTCTCCAATTTATGAACCCGGCCTTGAAGAATTAATGAAACAGGCGCTCTGCAACACCCAGCTGCATTTTACTACCAGCCATAAAGAAGGATTCGCTAATAAGGAAGTCATTTTTATAGCGGTAGGAACACCGCAAAAACCTGATGGATCAGCAGACCTGCGTTTTATTACCCAGTGCGCTAAAGATATCGCCAAGAATATAAAAAATGACATGATTGTTGTAACAAAAAGTACGGTTCCAGTTGGTACAAATAAAGTCATTAAAGAAATTATTTCAAAAAATTTGGAATACCCGGTGGCGGCAGACGTGATTTCGAATCCCGAATTTCTACGTGAAGGGGCCGCTGTTAAAGATTTTTTTTATGGTGACCGGATTGTCATTGGCTTTGAAAACGCCCAATCAGCCAACATACTTGAACAAATCTACCAACCTCTTAACATTCCAATATTTAAGACAGACATCACCAGTGCAGAAATGATTAAATACGCTTCGAATGCTTTTCTCGCTACTAAAATCAGTTTTATTAATGAAGTCGCAAATTTATGCGATAAATTTGGTGCCAATATAACAGATGTTGCAACAGGTATGGGCCAGGATAAGCGAATTGGTTTAGAATTTTTAAGAGCGGGGCTTGGATATGGGGGCTCTTGCTTTCCGAAAGATACAAAAGCATTCGTTAAAATGGCTGAAGACCAGCACTTTAATTTTAAAATTTTAAAATCTGTTATTGAAGTAAACGAGTCTCAGCAAACTTTACTCGTAAAGAAAATAACAGAGCGCTTTAATAGTCTGGCAGGGAAACGATTAGCCTTACTGGGCTTAACCTTTAAACCTTACACCGATGATATTAGAGGGGCTCCCTCTATTGAGATCTCAAGACAATTAATGAACAACGGTGCTGCCATTGTTGCATATGATCCAGCAGGCATTGAGAAGGCCAAACCTCTGCTTCCTCGGAAGATAAAATACGCTCGTACATTAGAAGAAGCCCTCTTTGAATCAGATCTTGCCTTAATTTTAACAGAATGGCGCGAAATCACGACATCTTTTATGGAAAAAGCAAGCAGGCTAATGAAAGAGCCAATCATTTTCGACGGCAGGAACTGTTTTTCTTTGGAAGATGCACAGCAGTTTCGTGTCGAATATCATTCTATAGGAAGACCATCTGTTTTGAATTTAGATAATAAATAATAAAACACGGTTGTTGATTTTCGCTCCAGGCTGCTTTGGACGAATTCGCGAGCCTCTTCATGCCCACAGGACGTGGGTAGGTTCGGCGTTAGCACAGGACGTGCTGGTTTTAGCCGAACTTCCTTCAGTGGCTGTGGGGTCTCGCTTAGATCGCTGATGAGGTCACTGAAAAAGTCTCTTTTGTCCTTCGGGCCGAGCTTTGGAAAGTTCTCGCTTGCCGCGGGCGGACCGCGAGCCTCCTCGCTATTTAAGCAAATTGCGCTGTGGGGTCTCGCCTGGTCACGCTAATTCCGCAGGCGTCTCAAAATTTCCAGGCAGCTCGGCCAAATTAGCAATTGGATAATGCTGGTGGACTTTTTCAGCGGCCACTCGCTGTTTCCGCAGGAACGAGCATCACATCTCGAGTGACTACGAGTTGCGACGAGGAATCCCGCTTCGAAGCATTACTAGAAGACGCAGAAGCACATGGTCGCAGATTTTTTCCCATCAAAAACTTTTTCACCCGCTGAAATTTTGAGCATGTGCATTTTCGAAGAATCTCACCCCTTGCGCTTCAATCAACTTGTTTGTTGCCCGGCGATGCACCTAAGAAGTCATTTATGGCAATAGATTTTCCTTTACCCTGGAAAAATCCACGATTTGCAAATAAGGAAACTACCCTTTCCCTTATTATGCTGTTGGAGAGCTGACCGAAGCAGCTTGGCGCCAGAACGCCATGAAGTCACTAAGGGTTGTCCAAATCGAAAGGGCATAGCCCTAAAGACCGAGCGAAAATTTCGAGACGCTAGAACAATCAGCGTGGACGTCACTGAAAAATTTCTGTATTTATGATCTTGTTTAAGATTTAATCAAAGCATGGTTCGTTCTGATGCCTCGAAAGTCCACTGGATTTCCAAAGGTTGAGAACCCATTGCAACTAAAAGCCGAGCTGCCGGAAAGGCTTGGGACTCCTCGAAAATGCTCATGCTTTTTGAAAGCCAGAAATACCCGAGACTCCTCGAAAATGCTTTGCATTTTCATCGTGCGAGGTGGAATCAAAGGTGTAAATTCAAGTCCTGCAGGATCAGCGTTCCAAGCGAGACCCCGCAGACGCGAGAGATGAGCGACGAGGAGGCTCGCGGAACGCCTGCGGAAAGCGAGGGTATTTCCGCTTTCGCATTTTCTTCGTGCGATGTAGAACCGAAGATGTTTATTCAAGACCAGCAAGAACAGCGGACAAAGTGAGAACCCACAGCGCCACTTAAGAAAGATCGACTAAGCGCGGAAAGTGATCAGCTTTCCACTTAATTAATAGATTGTCTTTAATAAAAATAGTGAAATCATGGCACAAAAAAACTGTGGAAGCAGCCTCCCACAGTTAGACCGCATTATAGCGGTCTTTTTTTTTCCAATCTTCATCAGACAAAGCATCTCTCTTCAACTTGTCACCATTTTGTACTTCAATTATGATACTTTTTAATTTCTCCCCACAAATAATACACCGTTCGTTTGCTGTGTTCTGGATCGTACAGCATGCGGGGCAATAATATCTATGCTTCATGCTTCACCTCAATTTTCCGTATAATTTTTTATACATTTCACGAATTTTATGATTAAAAGAATAAGAGCTTAAGGCTTCAGGGGATTTTTCTTCCCTAAGAAGCAGTGTGTAAAGAGACAAAACCTCTTCGGAAGCAGCCTTATCTTTAATTAATTCCTTAAGACCTGACTGATAGTGTTGTAGTTCAGGATGAAGAAATGTGCTCATAGAATGGCGCATACTATTTCGGTCAGATACCTTTATCCCTAACTTGCTATTCACTCTCTCAAACTCTGATTCCCAATTATTAATAAATTTATCATAATGAATAATGACTCTATTGGATTGTTCAGAAGCTATCAAAGAGGAAAGTGTATAAAGACACCATATATCGAATGATTTTTCTTTGGTAAACCCATTTCTATAGCTAAGGGATGATGCCACATCAAGAGGATTTCTAACAACAATCACACAGGATAGCCTTATATTTAATTCTTGCAAAAGATCCAGCCACATTGGAAGAAGTAAGCTCGTTCTGGGATCTTTCCAGCCCCATAGTTTTTTTTCCATGAACTCATTAATAACAAGTTCTTTTAATTTAATTTTGTAAGGAGCAATCGCTCTTGATGTCTGCCAATACTCGGGCAAAGGCAGCCGAGTATCCCATGACCTCGAAAAAGCTTTAAGAATTTGCTGCTGTCTCAAAGTGATTTCTTTATGCTCCCAGTAACCTTCTGGATTGAATTTCCCCGCCTCGTTAAGTCTGGATTCTCTCCCTAGATCAACTCCGGCAATATTTAATGCCCTTGTTATCATTGAAGTTCCGCTTCGGTGCATTCCTAGAACACACACAGCTTCTGAAATCGCCTTCAAGACTGAACCACCTTCACTCACTTGTTACGCGCTGATTTACCAGCATATGCACATTTGTCTCATACTATGAATAAATATATCTCAACCGCCCTGCGACCCGTTCTATATTAAAGGAGGACACATAATGAAAAGTCTTTTTGACGACGACTATTCCAGATACAGTGATAGAGATGTCGAAAAGCCACGTACGGAAAAAGAGAACAAATGTAAAAAATGTGTGTGTGAATTATTAGCTGAGATTTCCAATAAACAACCAGATGGTCCCCTGGATCGTACTTACTACGAGCAAAAACTGTTAATTCTCAGCAATGGCACTAATCAACCATTATCCGTGGATGGAATGGATCCTACCATCTTTACATTGGAGAGCTTTAACCCAAAAACGTGCTGTGCGACCTTCCGTTTCAATAGTGAACTTATTGATTCGACTTCTGGCACCACGCCAATTTGCGGAAAGCTAATTAAAGATTGTCATAGCATAGCAGGAATATTCCAGCTGGATGACCACATTATATGATTATTACTTACCCCTAACTATAAGCGCCAGACTGTTTAGTAACAGCCTGGCTTTTTAAGGTTTAAGAAATTGAACTAGGGTTTCTTGACTATTTTTCCGCTGTCTACTAAATAATGATAAATCTGGTCCACACATTTATCGACTGTCAACAGATCAGAATTCACAATCAACTCTGGTTTCAAAGGTTTTTCATAGGGGTCTGAAATACCTGTGAAATGATTAATTTCACCCGCTCTTGCTTTTTTATAAAGTCCTTTTGGATCTCTTTGTTCACAAGTCTCAATAGAACAATCTACATAAACTTCAACGAACTCACTTGGACCAACTAAGCTTCTTACCATGTCCCGATCATTTCGGTATGGTGAAACGAAGGCTGCAAGGACAATTGTTCCGCTATCTATAAAAAGTTTGGCAACCTCTCCAATCCGGCGAATATTTTCGACCCGGTCCTTTTTACTAAATGCCAAATCTTTGTTTAAACCATGCCTTATATTATCGCCATCTAATAGATAAGTAGAGTTTCCTTTATCATGTAAACGTTTTTCAAGAGCATTTGCGATAGTCGATTTTCCTGAACCCGAAAGACCTGTGAACCAAATAATAAAACTTTGATGTCCGTGTAATTTTTGGCGTTCTTCTTTTTTAACGTTAAGCTCATGCCAAAACACATCAGATAGTTGCTGCAAAAAATTCAGCTCCCTTAAAAAATAAGCTTTATTCCACTTATTAGAATGATGATGACGATAAAAAGACGAATAAAAAGAGGAGAAACTTTATTAACAAGCCGGCTGCCCATAAGTGTTCCGGGTATCGATCCAATTAAAAGATTTCCTGTTAAAGCGTAATCAACATGCCCGTACCCTGCCATAAGGAGACCAGTGGCACTGACGAGAATAAAAGCGTGAACAATATCCGTTCCAACTACTTCAGAAGACTTCAAGTTATAGAAATATAGAATAAATAAAGCGAATAAGCTTCCTGCCCCGACAGAAGTAATTCCGACAATCGCACCAATGATCAATCCGGCAATAATCGTGATGTGGCGTTTTTCCAGCATTGATTTTGACTTCCACGGACTGTTAATTTCACCACCAAACCCGAGTTGAACCAACGTAATAAGTGAGACGGCGGCTAATACAATTCCTAGCAGCAGCATTGTTAGATTTTCATTGTAATAATTAGATAAAAGCATGTAAAAAACAATATTTGCGATCACAGCAGCGGGTATACTCCCCATAGCCAAATATTTTACTAATTTAAAGTCGACGGTCTTTTGTCTGATGTGCTGGAAAGCCGCAAACATTTTTGTCACAGTATTGTATGCAAAATCTGTGCCTATTGCCATGGTCGGGTGAATACCGAAAAAGATAAGAGCCGGAGTCAGTATTGATGCTCCTCCAACTCCTGTCATTCCGACCAGACCCCCAACCAGAAAACCAATTATAATGTATTCAATGCTCAAAATAACCACCCCAAAGGAAATGCTCAATGGCAAACATAATTCATCATATGCGAATGATGACTTTCCCGATATGGACAAATCCCTTGGCTCTCACCTAAATATTGCACATGATTTAATCAAAATACATTAAAAGCAAAATGGCTGTTGGCATTGAAAAAAAGAGTATGTCAGAAGCTATTAGTGCTTCTGACATACTCTTGAAAGTCCGATTTTCCGCAGTTAAAGAACTGCGGCTGCATGAACTTCGCATCGACCGAATAAGTGAAATAAAGCTGATTTTATTTAAGAACACGGTAAAATCAGCTATGTTGTTTCACGGCCTGCAGTCTCAGCGTGTGGCCACTGAAAAAGTCCCCCCGTGTAGATCAGATTGTTGATTTCCGCTCTAGGCTGCTCGCTTTCCGCGGGCACGGCCTCAGCTAACTTTGGCGTGGTTTCTTTGTGCACCAAAGTGGATCTTCGGACGCGTGCTAGTCCCGTCGGAGTCTCACGCCCTCCGCTTCAATCAACGTCATGTGATGTCCTTTAGAAGTTATTTATGGCTATAGATTTTCCTTTCTCAACTTCACTCCAATCAGCCAAAATGTGAAGTTGAACCGTCTTAGTTTTCCTTTAGTTTTTCAGTATCATGGAAATATGAGCTCCCGAAAATGATGCTCTTTGTTTCAGTTAATAAATGGAAACGACTGAAACTCCTCGAAAATACGCTTGCTTAGAGATGAAAGCAAGAAATACCCGAGACTCCTCGAAATGCTTTGCATTTTCTTCGTGCGAGGTGGTTCCAAAGATGTTATTTCAAGTCCTGAAGGATTAGCGTTCCAAGCGAGACCCCCGCAGCGCTCCTTAAGGAAAATCCTGTGACAACGCCGAACCTACCCACATCCTGTGAACAGCGAGGAGGCTCGCGAATCTCCTAAGGAAAGCGAGCGTTATTCCGCTGAATTAATATGGATTGTTTTACATCACTATTTAAGCATCGAAGCCCATGCAGACTTTGCGATAAACCAGGGATTGTACAGAGATTGCTTGTTATAAGCCAATGAAGAATCATCACTTGCTGTTAGAACAAGCCCCCCTGCCTGCTCCACAATCGCATGACCCGCAGCCGTATCCCATTCCATCGTTGGGGCCAATCTCGGATAATAGTCAGCTTTTCCTTCAGCTACAGCACATAACTTTAAGGAACTGCCGATTGCAGTGGTATCCACATGCTGATGCTTCGCTTTTAACTGTTCAATAAATTCCTCGGTTTCAGGAGAAAGGTGGGAACTGCTTGTGACCACTCTTACTGACTTATCTTTTGTTAGAATCGGAAGAACCGTTCCATGGTTTTTTATATCCTGTTCAAAAGTGATGTGATATCTGGCCATACCTGACATTTTATAAGAACCAAAATCCTTTTTTGCTGCATATAAAAGGTCTAATGCGGGAGCAAATACAACTCCTAATATAGGTCTCTGGTTCTTAATCAATGCAATATTAACCGTGAACTCACCATTGCGTTTTATATACTCCTTCGTCCCGTCCAATGGATCGATCAGCCAATATAAATCCCAATCTCTGCGTTCACTGTATGAAATATCAGGACCTTCCTCACTTAATATCGGTATCTCCCTAAAATGCTTTTTAAGCTGGCTAATAATTGTCTGATGAGACTTCCGGTCCGCAATGGTCAGCGGTGACAGGTCTTCTTTAAATTCAACGCCGAAATCCTTCTGATTATAAATTTTCATTACTTCAAGCCCTGCTTTTAAAGCAATATTTGCCACCGTTCCTAAATTTATATCAGCTACATTCAGTTCTTGCCTCACTTTTTTTTCATCCCTTTAACAAGAATCTCCGCAACTTCCGGTCTCGTAAATTCTGACGGGGGAAAAACCCCTTTACGTAATAATTCCCGAACTTTGGTTCCGCTGAGGATAAACCGTTCAGCATTGGAATGAGGGCATGTTTTCATTGAAGCCATTTGATTACATTTACTGCAGTAAAAACTGTGCTCAAATTTAAAAATGTGGATGCCCAGTTCCTCTTCATACTGTTTAATAAGCTCCTGCGCTTCATAAGTTCCATAATAATCTCCAACACCCGCATGATCGCGTCCTACAATAAAGTGTGTGCAGCCGTAATTTTTTCTTACTATCGCATGTAAAATCGCTTCACGAGGACCGGCATATCGCATTGCAGCAGGGTAAATAGTGAGCTTTACACGATTTTCAGGGTAGTAATGTTTCAAGAGAACTTGGTAGCTTTCCATCCGAATATCTGCAGGGATATCGTCCTCTTTTGTTTCTCCTACAAGCGGCTGCAAAAGCAGCCCATCTACATTTTCCAAAGCTAATTTTTGAATATACTCATGTGCACGGTGAACGGGGTTACGAGTCTGGAATCCTACAATAGTCTTCCATCCCAACTGATTGAACATCGCTCGAGTTTCCGAGGGGGTCAAATAAAATTCATCAAATGGAGCATGGTGTGGACAATTTATCATCACGATCGGTCCAGCTAAGTAAACCTCACCGTTTTCAAACAAGCGTCGAACACCGGGGTGACTTTTATCCGTGGTGCCGTATACATGCTTTGCCTCCATTTCTTTATCTGGCTTAAACTTTTCTTGAAGGGTCAGCACCCCATAGGTCACACCGTCTTCCCCTTTAAGTAAAATCTCTTCTCCAATGTCTACTTGTTTTGCCTCTTCATTCGTAACCTGTAATGTAATAGGAATACTCCATACCGTCCCATCAGCAAGGCGCATTTTATGAACAACTCCTGAATAATCTTCCTTGCCCATAAACCCAGTAAGCGGACTGAATCCTCCTATTCCAATTAATTCAATATCTGAAATAGTCCATTTGGACACCGTAAGTGATTTAATAACTTTTCCTTGGTCAAACTCTTTGTTTATATTGATTTGTAATGACCCGCCATGTGGCCGAATACTTGTCATTTCAAATAATCCCTCCGAATATTATTTCAATCTTGTAGAATAGCTCTTAGTAAACTATGCAAACAGACAGCAAACCGAACGAATCAAATGACCAGTTATGAGTGAATTTAGGCATTGCCTAAAATAAGCCCCTCTGACCGTCTAATGCGGCCACTGAAAAAGTCATGATTTAAAAATGCGGAATCCGCTTGCTTGCCGCGAATTCCGCTATTGGCATATGAAGGGCATTTCCTCCCCTTTTTGGCCACCTTTTGCCCTTCATCGCATGAAGGATAAGCCGCCGCTTTCTTTTTGGGGGAGTCTCGAACGGGTCGATTTCGCAAAGAAAGGAAAATTGATATCCATAAATGACTTCTAAAGGGCAACACATAGTAAAAAATACGTTGATTGAAGCGAAATGCACGAGACTCCTCGAAAATGCCCATGCCCAGATTTGAAAGCTAGAAATACCCGAGAACTCCTCGAAAATGCCCATGCCTGAGTTGAAAGCTAGAAATACCTGAGACTCCTCGAAAATGCGCATAGCCTAGAGTTGAAAGCTAGAAATACCCGAGACTCCTCGAAAATGCCCATGCCCAGGGTTGAAAGCTAGAAATACCCGAGCCGCCTCGAAAATGCCCATGCTTAGAATTGAAAGCTAGAAATACCCGAGACTCCTCGAAAATGCTTTGCATTTTCTTCGTGCGATGTGGATTCAAGGATGTTGTTCCAAGTCCTGCGGAAATAGCACGCGTCCGAAGATCCACTTTGGCGCATAAAGAAATCACGTCAAAGTTAGCTGAGGCCGTGCCCGCGGAAAGCGAGGGTATTTCCGCTTTCAATGGATGTCGACGCATTTTCATCATGCGGGGTGATTTCAAGGATGACGTTTCAAGTCCCACGGAAAGCGAGGGTATTTCCGCTTTCAATGGATTGCATTGGCCACCGTCTCATTCGGGAGGGGATTACCTATAGACTTAAAATTAAAAATCATAGTTTAGCAAATTAATCTCTTTTTTGAAGTAACTCTCAACCAAGTTCATTTGACTGTTCATTATACTGGCTGCGATAATGGCGCAGATCTTTTCTGTAATTACCTTTTGCATTAGGGAGCCAGCCATCAAAGGGTATCCCAATTTCATTGCATATTTTAGTTAAATCTTTTTCAAGATTTTCGTATTTCCCTAAGTAATCAACTGCAATCCGGTCATTGATCGTGTAAATGGGGTAATTATAAGCGCCACGATACCTTTTTAATTGCAAAAACTCATCAAAGCTGATGTCTAGATTAGATTTCCCTGTCCTAAAATAGTAGTGAGAGATAACTTTGTCCCAAGGATTCCGATCAAAGCTAAATTTATAATAGGTGTTCCATATCCTACTGCCAATTAATTTTTTCACCCTTTTTGCTTTATAATGATTAAAATATTTCGGGCTGTTTGTTCTTTTGTTTAGATAGTTTTGGGGGCCAACACCAAATGCTGCCCTCAATTCTTCATCTTCTGGTGCAAGAGGCGTTATTATATCTTCCTCACCGCAATATCTGGAGAGAGAAATTTCAATACTTGTTCCCGCTGTTTTTTTGGTTTTCAAAAATATAAATTTATGCTTGTGCGAAATAATCATTTTTTTCTCTCCTTAACAAACAATGTAGGACTCTTGCAACCCGCTCATAAGACATCTATAATCTCATTTTTATAGCGCCGGAATAACACCTGGTTCGGGATAATATGGTCTAGTTTCGTTCCCTGATCCTGAACAAAATCAAGTAAGGATTCAAGCTCATTTTCAGTTAAGCGCTCATGCCATAAGCTGTTCCGATTGCTATCAACTCTATTTATAAGAGATTCCGGAATATATTCTTTAACGCCTAAGAATTGAAAGCATTGTTTGACAATTTTTCTAGGGTCAGCTATAAGATCTTCTTCTCTTATAATTAAATAGCGTTTTTGAGGAATTCCTGCTAAAAATTCAGAAACAGCCAAGTTATTTTCATACCAGTATTCAGCCAGATATTTCACATTTCCCCCTGGGAAAAAACGTGATCGGTCGATTCCTTCTGGGGGATTCGTATCTGGATGGTAGATCCAGCAGCGTGTCTTATTCTGAACTTTTTTTGGCCAGTAATGTGAATTGTCATTGAATAATTTTTTCATACTTGCCACCACACTTGGAAGATCCCGATAAATCCATATAAACCTAGCATCAGGAAATAACCCATTAACAAATGGCATTTTATTGCAAAAATGCGGGTTTTTATTTAATAAGGTCCCATCATTGCTTTTCTTCTTTCTGTGACTGACAAGTTTCATCCGTTGGTTTAAAGCGTTTGTTAACTGTTCCAGTTGCCCAGGCTTAATGTCTTTTTCATCTAAACATGGACATGTTGTATCTCTCGTCTTAGGCGAAGACATCGGAACGTTTCCATCTTTAGACCAAATATCTTTTAATTCAAAGGGACAATGTATGATTTCTGGATGAGCACCGAGAAATTTTGATAGCATCGTTGTACCGCTTCTCATACAGCCAACCAGAAATATTGGCTTTTTAAGACTGCTTTGACTTTCACTCACCTAGTTTTCCTCCGATTCATTTTATGGCTAGCAAGGATCTTAATAGGGTACGATCGCATACGGATTGCCCACTGGAAGTTTAATAAACCGGCTTACCTTGGCCTCATGATCATATAAATGAATGCCTCCTTCAAAAGAAACCTCCGAAAAATTGCGCTTCATCTTCTGAAGATGCCTCATTTTACTCTGACCAACTACCACAATGTTTTTATCGAAAAATAATCCTCTCGTGAAACCATTATATTGGGAAATGATTTTTTTCTTTTTTACGTTCAAATCGAAATTGGAAACATTAAAATTCAGAGAATCACAATAATATAGACTGCCATTATGCAAGCTAATACTATGAGGGGCCATTAAACCATCAATAACAATCCCTTTAGGGTTAAAATTATGACGATCAAAGGCAACAATTCCTCCATCCCACTGATCTGGCTGCTTTCCTTGCCATTCTCCTGATAAAGAAAACATAGATAGCAATAATTTGTCTTTCGAGATATAAAGGTCGTTAATATGATGAGCATCTTTTCCTGTTGTGGATAAAATAAATTCAGCTTGTTTTGTTAGTGTTTGAAGGTCATATACAATGATTTTGTTTTGAGGAGAAGCAACAATGTAGATAAACCCGTCATCTGATAATTTCAGACCGTGAAGACCACTGGATGATTCATCTTGGACATGGACGACTTGTTTGACGTTTAAATTTTCATCATATAAGCAAAGTTCATTTGGCTGTTTTAATGCCATAAACCCGTCTTTATTCTTAATTAACCCCGCAAATATCCCTTTATGTTTTCTTTCAATCCTGCCGTGGAAAGGATTAACAACGTATAATCCCCCGTGACCACGGCCCACACTTAATAAGCAGATCCCTGTTATAACTTTTTACGCTCGCACTCTGTCCCTTATGGTCCTCATGCAATAGTTCCTCATTAAAATTGTGTCTTCTGCAACGATTGCATAACCTTTCGATCTATAACTTTCTGTTTCAAATCAGGACCGCTCCTTTCCTTCATGATACAGCTGTGTGCGTTCGTTAAACTCCATGATCCGTTTGGCTACAAAGCGGCCTGTGCTTTTTCTGATTTTTAATTCACCATTATCTTTGACGGCGTTCCGATAATGGAGAATGACGGGATCCAATTCACTTTCTCTAGAAGGGCAATTCATTTGATTCGTCAATCTTTTAAATGGAACAGGATTTTTTACAAAAGCTAAACTTAACGATGCCTGTTCACAAAAGGCATGTGATTTTTGCATTAACTTCCGTTTATTAACTAAATCGGCAGTATAACTCTTCCACACTGGAAAAAAGGCTTTCAGGAGCGGAATGGGAAAGATCAGCACACCTGTATTACAGTACCAAATTGTTTTTAGACTTTTGTTAGAGGTAAGATAGTCCTGGTTCGGGAGGGGAAGCTGGTAATGTTTAAACAGCTTTTTAAAAACTGGATGAGGTACACTTGGCCCGTTTGCTATTTTTGCCTGAAAATGATGACCGTCAATATAAGGTGTTGGATCCTGAATGAGAACCGTATCGCAGTCTAAAAACATGACCGTGTCATAAAAATCCACTTCCGGTAATTCAAAAAACCTTAGTTTATTTGACGGAGGGTGTGCCTGACTGAATCGCTCAACAATCCGCACAAAAACCCCCCATTTATGAAGCTCTTTCACATAAGAAGGATTGGCATCGTCAACAAAACAAACAATGATATTGGTCCCTGCAGCCTTGCCTCCAAACCATCGAATGGACTGAACAAGTCTAAGCGTTCTTTCATAATACTTGGCATTATTTTCAGTTACACATCCAATCAGCAGCCGACCGGCTTGCGGGACAAGCTTTCTAAGTTCTTTTGAACTGTGAAGGGTGTCACGATTTATCCCTTCTTGTGAAAAATGGTGATCATGAACAGTTAAAAAAGCGTCTCTCTTCATGGGTGGAAACAATAACAGATCCTTTCTCTTAATGAAGCCTACAGCACTTTGATTTATTCCCCCTAAAATAAAATGCTGTTCAAGACATGTGCGAAGGAGTGTCCCCTTCGTTTGCTTGTGGCAATTCAGCCCCATAATTTCATGGATATTCTCTGAAGGATCTGCTTCATTCGGATGATCAAATAAGGTGGTTCCTATAATGAGATACCCTCCTGGACGCAATGCTTTTTTAACGTTTCCCCACACATTTTGCATTTCATAGACTGGAATTTGTTCAATCAAGTGATTCATGACGATCACGTCATACGCCTCTTCTTTATCCAAGTTATTTGCATCCATAACTTTAAGTGTGACATTCGGTTCAGAAAAACGTTCTTTTGCTATTTTTAGTGCAGCGTGGCTGACGTCGATCCCATGGTAAAGGTGACACTTTTTCTTAAGGAAAAAAGGAATAAGCTCCCCGCGCCCAAATCCGATTTCTAATATATTTTTACCTGCAAGATCATCTGTAAGGGATTCAATGAAGGCTTGAAAAGCCGAAAATCGCTCATGGACTTTGTTTTGGTTAAATTCTTTATACCCAGATAAACCGTAGCGGTGACCCGTATCAGAATCTTTTCCACCTAAAAAATAAGAATCCGTGTACTTTTCAGTAAAGGCATCCATATTATTCTCCCTTCTAACAGCGTTTTCCAAGCTGTTTGATACGAAGCCGTCTCAAGCAGTATCAAATGATTTAAAAATTCTTTAGGGAATATAGTTTTAATGCATTCGGGGCATAACGTTCAAGACTTTCCATGATCGTCTCTGCCATTTCTGCATTGTAGTGACTGTTATTCATTCGAGGCTTAACGGCAATATCTCTTTCATAATTCTTCTCTGTTAACTGTTCCAGAATTGAAGGTGACTCAACTAGATTTTCATATTTCAATAGATATAATTTGTCATTCAGTGATAGATAACGCTCACAGAACAACTCATAAATTTTAACCTGTTTAACAATTAAAGGATCATTAGAATTGGAAATGCTTTTTATTTCCGGCCAAAATCGTTCTGCACCTGGGAGTCTCCCTCTGCTTATCGGGAAATTAACTTTTTGCCAGGAAAGAATGGTTGTAACGGGGTGCCTTACGATTGCTAAGACTGAAAAAAAATTACTTTTTGCAAGCTGAGGCAAAATACTCGTATAGTGAGCGTTATGCTTCATCCCCAGCAAAAAGTCCTTATTTTTAACTTTGAGGATAAAGTGCTTAGCATGCTTATTTTTTGTTGTTTTTCCATCTTTGCTGTACTTAATATAATTGGTTACAGGTACCCCCTCTTCGTTGCGCCGGTCTTGAATCGGTTCATTGCTTAAAATTTTCCGCCTTATGTTATTGAAATCATTTTCCAGTCGTTTAACAAGTTCATTTACATTATCAGTTTGTTTAAATAAACCTGCCTGCCATGAAGGCTCACTTAAACAGACACTGTTTGTTAGTCCGTCTAAAAGGGATGTTGTCAGCGTTGTACCGCTTCTGGGGATACCGGTAACAATTAAATTTCCCTTGTTCAGTTTTTTCATCTGAAGTTCACCTTTTCTCTATATTTCCATGCATTTTTTTCAAGTTTCTTTTATGCCTTTTCAGATTCTTATTGAATTTTTGAACCATTTTTAAGAGATACGGATCCTGTTTTGGCTCCATAATAAAACCTTTTTTATTAAAATATCTGTGATAATGAATAATGACTGGATTTGTTTTTTTTCCTCTATGAGAAATTTTAGGATTTAAATGATAATTCATTTCCTTAGGCAGTTCCTCAAAAGGAATATTGTCTGTAAAATAAGCGAGTGTCAGTGCCACTTGTTCACAGAAAAAGAACTTATCCAGCAGATGTTTGTTTTCATATAGGTCATAGATATACTTCTTCCAGGTTGATAAAAAAGATGACAGGATTTTCTGTGGGAAGATCAGGACGCCGGCATTGCAATACCATATTGTTGGTTCATCTTTAATCGTCGTGGTAAAGGCCTGCGGTGGCATTGGAAGATTATAATGGGAGAAGAGCTTTTGAAAGGATGAATACGTGACATTAACCATACCTACCATCGTTGCCTGGAAATTCCCTTCATTAATATTATCTAAAGGGTCTGAAACAATAATTGTGTCACAATCCATGAGAATAATAGTGTCATAGAAGGCCGTTTCGGGTAATTCCAAAAACCTTATTTTATTTGAGGGAGCGTGAATTTCACTAAACCGTTTAACGACTTGTACAAATACACCCCACTGTTCAAGCTCCGCAGCAAATTTAGGATCGACGTCATCAACCATACAAACGACAATATTTGCACCTGCCATTCTGCCCCCAAACCAACGGATTGACTGAACGAGCTTCAAAGCCTGCGAGCGATATTTCGGGCTGTTCTCCGCTACACATCCGATAAGCAGCCTTCCCGTTTCTTTAATTGATGGTAATCGGATAGCAGAATTCTGGTTTTGATTCGAAGATTTTAATCTTATTCCAAAGTAAGGCTGACTTTCTTGCAGGCAAATAAGACCATGTTTTTTGCATGCATCTGAAATTGTTCTGACGGTTTGTTTATTGCAGTAAATCCCCATTGTCGGAAGGAGATTTTCTGTTTTATCTAATTCATTTCGTTCAACATACACGTGAGTACCTATAATGATATAACCGTTCGGGCGCAAGGCTCGTTTCGCCATTTCCCAAACCTTATCAAGCTCATAAGCGGGTATATGTTCAATCACATGATTCATAACGATCACATCATAAGCATTCTCTTCATTTAAATCTTTAGCATCCAGAATCTCAAGCTTCACTCTTGGATCGTCATTTTGTTTTTGTGAAATATTAATAGCTGCCCTGCTGAAATCAATCCCATGATAGGTCTGACATTTTTCCTGAAGAAATAATGGAATTAACTCTCCCCTGCCAAATCCTACTTCTAAAATATCTTTCCCTTTAAGCTCGCCTACAAATGATTTTATGAAATGAAATGCTTTTTCAAATCGCTTTTCAATTGTATGATTATTAAATTCTTTATAACCTGACAATCCATAGTGAACATGAGTTAGTGGGTCAATTCCGCCCAAATAATATTCCTTGGTATATTTTCCATTTAAATGTCCCATATGCTGGTCTCCTTTCTAAATCAGTTCTTACTATGGTATCTAAAGACACTTAATACCTAACATATTCAACGCCACTCATTGAGAAAGTTGTCCACAATAAACCCGCCAAAGCCACATTTATCGATGATAGCAAGCTTCCTTAATAGAACTGTAAACGACTGCCTTAGTCATAAGGGAATTGAAAAACGTTGGCCAGCTCAAGCAATATAAATGGATTTCAAACTTATAGTTTCTGCAGAATAAGACGCAACTGACAGGCCTTTTGAATAAAGGCGAGTTTTTTTCTATGAGGCTATTTTATTATCAGATGAACAAGCCGATATAAATAATATAAATACTGCATAGGAAATCACTAGAATCGAACGGTATGCCTTGGTACCTGTCATACCTTAAATAATTGAGGGTAATATATTTACGATCAGGGAGTGCCTAAATGGATAATTTTGAGGAAATCGAATATAAAGTCCAAAATTTATTAAATCTGCTGGAAGCTTTTAAACAGCTTAATTCTAATATTGAATTGGAAGAAGTGTTTCAAAATGTTCTCCATCAGACGATACGTGTCATTGATGCTGAGGCAGGTACCTTATGGGTATGTAACAATGAAACCGGACAAATTACTGCAAGAGCCGCCTCCGGTCCCACCGCGTCCACCATCCTTAATATAAAAATGAACAAAGGGGAAGGAATCGTCGGCAAAGTCATTTCTAGCGGAAAACCTCATTTTATTGAAAATGTTGCAACTGACCCTTCATGGGCAAAACGCGTCGATCAGTCAAGCGGTTTTATCACACATAGTATGATTACAGTCCCTTTGATCGCAAAAGATTTGACACTCGGGGCTTTGCAGCTTCTTAATAAAAAAACACATGATTTTTTCTCTGATGAAGACGTTAATCTTGCTCTGGCGATGGCTAACCAGTCCGCACTAGCATTACATAACGGGCAAATGTACGAAGATCTCTACAGGATGTTTATGAGTGTCATCAAAACGCTTGCAGCAGTGCTGGACGCCCGTGACCCTTATACTGCCGGGCATTCTGAAAGAGTCGCAAAATATTCTGTTTGGATTGCCAGACGGATTGGCATGACTGAACAGCAATGTGAAGAACTGAATAAAGCGGCACTGCTTCATGATATCGGCAAAATAGGCGTGGCCGATCACATTCTTAGAAAACCGGACAGGCTGTCCCAATCTGAGTTTGAGGAAATGAAAAAACACCCTGTCATTGGGGCCAATATTTTATTAAAAATGGAGCCATCAGGTGTCATGGCTGATGCGGTCCAAACGGCACGCTCTCATCATGAACGGATCAACGGAAGCGGCTATCCAGATCAGCTATCAGGTGACGAGATCCCTCTTTTCGCAAAAATCGTTGGTGTGGCAGATACATTTGACGCAATGACCACCGTTCGCCCCTATAGTAAAGGGCGTTCTTTTTTCGAGGGTGCAGAAGAATTAAGACGCTGTAAAAATGTTCTATTCGATGGAAAGTTGGTGGATGCGTTTACGTCCATCCTTGAAGAATGCGGCTATCAGCCTGAAAAGTATGAATCCCTGCCTAATGAAGGAGGAAGCAGAAATGAGCCAATTTGACCTCTTGCTTATTGGTCATCTCATTGGAGACTTCCTATTTCAAACATCATGGATGGCTAAATATAAAGCAGATAAATGGCTCCCATTATTAAGCCATGTGACTGTCTACACGATTGTTGTGGCTTTATTCGGATGTTTTTCAGGTGGCCTTTCAGTATGGGGGATCGCTATTATATTTTTCGGTCATATTCTGCTTGACCGCAAGACGTTTGTAACGTTCTGGGTGAGTACGATCCAAACAGCAAAAGGCCCTGAAAGCGTGTGGCTGGGTATCGTCGCCGATCAGATCTTTCATATTATTCTCTTGGCATTGGCTATCTATCTTTCCTAGGAGGGAAGAAAATGAAATTTCATGCAAAAAATTATACCTATGAACAAGACTATCCCCTTAATAGAGAAACCGTGTGGAAACTCCTCAGTGATACCGAACACTTGAACCGGTTTATTGGGCTCTTTCCTGTTCAGTTTAGTCCTGCAAAGAAAACTGGCAGTCAGCCTTTTTATCGGGAAGCCTTTGCGAAAGTTGGCGGACTGATTCCTTTGAAATGGAAGGAGTATCCCTTTCAATGGGTAGAAAATGAGACTTATACGGTAGAACGTCATTATTTTGACGGCCCCCTGAAACATTTTTATGGAGGCATTTCTCTATCCGATTCGGATCTAACGTGTGTTGATGGATCAATTGGTACAAAAGTTAAGCTGTTCGGCTCATTTACTCCGCGGAATTTAGCCGGCGTTGCTGCAATTCCGATCACTGGCGTACAGTCCATGAAAAACACAATGACGTATCTTAATCGCTATCTGCAGGAAACTCATGATAATGCGTTATTAAAATTACCACAAAAAAAATCAAATTATAAAATAAATCATGATGAATGGTCACGTCTAGAAAAGACAATGACTGAAATGCCAATCCTAAAGAGCGACCTTGACCTGCTGTTTCGCTTTCTGATGGACAGCAGTGACCAAGACGTGGCAAAGATACGTCCCATTCCTCTCGCAAGGCAGTGGAACGCAGATCCTAACCAGGTTCTTAGGCTGCTTTTATACGCCACAAAAGCCGGTATTCTTAACTTGAGCTGGAATCTTATTTGCCCGAATTGCCGTGTTTCGAAGGCTGATTACAGCTCGCTCTCACAGCTGGAAACACAGTTTCATTGTGACCTGTGCGGCATTAATTACGATGCAAATTTTGAAAATTACGTTGAGCTTTATTTTGCTGTTCATCCGTCCATTCGGAAGGCATTCGATCAATCCTATTGTATAGGAGGACCTATGATTACGCCTCATGTGAAGGTGCAGCAGGTTATTGAAAAAGGGCAGACAAAGATTATGAAGCTCCCTGCACAAAGAAACGGATTGAGACTGCGCGTGGTCCAAGTCAACCATATACTGGCTCTTGATTTTACCGAAAAGCACCCGAAGGAATTGGCTCTCCAATATGATGATGAGGGCTGGTCAGTGTCTTCCCTTCCGATTGCACCTGATCAAACTGGTGTCAGAGTACAGAACCTGAGTGATTCGGACATCGTCGTTGTTATTGAAAAATCAGAGTGGAGCAACGACGCTGTAACCGCTGCAAAAGTTACCGCTATGCAGGAATTCAGGGACCTCTTCTCCTCAGAAGTCCTAGCGCCTGGTCAGCAGGTAGGTATTGAGAGTGTCACCATTCTGTTCAGTGATCTGCGCGGCTCCACCTCACTTTATGAAACTGTCGGCGATGCAAGTGCATATGGTCAAGTCCGACGGCACTTCGATGTTGTGACAAGATCAATTGCCAACCATGGCGGAAGTGTTGTCAAAACAATTGGTGATGCTGTGATGGCCGTTTTTCATCTTCCTGAGGATGGTTTACAAGCAGCCATGAGCATTCAAGACCATTTTACTCGTCTTAACGAAAAGCAGCCTGATGAGCTTGTATTAAAAATTGGATTGTATAGCGGACCAGCGATTGCGGTCAATTCCAATGAAAAACTGGATTATTTCGGAAGAACGGTTAATATCGCAGCAAGAATTCAAGGTCAAAGTCTTGGGAATGACATTATTCTCAGTCAAACCGACTTTGAAAAAGAATCCTTTCAAGCCATTTTAAAAAAGGAAAGCTTTATCACACAGCCTTTTCAAGCAGTTCTTAAGGGAATTAATGGTGAGGTAAACCTTATCCGGATAAAGATGACCGGTGCTGAAGGCAGAAATGCTCAGCTAAATGCCGCAATTTCAGACAACTAATGGGGCTACTGAAAAAGCCCCCCGGTGTCCTCGTGGTTGTTGATTTCCGCTCTAGGCTTCTCGCTTTCCATGGGCACGGCCTCAGCTAACTTTGGCGTGGTCTCTTTGTGCGCCAAAGTGGATCTTCGGTCGCGTGCTGGTCCCGTCGGACTTGAAACAGCATCCTTGAGCCCGCACCGCACGAAGAAAATGCAATGCCATACATCGAAAGCGGAAATACCCTCGCTTTCCGCAGGCGCTCCGCGAGCCTCCTCATCATAGCAAAATATTTTTGAAGTCATCACAATAAAACGCAGGCGTCTGTGAGAACGCCTGCGTTTTTTAATTAAATCAGAGTTATAATTATTCGGTGCATTCGTTTACACTGACTGCATTTATCAGCTGTCCTTCTCAATGCTTTTACCTTCCACATGATGCTTTTCCATCTCTTTACGGAGCTTACGGTTTTCTTTAGACTCGAAAATAATGTCCATATCATAGTCTTCCGGATAAAGGTTTTCAGCCTTAATATAAAGAGATAACCGTCTATGATTGATCATTAGCATTTCTCCTTTTACAAGAACCTCTACCTCACCGCGTTCATTTGCCGGTTTATAGACAATGCCAAACTCACCAAGTGAAGGGATTTTCACATTATCCCCTTGTTTAAATAGAATTTCTTTAGTAGCTGTTTCTTCTTTAATGCCATGTTTTTGTTTGTAAATATGTTTAGCGTTCATAGCTAGCTGTTTTTCCAAATCATAACTGCTGAAGCCCTCTGCTGCTCTATATTCTTTTGATTCTTTATAGGTAATCTTATGTGCTCTTTCAATTAACTTTGGATGCATACCAAGCTTTAATGCAATAGCAAAAGCCTGACTGTCTCCCCCTCTGCCAATCACAAGTCGATACGTTGGCTGCAGTGTTTCAACATCGAATGACATGGATCCATTTTCAAATCTCTCATGCGCGTTTGCAAATTCTTTAATCTCATTGTAATGCGTGGTGGCAAGCAGAGTTGCGCCTTTATTATAAAGCTCTTCCAAAATGGAAGCCGCTAGCCCCATTCCTTCAGCTGGATCGGTTCCTGACCCTAATTCATCAAGAAGAACAAGGGTTTGCGGGTTTGCCTTTGATAAAATGCTAATGATATTTCTCACCCGTGAAGAAAAAGTACTCAGTGATTCTTCAATACTCTGACCGTCTCCAATATCGACTAAAATGTTTTGAAAAAGCGCAATTTCACTCTCGGGACCTGCCGGGATTTGAATCCCTGACTGTGCCATTAATGTTAAAAGGCCAACCGTTTTTATCGTCACTGTTTTTCCGCCAGTATTCGGTCCTGTAATGACAATCGCATCATAGTCTTCACCAATCAAAAAATTTAGCGGTACAGCATTTTCACCAAGAAGCGGGTGACGAGCTGCTGTTAAACGGATTAAATGATGCGTATTTATTACTGGTGAGATACCTTTAATTTGAATGCTGTACTTCGCTTTTGCAAAGATCACATCGTACTGTGTGATCGTTTCTTTGGCGATTTTTAATTCTTGATCCTTTTGTTCGACCATGACCAGTCAGAACCATTAGAATCCGTTGCTCCTCCGCTTCTTCCTGTATTTTCAAGACATTGATCTCATCCTGAACCGACGTCATTTCCGCAGGTTCAATATATACTGTTGAACCGGAGGCGGATGCATCAAGCACTGTCCCTTTAATATTTTTCCGATATTCTTTTTTGACTGGGATTACGTACCTCCCGTTTCTGATGCTAACGACCTGCTCCTGAATGAATTTTTGATACTTGGAAGACTTCAAGACATGCTCTACTTTATTTTTCATTCGTTCCTCAAGAATTCCGATCTGTTTTCTTACAGACAGCAAGGTTTTGCTCGCATAATCATCAACCTTTCCATTTCGGATGCATCGTCTGATCTCTTCAGCCAGCCCGTCTAATTCAGATAAAGAATACACGTAAGAAGTAATGACGGGTGCCAGATATTGCTTATCCTTCATGAATCTTTTCATTTTCTCTATACTGGCCAGAAATTCATATAGCCCCGATAGCTGTTCAGCACGCAAAGCTATTCCTTTATGAAGGTTATTTAAAATATGTTCAATCCCTTTTAACCCGTGAATGGGTACGCTTGAACTGATTTCTAATATCCTTTTAGCTTCCTCAGATTCCTTCAGCCAGGCTTCAATTTGTTTTTTGTTCATTGAAGGCATGATGGCCATAATTCCCTTTTTCCCCAGATCTGATATTGCATAATCAGCGATTTTTTCTTTTACTTTGTTAAATTCAAGTGTTTCCATTGTCGTTGTTTGCAATTGTTTTTCCTCCTTAAAGTTTATGCACGTGCGAGGAAATGCAAGAATAGGGAGAGGCACTCAGAATAATAGGATGTCCGCTTTAATAAGATGGATTTTCCCAACAACGCAAAAAAACCGCACAGAACCCACTGGTCCTCTGCGGTATAACGAGTCATCATGATAAATGGAGCGTTTTTTGACTTCGAACAGACAATGCCAAATAAGCTAGACTCCATTCAATTATCTTCGTTTAGGCGCACACCCGTGTTCTTAACATTCCGTATACGGAAAAAACCATAAGCAAACAAGGCCCGAACAATCGGCTGCCTGGTTTTCCGCTACGCACGTATGAAATTACGTTTAGTTAAGAACGGCACCTTTCATAAAAAAATCCCCTTTACTTGCGAATTATTTTTATTATATACAGTAACCCGAAAAAAGTACAGAAGATTCTCAAATTTGTTCAATTGGTCACTGTCTTTAACTTCATTCGAAAACTGACTGTTATAAAGGTAAGCATAGAACGCGTCCTTTGCAATCAGTTCGTCGTGGCTTCCCTGCTCAATGACGTTGCCCTCATTCATGACTAGAATGGTGTCAGCGTTTTGGATTGTTGAAAGTCTGTGGGCAATCACGAAGCTTGTCCTGCCCTTCATCAGCTTGTTCATTGCTTTTTGAATATGACTTTCTGTCCTTGAATCCACATTGCTCGTTGCCTCGTCTAAAATGAGAATGGCGGGATCTGAAATAATTGCCCTCGCAATCGTCAGCAGCTGCTTTTGGCCTTGTGAAAGATTAGATCCCTCTTCATTCAGCATTGTTTCATAGCCATCCGGCAGTGTTCGGATAAAATGATCAGCATTTGCCGCTTTAGCTGCTTGAACAATTTCTTCTTCTGTTGCATCTTTGCGGCCATAAGCAATATTCTCTTTGATTGTACTATTAAAAAGCCATGTGTCCTGAAGAACCATTCCGAATAAACTACGCAGCTTCCCACGTGTTAAGTTACGAATGTCTTCCCCATCCAGAGTGATTTTCCCGTCATCAATTTCGTAGAAACGCATTAACAAGTTGATGATCGTCGTCTTCCCTGCGCCCGTTGGTCCGACAATTGCAGCAGTTTGCCCCTCTTTAATAGACACTGACATATCTTTAATTAGAGGATTGTCTTTTCCATAGCCAAATTTGACCTTATCAAACGTCAGGTTGCCTTTAGGGTGAGGGATGCTCTTCACGCTTTCCGAATCAGGTAATTCTTCATGCTCATCAAGGATTTCAAATACTCGCTCAGCCGAAGCAATTGTGGATTGAATCGTATTCGCTATGTTGGCGACCCTGGTGATCGGCTGCGAAAACTGCCTGATATATTGGATAAATGCTTGGATATCACCGACTTGAATCGCTTTTTTTGTGACGAGAATACTGCCGATGACACAAATAAACACATACACAATATTATTGATAAAACTAATGAGCGGCATCATAATACCTGAAATGAACTGTGCCCGCCAGCCTGAATCATAAAGCTGATCATTCACTTTGTTAAACTTCTCAACGGATTGTTTCTCGTATCCAAATGCTTTAACTACCTCATGGCCCGAGTACATTTCTTCAACATGGCTATTAAGTTGGCCCAATGCTTGCTGCTGCCCAAGAAAATAACGTTGCGAATGGACAGCAATTTTTTTGGTGACGATGAAAATGAGCGGAAGGGTCACTAGCACAATAACTGTCATCAAAGGACTAATGGTCAGCATCATCACCACCACACCAATAAGCGTGACAGCTGATGTCACTAATTGTGCAAGACTTTGCTGCAGAGTATTTCCGATATTATCCAGGTCATTTACTGAACGGCTCAGTATATCACCATGCTTATGCGTATCGTAAAATTTAATCGGAAGACGGGCAAGCTTGGCATTCATGTCATTCCGCAGTGCATAGACTGTTTTCTGTGCCACGCCCGCCATAATGTATTGCTGAATATAGCTGAAGATAACGCTGAATATATACAGTACACCGAGGGCAACCAGAATTTGAAAGATGTAATGAAAGTTAATCCCGCCTCCGGGTGTGCCTTTAATTTTTTCAAGCATGCCTTGAAACAGCTCAGTTGTGGCGAACCCCATGATTTTTGGACTCAGTATGGCAAAAAACGTACTTAGTACAGCTGTGAAAAAGACAATAAAAAGTTGAACTTTATACGGTTTTAAATACTGAAGGAGTCTTTTTAATGTGCCTTTTAAATCTTTAGGCTTTTGCGCTGGATTCCCCTTTTTCGTATTTTTCTCACGTTTGAGATCTTGCTTCTGATGGTTGGGTTCCTTGCTCATGCTGTATCCTCCTCCCTAAGCTGCGAGGAGACAATCTCCCGGTAAGCTTCGCAGGTTTTGATCAGCTCATTATGCGTCCCGGAACCTGCCATTTTACCTTTATCAAGAACGATAATCCGGTCTGCTTCCTTAACTGTGCTCACTCTTTGCGCCACAATCAGAACCGTTGAATCCGTTAGTTCCTGCCGAAGTGCACTGCGCAATTTGGCATCGGTTTTGTAGTCAAGCGCTGAGAAGCTGTCATCAAAGAGATAGATTCTAGCCTTTCTAACGAGTGCGCGTGCAATGGAAAGCCGTTGTTTCTGCCCTCCGGAAACATTGACGCCGCGTTGTGCAATCTGTGTATTTAAGCCATCTTTCAATTTCGCGATAAACTCCGATGACTGTGAAAAATGTATTGC
This sequence comes from uncultured Sporolactobacillaceae bacterium, assembly GCA_963772845.1. GTDB lineage: Bacteria > Bacillota > Bacilli > Bacillales > Sporolactobacillaceae > CAVYYW01. Next base: position 106,140 of record CAVYYW010000017.1, read on the forward strand.
CTCATTCACTTCTTCATCGGTTGCATCTTCTTTTCCGAAACGAATATTATCAGAAATTGTACCAGCAAAAAGACTGGCTTTCTGTGGAACATATCCTATGTTAGCTCTTATGCTTTCCTGAGTCAGATTGCGAAGATCCACACCGTCAATCTGAATACTGCCAGTATCCGGGTCATAAAATCTCGGGAGCATATTAATCAGCGTTGACTTTCCAGCTCCAGTGCCTCCAATAATTGCCGTCACTTCCCCGGGATCTGCTCGAAATGACAGTTCAGAAATCGCCGGCTTTTCTGCACCTGGATAAGTAAAAGAGACATTTTGAAACTCTATATGACCGTGCATTTTATTTTTTCCCTGTGCCTCGTTCTTATCGTTAATGTCTGAAACAGCATCCAAAATCTCGTTAATTCTGCTGGCTGAGACCGATGCACGCGGTATCATGACAAACATCATTGATGACATAATTAAAGAAAACATAATTTGCATGGCATACTGAATAAACGCCATTAACTCACCGACTTGCAGGTTGCCGTTGCTGATCCGGATGCTGCCAAACCAGATTATGGCGATGGTGGAGAAGTTAAGAACCAGCATCATAATAGGTGTCAAAGCCGCTATGACTCTGTTGACTTTGATAGCATTTTGAGTCAAACCTTTATTTACTTGATTAAATCGCTGTTTTTCATGATCGACACGGTTAAAAGACCTGATGACTCGAATACCTGTCAGCCGTTCACGCAAAACAAGATTTAACCCATCCATTTTTTTCTGCAGTGTCTTAAAAAGCGGTATCCCTTTCTTAGCTACAATAATAATTGATCCCACGATAACTGGAATAACTGACAGGATAACAAGCGAGAGTTTAGCATCTGTTGATACGGTAATAATAATACCTCCGATGAACATCATAGGGCCCATTATCATCACACGCATCATCATTGTCAGCACCTGTCTAACCTGCATAATATCATTCGTCGTTCTTGTAATCAGCGATGAAGTCCCAATTTTATCAAACCCTCTGAGCGAGAACTTTTCCACATGCGTAAACACTTTTGTCCGCAGGATTTTACCGAAACCCATCGAGACGCGTGAAGAAAAGAAACTTGCAAGGATAGAAAATAGGACACTTCCTCCTGCCACCAGCAGCATAATTCCGCCGATTTTTAAAATATAAGAAATATTTCCGTTTACAATACCTTTATCCACAATATTTGCCATCAGAGCCGGAAGAAACAGCTGGGTGATGGCTTGAAGGAAAGTCAGCACTAGCACAAAAACAATCGGGACTCGCAGCGGTTTCATAAACCTGAATAATTTCATCAACTTTATCATCTCCTTATCGCCAGACTTCCATGGGCTATTAGATCTAACATAAAAATAACCGGAGTGAATACTCACCCCGGTTGTTTGAAAATTGACCTATAAAATCTGCAATTCTTACAGAATATTACTGATGTCAAGGCTGTTTTCGTTAGCATTATCGTTAGCTAGATTAGATAAGATTTGTGTAATATCTAACATGATGCCACCTCCTAATACTTACATAAAAGTAATCACTAAAGATTTTTATATAATCACGTTTTAATGCATTTATTTAAAAAGTTTTATAGGATATTGCTGATGTCGACACTATTTCCATTACCGTTGCCATTAAGCACATCTGATAAAATTTCTGTGTAATCTACCATGGTGTCACCTCCCTTATCCTTCCAAACTTCATATTAAAATTCTTATAGAATGTTGCTGATGTCCAGGCTGTTGCCGTTAGCGTTGCCATCAAGAATTTCTGACAAGATTTCTGTGTAGTCTACCATGATGCCACCTCCCTTGTCCGAACCAAAAAGTTATGACTGTTTTCATTATTTAAGTGTGTGCTGCAGGCAGTTACAGGATGTTGCTGATGTCGACACTTTCGCCGTTACCGTTGCCATTGAGCACGTCTGAGAAAACTTCTGTGTAATCTAGCATCGTGTCACCTCCCTAATTGCTTACAAGACAAACTTATTATTTTTTTATTCAAGTATTCCTTTACAGAATGTTACTGATGTCAATATCGTTGCCGTTGGCGTTCCCATTGACAAGGTCTGATAAGATTTGTGTAATATCCAATGAAGCCACCTCCTTGTTTTACATGAAGCTATCGATTTTAAATTGAGTTTGGATCACTTTTTAATAGATTTTTTAAAAAAAGTTTTCATTGATTCTTCGTTTCGTATTAAAATGTTCTCTTACGATTATGTCGCAAGCTTTACAGGATGTTGCTGATGTCGACACTGTGCCTTACCATTACCATTAAGAACATCTGATAGGATTCTGTGTAGTCTAACATGATGTCACCTCCTTGATGTTTCAAAATTTTTACGCATTCACATTTTCAATTCAAAAGCATTACAAGATGTTGCTGATGTCAAAACTATTGTCGCTGGCGTTGCCATTGACAAGGTCAGACAAGATCTGTGTTATATCATTTATGCCACAGCTTTGTCTTACATGAAGTTATGGAAAAGACAATCTATTGGATCACTATATTAATAAATTTATAGCTATGAGTTCAGAGATTTCTCTATTAAAGGACCATTTTATTGCTCTATATTAGATATTCCAAAGCCATTCATATTACTGGTCTATCTCATTTATCGAGCGTAAAATATGAAATATCAAATTCAAAAGGGGGATAATATATGAAAGTATCAGGAAATACGATTTTAATCACTGGGGGGTCCTCCGGGATTGGTCTTGCCTTTGCAGAACGTTTTTTGGAAAATGGCAACGAAGTTATTATCGTTGGCCGCCGCGAGGATAAATTAAGGGAAGCAAAAGCCGCTCACCCCCAGTTGCATACGCGAGTTTGCGATGTGTCTAAAGAATCAGAGAGAATCGCTCTTTTTGAGTGGGTGGAGAATGAATTTCCGCAGCTTAATGTTCTTGTCAACAATGCCGGTATTCAGCAGCGTGTCAATCTTTTGAATGCGAAAGAGGATTGGAGCTATTACCGAAACGAAATTTCAATTAATGTGGACGGACCAATTCATCTCTCAATGTTATTTACACCTTTGCTTATGAAGCAGGAAGATGCTGCCGTGATTAACATATCTTCAGGTCTTGTTTTGACTCCTGGCGTGTGGGTACCAGTCTACAGCGCCACCAAAGCTGCTATTCATTCCTTCACAGTCTCTCTGAGGCTCCAGCTGGAGAAATCAAACGTAGACGTTATTGAAGTTTTTCCTCCGGCAATTAATACAGACCTTGGCGGTGTTGGCCTGCATACGTTTGGCGCTCCGGTTGACGATTTTGCAAACTCAGTATTTGAAGGCTTAAAAAATGGAGATGTCGGAAATTGGCTATGGCGGAACAGAGGAACGTTTGACTGCATCCAAAGCTGAGTTGGAACAAGCAACCAGACAGGTGTGGCAAGGCTTCTTGAAAAACAATCCAGATTTTCTGGATTAATAGGCTCATATTAGCAGGCAGGCCACCATGCCTCTGACATCGTTCTAAAGATCGGGAAGCAAGCGGATATTCAATTTATCATGGGTTACTTCGCATTTTCATCGTGCGGTGTGGAATCAAAGATGTTCATTTAAGACATGCAGGAACAGCGAGAGGCCACTGAAAAAGTCTATGTTCCAAAAATGTGGAATCCGCTCGATTGCCGCAGACACCGTCTAAGCCTCCGTTTTCGTGCATCATTGTAAGGGTCTCAGCCACCCGTTATTCATGACTTTTAAAGGGAACCATCAGGCAACAAATACGTTGATTAAAGCGAAAGGTGCGAGACTCCGACGGTAATAGCACGCGTCCGAAGATCCACTTTGGCGCACAAAGAAACCATGCCAAAGTTAGCTGAGGCCGTGCCCGTGGAAAGCGAGCAGCCTAGAGCGGAAATCAACAACCACATCTGCACCGAGGGGGACTTTTTAAGTGGCCACATCAGCGAGCCAAGTGAATCCCTGCAGCACTTCATTGCTAAAGCATGCCTTTTATGGCATGCTTTCCCCCAAAACTTCACAATGTGTCTTCAGCATCTCATGCCTCAGATCAGTGTTATCTTTAAGAAACACCAGCTTATCGCTGAAAGGCTTTAGTTGCTTTAGAATTTCCGGTTTCTCATTTTTTTCAAAGTCGTAATTCCATTTATACATTTTTCTCAACATGTTAAAGGACTGCTTATAATTTCCTTGTTCAAAGCCTAATTTCTGAACAACAAAGCGCTTCAATATCCTGTAATTTCTCTTCCATAAACCGGTATCTAGATAAATAATAAGCTCAGCTTGTCTCAAGCTTTGTGAGACCCAAGGATGACTGTGAACACCTTCAATAATCCAGCAATCTGAGCTGACTATCTTTCCAAACAGCGTATCCCGAACTCTCGGCATACGCTTTATGTCTCCCTCAAGTCTTCTTTCCCAAACCACATTGTCGAGCTCATAATAGGGAATCTGCAGCTTAGCAGACAGCTTCCTTGCCAATGTCGATTTTCCGCTGCCAACAGATCCGATAATATGTATTTTTTTCACTGTCATTTATCTATTTCCTCATCGTTTTCATTTCGATTTGACCTCAAGTAATTCTTTGTAAACCTCTTTATAGCTTTGTGATGATGCTTTCCAGCTGAAGTCAAGGCTCATCGCTTTTGAGACAAGTTTATCCCATTTTCCAGGTTGGAACCGATATAGCCAGACAGCACGTTCTATCGTGTGCAGCATGTCATGGGCGTTATAATTGGTAAAACTGAAGCCATTCCCTTCATCCGTAAATTCATTATAAGGCTCAACCGTGTCGCGGAGTCCCCCCGTTTCTCTAACAAGCGGCAAACTGCCATACCTTAAAGCGATCAACTGACCAATGCCACACGGCTCAAACTGAGAAGGCATAAGGAAGAGATCTGAACCCGCATAAATTTTTCGCGCCAGTGCATCATCGAACTCAATCCGAACTGAGACATTCTCTGGATAGCGCTCTGCGAGTCCTCTAAATGCTTGCTCGTACTTTTCATCGCCAGTCCCCAGAATGACCACTTGAATATTCAGTTTCATAATGTCATCGAACACACCAAGGACGAGATCCATTCCTTTTTGGTCAACAAGTCTTGTAACCATAGAGACTAACGGAATTTTTTTATCGACGGGAAGTTCCAAAGACAGCTGAAGCGCTGCTTTATTTTCAAGCTTCCCATTTAAATCCTGATAGGTTTCAAAAATATCGGGATCAGTAGCAGGGTTATACGATTCGCTGTCAATTCCATTAATAATCCCTTGAAGATCCCCAGCCCTTTTTTGGAGAAAACCATCAAGATTTTCCCCGTAATAAGGCATTTGAATCTCTGAGGCATAGGTTGGGCTGACGGTCGTCAGACAATCGGAATAGGCAAGTCCCGCTTTCAGATAACTCACGTTTCCATAGAATTCAAGCCCGTCCATATGAAAATAAAGGTCGCTTAGATCCAGTAAATCCGCAAGAACAGACTTTGGATAGACGCCTTGATACCGCAAGTTGTGAATTGTGAAGACGGTTTTAATTTTTGAATAAAAAGGATGCTTCTCGTAATGTGCCTTAAGCAAAACACTGATCGGGCCGGTCTGCCAGTCATGACAGTGGATAATATCCGGTTTCTCATCAAGGTATGGCAAGGCTTCCAGAACCGCTCTCGAAAAATATGCAAAACGTTCGCCATCATCGAAAAAACCATAGCTCCCATGGCGCTTAAAATAGTACTCATTATCAAGAAAATAATAACGAATGCCTTTATCTACAAGCGTTTCAATTCCGCAATACTGGCTTCTCCAGCCAACAGGCACCTTAATGCTTTTCACAAAAGTCATGCGCTGTTTATGCTGAAAAGATAGATCCTCATATTTTGGCAGAATGACACTTACATTGACTTCCTCATTCCTTAAGGCGCCAGGCAAAGCGCCAATCACATCCCCGAGTCCGCCTGTTTTTATGAAGGGTGCAGCTTCTGATGCAGCAAATAGGACGTTCATGTGAGGACCTCCGTCAAATGATTTCTGTTTTTTTGACGACTCTTGGCAAGCCGTTCCCTACTACAGATTTTTCTTTCGTTATTTTAACCTGTTTATCCATAATTGCATTTTCAACATATGCGCCTTCATCAATCTCACACTTTTGCATGACGATGCTGTTCTTCACAACAGCCCCTTTTTTTATTTTTACTCCTCTGAAAATAATGCTGTTTTCAACAGTGCCCTTAATATCGCATCCATTGGCGATTAAAGACTGCGTAACCTTTGAGGACTTTGAATATTTAGCTGGCGCCTCATGTTTGATTTTAGTAAAAATATCCCATTTATCATAAAAGAAAGACTGCATCACTTCAGGGTTCAGCAACGTCATATTCCCTGCGTGATAACTTTCGATAGAATGAATAAACGGCATCACACCTTCAAACGCATAGCCAGATACATAGAGATTATTTAAATTCGCTTTCAAGACGTCCTTTAGAAAATCATACTCATCATTCTCTATACTCTTCTTAATTAATTCGATCAGCAGACTCTTATCAATCACGTATGTTTCGAGACAGACATGGTCTCCCGGTCGTGCAGACATATAAAGCTCAATGTCTGAGATGTTTCCTTCACCGTCAACATAGCATTTATGATAAATCGGCTTCCGGACCGGACTTCCTTCATAATCTTTATACACGACTGTAATATCTGCTTTCTTTCTTTCATGTTCTGCGATGACATCATTAAAGTCAATTTTACAGACATGCTGTCCTGGTGAAATGATGACGGTATTCGCAGACGTTCTCTCGAAAAACTCCAGGTGGTCATAAAATTGCTGAAGATCGCCTTTCATAACTTCTGCTGGGTGAACTGGCGGCAAAATGTATAATCCCCCAGTGTGCCTGTCCAAGTCCCATTCCTTGCCGGAGCCGAGATGGTCCATAATCGAACGGTACTTTTCCTTAGCAAACACGGCAACCTGTGTGATATCCGCGTTAATAAAGTTGGAGAGCGTAAAATCGATCAAACGGTACCGTCCTCCAAACGGTGTGGAAGCCAAACAGCGATGATTCGTCAAATCTTTTAAAAATTGGTTTTCATTCATTAAGTTAATGACACCCAATACCTTATTCAACTCGATCATCCCCCGATTGTTTACAGCATTTGATTAAAAGCTGCCATTTTTTGTTTTTCTTCGATAAGTGTTATGTCATCTTCCGGATTTGAGGAACCAATCACCGCACCATCTTCAATATCCGAATTTGAGATTATCGCTCTTTCAATCGTGACATTATTTCCAATCGTAACGTGCGGCATGATCACCGAATCCTTTATTGTGGAACCGTGTCCGACCTTCACATTGTGTGAAAGGACAGAATGTTTAACCTTGCCATGAACGATACAGCCTTCATTAATCAGGGATTGCTCAACTTCAGCTTCTGGCGAAATATACTGTGGCGGCTGATTTGCATTGACCGCGTAAATTTTCCAATCAGGATCGTAGAGATTCAGTGCAGGTGTTTCTTCCAGTAGATCCATGTGCGCTTCCCACAGGCTCTGCACCGTTCCAACGTCCTTCCAGTATCCGTTGAAGCGATAAGCAAATATATTTTTTTGGTCATCAAGCATTTTCGGAATGAGATCTTTGCCAAAGTCATTTGAGGAAAAAGCATCCTGTTCATCTTGGATTAAATACTCTTTAAGCATTTTCCAATTAAAGACGTAAACCCCCATCGATGCCAGGTTGCTTTTGGGTTCAGCCGGTTTTTCATTGAACTCAGTAATTTTCTCGTTCTCATCCGTCGCCATAATACCAAAACGGCTTGCTTCATTCCACGGAACCTCGAAAACAGCAAGGGTGGCTTGAGCACCTTTGGCAATATGGTCCTGAAGCATGCGGTTGTAATCCATTTTGTAAATATGATCCCCTGAAATAACCAGTACATGTTCGGGTGCATACTGGTCAATATAATTAATATTTTGATAAACAGCGTTGGCTGTTCCTTTATACCACTGGCCGCCATCACTGCTTTTATAGGGAGGAAGAACAGAAACCCCTCCTGAATTACGGTCCAGATCCCACACTCTACCATTGCCGACGTAAGCATTTAATTTATGCGGCTGATATTGTGTCAGGACCCCTACCGTATCAATTCCTGAGTGAGTACAATTGCTCAAAGCAAAATCAATAATCCGGTATTTTCCGCCAAAAGGGACAGCAGGTTTTGCTAGTCCTTTCGTCAGCTTTCCAAGCCTCGACCCTTGTCCTCCGGCTAACAACATCGCTACACATTTTTTAACTGCCATTTCCTTTCCTCCCCCGTTTTTTTGTTTGCTTCATAAATATCGCGATACCTAATGGAGGAACAGTTACTTCCATACTGTAGCGCTGATTATGATAAGGCTGTTTCTCTACAACCGTCGCCTCTTCATTGCACTGACCTGATCCCCCGAATGCACGTGCATCACTGTTAAAGACTTCAGTATATTTTCCTGTTGAAGGGACACCGATACGATATGAATGATAAACATCCGGTGAAAAATTACATACGACAATACAATAATCTCCCAGCCGCTTTCCTTTCCTCATAAAAGTTATGATACTTTGCCGGGAATCATTCGGATCGATCCATTCAAACCCCGCGTTTTCATGATCAAGCCGCCATAAACTGCTTGAATCTTTATAAAATTGATTAAGCGCCTTGAAATAGCTTAGAAAGGTTTTGTGAGTTTCATAATCTAAGAGATGCCAGTCAAGCTCTGTTTCATCCTTCCATTCATCAAACTGACCAAATTCACTGCCCATAAACATTAACTTTTTGCCTGGATGCGTTATAAAATATCCGAAAAGGAGTCTTAGATTCGCGAATTTTTTCCAGTAGTCTCCAGGCATTTTATTTAACAGCGAACGTTTTCCATAGACTAGATCGTCATGTGAGAAAGGTAATACAAAGCGCTCAGAAAAGGCGTAAAAGAACGAAAATGTCAAGAGATTATGGTGGTTTGGTCTTTCATCGAATTCGAGCTGCATATAGCGAAGCACATCATTCGACCAGCCCATATTCCATTTATGTGTAAAGCCAAGTCCCCCATCTTCCGGCGGGGCGGTAACAAGCGGATAATCTGTCGCTTCTTCAGCGATCATAAGTGTGCCTGGAAAGTTCTTTGCCACAGCAGTGTTCAGTTTCTTCAGAAAGGCAGCAGCTTCCAGATTTTCCTCGCCCCCATACTGGTTTGTAAGGGGTACAGGCTGAGGGTTGCCATGGTTTAAATAGACCATTGATGAAACAGCATCGACTCGAAACCCATCAATATGGTAAACGTCAAGCCAGAACATAGCATTTGAAATCAGAAAGCTCACAACTTCAGGCTTGGAGAAATCAAAATTATAGGTTCCCCAGTTTTGCCTCTCGGACATAATCGGGTCAACTGGTTCATAAAGCGGTGTCCCATCAAATTTACCTAGTCCATGTGCATCCTTACAGAAGTGGACCGGTACCCAGTCCAACAGCACACCGATTTCTTTTTGATGACAGCGGTCGATAAAGTACATCAGATCTTCTGGTGCTCCGTAACGGCTTGTTGCCGAAAAATATCCAGTGATCTGGTAGCCCCATGATCGATCATAAGGATGTTCCATGATCGGCATCAATTCAATATGGGTGTAGCCGCAATCAGCGACATAATCAACCAGCGTCTCTGCCAGTTCACGATAAGAGTAATATTTACCCTCCTGGTTTTTTTTCCAGGTCCCCAGATGCACTTCATAAATATGCATCGGTTTATGCTGAGAATCCGTTTTTTTTCTGTTTGAAACCCACTTTTTATCCTGCCATTCATAAGCATCCAACCGGCTGATAACCGAAGCTGTATTCGGACGTTTTTCCGAAAAGAAGGCGTAGGGATCAGCTTTAAGAAGTTTCTCGCCATCTTGGGTTTCAATTTCATACTTATACAACTGTCCTTCTTGAAGATCTGGAATAAACAGGATCCAGATTCCTGAATGGCTGATCCGCTCCATACGGTGCCCTGAACCATTCCAATTGTTAAAATCCCCGGCGACTGCCACACTCGCTGCGTGAGGAGCCCACACCGTAAAACGCACCCCGTCAGCTCCCTGGTGCTTTACCAAATGCGCGCCAAGTGTTTTATAGCTTTCATACAAATTCCCCTCGTGAAAGAGATACACTTCAAAGTCGCTTAAGTCAATATCATGCTGATTTCCAGCCAGAGATTCCATTTTGAAGCCTCCTTTACAAGGTTGACGATCTTTTGCTTACAAGAAGCTCTTATTAAGTATTTCGCTGTCAAACACCTGATTCCTTTGTATAAAGAGGGAATTTATAATTAATTATCTGAATTTTATGTCGTATTCTGTCAACTTTTAATGAAAGCTCATAAAAAACCCTAAAATGCAAAAAAACCAATCAAGGAGAAGTGAATTTTTGCTATTTTAATTTTCGGTTCTTCCACAGAAAGGCAGGCATATTCATGACCTGTTTCCTTGTGTTCTTCTCAATATAAGAGGCAAGAGGCTTATCCTTTTACTAGTAGGCAAATCCCCTAGAAAGTATGAGACGCCAGCAAGACCAGTTAGAGGCAACTGAAAAGTCAGCTATTTGAAAAGAAAGATTTACTCGCTTACCAGGTTCGACCTCATCACTTAGAGAACATTTCGCCTTCTTGTTATTGTCCATTATTTACCATATGAACGCCCTTTCTCCTGTTTTTTGACCCCGTTTGGTCGTTCATCGCCCTTATGAACGCCCTTTCTCCTGTTTTTTGACCCCGTTTGGTCGTTCATCGCCCTTATGAACGCCCTTTCTCCTGTTTTTTGACCCCGTTTGGGCGTTCATCGCCCTTATGAACGCCCTTTCTCCTATTTTTTGACCCCGTTTGGGCGTTCATCGCACAAAAGCTAAGCCGCCGCGTTCGCTCCTCATGGCGGGATCTGCAACAAAAAGTTTGATTAAAGCGAAAGGTGTGAGACTTGAGACTCCTCGAAAATGCGCATGCCCAGTAGATGAAAGCCAGAAATACCCGCGACTCCTTGAAAATGCGCATGCCCAGTGATGAAAGCCAGAAATACCCGCGACTCCTTGAAAATGCGCATGCCCAGTGATGAAAGCCAGAAATACCCGCGACTCCTTGAAAATGCGCATGCCCAGTGATGAAAGCCAGAAATACCCGCGACTCCTACGGGATCAGCACGCGTCCGAAGATCCATTTTGGCGCCCAAAGAGACCACGCCAAAGTTAGCTGAGGCCGTGCCCGTGGAAAGCAAGGGTATTTCCGCTTTCAATGGATGGCAACCGCATTTTCTTCGTGCGGTGTGGGTTCAAGGAGGCAGTTTCAAGTCCTACGGAATCAGCACGCGCCCGAAGATCCACTTTGGCGCACAAAGAGACCACGCCAAAGTTAGCTGAGGCCGTGCCCGTGGAAAGCAAGGGTCTTTCCGCTTTCAATGGATGGCAACCGCATTTTCTTCGTGCGGTGTGGGTTCAAGGAGGCAGTTTCAAGTCCTACGGGATCAGCACGCGTCCGAAGATCCATTTGGCGCCCAAAGAGACCACGCCAAAGTTAGCTGAGGCCGTGCCCGTGGAAAGCAAGGGTATTTCCGCTTTCAATGGATGGCAACCGCATTTTCTTCGTGCGGTGTGGGTTCAAGGAGGCAGTTTCAAGTCCTACGGGAGCAGCACGCGCTCGAAGATCCACTTTGGCGCCCAAAGAGACCACGCCAAAGTTAGCTAAGGCCGTGCCCGTGGAAAGCAAGGGTATTTCCGCTTTCAATGGATGGCAACCGCATTTTCATCGTGCGAGGTGGAATCTAAGATGTAAATTCAAGTCCTTTGGAATCAGCGGTCTAAGCGAGACCCCACAGCGCAATCATTGCCTCAATGCGCGAGGAGGCTCGCGGATCGCCCGTGGAAAGCGAGCAGCCTAGAGCAAAATCAACAGGCAAGGCGAAACCGAGCTCATTTCTCAGTGGCATTCAACATTTGCTAAAGGCGCAAGGAGGCTAACGAATCGCTCGCGGAATGGGAGCAGTATTCGCTATTCGCTCCAACGGATTTCTCTACACAAAGAAAAGCTTCCCTCAAGGGGAAGCTTCCTTATTACTGATCATCAGCAGTTAATTCATATGGGGGATGATCCAGCTCTCTTTTTTCCATTTTATTTAAAAAAGTATAAGACAATGAGACAGCCCAGGCAAGCGGTGTATTAACATTGGGTTTATCTGTTCCGCCAATATAAAGCTCAGGGATTTCCCAATTATCAGGTGTTATATTACGCGTCTTTTCGATATATTCTTTCGCTTTATCAAACATGCCTAATTCACTGTAGCACATGCCTAGCCAAGGGAGCCCCATGCACCATTCCGCTTCGCTTCCTTCGTTGTAATACTGATCATTCTCATATCGGATACATCCATATTTTCTCTCAAGACGGGTTGATCACCGAATTTAGGATCGTCATTGCTGTTTGGCGGTCAACCACCTGATAAGGATAAATCAGGGATAGCAGCGCGAGATCTGTTTCCTTCGTTTCACTTTCTCTCGGCAAAATAAACCGCAGTGTTTCCTCACCCTTTTGGATCAATTCTTCTTTAACATTAACTAGCATTTTTACAGCCTTTAATCCTGCGACACATGCACCCACGCTTGATGCATGGACTTCCATGTTCTCTTCCCACATTCCATTATCTTTCGCCTGCCAGTAACGGACACATTCAAGATAATCGACAAGCTTTTGGATGATTCGAAGATCTTCTTCACTCGTAACCACTTTCTGGCCATGACGGATACCTTCTCCAGCTCCCCAAAGGAAGGCTCCTATTGCATCATTTTGAGCGTGCCCCCACTCCTGATCGATTTCCTTCAGATCGGTCGAATAGCGGGCGTGAATGTACTCATAAAGGTATACCGGTTTTTTTTGTGTATGAATATCAATTTTCCACTCATAACTTCTAAACAGATTAAATAAGGCTTCATACGCTTTTTCATAACGTTTGGACGGACTATGAAGAAATGGAAGGACGGTATAAAAGACATCCCGGATCCAGACGTAATTGTAATCCTCCGAGATACTGGCTGTGTAAGCGCCGTTCTCCAATCTCATTCGGTCCAGCACTTCAATTGCTTTGTCAAAGTTCATGTTCATTTATGACCCTCCTTTAACGGGTTAAGAGCACTGTTTCTATTATTAGCACTTCCGTTTTTTCTAAACGGTCTAATGCTTTGATTCATTTTTTGTAAGCGTTATCATTTAACGATCATGCAACTGTTCACAGCTATTATATTTTATGCAGAGCCATGCCTTATGTTTATGCGGCAGCCCGTTGATCAAGAAAAGAATACTTAACTACTTCCCTTGGTGCCATGACCTTAAACAATACTTGTCATTTATAAACGAAAAATGAATCCGTCACAGGAATTTTGTTCAATATCCTATCCCCGCTCATATAATTTTATGAAGCTGTGCTCAATGGGAGGGACTTCAAAAATGATAAAAATTAATCAACAGCTGATAAAAGAAAATCAAATAGATCAAGGGAATTTTTCACAGTCGGAAGCAGCCATTATTGAGATGATGGGGAAGTACAGCAAGGTATATGAATTCAGCACGTTAGAGGCACTGGAATTTGAACTGGCTCTGAGACAGGAAACGATCAAATCCGCTATTCTGTTATTTAAAAGCGGAGCTAGATTCGCCACCTTTAGAACATCAAGGTGCAACCCTCAATATTGGATCAGAAACAACAAAGGGGGATTCGCCCTGAGACCCGATGTGCTCCCTAAATCAGCCATTGACGACATTTTCAATAATGGCAGCAAATATGCCTTCGAGTGTGCCACCGCCATTGTTATTGTTTATTATAAAGCAGTTTCAGAATCGATTAAAAAAGATCAATTTAACCGGCTATTTGCTGATCTTTTACTTTACGACTGGAATTACGATGAGGATCTTCGACTGGATCTTCAAAACGGAACCGATTATTTACCTGGGGATTGTCTTTATTTCAGCAATCCTCAGCATGATCCGAAAACCCCTGAATGGCAGGGGGAAAATACAATACTTCTGGAAGAGAATCTTTATTATGGCCACGGAATCGGAATTGGCACCAAACAGCAGATGATCCAGGTGCTTAATAAAAAACGCGAGAAAAATGCTGACAAATCAGCATTTCTTGAAGAACAGACCCTGCGTCTTGATTACAACTATTTAAGCCAGTTTCGAAAAAAAGATTTCCGGCTAAATTCTTTATCCCGACGAGCCTTTTATGAAAGCTCCAACCTTGCCGTTTCGGAAATCGGCACACAGACTTTCTTACACTAATTACGATTTGATTTAATAAAAAACCTCCACAGGGCTATGCCCTGTGGTCCAGTTTTACTTAACCAAAGCTTCTCTGATCCGCTCATCAAGTATTTGAATAGCCTTTTTTAATATTTCCTTTGGTACTTCCTCATACTGATCACCAATACTAACCTCATAATTAACTGTGCTGCCTGATTCACGTAAATATCCGGTAAGTCCGACCCCTGTATCATGATAAATATCTATTAAGATTGGCTGCAGCTTTTCTTTTGGAACATCGAAATGAACATGAAACATATTCGAAACGGGTACCACCGGCTGTGTAGAGACGGCATGGCATTGATTGAAGAGTGCCGCTAGCTCTATTGCCTCTTCATAATAATGCTCCATTTTGTCTATTCTTTTATTAAAATAATAGTCAGCACTGATGATGTAAGGATACAGACTGAACAGGTCACCGCCGTGCCGTCTTTTCCATATTTTTGATTTCTCTGTAAAGTCACGATCACCTGCAAGAATGGCCCCTGACACGCCGCCAATACCCTTGTAAAATGAGACATAGACACTATCAAATAGATCGCATATCTCATTAGCTGATTTTTGATAGTATGGTAGACTCTCAAACAGTCTAGCACCATCTAAATGCAGCTTAATATTGTTTTCACGGCAGTAAGCAGATATGGCTTCGAGCGTCTCGTAATCCGGCAATTGCCCGCCAATCTCTCGCTGAGGCAATTCGAGTAATAAGCTGGAAATGTCCTCGTTCAGATTTATAACATCTTCCAATTGAATAAGCCTGTCTTTATTCGCAAGCAGAATAGGCTCGATATGGTGAAGTTCTTTTAACCCGTCCTCTTCATGAATCTCTAAATGACAAAGCGGATGATAGGCGACTTTTTTTAAGTTGTTTTGATCACACCAGATTCGAAGCGCAATCTGCTGTGCCATCGTGCCGCTTGGGAAAAAGACAGCCGCTTCTTTCCCAAGAAATTCTGCCATCTTCTTCTGAAAATCATCAATAAAATTGCCTTTTCCGTAAACATCGCTGCTCTTGTTTCCGTCAACGTTTTTCAAGGCCTCCTGCAGCAGGGAAATATTATTGTCTCCATGCCCTCCAATACGGTAACGGCTTTTTTTGAAGGCTTCTCTTAATAAGTCAGTATCGTTCATAATAAAAAACCTCTTTCATTTTATTATTTGGTATGGCCAGTTTTCTACCTTTCACATATTGACTATTAAACACTCATATTCTTGAATCAATCATGATCTTTGATCTTTTTACTTTTTTGCGATAGAGCCGCAAAAAACGAAAGCGGTTGTACCTTTGGGCAACTATGCATGGAAGATTAGCAGCCGCTGCATAAACGATCATCACCATGCCCGTCACTGCATCATTCCACAAGAAGAAAAACAGAGAAGCTGCAAAGCAAATCCAATGAGTCAGCTCGGCCCGTCGGGTTTCAGTCATGAATTTCTGCAAATAATCAAGCGTTGCTTCAGCAAGGCTTTTTTTGGCAAAACCCTCACTAAACCATCCTCCGCCATCAGGCAAATAGGATTTCCAGCTTTTAATTCTTAAAACGCGTTCATATATCCGGCCACCCTGCTCAAATCCGTACCCTTGAAAAATAGGCTCCTTCCGTTCAAACCAAGGGGAAGGCAGTTTTAGGCATAAGTAAGAAACACCAAAATGAATGACAAGCCAGGCAAAGACATCCAAGAAGAAGGTCAAAAGAGACGAAAGCTCTACTACCCTCATTTATTCTCCTCCTTGGTTTCCACGGTTAGCTGGCGCCCTTTCCATTCAACACGCCGTTTCCCAAACGATTGAACTCCCGAGTAAATAAAGATAACAAGGAACATGAGTAAAGGAACAGGAAAAACAAGCGATGTCCAGATTTGAAACCGGCCGGTTCTTGACAGTTTTAGGCCAATCGTTGCTGCGTAAGCAAGATAGAATATGGCAAGGACAATTTGACTTCTGAGCGTTTCTGAGTAAATGCCTGCCACAGAAGTCGCAATGGTGACACTGCCTGCTATCCATAAAATAATCAAGACTAAGATCTGCCACTGGGTTTTCGCTGCACCCAGCGCAAAGCTCTTCGACCAGCCTTGCACAAGACTCTTAAATCCCTCTGGATACATACGATAATGAACACTGCCTTTCCCAAGAAAAGCCTGAATGCTGAATCCTTGTTCCCTAGCGGAGTCGCAAAATGCATAATGCTCCAAGATTTCTCCTTTAACCCGCTCATGCCCTCCAAGTGTTTCATAGACCGTGCGATCAATCATTAAGACCGGACCATACCCTCCTTTTTTAAGAGAATTCAGGTCTTCCAATAACAAACTCCCCAATGGAAGCGATCGAGATTAATTGAAAGAAGGCAGAAAACTGTTCATAAAAATGCTTTGTTTCATGATAAGGCTGCAGCGTCAGCACATCTAGGCATCTGTCTTCAAAAGCTGCCGTTAGTTTTTCAATCCCCTTTTGTTGGACCGCCACATCTGCATCAAGGAAAATCAGAATGTCTCCCGTGGCAGCCTTTGCGCCTTCTGAACAGGCCCATGATTTGCCATGCCATCCTTCAGGGAGCGGCAACGGCTTAATGACCGACGCCCCTTTCATTTCAGCAATGTGGGCTGTGCCGTCTGATGACTGATCATCTGCAACAATAATTTCGTATGGCTGAGATGCCTGACCCTTTAGGCTGTCCAGAAGCTTTTTAATATTATTCGCTTCGTTTCTGGCAGGTATGATGACTGAAACCCGACGACGATTGTTCATTACAGCCGGTTCCAAAACCGATAACCGCCATAATAAAAGCCAGCTGGAAATGAGACCCATAGCAATAATAATCACATTCATAATCTACCGCCTCTGCCCTTCTTTTTATGACGGAGTCTCAACCAGGTTTTAATAAATGACAAGCCTTGCTCGGAATAAGGAAACCAGTTGAGCTGACTAGATTTTCCTGTCTGTTTAATAGAGAGGCTGAGGGGCTGAGTAAATGCAAGCAAACCTTCCTTGCCGCGTGAAACACCAGAGCCGCTATTTTTTCTCCCACTGAAAGGAAGTCCCGGGTTACTTACATTTATAACAGTGTCATTAATAAAGACATTCCCTGTTTCCAAAGCCAGTGCTATCTCTCGTGCCTGATCCAACTGTTTAGAGAAAATACTTGCATTTAACCCATACTCACAGTCGTTGACCAAGCTAATGGCCTCTTCACGGGAATGAAATGCCATAATGGGAAGTACTGGACCAAACGTCTCTTCTCTCATGATCCGCATGCTGTTGTTAACGTTGGTTAAAACGGTCGGAGAAAAATAGGGTGGATCATGTTCCCCTGTTACGTAGCAGTCAGCACCATCGGCACGGGCTTCTTCAACCTGTTGGAAGACCTTATCGTACGCTTGAGAGCCAAATAGCGGGCCAATATCCCGACCTCGGACGAGCTTCCGGGTTTCTTGCAGCACAGCTTTAAGAAACGGCTCAAAAATGACCGTATCAACATATACCCGCTCAATACTGATACACGCCTGTCCATTATTAAAAAACGCCCCCCATACACAGGCTCTTGCTGCTCTTTTAATTGACGCATCCGCCATAACGACGGCCGCATCTTTCCCGCCAAGCTCCAGCTCACACGGTATCAGATGCTTTGCAGCCTGGCTTGCGATTTGGCGACCGACTTTCGTGCTTCCGGTGAAAAATAATTTATCCGGCCTTTCCTCAATGATTGCGGCACCTGTCTCCGCGCCTCCTTCTGCCATCTCGAAGACACCGTCCGGCAACCGGGCTTTATTTATCAATCCCCTGATGAATCCATTAAAACGAGGCGTGTGCTCAGATGGTTTTAATATGACCACATTTCCCGCTATCAGGGCACTTATGGCAGGAATAAAGCCGAGTTGAAGCGGAACATTCCACGGTGAATAAACGGCGGTGATGCCAAAGGGTACGCGGTGTATTTCGGTTTTTTTGCTCAATTCAGGAGCAAGGCACTCCTCTGCTTTTTCTATATAAAAACGGAGCGCATCAAGCGTCACCATAACGTCTGCTGTGAGACAGTCCGTTTGGGTTCGTCCCGTTTCTTCGCTTAAAAGCGCCACAATCTCTTCCATTTCTTTAACTATTAAAGAGGTGAGTCTACTGACAGCGGACAGCCTTTCATTGAGCGGTGTCTCCCGCCATGCAGCCTTAGCTGAACGCATACGCACAAATAATTCCATCACCTGGCATGTCATAAGAAACCTCCTTTCTTTTCACACACAGAATGCTTTGCTTTATTAATAGGAACATTATACAATTAAAAAAAGATTCTAAAAAGTTTAATAACTGAGGTGAAGGAATGGCGAGCAAAAAAGCGGTTATCATTGGCGGTGGATTGGGCGGTTTGTCAGCTGCAATCCGTCTGTCTGCAGACGGCTACAAAGTCAGTGTCTTTGAACAAAACGAACGTCCTGGTGGAAAGCTAAACATCCGCAAGGGAAAAGGTTATACATTTGATACAGGACCTTCAATATTAACCATGCCATGGGTGCTTCGTCAGCTTTTTGAGAGCGCGGGAAAAGACATCCGTGATTATATGACGATCGAACGAGTCGAACCGCAATGGCGTACTTTTTTCAATGACGGGACAACCCTTGATGTGCTTGGAGATCTGCCCGATATGATTGCTGAGATCAAGAAACTCTCTGAATCAGATGCTGCAAATTTTCTTGAATACATTCAATACTGCTCAAGAATGTATGATCTCAGTATGAAAAGCTTCTACAGCAAAAGTCTTGGCGGTTTAAAAGATTTACGGAAGCTTCATAAGATAAGCGAACTGATTGAAATGAATCCGATGAAGACAATGTCAGCGAGCACCAATAAGTTTTTTGAAAATCCTCACCTTCGCCAGCTGTTTGACTTTTTCATTATGTATATTGGCTCGTCTCCTTATCAGGCACCTGCTATTCTTTCCCAGCTTGTTTATGTGCAGCTAGGACTCGGAATTTATTATGTCAAAGGCGGGATGTATAACATTGCTGAGGGGATGCTTAAGCTTCTGAAAGAACTTGGTGCTGAGGTGCATACAAATGCTAAGGTTACCGAAATTCTTCATGACTCGAAGAAAGCAATCGGGATCCGGCTTGCGAGTGGTGAAGAAGTGTATGCTGATGTGACCGTTTGCAATCTTGAACCAATCCCTGCCTACCGAAAGCTTCTTCAGACGAATCCGGAAGCAATCATGGAGAAGGCTCGTCTGAATAAGTACCAGCCGACGGTATCCGGTCTTGTGCTGTTGCTCGGGGTAGACAAGCAATATAAACAACTCGCTCATCATAATTTTTTCTTTTCCAGCGATCCGAAAAAAGAATTCGAGCAGATTTTTGAAAAAGGAGAGAACGCCGAGGATCCGACTATTTATATTGGTGTGTCAGCAAAGTCTGATCCCTCTCAGGCTCCTGAAGGAAAGGAAAACCTCTTTATCCTTACGCATGTGCCGCCATTGAAAGAAGGCGAATCTTGGGAAGAGTTCCGCGACAGTTACAGGGAACTTGTTTTAAGCAAGCTGGAGCGTATGGGTTTACAGGATATTAGAGAGCATATTGAATTTGAAGAACAGTTTATTCCGGATGACCTGGAAAGCTTATATGGAGCAAACGGCGGCTCAATTTACGGGATCGTCACAGACAGAAAACAGAATGGCGGTTTTAAAATACCAAGTAAAAGCGAGATTCTTGATCAGCTGTATTTTGTCGGGGGTGCGACTCATCCTGGCGGCGGCGTCCCAATGGTTACTTTGTCCGGACAGCTGACGGCTGATCTTATTAAAGCAGAAACACCGGTCACTGTTTAAAAGCGAAGAGACCGGTGCCAGCCAATCCATTCCTCTAGTCCGCCTTCGAGAATGTCATCTCGCAATTCCGGGGGCGGATTTTTTATACCATGCCCGCCAAGCACAATGCGCACAGACGGCTCCAGCTGTTTAATTTCTGCAAGCCGATTAAATACGTCTTCAGCATGCTCCTTAATTGTTACAGAAACAGTTAGCAACTGGACGTTATTGGCCTTAATAAAAGTATGCAATGTTTCAATCGGCGTATTTTCACCAAGAAACAGAACATCATGCCCTCTTTTTTTCAGGAACAGAGCAAACAGCATTAAACCAATGCTGTGCTGCTCATCAGGAGGACATAACGCCACGGCTCTTGGCAGCATCGGATCGATCATCTGAGTCTGAAAGAGCATCTCTAGCCTTCGTATGAGCAAATTGCTGATAAAGTGCTCTTGCAACACCGTGATTTGTCCAGTTTCCCAGTCATCACCCGTGCGGATTAGAAGTGGTTTTACAATATTATGAAAAACAAGCTCATAATCATATAGGGCTAACGCCTGGTTAAGAAGCCTGTTTGCTTCATCCGTTCGAAAGTGAATGAGATGATCATACAGAGGATTAATAAAATCATCATAGTGCTGCATTGACTGCAGGTAAGACGGGTTGTTCCTTGAGGCCTCCAGCTGACCCATCGCTTCTTTTACTGAAATCTTCTTTGTCTCCTTCTGTTCTTTGACCCACAATATATCCTCCACATTCTCCTCCGTATAAAGCCTAGAACCACCGTCTGATCTGACCGGTCTAATAACATTATAACGACGTTCCCAGGCTCTTAAGGTTACAGCAGGTATGCCTGTTATTTCCGAGACTTTCTGAATGCCATACAAGTCAACCACTCACTTTCATCTAGACATACTGATTAAAAAGGGTAAATAGTTGTACAAAAGTTATACAAACATTATAATACAATTATCAGACAATAGCTATTTATCTTAACCACAAAAAAAGAGGGATACCGTTGAAAAATGCTCGGCGCATTATCGTGATTGGAGCTGGTCCTGGCGGCTTAGCCACTGCCATGCTTCTGTCTTCTAAAGGGTACGATGTTCAACTTTATGAGAAACAGGCTTATTTTGGTGGCAGAACGTCGCGCCTTTCGATTGGTCCCTATCATTTTGATCGTGGACCGACTTTTTTCATGATGCCGCATTTATTAGAGGAGCTCTTTCAGGAAGCTGGCGGCAAGCTTTCAGATTTTGTTGAGATGAAAGAGATCGATCCTCTTTATACGTTGAAATTCGGAAAAGAAGTCTTTAACCCGACCACAAACAAGGAACAAATGAAAGCTGAAATCGAAAGACTGTTTCCAGGAAACAGCGAAGGTTATGAGCGTTTCATGAATGTGGAAGGTGATAAATTTGACCATGTTGAGAAGCTCCTCCAGCAGCCTTTCAGCAAGCTGACACATTTTATTAATCGAAACGTCTTCAAAGCGCTTCCGAAACTGAATGCTTTCGATACGGTTTACGGCCGGCTTTCCAGATATTTTAAAGATGAACGATTAAAATGGGCCTTTTCCTTCCAGGCAAAATACCTCGGTATGAGTCCGTGGGAATGTCCAGGAACGTTCACCATTCTTTCCTATCTTGAGCACCGTTACGGCCTTTTTCATCCCATCGGCGGTTTGAATAGGCTTATGGAAGCTATGGTGACAATGATTAGAAAAAACGGCGGTCAATTGACAACTGGCCAAGGAGTCAAACAAATTCTGATTGAAGACGGCAAAGCAGCCGGCGTTGAGCTTGAGAACGGCACAACAGACAGAGCGGACTTCGTCATAATAAACGCTGACTTCGGCTATGCTGCAACGAATCTGTTTCCATCCGGAACGCTTCGAAAATACTCGCCGGAGCGTCTTGCTAAAAAGAAGCTCTCCTGTTCGACGTTTATGCTCTATTTAGGATTGGATACACCTGTAAACCTTCCCCATCACATGATTTTATTTGCGGAGGACTATCAGAAAAACGTTAATGAAATGACAAAGGATCACGTGCTCTCAGAAGATCCTTCAATCTACATTCATAACCCTTCTCTAATTGATTCTACACTAGCTCCGCCCGGCCATTCTGCATTATACATGCTGATGCCTGTGCCCAACACCACGGCGGATATCGATTGGATGAAGGAAAAAGAAGATCTCCGCAATCTTATGATTGACCGACTTGCTAAGGAAACCGGCCAAAGCGATATTCGTTCCAGGATCACTGCGGAACATATTATCACACCGCATGACTGGGAGCATGATATGAACATTTATAAGGGAGCGACGTTCAGCTTCGCTCATAGTCTCGATCAAATGATGTATTTTCGCCCGCATAACCGATTTGAAGAAGTTCCTAATTGTTATTTAACAGGCGGCGGTACACATCCTGGGAGCGGTTTGCCTACCATTTTCGAATCAGCAAGAATCAGTGCCAATCTTCTCATTCAGCAAGATGAACAATCAACTGTTCCTCAACAGACCAGGAAGGAGAATTCCTTATGAACCGGATAGCGATCGTTGGCGGCGGCATTGGCGGCATGACCACAGCCCTTTTACTTGCAAACGGCGGACAGGACGTCACTATTTTTGAAAAGAAAAGTCGGTTAGGCGGCAGGCTGACTTACGAAACAAACGGGCATTACACGATTGATCAAGGGCCAACGATCGTTCTTCTTCCCGATATGATTCACCAGGCATTAAAAGAAGCGGATGTTGACACCTCCTCCCTCCAGTGGGTGCCTTGCGAGCCCTTATACAAAATTCATTATGACGATGGCACCGCCTTTACCAAATGGCGGGATTTGCCGAAACAGCTTGACGAGCTGGACCGGGTCTTTCCAGGAGAAAAAGAGCATTTTCTGAAGTTTCTTAGCGACATGTCCCACATTTATGACGTTGGAAACAAATCTTTTTTAAGCAAGGTCTTTCCGCGTAAAAAAGATTTTCTCAGTCTGGAAAATCTGCGTTTTTTAATGCGTTCAAAAGCATACAAAAGCGTGAAAGGCTTTCTTTCTGCTTATTTTAAGGACCCCCGCCTGCAGGATGCATACGCTTTACAAACATTATACATAGGCGGTTCACCATATGCCACACCTGCCATCTACGGCCTGGTTTCCTACAGTGAGCATGCTTTCGGCATCTGGTATGTAAAAGGCGGCTATTCAAGACTTTCAACCCTTCTGGAGGAAGCATGCCAAAAGAAAGGCATTCATATTATACCTGATACAGAGGTCGAGCAGCTGACGGTTGCTGACAACGTGTGCACGGGTATCGTCGCCAGAGGTAAACAATTGCCTTTCGACCGCGTTGTTTACAATGGGGATTTTCCACTTCTCTATCATTTGCTGGGCAAGCACCTTCCTGATAAGCAAAAGAAAACATTTACGGCGTCTTCCGGGTGTCTCCTGATTTATCTTGGCGTTCAGAAGCGATGGGCCTCTTCAGTCGCACATCAATTTTTTCTTTCCGAATCCTTTGAAAAGCTGATGAATCAGGTGTTTTCCAAGAATAAAAAATGGCCGGATGACCCTGCCTTCTATGTTTTCAATCCTGCGGCGATTGATGAAACGGCAGCACCGGAAGGAGAAAGTGTTCTCTATTTTCTTATTCCAGTGCCCTCCGGTTTGCCAAGCAGTAAAACAGAGATTGAACGCCTAGTCCGTCATGTTTTGCAAAAAGCAGAAAAAAAGCATTTTAGTGGTCTGCGAGAGGCGATCGCTTGGCAAAAAATACGAACGCCTGAAGACGCTGAGCGTGACGGTCTTTATCTTGGCGGCGGGTTTGGCGTCGCCCCTATTCTTAGCCAGTCCGGAGGCTTCAGGCCACAAGTTTCACCTTTTGATATCAAGGGACTGTATAGCGTCGGAGCGTCTGTTCACCCTGGCGGCGGGATTCCCATTGTAATGCAAGGTGCACGGCTGCTAAGTCAATTACTGTTAAAGGAGATGGAAGCATGATGAACCAAGAGCTTGCCAGAGCTTGCGAAAATATGATTAAAAAAGGCTCTGCTACCTTTTATAATGCTTTTCGCCATTTACCATCGCCAAAAAAAGAAGCTGTTTTTGTTATTTATTCCTTTTGCCGTATGATTGATGATTCAGTTGATGAACCTGACAAGTCACCGTATTCTCTGGAAGAGATCGAAAGCCGGTTTACACATCTGGATCATGCAGAAGGGCACTTTATCTGGCCGTCTCTACGATGGCTGTTTGAAGTATTTCCTGTCAGAAAGGAACCCTTTTATCTTCAAATAAAAGGGCAAAGAGCTGATACACACCATACCCCGTTCCGCTCAATGAACGAACTGGAAACTTACAGCTATTATGTGGCAGGATCGGTTGGAGAAATGCTGCTCCCTGTCCTGCATGATCACCCATCTGAGGGTGTACGCCTTTCAGGAATTGCGCTTGGTAAAGCCATGCAGATCGTTAATATTATAAGAGATGTGGGAGAAGACCAATCACGTGGCCGACGATATATTCCAGAAGATTTAATGACCAAGCACGGCTACAGTCATCTTCAGTTTAATAGAAAAATGATTGACGCTCCGTTCATTCAATTAATAGACGAGCTAATGAACCTTGCGAACCAATGGTTTGATGAGGGACTACGAGACCTCCACTCCTATCCTGATGAAAGTGCCTTTTGCATTGAGCTTGCGGCAGACTATTACGCAGCCATTCTTCAGGTTGTCAAAGCTAACCATTATGACGTCTACAAAAAGCGTGCCATTGTCAGTGCTCAAAAAAAGAAACAAATTTTTAAAACGGTCAAGGAAAATCACCAAAAAGTAAAGAAACGGCGTGTTTTCACGTGATTCTCAGAAGTCTTTTCCTGGGATGGTATACAGTTGGACTCCTTTTAATGTATTTTTTCACAATTCCTTCGTGGCTCACTTTTGCAAATAGCATTTTTCTTGTTCTTTATGCTCTTTATGTTATTCAACTTGCAGCTGGTGCCTACTCTAAGCGTTCCAGTATTATTTGGATATGCCTGCTGATCGGGATCCTAACATTCGGTATTGAAGTCGTTGGCATACAAACAGGTTTTCCATTCGGCTCTTACCATTACGAACAAACGTTGGGATTTCTGGTGTTTGGAGTGCCTCTTCCTATCGCAGCCGCATGGATCGGCGTCATCCTTAATGCATTATTATTTTCCACACCACGCTCGAAAATAAAGCGTGCCTTAGAAACAGGTCTATGGGTTGTGGTCCTCGACCTGATCCTTGACCCCGTTGCTTTTTCCCGGCATTTCTGGACATGGTCAGGGCATGGCGCATATTTCGGTGTCCCGTTTACTAATTTTGCCGGATGGCTCGTAATTGCCGGCCTGCTAACGTTTTTATTTCCACTGAAGCCCATGTCAAAAGCCGTGAGAATATGGGCAGTCAGGATCTTTCAGCTGATGCTCTTTATGTTTGGCGTCCTTGCTGTGAAAGCTGGCCTTCAAGGTGTTGGCGCTTTATCTATAGGCTTCATTCTTCTTTGCCAAGGGAGGCTTCACTATGATTACCGCAGAAAAAAAACCGTCATTTAACAGGCTGTTCCGTTTCTATCAAGAGAACTATTTGATTCCACGGCATTTTCATACTGTTGAAATGAAGGGTGAGCTAGACTTAACAGATGATACACCTGTGCTATATATTGCTAATCATTCCTCGTGGTGGGACGGGCTGCTTGTTTACCAAATTTTTGAAACCTTTTCAACACGCGATCATTATGTTTTAATGACCCAGGAGCAGCTTGAAAATTATCGCTTCTTCAGAAAACTCGGCGCTTTTTCAATTGAACCGTCGAACCAGAAGGACATTATTACCTCTCTCACATACGCAAAGGGACTTATGGCTGAGGGCAAAGCCGTGTGGATTTTCCCCCAGGGAAGGATTATGCATCAGGATATCAGACCGCTTCCTTTTATGACGGGCATTGGTTATCTGCTTAAGAAAACAGGCTATGCTGCGGTGAAGCCTGTATCGCTTCATTATTCCTTTTATGAGCATCAGAAGCCTTCTGCCTCCTTAGTTTTTGGAGAAGCGGTAAGGAAGGACTGGTCTGCTTGGTCAAGGCATGAGATAACAGACGAGCTTAGCTTGATTCTTGAAAAGCAGCTTGATGAGCACAAAAAGCAGATCGTTGATCATCCGGCTTTTGGAGAAGCAAGCGGCTTTCGCTCAGTTCTAAAAAAAGGGGTGTCGACCAGTGAACGGTTTGACCGGATGAAAAAGGGGTTGAAAAAGTGGTTGTGGTTCTCTCACTCCTCCTCATAATCCTAATTTTGCAGCTTAGTTTTGCCGTGTGGAATGTTAGTCAACTTCCAGTGATGGGTGAAGCTGAGGAGAAATCGAATTCCTTTCCTAGTCTCTCCGTCCTTATCCCGGCCCGTAATGAAGCATCCACGCTTGCCGGCTGTTTAGATCGTATCCTGCGTCAAACACATCCGCCGGAAGAGATATGGATTTTAAATGATCACTCTGAAGATGAAACAGAAGAAATTGCTTCAGCATACGCTTCCCAATATCCTAATGTTTACTATTTAAACGGCGAAGCGCTTGAAGCCGGGTGGCTTGGAAAATCCTTTGCCTGTCACCAGCTGGCACAACAAGCAGGCAGTGACTGGTTTCTTTTTCTGGATGCAGACGTGAGACTCGGTAAAGACGCTCTGCAACATCTGTTCCCCGTCCTCAAGCGTCAAATGAATGGCATGATTTCTGGTTTTCCTTTTCAGGAGACAAAAACGTGGATGGAAAAGCTGATTGTCCCAATGATGACTTTCACCATTGCCTGTCATTTGCCGATTCGATTCGTCCGCTCGTCACCTAATCCTAAATTCGCAGCAGCACATGGCGGTTTTCTAGCTGTTGAAAAAACAACATATTTCAAGACAGGCGGTCATCATTCCATTCGTTCAGCTCTCGTTGATGATATGGCGCTTGCCAAATCAGCAAAGCGCAATGGCTTTCCATTTTCTCTTCTTGATATTCATCAGGACGTCTCTATGCGGATGTATACACGTGCGGATGAGGTTTGGAGGGGCTACAGAAAAAATCTTTTTCCCGGTGTCGGCAAGAATCCGATTTTATTACTCGGCATGTTATTATTTTATGTGCTTCTCTACATCAGTCCGCTGATCTTTGGCGTGATGGCCTTGGTACACGGGCAGGTGCTGATAACCTTCCTCAGTCTTCTTGCTTATTTAACCGGGGTATTAATAAAGGGCTTTATTGATCGTAAAAATGGCATCAGCTTAAAGATCAGCTTCTTTCTGCCTTTGAGTATTCTTTTATTAACAGGCATTGGCCTTGATTCCATGAGAATCCATTACAGCAAGCAAGGCTACGAATGGAAAGGCAGGCGTTATCAGTGAAAAAAGTTGTGATTATGGGTGGCGGTCTTAGCGGTCTCTCCGCTTCCATCCGTTTGGCTTCTGCAGGCTTCAGCGTTACAATTCTGGAGAAAAATAACCGGCTCGGCGGCAAGCTCCAAAGGATTACACAGGATGGCTATTCCTTCGATCAAGGTCCAAGTACGATAACGATGCTTGATGCCTTCCATAGCGTGTTCAACTCGGCCGGTGTCCGTATGGAGGACTATCTAACCTTTTACCCAGTTGACCCCCTGACCCGCAATTTTTTTGCTGACGGTACCCGGGTCGATCTCGTTAAGGACATCGACGATCTCGCCCACCAGATCGCAAGTTTCAGTCCTGAGGATGCACTCAGGCTACCAGCATTTATGCAGGAGGCACAAAGATACTATCAGATTTCTAAAAATCAGTTCATTAACCGTCTGTTCACCAGCTGGAAAACGAAATTGTCCCCTGCTCTAATCATGAATATGGTTAAGATTCACCCCCTGACAAGCATACAAAAACGCCTGAACAAGTATTTTTCTCATCCAAATACGCTTGCCTTGTTCGGAAGATATGCAACGTATGTCGGCTCATCTCCCTTTATGGCCCCTGCTATATTTAACATGATGGCTTTTCTTGAAGCGGGTGAGGGTATATATGGTGTAAAGGGAGGCACATACGCCATTGTGGAAGCCTACCAGAAGCTTGCACAGGAAAAAGGAGTCTTCCTGCGTCATAACACGGAGGTTAAGAAGATTCATGTTGTAAACGGACAAGTTACCGGAGCAGAAACAACAGAGGGTACAATTGATGCAGACATTATCCTTGCAGCAGGCGATGCGATGACGGTCTATCAAAAGCTGATTCCAGAGAAGGATCGCCCATCGATGACAGACAAAAAAATTGCGTCATTTGAGCCGTCTCTTTCAGGTTTATCGATGCTGATCGGGGCCGCAAAGAATTTTCCAGACCTCGTGCATCACAATGTCTTTTTCCCGGAAAAATATGAACAGGAGTTTCGTGATCTGTTCGACCATAAACAGCCTGTCTCAGACCCGGCGATTTATATCTGCTATTCAGGTTATTCCGACCCTGATCGCGCACCTTCAGCTAAAAGTAATCTATTTATACTTGTGAATGCCCCATACCTGACAAAGGGAATGGACTGGTCAGCTGTCAAAGAAGACTACACATCACGAATTATCAAACGCCTGGAGGAACGAGGACTCAAAGATCTCAGCGACTCAATTGAAATGAAAGTAACGATGACGCCTGATGAACTTGAAAAAGGGACAGGTGCTTACCGAGGAGCGATATACGGTCTATCATCCAACAATGCCAAACAGGCTTTCCTGCGGCCATCCAATCGTTCAGCTGATATTAAAGGCTTATGGTTTACCGGAGGCTCTACACACCCAGGCGGTGGAACACCGATCGTGACAAGGTCGGGGCAGCTTGTCGCCGAAGCTATTATAAAAGAAAACTAAGGCATAAGGAGACGATATATGACAAAAGATTCACCAATTAACCAAAGAAAAACCGAGCATATTGATCTTTGCTTAACAGAGGATGTCACCGGTGTCGAAAGAACAAACGGTCTCGATCGCTGGCGTTTTCGTCATGCTGCCCTCCCAGAAATTAATTTTGATAACATCCGGCTGGATAGCAGCTTTTTAGGAAGGAAAATGAAGGTGCCTTTTGTGATCAGCTCCATGACTGGCGGCACGGATAAAGCGATGCTGATCAACCGCCATTTGGCAGAGGCCGCTGAAAAGAACGGCTGGGCAATGGGACTTGGGTCCACGCGGGCTGCACTTGAAAAACCTGATACAGCCTATACCTTTCAAATTAGAAAGTACGCCCCTTCGATTCCAGTGTTTGCAAACCTTGGAGCTGTCCAACTGAATAAAGGCTATGGTGCAGAAGCATGCAAACGCATTATAGATCTGGTTGAAGCGGATGGTCTTGTTCTCCATTTAAACAGCCTCCAGGAAGTGGTCCAATCCGGTGGCGATACAGATTTTAAAGGCCTTCTAACAAAAATTGAAGCGATCTGCCATGCCCTGCCTGTTCCTGTCGGTATTAAGGAAGTCGGCTGGGGGATTGACGGACCGCTTGCAAAGCGCTTAGCTGATGCTGGAGCAGCGTTCATTGATGTTGCTGGAGCTGGTGGTACGTCCTGGAGCCAGGTTGAGAAACTAAGATCTAATGACCCGGTCGTGCGTGAAGCAGCGGAAGTCCTGAAAAGCTGGGGCATATCCACAGCTGAGTGCCTAACCTCCATCAGATCAGAAAAATTGCAGACCAAAATTATTGCAAGCGGCGGGATGACAAACGGCCTTGATGCAGCAAAATCACTGGCACTTGGCGCCCACTTGACAGCTTTCGGCCGCTCTATATTGAAGGATGCAACAGAATCAGCAGAAGCGCTTATTCAAACGTTTAGCATAAGAGAAATGGAGCTTAAAATGGTCATGTTCGGCATCGGTGCTGAATCAATCGAAGACTTGAGAAACACCCGGCAGCTTGAAGCTATCAAGCATGGGTAGCAATCATTCATTTTTTTTCAATAAACTGTTAAGCTCCCCTTCAACGCCGACAAGAGCAAGCATGGTCAAAAGAATTTTCTGAGGGCCAACATAAGCTTCTGTTGGATTAAAATATTCTCCAAGTGTATGAATACCGTCAAAATCACCACCACCGCCTAAGGTCAAGGCTGGGATTCCCAAGCTGATTGGAACGTTGGAATCTGTGCTGCTTGGCTTATCCAAAACAGATTCAAATCCTAGCGCTTCATCTGCACCAAGCGAAGCCTGAACGATCAAAGCATCAGCAGACTGGCTGCCGGCTGGCCGATCACCGACTTTTTCGATCGTCACTTTTAACGCCTGAGAATCCCATCTGGCATTCTCATCAAACTCTGCCTGCCTGATCATTTGAAGCGCCTTTTCCTCCAGCTTTGCCAGTTCCTCTGGTGACGTCGAACGCATATCAAGCAGCATTTCTGCTTTTGCAGCGATTGTATTAACAGTGGTACCCCCTGATAAGGTTCCAACATTAAAAGTGGTCTTCGGTTCTTTTGGCACTTGGATCTCAGAAATCATGGCAACAGCGCGCCCTAAAGCATGCGCAGCACTAGGAAGTCCGAAAGCCCCGAAGCTGTGGCCGCCCGGACCTGAATAGGTTACTTTATATCTGCGGCTTCCTGCAGCAAGATACGTCGTCACTTCCGGAGGGCCAGGCTCAATGGAAATAAACCCATCAAGATCATTCCGATGCTGAAAAAGTGCCTTCACTCCCCGTAGATCCCCGAGACCTTCTTCCCCCACGGTTGCACCGAAGATAATATCACCCTGGGTCAAAATCCCAGCATGATTAAGGGCACGAATGAGCGTGAGAACCGCTGCCAGTCCTCTGCCGTTATCAGCGATCCCGGGCGCAAAAAATTTCCCGTCCTTTTCTTTGGCAACGGTGTCCGTCCCTTCAGGAAAGACAGTATCAAGGTGTGAAGAAACGACTAAAGAAGGTCCGTCTTCCGTCCCTTTCCTCACTCCAAATACATTTCCTGTTTCATCAGTCTCGACATCATCAATCCCTAATTCCAACAATAGACGTTTGTATTCCTCTCCGCGTGTTTGTTCATGAAAGGTTGGCGCAGGAATCGCCGTTAACGCAATCTGCTCTTCAGTTGTCCTGTCGTTGTCTTCTTTAAGAAAAGCCAGTGCTTGCTGAACCTTCTCATCATCTAATAATTTTTTAAATAGATGACTCACTTCGCCGTTAATCAATGCTTGTCCACTTTGTTTTGACATCTTATGCCCTCCCAATATTAATTCAAATTCCAGGTGAACCATCTGCCGTGTCCATCTGTTTCACCAATCAATCTTTTTGTTTCGTTACCGTTTATAAAAGAATCAAGATGTAGGCTCACATCCTCCATATTATTATACAAATGGAAAATGTCCCTTTCTGTGCCTATCTTTTTAATTTCTTCGAGCAATGTTGCTTTTCCCTCTTGTGAAATCTGGTTAGCAACATGCGTATGAAAAACACAAATGACCGCCTCTTTAGGGATTTCTAAGGTGAGCTTCGGCAGTAATGACACCCCGTCTCCTTCTATTAAGCTCACCGGTTGTTTCCTCATGCATGCCGCTGCTTTATTTAATAAGTCGCGCCGTTCCTGATGTTCCGGCCAAATTAGTGCATTCAGCCACAATGTATCTTCTTCATCCCTCAGATCATTGATATGTAAGTCAATTCCCTTTCTGAAGCTTACCACCGGCAAGGTCAGTTTTGGCATTTCGGCTGACCCTCCCCTCACTTCAGCTGAAATATGCACCTCAGAATGACGATTCCCATATACCTCATCTGTTCCATAAGTGTAGCTGTACTGATCCCATAACAGCTGCAGGCCAGAACTTGATCCGATTTCAATAAGTGCCAGCGGCTTCTTAACAGTATTGTAAATGTAGCAAAAAGCCGGATATAAATACGCACAACGTCTCACTTCATTTGTCTGGACAAGTTTTGTCTGCAGCAGCTGAGTAATGTCACTTTTATGAGAGATACAGAAATCCTTAAAGTGTGAGAAAGCCTCTTCCGTTTTCTGAGGAGATTCTGTCATACTCGGATAAAAAGCCTTGAGAGGATGCTCAGCTCCTTTCAACAATAAATAATGCACCGCTCCTAGAAACAAATTAGGCCCAGGCTGACTGTCATCCGCTTTTGCAGCCAATGCGAGCAGGTCATCATCCTCAGAAATTTTTTGTGATAAAAAAGCATATAAAGCGCTTGAACCTTGAGCAGCTTCCTCCGCAAATCGGCGAAATCGTTCTGAAAGTTTTCTCATACCCTTGACTCCCTTCCTTTTCAACATCTCAAGGATTTTAAGCTTTCACGCCAAGAATGATTGTATGTCTTCGATTTTCCGTAAAGAGTCCCGATGGATTTATTTCAAGCAGCTGCTCTTTCAGCTCTTTTTCAAATAAATGGGCACGGTCCCCAAGGAAACGTTTTGCTCCATACGACGTGGAATAATGATTCCCGATAATAGACTCAATCGTCCATGTGTATTCGCAGCTTGGAAAGCGATGTATCTCCAACTCAAAGGCTGACTCATCGACAACCTCTTCATGGCTCTTAGTGAGCTTAGCAAAATGCTTGTTTCCTGCCCTTCTCAAATCTCCATACCATTTTTCACTCAAGGCTTGCAGTGTTTCCTGCCACGGCTCCAATACAGGCTCCCTCTCAAAATCATCAATAATCGCCACACCGCCTCCGGGAACAACCGCAGGAAAAAGCAATTCAAGCACCTGATCCCTCTCCATCCAATGAAACGACTTAGCCATCGTCACGAGTCTCAGATCTTGGTCATTATTTTTTCTTAAAAAATCCTCCGCTTTACCATGGAGCCACTCGACATTAGAAATTCTCCGCTCATTGCTAGTCCTCACCGCTTCATCAACCATTTCAGGCTGATTATCCAGACCAATCATTTTCTCAAACCAATCGGAGAACCGGCAGGTCAGCTGACCGGTTCCGCTTCCTAAATCGAGGAGTGTCCCTGCTCCGTCCAGCCCAAACCTTTGAACTAAAAACCGGATCAAAACAGAGGGATAAATCGGTCTGTATTTAGCAAAGTAATGTGACGTCCCTTGAAAAAGTGATTGACCATAATCAGACATTTTTCGTTCCCCTCCCGTAATGACCCCTTTTTCTTACTTCTCTAAAATAAAATAAATTACCTTCATTGAAATTGAGTTTCCCTAATAAAATGTGCGTTGTGCAGAAAAATGAGGATAACTTTTGGTTGAAGGGAAAGCATATGAAATGACAAACCAAACAGCTGGAGGGATAAAAATGGGACAATCCAGACAGTTTCGCGCGGGCGATAAAGCTCCTAATAACGGCGTGTACATCGAAATCGGCGAAACAGGCAGCATGGTAAATGATCCAAAACAAGTCAGACTTGAAGCAGGTGAATCGTTCCCTGAAACAGCGAATCAAAACCGGATCTGGACATACAAACCAAAACCAGGACCAAAATAAAAATCTATTGATAAAAACAAGTTATTGAGACAGTTTCAGCAACTTGTTTTTATTTACATAATTTTTATTAATCCACTGCATGAATAATATGAGGAAATTTCCTCAACCACCACTTTGGATTCCACTTTTTCAGCTTTTTGGCGCTTCGGTGGAATCACCCACTACTTTGGATTCCACTTTTTCAGCTTTTTGGTGCTTTGGTGGAATCAAACACTACTTTGGATTCCACTTTTTCAGCTTTTTGGCGCTTTGGTGGAATCAAACACTACTTTGGATTCCACTTTTTCAGTTTTTTGGCGCTTTGGTGGAATCAAACACTACTTTGGATTCCACCTTTTCAGCTTTTTGATGCTTTGGTGGAATCAAGCACTACTTTGGATTCCACTTTTTCAATTTATGGAGATTTGTTGGAATCAAACACCTCTTTTGATTCCACTTTTTCAATTTATGGCGATTTGTTGGAATCAATCGCCTCGGTTAATGCCCTCAAGTCAGTTTTTTAGCCCTTGGAGGGCACTAATCGCCTCGTGTGACGTCTTCTGCGAAATTAGCAAGTGGCCACTGAATATCTATAGCCACCAATGATTTCTAGAGGGCATCACCCGGCACCAAATACGTTGATTGTAGTGGAGGGCGCGAGACTCCTTGAAATTGCGCAAGCCCTGAGTTGAAAGCTAGAAATACCCGAGACTCCTCGAAAATGCGCATGCCTAGTGATGAAAGCTGGAATACCTGGGACTCCTCGAAAATGCTCATGCCTAGTGATGAAAGCTGGAATACCTGGGACTCCTCGAAAATGCTCATGCCTAGTGATGAAAGCCAGAAATACCCGCGACTCCTACGGGAGCAGCACGCGTCCGAAGATCCACTTTGGCAAAAAGAGACCATGCCAAAGTTAGCTGAGGCCGTGCCCGTGGAAAGCAAGGGTATTTCCGCTTTCAATGGATGGCAACCGCATTTTCATCGTGCGGTGTGAATTCGAGGAGGTTGTCTCAAGTCCTACGGAAGCAGCACGCGTCCGAAGATCCACTTTGGCAAAAAGAGACCACGCCAAAGTTAGCTGAGGCCGTGCCCGTGGAAAGCAAGGGTATTTCCGCTTTCAATGGATGGCAACCGCATTTTCATCGTGCGGTGTGAATTCGAGGAGGTTGTCTCAAGTCCTACGGAAGCAGCACGCGCTCGAAGATCCACTTTGGCAAACAAAGAGACCAAGCCAAAGTTAGCTGAGGCCGTGCCCTTGGAAAGCGAGGGTCTTTCCGCTTTCAAGGGATTGTATCCGCATTTTCTGCGTGCGGTGTGGGTTCAAAGATGCTGTTTCAAGTCCTACGGAAGCAGCACGCGCTCGAA
Source organism: uncultured Sporolactobacillaceae bacterium (assembly GCA_963772845.1). Taxonomy (GTDB): domain Bacteria; phylum Bacillota; class Bacilli; order Bacillales; family Sporolactobacillaceae; genus CAVYYW01. The sequence goes on from CAVYYW010000017.1 coordinate 141,044, forward strand.
GATCCACTTTGGCAAACAAAGAGACCACGCCAAAGTTAGCTGTGGCCGTACCCGTGGAAAGCGAACAGCCTAGAGCGGAAATCAACACCAACAACCATGACGACACCGATGGACTTTTCCAGTGGCATCATCAGCGATCCAAGCGAGACCCACAGCCTACACTAAAAGATCATCGCCTAAGCACTTCCCGCCCATGTGGGTATGAAGATCCGCTCTGCAACCGTGGCAAATCTCAAAACTCTGCCAGCTAGAAGACAAAAAAAGCGTGCCGATACGATTCTCTTTTGAGAACCTATTGACACGCTGCCTCGAAACACTAAAGTTTTACTTAAATAACGCTATGATTAAGCCGCTTTGTAATCATCCTTCGAGGTTTGATCCTGCCCATTGCTAAGGCCCATCGCTTTAAAGACAAAAGTCAAAATGATCGCTATGGCGAAGTTTAAAATCAAAGCATAGATTGCCGCATATCCAGCTAATGTTGACCCAAACAGCTGCAGCGGGTAAATTGATTTCATATTTTGAGAGAAGGCCATTAACGTACCGCCGACCATACCAACAAGCCACCCAGAGACAAGCGCCCAGCGGTTAAACCAGTTTGTATAAAGACCGATGATGATTGACGGAAAGGTTTGAAGGATCCAGATTCCTCCCAACAGCTGCAAATTGATTGCATAATCTTTCGGGAAGAAAATGATAAAAGCAAGTGCCCCAACTTTAACTAAAAGAGAAACAAGCTTGGCCATGCCAGATTCCTGCTTTGGCGTACAATTAGGGTTAATATACTCCCGATAGATATTCCGTGTAAACAGGTTAGCAGAAGCTATGGACATAATCGCTGCTGGTACTAATGCACCAATAGCAATGGCTGCAAAAGCGAACCCGCTGAACCAGTCCGGGAACATTTTCAAAAATAATGCCGGAATAGCAGCCGTTGGTGAATCGACGTTGACATGGGCAGCCAATGCCATAAAGCCAAGCAACGTGATCAGACCAAGCACTAGAGAATAAGCAGGTAAAAGAGCCGCATTTTTTCTTATCGTATTACGGCTATTCGAGCTCAGCACCCCAGTTAATGAATGGGGATACAAAAATAATGCCAGCGCCGAACCAAAAGCTAACGTTCCATAAGCCATAAATGATCCGCTTCCTAAAATGAAGGATCCGGGTGGATTATGAGTGGCAAGCGCATCTTTCGCTGAATCAAAAATTGCACCAAAGCCGCCAAGCTTCGATGGAATGATGATGACAGCTGCGATGATCGTAATATAAATCATAATATCTTTCACAATCGCAATGGAAGCAGGCGCCCGAAGTCCGCTTGAATACGTATAGATAGCTAAAATAGCAAAAGCAATAATCAGCGGAAGTTCTCCAGCAAAGCCTGTACTTTTAAATCCCATTGCAGAAATTACTGCCTGCATCCCAACAAGCTGAAGCGCTATGTAAGGCATTGTTGCAAGAATTCCTGTAATCGCAACAGCCAAAGCAAGCGGGCTGCTATTATATCTTCCCCGCACAAAATCTGAAGCTGTTACATAACCATGCTTACGTGAGACAGACCAGAGTCTGGGCATGACGACGAAAATAAATGGATAAACCACAATTGTGTAAGGAACAGCAAAGAAACCCATTGCACCGGAGCCATACAGCAACGCCGGAACGGCAATAAACGTGTAGGCTGTGTAGAGATCTCCTCCGAGTAAAAACCAGGTTACCACGGTTCCGAAACGACGGCCCGCCAATCCCCACTCATCCAGCTGGGTCAAGTCACCTTTCCGCCAATGAGCAGCATAGAAACCTATTACCGTTACTAAAATAAAAAAGACAATAAATACACTAAGAGCTGACCAGTTCATTTACCTAACACTCCTTCTCTCATCCTGTTTTCCGTAAAACCTCTACAAGCTAAGCCTTTGTCTTAAAATACACGACCGCCGTAAGAATCCCTGAAACCAATACCATTGCCAGCTGATACCAATAGAAGAATGGAAACCCTGCAAGGCGCGGTGCATCGAATGCATAAATGCCCGGAAACAGCGTTGTGATAAACGGAATGATTAAGAGAAGATACCAATAATTAAAACGAGCTTTTTGACCTTTTTCTTCATTCATAATGACTCTCCTTCCAAATTTTATATATCTAAATATTTGCACAATAATCAATATACTGTCAATAGATTTTGTGAAGCTTATAGATAATTATTTCAATATTCACCTCACTGTCTTTATAGAAAATTGGCGTTCTCCGTAAAGGGATTGTATTTTATTTTAATTGAATTGTCCTGTAAAAAAGCAGTTTTTTTATTGAAGGGATCCTTATGCAAACGTAGAATAGTAATTAAGTGGAGGTGAACGTATGATGACTGTTTTATTATCGGCATTGCTAGTGGTGATTTTGCTATTTTCTATATATGTCAGCTACTTAAAAAGAAAAAAGGCAGGTATTAAAGGCTTTAAAAGCAGTCTAACCTCGTTGTGTCTTTTTCTTATTCCCGTTGTTAACTTGATCGCTTACTATTTTCATTTTACAGGTGTGATCAGCTGGGGAATAACCATTTTCTTATTGCTGTTAAGTGCCTATTTTACTAGATATCTGCCAAGGTCAACGAAAGAAAACTATTAAAATTAACGACTAAACGGCGAGATACTCGCTTTCCGAGAACTACTGTTTATGGACGCTTAAACGTTCTCAACATAGCCTTAGTAAACGGCAGATTTAAAAGGAGAGATTCTTGATGCCTTCATGTCAGTATTGCTGTTACAAATGGTCTTGGACTGAAACATTCCGCCAGCAATTCAGGAAAAGACAGAAATGTCCTCATTGCCACGGCACCCAATATGTTTCATTTAAATCTTCTCAGAAAATGTCATGGATTGGCTTAATCATCGGGGTTATTTGGATCGCAGCAGATATATTATCGGTTCCATTGGTCTACATTAACCTCATCTCCATTCTTTCAGTGGCGATCGCGATCCTCTCTCTGCCTTTTTTAACAGCATTTAGTATAAAAAAGGAACCACCTCCACCATAAAAAAGAGCAGCGACCTTGATTGAGGGCCTCTGCTCTTTTCATTTGATTGGATTAGATGCTTTTCTTAAACTTAATTACTTTAAAAGAAAAGTAGAAAAATTCCTTTTTATGGTATGATTATTGTAAATGTTTATAGCTTTGAAGAAAGATTGAGGGGGATTAATTGAAGCGCTATTTAAATAACTATAAAAAAGTATGGGAACAATCTAAGACATTATTTTGGAGATATTGGTTATTTATTCTCATTGTTATTTTTATTACTTATTTACTCTCGTATTTTTTACACTTAAATCCAAAAAAGACCGTTCAAAGCTTAGGTGATTTTAGTGGCAATGCAGCAAATGATACAGGTTATTGGCAAGGCACAATCCAGATATTTAAAAATAACTGGGTTGCGTGCTTACAAATTATAATTCTATCATTCATACCTATACCGTTCTTTTACACTATTATACTTTTGTTAACCAGTGCTGCAATAGGGATTGTTTTGTATTTATCCCAATTAGCAGGGCTTAATATGTTTCAAACAATTGTGGTAGGCTTACTTCCCCACTGTCTCCTTGAATTATCCGTATATATAATCACCATATATTATGGGAGTAAAATAAATCAGATTATTATAGGGAAATTATTAAATAAATTCCGCCGTAATAAGAAAATTGTACAGCAGCTGAGGATTACTTTAAAAGAAGTTATAAGTATCTTTATATTGGTGATCAGTCCACTAATATTCTTATCAGCATTCATCGAAGGTTACATTACGCGATATTTGTTTTTCAACTAGCTAGCAATTAAATGTAATAAGGAAGCAGTCATTTCTTTAATGAAATGACTGTTTTTTTAACGGTCCATTAAAAATTCCCCGGAAACTAATTAGCTTTAATTTAAAGCACCGCCGACTGCATGGCTATCTGTTTGATTATGTGCCGCGGTAACGGCCGCAATCCGGAGCGCATTTACGATGGTGTTAAGACTCAGACTGGGTGCTTCTTTATCTAAGGTCTGCTCCGGAATGTAAGGAATATGAATAAAACCGCCGCGGATTTCTGATGATGTTTTTTCAATATAATCCATCAGGCCATAGAAAATGTGGTTGCATACAAAGGTTCCTGCCGTATGTGAAACTGAGGCGGGAATGCCGCTTTCCTTCATTTTTTCCACGATCCGTTTGACCGGCAGCCCGGTCCAGTAAGCTGCTGGGCCATCCTCTCTAACCGGGTGGTCGATCGGCTGATTCCCATCATTGTCGGGGATGCGTGCATCATCTAAATTGATAGCGATCCGTTCAGGTGTGACATGCAAACGCCCGCCTGCCTGTCCAACGCAGATGACAACGTCCGGTTGATATTCCTCGATCCGTTTCACTAGTTCGGTTATTGCCTTGCCGTACACCGTCGAAACAATCGCTGAAATAATGACCGTCCCCTCAATCTCTTCTCCGTTCAGCCGTTTAACCGCTTCTCCCGAAGGATTGATGGATTCCCCGCCAAACGGCTCAAATCCTGTTAAAAGTACTTTTTTTGCCATAGATCATCCCTCCGCTCTAGTACTTGGTTCAAAATAATTAGTGCAGCTCCGTGTTAAATAACATAATATTAGTCTAAAGCACCATTAAGACTTTTCAAACTATTTCATCTTAATCATGTATGAACACATATATAATGTCTCTAACCATGTCCTATAACGGCCACTAAAAACCTAACTTATGTTCGGTAGCAGAAATTCATATTTTGGCTGATTAGAGGAAGGCGCGAGATTCCAACGGGAAAAGCTACAGCTGAAGCCCCGGAGGACTCCTTATGGAAAATCGGCTAAGAACGTCACGTCCTGTGGGCATGAGGAGATTGAGGCGTTGCCCGCGGAAAGCGAGCAGCCTAGAGCGGAAATCAACCACTACGACGACACTATTGGAGTTTTCAGTGCAGTGCCCACTGTCGGAGCTGATATATGAGGCTATGCATTTCCTCTTATTATCTAGCTTAAGATTTAATCAGAATCAATGTGGTTAATACATGGCCAGCGGGTCATTGGTTAGCCGCTGAATTTTCATGGACACAAATGACTTCAAAATGGCCAAAGCAGGCAACAAACACATTGATTGAAGCGTAAGGTGCGAGACTCCAACGGGACCCGCACGCGTCCGAAGATCCACTTTGGCACACAAAGAAACCATGCCAAAGTTAGCTGAGGCCGTGCCCGTGGAAAGCGAGCAGCCTAGAAGAGGAAATCACACCATGTTTAACTGTGAAATTGATTCAAGCAATAAAAAATAATAAAACGATCAGGTGCGGTGAGAAAAATGAATCCACAGATTGGTTCCAGACAGATCAGTTCTGCCTTATTTGTTTCTATTATACTTATATCATTCTCTGCAATATTCGTTAAATGGTCCGACGCCCCTGCCACAGTTTTAAGCATGTATCGGATGTGGTTTGCCGGGCTGATGCTCCTCCCTATTATTTGGAGAAAAAGACGAGAATTTAAGAAATTAAAAATGAAGGATTGGTATCTCTTCGGTTTTTCCGGACTCTTCCTTGCTTTGCATTTTGGTCTCTGGTTTGAATCCTTAAAGCTGACAACTGTAGCAAGTTCGACGGTTATTCTCGCCTTGCAGCCGATTGTATCACTTGCCGGAGGTTTTATTCTTTATAAAGAGCGAACGGTTCCGTCAGCCTTATTGGCAATGGGAGCAGCCATAGGAGGCGCCATGATGATCGGTTGGGGAGATTTTGCGTTAAGCAGCCGAGCGATAATGGGAGACGCTTTCTCATTTTTATGTGTTATTTCAGTCGTCTGTTATTTACTGATTGGTCAAAGTCTAGTGAAAAAAGTCTCTCACTGGCTTTATAGCTTCAGTGTCTTTATTTTTGCAGCCATTTTTTTAACCTTATATAACCTCACTGCACATATAGAACTGGAGCATTACGAAGCAAGAGAATGGGGGATCTTCTTGTTATTAGCCGTTATCCCGACCTTAGCGCATCTCATTTTTAATTGGCTGATGAACTATGTAAATTCCACTGCTATTTCCATGAGTGTTTTAGGAGAACCGGTTGGTGCGACGGCATTAGCTATTTTCCTTCTGGGTGAGCAGGTTACAGGATGGCAGATTACTGGCGGCTGCATCGTTCTTACCGGGGTCTTTCTCTTTTTAATCCAGCAAAGAAAAAGAAGGCTGTCTCTAATAAAAAAGAGTGCCTAGAGAATCTATTCTCCTGGCACTCCTCTTCTCACATTGACAACGGGTTCCGTTCACTTAGTCATTCTTCCAGACCTTTGCATACACGCACGTGTCACTCAGCTCTTTACCGTCAACTGAAAGATCATCATTACGCAACGTGCCTTCTAATTCAAAGTTAAGCCGTTCAGGTATGGCTCGGCTTTTTAAATTAGCCGCATCACAGCGGATTTCCACTCGCTTTGCATTAAGTTCAGTAAATGCAAACTCTGTTAGTCTCGCTATCGCTTCCGTCATGTACCCATTTCCGCTGAAACGCGTAGCGATCCAATACCCGATTTCAAACTTTGGAATCTCCCAGTCCATCCGATGCAGACCGGTTGATCCGACCAGCTGACCGGTTTCTTTATGAAAAATAAGCAACCGCAGATCTTCTCGTTTCAAAAATCTGATATGAGCCTCACGCATATTGATTTCTGTTTGTTCAGGTGTCTGTTCATTCTGAGCAAATGGAAGCCACTGCTTTAATTCATCAATTGACATTGTCACTGCTTCATAAACAGCTTTTCCATCGCCGGGTCTTGGGGCTCTGATTATTAATCGTTCGGATTCAAATTGAGACGGAAAATCTAAAAGAATCGGATTCATTGGTGGCTGGCCATCCCTTTTCTTAATTTATAAGTGCTATTATACGGTGATCTCACTGTTCTCTTTCCATCTTTTAATGACTGCCTTTTCTATGAATGCTGGCTTATTCGCATACAGTCGGATCACATCCCGGATTTCTTCCGCTAAGTACTTCTCATTTCTATTATTGGCAAGCGGCGCATAGCCGGATCCGCGCTGCAAGTAGTCTGAACTCGCGACAGTGTACCATGTTTCATCTTCTATCGGCACCTCACCAACACGCATGTCGGTGACTTTTTTCCCATCATGAACTATGGTTGCTCCTGACATATGCAGCCTGCCAGCATACTTCCCTCTAAATCCTGGTCCTCCTCCATCAGCCATGCAAACCTGTGCATCGAGTGACTGTTCAATGGCCGCTTTAATGTCTTTTCCTTTGATTTCAAAAGATGTCGGATTAAGAGGAGACGGGCAAATTTCAATCAGTTTTTTTTCAGTTAAATAGTTAAACGCGCCTGCATTGACAATCCCGCTGTTAATCAGACCAATCTCACAGCCAAGCATGTCCTTAAGGCCATCTGCAATTAAATTCGTGATTGGATTCTCTTCTATAATGTCATGCCAGAGCGGTTCGTTAAGCGGGTAAAGCGGACGGCTAAGAACAGCCACTGCTGTTTCTTTGTTTCTTTTTAAAATAGAGAGAGTTCGCTCGTCTTTAACAGCATCCTTTGTTGATAACATAGCCGAATCTAGCAGCACCGCTGTTCCGTCTGCCACCTCAAGCTCCAGGATCCCGATATGCTGTCCATAGCACCCCGCACTGTTCATTATCGTGCCGTTAACAATTTTCGCTTCAGAAAAAAGCTGGTGGTCATGCGCGGATATCATAACATCTATACCGTCAATTTCTTTAACAAGTTCCTCATCTGCATGTGTTCCGATATGGTTCAGCACAATACAGAGGTCGTAGTTTCCTTTATTTCTTGCCACCTCAGCTGCGAGCGCTTCTTTAAAAGAATGAATATGCACGCCAAGACCTTCGTTGAAATCCTGCAAATCAGGAGACGAGCCTGTTATAAGAATACGTAAGCCATTTTTTTCTATAATGGCGCTTGGTACCACACCTTGCACTTTTGAATGATCTTTTCTAAGCAGATTATTGCTGATAAACGGCAGCTTGCTGTGAGTGGCCATGTGCTCAAGAATCTCTACACCGTTAAACATTTCATTGTTTCCAATCGTTAGAGCATCGTAACCCGCTGCTTCAAGGAGTTCAACAGCAGCCAGCCCTTTCGTCCCCCGAAGTTCAATGCTCTTAAAATCAGCGAAATCACCCCCGTCAAGAACAAGCGTATTCTCATCTCTGTACTGATTGATCAGTGTGACAGCTTGTGAAAAATTTTCGAAATGACTGTGCAGGTCATTCGTATGTATAATTTTTAACTTCATAATGCCTCCATGAATTTCGACTTTTATCCTAACCTATTACATTCGAAACGCTTTCAAAAAATCCTGCTTTAAAAGGCAAATCAACGGTTCCCGATCACCAACTGAATAGGAAACCCTTTACAGACACAAAGAGGAGAAATATCGCAACAATCATACTGAGAAAGCTATACCATTTTTGTTCTTTTTGAAATTCCATTATTCCTACGATTATCATAAGCAATCCAAGTAGAAGCATCATGAGCGATTGGAGCCTAAAATCATGGGAGATAAATCCATATGCTGACAATGCTGTAGCAAGAATTTGTAAACAGATTCTCACACGTCTCAAGGTCTTTTCCATTTCCTGACCTCCTCCCCCTTAATTCCCAAAATAACCTAATATATGTATAGCATAGTTTTCTATCTATTGAAATATTTCTATTAAAAAAAAGCAGGCTTATACTGCGCCTGCTCTTAATCTCTATCTCTTTTTTTGAACCCGCTTATTTAAAAAAATCTCTGTTTAACTGGATAAAATGTTGTTCATCTTCCGGTACTTCTTCCTCAGGGTAAATAGCATTTACCGGGCAGACCGCCTCACATGCCCCGCAGTCAATACAGACATCTGGGTCTATTAAATATTGTCCTTCACCCTGTTCAATGCAGTCTACCGGACAAGATTCCACACATTCTGCTGATTGTTCATCTTTACACGGAGACGTAATAACAAACGCCATAAACAGTCACCTCCAAAAATATTTAAACACTTAAGGACATATTGCTGCTGTGTCCTGGCTGGATTCGTGCACCTGGATTAATATAGGCAAGTGCGTTATTAACAGCAATCGGCGCTTCACCAAGACCAACCGCAATCAGCTTCACTTTCCCTGGATAATCCACAAGATCACCAGCAGCATAGACACCAGGTATATTGGTTTCCATTTTTGAGTTCACCTTAATGCTTCTTTTCTCGAGCTCTAGTCCCCATTCAGCAATAGGGCCAAGCGAAGAGACAAAACCATAATTTACAATCACCGCTTCAACATCTAGGTGCTTTTCTTCACTCAATTTCTTATTTGCGATGACAACCTTATTCGCATGCGGATCACCGAGTATATCCATCACTTCGAAGGACGTGTACATGTTGACGGATGATTCCATCAATTGTTTTATACTCGTTTCGTGTGCCCTGAACGTGTCGCGCCGATGAACGAGTGACACTTCTTTTGCCAACGGCTCGAGCATCATCGCCCAGTCCACCGCGGAATCGCCTCCGCCAAGAACCAGCACTTTTTTATCTCTGTAAGCTTCGAGATCTTTAATAAAGTAAAAAAGATTATGTTCTTCATAGCGGGCTGCCTTCTCATGGTTGAGCTTCCGCGGAACAAATGCTCCCACTCCGCCTGTAATAATGATTGCCTTAGAAAAGTGGGTGCCTTTACTTGTTGTCAATTTAAAATGTTCTTCTGTTTTTTCGAATGACTGAACCTGTTCTTCTAAAACATATGAAGGCTGAAAGGAATTATTTTGATGAATTAAATTTTGCACTAGGTCTTTCGCTCTGATTTTGGGAAAGCCGGCTACATCGTAAATATACTTTTCAGGATAAAGGGCAGTAAGCTGTCCGCCAAGCTGTGGACCGCTGTCAATGACCTTAACGCGGCACCCTCTCATTCCTCCGTAAAAAGCTGAAAACAGTCCTGCTGGCCCGCCCCCAATAATCGTCAAATCAAATAGTTCGTCATCTGTATAATGGTTCATTATTTACCCTCCAATTAAAACAGAGTAAGTCTTTCTTATGCCTTCTGCAGTGCTTTACCGTTCGGACGGCTCTTTCCCTTTTTCTGCTGAGGATTGCGAAATTGCCATGCCTTCCATGCATTCGCAATTAATAATCCGATAAATAAGTAAGATAATCCTCCAGCAAGAACATAAGAGGCGACACTAACCACGGCCGCAATCAGCCCGAAAACAAATTGATGCCTGTATTTTGCAGGTGATGTCGGCGGGTCTGTCAGCATGATAAAGGAAAGGAAAAGAGCAGAATTGACATAGGGATCCCGAAACAGACTGGCCAACCCTGTATCTTTATAATGAAACACGGTCATTAAAACAAATAAGAGAAAATATACCCCTAGGAAGGTAAAAACCTGCGGGAATTTGTTTACTTTTTTTGCAATCATAAATCCTGCGATCAGCAAGACAATGAGAAACCAGACAGGCATGAGTGAAAGACCGCCCCACCAGCTTTGGTTACTGTGAAGTAAATAAATTGACGCCAGCAATCCAAAAGCAGCAGGATTAAAAATCGGTTTCCGCTTCACTGTCAAAAAATGCTTCGATGCAAGCGCAATTAATGTGATAATGACCGCCTGATACCAAGGGTGCCGACGTGCTTAATACAAGTGAAACAATAAGAGCGGTAATGATTGCCCCATCCGGCAGCAGACGTTTTTTCTTTTGAACAAGCCCAACGATCAGATCAACAATTAATCCAGTGGCAAGCGCCGCACCAACATTTATTAAGTCGTGTGGCTGGCGATCATTAACGACGCCAAGTACCAGAAGGAGAAGTAAAACATTAAAAACCAGTCCTTTAGGGGTTTTCATGAATTTCATAAATCGATTATCTGGTTTTTTCTTTTTTCTTGTGGTCATTCGGGATTGGGTTCTGGGTCCAGTATGTTCACGTACCTGTGCTTGACCCATATTAGAATGTGAAGATTGATTGCTAGTCATGGTGATAACCTCCCCAGCCTGTAGTCGCTTTTTTTTCCTGAGAAACAGTCATGATTAAACCTTCCAGACCATTCTCTTCAAATAATTGGAGACCCTTCTTCGCACCCATGATGAAAGCGGCTGTGGAAAAAGCATCAGCCATCATGGCAAAAGGCGCGATTGCCGTGCAGCTTAATATTTCTTTTGCAGAATCCTTCGATTTTGGATCAATTAAATGATGCGTATTTTTTTTCACTTTGCTGACACGTTCATAGCTTCCTGACGTACAGACCGCGCCTTGATTGATTTGTATCGTGTCGATCATGTCTTCTTTATTGATAGGATGACGGATCCCGATGACCCACGGTTTCCCATGCTCATTCAAGCCGGACACGTAAATATCGCCGCCAGCATCAACCGAGTACCCCTCAAACGATTCAAGCTCCTTAGCAGCAAGGTCGATGGCAAGTCCTTTTGCTGCTGCACCTAAATCGAGCAGCAGCGGCCTCATCAGGGTAATTGTTCTTTCCTGTTCATCCAGGATGACGTCCTTATAAGTGGCTCGCATCAATGAACCGCCATCAACCGGTGATTTAACCCGTTCGCCTGTTAAATAATTTTTATTGAAGCCTGCGTCCGTGAGTATGCCGCCAATCGTTGGATCGTAAGCACCTTCAGTCAAAGTAGACACTTCTAGCGCAAAATGGATCACTTGATATAGCAATTCAGTTACTTTAACAGGTCTACCGATTTGTGTAGAAATCTGACGAAGCTCACTGTTTGGATCAAAGCGGCTGCAGTGGTTTTCCACTCTGCGGAATGCCTCAAAGGCCTGAGCCATTTTTTCTTGTGTGCTTTTTTCAGATTGGGCGGTCACAACTTTTATAGAGACCAGTGTATCCATAAAAATTTCAGTTTTTGAGTAGGTATAGTTAACAGACCTGTTCTCCATTCACTAAAACACTGCCTTCTTTGTTAAGATTGAGCCTGCTGTAAAGCCTGCTGAACAGCTCCTTGAAAATCCTCAGAGCTTAAGGTTGCGCCTGACACGAGATCGACATTTGCACTTTGTCTTGCCACAACCTGATCAGGCAATCCTGCAATATTGGACTCGGAGTAACTGGTCGTACAGTCGGTGATTTGAACCGATGCGATTTTCTTGCTCTTAATTGTAACGGCTACCTGCACCCCACCGATCCGATTTGAGCTCATGCCTGTGTAAGTCCCGTCTTTATATGAGCCAGTTTTCGCTGTTGCTGAACTTGAATTCGAATTATCCTGCGTTTGGCCGGAATTAGAACTATTTTGCGTTTGCTGCCCTGAATTTCCGCTATTTTTATTCGTATTGTTTTGAGTGGGCTGGCCGGAATGGTCATGATGATCTGAGAAACCACCGTCCCGATGATGCCGATGCCTCGGCTGAGATTGTTTTTGATTTTCATTATTTGACGAGGGGGCAGCTGCCGTCTGGCCAGATGAGGAAGCCCCGCTGCTCTGTTGAATAATAGCAGCCGATTTATTTTGATTGGCAAGTGTCGGCTCAGTTAATGTAAGGCCTGTTAAGTAAAGGGACCCAACAGCAGCTGAACATATCGCAATCATTTTTTTATTCATTTTAGCCATAGTTTTAACCTCCAACTTAAATCCAACTTAAAAGGATTGTACTTTTGACGATGAATTGAGTATATTAGCCAAAGATTAGAATCTTCTTAGAAAAGATAAATCTAAAATAAATTTTATGAAATTGAAGGAATGAGCAGCTGGTAACTGTATGAAAAAAACGGTGCTTGTTCTGTGGAAATTACTGCGAGGTTTAAAAAACGACCTTGATTTAACTCCAACCAAGGCCATTTCTTTGTGAAATATTCAGCTCTTCTTTAAAGGAAACGTAACTTGCACGTTGGTACCTTCCCCAGCTTGACTGGTCACCCTTATCTTCCCTCCGTGTGAGTGGACGATCCATTTTGCTATTGCAAGGCCCAAGCCCGTTCCTTCATACTGACGCGTTCGGGATTTATCCCCCCTGTAATACCTGTCAAAGATATATGGAAGATCCTCCTCAGGTATGCCAACACCTGTATCGTTGATATCAATAACCGCCTTTCCATTCTTGATACTGGAGATTACTGAAATGGTGCCATTTTCTTTATTGTACTTTAAAGCGTTGTCTAAAAGGATCACAAAGCATTGCTTCAATCTTTCTTTATCACCAAGCATCTCAAGTGGTGCAGAAATATCCGCTTGCATTCCAATCCCTTTTAGCTCTGCCAGTGCTTTAAAATCCTTCACTGTCTGAGCAAGAATTTCATTTAACAGAACGGGAACCTTAATATCTTCCAATTGATTAGAGTCTGATCGGGCTAAAGTCAGAAGATCGGTGGTCATTTTGCTCATGTAGTTAATTTCTTGGATTGCCTGGGAAATCGTTTCGCTGTCCTGCTCCACCGTATGGTCAGGGTGCCTAAACAATTGTTCCAAGTTCAGTTTCATCACCGAAAGCGGGGTACGCAGCTCATGTGACGCATCCGCTACAAATTGCTGTTGCCTGTCCCATGCTTTTTTTATCGGAACCAAGGCTTTATTTGCTAAATAGAAGCCCGCAATAATCGCTAATAAGACACTAAACAACCCTCCGAAGCTGATCACCATTAAAAGATGCTTCAGCATTTCCCTTTCCCTCTGTAGATTGTATACGACCTGCACCGTCTGTAAAGAATGATACCGTCCGTTATGCTCTACAGAAACATTGATAAAGTGATAAGTATTTGAACCTACCTTTATCGATTGAATGCCCTTTTTCTTTTTTTCTTTATCAAATTTGGCTGCAGCAGATGAGGTCATTGCCTGATCAGGGAGTATCTGCTCAAGATCCCCATCTTCCTGCCACAGTAAATATGTCAATCGGCTTCTTTCCGTTCGTTCGGGGCTTAAAAGCTTTCCCAACCCGCCAGGATGATCTGGGTCATGATCATTGATCAGATGATTTTTCATATCCTTTAGAGTTGAGTCCGCCTCCTGATAGAGGCGATACTGCGTATAGAAATAAAGCATTGCACCAAATAGATTCAACAGGATTAGAAAAACCACTGCATTTAAAACGACCAGCCGTGTTCTGGTGCGGTTAAACATTCTTTTTCTCCTTAAGCATATAGCCGACACCGCGAATCGTATGAACGATCGGATCCGTCTCGAAAGGTGATAATTTTTTTCTTATATAGTGAATATACAAGTCGACAATCGCGTCACTCGTATCCGACTCAATTCCCCATACGCGCTCAAAAATTTGATCTCTGGTCAGTATTTGTTCCTTATTTTGCACAAGATAGTGCAGCAGGTCATATTCTTTTTTAGTAAGGTTCAGTCCGTTATCTTCGACGAACGCCTCGTGTTGATTCATATCAAGAATCAATGGACCATAACTGATTTTCCCTTCGACACCAAGTTTACCTGCCCTCCGCAAAAGTGAACGTACACGTGCAGAAAGCTCCTGCGAGGCAAAAGGCTTTACAAGATAATCATCTGCGCCCGCATCCAAGCCTTCAACCTTATCTTCCACCCGATCTTTAGCTGTTAAAAAGAGCGTAGGCGAATGAATTCCTTCCTTCCTCAGTTTTCTTATAAGGGAATAGCCGTCCATACCAGGCATCATAATATCAAGAATAAGAAGATCATACTCAGCCGAGGTCGCCATGAATAACCCTTCTTCTCCATCCTCAGCCTGTTCCACTTCATAGCCGTCTTCTTTTAAGATGGTCGAAACAATTTTACGCAACGGATAATCATCTTCAACAATTAAAACCCTCATCGCAATTCCCCTAACTGTCGTTTATCGGCGTTTCTTTTCGTTTATCTTCAGACCTTTACTTGTATATCATGGCATTATTTGATTCTTCTTAGAATCAAAAGAACTGCTTGTAAGCTCTATTCGAATCTTTTTTAGATTCTCCTGCCTTGTCGTGAAAATTCGATTCTCTTATTTATTTTTAGAGATATGGTCCTTTTTTAAAATGGCTGTGTTAAAGGATAGTGTTGATTTAAACGTTTATTGATTGAAGCGGAGGTACACGTGACGCCAGCGGGAAAAGCAACAGTTGAAGACCCCACAGGAAGTGATTTTCTTCCGAGTTATCATGAACGAAACTAGCAGTGTCCTTAATTTTTGAAGTAAAGGAGACGATTTCAATCTCATTATGGCCCTCCAAGGAAAGCACTTGACCGCCAATTCTAAGATTGAGTAGTGACTGATTAAGCTGAAAAAGGAAAATCTATAGCCAAAGATGATACCAAAAGTGCTCACAAGGGCAACAAATACGTTAATTGAAGCGAAAGGTACGAGACTCCTCGAAAATGCGCACACTCTTAGCTAAAAGCTAAAAATACACGAGACTCCTCGAAAATGCGCACACTCTTAGCTAAAAGCTAGAAATACACGAGACTCCTCGAAAATGCAAACACTCTTAGCTAAAAGCTAAAAATACACGAGACTCCTCGAAAATGCGCACACTCTTAGCTAAAAGCTAGAAATACCCGAGACTCCTCGAAAATGTGCACACTCTTAGCTAAAAGCTAGAAATACCCGAGACTCCTGCGGAAACAACACGCGTCCGAAGATCCACTTTGGAGCACAAAGAAATCACGCCAAAGTTAGCTGAGGCCGTGCCCGAGGAAAGCGAGTAACCTAGAGCGAAAATCAACAATAAATTTTAACAGAGCCTATAAAATATAAGATCAATATCATCACTTGGGATATTTTGGACTTAATATTTTCAACTATCCTGCAAACCCTAATTAACGAGTTCGAATTAAACAAAAGGAGATGTAATTTATGACGGTAATCGCTCAAGTTAAACAAACATTAGCCGGTCTAAAAAGTGCTCAGGCAAGCTTCGAAACCTTTGCCCTTAGTACAGATAACCAAAATGCCAAACAGCTCTATACCAATGCAGCACAGCAAACTCAAATGATCGTGGATCAGCTTGAACCACGCATCCAAGTAATTGAGCAGGAAGAACCACAATATAAACAATGATATTAATAAAGAGGCTGGCATTTCCCAGCCTGCCTCTATCATTTTTACATAGACAGGATGGTGTGCAATGAAAAAACTAATTTATTTTGCTTCTGTTTTTCTTCTGATCGTCAGTGATCTTTCAGCATGCAGTTCAACCCAGCATGCCGCACCAAGCAATCATCATTATACAACGATAAGCAGCAAAAAACAGGTAAGCCAGTCCGTTTCAAACAAAATCGAAAAACAGCTTGTCGCGAGAAAAGATGTCACCAAAGCGAGAGTTATTAAAAAGGACAATCAGCTGCTTGTTGCTTTTAAAATTCCCCACTTTGACCGCTTTCATATCCTTGATGTTGAAAAAAAAGTTAAAGCTGATTTAAAAAAACAATATCCTGGCTATCAGATTGATGTCTCAACGGATCATAAAATATATCTGGAAATTGACCGTCTTGAGAGAAAAATTCACTCGAATAAAGTCAATCCGGATAAACTACGCAAAGCGTTCAGCAACCTGAAAACCCTTATGAAAAAACAGACATAGGAGGCGGGCCGTCATGGCAGATAACAAAAAGAAGAAACTTACGCCGGTACAACAGGAATATCAGGCATTTGAAAAAGAAAGAGAAACCAAACGTCCGGTTGCAAGCAACATAATAAGAGCTTTTTTTACCGGCGGCATCATTTGTGTGATTGGACAAGTCATTCAGTTTTTTTATATTTACTTTTTTGATTTCACTGAAAAAACAGCAGGAAACCCAACCGTCGCAACAATGATTTTTATTTCCATGCTTCTGACAGGGTTTGGTGTCTATGACCGCCTCGCTCAGTTTGGGGGTGCTGGCACGGCTGTTCCTGTAACAGGTTTCGGAAACGCTGTTGTCTCTGCTGCCATCGAGCACCGGTCTGAAGGATTTGTATTAGGGCTGGGAGGAAATATTTTCAAATTAGCCGGTTCAGTTATTGTAGCAGGGGTCTTCTCCGCCTTTATTGTGGCTCTGATTAAAACCATCCTGATTCAATGGGGTGGATTCTGATGCTTTCTGGCCACAGAACATGGCTTTTTGACAATAAACCGATTATTGCTGCTACTGGAACAGTCGGAGGACCCTTTGAAGCGAACGGGCATCTTGCCAATGACTTTGATCTCCTCCATTCTGATATCTGGCTTGAACAGGATAGCTTCGAAAAGGCAAACAGGGTCCTGCTTGAGGAAGCCTGTGAGAAAGCTATTGAAAAAGCAGGCATTGAGAAAGAGCAAGTGCAGTTCTTTCTTGGTGGCGACCTAATTAATCAGATCACGCCGACAAGCTTTGCAATGCGTACGCTCGGAGTTCCTTACTTCGGGCTGTTTGGTGCCTGCTCCACTTCTATGGAAGGTTTGGCTCTTGCCGCTTTTATAGTTAACAACAACGGGGCTGATTATGTCTTAACCGGTTCAGTCAGCCACAATTCAGCAGTTGAAAAACAATTCCGATATCCGACAGAATACGGCGGGCAAAAGCCGCCGACAGCCCAGTGGACTGTGACAGGCGCCGGGGCAGCATTGTTGAAAAAATCAGGAGCTGGCCCCCGTGTCACATCTGCCACGATTGGCCGTGTCATCGATATGGGTCTGAAGGATCCCTTCAACATGGGCGGGGCAATGGCACCTGCAGCAGTTGATACGATCGAAGCTCATTTAAAAGAAAGAAACGTTGATGCTTCCTATTATGATTTGATTGTTACAGGAGATCTTGGAAAAATCGGCAGGCACACAGCTTACGATCTGCTGCAAAAACACGGAACAAACATTTCTAATGACCAATTTAAGGATTGCGGCATGATGATTTATAAAGATGATCAGCCCGTGCTGTCCGGAGCGAGCGGGGCCGGATGTTCAGCATCCGTTGTCTACGGCCACCTGATTAATAAAATGAACAAAGGCGAGATTAAGCGCATGCTTGTCGTGGCTACAGGTGCTTTGTTATCCCCTGTTTCTTTTCAGCAAAAAGAATCCATTCCGTGTATTGCCCACGCCGTTTCCATTGAAGCCGGGGGTGAGATGTCATGATCTTCTTATGGGCTTTTCTTGTCGGCGGTCTTATCTGTGCTATTGGACAGGTCATGTTCGATGTCTTAAAGCTTACACCTGCTCATACACTAAGCATTCTTGTTGTCGCTGGGGCCATACTGGATGGCTTCGGGTTATACGAGCCGCTTATTAGTTTTGCAGGGGCAGGTGTGACCGTCCCCATAACAAGCTTTGGGAATTCACTCGTCCATGGGGCAATGGCTGAAGCAGCAAAACATGGACTTATTGGTGTTATAACCGGGATGTTCGAAGTCACAAGCTCAGGTATTTCAGCTGCGATTATTTTTGGAGTGATCGGAGCCATTATTTTCAAACCGAAAGGATAAGTGCAGACAAATGACCATAGCCGCGCAAGTTAAACAATGCCTCGCAAGTGTCAAAGGCATAGAAGCAATGCTTTCCGAGATTTCCGCAAAAAGTCAGGACAAAGTAGCCAAACGTCTTTTGAATGAAGCTGGTTTTTCTGCAAAAGAGATATCGGAGGATCTTCAAAAGCGAATCAGTGAGCTTGAGCGGGAAGAATTTCAGTATAAAGGGTTTTAAATTTAATTAAAGAAGGAGTGATGATGATGCCTGAATGGTTAAATATTTTTATCCGGTCCATTTCATTTCTGGCTATTCTATTCCTAGCAACCAAGTGGCTCGGTAAACGCCAAATATCCCAATTAACGTTTTTTGAATATGTAACAGGAATAACCATCGGAAGTATTGTTGCAGAAGTGGCGACCGGGCTCGAAAGCAGCATTGTTTACGGATTAATCAGCTTAGGCGTCTTCTCAATCCTCCCTTATCTCGTCAACCTCTTCTCACTTAAATTTAAAAAAGTCCGCGACTTTGTTGATGATAAAGGAACGGTTTTCATAAAAAACGGAAAAATAATGGAGGAGAATTTAAGAAAAGAAAAATATTCATCAGATGAATTACTCACCCTCCTCCGAAAAAAAGATGTTTTTCAGGTTGCGGATGTCGAATTTGCCTTGCTTGAACCCACCGGTGACTTAAGTGTCCTGCTGAAAAGGGATAAACAACCGTTAACTTCAAAGGACATTCAGCTTCCGCTTGGGCCTGTAAAAGAACCACAAGCCGTTATTATGGATGGCAAAGTTCTCGATGAACCGCTCTCTACCATTGGTCTCAACAGAAATTGGCTGAACATAGAGCTCGAAAAATTGGGTATCACTGTTGAAAATGTCTTTCTTGGCCAGGTAGACTCTAGTGGTCAATTAACCGTCGATCTGTTCGATGACAAAATTAAAGTCGCCTCGCCGCAGGAAATCCCATTGCTGCTGGCAACGATTAAGAAATGCCAAGCTGACCTTGAACTGTTCGCTCTATCTACAAAATCGGCGGAAGCGAAAAAAATGTATGGATCTAATGCCAAGAAAATGAACGAGCTTCTCCAAAAAGTGCTGCCTTATTTAAGTTAAGAGTAAAAAAAGAGCTCTCATTAGTAAGAGAGCTCTTTCATGTAAATGATTAGGAACCGCTTGTTTGCTGTGTGTTGTTCTGGTCGCTTTTGTAAGCCATTTCTCCGCCATAATAGCCAGTCATTGTGATGAAAAAACCTCCGGCAATAATAAAAATAAACATAAGCGTTTTGAAAAGCGGAAAGCGTGTCCAGAAATAGCGGATGATTCTTAAGAGAAGCACCACACCAAAAGCAATCAGGGTAAGTGTTGCATAAGTTTGGTGAGTATGCACCATATCATGAATGTGTTTCCCATTTTGCTCTGCGAAATGCTCGGCACCATCACCTGTCAGATAGGTGAAAATCCCCATCACTTCACCAACCGCAATTAAGAAAAAAGAAACAGGATCAAAAAATTTCGGTTTCCACAGGGCAATCAATCCCATAATCGCTCCAATAATCAAGAATGCTACGGGAAAATGGGCAAAAATCGGGTGTAAAGGCGTATCCAACATTTGTTTCTCTCCTCCAAACATTTAAAAGACTTATTTTTTCTTTGCAGAAATAACTGCAACGATAAAACAGACCTACTGCCTATCTTAAAAGTTCACTTAAATTTAAATTTTTAAACGCTTTTATCAATAAAATCTTCCTTAGTGCCAAATTTAATACCAATCCCCTCAATAAAAATTGATTAAATATTTCCTTCCCCCCTTTTTAAAACTATTGAATTTTTTACGAGGCTTACTATAAAAGACAATGTTTTTAAATACTAAAATGTTGGTAAATTTACTTATTTCAAATGAAAATAAAAAGCCCCCTCAATGAAAATTGAAGGAGCGTTTTTTTATTTCTATTCAATTTAATTTTTTGGTTCTAGAACCAGCTTGCTGCTGCCTTTTTCATATGCATCTGGCTCATTATATGTGACGTGGTACTTCCCTGTCGTCCAGTCCGCGAT
The DNA here is from genome assembly GCA_963772845.1 of uncultured Sporolactobacillaceae bacterium. Lineage (GTDB taxonomy): Bacteria > Bacillota > Bacilli > Bacillales > Sporolactobacillaceae > CAVYYW01. Next base: position 161,481 of record CAVYYW010000017.1, read on the forward strand.
TTGATCCTTGTAATTTGGGCTTAATGGGTGGCCGGATTCACCTGGTCCCACAACACTGTAGGCTTTTAGAGGATCAGCCATGTCTACCACCGTTCGCCACGGAGCCCCGTGGTCAACTTCGCCGGTGTCCCAGTTCCAGCAAGCAGCCCCGACTGTCACACAACTCCCCCCCATTGGTGTCGACCCGGGATCGAACACAAGATTGAGCGGCTTAACCGCTGACAACGGGTGATGAAAGGCGACCTGGTGAAAATCTCCCCACTTCCACTGTGACGGATCTTTTCCTTGCAGCTCAACCGCACGACTAACTGCGCTGGTAAATGAGCCATAAGCAATATTTGATAGACCGCCCTTTTCCTTAATCCAAGGACCAGGATTTCCTTCAGCCGCCTGATTCACTAGCTGATCAACAACCAGACCCTTATCCTCGAAAAGGTCCAGCATATTCTTGCTGATTTGACCTTTAAACAGCACATCATCAATGGTATTTATCCACAGGTTATAGACAAGCGGGGCTCCCAGGTCCTTATCATCAACCCGATTCCATTTTTCCAGCATGGTGATGGCTTTCTTATCCACAGGCTTGAGACTGCTGCTTTTTTCCTTCAAGGCGTTCAGCAAAATAGGAAGAAGCTGTTCTGCCTGCAGGTCCTTATGATCAAACTGCAGTTTCATCATATCGTTCACAGTTAATTTATCACTGCTGGACAGCACCTCACGAATCCGTTCGGAGCGATAAGGCTGTGCCCATTCATTGGAGATATGATATGGGTACGTACTATCTTCGACTTCATTATTTGCCGAGACGATAAATCCCTCTTTCGGGTTAACCACAGTCGGCAATTTATCCCATGGAATATAGCCCTTCCATTCATATTTATCCGTCCACCCTGGAACAGGAAGCATACTGTTGCCAGCTTTTCTGATCGGAATAAGCCCATTCGCCCGGTAAGCAATTGTTCCGTCTTTTGAGGCAAAAACAAAATTCTGGGCGGGAGCCTGAAAGTGCGTGAGTGCTTTCTTAAATTCATCCCAATTCTGTGCCTTATCGAACTGCAGCACGGCCTCCAGCTCTGTGGTCGGCTGAAGAGCCGTCCATTTCATGGCAAGCGCTGTATCCGGTTTATTATCATGAGCAAACTCGGAAATAATCGGTCCATGGCGGGTAATCGTCACGTTATACGGAACTTTTTTCTCACCCTTGACTTTGATATCTTCATTGACCACCTTTGCCTTTTCCCATTTGCCGTTATAGAGAAATTCATCCGGGTGATCCGGATTCCTTTTTTCAATATAAAGATCCTGGACATCTGGCCCAACATTGGTTACCCCCCATGCAATCTCAGGGTTATGTCCCAGAATAATTCCCGGAACACCTGCAAAAATAACGCCGCTGACATTCACATCCGGTCCCTTTAATTGTGTTTCATACCAGATCGACGGGGTTGCTAAACCGAGGTGGGGGTCATTTGATAAATAGGGTTTTCCGGATGTTGTTTTATCCCCTGATACCACCCAGTTATTGCTTCCGTTAAACGGATTCGTAATATCCGCCTTTGCAAAGCTTTTCTCAATATTCACTCCTGAATCCGAAACCGCTTTCACAAAAGCTGTATCTGAGTTCGTCTGACCCTGTGCGGATGCGGTTCCCGTTGGCTGGACAATCGTCGGTGCATCTTTCGGATAGGAAGGAAATAAGTCCTCTGCCTTTTCTTTTGGAAAATTATTCAGTAAGTAATACCGGAATGCCTGCCCTTCCCAGTGGCCGCCAAGATCATAAGCCATATATTTACCTATTGTCAGAGAGTCCGTCGGTGTCCATGGTTTTGGCTGATAGCCGAGAATGCGAAAACCGGCTGGCATGCCCCCATCTTTTTCCACATGCTTCATATAAGCATTGACACCATCAGCATACCACTGTAGAACGTCACGGCCAGACTTAGAATAGCCCTTCAGAGAGGCTTCGGCAGCACGCCTTAATCCGAAAGCCCGAAAAAATTTATCTTTATCCACAGCCGCCTTTCCCACCACTTCACTCAATGTGCCTGACGCTTGCCGCCTGCTTAAATCCATTTGAAAAAGCCGGTCCTGAGCTGTAACATATCCTTGTGCTATGTAGAGGTCATGCTTGTTCTTAGCCACAATGTGCGGCACCCCGTTCTGGTCGCGATAAACCTTGACCGAATCATTTAAACCATTAATTTTAAGGGTTCCAGATGTTTCTGGAACGGCGCGATGCAAAACCCAGTAACCATAACCAAATGCGCCCGCTATAATAACTATCAGGACTGCAAGAATAATCATCACAATTTTTGGCCAGCGCTTCTTTTTAACGCGAGGCTCTTTCTCTAACGCAGGTACAGTCGATGCCATCACTCTTCCCCCTTTAAACTGCCACTCCGAAAAATCCCGAATTAAATTTACGCAATACACTTAACAGAATTTTCCGTTTAATGATATATACTATTCGGCGTGGTCGGGCCGTTTCCCTACTTGCCACAAAGATTTTTGCCTTCACTCCTGTTTCGAAGGGATTTCCTTATAAAAAATCTTTCAATTCTGTTAAAGTAAAAATAAATTGAAGATAAGGAGCTTATCATGCCAAATCGAAAATTAATCATTACTCATGATGTGGACAAATCGTATATCGATGACGTGAAGCAGATTATTCCCGAGTGGGATGTGTACACAGGTAAAGATGCAAGCCAGTGGAAGGATCAACTAAAGAATGCGGAAATTATTGCAGGCTGGAAGAAGGCTATAAAGGATCCTGTTCTCAATGAGGAGTCGAAGCTTAAATGGCTCCAAACGTGGAGTGCCGGTGTAAACAGCCTCCCATTAGAGGAACTTGAATCAAAGTCTATTCATATAACCAGTGCTAACGGCGTTCATGCTTTTCCCATATCAGAAACGATCTTCGCTTTGATGCTCGGTCTGACGAGAAAGATACATAGCTATGTCAGAAACCAGCAGTCAAAAACCTGGCATCATTCCGATCTGAGCCTGGAGATTCATGAAAAAACGATTGGAATTATCGGTGTCGGTGCCATAGGCAAAGAAACAGCGAAAATCGCCAAAGCGTTCGGGATGAATGTGCTTGGTGTGCGCAATTCCCAGAAGGACGAGCCGTTTGTCGATGAGATGTTCACGAGCGAGCAGTTGAATGACGTCCTCCCTCGCTGTGATTATGTTGCTGTAACTTTACCAGCCACAAAAGCTACCCACCATTTATTCGGGGCTGAGCAATTCAAGCTGATGAAGGAATCTTCCTTCCTTATTAATATTGGCAGAGGTGACACCATTGCCGAAGAGGAGCTGATTGAAGCGCTTCATTCTGAAGAGATTGCAGGAGCAGGTCTTGATGTTTTTGAAAACGAGCCGCTCAGCGAAAACAGCCCTTTATGGAACATGGACAATGTCATCATTACCCCGCATACCGCCGGCTCCACCGAGCACTACGACAAGCGGGTCATGAAAGACATCTTTATTCCTAACTTAAAAAACTATATTAACGGAGAAGAGCTTTCTATTAATCTTGTTGACTATAAAAAAGGCTATTAAATGTCGGTCATCCGCATTTTCATCGTGCGGTGTGAATTCAAGGAGACGGTTTCAAGGCGAGAGGGAACTCCATGAGGCAGCTAAAAAAGTTCTTGATCTGAGAATGCGGAATCCGCTCGCTTGCCGCGGTCGAACGTCCTCATCACCTCTGTGGAGAACTTTTTTCCTCTTTTTTTTGTCCATCATCTACCAAATGAACGCCCTTTCTCCTGCTTTTTGACCCCGTTTTGTCCTTCATCGTCCTTATGAAGGACATTTCCGCCTCTTTTTGGCCACGTTTTGTCCTTCATCGCCTTTATGAAGGACATTTCCGCCTCTTTTTGGCCACGTTTTGTCCTTCATCGCCTTTATGAAGGACATTTCACTCGCTTTTCGACCTCGTTTTGTCCTTCATAACCCTCCCAAATAACATTTCATCCATTTTTTGTGTTTCTTTTGCTCTTCATCCCAAGCTGAGGCGCCGGTTTCCCGGCGCTTCCTTAAAAAAGCCTCTGCACGGTTATGCAGAGGCTTATCCTTATTCTTTATTCTTTTACAATACTGCCTGCCTTGCCAGCATCAGCGCGCCGACTATTCCAGCATTGTCACCCAATCCAGGCGCCACAATATAGTCTTCAATTTGCTCATCCAATTGAGGAACACTGATATAGCCGTTCATCATGTTTTTCACATTTTCACGAATCAGCGGAAAGAGCTGCGTCTGCTTCATAACCCCTCCGCCGATAATGACTTTCTTCGGTGATACAATCAATATGTACTGCATAATCGCCTGAGCCAGATAAAAAGCCTCAATCTCCCATACTTCCTCGCGACCGGCGAGCTCCGTGCCTTTCTGTCCCCACCGTTCTTCAATAGCTGGACCCGCAGCCAATCCTTCCAGACAATCCTGATGATAAGGACATTTACCGGCGAAGGAATCTTCCGGGTGCCGACGCACGAGAATATGCCCCATTTCCGGATGTGAAAGACCTTGAAGCAGCTTGCCCTGCACAACAGCGCCTGCCCCGATTCCGGTTCCAACCGTAATATACAGACAGCTGTCCAGACCTTTTGCAGCCCCATGCTCCAGCTCACCAAGCGCCGCAGCGTTCACATCGGTGTTAAAACCAACCGGGACATTCAGGGCCTCCTCAATTGTTTTAACAAATGGAAAGCCAGACCAGCCTGGTTTTGGGGTCGAAGTCACATATCCGTAGTCATCACTCGATGGATTCACGCCAATTGGTCCAAACGATCCAATGCCAATTGAACGGATCTCATGTGCCTGAAAAAATGCAAGCACCTTAGGAATAGTGATGTCTGGCGTTTCTGTCGGTATCTGAATGGATTCCTTAACGTCTCCTTTTTCATCCCCAATCGCACAGACAAATTTTGTTCCGCCTGCTTCTATTGCACCATAATTCATAGATCCACCTCATTAAAAATAATTTACTTTGCCTTTCATAAACACACTCTCTTTGTTTAACTGAGTTCCTTTGCAAGATTAATAAACGCTTTTACGAGCGGAGACTGACTGTTGCTGCGCTGTGAAATCCCCATGGATGCCACAGGTAATTGACCGCCAAGATCCCGATAGACCACATCTTGATTATGAATATACATAGCTGATTGAGGAACCACCGCAATCCCCAATTCAGCCGCAACTAACCCAATAACCGTCTGAAATTCGAGTGCCTCCTGCTGGATCACAGGGTGGCACAATCCCAGAATTTCATCATATAGACCAGACCAGGTGTGCCGGGATAACATAACAAACGGATACGGATGGAGATCAGCCGGTGAAATCTTTTTCACTTCTACTAAAGGATGCTGTTTTGGAAGGGCTAGGACACAAGGAGCTGTAGAGATAATTTCCGTTTGCAGCACTCCATCGCGGACAGGCGGTCTTAACACACCAACATCAATTTCTTCGGCCCGCAGTGCGTCGATCTGTACCGGCGTTGACATCTCAAACAGATCCACCTTTACATCCGGATACATACTGCGAAATTCCCGTAAGATTACTGGTAGAATATCATAGGTCGCGGACCCGACAAACCCAACTTTAAGATTACCGATTTCTCCTTTATGCGTGCGCTGCGCATCATCCACCGCCTGATCTAGTTGGTCAAAAATTTTCACGACTCTCTGATAAAGTAGTTTCCCCGCATCAGTCAGCTCAACTTTACGATTATTGCGATAGAAAAGGAGAAGGTCCATTTCCTTTTCCAGATTCTGAATTTGCAGGCTTAAAGGGGGCTGAGTAATCATAAGGCGATCTGCAGCCCTGCTGAAATTCAGTTCCTCGGCCACCGCTAGAAAGTATTGAAGCTGCCGAAGCTCCATGTGGCTTGTCCCCCCCTTTTTTGTTATTTAATAAATGTATCATTATGATATGTATTATATATTTTACTATCCTCTTTCAGCAAGATACACTTATTAGAGGAGTGCCGTATTCGACCTCCTCCATTCATTTTCAGAGGCGGCGATTATAAAATGAAACTGATTAAAATAATTTTGCAAATTGCTGTCCTGTTTGCCTTTTCATACCTGGGAAGCCTTTTGCATCAATACTTAAACATCCCTCTTCCGGGAAGTATTATCGGGTTGCTGCTCTTACTCGCAGCCTTATCGTCTAAACTTTTCAAACCGGACTGGATTCAGCATGGCGCTGGTTTTTTATTAGCCTTTCTGCCCTTATTGTTCCTGCCTGCTACCATTGGGGTCATGAACTATGCCTCTCTTTTCTCAGGAAAAGGGATTCTGATTTGTTTTGCTGTCGTTATCAGCACGCTTGCAACCATGATCATAGCAGGTAAAACCAGTCAGCTTCTGGAGAATAAGACCTTGAAACGAAAGGAGCAATAAGGATGCAGCAAACACTTATAGCAATCACCATCATTTTAATGACGATCAGCATTTATCTGCTGATGACCCGGCTGTATCTGCGCTTTTCTTTGCCGTTTTTGCTGCCGATCCTAACCTCTACAATACTGATCATTACACTGTTAACGGCGGCGCACCTTTCATACCAAACCTTTATGATCGGCGGGAAGTGGATTAATCTCCTTCTTGGACCGGCAGTCGTTTCTCTTAGCTTTTCCTTTATATAATCATAGGAAAACGCTCCTTAAAAATATTGGACCGATCCTCGGAGGCGTAATTACTGGCGTCATAACCGGAATGGCAAGCGTCTATTTTTTTGCAGAGCTCCTCGGGATTCCAAAAAATTTAATTCTGTCTCTCATTCCTAAATCGATTACCACTCCAGTGGCGATCCAAATTACGACTGGATTAGGCGGCGTGCCTTCACTGACGGTTGTGTTTGTCATGATTGCCGGGTTTTCAGGCGCAATTATCGGCCCTTCTGTCCTGGAATGGTTCAGGGTCCGCAGCCTGCTAGGCAAAGGGATTGCTTTCGGCAGTGCCTCGCACGCCCTCGGAACATCTAAAGCCTTTGAGTATGGCGAATTCTCCGCTTCGATGAGCTCCGTCTCCATGACGCTGAGCGCCATCATCGGTTCCGTTTTCGGTGCCATTATCTCTCGTTTGCTCAGTTAAAAACGGCGTATTTGCGCCGTTTTTTTTATGGCAACCCCATCCTTCTATGTATTGATTAACAGGTCGGCTTGCTCTCTTGGGGCTGCCGTTTTTAAATAGTAATCTTCAGCCTTCCAATAGCGATTTCGGAATTTCTCGATGTTTTCCTGTGTTGCCCTACTTTCCCGGGAAAACCGCTTACTCCGGGGACAGTCCAAGTAAACTAAATAATCGAAGAACCCCCTCCACTCAGTTCGCTGCAGGAAGACACCTTCTATTAAAACAACCCCAGCGTCCGGTAGAATCATGCCTTCCATGCGATGTGAATCCGACGCTTCTTGGTAGAATGGGAGACGCAATTGTGTTCTCCCCCTTCAGCTTTTCGAAAAGAAATTTACTGAGCCATGTCACGTCCCACTGTAAATGATAATACTCAAACCATTCTTCCTTGCCCGTGTGATAACGTTTTGCACGCTCAACGATGAAATCATCCAAGTGAAGCACAGCGACCCGAATGTTTTTCTCTTGCAGCGTACCGCTGATTTCTTTAACAAGCGTCGTTTTCCCTGAACGGCTTAACCCGTCTACCCCTAGAACAAACCGCTGCCCTTTATCAAGAACAGGCAGCTTATTAATCAGCTCCAAATGCTTCATTTCAATCTTCAGCTCTTTCAAATCATTTTATAAAGGAACTAGGCACCCCGCACCCGCCAAATAGCAGCCCCTAATGACTTAGATATTAATCCAGTAAAAGCATGAGCCATCCTTCGTCTCTGCTAGCTCGCCATTATTGGATTCAATCACTTTAATGGACCCTGTGTTATCGTCGTCACAGGTCACCAAGACACGATCGATTTGTTTTTCCTTTGCCTTGATTAGCAGTTCCTTTAGCAAAATCTTTCCGTAACCTTTTTTCCGCTCAGATGGTCTGATAACGTAGCCGATGTGCCCGCCATACTGCAGCAGATATTCATTCAAATAATGTCGCAGTTTTCCGTATCCAACCGGTTTTCCGTGATCATAGAGCCAGTAAATGGTTTGCGGAACATATTGCGGTTCCAAATCTATTCCTTTTGAAAGCCTATCATTTCTTAAGAGTTTCTCTTGGAAAAGCTGCAAATCATCTGCATATAAACTGTTCACAAAACCGTTCCCGCCTTCCTTAATTTCCTGGACCATGTCAAATACATCCACGCCATCCTTCACCGACAATTCTCTAAGCTCCGCCATGCCAATCCCCCTGTAATGTACTAATGGTTTTATACTATACGTTCTCTTTTCGTGCCTGAAATCCTTTTTAAATAAAGGAGGTTATACAGAAAAAATAGAACCCCTAGATTAGAGAAGTTCTATTTTATCGCTTTATTAAGTTGAGACGATCGCTAGTTAAATAAAACATTAGTTTTTTAAATTTATTACATGTGTTGAATTTGGATAAAGATTTCCCTTTGAGAAACCGATCGTCGTATAAAACGTATCAGCCTGTTCAGTATCTGTATGAAGCACCAAAATTTTATAATGTTTTTTTGCTTCGGCAACGATCCGTTTGACCAAAAAGCTCCCTACACCATTTCTTCTATACTCTTTACTCACATAAAACCTTCTCAGTCGACCAACAAATTTTTCATCTGAAAAAGGGTCTTTATTTAATCCTCCTATAGCAATAAGAAGACCTTCTTCATTAGCGACCCCAAATAACCCTTCTCCACGTTGGTTAAACGTATTTGTTCCGTTTTCATACTCATTAACTAATCTTTCGACAAAACGAAATCCCTCTTCCTTGCTTTGTATGACTAAACGATTCAAATCAAAATCCAACAGATTATCAATTTGGATCATCTCGTAATTTCCTATGAATATCCCCTCCAGATCACGCAAACCTGGTTTAACCCACCTACTTTAATGCTTCTCTTCAGTTTTACTATTGTCTTGATTATTATTTCTTGTCTTTGATTCAAGCATTTTCATAAAGTAGGCTGTAGGAAGCAGCAATCCGATTCCTGCTTCAAGAAGCGCAAAGAAACGGATGTGAGCCATTGGGAGAAAATCGCCGTACCCGACTGATAAAATCGTGACGCCGCTAAAGTAAAGATAATCAAGAAAGGCATGCCCCACCGGTTTACCGGTCGGCGAGCTGACACGAAGCACGACGTGATCAAACGATAACGCATAATAGAGCACAGCAAATGCAAGTGTGACCCCAAGCAGAACAAAAAATAGTTTCAAAAAGAGAGCTGTGCTGAAATAACTGTAGCGGAAATGTTTATTTTTAAAGAAATATACGAGGTTAATAATAATGAAAATGATTGCTGCGATGGTTAAAAAATTGGCCAATCTTTAAGATTCCTCCTTCTAAAATATCTCCTTGTCATATACCCCTTCTTATACCTTTAAAACGTCTGTAAAAAAAGGAACACGCTCTTCAGCGTGTTCACGAATGCTTATCCTTATCATTATGTTTAAATTCCAGAATCGCAATGACAAACATACCAAAGCTGATCATAAGAGTGAGAACTTCAAACGTATCCATTTGAAACATCGCCTCCTTAATTTCAGCTTGCCCGGCTCCAAGATTGTCCTATACAAGAAAAATAAATTCTTGATGTTTTCCTTATTGTTTCCAATCGGAGACAAGAACGTTCCGAAGATGATATCATTAGATCTGCAGCTTCTAATTTTTTTATCTATAAAGGGGAGAAAATAAATGGGTCTATTTAGCGGATTGCTTGGCAATGCTTCTACCGTGGATAAAGATGCGGTTAGACATGATCTAGAAAATATTTTAACGACTGATGAAGAAGTCAACGCGGCTTTTAAGCTAGTGAGGGATCTGATCGTTTTTACCGACAAACGATTAATTATGGTGGACAAGCAAGGAATGACCGGCAAGAAAACCGATTATCATTCTGTACCTTATAAAAGCATTTCTCACTTTAACATCGAAACAGCCGGCCATTTTGACTTGGATGCTGAATTAAACATTTACATTTCCGGCGCATCAACTCCCGCTGTATCAAAACAATTCCGTAAAGATGACAGCATTTACGCTGTTCAAAAAATCCTAGCCACTGTTTGCTGCTAAAAGCCCTGTACAGGGCTTTTTTTATACCTTCGAATGACCTTGATTGATGGAAATATATCTCCCCTAGTGCTTCCGCTCCCCATAATTTTTCCAAATAAAAGGATTGGAAAACGAAAAAAAGGGTAGTATAATACAAACATACGTTCCCTAAGATAGGGTGTCATCATGATTCCATACCCAAATGAACAAGAAAGCCATTTTGTGAAAGATTATATTATCCTGCCGTTTGTTTTAACAGTGCTGGACCGGGACAAAAAAATCATCCAAGCTGCCCAGGTTAAATTCCCGCGTCTATATCTCGAGTGGATGGACAGGGTCATGGATGCCGCAACAAAAGATCTTACTGAGGCAAGAAAAGGCATGTTGAAATCCGGTATCAACGTCTACGAGCAGCGAAGAACAGAAAAAGGACTGGATGTGAAATATAAATTCAAAGGCTATCATCATGAATCGAGCTACTTATGGCCCACCTTAAAGGCATTTGTTGAAAAAAAGATCGAGGAATACTTGAAATGACTAAACAAAAAGTCTCTAGGAATTACAAAAAAACAGCACCTCATTGAGATGCCGTTCTAGGTGAATCTGATTATTTTATTTTAATAGCCATGGTCAACGTATTTAATTCATTAACAAGTGTGTTTAGGTATCCGGCAATTCCATTGATATTTTCTATGGAGCCAAGCTGTTTTTCTGAGGCCTGGAAGATGCTTTCACTGCTTGAGGCATTTCCTTTTGCCACCTCTGTCATTTTTTGAACCGACTGGAAGACCTGGTCTGATCCTGCCGCAAGCTGCTCGGATACCGCAGATGTTTCGTGAATCTGGCTGTGTACTTTTTGGGCTGCCTTCAATATGCGATCGAATGCTGCTTCTGTCTCATTTACCAGATGAATGCCTGCCTTAACCTCCTTGCCTCCCTTTTCCATATAGGTCATTGCTTCGCCGGTTTCATACTGGATTTCCCCGATCAAATCCGACACCCGTTTAACGGACTGATTGGACCTAATGGCTAGATTTCTTACTTCCTCAGCGACGACAGCAAATCCTTTTCCTTCCTCACCAGCTCTTGCAGCTTCAATGGCAGCGTTTAAAGCGAGTAAATCCGTTTGCGCAGAGATATCTGATATCACAGAAATAATTTCATTTATTTCTACAGACCGCTTTTCTAACTGAATGATTCTGTTCGAGAGATGATTAAAGGATTCATTAATCGTGTTGATCTGATCGATAGTTTGCTTAACTATCTCTTTTCCTTGATTAGCCTCTTTTGTTGCATCACTCGAAGCTTCAACAACAATGCCGGAGCTGGAGGCGATCTGGTGCACACCCTTCGTCATTTCTTCTAACAAAGCCCCGCTATCTACAGCCATGGCAAGCTGGTGATCAGCACCCGAAGCCATTTGCTGGATAGAAGCCGTAATTCGGTGGATTTCCTGCTGAGAGGCATCGGAATTTTCACCTAAATTTTTGACGGTGTCCAGAACGCTATGGCTGGTTTCAGATAGTTTTTGCATCATATTATTTATCGTTGCCTGCTTCTCTTCATTTTCTTTCTGCAGGAGCGCTGTATATTTTTTCTTATTGATAATCTGCCACGTCGTTGCCCCAGATGTCAGAACAAGGTATACAACATGAATGGACAGCATTGCAAACGTATAGTGAGGAACACCGAAAATGATCTTTGTCCAAAAAGGGAAGCTGAAGCCGACGAGGTGCTCAACTGCAAAAATACCGGTCATCACCATCAGCAATTTAATATTTTCATAGTATGCGAGAATGGCGACCACCATAAAAATGGAGAAGTGATACTCCACCATGCCTTCGCCGCCTATTACAGTTCCTATGCTAGAAAAGGAAAGCGTCAGCGTAACCATTAAAGGAATCAGATGGTGACTTTTATTAAAAGTATATAAAAGCCCGGTTAAAATGACCAATATGGCAGGCACAGCCAAACTGCCGTAAGAAAGCCAGGGGTAGGAATGAATGATCGCTGTCTGCTCCCCGTTCATTGGCTTCATGATGCTAAAGCTGTGCAGAATATGTACGATAACAGCCAATATGACAGCGCCAAAAGAAATGATAACCATTAATCGATTTTTATTAATGTCCATTTTACAAATACCTCTCTTAGTGAAGGAATAAGAATCTCGAATTCAATCGTTTGCTAGTTCAACTACAGTTTACGTTGGATCAATGTGTGTGATTCATGCATCCTTATACCTTCAACTTAAGAGGTCTTTTGCTTGGCCGTGGGGTTTTAGACGCCTGCCTGTCTGCTGGTATGCGGATCTAAAAAAGTCTTGAACAAACCTTTTGTTTATATTTTGTATAACTTTTGTATAACCTTATATATATTTATACAAAACACAGACAAAATAAGCAAGCCTTTTGATTCATTTATTTGGAAATATTTTTTAAGTCCTTTTTGAACATGTTCCATTTAATGAATTCCCCTCAAAAAAAACATGGGCAACCGCCCATGTTTTTTGTATTTCTTATTTTAAACGGTTGATAAACGGTCCATAGTCACGAGGTGTATGCTGAACCGACAGCCATTTTAATGTGGTGAATTCTTCAAGGACCCATTCGCCGTTAAAACGGCCGAGGCCAGAGTCTTTTTCACCGCCAAATGGCATGTGTGCTTCGTCATTAACAGATTGATCGTTCACATGAATCATACCTGTGTGGATTTTATGCGCGACATTCGTGCCATGCTCAATATTCGCTGAATGAACCGCTCCGCTCAATCCATAAGGATAAGCGTTGGCCATTTCAATGGCATCTTCATCATCCTCAAACTGTATAAGAGCTGCCACCGGACCAAATATTTCATTTTCTGCGATTGGCATCGTGTTTGTAACATCTGTTAAAACAGTTGGCTGCAGCACATTGCCATCAGCCTGTCCGCCTACTTGAACTTTGGCACCCTGTTTAACACTGGCTTCGATGTCTTTTAGAATGCGCTCTTTCTGATCACTATTAATCAGCGGGCCAACGTTCGTATCTTTTTCTGATGGATTGTTGTATTTCAGCCTTTCCGCACGCTGGATAAACAGCTTAGCAAATTCATCGTAAATGTCTTTATGAACAAAAATCCGGTTAACTGACATACAAATTTGCCCCTGGTGATAAAACTTTCCGAATAACGCCGAATCAACCGCCTGATCAATGTCCGCATCGTCAAGGACAATAAAGGCATTGTTGCCGCCAAGTTCAAGCGCCGTTTTCTTCAGGTTTTTACCTGCAAGCTCACCAATATGTCGGCCAACTTCTGTAGAACCTGTAAATGAAATGAGGCGAGGCGTCGGATGCGTGACAATGTCATCACCGATCTCAGAACCGCGTCCTACGACAACATTCAATAAGCCCTTCGGAAGACCTGCAGCTTCAAAAATGCTCGCAAAAATCAAGCCACCTGTAACCGGTGTATCCGTCGCCGGTTTTAAAACCACTGCATTCCCCGTCGCAATAGCTGGTGCAATCGAACGGATTGCCAGATGGAAAGGGAAGTTCCACGGACTGATGATCCCAATGACACCAAGAGGATTGCGATAGACACGGTTTTCTTTTCCTGCTGTTTGTGACGGAAGAATTTTTCCTTCCATGCGATATGGATAGGTCGTCGATTCTTTCAAGATATTAAGCGAGGCCTGGAATTCACTGCTTGCCTTCATGAAAGTACTGCCGGCTTCCTTAATCAGCCAGTCAATGATCACGTCTTTATTATCCTGCATCACAGTAATCGCTTTTTCAAGAACCGCTCGTTTATTTTGCGGCAGCTCTTCACGCCATGCAGACTGTGCCTTAGCAGCAGCGGTATAGGCTGCATCCAAGTCCTCTTTATTCGCAGCTTGAATGGTGACGAGTTCTTCTCCGTTAAACGGATTGACATCTGTCATCGACTTGTCGCTGTTTCCTTTGCGCCATTCTCCATTTATATAGACATTTGAAAAATTAGTGGTCAACATGTACATTCTCCTCTGTATCTTATTTTAGACTATTTATTTAAATTCAGTCTAAAGTAATGATTGTCTACAAGATTACGCCTCTTCCCTCCATTTGTAAACGAACAAGGCTTGGCAAAGGAAATTGGACCGTTTAATTATGCTATAATGGGCTGAAAAGGGGGTGTCGAGATGAGGAAAATCGCACCTGAAGAACGAGCGATCAAGCGAAAATCCTATGTAAAAAAACTCATGCATGTGGTCCGGAATCAAGGCTTCACTTCGCTCAACATTCAGGATATTGCCCGCTCGATGAACATGAGCAGAGCATCTCTCTATAATTATTTTTCTTCAAAGGAAGAAATTATTAAGGAAGTAACCGAGTACTATATCGCTTATTTCCGGGAAGCCGATGCAACGATCTCGGATCAATCATTATCTTACCCGTACCGTCTTCAAAAAGTATTTGAACAGGCCGTTCTATCCGCATTTTACGCTTCTGATATCTTTATGCGTGACCTGAAGCAGAGCTGCCCTGCTCTTTATGAGAAAAAAATGCTTTCAAGAACAGAACGATCAGCCACCCTTCACAGCTTTTATCAGGAAGGAATGAAAGCAGGTGTATTTAATGAGCTGAACCCTGCGATCCTCATCTTGCAGGATGACGCCACGCTGAAAGAGATTATTGATTCTGAGTGTTTGAAGAAAAAAGGTCTTTCATTAAAACAGGCCCTGGTCGATTATTATGAGGCGAAAAAATTCCAGGTGTTCAAGGTCCAGTCTTTAAAAGAGGAAAATGCGGGCACCACTGAAGGTATGGTTGAGGACATTCTTTATAAGATTCATAACACGCTATGACATTCCTTTGATGCCGAGGATTTGGCAGATTCATTATCCCGGATCTTGCTGATGGTAAAATTAATCATAAAAATGTTTTCTCCATATATTCTGGGGGAGCCTTGCTGACGGAACCCAGAGATGCCGTCAACAAATTCCGCCTAGAAATCAAGCACCGGTCTGTTTCACAGCTGAAATCTCTCTTTAATCCTTGCGGCTGTTTCTTCCGCACTCAACCAAGTATTGTTTATTTTCAAATAATTCCCCCTAGTGATTTCCCCTTCTTTTGAGTTTAATCTATATTTATCCATTGCCGATTTTAATTCATTATCTGACCACTCAACATTTCGTTTGGTCGGTTTATGCTCTAGTCTGTGTGGGGTCTTGTTGCGTTCAAGACGCTGCTCCAAATCACTCTCAAGCTCAACAAAATATACTTCGTTTCCTTTCGATTCAAAAATCTCACACACCTCCTCAACAAAATCCCAGTCCTCCTGCTGATCGAAGGCCCAGACATAAGTAAAAATCATGCCAAACATTTCGCTCTTTGCTGCTTCTTCAAAAATTTCACGACGAAATAAATTAACCAATCGACTATAGGTTTCTGTCCCAAAATCAAAAAAAGGACAAACAAGTTCAATCGTCATATGATTGTGAAAGAGCTTCAGATCCGTTGTTTTTTCAAGTTCATGTCCCACTGTCATTTTTCCTGATGCCTGCGGTCCAAATAGTAAAATAAATTTCATAGAATCTCCTTTAAATTTTAACTTATAATGTTTCTAAAGAGTTTCATAATAGCAAATATTCATTCAATTTCCGAGCAGTTTCGCAATCGCTTCAATGACTACCATAGGCTCGTCTTTTTGAATATAGTGAGCACTGTCCGCAGCAATTATAAATTCACCTTGAATAGACAGTCCGGCTATTTCCTTCTGCATCTCATGCCAGAGAAGCTGTGCCTCCATGGAATAGTGATCCTTCTTTCCCGCTGATAAAACAATCAAGGGTATATCCTTCAGGTACCGGCTGCTGTACTTTAACTGCATTAAGCTTTCCATAAATTCATCATACGTTCCTTCATGAACAAATTGTTTATTGTACGCTTCTTGAAAATCCTCTGGCATGTTTGGTAAAAATCGCTCTCTGTATTCTTCAGGAGTGGAATCAATAAGAACCATTCCTGCTGTCTCACTTGGGAACTCCACAGCGTATAACCGCATGTTGACGCCTCCAAATGAATGGCCCACTAATATATAAGGCGGTTCAAGACTCAACTTAGCCAACATCTCATGCAGTTCATTAACCATTTCTTCGCTCGTTCTCGGGTTGGGACTCTGTTCACTTTTGCCTAATCCCGCCCTGTCATACACGAGCACCTGGCTCATCCTTGAGACCTCAGGAATGATAGAAGCCCAGGATTTCGAATCGTCACCATAGCCTGCCTCCATTACGACAATGGGGTTCCCCGTCTTATTACCATATAGCCTAGTAAATAATTTAAATCCCTTAAGCTGAACATATTGTTCAATCACTGAAATTGAATCTGTTTTATTCTCCATCCTGCACCCCCTGAAATTTCATTTCTTGACACCCTTCCCCCGATGCCGATTACTTCCTTGCTTTAATAATAAAAGTATTGGGAACCGCTCTTGTTTTGTAAAGTGAATAATTTTCTTCAGAGAAATCATCTTTTACATTTATAAATCTCTTTGAAACATCGCCTTCTATAACCTTCTCAATTTTAAATCCAGCTTCAACTAATTTATTAATATAAGTGCCTAATTTTCTCCTGTGGAGCACAACAGGGACTTGTTCCCCATAAAACGATTCGTATCTTACTGGTCCCTCATATTGATAGGTACCTTTAACATGGAGAGCACCGTCTTCACTTTTAACACGCGGATACATTGGATGCTCCCAACTGAAAATCAAGCTGCCATCTGCTTTTAAATGCGAATAAATGAGTTCTAATGTTCGTGAAAGATTTGTCGACCATCCAAGAGCATAGATCGAGTAAACAATGTCAAAATAATTCTTTGGTACATCCATTTCTTCTTCCATAGGCGTACAAATTAATTGAGGATCAAAATCCTTTAACGTCTTCCGAGCAGTTTCAATTTGTGTGGAAGACAAATCAATCCCCCACAATTTTTGAGCACCTTTTTCCGCCATATATTGAAGAGAATGGCCACTCCCACATCCAATTTCAAAGACTTTTTTATTATGTATCGTATCAAAAAGGTTGATTTCATCCTCGGTTACCGTAAATGGACCATATTCAGGAAGCGCTTCAACACCAAAGAACTTTGGAGCGACCACATCCCAGCATTTTTTATTTACTTTAATCATTTCAGTTGTCTGCATTGCTCTAACCTCAATCCTCATCAATCTCTTAAATTTATCTTCTATTTAGCATTGTGCTGCAAAGCCATCAGTGATGGGCTCATCTTTTCACTCTCAATTACAATTGCAGTCATCCCTTCATCCGATACCGTTTCATGCCATTCTCCTTTTTCCCAAAAAACAGCCTCACCTGTTTTGACACCTGAAAATACTTTGTCCTCTCCGCACACATCCGCTTTCCCGCTGACGATTAGAAGGAGTTGATTAACAACGGCTTGATGAAAGCCGATCCTTCCCGATTCTCCTACATGCATACAGCTTACATGTGCCGAATGATCTGACTTTGTTATCCTCGTTAATATGAAATCCGAATCAAATTTAGTAATATGCTTACCCGCTTCTTTATCAAACCTAAAAATCTTCATCCCGAATCTCTCCTCGTTTTCAGTTTCTTATTCTAATATGTTCGCTGCATAACAAAAAGACACCTCTTTTGAGATGCCATTAATGGGTTTTTGTATGTAGTTTTTTTTACCTATTTTCTAAAACAGGCTATAGGTATATACTCGCTTTCTACAAATCTTAAGGTCCGCCTATTCCTAATGCAAGCAGAAGGAAATAGGCAAATACTAATACCCCGCCATTCAAAAGAATTCCCGCGATCGCCGCTATCCATTTTTTTGACATAACCGCAAATACAATTCCAACGATCGAAAGGACAGTGAATATAATTATTACTACAGATAAACTCGCAATCGGTCCTCTCAGGATAAAAAATATCATCACACTTATTACGGCCATTAAAATAGATAACATTCCGTACTTATTCACGTTGTCCTCCCATCTTTTTAAGGTCGTTTAAAACATGCGAGATTATATCTGTTTTTCCATCACAAGATCCGTTGTTTGATACCCGAGTTTTTCATATAATCTTCGAGCGACCTTGTTATGACCAAATACGTGGAGCTTAATTTTTTCTATGCCTAGTTTCTTCCCTACCTCTTCAATCGCTTTCATGGCTTCCTTACCATACCCAAGTCCTTGGTGGTTTTCCCAAATATTAATATCATAGATAAATCCTTTGTCCTTCGATCTTTGAGAAAGCCACACCATCCCAACCTCTTGGTCTTCATGACGAATCGTATATAAATAGTTATCTTCAGTTCTTTGACCCTCTGGTAAAAGTTTTGCGTACTCTTTTGTCGCCTTATCTACAGCTTCTGATTCATTCCAATTTCCAGCTATGACATGTTCTTTTGCATAATTTCCGATTGCCTCATTTAGATAGTCTTGGAATTCAGCACCACTCATTAACTCTAATGTCAGCATTTTCTTTATCTCCTCCTAACATTTATAGTTATGTATTTTCCTAATTCAATTTAATAAAGCCGCCTTGTGTAGCCATCTTCAAGTCTTTCTGCCATCGATTCGGAACTGACATTTTTTAGCTTGGCGTGATCAACTAATATCCTAGCAACAGCGGGCAGGGACTCTTTTGCATCCCAAGACTCAGGATTTCCATAGGCCGGATCGTCTAAATGCTTTTGCACAATGAATGTAGCATTCTTCGACTTCCACACCAATGCCTAATAAAGGCGTCTTGCCATTCACAGCCATTTTGTTAAGCAATTCTTCCTCCTGTACCAGGCAGGCTGTTCCGTTAATTCGAAGCGTTTCGCCTAATCCAGGAATGAGAAACACCAGACCAACATGCGGGTTGGACAATATATTAAGCATGGAATCAGCGCGTTTGTTCCCGGGACGTTCCGGGATGATTAACCGCTTCTCATCCAATGTCAGTACAAATCCAGGTACATCTCCCCTAGGAGAAACATCGCAATTGCCTGCTTGATCCGAAGTCGACATCATTAAAAATGGGGATTTTCCAATGAACTGCTGACAATGCGGATCTAAATATGAAATGACCTTTTGCTTAACCAGGTCACTTGGCTCACCAAGGATTGCTCTCAATTCCTCTTCTGTTGTCACTAAATTCTTAAATCCACGTTTATCTGTTTTCATAAAAGCACCTTTCCTTCTAAACTCAAGAGATATTGAAAATGTTTAATCTCTCACATAGACCTCAAAATACGAGTGACGCTCTTAAATTGCTAATATACGATTTTTCTGGATCTGCAAGGGCATCAACTGCATCATGGATTTTAATAGTTTCAGTTTAGTCCTCATGCTTTTAGTTATATTATTTATCGACTTTTTTGAGCTTCCATTCAATCAGCCAGCAATCCCGGTATTCCCCTTCATGAAGCTCATTTTCCGGCAGTAATTTAACCTTATTAAACCCGCATTTTTCATAACATCGGATTGCTCTTTCATTCCATGTCTGAGGATCCATGACGACCCTATCCGCTTGCTTATGCTTTGTTAGAAATTCAACCATCGATGTAACGAGCTTCGTCCCAATTCCTTTATTCCAATAAGCCGTTTCACCAATAAACTGATCGATCCCATATATTATTTCTGTCTCATCTGTATACCCGTAAAGTTTTCTTTCTCCTTCATCGATCGGATAATACTGACAGTATCCGATTGGGCTTCCCTCATACTCAGCAATACACTTTCCCTTTCGGTCTCCCTCTCGATAAAACGTTTTATTGACTTTGCCTAAATCAAACGCATTATCTCTGCCTTCGTAGTATTCAAGAACTGAGGGATCTGAAAGCCATTTGGCTAATAGATAACGATCCTCAAATTCAAGCGTGCGGACAACTAAGTCTCCCGTTTTAAATAAAATGTGAATTCCCCCTGGCTTTCCCTCCTCTACTAGTTCTCCATAACACAAAAAGGCACCTCTTTTGAGATGCCTTTTAACAAAATAAGCTGTAATACTAAGAATCTGGCGCTTCCTTACTCAATCCGGATAATACAAAATCATGCTTAAACGGGTCAGCCCTTTTCCTGAATTATGATACGTATGGGGTCTGTCAGCCTTGAACCTGATTGAATCGCCATTGTTTACCGTATATTCATTGTTATTAACCCGGACTGTTAATTCCCCGTCATAGACTGTAATGAGTTCTTCCGTTCCTTCTTTGTGTGAATCAGAGCTCAGAAAGCCGCCTTGATCGATCTCAACCGAATAAACTTCAAAACGCCGGTCGTCTTCAAAGGGAAAGTACGGATAGACACGATATTTTCCGTTATCCTCAGATAAAACCTGAATGTCGTTTTTCAAAAGGACATTCGTATCCGGCTGCGGGTTATTAATCAGTGACGTAAACGAAATTTTAAGGCCGTTAGCAATTTTCCAGATCGTTGTAATCGTCGGGCTCGATTCCCCTCTTTCAATTTGGCCGATCATTGTTTTGCTTACGCCGGTTAATTCCGCGACTCTTTCAAGACTTAATTTTTTACTTTCTCTATATGCCTTTAAATTTTTGGCAATGGTAAGGTGTATTTCCTGCATAAATATTCTCCTTTTTACCTATGTACAATATAACGTATGATGTATACACTATAAAGTAAGTCGTTATACTGTTCGTTTTGGTCATTATAACAGACTAGCAGAGGAGGATTCCAATATGCCATTGTTATCATTTTTATTATTTGTTTTCGTGACCAGCTTTACGCCAGGTCCCAATAACATAATGTCTATGCTGTTCGCCAACAAATACGGCTTTAAAAGAACACTTCGATTTTGTTTTGGTGTCGGGGCTGGTTTCTTTATTATTATCCTGCTGTGCTGTTACTTTAATCTTTTGCTGAAAGACTTTATCCCGAAAGTTGAATTTTTCATGACCATCCTCGGTGCCGCCTACATGGTCTATCTCGCCATAAAAATTATTAAAAGCAGCAAAAATACGGCTAAAGCCGCTGATGGCGACAAGAATAACAGTTTTACCGCAGGCATGCTGCTGCAGTTTATCAATCCGAAAGGCATCCTGTATGGGATAACCGTCATCTCAACCTTCGTCATCCCTTACTACACATCAAATATCACCTTTATCTTTTTTGCGGTTATGCTGGCATTTGTCGGTTTTATGAGCACCTTCAGCTGGAGTGTGTTTGGCTCGGTTTTTCAAAAATTCTTATCAAAATACCGAAGCCAATTTAATGTCGTAATGGCTTTATTATTACTATACAGCGCCATCTCGATTCTGATGGAATAAGGTATTACAGATTAGATGAGGAACGCCCAGAGAAAAAGGTCTCTGGGCGTTTTTGTTTTATTTAGAAAGCTACGAGTCCATCATAATATAACCAGTGATTATATTACTGGTAATCTACCCTTCAACTGACTTTTCTTTAAGTAAACAATAAAAATTGAAGCTGAAATGACAAGCAATATTAAGGCTGTCCACCCCGCAGCTTTTGCCTGATCCAATGTCAGGCTGTCGCTTGAAGAAGCCCCTCGGTTAAAAAAACTTGTCGCCTGCACAATAATATTATTAATGAGATGAAATACGATTGGGACAAGAAGTGATTGATATTTTATAAATAAAACAGATAAAACAATACCACCTAGAAAAATATCCATAAATTGCGGAGAAAAATGAAGTGCCGCGAATACTAACGATGAGAAAATAATCCCTCTCTTTAACCCCCACCGAACAGCCCAGGCTTGCAATACAATGCCGCGAAAAAATAACTCTTCTATTAATGGTGCTATAACAACAGACAGAAAGGCTAATAAAACAAACTTATTTAAGGGCAGAACTGCAGTGTTCATGTTAGAAGTAAAATCGTTAAGGTATTGAGGATTTGCATAAACAAAGTATAATAAAGCGGCGGAAAGTGTTGTTAGGTAAATAACCTTTGTCAAAATTGTTAGTCCGATTATTTCGAGCCAATTAATTTTTTTATCTTTTATAGTGAAGATGTTTTTAAAATTTATGTGGTTTTTATTTGTGACTCTTAAGCACAATAAGAAAACATACACGTAAATAAGACTTGCAACTGAGTATTTAAATGTAAATTCACTAAGACCCATCAAGGCGTTAACAATAAGCTTTAAAGAAAAATAAAGCACAATGAAACCGATTGTTATTTGCAATAGAAAGTATCTCATTTTAACCTTGTGAAATGGCGATCGATTACCGATACTTTCTTCGGTAACTAAATTTTCGTTACTTGCCCTTGACAAAATCACACCTCCACATTAGAAAAATAAACACATCACAAGCACTACGTTATTTTAACATAAATATCCAATGTTTTTTGAATTTTTTATGCATTCAAACCCCACGCCTTTTATTTAAAAACTCAAACTCTTTTTCTACTATTAAATATGAAAAATACTTAGTGCGTGGAAAAATTAAACTCATAGCCAGAAGCAGTCCGCCTCCTATTGTCACGGTCCACATCGGTCCAATCATTGAGGCAGTCAACCCGCCCAGCACTAGCCCCAATAACAGGCATGCATTTGTCGCCGTCGTAATCACACCAGACACTCGACCCAAAAGATGCTCAGGAACAGCCTGCATATACATGCTGTTAAGTGGAATGTTTATAAATGTATTGCAAAAACCAACAAGGCTCATCCATATGTATAAAGGGACTAATGGCAAATGCAAGCTTGCTTCATAAATAGGTATAATCATTAAACACATACCTCCCCGATAGGCAATGGTGATAATGACAAAGGTGTTTGTTTTGATTTTTTTCATAAAATACGGAACAATAAGAGCCCCCAGTAAAGCGAAAAACCCCTCGACAGACGTTAGTGTGCCAAAATGAAATTCATCGACTTCAAAAACATTTAAAATAACTGGGTTCATATTGACGCTGACAACATTCATAACGAACATTCCAATCATTAATAACGCAATGATCCCTATTAAAAAGTGATTCTGGTAAATAGTTTTAATTCCGTTTTTCATCGACTCCAGATAAGTTTGATTTCCTTGTTCTTCATCTATTGCCTTGTTATTAATTTCTTTTATGCTAAGTGTCATGATCAATAAGGCTGAAGCAATGAACGTTCCGGCATCGATCAGGAATATTAAAGAGTATTGACCAGATACCAGCAGCAGTCCGCCAAGTAAAGGAGATATGATCAACATCAGCATAAATGTTGATTGAGAAAGACTTATTGCCTCCGGTATTTTACTCTTTTCTACAATTCTCGGGATTGTAGCTGTTCTGGAAGGTTCAAAAAATACCGTGCCAACTCCCTGCAAAAAAATCAGCACTGTCAGTCCAACAAGTGATGACTGCGAGAAAATCATTAAAAAAAGAATGAGCGCTCTAAATAAATCTGCACCAATTAATAACTGTTTCTTTGAAAATCTATCAATCAGCGGACCTACCAGGGTTCCAAATAATATATTGGGAAAAAATCGAGCGACAAGAATCATGGTATAAGCCAAAGGATTATTTGTGAACGTTGACACCAAATATAGAATAACCAAATTGGACAAGCCATCACCAAGCTCAGAAACTACCTGCGCAAACCATAAACGAAGATAGTTAGTATTTTTTAAAAGCTGAAGCATTTGTTCCCTCCTCAATAAATTTTTAAGAAGAAGGTAGCCTTTCAGCATCTAGATCCCAGGGAATGCCGCCCATTGCAAACTCCCTTCCTTCTTATCCTTTTATTGTAAGGTGTAAAAACAACGACGAAACCCACAGCCAGTAGGACATTTTCTAAGTCTTCCGGCCGAGATTTAATAACAGTAACCTATGTTCCTATATTCACTTTAAATAAGTAAAAATTCTACGTGTTTTCTACTCACTTACTAAAAAAAAAAGTGTGTACTCTCTATTATTAAAAAAATTTTCAGTTGTACGTCGATTCCGAGAGGCTTA
Organism: uncultured Sporolactobacillaceae bacterium; assembly: GCA_963772845.1. GTDB lineage: Bacteria > Bacillota > Bacilli > Bacillales > Sporolactobacillaceae > CAVYYW01. Next base: position 185,531 of record CAVYYW010000017.1, read on the forward strand.
GGAAAAATTGGCAGCTACTATGTTCAGTTCCGATTCGTTGAGGCAATCTCAAGGAATTGTGAGACGAACAAGATCAGCTTCATCGTTACTTAGAAGGCAACGTCATACTGATTCCGGATCATAGCTATCAACGGTTTCCTCGTTTTCACAAGGAGCATCCGCACGTTCACTTGACCGAGCTGCCGAAAACGATTGAGACCCTTGCGGAATCAGAGAGTGGTTACCGAAAATATAACCCAATTTAGTGTAAAGAGAAATGAGGATGGCTCTAATGCACATTTTGGCTGACTGAAGTGGAAGGCACGAGACTCCTCGAAAATGTGCATGCTCAGAGTTGAAAGCCAGAAATACCCGAGACTCCTCGAAAATGCTTTGCATTTTCTTCGTGCGATGTGGATTCAAGGATGTTGTTCCAAGTCCTGCGGAAATAGCACGCGTCCGAAGATCCACTTTGGCACACAAAGAGACCACGCCTAAGTTAGCTGAGGCCGTGCCCGCGGAAAGCGAGTGCCTGCAACGAAAATCTGTCCCCAAATTGCCGCCTGCTCAAATGGTTGACTTATCGAGATAAATCGATTTACAATACATTTATGGAACCCATCGACTTATTTAAAGCATTGTCAAACGAGACCCGGCTTAACATTTTACGGTGGCTGAAGGAACCCGAGAAGCATTTCCCTAAGCAGCAAGCCCACCTTCCCAAAGAGGTAAGTATTAAAGGCGGAGTTTGTGTCGGCGATATTCAGGAAAAAGTTAAAGCTTCTCAATCTACGGTTTCTCACTACTTGAACATGATGCAGAAAGCTGGCCTTCTCGAGTCTGTCCGTTATGGCCAATGGACGTATTACAGGCGTAATGAAGAAACGATTCTTCAACTGGCCACGTTTCTCAAAACAGAAATCTAAAGGTTAAACAGATTTCTGTTTTTTTATTTTGTGTATAACGATAATTCTAGATATTTAAATATAAGAAAATTGGAGTGAAACGATATGACAGCTGCCACCAAAGAAAATACTCTAAACAATCATCAAAAGTTCTTAGCATTTGCTTTGACTCTTCTAACCTTTATTCTTGGAACGAGTGAGTTTGTGATCGTTGGTTTACTGACAGAAGTCTCCTCGGACCTAAAAATATCAGTCGCTACTGCCGGGACTTTAGTCTCTGTCTTTGCCATTGCCTACGCGATCGGGACGCCGATATTGACCGCCTTCGCAAGCAGGTTTTCAAAATACCCGTTAATGTTGACGTTAATCGCGATCTTTATCGCAGGAAATGTGATTAGTGCACTCGCCGATTCTTATACACTCTTAATCTTTTCAAGGGTGATCACTGCCATCGTAAGCGGCGTATTAACCGCACTGGCTATGTCGGTCGCGAATGACACCATGCCAGCCTCAAAAAGACACACCGTAATTGCCTCCATCTTTGCTGGCTTTACTATTGCCAATGTGCTTGGCGTCCCTTTAGGTACATTTGTAGGTCAGCTGGGAACATGGCATCTAACCTTTTGGCTGACGGCTCTTCTCGGTGTTCTCGCTTTAATAACCTGTATGGCAGCGATACCGAAAAACCTGATAAGCGAAAAAAGTTCATTGAAAGATCAACTCAGTCTGCTTACGCACCCGAGAATTATTTTAGCCTTTTTTATCCCTACCTTCAGCATTGCGGGGACGTACACCCTTTACACGTATATAACGCCTATAATCGAGAATGGACTGTCTATTCCTGCAAAATATGTGAGCATGATCTTGCTTGCCTACGGGGTGTTTTCTATTTTCAGCAATGTTTTAGCAGGAAAAATAGCCGGACATAACGGGGTCAGCAAGCTTCGCTATATTTTCATCATTCAGGCTGCCGTCTTAACTTCGTTGTTTTTCACAATGTCTTCAACCATTGCAGGTCTCATAACACTCATGCTGATGGCTGTCTTAATTTATGTCATGAATACAACCATCCAATTATATCTGATGAATTTAGCCGAGATTCATGCTCCAGGAACGAAAGACTTCGCCTCTTCATTAACGCCGGTCTCCGTCAATATCGGCATTGCGTTAGGATCTTTCTTAGGGGGTTCTGTCGTAGCAGCCGGCAGTTTAGTCCATCTCTCGTGGGTTGGAGGAATCGCAGCATTAATTGCTTCCGGCTTAGCGTTCATCAGCTACGGATTGGATAAAAAAGAGCAGATAAAAACGACACCTTGATTAAGTAAAGAGGCCGTTCAGCGGTTCAAAACGAGAAAAAAGATAAAATAACACTTCAATTAGAACATATATTAATGCCGTTTTTAGTAGTGAAATCAGCAGTATAATATGCTTGAAAGAGACCGACTTTTCAAAAGTCGGCCTCTTGAGTTCTAATGTCAGATTGCGTGAACGAAATTTGTTAATACAATAAGAATCAAGTTTATACTGGCAGGTTAAGCAGAATATTCCCTTTACTTTTTACTATTTTGTAGAAGGTGGTAACGGAGATTTCATTCTACCGTTTATCGCTATATTCCAATTATAGGGTTTACAATGTTTTTTTAGTTAACGGAAACAACACGCAATCTTTAATGGTATCACTATCCGTTAGCACCATTAACAACCGTTCAATGCCAAAACCCCAGCCTGAAATTGGTGGCATCCCATATTCCATAGCAACTAAATAGTCTTCGTCCATCTCCATAGCTTCTAAATCTCCATTACTTTTAAGAAGAGCCTGTGCTTCCAACCTTCTTCTTTGTTCAAGTGGATCGACTAACTCAGAATAAGCATTTATAATTTCGGCCCCGTTCACCACTAATTGAAACCTATCTGTAATAGCAGTGATTATTATCATTGGCACGAGCCAATGGAGATAAATCAATTGGGTGCTGGATTAAAAATGTTGGCTTGATAAGTTGAGGTCTGCACATTTTCTTGTAAAGAAGATCAATAAAATTACCTCTCCCTAAAGATTCAATATCAGGATGATTTAAATGTAGATTTTTTCTCTTCGTTTCTTTGTATAAATCTTTAACATCAGGATAAAGGTCAATATCAATCCCTGTGTCCTTTAAAATTAAATCTCGGAAAGAGACAATTTCCCACGTTAATGAAAAATCAATAGTTTGACCTTGTATCATTATTTTCGTTGTATCAAATGTTTGTTCAAGAACATTCAGGAACATATCACGCATTAATTTCATTGTATCCTCATAATTCCAATATGCCGCATAACCTTCAACCATTGTAAACTCTTGAAGATGTTGTGGGCTGATTCCTTCATTTCTGAAACACTTTGCAAATTCAAATACTTTGGTAAACCCACCAACAATTAATCTCTTCAAATATGTTTCTGGCGCTATTCGTAAATTTAATTCAGTGTCTAAGGCGTTATGAAACGTTTTAAAAGGTTCAGCTATTGCACCTGAAGTTGTATGTTGTAATACTGGGGTTTCAACTTCTAAAAACCCCTTATCCTCAAAAAATCTACGTATGGCACGAACCATCTTTATTCTAGTTAACAATCGACTTTGAGTGTCTCTTGTTATCATTAAATCTAAGTAACGCTGTCTATATCGAAGTTCAACATTACTTAATCCGTGCCACTTCTCAGGCAGAGTTCGTAATGCCTTTCCAAGAAACACATAGCTTTCGATACGCAATGTCTTCTCATTCGTTTTAGTCGAATACATTCGCCCTTCAGCACCTATAAAATCCCCGATATCTACAACCTCAAAAAATTGTTCAAAAAGATCGTCACCAACTTCTTCTTTTTTCAAAAGAAGTTGTAAGCTTCCTTTGATGTTTGAGATCGTGATAAAACTCAGTTTACTAAAATTCCTAATACTCATTATTCGTCCAGCAACTCTCACTCCTGATATACCATCCTCAAGTCGTTCAGCTTCGTAAAGTTCATAGTTTGCTGAAAATTTTTCAGGATAAGCTGATATCCCCTGAGACCTTAAAGTTTCTAATTTCTCTATTCTTCTTGATCTTTGTTCATTGCCCATTCTTTTCCCCTCCTATTATTTGAATCGTTTATCAAAAGAACAATATATTTATCAATAAAAAAACCCCCACCCCCAAGATTATTCATCTTGAGGACGAGAGTTTTAACTTCGTGGTACCACCTCAGTTTGTGGATATGTCATCATACCCACCTCTTCAGGTACGTCAATATAATAAATTGATTATACCCTATCTCTTTATCGGGAGATCCCGTCGCAGTATCACTAAAAATAAACAAATCTTAGATCCGTGCGAAGCTCCGAGGCTTTTTTCATTAAGCTAATTATTACTCCGTTCCACCAACAGGAGCTCTCTGTAAATAATTAAACAAAATTACTCTTCTCTTCATAGCTGTATATTCCGTTTTTAATAATTAAAAATAATTGTAGTCAAATTAACTTGTTTAGTCAATAAGACGGAGACAAATAATTTTCTATAAATCTAATTTAACTAACAGGATCTTTAGGTAAAGTAAAAATTTCACCACGACTTATGGCTGAGTTTTAAACTGAAATGCATTTCTATTCCACGCCGCTTTCCAAAATCGAAAAAGTCTTTTTGCTGCAGTCAATTTCAGCCATCGCGCCATAAGGCAGGACACATTTTGGTTCGGTGTGTCCAAAATTCAGGTTATACAGAATCGGTAATTCTTCTAAATCATTTTCCTTCATAACCTGTTGAATGACTTCTTTATACGCGTCATAGTACTCTTCATCTTTCGGCTTGGCAAAAAGGATCCCATTTGTCTTGTGCAAGATCCCTTGTGCGGCATAATTACGGAGCCAACGTAATATTAATCCTGGCTCAGACTTTTCTTCCGAGGTTTCAAAGAAAAGAATACTGTTCTCCCAGTCTTTCGGTTCTGGCCATATTGCCGTTCCTTTTGCGAACTCAAGCACCTCAATACAGCCGCCGATCAGCCTTCCCTGGACAACTCCCGATCCTTGAAGCAGCTCATATCCTGAATTTTCCTGCATCGTGCGACGCGTGTTTTTATTCGCTTCATCCCATTCTAAATACTCACTCGTCCACTCTTTCGCAGGCTTAATTTCACCAATTGCTCTCGTTTGAAAAAAGCGTCCGGTTCAGCATTTCCACTGTATAAGGATCCATCTCGACATTTTCAGCAAAATCCGTCAAAATCGCAGGTCCATAAAATGAGGAGATTCCTGCTTTATAGCAAAACAAATGAGAAACCGTCACATCGGAATACCCCATGAATGGTTTCGGATTTTCCCGTATCACATCAAAATTTATATACGGAAGCAAACGAATGCTGTCGTCTCCGCCAATATTCGCAATGATTCCTTTTATACTCTTATCCTTAAATGCCGTCATCAGGTCCTCTGCTCGTGCCCGCGGATTCTCATGCAGATAATCCGATCCTTTTAAACTATTTGGCATCGGAACCACTTCTAGTCCAAAGACATCTTCCAATCTCTTAACGCCCTGCTCATAACGCCATCTTAGCTCCGGCTCACCGGCCCCTCCCCAAGAAGGACTGACTGTAGCGATTTTATCTCCAGGCTGCAATTTTTTTGGTTTCTTTAACAACTGAACCACCCTATCTGCAAAATCTCTTTTCTCTATGCCTCGTCATAGGCTTTTTCCAAGCCTTTAATATCAATTTTTTTCATCTGGAGCATAGCTTTCATCACATTTTGGGACTTCACTGGATCTGGATCATTAAGCAATTTAAATAAAGCAGTCGGAACGATTTGCCAGGATAACCCGAACCTGTCCTTCAGCCAGCCGCACTCCACTTCTTTTCCGCCATCCGTCAGCTTCTCCCACAACTCGTCAACTTCATCCTGAGACTCACAATTCACAACAAATGAAATGGCTTCGGTGAACTTGAAATGTGGTCCGCCGTTTAGTGCCGTGAACTTCTGCCCAGCGAGCTGAAAAGCCATCGTCATTACACTGCCTGCAGGTCCTGGCCCCGCTTCTCCATGACGGACAACTTTATCGATCCTTGAATTCTCAAATATAGATGTATAAAAATTTACCGCCTCTTCAGCCTGATTATCAAACCACAGAAAGGGTGTAATTTTTTGCATCGAGACATCCATCTCGTAACCTCCTAATAAAAGTTGATTAAGAGAACATTCTATTGATGCCTTGAAAATCCCTGCATATCTTAGCTCTCATTATTAAAAAAGTGAAATAAGGAATGAAAAATCACGATTTTTCATGAAAAAAAGCTGATTTTTTTAAGAAAAACCTCAAATCAGCTTCCGAATGGATCTTGAAGTTGCTTCGGAACGGTATGGGACCGTTCCCATTTCAAAGTTATTGTCCACTTTTCGGATTTACTTGCCACTTCCGGTGATTTATTGTCCACTTTCCTGATTTACTGTCCACTTCCCATTATTTCCCTTCACTCTCCGAGAACTTCTACCAGCAAGACCTCTTATCAATAAAAAGTACAATAAGGAATGAAAAATCACGATTTTTCATGAAAAAAATGCTGATTTATTTAAGAAAAACCTCAAATCAGCTTCCGAATGGATCTTGAAGTTGCTTCGGAACGTGGTGGGACCGTTCCCACACCAAAGTTATTGTCCACTTTTCGGATTTACTTGCCACTTCCGGTGATTTATTGTCCACTTTCCTGATTTACTGTCCACTTCCCATTATTCCTCTCCCACCTTCCATAAATAAAAAAAGCGCTCCCTATTTATAGGAGAGCGCTTCTAGCAAGCGGCATGGGATCGGCACTTAGATCAAATAATGAAAGAGATGCTCGTCTTCATTAATGACGGTGTAGGAAAATCCTTTGTTCTTCATTCTTGCAATGAGTGCTTCATAATCTTCCTTATATTTTAATTCAATGCCTGCGAGGACTGGCCCCTTGTCTTTATTATTTTTCTTGGTGTACTCGAACCGGGTAATATCATCATTTTCACCGAGTACTTCAGCAATAAATTCGCGGAGAGCTCCCGCCCGTTGAGGAAGGTTTATCATGAAGTAGTGTTTCAGTCCTTCATAAATGAGAGAACGTTCTTGAATTTCCTGCATTCGGTCAATGTCATTATTTCCGCCGCTGATCACACAGACAACATTCTTGCCTTTAATTTCGTCTCTGTAAAAGTCCAATGCGGCAACAGAAAGCGCACCCGCTGGTTCAGCGACAATCGCATTTTCGTTATAGAGCTGCAGTATTTTTGTGCAAACTTTCCCTTCCGGAACGACAGCAATATCGTCCAATACCTCATTGCAAATGCGCATCGTTAACTGGCCCACCTGTTTAACGGCGGCACCATCAACAAATTTTTCAATCTGATCCAATGTCACCACACAGTTGTTTTCCAGAGATTTTTTCATACCAGGAGCGCCGGCAGGTTCTGCGCCAACAATCTTCGTTTCCGGATGCGTCGCCTTTATGTATGAGCCCACTCCTGAGGCCAATCCCCCTCCGCCTATCCCGACAAATACAAAATCGGGATTTGGTAAATCGTCCAGTATTTCGATACCGATCGTGCCTTGCCCGGCAATAGTCCGGTAGTCATCAAACGGGTGAACAAACGTCATGTCATTATCATCACAGTGTGCTTTGGCTTCTTCATAGGAAGCGTCAAAGGTATCCCCAACCAGAAACACATCAACAAATGGCCCTCCGAATAATTCAACCTGAGAAACTTTTAATCTCGGGGTTGTCGTCGGCATAAAGATTTTCCCTTTAATACCAAGAGCACGACAGGAATAAGCAACCCCCTGCGCATGGTTGCCGGCACTTGCACAAACGACGCCTTTTGCCCGTTCGCTTTCCGTCAGACTCTGACAAAAATTATATGCCCCCCTGATTTTAAAGGAACGGACGGTTTGCAGGTCCTCACGTTTCAAGTAGACATTACATCCGTACCTGGTCGATAAAATATCATTTTTTTGCAAGGGGGTGTTAATAATAATCCCTTTCAGAGCGGCATTCGCTTTCAGGATTTCTTCAGGCTCAACTTTCGTTTTGGTTTCGAGCATCATCATCCCCCTATCAATATACTGCGGCATTTATCTCTTGCTTCTTTTCATACTCGCTGATTCTATTCTCATGCAAAAGTGTCAGCGCAATTTCATCCCAGCCATTTAAAAGCATTTCTTTTTGGTAGTTTGGAAGAGAAAAGGCGGCGCTAAAGCCCTCCTGATTGCTCACGATCTGGTTTTCCAGATCAACAGACAGCTCAACACTTCTCTTCTGCTTCATTCATCAGCTGTTCGACTTCATTTTCAGTAAGTTTAATAGGGACGATCCCATTCTTTACGGCATTATTATAAAAAATATCAGCAAAACTCGTGGAGATAATAACGCTGAACCCATAGTCCTTCAGCGCCCACGGGGCATGCTCGCGAGATGAGCCGCAACCGAAGTTATCGCCCGCTACAAGAATGGACGCTCTCCTTATATTTAGGGGAATTTAAGGAAAAATTCTCGTTCAGCTGCCCATCATGATCAAAGCGCCAGTCATAGAAAAGGAATTGGCCAAAGCCGCTTCTTTCAATCCGTTTCAGGAATTGCTTAGGGATAATTTGATCCGTATCCACGTTTGCCCGGTTAAGAGGGTAAACGAGTCCTTTATGAAAAACAGTCACCTGGACCACTCCTTCATTGAAAAAAGTTCAAAATAATTCTGCCTGCACAGGAATTGCGAGGGTTCTGACATCAACAAAGTGCCCCTCAATCGCCGCTGCCGCAGCCATTTCCGGACTGACCAGATGGGTTCGTGAACCACTGCCCTGACGCCCTTCAAAATTACGATTTGAGGTTGAAGCGCACCGGCCACCTGGCGGAACAATGTCATCATTCATCGCGAGGCACATGCTGCAGCCTGCTTCCCGCCATTCAAACCCTGCTTCCTTGAAAAGCAGATCCAACCCTTCTTCTTCCGCCTCCTGTTTGACGCGGTAGGAGCCGGGAACGACCATTGCCTTCACGCCCTTATTTACTTTTCTTCCTTTAATAACTGACGCTGCTTTTCTAAGGTCACTTAACCGTGAATTCGTGCATGAGCCGATGAAGACATGATCAATCGCAATATCCTGAATCCTTTGATCCGCATCCAGTGCCATGTAAGTCAAGGCATGCTCAATCGATGTTCTCTCGCTCTTGCTTTCAGCTTTTAAGGGATCAGGGACGCTTCCGCTGACGGGAACACACATCCCAGGGTTCGTTCCCCAAGTGACTTGCGGTTCGACTTTCTGGGCTTCGATTTCCACTGTTTTGTCATAGACAGCCCCACTGTCCGTGGCAAGAGACGTCCATTGATTGACGAGATCGTCGTACGCTTCCCCATCCGGCAGGTAACGTCGGTCTCTCAAATAGTTGAACGTGGTTTCATCCGGACTGATTAACCCGGCGCGCGCACCTGCTTCGATCGACATATTGCAGATCGTCATACGTTCTTCCATTGAGAGCGCACGAATCGCTTCACCGGTGTATTCAATAATATGACCCGTGCCAAACCGAATGCCGTATTTCGCAATAATTGCTAAAATAAGATCCTTTGCCGTCACCCCTAAGCCGAGGCGGCCATTAACCTTGACCTGCAGCGTTTTCGGGCGTTCCTGCCATAATGTCTGCGTTGATAAGACGTGCTCCACTTCACTTGTTCCAATGCCAAAAGCGATCGCCCCAAAAGCGCCATGAGTGGACGTGTGGCTGTCCCCGCACACAATCGTCTTACCTGGCTGAGTGAGGCCAAGCTCCGGGCTGATCACATGAACAATGCCCTGATCAGGGTGATTGATGTCTGCCAGGGTAATATCAAATTCCCGGCAATTGTCTTCCAGTGTATCCATTTGTTTTTTTGCAATCTCATCTTTGACAATATCCCGATGGCGCGTCGGAACATTGTGATCCATTGTGGCAAACGTCAGATCAGGACGCCGGACGCTTCTCCCGTTGATCCTCAGTCCTTCAAAGGCCTGTGGGGAGGTCACCTCATGAACAAGGTGCAGATCAATATAGATTAAATCAGGCTTATCAGCTTCCTGATGGACAATGTGCTTCTCCCATATTTTTTCAATGATTGTTTTCGGCTCCTTCATCAATAAGCCTCCTCCCCATTAGATATAGACGGATAGAATATCGGCTGTCACCTCATCCATCACGAGGTTTTCAACGACTTTTTCCGTAAAGGCCACGGTTCCGAGACGCTTTCCGTTCATAATCTTCAGGTCGCCTGTGCAGTATCCCTCGTTCAAAACCGTTTCAACCGCCTGTTCGATTGCCTGCGCTTCCTCCTCCAGTTGGAAGGAATGACGGAGCATCATGGCGACAGATAGAATCATTGCTGAAGGGTTGGCTAGATCTCTGCCTGCTATATCTGGTGCTGATCCGTGAACCGGTTCATATAGCCCTACGCCATCTTCACGAAGACTCGCTGACGGAAGCATTCCTAACGATCCCGTTAAGACAGAGGCCTCATCGCTTAAAATGTCGCCGAACATATTCTCTGTCACAATGACATCGAAGGCCTTCGGGTCCTGAATCAGCTTCATCGCTGCCGAATCAACCAGGATATGCTCCACTGTGACATCCGGGTAGTCCTTCTTCTTTTCCTCCACACGCTCGCGCCAGAGCTTACTGGATGCCAGAACATTTGCTTTATCCACAGAGGCGAGCTTTTTCTTACGGTTTCTTGCACACTGGAAGGCTTTATCCAGAATACGGTCAATCTCATAGCTGTGATATTCAAGCGTATCCACCGCTGACTTTCCATCCCCGCGGCGCTCACTTGGTTCAGAAAAATAAAGCCCGCCAGTCAGTTCCCTGACAATCAGCATATCGCTGTTTTTAACAACAGATTCTTTCAAAGGTGAGGCATGAATGAGCTGCGGGAAAGCCGTGACTGGTCTTAAGTTGGCAAACAATCCAAGTGCTTTGCGGATCGCGAGCAAGCCCTTTTCCGGCCGAAGCGGTGCTGGCAGAGCGTCCCACTCCGGACCGCCGACAGCTCCCAGCAAGATTGCATCTGCCTTCTTGCATGCTTCTTCCGTTGTCTTTGTGAAAGGTTCACCATGTCGATCAACCGAATCCCCGCCAATAGCGTGCTCTTCAATCGTAAAATGGTGATGATAGGCTTCCTCAATTGTTTTTAACACCTTTACAGCGGAATGCATTACTTCTTGTCCAATCCCGTCACCTGGTAAAATAACAATATGTTTGTCCATGACTCTCCCTCCCCGTGTGTATTAAATGTGTGTTTTACTTTCCTTCAATTTTTGACTGACCAACACCCGGTTGACTGCATTTATATAAGCGTGAGCCGATGCCTTCAGCACATCCTGATCAAAACCTCGGCCGCTGGCAGTAATGCCGTTAACACTTAAATTCACAAAGGATTCAGCCAATGCATCCTTGCCTTTCCCGATGGAGTTCAATCGGTAATCCTCCAGTTCAATTTCTCCCTGAATGAGATGATCCAACGTTTCATAAATCGCCTCAACGCTTCCATGCCCAACATGCTTCAAATTTATAAATTCTCCGCCAGGCGCGATTAAACTGATCGTCGCCGTTGTCACACGGTCCGTTAGAAATTGGACGTGAAGATCCTTTAATTCATACTGAGGAATCTTTGTTTTTGTCTGATGCTCTGTCAATATGGCAAAAATATCTTCATCCGTCACTTCTTTTTTCCGATCGGTTAAGCTTTTAAAAGCTTGGAAGGCCTTCATTAATTTCGTATCGTTCAGCTCAAAACCCAATTCTTCCACTTTCTTTTTAAATGCATGACGTCCCGAGTGCTTGCCGAGAAACAGCGTATTGGACTTAATGCCCACAGTTTCAGGGGTAATAATTTCATAGGTCGACGCATTCTTTAGCACACCGTCCTGGTGAATGCCTGATTCATGTGCAAAAGCATTCCTTCCTACCACCGCTTTATTTCCTGGCACTCTCATCCCTGTCAGTTTACTGACCAAGTCACTCGTACGCTTGATCTCCTGAAGCGTGAGGTCCGTCGAACACGGGTAGTAATCACTGCGAATCTTTAGCGCGACTGCAATTTCTTCCAAGGCAGCATTCCCTGCCCTTTCACCAATGCCATTTATGGTGCCTTCAAGCTGTGTTGCCCCGTTTTCCATTGCGCTGATCGAATTCGCAACAGCCATCCCCAAATCATTGTGACAATGGGCCGACAAGCTTGCTTTGTGAATATTCGGCACATGCTCTTTGATATATCTGAACAATCTTCCATACTCTTCAGGTGTCGCGTACCCCACTGTATCAGGTAGGTTAATGACTGTTGCACCAGCATCAATGACCCTAGTGATTATGTTGACCAGAAAATCAGGATCAGACCGGGAAGCATCCTCTGCTGACCATTGGATATGCGAAAATCGTTTTGCTGCATAGCTCACGGCTTCTGTTGCAGTTTCCACAACCTCCTCCGGTGAGGCTTTCAGTTTATAGGTCATGTGGATAGGAGACGTGGCGATAAAGAGGTGCAATCTAGGCTCTTCTCCATACTGAAGGGCTTCCCATGCCGCATCGATATCGCCTTTTTTCGTTCTTGCTAGGCCGGTAATCGATGCTTCCTTGATCGTTTTAGCGATCATTTCCACGGATTTGAAATCCCCATGAGAGGAGGAGGGGAACCCTGCCTCGATAATATTGACCCCTAAGCGTTCCAGCTGCTTCGCAATTTCCACCTTTTCCATCAGGTTAAGATTGACCCCTGCTGACTGTTCACCGTCTCTGAGTGTGGTATCAAATATGTTAATGGCTGGCATGAGCAGCCACACCCTTTTTCTCCTCTTTGTTCACAAACGGCATGAGCTTGCGTAATTCCCTGCCGACAACTTCAACGGGATGCTGATTTTCTTTATCATTTGTTTTAACAAATTCAGGTCGGTTGGCTTGGTTTTCCAAAATCCAGCCTTTTGCAAATTTCCCTTTTTGAATATCATCAAGGACTTCCTTCATCCGTTGCTTCGTTTCGGCATTAATGACGCGAGGTCCTGAAACAAAATCTCCCCACTGCGCTGTATCAGAGATGGAATGTCTCATTTTCTCCATACCGCCTTCATACATCAAGTCAACGATCAGTTTCATTTCATGCAAGCATTCAAAGTAGGCAACCTCTGGCTGATAGCCTGCCTCTGTTAGCGTTTCAAATCCAGCCTTTACCAGCCCAGTCAAGCCGCCGCATAGGACCGCCTGCTCGCCAAACAGATCGGTTTCTGTTTCTTCCTGGAAGGATGTTTCCAGAATCCCTGCACGTCCCGCCCCAATACCTTTTGCATAAGCAAGCGCAAGGTTCTTGGCCTCACCGGTCACGTCCTGTTCCACACCGATCAAGGCTGGAACACCAGCTCCCTCGACGAATGTACGTCGGACAAGATGGCCAGGACCTTTAGGGGCAACGAGAAAAACATCAACATCGGAAGGCGGGACAATCTGATTGAAATGCACATTGAAGCCATGAGCAAAAACCAGCGCATTGCCAGGTTTTAAGCCTGCTTTTATTTCCGACTCATATGATTGTGTCTGCTTTTCATCCGGAAGAAGAACCATGACGACATCGGCCTCTTCTGATGCTTCCTGAACGCTTTTCACAGGAAAGCCATCTTCAACCGCTTGATCCCACGATTTACCTTTTCTCAAGCCTACAATGACATCGAAATGCTGATCACGAAGGTTCTGCGCATGCGCATGCCCCTGGGAACCATAGCCAATCACAGCAATTTTTTTCTCTTTCAAAACCTCATCTTGAATATCGCCATTGTAATAAACCTTTGCCATTTGTCTTCATCCTTCCGATTCATAGTTTAGGTTGTTTATAGGATCAAAATATTATAAAAGGAAATCAGCAAAAATAACGTTCGCTTTCCGCGGGCGCTCTGCAAGCCTCCTCGTAATTGAATCTTTGATACTGCGGGGTCTCGCTTGGATCGCTCATTCCGCAGGAGTCTCACTTATTTTCACTTTTTTTAGAATCAAAATAGTGTTAAAGCCAGTTAATTCAATTAGCGAAATTAACGTTCGCGTGCTGTAGGCACTCCGCAAGGATCCTTCAAAGGCAACTAAAAAAGTCCCTTTCCCTTTCTGCCGAGCTTTGGAAAGTTCTCGTTTGCCGCGGACAAAGATCCAGGTCTTCAGTTTCGGCAATCTCGGCCGTCCTTAATCTCAATCGAGTGAGGTGAAGGACATTTCTGAAGGTTTTCGAGCATCTTTTGTCCATTATCTTCCAAATGAACGCCCTTTCTCCTGCTTTTTGACCTCATTTGGTCGTTCATCGCCCTTATGAACGCCCTTTCTCCTGCTTTTTGACCTCATTTGGTCGTTCATCGCCCTTATGAACGCCCTTTCTCCTGCTTTTTGACCTCATTTGGTCGTTCATCGCCCTTATGAACGCCCTTTCTCCTGCTTTTCGACCCCGTTTGGTCGTTCATCGCCCACTCTAATGACATTTCATCCGTTTTTTGGGATTGTTTTTGTCCAATTGCCACCGAAAAGCAAGTGCCTGAAACGAAAATCAACTACCACATTTACATTGTGGGCATTTACAGTTGCCACTCGCTATTTTCCGCCATCTCGTAAAAATCAGACGTTATTTAAAAGTGAGTATGACTGTATATCGGTCACTTGTGGCTGATTGCCTCTTAGGAAGGCAGTTAAGCCGGTTCGTGTAATTTCCTTAATGCCATAGGGTCTGAAAAGGTCAATCAGTGCTTCGATTTTTTGGGAGCCGCCTGTGACTTCGACGGTTACATTATCCGGACTTACATCAAGAATTACTGCTCGAAAAGGCTTAATCAGTGCATCGATTTCATTTCGTGTCTGAGCGTTACAGGCTACTTTTACCAATGCTAATTCCCTGGCAACATAAGACCGATCCGTGATATCCGACACTTTTAAGACATGGATCTGTTTATCAAGCTGTTTCGTCAGCTGCTCCAGCTTGTGGTCATCTTCAACCTCAACAACAAAGGTAATATTGGAGATTCCCTCCGTTTCCGTCTTGCCGACAGACAGGCTTTCAATATTAAATTGCCGCTTGGCGAGCAGTCCTGCAACACGGTTCAGCACACCGCTTTGATTTTGGACGGTTGCCGTTATGATGCTCTTCATGGCCTCACTCCGATCATTTCATGAAGTCCTTTTCCTGGTGCGATCATTGGATAGACGTTCTCTTCCATAGGAACCCTGCAATCAATGACCACTGGCCGCGGTGAAGACAATGTCTTTTGCAAAACCTCTTCTAGCCCCTGGACAGAATCCACGCGATAGCCCTCGACCTCATAACTTTCAGCAAGCTTCACAAAATCAGGCTGTACAGGAATTAATGACTGAGAGTACCTTTTTTCATAAAAGGCTTCCTGCCACTGACGGACCATGCCGAGGACACCATTGTTTAAAATGACGACCTTTACCGGCAGATGGCGTTCTTGCAGAACCGAAAGCTCCTGCAGTGTCATTTGAAAACCTCCGTCACCAACCACAGCGATGACGGTTTTATCAGGTTCAGCAACCTGGGCGCCGATTGCAGCTGGCAGACCAAATCCCATCGTTCCAAGTCCTCCGGATGTCACCCATTGATTCGGTTTTTTAAAAGAAAAATGCTGTGCCGCCCACATCTGATGCTGTCCGACATCGGTTGTGAGAATGGTATCATCACCTGAATATTGCGATAATTTTTTAATGAGATATTGCGGGACAATCACATCGTCTGCTTGTTTGTGCCACAAAGGATAATCTTTTTTATTTGCTGATAAGTGATCGACCCAATCGCTTCGGTCGACGCGTTCTTCTCTTACCTCATTAACTTGAGTGAGCGCTAATTTGGCATCGGCTATGATCGGGATATGTGTCCGGATGTTCTTGCCAATTTCAGCAGGATCAATATCAACATGCGCGACCACAGCATGGGGAGCAAAGTGTTTTAAGTTGCCCGTCAGCCGGTCATCGAACCGTGCACCCACGTTGATTAGCAAATCACACTCATAGAGGGCCATATTTGCTGAGTAAGTTCCATGCATGCCAGCCATTCCGAGAGATAAAGGATGTTCTTCCGGAAAGCTGCCAAGGCCAAGCAACGTGGTCGTCACTGGCAGATCATAAGCTTCAGCAAAATCCTTTAGTTCATCAGAAGCATTTGAATGAAGCACTCCTGCTCCAGCAAGGATAACCGGTTGTTTTGAAAGAGCGATTGCTTCTTTCAATTTTTTTATCAGTAACGGATTCGGATTGGTTGGCGGCTGATAGCCGGGCAAGTGAAATGCACTGTCATACCATTCCTCACAAACTTCGGCAGCAATATTTTTTGGGATATCCACCAGTACAGGGCCCTTTCTGCCCGTAGAAGCAATATGGAAGGCTTCTTTCACAATCCGCGGCAGGTCCTTAATGTCCTGCACCTGGTAATTGTGCTTTGTGATGGGCGTCGTAATGCCCAGAACATCCGCTTCCTGAAAAGCATCTGTCCCTATCACGCTTTTAGCCACCTGTCCGGTGAAAATGACGAGCGGAAGAGAATCGATCATGGCATCCGTAATCCCGGTTACAAGATTGGTCGCCCCAGGACCAGAGGTTGCAATCACAACGCCCGGTTTCCCTGACACACGGGCATAGCCTTCCGCTTCATGAATCGAGCCTTGTTCATGGCGTGACAGGATATGGTTGAACTCCCCATCAGAACGGTAAAGTGCATCATAGATGGGCAGCACCGCACCGCCCGGATAGCCAAAAATAGCGTCAACACCTTCTTCAAGCAGGGCTTTAACGAGCAGATCTGCCCCGGTAAATCGTTTAGCTGTGGCTTGCGTTTTAAAATCAGGTTTTGCTTCCGCCTTCACGTTTCTCCCTCCTAGTCTTATATTTTCAGAACGCCCCCTGTATTGGCTGAGGTGACGAGCTTGGAATACCTGGCCAAATAACCCTTCGTGATTTTCGGTGACGGCTTTTCCCAATTCTTCTGTCGTGCCGCCAACTCTTCATCAGATAGAAGCACATTAATGGTGCGATGGGCTAAATCAATAATAATTTCATCCCCATCCTGGATAAATGCAATCGGTCCGCCTTCTTGGGCTTCCGGTGAAATATGACCGACAGATATACCACGCGTTGCTCCTGAAAAACGGCCATCCGTAATCAGCGCGACTTCTTTATCCAAGCCCCGTCCTGCAATGGCGCTCGTTGGTGTCAGCATTTCCGGCATGCCCGGTCCGCCTTTTGGACCTTCGCGGCGAATGACGACAACGTGACCCGCCTGTACTGTACCGTCTTCAATCCCCTGCTGGGCGTCATCTTGAGATTCATAGACAATCGCCTTCCCAGTAAACGTTGTAATCGATGGATCCACTGCTCCAACTTTTATAACCCCGCCATTTGGTGCTAAGTTGCCATGCAGGATACTTAAACCGCCAACAGGGCTGTACGGATTTTCTTTTTTCCGAATAACCTTTTCATTTGTTATTTCAGCATCACGAACATTTTCGTGCAGTGATTTTCCAGTAATCGTGATCCGCTCTTTATTAATTAATCCTGGAATGCTGCATAAGCTCATTCATAATAGCAGCCACTCCGCCAGCATCATGGACATCCTGCATGGAATAATCGGAAGCAGGACTGATTTTCGCTAAATAAGGAACCCTTTCAGCAACCTCGTTAATTCTGGCAAGATCGTATTCGACTTCTGCCTCATGAGCAATGGCTAACGTGTGCAGAACCGTGTTCGTTGATCCCCCCATTGCCATATCTAGAGCAAACGCATCATCAATCGCTTCTCTCGTAATGATGTCTCTAGGGCGAATATCCTTTTCAACCAGATTAATAAGGTGTTTGGCTGCTTCTCTTACCAGCTTGTGACGCCCGTCAGAAGTCGCCACGATTGTCCCATTGCCCGGCAGTGCCAAACCAAGCATTTCCATTAAACAGTTCATCGAATTTGCGGTAAACATACCAGAGCATGACCCACAGGTAGGGCAAGCCGTCGTTTCAAGCTGTGACAATTCCTGCTCAGACATTTTGCCAGAATGATAGGCTCCGACTCCCTCAAATACAGAAACGAGTGAGAGGTTCTCACCCGAGGCTCCGACTCCAGCCTCCATCGGTCCCCCTGAAACAAACACCGAAGGAACATTTGTCCTAGCGGCTGCCATCAGCATGCCTGGCGTGATCTTATCGCAGTTAGGAATGTAGAAAACCCCATCAAACCAGTGAGCATTGATCACGGTTTCAGCACTGTCCGCAATGAGCTCCCGGCTCGGCAGCGAATAGCGCATCCCAATATGCCCCATCGCAATGCCGTCATCTACACCAATGGTATTAAATTCGAACGGGATTCCTCCCGCTTCCCATATGGCTTCTTTAACCACCTCAGCAAATTTATTGAGATGCTTATGGCCAGGTATAATATCAATATAGGAATTACAAACCCCAATAAATGGCTTGCCCAAATCCCTTGTTTTAACCCCGGCTGCATGTAATAGACTCCGATGTGGTGCCCGATCAATCCCTTTCTTAATCATATCGCTGCGCATCGTCTCACTTCTCCCTAATCTGACTTGTCCATTTGGATGGAAAAAAACCAGTACTTTATTCACCGATTTAAAGCGCTAAATTCAAAAGGTAAATGGTTGCCCCTTCCTTTTCAGAAAGACCGGCTAATTACCTATTCTTAAACGGCAAAATACTTAGCGGCACTTTAGAAAATATGACTTTCTTAAAGCGTCGAATCCTTCCTCGCAAAACCACTGTTTTGCTTAAGCTGTCGCCTATAATACTCGCATTTTAAAAGGAGGTCAACACCCAAAAATTAAATTTTCTGATGTTTTAGATTAATCTGATTTCAGGTAAGCGTTTTCATTGCTTATACGCTTTGTTTTTTAATCTTCAAAAGAAAAAATATTATTTTTTTGCCAAGTGTCTACGCACTGAATCTAGCTCAATAAAAAAATGCGCTTTCCTATTAAAGGAAGCGCAATTATTACAAAATCATTAAATTTAGGATGATGTCACAGCTAAAGAGGAGCTGGCTAACTTGACAGGCACTTCCCCTAAGAAAACGTCGTGCTGTTCGACAAATCCCGGGGCGTGACAGGCACTTTCCCCACAGGCACGTGCCCCTGACAAAATCCGACAAAACCCGGGGCGTGACAGGCACTTTCCCCGACAGGCACTTTCCCCACAGGCACTTTCCCCTTAACCAACCCACCGGTAATACAATGATTTAGCATGAGCTATGTCTTTCGTCCCATGAATGAGTGCCCGGCCATCTTTGAAGACAACGATCCGGTGACTTTCGATTGAAAAGGAAAGTAAATATGGATTTTGGTGAACCTGCACATCTTGTTTTAAAAGGACTTCAGCCATCCCAGCCAGATCTCTATCCACCGGCTTTGGCGGCCGGATTTGGACGCTGTCTCGGCCGCACAAGACAGCGGTTTTTGTTTGATTTGCATAAGACAAAAAAGGATATGTCCGATTCACACCGCAGGATAAGCAATTTTCCTTCTTTGCCTTTTCAATAGAAATAGCCGTGTGCTGATTCTCCCATAGATCAAAGGAGACGAGCTTTTTTCTCAAAGCTTGATCGTCTTCAACCAAAAGTTTAAAAGCTTCTGAGGTTTGATAAGCAACAACCATCTGAACTGCCGGACTGATAATGCCAGCTGTGTCGCAGGTTGCACCGCCCATTGGCACGGTCTCAAGCAAGCAGTTTAGACATGGGGTTTCACCCGGAAGAATGGTGTAAGTAATGCCGTAACTCCCCACACATGCCCCATAAATCCAAGGAATGCGATACTTCTGGGATATGTCATTAATGATCATCCGGATATCGAAATTATCAGTGGCATCCAAGATTAAATCGACACCCTTAACAAGCTGTTCCATCTCTTCTACCGTGACGTCCATGACGTGGGCCACAATTTCAACATCTGAATTAATTTGTGTAAGACGATTTTTGGCAGCAACAGCTTTCGGGATTCTCTGTTTCGCATCGTCTTCTACATACAGCTGTTGGCGCTGGAGATTGCTCCACTCCACATAATCACGATCCACGATTGTCAGGTTGCCAACTCCTGCTCGAACGAGTGCTTCGGCAATCCCGGTCCCGAGTGCCCCTGCCCCCACCACGAGCACGTGCTTCTGCCCAATTTTTTGTTGACCCTTTATTCCGATCGGTGCAAAACGTTCTTGGCGTGAATACCGTTCACTCACTCACGCTCATTCCTTCCATTGGACTGCTCGCTGTCGCATACGGCTTTTTCGGAATCCGACCAGCTTCAAATCCCAGCCTCCCAGCTTCAATCGCAAGCTTCATAGCCGCAGCCATTTTAACAGGATCCTTAGCACCCGAGACTGCCGTATTCAGAAGAACTCCGTCAGCGCCGAGCTCCATGGCAATCGCAGCATCGGATGGTGTACCGACACCTGCATCGACAATCACCGGAACGTTCGACTGTTCGATAATAAACCGAAGATTTAATGGATTAATGATCCCTTGTCCAGAACCAATGGGCGATGCACCAGGCATAATCGCATGGCATCCTAGCTCCTCCAGCCGTTTTGGCGAGTAGAACATCATCAGACGTATAAGGCAACACGGTAAACCCTTCTTTTAAAAGCTCTTCTGATGCCTTTAATGTTTCAATTGGATCCGGCAATAACGTCTTTTGACAACCGATGACTTCGACTTTAATCATGTCACATAACCCGGACGCTTTTGCTAGCTTAGCCGTGCGAACGGCTTCCTCTGCCGTTTTCGCACCTGCTGTATTAGGAAGCAATGTGTACTTCTCTAAATCTAGTTTTTCTAAAAAGTTCGGCTGACTGGGTTCAAAGACATTCATTCTCCGCACTGAAAAAGTTAAGATTTCAGCTTCTGAAACACTGACTGCTTCCTTTTGAATATCAAAATTCGGGTATTTCCCGGTTCCTAATAACAATCGAGATGAGAATTCATAAGCTCCTATTTTTAACACCATCATCCGCCTCCTACAAAATGTACAATTTCAATTTTATCGCCATCAGAAAGCCTTGTTTCCTGATGTGATTCTTTTTCCAAGATTGTCTGATTCCATTCAATAATGACGACCTTTTGATCGAGTTTAAGGTGCTGGATAAGATTCAGCACGGTGTCGACGTTATTCGGGACGTCGAGTTTGTCACCATTCACGACAAGTTCCATTCCAATCACTCACCTTCTACATTTTTGCTGCCATCGTTCGATTTACACGAAAGGGTTCCAGATCAATCACCGGATCCTTCCTCTCAATCAAATCGGCCATGATCTCACCTGTTATCGGCGAAAGCAATATTCCGTTTCTATAATGGCCCGTTGCGATAAACAGCCCTTTGTATGCGGGATGCTCCCCTAAGTAGGGCAACCCATCCACTGTTTGCGGCCGGATACCCGTCCAGGCCCGTTCCCACTCTGCCTCCCTAATCGATGGCATGAGTTCTTTTGCCTTTTCCATTAGAAAAGAAATCCCCTTCACCGTCACTGTCCGGTTATATGTATTGGGTTTAACCGTTGCACCAACGATGATCCTGCCGCCTTTCTTAGGAACAAGGTAGCATTCTTCTGAAAAGATCGTGCTGGAAAGTAATGGTCGATGTGTCCGAACGGAGAAACATTCTCCTTTTACCGGATAAGTGTTGATCTCCAACCCTGTTTGTAAAAGTAATCGCTCACTCCAAGCCCCGCCGGCGACAATGACATTTTCGCTAAAAAAATCATCTTCATCAGTTACAACACCTGTGACTTCCCCATTTTCCACCAGGAAAGAATGGACCTCCACATGCTCCTTTATTGTGACGCCAAGGGCTGCCGCAGATTTCAAAAATCCCAAAGTTAACTGCGAGGCTTCCACTTGTCCATCTTTCTCAAGATACATTGCTCCTGTGATCGCATTAGATAATGCGGTCTCTTTTCTCTCTTACTGCTTCCCTAGTCAGCCAGTCCGCCTGCTCACCGCTTTGCTGATGAATCGCGATGATCCGCTTAAATTCCTGTTCTTCCTGCGCATTTAAAGCTACTTTTAACATGCCTTTATTAATAAGTTCAATATCAATGCCACTTGTCTCTTTTAGTTCATCTGCCAGCCTGGGAAACATTGCTCTGCTTTTGCGAGCTAATTCGAACAGCGTCCCTTCCCCATTCAATTCTCCTTGTGCAGCCAACATTCCAGCAGCCGCACCGGAAGCTTTGCTAGCAAGATGATCTTTTTCCAGCAAAAGCACCTTTTCCACCTCTTTTGGCAAGGTTATAGGCAATGGCTCCTCCAATGACGCCACCACCGATCACAATTGCATCATACCCAGAACGCATTAGAAATCTCCTTTCTTGAAAAAGTCATCCCTAGAGCGATAGTCTTGCTGCATATTGTTTCACTGCCTCTAATGGATCCTCTGCTTCCAAGATCCCTGACATGACAGCAATGCCACTTGCCCCCGCTTTGTTGACATCGCTGATATTTGACGGCTTTATACCACCAATTGCAATGACCGGGATCGACACGGAGTCCGTTAATCTTTTCAGCGCCTCTAGGCCTCTTGGTGTTAAATCCGGCTTCGATTGTGTCGGATAAATATGCCCGAAAACAACATAATCGGCACCTTTTTCCTCCGCCATTTGCGCCTCTTCAATGGAATGAACCGAACAACCCACGTTCAATCCTGGAAATTGATTTTTCACACGATCCACAGGTAAGGAATGTCCGGCCAGTTGAACCCCTGCCGCCTTCGTCACATAAGCAACATCTACACGGTCATTTATCACGATTTTGGATAACGGGATCTTATTGTCCGTTAATAATGTCACCACATCGTATATCTCTTTGGCGGTCCTCGCCTTTTCGCGAATATGTATCGCATCGATATACGGATGGATCATACCCGCGATTTCTGCGAATTGTTCAGGCTTCTGCCTTCCCGTTGAAATGACATGCAGCTTATGATTTTTCACACAAAAGCCCCCTCTCGATCAGTGTTTCCTGGAAAAGTCCCGTTTTTATAATTTGGGCCGAGCTTTGGAAAGATCTCGCTTGTCGCAGGCGAACGTCAAAGCTTTCCTGTTGCGGGGATCTTGGGTTGCCGTTAATTAAGTAAAATGAAGAACCTTTCTATCGACTCAATTTCGGCTCTCTTTAATCCATTATATTCCAAATGAACGCCCTTTCTCCTGTTTTTTGACCCCGTTTGGTCGTTCATCGACTTTATGAAGGACATTTCAACCGCTTTTTGACTGCCTTTTGTCCTTCATCGCCCTTATGAAGGACATTTCTACCGCTTTTGGACCCCGTTTTGTCCTTCATCGCCTTTATGAAGGACATTTCAACCGCTTTTGGACCCCGTTTTGTCCTTCATCACCTTTATGAAGGACATTTCAACCGCTTTTGGACCCCGTTTTGTCCTTCATCGCCTTTATGAAGGACATTTCAACCGCTTTTGGACTGCCTTTTGTCCTTCATCACCCTTATGAAGGACATTTCATCCGCTTTTGGACCCCCTTTTGTCCTTCATCGCCCTTATGAAGGACATTTCTCCCGCTTTTTGACTGCCTTTTGTCCTTCATCACCCTTATGAAGGACATTTCAACCGCTTTTGGACCCCGTTTTGTCCTTCATCGCCCTTATGAACGCCCTTTCTCCTGCTTTTTGACCCCGTTTGGTCGTTCATCACCATTATGAACGCCCTTTCTCCCACTTTTTGACCTCGTTTTGTCCTTCATCGCCCTTATGAACGCCATTTCTACCGCTTTTCGACCTCGTTTTGTCCTTCATCACCCAAGGTAAGCGATGGTATTTCTGATTTATTAGGTTGCTTCGCATTTTAAGGAGTCTCGTACCTTCCGCTTCATCAATCATCCTGTGTCACGTACATCTTGAACCGGGAAGTACGGAAAGTGGACGGCTGCGAGATATGACAATGCCATCACCACGATAAAATAAAGCAAGAATACTAGATCGAATGCTGAAAACCCAATACGATAATAATAGGTTCGGCCAGTCGTGTCGGAAAAACGCTTCGCTTCCATTGCCACCGCGATCCGGTGAGCACGGCGTATACTTTGGGAAAGCATCGGAATGGCGTATGACCGGAGTTTCATAAAGAAACCACGTACCCCTTTTTGGTCCTGGACGCCCCTGACTTTCAATGCATAACGCAAGGTCTGAAACTCCTCGATCATGATCGGAATTAACCGCACCGCCGCCATAAAGCTGTAAGCATATTTCGGTTTTAGCTTTAATTGCTGCATGAGCGAATAAAACAGCAAAACAGGTCTTGTCGTTAATGAAAAAATGACCCCCAATGTTGCAAATAGAATCCCACGAAAGCCCAAATGCAAGCCCCGGAAAAAGCTCTCCTCAGAAATATCAATAAGCCCCCATTTAAACCAGGTCGTGTCCCCTTTTCCAAAGAAAATCATGGATGTTGAGGAGGTCAAAAAAATGATGATGAACGGAAGAAAAATAATCAAGAGCCGCTTCCACGGATGCCCTGTGAAAAAGAAATAAAGGATCAGCGTGCCGATCATATAGTTAATAACAAAATTGATGTTATGAATAAAAACAATCTGGACAAACAGCACGACGACAAGAATAAACTTCAAGCTCGGATTAATTTTATGGAGCCATGTTTCACGAAAAGAAAAATCTAGTGGCATTCATTTGCCCCCTCTCACAGGCAGACTCATATAATCGGAGGCCGTCATATCGCTGATAACCTCTCCTTGATCAATCTCCCACACCCTTGTCGCAAAATGACGGACGATCTCTAAATCATGCGTCACCATGATGACTGCCGTTCCTTGTAATCTTAATTCGTCGATCTGTTCCAATATGGCAAACGTATTTTTTGCATCCTGTCCGAATGTCGGCTCATCCAGCAACAATACCGGCTGGTCCTTAACCGTCGCCGCCGCAACACTTAATCTGCGCTTTTGTCCCATCGAAAGCTGATAGGGATGGCTCTGCTCATGTCCGTTTAAATGGTAGGCTTTTATAAATGCCTCTACTCGCTCGGAAACCTTATCCGCGCGCCACTTTTCCAGTTGAAGGGTATAAGCGATTTCATCATAAACCGTGTTCGTTACGAATTGGAATTCAGGATTTTGAAAAACAAAGGCTAAATAATCGCTGATCCTTTTGATTTTCTTTGCATCTTGCCCAAAGATTTTGTAGGACCCTTTCGTTTTGATCAAATCCATTAAAGCATGCAGCAATGTACTTTTACCGGCCCCGTTTTTGCCGAGAACAGTCACCCATTCTCCCGGCTGAACGTCTAAGCCCTTTACCTCAATTTTCTTATCTTTGCCCCTGTACCCTGAAAAATTCGATAAAGTAATAGCCGGTGTCTCCTGGGGAGTGTTTGGATTCGGTGTGTGCTGGCGATTTGTCTGGATGTAATCCTCCCAAACGCCTGGGTACCAAATGCCTTGCTCAATCAGAACCGCCTTATAGTTATTAAAAATCTCCTGCTTAGAGCCATCCGCAATGATCTCTCCATGATAATCAAGAAGGATGATCCGGTCAACAAAGTCAACGACTTGATTGATTTTGTGTTCAACAATCACCAGCGTTTTCTCTTGCCCAACTTCCTTAATGGTCTTCCAGACGTCTTCCGTCCCTTCCGGATCCAGCATGGCCGTCGGCTCATCCAGGAAAAGGACCTCTGATTCCAGTGCGAGAACGGATGCGATTGCCAATCGTTGCTTCATACCGCCGGATAATGTTTGTATTTTCGTATGATGATCCTCAAACTCTAAGCCAACTTGATTAAGATAGTATCTTATTTTCTCTGGCATCTTTTCACGAGGCACTTGAAGGTTCTCTAATACAAAAGCAATTTCCTCGTCCACATAAGGCATGCAGAATTGAGAGTCAGGATCCTGGAACAAAAACCCCCATGAATCGGGAATTTTTATATCCTCTGCTTTCATCGGCACTTCGACAGACCCAGGAATTAACCCGGTTAGCACCTGTAAAAGAGTGGACTTTCCTGAGCCCGATGGACCTAAAATCAAGACCTTTTCACCTTGACGAAGTGAAAGGGAGAAATCCTTGAATAACAAGGACTCCGTACCCGGAAATTTCAATCTTAACTTTTCAACATAAGCTATGGCTTTCATAAAAGCCCTCCAATATCAGTCTAAAGCTTTATAGTCTTTACTCGAAGCCGGTCGCACTAGGCTTGTCACCTGGGTCTTCTCCAAAGCCTTCACAATGAAATAGGCAAAAATGCCTGCAATAATAATTGACCCAATCAATCTGAATCCAATGAGCAAAAGCAAATTCCACAGTGCCAGCGCACCGATGTAGCCATAATAGTAATCGATAAAGAACGAAGCGATGGCTGAAGCAACAGCGGCCAATGAAACGGTGAACAGATCGAACCGCTTATACATGAAAACGGCGAAAATCAGCTCAGCCGCTAAGCCCTGACCAAGACCATAAATAAGCGTTGAAACGCCCCATTGCCCGCCAAACAGGAATTCCGCATTCGCTGCGGCAAGCTCGGCCAGTATCGCAACACCCGGTTTTCGAATGATTAAAAAAGCCACCGTCGCTGCGATAAACCACATGCCGTAAAGCAGCTGCTCCACCTGAAGACCAAGCGTTGAAACAACACCATACAGCGGTCCCCACAGCTTATAAATCACACCAAATATCAAAGCTATAATAATCGTTACCAGAATATCTGTTAGCTTTAATCCCTTTTTCATTTCCATCAATCAACCCTTCTATTTAAAAGTGAATGAGTTTCATCATTAAACAAATAATCTTTTAACCGAACAATTTTGATTCCCTCTTCAGGCGGGCGCTTTCCGCGGGCACTGCCTCAGCTAACTTTGGCGTGGTCTCTTTGTGTGCCAAAGTGGATCTTCGGACACGTGCTATTTCCGCAGGAGTCTCGGTATTTCTGGCTTTCAACTCTGAGCATGCACATTTTCGAGGAGTCTCGTACCTTCTGCTTCACTCCACCGTGTACTTTAATAATGTTTAACTTCGCTAAAGCAGAATAAAGGTCGACATGAGAGTGCCAACATTTCAGTTTCACTTAAACTCTGTCATAGCCTGCAATGATGGTTACTCAAGCAGCTGACTCGCAACGAAGGCTTAAAGCCATTAAAATACTTCAATAGTTCGCTGAACCGGCCATTTCTCTAATTGGTAAGCCATTTCCCAAAACGAATACTCATATTGGCTGCTGATGATAAAGTGCTCTTTCATCCGTTCTCTGTCCTCTGCCGTGACTGTTTCAGCAATGCTGTCCAATCTAGTAATCTGTTCCTCGACCGACGTTCTGAACCATTCCCCGCCATATGCTGCGATCCATTCCTGATACACAGGCTCTTCCGGGGTACACGCTTGCTGCTTCTCCCCGATCTCATAATAGAGCCAGTAGCAAGGCAAGATCGATGCAATGATGTCGCCTAAATGTCCTTGGTAGCCTGCCCGATACATGTGCGAGGTGTAGGCATAGGCCGTAGGTGACGGCTTGAAAGTTGCTTTTTCTGCTTCAGTGATGCCGAGCCGTTCGGAAAAATTCTTATGCAAAGCAAGCTCAGCTTCATACGTTCCCATTGCATGAGCTGCCATATTGCTCGTTGTTTCAAAATCGTGAGCCTTTGCTGCCCCTAACGCCTGCACCTTTGCGAAATGGGACAAATAGTAAGCATCCTGCAAAAGGTAATAACGGAAATTCTCTAAAGGCAACGTCCCATCACCAATTCCTGTTACAAAGGGATGCTGAAAGCTCGCTTCCCAAATGTAATCCGCTTTTTCTCTTAAATGCTGTGAAAATCTCAATGTAAAGCCTCCTAAGTTAATATTTTTGTTTGACCTGATTTAGGGAAAAGAAAGCCTTAAATGCACTTATACATTATTCCGTTTTCCCGGTTTAGCGAAGAAAAATATTCTCAAGGAACAAAGAAAAAGCCACTCTCTTATCACATAAGAAAGTGGCTGTATTGGAAAAATATTTAGGTTAATACTGATCCGCAGCTCCACTTCCCTACGCTGGTATAAACCAGATCAGGTTCTAAGGGTCTTAAAGTCATACTTTAATCTCAACCTTTTTAGTAAGATAAATGGTTTTCATTTATCTGTTTATAGGTCCCCCTAGTGGAAGATGATACATATTCGTTTGTATGGAAGTAGCATAACAGAAGGACAAGTGCATGTCTAGAGGTGCCTGTTGTCTAGGATGGTGCCTGTCACTCCCCGAAATCCCCCGAATTTTGTCGAATGGTGGTGCCTGTGGTCAAGACCCCCAAAAGTAGACAGTGAAAAATTCGACAATTAGGCTACTTTTAAGTAATTCAAATAGAATATTTTAGGAGAAAGGAAACCCATGCGATGTTGAATGCGTTTCTCGTTGAAGTGACGAATGTAATACTTTAGATTTTTTTGGACCGTCGTCATGGTGTTTATTGGATAAAAGCATGGGAATTCGGTTTTCAATTGGGAGAAAAAACTTTCGATAACCGCATTGTCCCAACAGTTTCCTTTGCGTGACATACTGGGCTTAAAGTGAAGTTCTTTGCTTAAAAGGTGATAAGAATGAGATCGGTAGACACTTCCCTGATCGCTATGAATGAGAACGCCCTCTAAGGTACGCAGTTTTCTCTTTTTTTGAGCGGCCTTAATGGTCGCTTTGATCAGCTCTTGATCGGGGCTTGGTCCCATTTTGAAAGCAATGATTTCGCGGTTAAATAAATCCATGATGGCTGAAATATATAATTTTTCTTGATTGACCCACATCTCCGTCATGTCCGTTACCCACTTTTGATTGGGATGAAGGGCATCAAAATTCCGTTGAGTTAAGTTTTCATAGACATGACCTTTAGCCTGTCCCTTCGACGCTTGTGTTGTCTTTGGCCGCCTGACTTTTGCCTTTAAATCAGCTTCTCTCATGAGGCGAGCGACTTTTTTATGATTGGCAACGCGGCCTTCGACTTTTAAAACCTGAGCGATGCGTTTTGCCCCGTACGTTCCTTTATAAAGCGCATAGACCTGTTTAATCCGTCTCCAAAGGTGATGATCCTCCTCTGTTGCCTGTTGTTTAGGGCGTTTCAAATAAGCGTAATAACCACTTGAAGAGACGTTGATCACACGACATAAGAGAGCGACAGGGTAATCCTTTCTCAAAAAGGTGATGGCTTCGAATTTTTTACTTATTCGTTCCTTTTGAGAAAGGCCTGAAACTTTTTTAAGATTTCATTTTCCATTTCTTT
Source organism: uncultured Sporolactobacillaceae bacterium (assembly GCA_963772845.1). Classification (GTDB taxonomy): domain Bacteria; phylum Bacillota; class Bacilli; order Bacillales; family Sporolactobacillaceae; genus CAVYYW01. Next base: position 214,686 of record CAVYYW010000017.1, read on the forward strand.
TTCTTTCAGTTCTTTCTCCAACTCTCGAATCCGTTTGGAGGTATCCTTTGAAGAAGATGATGAGAGAGCCCGTGGGTTTTCAAGCCCTTCGATACCTTTTTCTTTATAGGCATTCACCCAACGGTACACCGTATCCCGGTGTAAGCCAAGGTCCATTGCCACTTCAGTAACGGGTGTATTATTTTCCAGAATACGCTGGACCGCCTTCTGTTTAACATCGACACTATAATGAGATGATGTCTTTCTTTTTGGCCATTTTACTTTGCCTCCATACATTCAGAGTTGTCGTCTCTTCATGATACCTTATGTGTCCATTATAAGGGGGCCAACCACTGTCACGCCCCGGTTTGTGTCGAATGTTTACCTTCTCCTTCATTTTCACGACTGTTATCGGCATATTAGCTATATTGATTTTTTTACCGTTTCTTCTCTTAGGTGTTCCAACTCTTAGATTATTGACTGCGTCAGGCGCCTCCAATTCAGAAATCTACAAAAAAAGCCGGCATAATAGGCAGCGGAAAATTCGACAAAAACCACCAAAAATCGGGTGGTGACAGGCACCTAACCTAAGGCACCTAACCTAAAACTCTCATACTATATTTATTCCACATCTTTTTCAGCTCACTGAATTCAACGATTTTCCAGGGGTTAAAGAAGGTTTGGCCATTCTTGTTAAAGAATAAGTTATCCCCAATATGAAAGGATGCATGCTGAATAACCCCTTTTGAGTCTTCCCAAATCACCACGTCACCTGCTTTAATTTCCTGGCTGGATGTTAAGGAATAGTTCGCCTTTTTTAAATTCTGAATAAACGTTTCGGGATGGACCCATTCATGGAGCATCCACTCTTGTTGGGTCACGGAAAATAACGCCGCGGACAGGCAATTGCTTCCGGAGGCTGAAGGAAAGGTATTCGCGAATTTTTTTAAATGCATTGGCGCTTTTTCCGGAAAAGCTAAGCAAGTCCAGTCTTCCCATTCTTGAGCAAATTCTTTAATTAGGCTTGCCTTTATTTCAAAAGAAAGGTGATCCCACATTGCCTTTTGAAGGATTAAATAACGATCTTCATTCACATCAATAATATTGTCTTTAGGAAATGATAATTCGATAGATAAATTAAAAATAGGATAAATTAGCCCTCTTTCAACTTGCTTTTGAATTTGGAATAGCTGCTCTTTCTTTTTTTGAGAAAGACTATTTATCCAATCTGAATCTGCTACCACAACATATTGTACTTCCTCTGATATATTCCAATACTCGTAACTATTGGCAAGTTGTATCTGCATGTAGGAATGATGCTTAAAGAATTCTTCCCTGGGGATGATCAAAGCATTTTGCAAATATTCCTCAAAATTTCCGAGATCCTTTTCTGGCAGGAAAAATATATCTTTATCAGGAACATAGTCTCTTACCCAATTTTCAATAACTTTTATTGATGGTTGAATTTCAATCTTCAATGAGACCACCTCTTATTTATGCAGAGAAGTTAACTTTCATTGTTTTACAGTACATATGCACCTCTCTCTCCTGCTTTCTTTCTCATTCGACATCATTCGGGAGTGACTGGCACCTGACCCCATAAATGTTGATTATTTAGGTTCTTAATACACCATTGATAATGGTCATCTTCGCAATTATGTGAATAAAAATTGGCAGAAATAATGCTATATATTAAAACATAGCTATATAATCTTTCTCTAACCTCTTCCCCTAAAGTTGAAATAATTATATCTAGATATCTTTCGAGTATATTTGCATTTAATTCATCATACATATCAAAGCATGCCCATCCAATGGCTATGTCAAATAAGTAATCTCCATACATTGTCATCCATCCAAAATCGATTAATCCAGTCACCTCCCTATTCTTATCAATTAATAAATTACCAGGATAAAAGTCTCCGTGGATAAGTGAATATTCACCTTTATACTCCGAGGACAAGAATTCTAATAACCGTTTAAATTTCGCATCAAAATTCACGACATCTCTATTGAAATAAAACGCCAGTTCTCCACGTTTCTTAAGGATCATTTCTTTCAATAAATCAAACCAGCCATTTATTTTTGATGAAGCAATTCCCATATTATTAAATAAAGTGAGTCCTTCGAAATCAGATTCTATACTTACAGTTTTCAATTCAATAGCTGCATTTAGGTATGTTTCCATCAGTTTATTTAATTCGGTATCGTCCATTTCTGAGAGAATACCTTGCATATTACTGCCTTCAATGCGTTTTTCAATAGTAACTAAAATGTCATGTTCTTCAAAAGTGTCGTAAATATAAGGAAGCTCATAGCTCAAATGGCCAGAATCCATTAACGAGTAAAATCTTTTAAGGATTCTTTGCTTATTGAAATCAGACCGATCATTATAAAATTTTAATACTTTATCATTGCCATAAGCATAAACTTCAGCTTCCATTCCGGAACCTAAAAAATCCGATGCAGAAAGATTATATTTATCCAATATTAGTGATTTAGCATTAGTTTTAGTCATCGAGCACCTCTATACTTTCTTATATTGCTAACCTGACCTTTTTTATGATTTTCTTTTCTTGCTTTCTCGATCCGAAAAAACCAGGTGATAACAGTGGTTAACCTCATTATGATGTACAGTTGGTGCATATATCATTAAGTTGTCTTCACACACGCAAATAGGATCAAAATTAACTTTGTAAATTCTCTTAAGGTTTCTCTATCAATCCCCACACGTTTCCAAATGGATCGATGAGCTGGCAGATCCACACCTTGTCAATTCCAAAGGTGGGACCGCGGTATATTCGGCAGCCATGTGATTCAAAATGTTTGATGCGTTTCTTAATGTCTGTTACCCGCCAGTATACGACTTGGCCGCCTGTGCCCGATGCATTTTTTCCGTCGCTTGGGTGCAGCCCCACTGTCGCTGTGCCCAAGTGAAAAGCGCAATAATTTTCATCATCAAAATAAGGTGGCTCTCCGAGTAAATCTATATACCATTTCTTTGCTTGTTGAACGTTATTAACGAAAAAAAGAACTTCCTCAACATTAAATAGACCTTCCATTGTCCAGCCTCCTAAAGTCTTGATTAATTTCCCGCATTCCACAACCGTTCCAAATTTGTTTCCTCATTATCAATTTTTAATACATAAACATCTGGATTACTGAGATTTTGCCATTGTTCATATCCAAATTCATTTTGAAAATGCTTAACGATCAACGCCATCAAATTTCCATGAGTCACCAGAATAATGTTCTTCCCTTTCGCTTTCTAATGCTTCATCGATCACTTCAACCGCACGATTTGTCGCCTGTTGACTAGATTCTCCGCCCTCATAAGTCAAATCCAAATCCAGAAACGTTGCTTTAAGCTTTTCCTGCCAATCTGGTAAGTTAGCTGTACTTAATCTGCGTTCCGATAATCGATCATCGATTTCAATAGCTAAGCTCTTTGCATGACTGAGTGGTTCAACGGATTGAATCGCACGAAGGAATGGGCTGGAAACAATTCGATTGACCATTATTTCTGAAAAAAAGTCATTCAATTGTTGTGCCTGGTTATGACCCATTTTTGTAAGAGGAGCTTCAGGTGGCTGCCCTTCTGCCTTGCAATGCCTAATTATATAGATGTTTTTTCCCATCGATTCACTTCCTCAAAGTTTAACTACTTTTTCTTTCACAAGAATAAGATCAGCTTTTTTTAAGAAAAACGTTTTCGGCATGTTTTCTTCAGTACTTTCCATTCAGCACCTATAATTTCCTGCAAAAAAGTGGTGTGCGTTATCTTCGTTGTGCAAGAAACCCATGAACTTTCGGTTTAAGCGCCTAGTTGTCTGCGTGCAAATACAGTTTTCAAATAAAAAGTCACTTTCTCCTGCACATGTACATATAGTGCACTGAGAGGAGGTATAACAAAATGGACCGATTAGTTTTCTTAATGTTAGCCGGTATTTTAGCAGGTTTTGCATTAATCAAAGTTCCTTTAGCTGGCACGTTCTTAGCAAGTCTGACCCAAATAACAACTGTAATTGGTATTTTAGCTATTGTGATTTTCTCCCTTTTCTTAATCTTTAAAGCTGTCATGGCACTGCTGGGGAAATAAATGAAGCAAAAGACTCAGAGTTATTCTGAGTCTTTTTTATTTATGTAACTATGATGAGCATTATAGAAAGCTCCCTATCTCTATTTATCACAGTGATGCTTATTCATCAGATACCACTTTGTCGCATTTTGGGCAAGATATGAAGGTATCGTTGGTATGGAATCCAACATAGCCGTGGGTGACTTCTTGAATAGCCCAAATATCCTCCCAATCCATTTCAAAGTGATAATCACAAGGTTGGCAGTAAAAGTCGTAAGTTCCAAAGTCCTCATTCTTTCTTTTTGTTAAGTGTTGGTTTTTACGTTTTTTACTCATTCAATCACCCTCCCTTTTAATGACTACAGTACCATAAAAAAATTATTTGGTATGAATCAATTTAAATATTGAGTTCACACATTAAAATCAACACATGTTGATTTTTACGAAATAAATGTTGAGTTAAGTGGTATACTAAAGATAAATAAAATAGAAGAGGAGGCAAAGGTATGTTTGTGACCAAAATGGAATCCGATGAAGAATTGTGGCGATCTGCCTTGACCCTTACTAAAGAACATCATTATCTGGATGCTTTTTCAGTGATTAAAGCGATTGCGGTACAAACAGTTCAGTCTATCGGTGGTAATTTATCCTTCTCTAATCTGCCGACTCCTGAGGAAAAAACGTTGAGCGTAGCTGAGATCCTTTACATGAAAGCATTATCGAAGCAGATAGCAGACTGTGTTGGAAAAAAAGAAACGGATCAAACCGCAGAGCTCACTACAGAATATTTAGATCGTTTTATACATTTACTAGCTAAATCGCCGGTTGAAGCAGAAGAACTGCATAAGCAACTACTTAAATCGCTTATTGCACCAAAATTCGCAGGAGAAAAGGGCCATTCTGTCCAAACAAAACAATCACCCCCCTTTCCCCAATCGAGGCTAATTAAGCATGAAGGATCAATAGTTGGAGCTCAAATGAAAGAGTCGAATAAGGATATTTATACTTCTAGTGAGGCAGCTGAAATTGGAAGCGTCTCAGATCAAACGATTCGCCGATGGTGTGAAAAAGGAAAATTTCCTGAGGCCTACCAAACTGAAGGTGGCCACTGGCGTATTCCCCAAAAGTATTTTAAGGTAACCTTACATGAGGCTCGTGTTGCTGATTCTTATATGAAGAAGACACACGTTAACAACAAGGAGCACTTCGGAGAGGACGTAGATGAGTTTGACATCGACATCGACTACTCTTAAAGTCATGCTGGACACCACAGTCTTGTGTGGTGCTCTTCTAACCAACGGGGTCAATTTCAAGCTTCTGCAAGCTGCAAGGCTGGGGATTTACCAACCGGTTATTTCAAATGTCTGTTTGCTTGAATTTGTTCGAAATGCTTCAAAAGGTTTTAAAATAAAAGGGAAGATCAAGTCCTTTGAATGGGAAACGATTGATTGCTTTTTAGAAGGATTTGTCTTTCCTGCCCTTCAAGAAGAAGAGGTGACTAACAGTACCGTTTCACGGGAAAGTTTTGAGGTCATTAAGCGATTAACGAAGAAGCCTTCCTCTATAGGACAAGCCATCACTGAAATCGTGAATTTAACGGATGAACAAGTGTTACAAATTATTAAGCAGCAAGAAATGGCCATGCCTTTGGATCAGTATGATCATCAAGATTTCCATGTTTGGGCAACAGCTTTAGAAACCAACTGTCAATCCATCGTAACAAAAAATACAAATAGGTTTCCAACGCGAATTGGTTCCATTACACGTGTTGATCCTGTTGACTTTTATAAAAGCTTATTAGGTTTATAGGGTAATAACAATTTGCATTTAGTCTATTAGTCTATCTAATCACAGCCAAGCTCTTATTTTTTCACTATATTTAGTAAGTTGCTGTGTTCACTGGTTCCTTAATAAATAAATTCATATTAGCTTTAAAGTTTTTTAAAACTCACTTCCCCCACCAACGCATCCAACGTTCCCACAAACAGTTCAACCTCTGGCAAATGATAAAATGTCGTCGTGTTTTCTACGCTAAATACTTCATCCGTTGGTGAATAGACATACGTTTTCTTACCATTTCCAAGGGCAAGCCCTAATTCAACATGACTGCCTTTTCCAGCCGGCCGCAACATCACGAAAAGATCAGCTTCAAGGATCGCAGCCTTCTCCTTCTCACCGATTTCTTTTAATTCTTTAGCAGTTGGGACTTTTTCATTTTTTGTCCAATCATATGTATGGATGTGGCCTTTGCTCTTCAACTTTTCACTGACATACAAAACCGAATCGATATTTTTAAAACTAGATGCAATGTAAAACTTCATTTGCTCTTTCCTTTCCTTCATCTCATTCACCTATCTTACCTCAACCGCTTTTCGTAACAATAGCAGTCATGAACCCTTTCGAATTTCTCCTTTACCCATTCTTTATCCTCTCCTGTATAATGGGCAAAGGCTTGAATCGGACGTAAATCCGGGTGTTTACTTTCCAGAACACCTTCAAGTTCCTTGTTTTCCGCTCATGAACACATGCAAATAAGCATCCACTTTGACGAATCCATTTTTTTCGTACCATTTGTTTACCCAGATATCATCTCTTGTCCAGGCTTCCAAACGGTTCAACCCTCTTTCTTTTGCTAGTTTTTCAGATTCTTGCAGAAGTTGTTTTCCAATTCCTAAGCTGCGGAAATCCGGATGAACCGCTATATGCCAGATCATCCCACCAAGTCCCTCTCCTCTTGAACATACCGTGCCTTCTTCAATTTCATATTCAATGTCTAAAAAACCCACAATCTGGCCGTTTTCTTCCGCCACTAATTCAATTGAAGAGTGAACATATTTTTCCTTTTCTCTCAAAACATTATCGTAATAGGCTGTATCCAGAAAAGCTAACACTCTACAGCGAACCCAGCCTGTTTCATCGCTTGGTCGATATTGTCTAATCTGCATTGGTATCCCACTTACCTCTTTTCACACATAAAAAAGCCAGAACGACTGGAATTCTCATTCTTCTTTCAAATTCTTCATCACTGGTGAAGTGTTCACGTTTTGGGGTTCCTTCTCGTAAATCGATCACTGAAAATCCAGAACGAGATAGGGCTCTAAAATAGTGTTCAATCGTTCGGTGATATTTCACGACGATTTGATCAATCCAAGGTTCTTTTCTTTCCCCCTCATGAAAATAGTCATCAACGATCCAGTTTCCACGTTTATCCCCTGTCTTTTTACTAATAAATGAAGAGGTGGTTAGGGGATGTTGAACACTAAAGACAAACTTACCGTTATCTTTTAAGGTTTTCTGCACGTTTTGAAACAGAATCTGAATATCTGATACATAGTGGATAGCAAATCGAGACGTTACAATATCGAATTGATCTGCTGTGTAATTATACGATTCCATCGTCTTGTGATAAATCGTCCCGTTTGTTCCAGCTAAATTATTTTTTGCAGCTTCCACCATTTGTTCAGATCCTTCTACCCCAGTGTAAGACCCTGCACCTTGATTCAATAATTCTTTTCCAAATGTCGCATCGCCGCAGCCTAAGTCTAATATTTTTTTACCTTGAAAGTCACCGATGAGTTCATGTATGATCGGTCCTTCGATTGCATTGTTAGGACTATCCTTTCTGCCTCGTCTTTTCATATAATTCGAAAAGAAATCTTCCTGATCATAAACGCTCGCACCTCTAAATTCCATACACTACCCCTTTCAAAAACTTTAACCACACGTCGTCTTACAAAATAGCTTCTAATTCATTTTGATTTTCGGACAGCCACATCATTTCTTTTGAAAAACGTTCTGGCGAGACGCTGTGCTGGTCCATGTCCGGCGTGATCCACCATGTGCTCTCCATATACCACAGCAATCTTAAAGCGCTGATTAAGTGCGCTTTTCCAAAAGGCCGCACCTCACTATATCCTTCAATAAAAGTTAAAGCTGCTGAGCGATTTAACTTGCTGCCATCTAATGCTCCCGAGATCACCGCTCTTGCAACGTCAAGCTGAGGAAAATCGTATCTCACTCGATCAAAGTCCAAGACAGCGCTTATTTTCTCCTTTTTAAATAGAAGATTGTCTACCCATAAATCCCGGTGTGCCCAACCTGTATCACTCATATTTATATCTTCCAAGTTGATTACTTTAGTCGTGTTATACTGCTTTTCTATTGTGGGCAATACATTCAGTTTCCCATTGTCATTTGCCTGGTCCCAAGCCGTTTCCCAATACCTTAGCCGTTCTTCTCTGCTGGGTGGAATAAATTTAGGTTGCCTCTTCACATTTGCCTTCCCATCATTTAAAAGATGATGCATCTTACCGGTTACATGCCCTAAGCCATACATTTGATGAGCATCTAATTTACCAGGGGGAATCATCGTACCCTCAGAGAATTCCATCAAAATAAACCGTTCACCTTTATCGGATTTAAGAAGAATTTGATCTTGATAAGAATAGAGTCTCGGGCAAGGTAAACCCTTCTTATATAATTGGTTGTGGTGAGTGAGCGCTTGCAGCAGCTCCTCATGATTATAGAGTTTGTATCTTTCCTTATTGTATTGCTTGATTAAAAACTCACCTGAATCTGTTGTGATTTTCCATTTTAAATTTAACCATCCCCGCTTTATGGGCATTGTTTCAAATACTTTAAATCCAAAGTACCGCTCAAATGTATTTATAAGGTCCTCTAATATCTGTTCTTCAGCTATTGCCCTCTCCATTTTTCATCTCCTTTTGAACATCTAATAATAAGAAAGATACCATTAAATATCTCTATCATCCGGAATGAAATTCACTGTACACTAGAGCGTTTTAACCAGTTACTCACCAATGCATCAAAGACATCTGACTGTTCAATCTGCAGGTTATGACCCGCCATATCCAGCGCAGCGAAGGTTGCCCTCGGATACTTGTCCAACAGATTCCATGCATCCTGATACCCGGCAATGCTATCCTGGCGTCCTGTAATTATCAATGACGGATGTTCAAATGAGGCAGAACTGCCATCAACATCGAATGTAAACCCATAGCCGTTCAGGCGGATGCGTTCCATAAACTTCACTGTCGGCTTTTTTAGCAGGATTCAAATTTTCCTGACGAAATCTCTCCCACTCCCGCTCACCTTGTAAAACAACCATCGATTCAAACTCGGCAGCATCTTCCGGGGACAGCCGTGAGATTAAAGCTTGGTCTTTTTTTAAAATCTGATGCTCAGGCAAGCATCTTTCATTGGAATCTGCAATGACTACAGGCGCCAACAGGAACATACCCCGGACGAGACTTCCACGGAAATATGAGATCCCTCTCGCAAGATATCCACCATATGAATACCCGCAAACCAGGAAGGGTTCATTTGGAATGAGCTGGTCGATAAACTCCAGGACCACATTTAATATGTCATCTGAATTTTGAATGCTTTCCAGCGGCTCCGAGCTGCCCATTCCTGGCAAATCTATGTATATTCTTTTCCATCCGCTATGCTCCTTAAATACCGGCTCTAAACAATCGAACATTACCTGATGATCAAGAGACCATCCATGAAGAATAACGATTGGGAATCCTTCTCCCACTATCTTGTAATGAATTGACAAGAATGACACTTCCTTTGAGTTCATTTACTTACTTTTTTCTATTGGTTAAATTCGATTAACTTGAAGATAATACCTTCCTATAGATGCTTTTTCTAAGCACTATCGTATCATATTAATCCATAGGAGTGAGACGTTGAAAATCAGAACAATTCTGCTAGCGGTTATGTTACTCTTCCCTTTATTATTAGCTGCGTATTCCAGTGATATTGGAAAATCGACTGCAAGTAATCAACATTACACGATGAAAATGGCTGATGATTCAGGTGATGTTCCTAAGGGGCTGAAAGCAGCAAAAAATCCAACCTATAAAGTTGGAAGTCACGTTGTTTTAAAAGCAGATCATATGAAGGGGATGAAGGGAGCTAAAGCAACCATAAAAGGTGCCTATTTGACCACAGCTTATGTCGTCTCCTATATGCCAACAACAGGCGGCGAAAGAGTAACAAATCATAAATGGGTCATTCAAGAAGAAATTAAAGGTGCAGGAACTAACACTTTAAAGGCTGGAACAAAAGTGACGCTGCTTGCCTCGCACATGAAAGGCATGTATGGCGCAACAGCCGCCATTGATTCATCGGTAAAAACAACGGTTTATATGGTTGATTACACACCTACTACCGGTGGAAAAAACGTAAAGAATCACAAATGGGTGATAGAAAGCGAAGTATCACCTAAATAATGTATAAATGAGCGATGCACTCTGCCGCATCCTTTCAACTATTGTTTAAAAAATTAAAATTAGGTATGAAAAATCATCGTTTTTTAGGATTTTTCAAGATTTAAGCTGATTTATTAAAGACTTAAGCAAAATCAGCTTCCGAATCGGTCTAGAAATGGCTTCAAGAGGACTTGGAACCGTTCCTATCTGAAAGTTATTCTCCACTATTATGATTTATCTGCCACTTTCAAGATTTGCGGCTCGCCGTTAAAAAGTCTGGCCTTCGGAAACTTCAAACATTTTTCAATCCTCTTTAATATGGTACTTCTCCATCAGAGCCTTAGCTTTTTTAATTCCTTCTTCGGTCAAACGCACAGATTTTGAACGTTTGCTATTAATGATGTACGCCTTCTCTGATAGCTCGTCTAATGATTCAAAAGGATAGCCCTTCCAGCTCCTCTGGCCACCTGGACTCAAGCCGTACTCTTCCTTAAATGAGGTTAAGTGCAATAGTAAAAGTGTCAGTTCGTCAATTTGATCAGTCATCTGATTGTCTCCCTTTCTTTTTAATTGACTGTAATAGTCTGGACTGATGTTTCGATAACGCAAAGTTCACCGGATTTCTAAAGCTGAGATCCCTTTTAGAGGTTAGTAACATTTTCTGAACTGGACTGTGCTGCTGGAAAATTTAAGAATCCACCTCAGCTGATGTCCGTTGAATATCTATGAGTTCTAAATGGCTCATTAGGCAACAAACACGTGGATTAAAGCGGAGGGCGCGAGACTCCTCGAAAATGCGAATGCTCAGAGTTGAAAGCAAGGGTATTTCCGCTATCAATGGATGGAAACCGCATTTCCCTCGTGAGGTGTGGATTCAAGGATGACGTTTCAAGTCCTACGGAAGCAGCACGCGCTCGAAGATCCACTTTGGCGCACAAAGAGACCACGCCAACGTTAGCTGTGGCCGTGCCCGTGGAAAGTTATATTTGCTCAGAAATGGCCACCATTTTTTAAAGATAACATAAAATTCTGTTTCTATGAGTATTTGCAGCAAATGTCATTATGACATCGATTCAAATAACAAAATGATTCAACAGCTTTTCCAATGCACCTTCTTTTGTTCTCACACAGCACCTCCCTATGTCGTTTTCCCCAATTATTAATTCAATTCTCCTTAAATCGCCACCCGTCATCCCCTATCTTCTTCATGGATTTCAAGTATAATGGAGATATTCGGTTTTTGAATAAAATGCTTCTAAGCGTCAATCCTGAATAGAGTCGGGATAATACAAAACAAACGAGGTTAATACATGAGTGAAAAGAGTTTTCAGGAATATCAGTTAAGCGAGGAAATAACGAGAGCCCTTGCTTTGTTAAAATACAAAACACCAACTGAGGTTCAACGTAAAGTCCTTCCTTTAGCGATGGAAGATAAAGATCTGGCCGTAAAATCGCAGACGGGCAGTGGAAAGACAGCTGCTTTTGGCATCCCTCTTTGCGAAAAGATCGATTGGGAGGAGAAAAAGCCTCAGGCTCTCATTCTGACCCCTACCCGTGAGCTTGCTGTTCAGGTTTCAGAGGATCTGACGAATATCGGCCGGTTCAAACGGATCAAGGCGATTTCGGTTTATGGGAAAGAAGAAATTGCCAAACAAAAAGCCGAGTTGAAACAAAAAACACATGTCGTCGTCGGGACACCCGGCCGTGTCATGGATCATATCGAACGAGAAAACCTAGTGCTGGATGAATTAAAGTATCTGGTTATTGATGAAGCAGATGAAATGCTCAATATGGGCTTTATCAAAAAAGTCGAAGAAATTATTAAAGCTCTTCCTTCCGAACGGGTAACGATGGTCTTTTCGGCGACCATGCCAAAAGATGTTGAGAAACTCTGCCATAAGTATATGAAGAATCCAGAGCATATTGAAATTGAAGCCGCCGGGATTACGACAGATACCATCGAACATCGCCTGATTAAAGTTAAAGAAGACGACAAGCTTTCACTGTTGAAAGACGTGACGGTGGTTGAAAATCCGGACAGCTGTATCATTTTCTGCCGGACAAAGGAACACGTCGAGACGGTGTTTGCCGAACTGGAAGATGCGAATTATTCTGTTGAAAAGCTCCATGGCGGGCTGGAGCAGGATGCGCGGTTTGCGGTCATGGAAGGCTTTAAGTCAGGGAATTTCCGTTACCTAGTAGCGACTGACGTGGCGGCGCGCGGGATTGATATTGAGAAAATATCGCTTGTCATCAACTACGACGTCCCTCTTGAAAAAGAAAGCTATGTCCATCGGACCGGACGAACCGGCCGTGCCGGCAATGAAGGTAAAGCTGTGACGTTTGCCACATCGAAGGAAACGAAATACCTGAATGCCATTGAAAATTATATCGGTTTTAAAATTCTTGAAATCGATGCTCCTATTCAAGAGGTTATCTCTGACAGACAAGCCGCTTTCGATGAGAAAAAAGGCGGCCGCCGGGTCGTTCACAATAATAAAACGGCTCGTGTAAACAAAGACATCATGAAGCTGCACTTCAACGGCGGAAAGAAGAAAAAAATCCGTGCGGTTGATTTCGTCGGAACGCTCACGAATATCCCCGGCGTCACAGCTGATGATATCGGGATTATCACGATTCAGGACAATTTATCCTATGTGGACATTCTGAATGGAAAAGGCTCACTCGTTCTTCAAGCCATGCAGGATAAAACCGTTAAAGGTAAGAACCTGAAGGTTAGTAAAGCGAAGAAATAACTAAAGTGGAAAAAAGACGATTAGAAATTCATAATCGTCTTTTTTTATTTATCTTCGGTCAATTTCTAAATTCCCCACGGTCACTCAGCTTGCTACTGGAAAATTTAGGACCTAAGTGAGCAAGCAGCCAATGATTATTTATAGCCAGAAATGACTTTATGAATCAAGCCCCAGTTGGTTGAAGAATTAAGTGGAAATTTTCCGGTTAAATGCAGAATGGCGCTTGTTTCGGGGTATATAAGGGGAGGTTTTCCAGTTATTAAAAGAAAAAGCCCCCTATTCTTGCATATTTCCAGTCAATAGGCGGAATTTCTCCCTCTATTTATGCTTGTTTTAATGCCATTTAAAAATTAAGGGGAATTTTTCCGCCTATTTATCAGGTTGGGTGCTCAACCAGCACTCCCAATCTATTAGATTAGGTTTCAATTGGAGAAACCAAAAGGCGGTATATCTAATAGAAAAAACAAGAGAATCGCAGGTCTCCAGTGGCAAGCGAGGGTAATTCCGCTTTCAATGTATTACAACTGTATTTTCTTCGTGCGATGTGGAATCGATGATGTTAACCCAAGTTCTGCGAAATCCGCGAAAGACCACTGAAAAAAACCTCTGTATTATGCTCTTGCTTAAAATTCAATCAAAGAATAGCTCAGTCTAGTGTCTTCAAAGTCTACCGGTTTTCTAAAGCTGAAATCCTTTTGCAACGAAAGGCCGAGCTGCCGGGAACGTTCGAGACGCCTGCGGGAACAGCGAACCAGGCGAGACCCCACAGCGCAATTTTTGTTTTAAAGCGCGCGGAGGCTCGCGGGTCGCCCGCGGCAAGCGAGAACTTCCCAAAGGTCGGCTCATAGGGCAAAAAGGGCCTTTTCCAGTCCCCTCACCAGCCCGGCCAGACGAGAACTCCCCAAAACTCGGCTTAGAGGGCTATTTACTCCTGAGAAGCAAGGTAAGAGCCATATTCAAGGGGCAGAGTCAATGAATGATCCAAGACACTGCTCAATGGCCTGGGTAAAGGATTCACTTCAAAAATCCATACATGACCATCCTGATCAATGCCTAAATCGATTCCCAAATCTGCCATGTGGTGGCCCGATTTATCTATGCATTTACAAATCTGAAATCCTAGATTGCCAACAGCGGTTTCGATCTCCTCAATGTTTTGATCATCGCTAAGGAACTTTTTGATAATATTTGTTAAGGGTACTGCTGTTTTCACTCGCTGGGTGATATGACTATCATTTGAAGCGACACGAAGCAGTAAAAGAGAGATTTCCCAGTCGCCCTGTCCATTTCTATTCATATTCAGACGGATATCCGTTACCTTTCCCTCCCATGTCAGCGTTTGAATACTTTGTTGCATGATATAGCGCTGAGAGAGTTTCGGTTCGATCCAATCCTGGAACGCTAAATAAGAGCCGAATGATTTTCTTTTAAGTTTTGCTTTTTTTCGAAAGGTCACCTCAATCTCATTGTTCTTTTGACACCTCACGCGGAAAATCCCTTTACTGCTGTGGCCTTGGGTGACATCGACCGGTTTTAGAAAAACATCCTTATAAATGGACAAAAAGGACTCAAGATTTTTGTTATTCTCCAGCTTCTGTGTTTCCGGAAGGTAGGTATGAAGATTGTCAGCCTGTTTGAGCAGCTCCCAGCTCTCCCATTTATCAAATATGAAACTATTGAATACCTTCCTGCCGATAAGCTGTTCGATCTTTTTCACTGCTTTCGGATCAACATAGCATTGTAGATAGATGGCACCGGGAAGGGGAAAAATGCCTTGTTTTAGAATAATGTCCCCTTCTTTTTTCTCTAAGCAATCTCCCGTTACCTGAGCATTTTCAAAATCTAGGTCTTCTATATAAAACTCTATAAGGGTAATATTGCCGGGATACTCTTCAAGTCTTTCCTCGGTCAGCCTTTGGAATCCCCGTTTCGTATCTGATACACAGATCCCTACATTAATATTATCAATTGGGGTAGATGGGCAGTGGGAAGAATACATCACTAGATTCAGCACCTCCCTTTTTTTACACATTCTAATCTATTTTATTAAGAGATGTTGAAATAAGTCACGGTGGGCTCGAATTCCGAGACGGTTATACTGCTCATTATTGTTTTTTTAACTCGTTTCTGTGGTAATTGCTTATGAAGTGAATAAACATGAGAGAGATTGAACTTTTGAGGAGGGGAACGAAGCTGACTTCGACTGTGATTCTTGTTGTTTTTATTTCTTCCCTTGCCTATATCCTTGGAGGCTTTCTGGTGCTTTTTAAGAAAAATTGGACTGAGAACAGCTTAATGACCCTGATCGCCTTTAGTGCCGGTTTATTGCTTGCTATCGCTCTTTTGGATTTGATTCCGGATACACAGGAAATGCTGTCAAACAGCAGTCTGTATGTCATTATCGGTTTTCTCATTATGTATTTCATTTTCTTATTCACAAAAGAAGGCGCTTCTAACAGACCTGGTTCCAATCAGACAATGACTGTAACGGGGCTGTCAATAGGCATGCTGCTGCATAACTTTTTCGAAGGCTTGTCGATTGGAATTAGTTATACCGTCAACGTTAAACTCGGGCTAATCGTGTCTATTGCCCTGATCATTCACAAAATACCTGAAGGCCTATCGTATTCCTCTGCCATGCTTGCTTCTCTTAACAACCGCAAAAAGGCAACCGTTTATCTGATTGTTCAAGCTCTTTTCACTTGGTTAGGGGCAGGGGCAGCCATCTTATTGTCGGACCTAAAAGGGGCTAGTGAACTGGCCGTCGGCATTGCCTTATCCATTACCGCAGGCATTTTTTTATACCTGAGCGGAACCTCGCTGCTGCCTGCCATGAACCAACTGCCACTCAAAAAAATCCCTTTCTTTTTTGTTGGCGGCATCATCGTTTACTTTTTGCTTCACAGCATTGCCGAAGCTTTGGGTTAATCAGCCAAGGGGATTAGCCCAGGCTTTTCTTCAGATGACTTTACCAAGATGTTTGCCCGATAAATAGCGGACAAACCCGCCCCTGATCAGTTAAAAAAATAACCGATCCATTTGTGGTTCATCACCTCGCCTTTCCAAGAGGAAACCTCGTTCATACATCCATTTCCATCGTCCCCGTGATTTCAATATCTTTTAATGCCTGGGTGGCCAGATGGTCCGCTTCCTTATTTCTTTTTCTTGAAACAAATTCATAATGAGGACTGATCCCCAGCTGCTCAAGTTTATTCTCAATCCTGTCTGCCCAGTTGTTTAATTCCTCTTCTGTGCAGGGCCATTCGTCCTCTAACTGATTGATGACAACCTGAGAATCACCGATAAATTTCACCGGCAGATGGTGCACACCTAATATTCACATTCTTTTAATGCGAGATGAAGAGCGGCGTATTCCGCTTCGTTATTCGTTTCGAGACCTTCAACGAGTGCATTTTTCCGGAGCCGATAGGATTTCCCATTCTGTTCATAATAGATCGCACAGCCTAAGCCGGATTTTTTTGTATCCTGATCAAATCCGCCGTCAAAGTACGCGGTAACGTTATGCGGTTCGGTTTGAATGCCTTTCATATATTTCTTCAATTCCTTCATCGTCCATGAGCTTTCACCGCTGTCAATAAAGAGCACGTTCTTTGTCCGTCCTGTTTTCTCCATATCCTCAGCAATTAAAAGCGCTTTTTCCGCACCCATCTCCTCAGAGCTTAATGCTGTTTCCATCCCTTTTGGTGTTTTATAAGTACATTCAATCCTGACATTCACTAGTAGACCACCTTTTAACAAGCTTTTATAAAACATGAATTCCGATCATATTTTGGACAAACTCAACAGTAAATCGCTGCAACCTTAATACTATTTTAGCCAATCTCGATCGTAACTTACACAAACTTAATAGTAACGGTTTCGGGTCTATTCGGCATGCGCTCTTTTTAAGAGAGATAGCATTATATTCTATTCTTCGTTCACCATTTACTTTCTTGTCTCTTTTAAAAAAAGTGCAAGCAAGCCTTTAGGACCTGCTTACACGCTTTTGTTATATTTTTTTCAGTTTATACACGTCTCTGGATTCAATCAGATCCGCTGTGTTTTCACGGTAAGCTTTGTAATGATCGGTGTTAATATGCTGCTGAACGGCGTCGCTGTCTTCCCATACTTCATATAAAAGGATGGTATCGTCCTCGATGGATTGATGAAGCTGGTACTGAATGCAGCCTTTTTCTTTTCTGGAAGGGCCCTTCACCTTTTCCAGCTCTTCAAGCAGGTCTTCAACTTTATCTTTTTTCGGCTTAAAGACAGCCGTAACAACGATATTTGCCATTTTGCATCACTCCTTGCGATTATTCACTTACATTACCACATGTCTTCCCTTTCATACATAAATGCGAACCCTCAGTGAGCAAACTATTTTTCCTAGGTCACCTTCACGTGGTATAACAAGGGTGCGGTCAAAAAAGACCGGAATACAAACTGCGTCCAAATAAAGGAGGACACTCACATGAGTAACAAACGTGTACTAATGGTCGTCACCAACCATACGAATATAACAGATGAACAAAAAACAGGCCTTTGGCTTGAAGAATATGCAGCCCCGTATAACGCTTTTAAAGAACAGGGCTATGATGTTAAAGTAACAAGCATTCAGGGCGGCGATGTTCCGCTCGATCCGAACAGTATTCCTGAAGAGGAAAACCCTGCATGGGCAGACGCTCAGGAAAAACTGAAAGGTACAGCTAAGCTGTCCGAGGAAGATGCAGAAGGCTTTGACGGAATCTTTCTTCCAGGTGGTCACGGAACAATGTTTGACTTCCCAGAAAGCAAAACCCTTCAATTTGTGCTTCAAAAGCATGCAGAGCAAGGCAACGTCATTGGCTCTGTCTGCCACGGTCCAAGCGGACTTGTGAACGCAACTCTATGCAGACGGTACGCCAATTGTCAGCGGCAAAACCGTAGCCGGCTTCACAGACTCTGAAGAAATCGGCATGGGCTTAGACGCTCATATGCCATTCCTGCTTGAAACAGAACTGCGCAAAAAAGGCGCTAACTTCTCTAAAGGCGAAGACTGGACATCTCACGCTGTACGTGACGGCAACCTAGTCACTGGTCAAAACCCAATGTCCAGTGAAAGCGCAGCTGAGAAAATGGTTGAAGCATTAAACGAAAAATAATTGATTACAAAAAGCTCTCCTTAATGGGAGAGCTTTTTTTATGCTTACTAAAACGGCCATCAAATTGCAGCTTAATTTGATGGTGTGAAATTTAAGTTATTCAACTTGATCTAGATCATAACTTCCTTTCTCACTACCAGAAATCAATTCCTTTCCACTATCGTTTCAAATAAAATCGGATATTCTATGCAATAACATTAATTATTTGAGCAAAAAGAAAGGGACTCATTCGCTTTTCGAGTGTGGCACATTTTCTCAAAAATAGTTATCTCATTAGGTTTGCTATATAATATTGAAAACCATAAGCTCCTATAGAACTAAGGCTTGTAACTAAAAGAGCAATTGATAAATAAGGATTATAATTCAATTGCTTCTTCGAACGCAATAAATGAATGAAGCACAAAGCTGATGACAAAAAAAATTGATAAAGAATATCCTAATGAAATAAACTCAAAATTGATAAAAGAAATAAATAATCGCTAATAACTGATTAATCGTTAGTAACAATACTTAAAGATATTTCGATCTTTGAATACCCCTTCCCAAACCGATATTTTGATCCAAAAAGATTTCGTTTTGACTTGCCACGGTCTTTTTTGTCATTATAAAAGTGACTGCCTCATAGCAAAAACCTAGTTAATCTTCAGGATTAATGATAGCCAGCACCTGGTGGTCTTCCCATTTCCCGTTTATCTTCACGTTCTTTTTGGCAATGCCTTCTTTATGGAAGCCTGATTTTTCAAGCACACGAATGGAGCCAATATTGCGCGGCATGACCCCTGCTTCAATGCGATGTAATTTCAGTTCATTGAAACCGTAAGACACAATCAATTTTGCTGCCTCTGTAGCATACCCCTTTCCATTATAATTTTTACCAACATGATATCCTATAAAGGCGCCTTGCAATGACCCGCGCATGACCTGGAACAGATTAATCGAACCAATCAGTCTTTTATCATCATTTTTAAAAATTCCGAAGACATAGCTCTCATCACTCTTCCTATTCTCTTCAAATTTCAATATCCTATTTAATTGGCCATCTGCTGTATAGAATTCATCGCTGCGATCCATCAAAAATCCCTCGAAGAACTCACGATTATCTCTTTGTAATTTCAGCATGGCTTCAACGTCATTTGTATTAAATATTCTTATGTGGATCGTTTCACCGTATAGCATTAAATCTCCCTTTCCCAACGAAAATCCCATTACTTAAACATCTTTCCACGCAAACGGAGAAAACCCTTCTTCTATCACAATGATTTTCCTACCAAAAGCATTTAGGCATTCACCTACCGATCCTTTATTGCGTATCTTATTGTTAATATCACTTTCATCAAAGGAGGAATCCGTGTGGGTTACTTTGTTCCTGTCGAACAGGGCGTGAATTTATATGTGGAGGACATTAACCCGATGGGCAGCAAGACGATTGTGTTTTTACATGGCTGGCCGTTGAGCTCTAAACAGTTCGAGTATCAGTTTGATGTTCTTCCCCCAAAAGGCTATCGCTGTATCGGAATTGACTGGAGAGGGTTTGGCAAGTCAGATAAGCCAATGGATGGCTACAATTATGACCGGCTGGCAGACGATATCCGCATCGTTATCGGGAGGCTACAATTAGACAATTTTACACTTGTGGGGCATTCCACCGGCGGAGCGATCGCCATTCGTTATATGTCCCGGTATAATGGTGCGGGTGTTTCTAAGCTAGTCCTGCTTGATGCCGCTGCGCCTATTGGGTTTACTCAGGAAATCGCTGAACATTTTCTTACTGAAACGCTAAATGACCGGCCTCGGATGCTTCAGGATGTCATCGAGACCTTTTTCTTTCAATATATAACAATTAAGTTCTCAGAGTGGTTTCTGCAAATGGGACTCGAGGCCGCTGGCTGGTCAACAGCCGCAATCGTCCGAACCCTGAGAGACGAGAAGCTAGACGCTGATCTGCCAAAAATAGCAGCCCCCACTTTAATCGTTCATGGAATCCATGACCGGGTGATTCCCTTTGAACAAGCACAGGAGCTGCAGTCAAAAATTAAAAATGGACAGCTCGCCCCGCTCAAATACAGCGGCCACGGTGCTTTTTGGGAGGAACGTGATGTCTTTAATACGCTCTTGATGCAATTTATCGGGTGAGTATATATCATATTCTGCTTAGCAGCCAGAGCAGGGCGACCACCCCAACCATTATTAGTCCAATAAAAAAGGCGATGATTCGGAATATAAATACGTAAAGACGAGGAGAAAAGACCTTTCTGCACAACCATAAAACAAATTCGAAAAACATAGACATAATCCCAAAAAAGCCAAAATCATAAGTGAGCAGCTCCAAATAGCTTTCGTCACCCTGTTTATAAGGTTTAAATGTGTAATAGAAACAAATAAAGCTGTAAAAACCGAGTAAAACGGTTGCGATCACAGGGACTAAAATCGGCACGGTACTTCCTCCTGGTTAAAAATTAATATATACATTCCGATTTCTTAAAGAAAGGCTAATTTAAGCGTTTCTCAAAACAGTCAACAGCCCTTCCTTCCCACTCGCTCTCACCATAAAATTCAAATCCTAAAGACTCCCAAAACACTCTGGCATGCATGTTCTTTTGTAATACACCCAGTCGAACGCTTTCAAATTGGTGTTTTTTTAGCCGTTCCTCAAAAGATCGATACGCCTTTTTTCCATAGCCCATAGAATGATACGTGCTGTGAATCATCATCAGCCCTAGCCACGGGCAACCATCCCGGGGATTCTTTCTTAGAAAATCAATAAGGCCAACATAATTATTTTCAATTTTTATAAGAAAACTGTCGGTCGCAGGGTTAAGAAATTCACTCCTAATTTCTTTAATCGTCCTTTGGGGATTTCCATTCTCCAGTATGTTATACGCCGCATTTGATTGAACGATTTCAACGACCTTATCAAGTGATTCTTCAGTAATGCGTTCAAATTTAAGCACGCCAATCTTCCTTTTTTAATTTGTGATGGTCTGTTTGAATTCATTTATGCTGCTGAATGTTTGATCAGGTTGAACCCGAAACTCAAGTGTCTGGTAATTTGGCAGCCACTGCACTCCGATTGTAGGCACGCCCGCCTCCTTACCAGCCTGAATATCAGCATCGCTGTCTCCAAGAAAAATGGCTTCATTATTTTTAATATCTAGCTGAACCAATGCCTTATGTATGCCTTCTGGATGAGGTTTTGGCATCGTAACGTCGTCACCTGTCACAATCACATCAAACAAATTATTCATCTTGAGGCTCTCTAGGGAAATATCAAGACTTCTGCGTGCTTTTCCTGTCACAATTCCGAGTTTGTATCCCGCTTCTTTTATTAATAGAAGCAAGTCATTAATTTCTTTATTTTCCGAAACGAGATCCCGGTGCTTTTCTCTATATTTCTCATAAAAAAGCTCAATGGCTTCATCATGATTTTCATTCGAAAGATTTTCCCTAATGATGCCCGTCTCAGAAGGACCAAACATCGCCTTAATTTCATCTGACGTCTTCTCAAGGTTATCAAACTCCTTGAATACAGCCTGAAATGCATAAAAACATACAGGCAACGTATCAGCAAGTGTCCCATCAAAATCAAAAATCACGGCTTTAATAATGATCACGTCCTTTTTTTAATACTACTTATTAGCTTTGAAATCCCCAACATAAACTTTCAGATCGCCACTCATACCAAAAGGAACTTCCTTGCTTCCTTTTTTAAAATACCCAACTAGCTTAATTTCCGGGTTATTAAAATCCAGCCGCTTGGTATCACCAAATACTTCTTTAATCGGAACATAAAAATTAAATTTTACTGTTTCCCCTTTTTTCAAATTAATTGGGCTGCCACCATTCGTCCGCCCTTCCATTGAAAAAGGGTTGCTTTTTGTACCATTAGTCTGTTTTATCGGATAGCTTAAATACAAAATAAGATGAGTCAGCTCCAACGAGGAGTTATTTTTCACCTCAATTGTATAGGATTGTTCACTATCCATTAATTTATGATTAACAAGCTTGAAATCTATCTTTTTATCATCGAATGACACCGTTTTTGATGAACAACTTGTCATGATGCACAGCAGAAAAAACAAACTAATTAAATATAATAATGATTTCTTCAAGAGATCCCCCCTGTTTTATCGTGGCCGCTTAAGATTTAATCAAAGAATAGCATGATCTGAAAAAAATTTATTTATGAGATTTTCCTGCCATTTTCTTGAGCGGAAATTCTGCTCGCTTTCCGCAGGCGATCCGTGAGCCGCTTCGCTTCGCTCTTGGGGCTGCAGGGTCTCACTTGGCTCGCTATTCCTGCAGGAGTCTCGCAATTTTCGCTCTTGGCGTGCATATGAAGGACATTTTCTCCGCTTTCGTTCTTCATGCCGGGAACTCTGCCGGACCGATTAAGCTGAGAAAGGCCCATATCCCCAATGATTAAATTTTTTAACCTCTTGTAAAATTCCAGTTGCGTACATTTTTCCATCTGTGACAGGAGCGTCCTTATAGGATAGATTTGTGGTAACAAAGGGTAAATATGATTTCGAGAATGAATTTAATCCGTTTTTTCAAAGCATTCATTAATGAACTCACTTTTACCTGCTGTATATTCCGCACGTGATTTTGCGGTATTTGCCAGCGATAATTTTAGTTTTCCATATTCACTTGCTACTATAGGATGTTTCCGTAAATAGTTCCGAAACTTAAGGTGTTTGAAAAGCTCCTTGTTATCCTTCGTACAAACATAAACGTGTTGTTCCAGCCATTGTTCGCTACTGTCTCCCCTAGGAACAGTGATGATCTTCACGATTAAAGGCTTCCCTGCCTTTAATCCCTAAATCCCCCTCATGAATATATCCCAAATCATTAAGCTCCTGGCAGACTTTACTGAATATATGACTATTCTCTATGACAATATCGATATCGATAATAGGTTTAGCGCTTAACCCTCTAACAGAGGTGCTCCCCACATGTTCAATTCCTAAAATACAATCGCCAAGTGCTTCCGTTAAAACTCGTTCTAAATTGAAGAATTCTCTTTCCCATTGCTCGTTATAGGGAACAACTTGAATTCCGGATTGATTCACCATCTAATATCCCTTTGCCCATTGTTCCCTAACTTCATTTACCACCCGGTCGGGATGATCCCAATGCAGCATATGTGAGGCATTAGGAATCAACTTTACCGTACCACCTGTTTTTTGTTCGAATATTTTAGATGTCAGATTTCTATAGTCATCTTGAGATTCAGGCAGCGTTGCTCTAAGCAGCAATAGATTAGAAGGGAGATTCTCGTAGATGTCCACTGTTTCATGCTTGTGCATGGCTTTTACGAAATAGCCGGCTGTTTTTCCTCTCGCATGCCAATAGAATCGATTATCTTTTTCCAGAGCCAGGTCTTTAGCTGCAAGATCCAGTAATGCAGACCGGCTGGTTACTTCTCCATAGACAGCTTCTTCTAAAAATTGCTCCCACGTTTCAACATACTCTTCAAAGTCCTTTTCATAGTAAGCAACTTCTTCCTCAAGGGACTGATCCTTCAGCCTTTTGGTTTGATAACCGCCATCGATCAGGATGCTCCCTTTCACTTTTTCAGGATATGTAAGGAGATAAAATAACGCTGCAAAACTTCCCCATGAATGAGATAGGAAATAAAACGTTTCAATATTAAGCATTTCTACGATTCGATTCAGCCACTTTGCAAGTGTTGGCAATTCATATTGTTCCTCTGTATCAAAAGATTCCGTCTTGCCGTGTCCCGGCGCATCAATTGAGATGACTCTGAACTCATCCTTTAACTGATCCGCAATTTCAATAAAACTAAGGCTAGTACAGCCGAGGCCATGTAAACAAAAGATGACCGGATTCGTCCGATTCCCCCATTCAGTAATATGTACGTTAATTACCCCATCGTTAATAAAATATCGCTCCATACTAAACATCCCAACCTTTATCTAAAATGATCTCTAAGATCATCGATTAAATATTATTTCATCGCCTGGACAAACATCAGCAAACCACCTTAGTACCGCATTATGGTGGTTGATAATCTGCTGGGCAGTTAATTCCTCAGAGTCCCAAGTACTGTGAATATCTGAAGCTAAAGTTACTTTATATCCCATACTAAAAGCCTGCCTGCACGTTGTATCAACGCAAGCTTCTGTTTGGATTCCTGCTATTATGAGATGATTAATTCCCTGTCTTTTCAATTCGTCATTTAAGTTCGTGTTAAAAAAAGAATCCGGAGTCGTTTTTTGAATGATAATATCATCGCTTTTTGGAGTAATTTCAGGATGAATTCTCCACCCCTCTTTTCCATGCTCTAATGGTTTTCCCTTTGGAGCATTATGCTGTATGTAAAAAACAGGTGTGTTTGCCGCACGTGCCTTTAATAGCAGGTTCTTTATCTTGTGAAGGAACGTTCCACTGTTATAAACGGCGTTCCCTTCTTGAAACATTCCATTTTGAACATCAATAACAATTAAAGCTTGCACGATCTTTTCCTCCTAGCTAAATCCGTGAAAATTTCTTAACATAATTGGCCAATAATTCTGTGAGCACAATATTATTCAGCTTCCATTTCCTCAATCCGCTCAAAAGCTGTTGGAGACTGGCCATTGTCGAGTCGCCGTCGGATCAAGTCGGCGCATTTTGCTGGAGTAAGTTCTGAGGAATCGACTTCCATATCATAGATACCCGGCACATGGACGTGATGCTGCCATAAACGGACCGGCTTGGGTACCTTGCCATCCTCATCATATGAGCCATTCCATGTTTCTATCCTCCGCTCCATGACAATTTCTAACGGACACCGAACACCTACAAATAAAACAGGAAGCCCCTTCAGTATTCGAGCACATTTTGGGAGAATGCCCCGAGGAACTGAATACCCGTCATGATGTCCCACATCCACCACCACATTTAGCCCTAAACGGCTGTGGATCGCAATCGTTTCATACATCGCGCGATACATAATCATAATAAGAGGCTCGAGGTCAGGATATTCACCACCTGGACGCAGCCCAATACCAGGCAGATAACGCTTTGGGGTCATCTGCATGAATTGATCCACCCCAATATTCATCCACACACCTTCAAACGTATTCTGTATTTCAGCGGCAATACTAGACTTTCCGGATCTAGGCGTCCCGTTGAGAATAACAATCTTTCCTGGCCTATCTGCTTGAACCAAGCCATCCCCTCCTCTTAAGTTTGTCCTTTATATTCTAATAACTACTTTCGTTAATCAGAATAATAATTCCTTTAAATAGAGGAAATGGGCAAGCGTTATTAGCAATTTCAGCCGTTGAGAGCGCTGAGTTCATAAAGCTTGTATTCTCCAGTTTTTGATGAGCGTTTTAAGAAATTGCCGTCCTCCGGCATACCTTCAAAATAGGCACCGATACAGCCAGTGGTGCACTTGTGTCCGGATAATAAAATAGTTAATTCACTCCTGGCATACCGCCCTTTTAGTTCATTCATAAATTCAAAGATCCTTTTAATATAGTGATCTACTTCTTCAACTCTGTTATATACACTGGGATCTGGTGCGCCACCAGACATTTTCATTTCATCTTTTTTTAATCTGTCTGCCTCTCCTAAATCAAATACATCAAGTCTTGGATCAATGATTGGTGCTATTCCAGATGCAAGTTCCGCTGTTTGCACAGCCCTTTCCTGAGGAGATGAGATGACATAGTCGAATGAAATCGATTCAAATTGGCTTCTTAAATTTTCAGCTTGCCTTACACCTTCTTTATTTAATGGCTCTCCACTTCTTCCTTGCAATCTTCCTTCTTTATTCAAATCTGTTTGTCCATGTCTAATCACATAAATCATTTGCAGCCTCCTGTTATCTTTCATTTCGGAACACAAAATCCAAAACACTTTAATTCGTATAAGTCTCCCCTTTTTTAAGATTTAAGAGATGATTATTGATAGAAACGGTATTATTATTCTTCCATTCGACATCAGCCTGAGCCATTCTATCCTGAAAGTAAATGGTTTTCTTAAACCATAGCGGGCCGTTTAATACTCCTTTAATTCCAAACGAAGTCGTTGCCCCTCCATTTGTTCGATACAGATTAATTGTGTAACTGTTGTCAGGTGAGTGGGTCTTATTAATTAATTGGTATCCCTCTGAAAAAAACATTCCAATCATCAGCAGGAACAGAGAGAGAACCATTGAGACAACAACTGTAAACAAACTTCTACAAATCGCCATCCAACCGGTCTTGTATTTAAAACCGAAGATGCCTATAACAAAAGCTGATATTGAAAAAAATAAAATTATTTTAACCGGCGGAGCCACTGACCAAATGGGGGTGAAATTAGAAAACATTGAATTGAGACTTAACACTACACAAAAGAGACATAAATAAAATGCCCAAAGATTAAATCGCCTTCTCAAAGAGCTGCCTCCTTTTTTTAACTGGTATGCTCAGAAATATTGCTTCTTCCTTCAATTATCGCGACCTCTCTAGCAATAAATGAAATAAGGTGTGAAAAATCTTCGTATTTCTGGATTTTCCATGAAATAATTCTGATTTACCTAAGATCTAAGTCAAATCAGCTTCCAAACTGATCTAGAAAGGACTTCGAGAGGGCCTGGACCGGTCCCATTTGACAGCTATTGTCCACTTCTGAGATTTGCTTGCCACTTTCAGGATTTGCCTGCCACTTTCAGGATTTGCCCGCCACTTTCAGGATTTGCCCGCCACTTTCATATATGTACATAACTCCAAGTCATATTTTCCTAGTTTTGTTATATTTATTTTAGCATAAAAGTCAGATTATTCATTCCGCTCATTAAGTAATTGACCCCAAAACAAATTGAGCCAGAAAATCCTGACGAACAGGTTTTCTGGCTTTTGATCTCTTAACCGAAAATATGTCTCTATCATTCTTGATTACTTTTCTCCACATACTCATCAATCGCTTTTAAAGCTTTCGCGACGCCTCCACTTTCCTGGAAGCTGTGATCAATCTTCTTGATTCCTTCTCTATATGAATCATCAGGTAGAACAATCCGGACTGCTTCCCGTAATTTTTCAGCGGTGACAGACTGTTTTGATAACCGGTAACCCGCTCCAAGTTCCTTCAGACGTTGAGCAACCATTGGCTGATCCTTGTCATGTGGCACAACAACCAGGGGGACGTGATGATGAACGGCTTCGTTAACACTGTTCATGCCACCATGAGTGATGAAAACATCTGCCTGCTGCAGAACTTCAAGCTGAGGCACATAAGGGGAAATTCTAATGTGATCAGGCGCTGATTTGATTTTCGCAAAATCGGCTCTTTCACCTGCCGCGATGATGACTTTCCCATTGAAATCGATGAACGCATCGATGCAGGTATTAATGAAAGCTTCCTGATCCTTCAATACAGTTCCCATAGAAATGTAAATAACTTGTTCATCGGCCAGGTCTTCTATCGGGAAGTGATGGTTTCCTTCTCTCTTCGGAAAGCTCGGTCCAATGAAGATATTCTCGTCTCCAAAGCTCTCACTATTCGGCTGAAAGTGCCGGCTTGTATATACGATTTGCAGATCCCCGCGATTCGTCATGAATTGGAGGATACTTTTTGGCCTGACACCGAACGTTTTTTCCAACTGAGTCATCATGTTCTTCGCATCGGCTGACGGCTCAAATGGAATTTCAGAATCAGGGTGCAACGGCAATCGCTTTAAAGCAATGTCTGGCATCAAAAACGACGCTGATGAGGAGACGCCTGGAATGCCAAGATAGTCTCTCACCAGTTCCCCTGCCCCGAATTTATCGAAAAAGACAAGGTCGAAGTCATACTGTTTGGCTAATTCTCTGGTGATAGTTAAGGTGTCTATCGACGTCTGAATATGGACTTTCAAGAAATTGTTCAGCCCTTCAGCAGAATTTGGATCCGGTGAATATACCCGTAACCAGTCCTTCTGCAAATGGACGACCGCGCCAACACCTTCCAAGCGCGCTTTGAATTTTTCAGTCGTTATGTAATGGACATGATCGCCGCGTTCCACGAAGCCTTTTACCATCCCAAGAGTTGGATTCACATGACCTTCAGCTGGAAAATTAATCATCAAGATGTTCATTGAGATCTCCCCTTTCTGTTTTTCTGCCCCAAGGATATCACGCGAATGATGTAAAGAACCAATATTAGAAAAGCAAAGGAATCGGTGACTGTGCTTCTGCGTCTGCTAGTAATGCTTGGGAGGGGATTCCTCGTCGCAACTCGTCGTTATGCGAGATGTGATGCTTATGTCTACTCTGCTTGAAAAGAAATCCACTCCCTTTTCTTATAGACAAGTAGAAATTAAATAATAATCAATTTTTTCATGATTTCAGACTGATATTCTGAAGAAAAAAGAAAATCAGTCTCAGATTCGTATTAAAAGTTATTTCAATTGAAGGTGGAACCGTTCCCACATGGTGTTCTGTGATGGCTACAATCTCTCCTTATGGCGTTTATGCGCCGATTTTGGCAATTTATGCGCCATTTTTTATTTTTATGCGCCGTTTTGGGCAATTTATGCGCCATTTTTTATTTTTATGCGCCGTTTTAGTTAATTTAAGAGTGCGAGACTCAGACAGGAACAGCACGAGGCAACTGAAAAAGTCCACTTTGATATTTCCCATGTTCACTTGGCTGTGCTGCTGAAAATTTGAGAACCAACGCCATCAGCTAACGGCCGCTGAATATCTATAGAACTTCTAAAGGGCATCATCAAGCAACAAATAGCGAAGTTAAACATTCATAAAGGACACGTTGACTGAAGCGGAAGGTACCAGACTCCTCGAAAATGCGGCAACTCCTTAGGTGAAAGCTAGAAATGCCCGAGACTCCTGCGGATCCGAAGATCCACTTTGGCAAACATGAGACCACGCACAAAGTTAGCTGAGGCCATGCCCGCGGAAAGCGAGGGTATTTCCGCTTTCAATGGATTGCATCCGCATTTTCTTCGTGCGGTGTGGATTCTAAGATGTTATTGCAAGTCCAACGGAATCAGCACGCGTCCGAAGATCCACTTTGGCACATAAAGAGACCATGTCAAAGTTAGCTGTGGCCGTGCCCGCGGAAAGCGAGCAGCCTGGAGCGAATATCAACAACCACCACTCCACCGAGGTCAGTTGCCACTGAAAAGCTTTTGATAAGAAAGGAATCTGTGACTATGTGCTCCTGCGTCTGCTAGGAATACTTCGAAGCGGGGTTCCTCGTCGCAACTCGCAGTCTCTCGAGAAGGGATGCTCGTTCCTGCGGAATCAGCACGCGCCCGAAGATCCACTTTGGTGCACAACACGTATCGAATAACCGAGGTTTTTTCTCAAAAAAAAAGAGCCAACAGTTGTTGGCTCTCCTCATAAGTTTCCTTATTAAAAAGTATGTGCTAAATCCTTTGCACGTGCGATGCCGTCTTGTTTAATTTCATCTGCTTTGTCAGGCATTGCTGCATGTCCTTCAACAAACAACCCTTCAAATGAAGGAACGCCGAAGAAGTTCATGATGATGTTCAAATAGCTGTGGCCCATTTCCATTGCCGCTGCAGGTCCTTCGGAATAAATGCCTCCGCGAGCTTGAATGTGCAAGGCTTTCTTGTCAGTTAGAAGGCCAACCGGACCTTGCTCGGTGTATTTGAATGCTTTGCCTGCTACAGCAACCGAGTCAATGTAAGCTTTCAGCATTGGCGGGAATGAGAAGTTCCATAAAGGAGAAACAAAGACATATTTGTCTGCCTTTACGAACTGATCGCTTAACTCAGACAGGCGTCCGACTTTCTCCTGTTCTTCTTTGCTAAGCTCCTCAAAGCCTTTTCCAGATTGAAGCTTGCCCCAACCTTGGAAAACATCTGCGTCAATATGAGGGATATTTTCTTTATAAAGATCGATATGAACGACCTCATCATTCGGATTAGCATCCTTATACGTATCAATGAACGCTTTAGCTGCTGCCATACTATAAGAAAGTGTTTCATCATGAGGGTGTGCAGTTATATACAATACTTGTGCCATTAGTAATCACCTTTCTCTTCTTAAGTTGAATGTTTTTGTTTTGCGCAAAATATATCTTGAATTAAAGATATCTTAACACAAGATTCATCATAGATTATTACCCTCTATGTTGTCAAGAATTTAAGTCTTTAATTAATTTCTACAAAAAAAATAGACTTGTCTCGTTCGACAAATCTTTTAATGGTATATTATTTTATTTCATTAGGATTGCCGCTGATATTTTTTCTGATTTCATCTGTGATTTCAAAAGGCTTGTTTTCCTTCGGCTTCTCGCCGCTTTTTATCTGACCGCTTCCATCATAATGCCCAGGCTTCTGTTTCATTTATTTGCACCTCCCATAGTTTCATTATATCGAAAAATGATTAAAATTTCAGATAAATTAAAAAATATTTCTTCTTTATCTTTGACATCCGGTTTTAAATGATATATATTACCAAAGGGACGAACAATTTTTATTAATAATTAATATAACATTCGTATTTAGGGGTGTAATTCATGGAAAACGTATTTGATTATGAGGACATTCAATTAATTCCTGCAAAATGTATTGTGAGTAGCCGATCCGAGTGTGATACACATGTCACATTGGGCGGACATACATTTAAATTACCCGTCGTGCCTGCAAATATGCAAACAATCATAGACGAAAAAATCGCCTTATACTTAGCCGAGAATAATTATTTTTACATCATGCATCGTTTTGAACCGGAGAAGCGCTATTTCTTTATCAAAGACATGCAAGAACGCGGTCTCATTGCCTCCATCAGTGTCGGTGTCAAAGATGAAGAATATCAGTTTATCGAGGATTTAGCTGAAGCACAGCTGACGCCGGAATACATCACGATTGATATCGCACATGGCCATTCAAATGCGGTGATCAAGATGATTCAGCATATTAAAAAACACTTGCCGAAGAGCTTTGTTATCGCTGGAAACGTTGGGACACCGGAAGCTGTAAGGGAACTGGAGAATGCCGGTGCAGATGCCACGAAGGTCGGCATTGGACCTGGGAAGGTCTGTATTACTAAAATTAAGACAGGATTCGGAACAGGCGGTTGGCAATTGGCCGCGCTGCGCTGGTGTGCAAAAGCTGCAAGCAAGCCAATTATTGCGGACGGAGGCATCCGTACCCACGGCGACATCACGAAATCGATTCGATTCGGTGCGACGATGGTCATGATCGGTTCTTTATTTGCCGGCCATGAAGAATCGCCAGGACAAACGACCGTGAAAGATGGCAAGCATTATAAAGAGTACTTTGGCTCTGCCTCGGAATTTCAAAAAGGCGAAAAGAAAAATGTTGAAGGAAAGAAAATGTTTGTGGAGCACAAAGGCTCTTTAGAAGATACTCTGATCGAAATGGAGCAGGACCTGCAATCTTCTATCTCCTATGCTGGCGGCAGCAAGCTTGAAGCCATACGAAATGTCGATTATGTCGTTGTTAAAAATTCCATCTTTAATGGTGATAAGGTTTACTAATAGCTATTAAAAAGCAGGACCGTAAGTCGTTCCTAGCTTTTTACCGCTTGGTCACCCATTTCAGTACAGACATTCCATCAAAATGGAAAAGTACCTATCCTTTAGTGTAGAAGTGGCCGAATGCGGTCACTTCTCTTTTTTGTAAAATCGTTGTACTCTGTCAAGATTGCCTACTAACAGCTATAGCGCTGGTCCTCGAACAGTTTCTCTTTGGATAAGCATCCCTTCTATACATTCGAATTCCTACTTACATGTTTATCTTGAAGATGTAGATATAAAGGTATTTGGGGAAAGTTGGCCAAAGGGCTTCAAAAATGAATTGATAAAGTTGAAACAATACGAATTCACTTTTTAAAAAAGTAACCGCTCCAAACTTCCTTCACAGCATTTACTCGGATAACGGAATGAATTCGCCTTCAAACTTTTGCAAAATAGGTCTATTATAGTTATAAGCAGCCATCAGACAAGGAGGATATTACAATGAAACCAAGAGTTACAGTATTAACACTAGGAGTAGACGACTTGGAAAGGTCTCTGGAATTTTACAAAACCGGTCTTGGGCTTCCAACTGAAGGGATTTTGGGTCAGGAATTTGAAAATGGTGCAGTGGCTTTTTTCGATCTGCAAAATGGATTAAAACTAGCCATCTGGGAACGTAAAAGTTTAGCTAAAGAGGCAAATGTCTCACAATCTCCCACTAGCTCCTCTGAATTCACAATTGGCCACAATGTAAGCAGTAAAAAGGAAGTCGATCAGGTTATGCTAGAAGCAGAAACAGCCGGCGCAAAAATCACTGCTCCAGCCAAAAATACGTTTTGGGGAGGATATTCTGGTCACTTCCTAGATTTAGACGGTCATTTGTGGGAAGTCGTATGGAATCCAGAATGGGACTTAGAAGACTAAAAACAGCATGGCTAATAGATAGAAATTAGAGATTCTCGAAACGGAGTCTTCATAAACCTCAATTTGACTTGTACAAAAGAAAGCAGAAGTTCTGCAGCTAGATCTTCTGTTTTCGACCCACATTAGTTGAATAAGGAAAGATGAATAGCTGTGGTAACAATATCTCTTTTATCATGATACTAATTTCAGAGGATTTGGATGCTGTGCCAACCACTTACATCGCATTGTCCATATTCGTTACCACCAACGGCTACAACCGTGCCATCGGATTTAAGTCCAAGGGTATGAGTGCTTCCCGCTGCAACGGCTATTATATCGCGCCAGTCACTTACATTACATTGACCATCCTTATTCCAGCCAGCAGCCATCACTCTTCCATCCGACTTAAGTCCAACGGTATGCTTACTCCCCACATCTATCGCCACAATACCACGCCACCTGCTCACATCGCATTGCCCTACCTTATTTTGGCCAACAGCTATCAACGTACCATCCAATTTTAGTCCAACCGTATGAAGATAGCCCGCCGCAACCGCTTCTATATCGCACCAGTCGCTTACATTGCATTGACGATACCTATTATTACCCACAGCCGTAACGGTTCCATTCGATTTAAGTCCGATGGTATGCCAATCGCCCGCAACGACTGCCACTATATCATGCCAGTCATTTACATTACATTCACCATCATTATTCCGTCCCTTAGCAACCACCGTACCATCTGATTTAAGACCAATGGTACGACGCCAACCCGCCGCAACAGCTACTATATTACTCCAGTCATTTACATCGCATTGGTGATGTTTATTCCAGCCAGCAGCTACCACAGTACCGTCAGATTTAAGACCAACCGTATGAGCGTTACCGGTGTTTGTAGCCTTATGAACATTCCCCGCCGCAACCGCCACAATATCACTCCAATCACTCACATGACATTGTCCACAATTATTATCACCTACAGCCGTCACCGTTCCATCAAAATTAAGACCAACCGTATGACGAGAACCAGCTGAAATAGCTTTTTTAGCCCACCGTCTCACCTTTAATACTGAGTCTTTCTGTGAAGTGTAATCCAAGTGATTTTACCTCCCTACACTTTTACATTTTATAATAAATTGTTTTTTAGTTGTTGAGTTTAACATTTAAAATACAAATAGCACCTTAATATCACCAATGACAACAGCTATTGTCAATATGTTATTTCCGGTGCTAATTCATATACTATTTACCGTAGAGGTTGCCTGCTTTTTCTTATTTCTCGCTTTTGGAATTACGCTTATTTGCCGCTTTTATAAACGCACGGAAAATATCTTGAGAATGAGGATCCTTTTTGATCAGACTGCCAGGGTGCCACTGGACACCAAGGACAAAGTCGAGTTCAGGAAATTCAATGGCTTCTATCGTACCGTCACTGGCTACCGCACTAATCTGAAAGCCTGGTGCCGCTTTTTTGACAGCCTGGTGATGAAAGCTGTTCACACGAATGACGTCTGACCCGACAATCTTCTGCAACAGCGTCTTTTCCTTAAGATGAATGGCATGAGAAGCATGATCACGGGGCGCGTCCTGTTTGTGCTGAAGTGTTGCACCATCCTGCGAATAAATATCCTGATATAACGAGCCTCCCGCTGCAGCGTTTAGGATCAGATTCCCTCGGCATATGGCTAAAATGGGCATGTTTTGCTTGAGCGCATTCTGAATGAGAGCAGCCTCAAAGGCATCTCGCTCTGGGATGATTTTCCCAAGCAATTGTTCAGGCTCCTCCCCGTACAGTGCTGGATCCACGTCACTTCCACCGGTAAGCAGCAGACCATCCACCTGATCAAGCATACCATTAATAAGGACAGCATCTGTTGTATAAGGCAAGATAATCGGCAACCCACCAGCCACTATAATTGCATCTGCATATTCACTTAGAACAGAATATTTATTGTGCTTGTAGTCTGGGGTCACAGCGATAATCGGATGGTTCATAAATTGCCTCCAGTCCATCTTTAATGGTGATCATAGGACTATCGTTAGCCTATTACAAGCATTTATTCAGGAAAGTGCGATGCAATATATTGAAACCGGAAATACCCTCGCTTTCCTCAGGCGTTCCGCAAGCCTCCTCATGGCCACAGGACGTGGGTAGGTTCGGCGTTGGCACAGGACGTGCCGATTTTAGCCGAACTTCCTTTAATTCATTGTGGCTGCGGGGTCTTGCTTGGAACGCTGATTCTGCAGGACTTGAAACAGCCTCCTTGAATTCACATCGCACGATGAAAATGCGGATCCAATACTTTGAAAGCCGAAATACCCTCGCTTTCCGCGGGCGATCCGCGAGCCTCCTCGCGCCTTAAGGCAACGTTTGCGCTGCGGGGTCTCGCTTGGATCGCTAATTCCGCAGGAGTCTCAGGTATTTCTGGCTTTCAATGAGTATTGCATTTTCGAGGAGTCTTGGGTATTTCTTTCTTTCAAAGAGATGTGCATTTTTCGAGGAATCTCGCACCTATCGCTTCAATTCTCTGCCTAGTTCGGTCACGACCAATGATCTCCCGCCATGAAGAATAAAAGCGACGGTTTTGCCTTTATAAGATGAAGAACAAAATAAACATAAAAAATGGATTAAATGTCATTTTTGAGGATTATGAAGGACAAAACAGTGACAAAAAGAGATGAAATGGCGTTCATAAGGGCGATGAACGACCAAACAGGGTCGAAAAGGAGGAAAAAGGGCGTTCATAGGGTCGATGAACGACCAAACGGGGTCGAAAAGGAGGAAAAGGGCGTTCATAAGGGCGATGAACGACAAAACACGGCCAAAAAGAGACGAAAAGGGCGTTCATATGGAATATAATGGGTAAAAAGCGATCGAAAGACCACTAAGAGGATTCCAACGCTCACTCGGCTGTGTTGCTGAAAAATTTGTGACTTCTCGGGATCAGCTGATAGCCGCTGAATATCTATAGCCATGACTTCTAAAAGGCATCATCTGGCCACAAATAAAGAAAACTTGGCTTATCGCCACGCCTTAATGGTGAAAGCCTTAGTTGCACTTATACTTTATTCCGCTTTCACGCTTTAGCGAAAAAATATTCTTAAAGTACACGTTGATTGAAGCGGAAGGCGCGAGACTCCTCGAAAATGCATCCGCATTTTCTTCGTGCGGGGTGGATTCAAGAATGTAGTTTCAAGTCCAGCGGGAAAAGCAACAGCTGAAGACCCCGCAGGAAGTGGTATTTTCCTAGGAGGCTGAAGCGTTGCCCGCGGAAAGCGAGAGCCTGAAGCGGAATTCAACCACCACGTTTATATCGAGGGACTTTTTAAGTGGCGTGAAATGGCCACCTTCCTTAACTGCCTACTTTACCGTAGGAAATAGATTGTAATAATTGGCACTAACAAAATAGAACCCGCAGAACATGCTTCTATAATAATTTTAGCCTTTTTCTCTTTTACTTTTTTCTTTGTAAGCTGAAGATATTTAGTCATTAAAGGAATAAATCCATTAATAACCATTAGAAGGATCAGACCAATAATGGCAAAAACTAATCGTAATTCAAATAAAAACGGGATCGTTACTATTAATAAAGTCCTTAACGTGCATGTGAAGATTACGTGATCTAATTTCATAGCAATGCCCCTTCTCCCGAGTGACCGAATCGGTATGAAAAATCTATATTTTTTCAGAATTTCTCCATTAAAAGTTGATTGATAAAAGAACCCCTTTTTTCCAAAAGAGGTTCCTTCTTAATTTATTCTCTATTAAATGACTAAATCCTTTTCCACTATTATTCCGTGCTTCGGTTAATGGCTTCTGTCATTTTAATGCTTTTCAGCTTTCTATGATTAAGCCAAATCGAGACATAGTAGGCCGCAATGAGGATGACGAAGCTGATCAGAATGCTGAACCAATCTGCTTTGACAGGAATCGTCATATTCATCTCAGCTGTGATGGAATTCATTAAAGATGAAATAGAGAATAGTGTGACAGGAATGCCAATGACAAAGCCGAGTATCACAAACCAGATATTATAGCCGATCATCAATTTCTTAATGCTGCGCTCACTATAGCCAAGGACTTTCATAAGTGAGATTTTAAAGGCGTTTTCCTCGATCATCAGTGAGATTAAGATATACATAATGATGACCGCTATGATGCCGGCAACCAGTGCAATGGCAGCGATCCCATAATTTAAAGGCTTAACGATCTGTTTAAAGCCAGCCATTGTATCTGATGCTTTTGTTGCTGACAAGAGCTTATCCTTAGGGATATCAAGTGATTTTTGAGAAAAAATCTCTGTATAGCTTCCAGAAGGAAAGCCATTTAATTCATTGAATTTATTTAGTGGCATATAAATCATGTCACCAAGATACGAGTCGGCGATCCGGTCGATGGTTAACTTATACGTTTTATTTGTCAGCTGGTTCGTTACCTTCATTGTCTCCCCGCTTTTGATGCCAATCTTATCAGCAAGGGATTTATTGATAATAACCGAATTGAACATCAGTCTCTTTCCGCTTGAATCCTTTAGTTGAATCGCTGAATTATTTGGTTTCAGGCCGTATAGCGTGATGCTTTCTTTTTCTTTACCCTTTTTATAGACAGCAGGAGCTGCCGATCCAATCTGCCCTGAGGGAGGGGGTGTGGTCTGCGGGCTGTTTAATAGATAATCATATTTGTAGTGATAGACATTCTTAAAGCTATCGGTCACGAGATACTGCATCGAATTCTTCGTGACAAACCCAAATAACAACAGCAGCGTTGCGAACATCACACCGATGGTTAGAAATAAGGCACGCGGCAGATTTCGCATGATGTCCCGAATGACAAACTTGCGATTAAACGACATCCTTTTCAATTTAAATAACCGTTCAAATACATTCACCTTCGTCTTCAGTTCGCCGCCTTTAATTAAGACAACCGGCGGGATTTTCAGAACACGCTGAACGAGATAATACGTTAAAGGTAAGAAAATAACGAGCGGCAGCAACAGGCTGATCAGCAGGTATGGCAGATGAAGCTTTACGATTAATACAGGCAAATTATAAAAAGCCGCAAAAGCCGACAAGAGCGGATGCAGTAAAAACCAGCCAAGTATGGTCCCGATAATACTGCCCGAAATCGCCAGTATGCCTGCATAAGACAGATAGTGCCTGATGATTTCACCTTTTTTATAACCGAGGGCATAGAGGGTGCCGATCTGCACGTATTCCTTTTTCATTAGGCGCCACAATAAAATAAGAATGATAACGATACTAATGCCTAAGATCCCGACCGGCAGAAATTCACCCATTTGTTTGATCCCAGCAATGTCACCTTTTACAAATGAGATCCGGTTATTATCCTTTTTATTTATCCACTTCAAAAGATGGTTATTTTGATTGATTTGTTTTTTAAGCTGATCTTCGGCTCCCTTTGAGAATTTGACACTATAATAAATATGGTGGTCATTCCAGTTCTTCAACACCTTCTGCTGCACAACTGCAACACCAAAAGCCTGAGGATTTTTAAGGAGTCCGGAGACCGATTTTATCGGATAAATGTAGTCGGGCACAGCCATATACCCGCTTACGTTAAAGGTTTTCCCATTCAAATCCACTTTATCACCGGACGATAAATGGTGAGCCTTTGCAAAGCTTTGATCAATTAGAATATCATTATTTTTCTTTAATGCATGGCCTTTTACAACCGAATAAAGATCGATTTTCTTTGTGGCGTCGAGCAGCCTTAGGGTTGAATCATTGGAATAGGGAACATCGGCTGTGTACCTCGGCTCGATCGTGGCATGCGTCTTATTTTCCAGCTGATCCAGGTCAGTTAACGGCTTTTGAACCGCGAATTGTGCATCTTCAACATGATTTGTTTTGTAAAAATAATTGAGGTTATC
Source organism: uncultured Sporolactobacillaceae bacterium (assembly GCA_963772845.1). GTDB lineage: Bacteria > Bacillota > Bacilli > Bacillales > Sporolactobacillaceae > CAVYYW01. The sequence goes on from CAVYYW010000017.1 coordinate 253,116, forward strand.
AATCAGATTCGCTCCTGCTGCCGTAAAAGAATAGAAAACGATTGAACTGATCACGATAAGAAGCCAGGCTGCCAGAAATTGTGACTTCTTTTCCAGGATCGTCCGATAGAGTTTTTTTCTCAGCATCACCATTCAATCCTTTCAGGCGAAACAGTCTGCTCATTAACGAGATTGGTTTCAATTTTTCCATCCTTGAGCGTGATCACCCGATTGGCCATGGCGCTGATTGCCTGATTATGTGTAATGATAAGCACAGTCGTTTTATATTCTTTGTTCACTTTGGCAATCAGATTTAAGATTTCTTTAGATGTATTCGAATCCAGTGCGCCTGTCGGTTCATCGCATAATAAAAGCTTCGGCGTTTTCACAACCGCACGCGCGATGGAAACACGCTGCTGCTGACCACCGCTAAGTTCACGCGGAAACCGGTCTTCCATTCCCGAGAGCCCAACTGCATCAATCACTTCCTGAATCGGCAAAGGATGACTGCTGATATTCGCCGTCAATTCGATATTTTCATACACCGTTAAATTGGGGATCAGATTATACATTTGAAACACAAAGCCGATTTCTTCTCTTCTGTAATTCACAAGCTGATGATCGTTAAATTGAGTAATATCCGCTTCTTCGACACTGATTTTTCCTGAGTCAACCTGGTCAATCCCTCCAACGGCATTCAGCATTGTTGATTTTCCTGAACCAGAAGGCCCCAGTATAACCACAATTTCTCCTTTTTCCACTTCCAGATTCACATCGGTTAAAGCATGAAAAAAACTTTTGCCGCTTTGATATTTTTTATTAATCCCCTCAACCTTCAATATACCGCTCATCTCAAAACCCCATCTCTATTTCATTTTTCCTGCAAAAATAAATTTGATATGACTCGTCATCTGCCCAAGGTACTGCTCAAACGTCATGTCATCGTTATAGATATAAAACATGGTGTCCATCATGACTGCCCCATAAATGGCGTACGTTGCTTCCTCAGCATTTACAGGAACGAGAAAACGGTCCGACTCTTTTTCTATCATGGCCATGATCCAACCCATCACCCGCTCATCAAGTCCGAAGATCCCCTGTCTCAGCTGAATACTTTCATCAACTTCCTCAGTCATCGCATGAAAAAGATCACGCCAAAATGCTTTCGGGTAATTATTAAAAAACTTTGTGAACTGCTGAAGCAGCTGAATGATTGTTTCCACCAGCCCTGCGTCCTGCTGTAATTCAAACTCATTCCCACTGGTATTCTGCATCTGCTCAACCTCTTCAGAAAAAATGCGGATCAGCAATGCTCCTTTTGAAGGAAAATAATTATAGATTGTCCCAGTCCCCACCTCTGCATCCTTTGCAACCTCAACCATGGAGGCATCCTGAAACCCTTTTTCAGAAAAAATTCGTCTTGCCGATTCCATGATCTTGGTTTGGGTCTGCAGCTTTTTATCCTCACGCAATCCTGACATTTTCAGTTCTCCTTTTTAAAAAAATGAATCGATTCATTTATGACTACGTTCATAATTATATTCTGGATACATGACAATGTCAAACGAACAGTAAAAAAAATCCATCAAAAAACACCCTTTTATTAGAAGGGTGTAGAGCGTTATGTATTAAATGAATGAGGTTCCTTAGTATCTCCGTCGAAAATTCTATTAAATCACAAATCCCTTTCAACTATTCCTCATCAAAAAGTCTGTAATTTCCTCATTCAATTCCTCCTGGAAGTGTTCGCGGTTAAAGCCAGGCGGATCTTGAGAAGGAAGAAACTGCGGGTGAATCATCGTTTCCGGAAAAGGGCTCAGAAATGAAAAATGCCCGGCATTTTCAACAACTCTATACTGGACCTTCTCGCGATCAGGGACTCCGTTCAAAACAATCTGCGCATGGGGATCGGGCGGCGTGTACTGATCTTTCTCTCCAGCAAGCAGCAAAATCGGCAGGTCGACCGCATTCAACGCACCCTCGTCTTTAAACCACACAGTCGCTGGAGCGAGCAAAACCAGCGCTTTAATGCGGGGATCAGATGTAGTCTCAATGTGATGGGACTGCCCATCCGACGACTCATGAGAGAACGATGCCGGCACGCCTCCCGCTGCTGCCAACGCTGTGTATCCACCCATGGAATGCCCGATTATCGATACCTCATCCGATTTTAAACACCCAGCAAAGTCCTCGCTGTTGAAAAACCAGTCGACAGCCATCCGCAGGTGCCTTGGTCGATAAGTCAGGTTCTCAACCGTCCCTGCCATTGTGTCGTTATTCCGGTTATTATATGGATGCTCGGGCATCCCAACAACAAATCCGCTGCGCGCCAGATGACGGGCAAGCGTCCGGTAAACGAGAGGCGTGCCACCGCTGCCGTGAGAAAGGATCACCAAAGGAAAGCTGCCATCCTTGAGGCACTGCGTCTCTCGCAATATCTAATGAATAGGGTCCAAGTCTATCCGTTTTTTCAGGCGTGTCTGTCGGATACATCACAATCATAGGAAAGGTAATGTCATGCTGATCATCAGAAAGCTCAACCTTCCGGAGCCCGGCAAACCATTTTCGTGCGAATTCTTTTTCCATCGTTACTTCCCCCTTATTGCTTCACTCCATAAATTCCCGTTCCATTTCAGAAAAAAAGCATTATGCCTGCTTTCTTACTAATGCTGCAGCTGGATGCTTCCCTTTTTCAGACTCGGCGTCAGTTTCTCCAATTCAACATACAGTTTTGATTTCATTACTTCTAATTCCTCTGGGCCAGGCTTTACTTCATCAGAAGACATGACATTTCTGTCTGTCCACCACACCGGCCCATGTATTTCATCTCTTTCTCTTCGCGGGAAGATATGCCAATGCATATGTGAATCGCCATTTCCGAGTAATTCGTAATTCAATTTATCCGGCTGAAAAGCAGCATAGACTGCTTCCGCCACCTTGCTCATTTCTACTAGAAACTTGGCTTTAAAGTCCTCGTCTAGAAAATGCAATTCTGTTTTATGATGCTTACACAGAAATAATGTATAGCCTTTAAACAGCTGATGATCGCCAATCACGACATATCCCGTTTCCAATTCTGCTACAAAGTAAGGATTAGTGCCTTCCTCAATCATGTTTACTCTCCTGCATATTAAACAATTATCATCCGTCTTCAAATCCACCCCCTCATTTTCAACGTATTTTTTTAACAAAATAGATCTTATCTCCGTTATTTCCCGTGTTTTCAATCTCAAAGCCCATTCTCTTATGGTAGGCAATAGAGTTTTTGTTCACTTGAGACGTGATACAGCGGACAATATCCCGGCCGTTTTCCTTCACGACTGAAAAAAACATGTCATATAATTGTCTTCCAATCTTCTGTTTCCGGTAATCAGGATCCACACCAACAAAGTGAATATAAGCCTCTTCGGGAAAGGTCTGCGATAGAAAGCCGATTAAGAACCCTACTATTTTCCCGTCTTCCTCCGCTACAAAGCTTGTATTATTAAAATGTACAAAGAAAAGCTTCGGCAGCAAATCAGCCATCTGCCTCCCACCCCACCAATCATTAATTACAGGGGAGATAATGTCATAGTCCGAGACTTTCACTGTTCGGAAGTTCATCTATCCTTCTCCAGGCAATAAAACCTTTCAAATTTAATCGCTTTAATGAAATTCTTCGCCGTTTTAAAAATCGAATGGGGTTTTATTCTTACCCGCGGGGAAGAGAACACATAATCAAATTGAAAATTTCCAAACTGGTCTTTTAGGTGTTTCGCCTGACTAATGCCATTTTCATTTAACTGCAAACCTGACCTTCCCTGCAGTCTGCCTTTTATATTTAAATTTGTTTGCCCTTGCCTAATGTCAAAATTCATCGCTGCGCCTCCATTAGCCTTCTCAAATTGCTCTTGCCATAATAACAAACCGGTGCTTCCTGTGAGAGTCTTATTTTGCTGTTTTTCCGTCAGGTCTTCACTTCCAAACCCAAAAAGCTATTGACTTAGCTGAGCGGTGTGATGAGCCTCTGATTGTTCATCAAGCTCCTTTTGATATGAGGAAACGTATTATTACGCAGATAGAATCATTGAGTAAAAAGCCTAACATTTTAAGTATAGACTAGGGCTCTCACATCATTAAATCTTTAGACCGGGAACTCTTCAATCTTTTTCAGAATTTCAATTTGATTTTCCAATAGATACTCTCATATAGTATTCAGCCAACCTATCAAGTCCTCTATCATTTCATCTGAAATCGTGTGATTTATGTCCTGATATGTTTTAAAATCGATATTTCCTTTATTATTATCAATCGCAAAATGGTGATAATAATGCTTTTGTCCATCGATAGGAAAGACCGTATCCCGCTCGCCGTGCATGAGAAAAACGGGTGATCGTCCTGCCTTTTTATTAATCGGATCATAAATCTTGAATTCTTCTTTTTGTTGGGAAGTAAGTTCAGGCCTGTTCTCCTTTTCTCTGAAAACTTTTTCAGACAGCATAAACGATCCTGAACCATTCATATTAGCTAAACCACCCAACTCGGGATGCTTGGCGAAAACCCCGCTGGCTATGCAGCCGCCCATCGAACTACCTACCAGAACAACCTTTTTTTTATCGATTTCCAGTGTGCTAACAAATCCCTGAAATTCTTCTATCGTTTCAAAAATAGTTTTCCAGAAAAACGCCTGCACAACTTTCGGGTCAAAAGGATTTTCTAATTTATTTCTGCTATCGTGATGGACGATCTCCGGAATGATGACATGATAGCCATGACTCGTTAATAAATCAGCAAAATCAAAGTAATTACCAACACTTGATCCCCAGCCATGATAAAGGACGATTGTAAGGGCTTTTTTATTTGCTGAGGGAAAAAAATGATACGGGAAAGGATTTGAGACTTGTTTCATAAAAGGAATCCTCGCTTTTTCTAATTCATCACATGAATAATTAATGACAGATTAAGACAGCTAATAAAAAAAAGAAGCAAGACAAGTGGAAAGAGGATTAGCTCTCAAGGGAGATTCCATCACCATTCAATGTCCTCTGGGTACTCTACATTAAGTCTTATATTATTAATAGAACAGGAGTTTTTCTTGGCTGCTTCAATAACTTCACTCTTAACTTCTTGATATTCCCGGCCAAATTCAGCTAACCGTTTCGCCATTATTGTTATGTTTTTCAGGCGTTTTTCACTATCCATTTCGAGGAATGAACAATTAAGCAAATCGACATACTGTGTCGCATAGTCATCAAACCATTCATATTCTTTAGTCATTAGTTTCATTATACGACTATAAGAGGAATCCGAGATTATTTCCTTTATGCACTTAGCAACTGCAGCTTGAAACACTTTTACATGAGCAATTTCAGGATCCCATACTACTCGCCGATCCATCATCATATTATAACTATTCTTTGACTGTTTTTTGGCATAAAGTCTTACGAAATCGTTTAGCACCATCATGACAAAAAGCATTTCCGGCCACAAAACATTAATCGATAAATAAATATTTTTCCCACTTGAAATAGTTGCAAATCGTTTCATCATATCCTGATCCATGCCGTTATCAACATACTCAATTTCTCTGTCACCCATTAGTGCATGACGAATATCATAACACACGCCAAGTACTCTCAAGCGAGCCCCTTCAAAAGAGATGAACTCCCCCTCATCGCCTGTAAGAGTATGTAAGGCATTATATAGCGTATCGAAATCCATATAATCACCGTATATAGCTACCCCGGTATTATTAGGCGTGTTTTTAACATATATCATTCTCTCACCTCAATATTTGATGACCTACCAGTCACTGTTTCCATTTTGCTTAGTTACGTCTTCATTTCTTCGAACGTCTCTCGCGGTTGCTCCCACCCGGAATTCCGGTACAATCGTTAATCCCCTTAAGTTTTTATCTTCTGACTACTTATTCCTTAATACAGTTATAAACCCATCCAGGATGTCATGGCTGACAGTAAATCCTTTATGCTTATAGAATTCCAGGGCGTTATCATTGCCATTTGATACGAAGATAAAATAGTCTTCTACCTCATCAAACTGCTTCAGCCACTCCATTGATTTTTTAAAAAGCACCGATCCGATCTTATACTTTCTGTAATCTTCTTTTATATAAAATTGCGATAAACAGCCGACATCCCTGCCATGAACAGAAGACAGATCAAAAAAATCGGCAAAGTCATTGGAATAGGCTTCTTTGGGGGAAATATTAGAATAGACATAGCCCACGGGTTGATCATCATCTTTAACTAATACGGTGTAATTATGGGTGGCATTTTTGATGGAAGGGAGCAGCCGTGACTCAAAGTTCATCGTGTCAAAAAGCTCCGGTGTTATGTATGATTGTTTCTTTTGAAAAGCCATAAGTTCATTGCACAAATCTCTGCAGCTTTCGATTTTATCATCAGGGATCACTTCGTATGTTAAATTCACTTTTTTCACTCCTTATTATTATTACTCAATATCCGGCGAAAGCATCCATTCATGCATAATTAAAGAGTAATTATGACAGATTAACTCTTATCAGATACAAAAATGAACTTCAGGAGGTTAATCACATGGATCACAACAAGAAAAACAAACAAAAATCAGATGAAGAGTTCTCACGACATTTAGGTTATGCTGAAAATTTTCCTGAAACAAAAAGTGACGATAAAGAAGCAAAAAAGCAACGCGACAATAAGCCAAAAATAGAAAAGAGGTAAGTTTTATAATGCCAGAGATTCTCGACTCATTTGGCCATCCAGTAGGACCAACCTCATAAACTCAAGTGTAGTATCGATAATTTTCACCACGTTATTCCTCTTTTTTCTCTATACAATATAATTCTGCAGACGTTTATTAAATCCTTTTTACATAAGATAGCCCAAGGCGCAGAGGTTTGGAAATCGCTAACGGACTTCACTCCATTTTAATCGGAACTACCTCCGTTTCCTATTGTATTAACCCATAATTTACCAAATGAAAGACATTTCTCTTGCTTTTTGGGTCCGTTTTGTCCTTCATCACCCTTATGAAGGACATTTCAACCACTTTTTGACCTCGTTTTGTCCTTCATCACCCTTATGAAGGACATTTCAACCACTTTTTGACCTCGTTTTGTCCTTCATCGCCCTTATGAACGCCATTTCAACCCCTTTTCGACCTCGTTTTGTCCTTCATCACCCTTATGAAGGACATTTCACCCACTTTTCGACCTCGTTTTGTCCTTCATCACCCTTATGAAGGACATTTCACCCACTTTTCGACCTCGTTTGGTCCTTCATCGCCCTTATGAACGCCCTTTTTCCTCTTTTTCGACCTCGTTTTGTCCTTCATCACGATTAAGTCCGTATAATTGTGTAAAAGAATATGGGTCATGCTCGCCCCCGTACTACAATGTTTTTACTGCTAAAAACATTATAGGAGTGATGAACATGACCCCGTTACATTTAAACTTTATCGTGATATAAACCCTCAATTCATTGCATAAATCCCGTCAGCATTCGATTTTTTCAGCAGAGATCACTTCGTAAGTTAAGATATCGCTCCCTTTTAAAAACCGGGCATTTAATCTGACCACAATCTCTTTATATCAACTAATTGTTCCTTATTAAATTTCATCCTGTAGACATCCGGTTTCGTTGTCTGAATTAAAAAATCAAATCCATATCGATGATCGAAATGGCTCATCATTAGTGTCATGACAAGTCCGTGAGTACCTATGACAACGCCTTTACCTTGATAGTTCTTTAAAACCTCTTTTAATACTGACACAGATCGTCTCTGACAATCTGCCTTTGATTCTCCTCCTGGCAAAGAAAAGTCCGGGTCAGAGAACATCTTCTTTACGAGTGGATACACTTCCTTTTCCGGGAGTACTTTGTCTTCGCCTGAAAATACACATTCTTTAAGGTTTTCGTAGAGCACTATTTCTTTATTATAAAAATGAGCTAACGCCTCTATCGTCAATACTGCTCGGCTATATGGACTTGAAATGAACGTGTCGACCCTTTCACTTTTCAGTAATTCAGTAATTCTTCCCGCATCCAGCTTCCCCTTTTCAGTTAAGCCGCGTGTTCGTTCATTCCCTTTTAATTTAGGAGACTCACCATGTCTAACCATGTAAATGTATGTATACATAGTCTCCGTTTTAGTACCGAAACTGCGGCGCCCAGTCTCCGCTTCCCTCAGGCAATAGATCAAACAATGGCCAGATACTGCAGTATTCATCGCCCGGGCCAAACCCTGACTTCGTATAGTGAGTAATGGAGCCTTCGTCATCCTTTATCAAAACGGAAACACCCGGCATATTCTGGCCGTCTGTCCGAAAACCCAAATCCTCTTTAAATGTTGTACCCGCAGTCGACACACACGGGAACATCCAACCGCGGCTATCTGCAAAATCAGCCAGGACATCTGGCGCATCCGGACTCGTCAGCACAAACGCCGCACGGTTCTGAATATGCGGGGTAAACCCATTTAAGCCATCCGCCCATAGCGTACAATACTTACAGCCCTCCCCCATGTTATGAATAACGAAGAGTTCACTCTTGTCTCCAAAGAGCTCGCTTAGCTTCACCTTCGTTCCCTCTGCTGTGGTCAACTCATAATCCTTTATGGGCTCTTTTGGATACTGCTTCCGGAGCGCCGTTAATTCTTCTTTTATCCGAACCAGTTCCTCCTGCTTTTCACGAATTGCCTTATCAAGATCCTTTGTATTCGATGCTTCCATCATCCACACCTGCTTTCGATTAATTTAATGCTTCACTTCATAATGAAGAGTGACAAACTGATTGTATACGGTCGTATCTTTTAGCTTTAGCTCTGACGAATAATTGCCTTTTTTAAAAAGTGGAATTCCACGTCCGATAAGCGAGGGGGCAATCGTGATCATCATTTCATCTATAAGCTTTTCCTGTAAAAAGGCGGCGATCAGATCTCCTCCGCCTACCAGCCAAATGGATTGACCCTCCTGCTTTTTTAAATTCTCTATTAATCTGCTCGGATGACCCTGAACAAATTGAACGTTCTCATTATGATCTTGCTCCGATCTTGTGAACACATAACATTCTTTATTCTTATAAGGGAAACCACCGATATCGTGCTCCAGGATCCAGTCGTATGTCCGCTTTCCCATAATTATCGTGTCGACTGTCTCATAGAAAGCAGAATAGCCATTGTCCCCTTCACCTTCAACTTTAAATAACCATTCAAGCGAATCATCTTCCGTTGCAATATAGCCATCCAGGCTCGCCGCAATATAGAAAACTTGGCTTTTCGCCAAGCCTTTAATGGCGAAAGCCTTAGTTATCCTTATACTTTATTCCACTTTCTCGCTTTAGCGAAGTTAATGATTCTTAAAGTATAAATAAAACCACTTTGCGTTCATTTGGCATAGCTGCCTCCTGATCCTTGACTTCATTCTATTTATTAATTCTCCTTTTGAGAGAGGAAGTCCTTTTTAAATAATAAAAATGACCCCTGAACATTACTGGCGTCGCGAAAAGTGAATTCACCCAATTCAGCTTCGAAAGGAACTGGGTAATACCTAAAAAGTGGCTTTTTCACTTTTGCAGGGATTTCGAAGTGACCCAGAGGTCTTGGATGCTGAAGTTTAGTTACTCAAAAAAGCTGAAGGATGCGTTTTACACCATACACACGGGAGATCTTTTGAAGGACGCTGCTGCGGCTGGAAAAAGATCGAAGTGACGCTAGGTGTTGCGTTCTTAAGCTAGACACGGCTCCCACACCATAAGAATTAAATGCTTTTTTACCAAATCAAATAGACGAAGTGATTCCACTCCGTCTTTTTACTGTATTCTTTTATCATTTTCTACAAGTTTTTACTTTTCTGAAGGAGTTTAGACTTCCCTGAACGTTCCCATTCTTCTACTGTTTCATATGCCTCTTTAGGAGAATACCCCTTCCCTACAAGAACGCCCATTAGAATAAATTCTTGCAGAATATGTGTGGCATTTATTCTTTTTTTAACATCCTCTAATCCTTCATTCACCAAGAATTCCGTGTGCTGGATCCATTCATCAGGTGTTTTGCCAAAAGCAACGGTACTTTCACTACCAGGGCCCTCTTCTGCAGCTGCATCTGCTTTGGTTACATGAACAGTACCAAATGGATGGTTAGGTGGGGCGTATATTGAGTAAAGTTTTAACGGAATAGGACCTGTATTGGTTACATTATGCCAGGTTCCAGCGGGTATCATGATCGCAGAATCATCATAGACATTTCTTACAAAGTCTAAATGATCTTTACTCTTGCCCATTTGAACAATCCCCTGGCCTTGCTCAATACGTAAAAATTGATCTACATGAGGATGGATTTCCAAACCAATATCTTCACCAACTTTAATACTCATTAAAGTAACTTGGAGATGTTCTCCTGTCCATAATGCCGTGCGATACGTATTGTTTTGCTTCGCTGCTTCATTAATATTTACGGTATAGGGGTTGGGTCCATAATCTGTTAACACAATATCTCTATAATCGTTGGAAGAGGGAAAGGAATGAAATCTGTTATATACTGCTTCATTAGGGAACGTCCCATAAACAGATTGTCTTCCATAATTATTCATTGGGTCATTAACATAAAATGGATATGGATAATTATAAGGAGCATAGTACATTTTTCTCAGTCCCATCACAATTTATAAAATTATCCTATGCATTTGTTTAGGGAATGTACTTATGTGATTTCCAATGGACCCCGTAATAACAGCATTGCTAAAGAGCCAGCTGAGTTAATTCCTCATTCCTTTTATTATTTATTGTATCTTTATTTATTTATCTATTATTTTCCAAATGAACGCCCTTTTTCCTCCTTTTCGACCTCGTTTGGTCGTTCATCGCTCTTATGAACGCCCTTTTTCCTCCTTTTCGACCCCGTTTGGTCGTTCATCGCCCTTATGAACACCCTTTTTCCTCCTTTTCGACCCCGTTTGGTCGTTCATCGCCCTTATGAACACCCTTTTTCCTCCTTTTCGACCCCGTTTGGTCGTTCATCGCCCTTATGAACGCCCTTTTCCCTCCTTTTCGACCTCGTTTGGTCGTTCATCGAACCTAAGAACACCCTTTTCCCTCCTTTTAGACCCCACTTTGTCCTTCATTATCGTCAAAAATGCCTTTTTGACTTATTTTTCCATATTTACTTATTTCAATTATACTGCCTTTACCTATCCTCCGTCACCAGGAAAATCTTTTCTAGAATCAAAAAGGAAAACAAAACCGTTTAGCTGGAGTGTACGTTCGCTTCAACCGTTAAAATCAGAAAACAAAAAACAGCTGCATCCCTCTCGTCTAGGGTGCAGCCGTTTTTGATAAAGAATTCTACACGTTTAATTCAAATTGCTTGGAGTACAGTTGTGCGTAAATACCCTCACACGACAGTAACGTGTCATGCGAGCCTTGTTCGACAACACCATCTTCTGTTAAAACAATAATACGCTGCGCATGACGGATCGTTGAAAGCCTATGAGCGATGACGATTGTCGTGCGGCCTCTAGACAACGATTCAAGTGAATTTTTGATGATGCTTTCACTCTCATTATCTAATGCACTGGTGGCCTCATCAAAGATTAATATCGGTGGATTCTTTAAGAAGACACGCGCAATGCTTAACCGCTGCTTTTGTCCACCGGAAAGCCTGACGCCTCGCTGTCCAATCTCTGAATGATAGCCATTTGGCAAGGACATTATAAACTCATGGGCATGCGCATGTTTAGCCGCCGCGATCACGTCTTCATCGCTTCCCATTGGATTACCGTAGCGAATATTTTCCATCACTGTTCCTGAGAATAAATAAACGTCTTGCTGCACACTTCCAATGTTTTTTCTTAAGAATTGAAGATCAATATGACGAACATTGGCTCCATCTAGTAGCACCTCACCGCCTGTTACATCATAAAAACGAGGAATGAGTGAGCACAAAGTCGTTTTTCCTGCCCCAGAAGGACCCACCAATGCCACATATTCACCTGGAGCCACATGCAGAGAAAGGTTTTCCAACACATTTCCTAAATGATCTGCATAGCGGAAGAACACATTTTTCAGTTCAATTTCCCCGTGCACCTTTGGCATGGTTATCGCATTCGAACTGTTTACAATCGCTGGCTTCAAATTCATAATTTCCATAAACCGTTGGAAACCGGTGATGCCTTCTTGAAACTGTGTACTCATATGAGTCAGACGTTGAATCGGCTCAAGCATAAAGCCAATATAAAGGATAAACGTAATCAAATCCGCGAGGTCTAAAGTATGGTGTACAATGCTTGCACTGCCATAGACGATCACTGTAATCGTGATCAGTTGGATGAACGTCTCCACACCATTGTAAAAGTAAGCCTCTGCTTTATAGGTTTTTTTACGGCTATCAAGAAACCGCATGTTCTCTTGATTGAATTTCTCAATTTCTACCTGCTCATTGGCGAAGGATTTTACGACTCGAATGCCAGCTAAACTATCTTCAACTTGAGCGTTCACACGACTAATACGCTCTTTATTGTTCTTAAGGGCACGATTCAATACTTTATTAAAGTATAAAGAAAAAGCACCTAAAAATGGTAAAAAGCAAAAGACAGCGATCGTTAATGGCGCATTGATAAAGAATAGAATGGTAAATGCCCCGACAAATCGCACGAAATAATTGATGTAGTCTTCTGGCCCGTGATGAAAAAGCTCCGAAATCAATAGCAAATCGTTTGTTATTCGAGACATGAGCTGCCCCGTTTTTGCTTTATCATAAAAGCTAAACGAAAGCTTCTGCATGTGTGCGAACAGCTCACTCCGCATATCGCTTTCCATGCGGGCACCCACTTCATGACCTTTATAATCCACAAAATAGTTACCAATGTTTTGAACAAAGGCGACTACGAGCATCAACCCGCCAATCCAATAGACTTTATTTAGTGCGATGGAAGGATCCCCTTCTAATACATTTTTAGTCACGTATCGGACGAGCAACGGAAACACCAAGGTCAGAGAGGATACGATAAAAGCGCATGCTAATATCGATAAGAAACAATGTTAAATACGGTTTATAGTATGATAATAATTTTTTCACTGGAAAACGCATGATTTACCCCTTTTTTGTGTTTTTAAATAAACACATATAAGGGGGGCACACCGTTTATTTTATTCCGCTTTCTCGCTTTAGCGGAATTAATCATTCATCAAGTATAAGAAAGTGTTCCACCCTTATATGTTTGTACGGTTTTTTTGTTTGTGTTTTTCATGTAAATTGCCTCCTTGTTTATTAATAACACCATTGATATTTACTTATTTCAATTCATACTGTACGTTTACCTATCCTCCGTCCCGAGGAAAATCGTTTCTAGAATCAAAAAGGAAAACAAAACCGTTTAGCTGGAGTGTACGTTCGCTTCAACCGTTAAAATCAGAAAACAAAAAACAGCTGCATCCCTCTCGTCTAGGGTGCAGCCGTTTTTGATAAAGAATTCTACACGTTTAATTCAAATTGCTTGGAGTACAGTTGTGCGTAAATACCATCACACGACAGTAACGTGTCATGCGAGCCTTGTTCGACAACACCATCTTCTGTTAAAACAATAATACGCTGCGCCTGACGGATCGTTGAAAGCCTATGCGCGATGACGATAGTCGTACGGCCTCTAGACAACGATTCAAGTGAATTTTTGATGATGCTTTCACTTTCATTATCTAATGCACTGGTGGCTTCATCAAAGATTAATATCGGTGGATTCTTTAAGAAGACCCGTGCAATGCTTAAGCGCTGCTTTTGTCCACCGGAAAGCCTGACGCCTCGCTGTCCAATCTCAGAATGATAGCCATCTGGCAAGGACATTATAAATCATGGGCATGCGCGTGTTTAGCCGCCGCGATCACGTCTTCATCGCTTCCCATCGGATTACCATAGCGAATATTTTCCATCACTGTTCCTGAGAATAAATAAACGTCTTGCTGCACACTTCCAATGTTTTTTCTTAAGAATTGAAGATCAATATGACGAACATTGACTCCATCTAGTAGCACCTCACCGCCTGTTACATCATAAAAACGGGGAATGAGTGAGCACAAAGTCGTTTTTCCTGCCCCAGAAGGACCCACCAATGCCACATATTCACCTGGAGCCACATGCAGAGAAAGGTTTTCCAACACATTTCCTAAATGATCTGCATAGCGGAAGAACACATTTTTCAGTTCAATTTCCCCGTGCACCTTTGGCATGGTTATCGCATTCGAACTGTTTTCAATCGCTGGCTTCAAATTCATAATTTCCATAAACCGTTGGAAACCGGTGATGCCTTCTTGAAACTGTGTGCTCATATGAGTCAGACGTTGAATCGGCTCAAGCATAAAGCCAATATAAAGGATAAACGTAATCAAATCCGCGAGGTCTAAAGTATGGTGTACAATGCTTGCACTGCCATAGACGATCACTGTAATCGTGATCAGTTGGATGAACGTCTCCACACCATTGTAAAAGTAAGCCTCTGCTTTATAGGTTTTTTTACGGCTATCAAGAAACCGCATGTTTTCTTGATTGAATTTCTCAATTTCTACCTGCTCATTGGCGAAGGATTTTACGACTCGAATGCCAGATAAACTATCTTCAACTTGAGCGTTCACACGACTAATACGCTCTTTATTGTTCTTAAGGGCACGATTCAATACTTTATTAAAGTATAAAGAAAAGGCACCTAAAAATGGTAAAAAGCAAAAGACAGCGATCGTTAATGGCGCATTGATAAAGAATAAAATGGCAAATGCTCCAACAAATCGCACGAAATAGTTGATGTAGTCCTCTGGCCCGTGATGAAAAAGCTCAGAAATCAATAGCAAATCGTTTGTTATTCGAGACATGAGCTGCCCCGTTTTTGCTTTATCATAAAAGCTAAACGAAAGCTTCTGCATGTGTGCGAACAGTTCGCTCCGCATATCGCTTTCCATGCGGGCACCCACTTCATGGCCCTTATAATCCACAAAATAGTTACCCATGTTTTGAACAAAGGCGACAACGAGCATCAGCCCGCCAATCCAATAGACTTTATTTAGTGCGATGGAAGGATCCCCTTCTAATACATTTTTAGTCACGTATCGGACGAGCAACGGAAACACCAAGGTCAGAGAGGATACGATAAAAGCGCATGCTAGTATCGATAAGAAACAATGTTAAATACGGTTTATAGTATGATAATAATTTTTTCACTGGAAAACGCATGATTTACCCCTTTTTTGTGTTTTTAAATAAACACATATAAGGGGGCACACCGTTTATTTTATTCCGCTTTCTCGCTTTAGCGAAATTAATCATTCTTCAAGTATAAGAAAGTGTTCCACCCTTATATGTTTGTACGGTTTTTTTGTTTGTGTTTTTCATGTAAATTGCCTCCTTGTTTATTAATAACACCATTGTAACCGATTTTTTGTTTAAATGGATGGAATATTTAGATATTTATCTGTAGAAGAAAATCTTCCCTTCATAAATAATCCTCGTCTAGAGAATATATTTTCCTCCTATAGACGGGGGTAGTCTTCAAGCTTCTTCAGGTAAATCTGCAGACGCTCTTTCATTTGTTCCTTAGTACCATAGCGTATAATTTGCTCCCGGGTAAGAGATTTTTCATTTAATAACTGATAGTGTTCATGCGTCATTGTAACGAGCTTTAAGAACACTTCAATGTGCAAATCATAGCGTTTCTGCTGAGAGCCGTCTGTATACCCTTCTATAAATCCTTCAGCATTTGCTGTTAATTGAGGTATATGAAGATGATAATTATCTTTTCTCATACCTCCTTGTGTTATAAAACGTCGGGAACAAGGTTTGATAGTTAAAGACGTAATTGGCAGCAAGTGATGTCCCTGTATATAAAATGGGATAGGGATCAATTATTTTAGCACCATTTTCTGTGAAAATAATATTTTCAGGAGAGGTATCCTGGTTTGTCAGGACAATTTTTTCGCGCTCTATAGAACGAATAGAGATGAGATCCTTCCCGGTTTTCATCACTTTTTCTTTATCAAATTCGTAGGGACTCGAGATCAGTACATCCAATTCTTCTTCGTATTCCTTCGTTTCTTCAACAATTGCAGCTCTTAGATCCATTTCCAGCTGACCTTTCAGTTCACCATCTGCTCCGATTTCCAGATATCCAATGCCTTTATAAGGCACATGTTAACGATTCAAGCGCTAGGAAGAATGCCCCTAACTCTTTTCCATACCTTCTTGATTCTTCTGTAGTTTGGCCGCTTAGCCCTTTAGATTCCCCCATATAAGACTCAATGGTGTAGGTCAATTCTTCATTGACGGAGTAGTTGAATTGTTCAGGACAAATCCCTTTTTTTGCTCTGTTGGCATACTGATAAAATGCTTTTGTAGCCGCATACTCCGCGGTTAACTCTTTTTGATTAAAAACGACAGGTTTATCATAGGCAATTTTCTTTGGAATACGAAGGACGAGCTGATCGTTGTCGATTAAATATGCAAAATGCCAGGCACCTTCACCTAACCTTTTAATCTCAGATTCATCTGAAATCTGTTTCAATCCCTCTTTTATCAACGCATGATTAATGAGTTCAAGCTCTGTCACCGCTTCTGTTGTCAGTAATTTCATCTAAAGAGTGGCTCCTCTGATTTTTAATTTTAAAAAGCAACATAAAAGGGTTGGGTGTTTTCATCCAAACAGCATTCAATTCTTTGTCTAAAATTCTTATAGGTTACCATTTCTAAAGCTTGTTCAATAGGATAGAACCCGACTTCCAAGCTCTCGGATGACGTCGTTAAGCTGCCTCCAACTGGCTTAGCCAAGAAGAGCGTATTACAAATTGATTTGCTCACATTTTGGAAGATCCCACAGAATTTCAAAACCTCAATATCAATTCCCGTTTCCTCTTTCGTTTCCCTTATTGCAGCCTCTTTCAAAGACTCTCCTTCTTCAACCTGCCCACCTGGCATTTCCCAGCCTCTTCTTGGGCCTTTGATTAGTAGAATCTCCCTTTGCTCAGTCATTACAATCGTGGCTGCTGAAACAATATGTTTTGGCGGTAAGTATACAGCTGGCGTGCTTTCTGTCAAAAAAACACCTCATTCCTATGATTATATGTAGTTTTTATATTCCACCCGGTTGAGAAAAACCTTCATTTAAACTTTTCTTCACCCAAGATCAATATCCTTTATGGTTTCAATCATTGTTCATACATCTACATCTTTCTTCACCAATGACTAATACCCTTTTTGACTTAGTATTTGTTCATATTTTTTACTTTTTAAGGAAAACATATGCTAAAATTTAATCATTCAATTTTCCTACTTAAGTTATTCAGGAGGTTATATATGAATACGTTAAGGACCTTTAGAATGGCAGAACAATTGGCGATCATCGTATTTTCATTGTCGCTACTGGCCGGTTGTTCATCGAATAAAATGGATTTTTATGATCAAACAAAAAGCACTGCACTTCAGGATGAACGGCTTAAATCAATTTCCTTACGTTCAAATGAAAGTGATGTCGTTGATGCATTTGGTAAGCCTGACAGTGTAAATGTAATCGGAAAACCTAAGTCCAAATATTTAATATACGGTGATCAAAAGCCTAAGAGTGATGTGGAGTTTCAAATTGTTAATGGACATGTCGTGAAAATTATTTTTTCAACCGAAGACGATCAAACTGTAAAAGGCATTTCATATGGTGATAGTAAAGAAAAGTGTGACGAAAGCCTATGGACTGAATCATTACGAAAGACAGAATTCAGGAGCAAAGATCATAGGCTATTTTGATAAAAAAAATAAAATAAACCTGGAGTTTAGTCTGGAAAACAATAAAGTCACAGGTGTGGTTTTGTCAGACATTTCCGGACCGAATGGAGGAAGGTCATGATCATAAATAAAAAA
>CAVYYW010000018.1:0-60803 GCA_963772845.1 uncultured Sporolactobacillaceae bacterium
ATGAACTGATCACCTTTCTGATGGCTAAATCCATAAGCCATCAGAAAGGTTTTTGTATAGTTTTAACAGAGCCGCGGTCGCGTGCTTTATTTTAAAAAAAATTCTATTTTATTAAAGGGAGGTTATCATGACGAACCAAAAACTGAATGCAATCATTGAGCAAATGACATTGGGTGAAAAAATCGGACAGATGATCCAGCTAGCGACACCTTTCTATGAGGGGTCAGGCAGTGAGGGCGAGATTACTGGGCCGATGGCGGAGATGGGCGTATCAGCGGAGAATGTCAGGAATAGTGGTTCGGTATTGGGCGCATCTGGAGCTGCAGAAACGATCAGTATCCAAAAGGAACATTTAAAAACGAACAGATTAGGCATTCCATTATTGTTTATGGCAGATATAGTCCACGGATTTAAAACGATTTTTCCAGTTCCGCTCGCAGCAGGTTGTTCTTGGAGACCTGGAACTCGCTGAAAAAAGTGCTGAAATTGCGGCGAAAGAAGCATCGGTATCGGGTGTGCATGTGACATTCGCGCCCATGGTTGACTTAGTCCGCGATCCTCGGTGGGGAAGAGTCGGATGGAGTCTCCAGGTGAGGATTCTTTTCTGCATTGAGCAAATGACTTTGGATGAAAAAATCGGACAAATGATCCAACTAGCGACACCTTTCTATGAGGGGTCAGGCAGTGAGGGCGAGATTACTGGGCCGATGGTGGAGATGGGCGTATCAGCGGAGAATGTCAGGAATAGTGGTTCGGTATTGGGCGCATCTGGAGCGGCAGAAACAATCAGTATCCAAAAGGAGCATTTAAAAACGAACCGATTAGGCATTCCATTATTATTTATGGCAGATATTGTCCACGGATTTAAAACGATTTTTCCTGTTCCACTCGCCGCAGGGTGTTCTTGGGACCTGGAGCTCGCTGAAAAAAGTGCTGAAATTGCGGCAAAAGAGGCAGCTGTCTCAGGTGTTCATGTGACATTCGCTCCTATGGTTGACTTAGTTCGCGATCCTCGGTGGGGAAGAGTGATGGAGTCTCCAGGTGAGGATCCTTTTCTGAACAGCCAGTTTGCCCGTGCTTACGTCCGAGGCTTTCAAGGATCGAATCTAAAAGAAGACACGACGCGTGTGGCGGCATGCGTCAAGCACTTTGCGGCATACGGCGCTCCTGAAGGCGGGCGTGATTATAATACGGTGGACATGTCGGAAAGACAATTGCGTGAAACCTACCTTCCCGCTTATAAAGCAGCATTGGATGAAAAATGTGAGCTTGTCATGACAGCGTTTAACACCGTCGATGGAATTCCTGCAACCGGAAATAAGCGGTTGATGAGGAACGTGCTTCGGGATGAATGGCAATTTGATGGCGTCCTGATCTCTGACTGGGGCGCTGTGAAAGAATTAATCCCGCATGGTGTTGCTGAAGATGAAAGAGAAGCGGCACTGAAAGCGATTCATGCCGGTTTAGATATTGAAATGATGACGACATGCTATTTAAATCATTTAAAAGAGCTTGTTGAAAGCGGAGCAGTTAGTGAAGCGTTAATAGACGAAGCGGTCTTGCGTATTTTAAAATTAAAACAGAAATTAGGCTTATTCGACACCCCATATCGCGGGGCTGATGAAGAGCTTTCAGAGAAACTTGTCCTTTGCGATGATCATCGGAAAACTGCACGGGAACTCGCCGCAAAATCATGCGTTTTATTGAAAAATGAGCATGTACTACCGTTGAAAGCGAAGCAAAAGATCGCACTAGTCGGTCCATTTTCCATGAATGGCGATATTCTAGGACCATGGTCATGGCAAGGCTCTAAAGAGAACACATTACAACTTTACGACGCATTAAAAATGAAAATAGGCGAATCAAACCTCTCTGTTTCAAAGGGTTGTGACATCGAAACGGGAGAAGAAGATGTGCTCCTGGAAGCGATCAAATCAGCCGAGCAAGCGGATGTGATTGTCTTAGCTCTTGGTGAAGATTCAAATATGAGCGGAGAGGCAGGGTGCCGGGCCGATATTCGGTTGCCCGAAATACAGCTTCAGTTGGTCAAGCGCATGAAGCAGTTAAATAAACCCATGGTCGCTGTGTTATTTAATGGCCGCCCTCTCGATTTACACGGTGTCATTGATGAAGCGGACGCGGTTCTGGAAGCCTGGTATCCAGGTACATCAGGGGCAGAGGCGGTGACGGATTTACTATATGGTG
The DNA here is from genome assembly GCA_963772845.1 of uncultured Sporolactobacillaceae bacterium. GTDB lineage: Bacteria > Bacillota > Bacilli > Bacillales > Sporolactobacillaceae > CAVYYW01. The sequence continues at coordinate 2,206 of CAVYYW010000018.1, forward strand.
ATGTCAATCCATCAGGACGATTAACCATGTCTTTTCCGTTCTCCGCAGGTCAAATCCCGGTCTATTACAACAATTTTAATACAGGACGGCCAGTAGGTGCTGCAGATGCACAGGAGCGCTACGTCTCACAGTATTTAGATATACCGAATGAACCTCTTTTCCCATTCGGTTATGGTTTAAGCTATACCCATTATGAATACAGTGAACCAGAGCTTTCGAGCGATTGTGTTGACCAATGACAAGCCGCTATCGATTTCAGTAAACGTCACGAACACAGGGGAAATCGCAGGAGAAGAAGTTGTTCAGCTTTACGTTCGAGATCAATCCGGCGAAGTCATTCGCCCCTTGAAAGAATTGAAAGGATTCAAGAAAGTGCTGCTGCAGCCGGGCGAAACAAAAAATGTCATCTTTTTCAATATCCGAAGAGCAGCTTCGATACCACCATTCCGACCTGACATTCACAAGTGATCCCGGAACATTTTTTGCCTATGTCGGGCCAGACAGTCAAAGCGGGGAAGCGGTGGAGTTTAGGTTGGGGTAGGTAGGGAGAAGGGCGGGGAAAAGGGAAGAAGGGAAAGTGCCTGTAGGGAAAGTGCCTGTAAAGGGAAAGTGCCTGTCACGCCCCGGTTTTTGTCGAATGAATAGCGTAGTCGAAGAAGCGGGAGAAATAGAGAAGACCAGCCAGCCGGAAAGTATCCGGCTGGCTGGTTTTTTAGGGCTTTCGGAATTTGCTATAACTTGGTTCGAAAGTCCACTCAGGATAATTTTCATGGCATGTGAGGTTTGTTGTAGTAAGACAAGACGTAATGGGCGTTAAGTATTCTTTCGACAATCTGGAAGCGTGGACCTTGTGCAGTGAATGATCATAGAATGCGAAGGAAAATTCATGATCCAGCTGTACATTTTATATTTATAATTTTCTGTCAATAAATCTTTTAGTAAACCTTTTGCTCTAAGCCTACGAATCTCTTTATAGATGCTCAACTTCTTCACTCCGAGTAAGAAAAACATTCAAAATGGGAACTACTAAAGGAATTTTGAAGCGAAAAGAAAAATATAAGAACCCAACACCCCATTATATTAGTAGGGCAGGTGGGGTTAAATATACATTAAATCAATTTATAAACTTTTTTCATAAAAAGTTTGATCGGATTTATTTGCTCTTTTTTGTGAATGAATCAGACCGATAAATAAGCCAATAATCGCTAATCCAACACCCCAAAAGATCTCGTTTATAGAAGTTATTTGGTAGATAACTAGAAGTTTACCCCCAATAGCCCCGATGAAACCCAATACACTGCTATATAAACCTGAGCGAGAATTTAATCGACTGAAAAGGAATCCTGCTACAATTGGAATAAATAATGTTGAACCAATAATACCCCAAGCATACGAAGCAAAAGTTGCAATTGCCGGTAGCGGTTGGAAGGACATTATAAAGGCAACGACAATACATATTATCCCAAAAAAAGAGGTAGCAATACGTGATGATTTGAGTTCACCTTTATCCGATAGATTTTCCTTAAAGAGGTTTTTATAAATGTCCCTAGCCCAGTAGACTCCAACAACATTTAATATAGAGTCAATTGTTGAAAGTATGGCCGCCATTAGTGTCACCATAACTACCACTCCAATAGCTGATGGAAGGATGTTTTTTGCTAGGTAAGGAAAGGCATCATTCCCTAAATGTCCAGGTGCTAAATAATGTGCCCCTATGCCGATAATAACAATGGAGGTATATACAAAGACAGCAAATATTGATCCAAAACCAATCATTTTCCTAGCCACATTTTTTGTTTTACTCGCAAAAATACGATTTAAATAGTACGGTTCAGAGGCAACACCCAATCCCCAAACTAATACCCAAGCAAAAATTTCTACACCAGACTTTGTATTCCCCTGAAGCGCAGTGTTAAAAGGATGAGAGAAAAAGACATGCGATGGGACCTTAACAAGGACAGTAATAATAGTCAGTAATATCCCAATGGTCATGATGACAGTTTGCAATGTGTCAGTCCGTGCAACTGCTGTCAAGCCACCCATTACTGTGTATACAAGAAAAACGACACCGATTATCAATATAGCCCAATATTTAGGTACACCTACGATCGTTTCAACAACGACACCCGCGGCAAACAATTGGGTGATTAAAGTGACTGAATAAGCAACAATAATAGCGACGGCTGAAAAGGCACGTAATTGTTTGGATTTATAACGTTGGAAGAGCATTTCAGGTACTGTTTGCGCACCAGATTCATGAACCTTTTTCGCCAAAAGCACGAGGCAAATCAAGCCCAGCTCGACACCAAATCCTAAAAACACAAGGTAAGACCATCCGTAATTGGAGGCATATCCTACCCCGCCAATTATAGATACTGCTGAAATGAAGGCGCCTCCAAAGGAACCCCATGCTAAGAAAACATTAAGGTTACGTCCTGCAACTGCATAATCTTCCGTATTTTTTACCCGGCGGTTTGCCCATACTCCAACACCCATTATGATGAGGAATTCCAAAATCAACACAATTAAATAACCAAAATTGATGTGCATTTATTTACACCCCCATTATATAATTCATAATTTATCCTTTTGCTTCCATACACCAAAATTAATGATAAATGGGAAAAAGCCAACGACGATAAAAATAATGGCAACTACCACTGACGAATTCAATAGGACCACCCCCCACTATTCGCATACGATATCAATCTCTACCAGTGATTATTAACATTTGCATTACTCAATTGGATTTGGCAATTCTTTCACTGTATAGCGATGTGTAATAGTTCTCTGCAGTAATGGATCTTTTAAAATAAACTCGTATGTTTTAGCAAAGGCAACTTTACTTGAGACAATTTTTACTGTTCCAGAGAAAAAGATGGTCCCATTTTGCTCGATAGCCATTTTAGTGAAATCTTCTTTCCAGTCTGCAGGTGCCATTAAGTCAGCGAATGTACCTTTTTGATATAACTCTTTCTTTCCATTGATCTCAGCCCAACATTCTAATTCAAGGCGACTCCAATGATCCTTAACCTCATCAAAACGCCATACAACATTTGCAATCACATTAGGTGAGGCTTGTTTGGCCATTGGGACGCTAAATGTTTCCAACTTTCTATCCGTGTGATCGCTGCCAACGGTGACATAAAGATTATCGCCGCACCACAAAAGGACATATTCAACTTCTGCGCTTGTTTCATTGTGTTGGACTTGTATTTCATTTGAGTGAACCGCTAAATAGTTCGACACCGGATAAGTGTCGGCGTTCTATCAGGGGCTGGAACCCCTAAATCAGCCAATTCATCGATATGTTTTTTTACACCTTCTTGGTCACTGCCAGCGTAACCAGCGTTGAAAACTCTGTTAATGTCTGCCACGATCGTTTCATTTGATCCCTGCACATTGAATGATAAATTATAAGTCATAACATCCTCCCATAGATATTTATTATTTCAAAATGTCCCCAAATGATAAGCGGCGAATATCGGCGTTGGCTAGTTTTTACGGTCCTCACGTAGTAAACACCCACGATCGTCCTGAAAACGTCGACGCCTAGATCTTTCAACGCACAGGAAGTACAAGTACCGGCGTTATCACAGAACTTGACTATTTTAGCCATTTTGCTTTTCATTTGTTAATTTTTTGAACACGTTCTAATAGAGTTCCAGCTTTCTGCTTGAAAAGACCGGAACTTCCTTTCTCATCTTATCTACCATTTCAATCGAGAGCTTGAAACTAAAGTTTCTTCTTCTGTTTTGTTTCCTAGGACGTTAACATTTCCCCAGGGATTAACAACCATTGATGAACCTCCGAAGTCAACGCCATTGTAGCTGCCAATTCGATTACATGAAACAACAAACATCTGATTTTCAATAGCCCTTGCGATCTGAAGTGCTTTCCAATGATCAATTCTTGGTGTTGGCCATTCCCCAACGATATGTAGCACCTCGACCCCATCAAGAGCAAGGCTTCTTGCCAGTTCTGGAAAACGGAGATCATAACAGATAATAAGGCCCATTTTCACACCATCTAGGGTAAAGGTTTTAGCCTTGGTCTTTCCACCAGTTAAATAAAGAGGTTCATCTAGCATTGGAACAAGATGAATTTTGTCATACTGATAAACAAGCTGACCTTTCCTATTAAGGACAAGCGCAGTGTTATATATTCCATCTTCCTTTTTATTCGCTATAGATCCACCAATGATATTAACTTGATACCTCTTAGCGAGTTCTTTAAGAAAGGAAAGGCTTGGCTCCCCTGCAACATCAGCCAAAGTTTTGAGTTCAGGCAAAGTATAAGCTGTTGTCCACATCTCAGGAAGCACGACAACATCAGGATGTTCATTCCTTGAAACTTCTTGTAACCAATCCGCTACCTTAGCCCTATTTTCCTCGGCATTGCCAGAAATAATGTCCATTTGATAAATGGCATACTTCATGTTCTTTGCCTCCTTTCTTTATAACGATTTTTCAGTTTCGTCAAGGTGGTGTATTAACTTGACCTTTGCCAAATTGGTATTATGTTTTGCCATTGCATCTACAATTTCTTGATGTTCGATAATTACCTCTTCCATTCTCCCTCCCTTAAGTAATGCTTTATGGCCAATTAGTCTTGTTAAGTTGTGCAGTCTAATAAAAGTTTCTTCTATCAGCCTGTAATTGGTAAAACTAAAAATTCGATTATGAAAATTTTGGTCTAAGTGAATAAACATTATTTCATCTTTTTCTGTTTTCGCTTGTTTTTGAAGCTGTATTATTTCATTAAGTTCAGAAATCCGTTCTTTAGTAACCGCTTTCATAAATTCGTTCAAAACTGCTGATTCGATTGCTCTTCTTAATAAGAACACTTGTTCAATTTCAATTTTGGTAAAGTCCCTTACTTTCATGCCTTTCCTAGGAACTGCAATCAATAAATTATCGTGAATTAAATCCTTTACGGCTTCTCTAACAGGTGTTCTAGAAATATCAAGTACCGCTGCTAAGTCAACCTCGGTATAATATCGACCAGTTTTTAGTGTGCCGGTCAAAATTGCCTCCTTTAACTGTTTGTATGTAGCTTGGTGGGTAGTTTCCTTTTTTATAGCATTTAGATTAATACTGTCCATACGAATAACCCTTCTTTGTGAAAGTTTAGTGTTTAATGTATACATAAAACATTATAGATCATTGAATTAAATTGTCAATATATTCTCACTAATTCGCCGCCAAGTTTTCTAATATGGAGGCGAAGGATCCACAGGATCATCCAGGGTTAACCACTGTTCCAGGTTCTTGTCGAATGAAATAGCGTATTCGAAGAAGCGGGGGAGAAATAGAGAAGACCAGCCAGCCAGTTATAATCCGACTGGCTGGTTTTTTCATTATTAATCTATAAAAAATTAACTTTCAAAAGTTAAAATCCAAAGGAAAAGGAAGAGCTGTGTCGAATAATAATTATTATTAATAGTAATTTATTGGGAGAGATTAAAATGACTAGAAGAACAAGAAGCGACTGTACAGTGGGGAATTTTGAGAGAAAAGAGGGGCTTCCTCCTGGGACTATTCGAAATCCAGATGGAAGAGATACACGAAGCGATAAATTGATAGGCACTATTAGAAAAGAAGCTGAAATGAGCACTAATACTTTTTAACTATTTAAGGGGGATTTTAATGTCAGCATCAAGGATTTTAAAATGGGTAATTGGTGGATTTGAAGCTATTTTGGGGATTCCAGTCCTAGGAGGAGTTATTATAGTTGGGCTAGCCTGGACACCTCTATTTGTTATGCTTGTTCTACATAATATTTCTTTGGTTTTGTCGAAGAAAGATGGCGGCGCCTATAATGGGAATATTTTGGGTATTGTTGCGTCATGTATCGGCTGGATCCCATTCGTAGGTATGGTGATGCATATCTTAACAGCTATTTTTGTAATGATCGATGCTGCGCGCGCAGACAAAACTTCAGCAAAAAATATTGATATGGCGAGCTGATTTTGCAAAAACATAAAAAGACCAAACCCACTGGGTCTGGTCTTTTGTTTTTCTTTAAAATGTGATGTGACAGTAAGCGGGCAGTTCACTGAGTGTATAACATTCGCATAATCGGGCCACAGATCACTATTTATAAGAGAATTACAGCCAAGTGTAATTTAAAATAAACAGAACGTATGATCTTGTTTTTGTAGCTAACTTTAATGAGGAGTGATAAAATAATTATAGCAACTACATAGCAGGGTGGTGGCTGATACTCCCTTTAAAAGGGGGTGATGCCTATGACGACAAATGATATTTTTGCAATTGTATTAGCAGCTCTCACATTCGAAGCTGTTTATACAGCAATGATTGTCACTATTGTTGTCGCGATCATAAAAAAGAAATAGCCACCCCGCTTGCCCAAAGTTAGGTGACTATTTCTAAAACCATTAAATTTTGGTCAGCCGCTTACTCTGCGGCATGTATGTTGCGACTGACTGAGCCTTAGCGCTCAGTCTCTTTTATTATATGGTTATTATAAAGGTTTTATACGATTAGTTCAAGAATTTAGGCGAGCTGTTAAGCTGAAGAGAATGACAGCATATATTTTTGATGAAAACTGTTTTTTGTAGTCTGTCTTTTTTTCATTCGTTCATCAAAGACTTTCTAGAAAATGGCCTTGCTTATGCTATACTTTGAGCTTACTAGGAATTTTATGAATTTTCCTATTGTCTCATTTCGGGACTAGTGATATATTTATAGTGTTCCTTTGGAAGCGATTTCATGATACGAGTTTTTGCAGGTTTCCCCCTGTAGAGTCCTCGCATCGTCTGTTATTAATTTGAAAGGAATCTGCAAAATGTATAATGAGAATACCATTTTTATTATTGGTGATGCCAAGGCATCGCAGAATAATCCGATTACGAAGAAATTCAGCCAGTTTTTCCTGGCGATGGTGATCGATCCGGCTGATGGCACGATTATAGATGTCGAATGTTCAGCAACGGTTAATTTGACCATCCGGTTTGTCCAATCGCTTTTTGTTGGCAGGCATATGGATGACCCGTTGATTGTAGAATCTATTAACCGCCGCTATTTCGGTTCATCACAGAAAGCGCTTGTTGTCGCTTTTCATGATGCTAAACTTAAATATTTGCAAGCTATTACTGCTTTGTCTAAATAAACCTAGGCAAAATCCAGTCTAACGTCTTTCGTTGGGCTGGATTTTTCTATTTCAAGGAGGAAATTAACGTTGATTACAGATGGTTTTATGTATCTTAGTGTGCTGGTTGCTTTTGCAGGATTGATGGTAGCTTTTGAAAGTAAGTTTGGTGGGAATCGTTTTTTTAAATTTATACCGGGCATTGTGCTTATTTATATCGGTGCAGCCATTATGCAGACATGCGGGTTATTCGCCGATAATGAATCAAATACAGCGATTTATACCAGTGTCAAAGGGGCGCTGCTGCCGGCTCTGTTAGTGATTATGCTGTTGAAGTGTGATATCCGCAGCATAATTAAGCTCGGCCCCAGAATGCTTGGCGGTTATCTCGTCGCTGTAGTCAGTATTATGCTGGGCTTTGTGATTGTCTATGCGGTCTTGCATCACTTTTATATTAAGGATACATGGCGGGCTTTTGGCGCACTAGGCGGCAGCTGGACAGGCGGTTCAGCCAACATGGTGGCTCTGCAAGGGGTGCTCAAGGTTCCGGAAAATATTTTTGGCTACACGTTGATGATGGATACCATCAATTATGCCGTCTGGGTCATGTTTATGTTCTGGCTTGTCCCTTTTGCGGGTTCATTTAACCGTTGGACGAAGGCAGATACCGGGTTTCTTAATCAAGAAGGATTTAAAGAGACCGCTGCGGCAGCTGACGTTGAGTCAAGGCCGCAATTCCAGCAGTTACTCTATTTGCTAGGCATTGGATTGCTCGTGTCTGCTCTTGCATCGTTTGCAGGTGCTCATCTTCCTGAAGCCGGTGTCGTTATCAATGCAACGAGCTGGACCATAATGATTGCTTCTGTCGTCGGCTTGATACTCGCTCAAACGCCGGTTGCTAAAATCGCAGGAGCATTGGATGTTTCGAATGTGATGCTTTATATCATTGTCGCCTTGATTGCGTCCCACTCCGATTTTTCAAATATCGGACAGGCGCCGATTTATCTTGTATCAGGTTTTCTGATTATGTTTATCCATTTAGCAATAATGCTCGTCCTAGCGAAGGTCTTTAAATATGATCTATTCACATTAGGTGTCGCGAGTCTCGCTAACATTGGCGGTATGGCGTCTGCACCCATGCTTGCTGCCGCTTACGGACGTGCGCTTATTCCGATTGGTGTCATTATGGCGTTAATGGGCTCCTTCCTTGGTACTTATTTCGGTTTAATTATCGCCAAGATCCTAAGTGTTTTATAAATTCAGCAGGATAAGAAAGTAATGAACAGGAAGGAAGCGTTATGTATGAAAATCAAGGATTTGCAGGTTACTTATAGAAAAATACCGCTGAAAACGCCGTTTAAGACAGCTCTTAGAACAGCGGTAGACATTGAGAGCATCGAGGTGGAGCTCGTTCTAGAGAATGGAATGATCGGAAGAGGTGCCGCTGCACCAACGTTAGCCATTACTGGAGATTCCGCTGAAGGGATCGAAGCGGCTTTAAAAGGCCCGATTAAAGATGCCCTTGTTAATGCGGATCTTTACCAGTTCCAAACGGCTTTGAAAAAGATTCAGACCAGCTGTGTAGGGAATCCGGGGGCAAAAGCAGCGGCAGACATGGCGTGCCATGATGCTTACAGTAAAATGCTTAATATTCCGTTATATTCCTTGCTGGGGGGAGAAAAGCCTCTTAAAACGTCCATGACAGTTGGCGTAGACACGCCGGAAAAAATGGCAGCAGAGGCAGCCAGGAAGGCAGAATCAGGATTTAATCATTTGAAAATTAAAGTCGGTAAAACGCCCGAACAGGATATTGAACGCATTGCAGCGATCCGTAAAGCTATTCCTGAAACGGTTAAAATCCGTCTTGACGCAAATCAAGGCTGGACGCCCAAAATGGCGGTTCAGCTCATTAACGAAATGGAACACCGTCATTATGGCATTGAATTCGTGGAGCAGCCTGTTGCAGCCAATGACTTTGAAGGGTTGAAATTTGTGACTCAACACGTTGGCATTCCAATTATGGCAGACGAAAGTCTTTTTTCAGCAAAAGATGCATTAAAGCTCGTATCCGGACGCTATATCGATCTCTTGAATATTAAATTGATGAAAAGCGGAGGCATTGCTAACGCATGGAAGATTGCCACTATTGCCGAGGCAAATGGCATTGATTGCATGGTAGGCAGCATGATGGAACCCGAGCTTTCAGCAGCCGCAGCAGCGCATTTTGCGGCCGCCCATCCCAATGTGTCCTATGTTGACCTGGATGCGCCATTGTGGCTTTCTGAGGAATTAAATATTCTTGACTATAATGGGGAAAACCTAAACCTCTCAGACAAACCGGGGATAGGTTTTCAGGGGAGTGAAAGGGAAAGTGCCTGTGGGGAAAGTGCCTGCAGGGAAAGTGCCTGTCACGCCCCGGTTTTTGTCGAAAACCGCCGGAAAACCAAATAAACGTCTACAGCAACCGTAAGTGATTATTAAGAAGACTATATAAAGAGAAATAAATTTGAGGAGGAATTCAAAATGAAACGTTTGTTATTAATTGTCACTGTTGCTTTGTTTGCTGCAATTGTCACGGTATCGCCAGCTGCTGCGAAGGGGAGAGGCCATAAAGGAGCTGGGAACACAGCCTATATTGATGTTTCGGCAGCAACACTTTGGACGGCACCAGACATTCTGCGGCCCGTCGATGCCCCTTCCGCAACAAATCCGGTCGATATTTGGAAATGGAAAAATGATATGACGTACGATCAGCAGGTGCAATTATCCGGTGACGGTATGCTGGAAACGCAAGGCTTGTATGGTAATAAGGTAACGATCCTTGAACGAGACGGCGATTGGGTTAAAGTAGCCGTAGCCGGGCAGTTAACTCCTCGCAATGCGTTAGGATACCCGGGCTGGATGCCAGCCAGTCAGCTGAAATACAATAAAAAGTATGCTAAAAAAGAAAATAAGCCGTTTGTTTTAGTAACGGCACCAACCACCTTTCTGTACCATGCACCTTCTTTTAAACGAAAAGGCATTGAAATCAGCTACAACACACGCCTTCCATATGAAGGGCAAACAAAGAGAGCTTATAAAGTGTTAAAGCCTGATGGCAAGACTGCATGGATTCAAAAGCAAGATGGTCATGTATACCGTTCTCAAAACGCGATCCCGACACCAACGGGGAAAGAGCTGGTCGATGCCGGAAAGCAATTCCTTGGGCTTCACTATCTGTGGGCAGGAATGAGCGGATTCGGTTTTGACTGTTCAGGATTTACTTTTACACTATACCAGGCGCATGGTGTCACCATCCCGCGTGATTCCAGTGTCCAAGCCAAAAATGGTAAGGCAGTTCCGCTCGATAAACTGCAACCGGGTGATTTACTCTTCTTTGCGCATGATAATGGCAAAGGAAGCGTCCACCACGTCGCCATGTACGCTGGAAATGGCATGATGATTCACTCGCCAAACTCAAAGAAAAATGTTGAAATCATCCCAGTAAACACGAAAGGATATATCGAAGAATTAGCAGGCGCAAGACGGTATTTGCCGTAGGGAAGGAAGGGAAAGTGCCTAGTGCCTGGGGGAAAGTGCCTGTCACGCCCCGGTTTTTGTCGAATAGCGTATTCGAAGAAGCAGGAAAAGAAGAAAACCCAGCCAGCCGGTTAAGCGCCGTCTGGCTGGGTTTTTAATGGTCTGAGACAAATTACTTTACTTTACGTTATTGTATCGTTTTCTTCAGCCATCATCATTTCCATAACTTCCTCCACAATCCGATCAACGGTGAAACCATGTCTTTTCACAAGGTCATTTCCATTGCCGGATGCACCGAATGAATCCACGCCGAGCACTTTTCCTTCTAAGCCCACATATTTGTACCATCCATAGGATGCGCCCATCTCAACGGCGATCCGCTTTTTAATATGGGGAGGAAAAATAGTCTCTTTATAGTCTTTCGATTGTTTTTCAAAGAGATCCCATGATGGCATGCTGACGACCGAAGCGTCTACATTCTTTTCTAATAAACGTTCCTGAGCTTCTACTAAGAGATGCACTTCTGATCCTGTGCCTATTAGTAAGATTTCCGTTTCATTTTTTGATGGCGAAAGAATGTAAGCGCCTTTTAGGCAGGTGCCTGTCACGCCCCGGTTTTTGTCGAGAACCGGAAGCCCTTGCCGGGATAATACCAGGACGGTTGGTTGATCATTTTGTTTTAACGCAATCTTCCATGCGCTTACCGTTTCATTGGCGTCAGCAGGACGGATCACGGTCAGACCAGGCATGGCTCTAAAGGATGCGAGCTGTTCCACTGGCTGGTGTGTCGGTCCGTCTTCTCCCACCGCAAGGCTGTCGTGGGTGAAGATATAAGTTACTGGGAGCCCCATTAATGCTGAAAGACGCAAAGCCGGCTTTAGGTAATCAGAAAAAACGAAGTAGGTACTGGCGAAAGGCCGGATGCCGCCGTGAAGGGCAAGACCGTTGGAGATCGCTGCCATCGCGAATTCTCGTACTCCGAATTTGACATTCCGTCCACCGTATTGACCTTCTTTAAAATCTGTATATCCTTTTATAAAGGTTTTGGTCGAAGAAGAAAGGTCTGCGGCTCCTCCAAACAGTTCAGGAACGTGACCAGCGATCGCATTTAATACATCATGTGAGGCGGTTCTTGTCGCTATTTTTTGATCCTCGGGTTCATAAACAGGGAGGTCATCTTCCCATTCAACAGGAAGTTCTGCATTCATCACTCTTTCAAGGTCTTTTGCCTGCTGTGGATAAGACACTTTGTACCGGTTAAACAAGTCCTGCCAGGCTTCTTCTTTTTTCCTGGCTTCCTCTAGCGCGGTATAAAAATGGTCATAGACGCCTTCCGGAACGGTGAAAGCTTCTTTATAGTCCCATTTATAAAAGGCTTTTGCCCCTGTGACTTCTTCTTCACCAAGAGGTGAACCGTGGGCAATGCTTTTGCCGGCTTTGCTTGGTGCACCATAAGCAAGCTGTGTTTTCACTTCGATCAGTGTGGGGCGGTGTGCGGTCTTTTTTAGCTGCTTCTAAAGCTTTCGTTATTTCCTTGACGTCGGTCCCATTTTCTACAGTAAGAACCTGCCAGCCGTAAGCCTTGAAGCGGTCGCCTACCTTTTCAGTAAAGGACTGGTCAGTTCCGCCGTCCAGTGATGTGTTGTTGGAATCGTACATGAGAATATAACGGCCTAATTTCAAATGACCTGCCAGGGAAGCGGCTTCAGAAGAGACCCCCTCCATGAGGTCCCCATCACCACAGATGCAATACGTATAGTGATCCATGATTGGGAAATCGTCACGATTATAAGTGGCGGCCAGATGCCGTTCAGCCACGGCCATCCCGATGCTCATCGCAATGCCTTGCCCCAGAGGACCGGTTGTTGCTTCGACACCAGGGGTATGTTTATACTCCGGATGTCCGGGCGTTAAACTGTCCAGCTGGCGGAAGGACTTTAAATCATCGAGTGATAGACCAAATCCGGATAAATGCAGCAAGCTATATAAAAGCATCGAACCATGGCCAGAAGATAAGACAAAGCGGTCCCGGTTGATCCAATTTGGATTTTCCGGATTGATGGTCAAAAATTTCGTCCATAGTGCGTAAGCCATTGGGGCAGCACCCATCGGCATACCAGGGTGTCCTGATTGTGCTTTCTCTACGCTGTCAATAGCCAGGGTTCTGATTGTATTGATCGAAAGCTGCTCCAGTGATTGTTTCATGCGGATCCCCTCCAATAACAGGTCATCTTTTTCTATCAAGCACTGATATTTTGATTATCTGAATCTTTCTTATTCGTACGGACAGAAACAATGCTTGCAAGTGCAACGAAAATCCCACAGACAATAAGGGTGCCGACGTAAAAACCAGCTACGCCCATCTTCGCCATTGAACCGGACAGAATGCCGACCCATCCGAAATCGCTGTCTCCGAATGTCGTATTCGAAAGGCCAAGTGATCCGAGGAATGAGAGAAGGAGAGCCGGGATGATGGTAATCAGGAATCCGTTGATTAAAGATCCAATGACTGCGCCACGGCGGCCGCCTGTTGCATTTCCGAATACTCCGGCTGTCCCGCCGTCAAAGAAATGAGGCACCATGCCAGGAATAATAAGAGCTAAGCCGATCGGTCCCATCAGGAACATGCTGATAATGCCGCCAATTAAACTGGAAATGAAGCCAACGAGCACGGCTGTTGGAGCAAAGGTAAAGGTCGTTGGACAGTCAAGCGCCGGAATCGCATTTGGCACAATTTTGTTCGCAATACCTTGGAAAGCTGGAACCAGTTCAGAGAGAATCATTCTTACACCATAGAGGATGACAGCCACGCCTGCGCCAAATGTAATCGCTTGCATTATTGCGTACATAATAAAGTTGCTGCCGTTTGTGTATTGCTTTAAGGCATCAGGTCCTGCTGCAATCGCTAAAATGAGATACAGAACAATCATGGTTAACGTTGTCATGACAAGCGAATCACGCAGAAATCCAAGGTTTTTAGGGACTTTGATTTCTTCGGTTGTTTTGCTGCCTTTACCGACCGCTTTACCCACAAGGGAGGAAATAATATAACCCAGTGAATTAAAGTGACCTAGAGCGAAAGGGGCATTGTTTGTTACTTTTTTCATAAAAGGATGAACCAAGGCTGGCATCATGGTGCCGACAGTACCTAAGAAAATTCCGCCTAGAATCGCCTGATTGAATCCAGTAATTCCTGCACTTCCTAATACCACGGCTAGTACGGTGGCCATGAAAAAGAGGTGATGCCCGGTAAGAAAGATAAATTTTGCAGGTGTGAGACGAGCAAGAATAATATTGACGAGAAATCCTAAGACCATAATAATAGCTGTTTGTGTACCAAAGCTTTTTTGAGCAATAGCGACAATCGCTTCATTGGTCGGTACAACACCATGAAGGTGAAAGCCGGCCTGGACCATCGTGCCGAGGGGAGCGAGGGCACCAACAATAATGCCGGCACCGCCGCCCAAAATTAAGAAACCGATGATTGTTTTTAAAGTTCCTGTTACGGTTTCCCCGATTGGTTTTTTCAAAGCAACCAGTCCAATTAGGGCCATAAGACCAACCAAGAGTGAAGCCTGGCTTAATATTTCATTAACGATGAAATGTAAAACGACCATGTGTTATTCCCCCTTGTTTTGTAAAACTGGAATAAGTTTTTCTTTCATTTCACCTTTATCCACGTAATTTTTTACTGTGATGATGGGGATTTTCATATCGTCCAAAAGACCAGAAAATTCATCAGAGGTCACGATCACATCAGCAACTTCAGACTTGGCTGAACTGATATCTGACGTGGCAACGGTTGCCTGAATCCCTTCTTCCTTTAGCACCCCTTCAATCGTCATTCTGAGTACCATGCTGCTTCCAAATCCCATACCGCATACTGCTAAAATTTTCATATTAATTCTCTCCTTTTCCAGTTGGTTGATGTTGTTCTTTCACATTTCCTGCAATCAAATCAGCGATTTCTTCCGGGGTGCCAGCGTTCAAACCTTCTCAATTTTTTCAGTATCAGAAAGAAAGGTCGTCAATTGAGAAAGGGCTTTAATATGCGCTTCACTATCTACGGCGGCTAAAACAATCACCATTTGCACGTGATGCTTTTCCTGTGGTGAAAAGTGAACCGGTTCCTTCAGACAAAGCATGCTCATACCAAGGCGTTTAACCCCTTTTTCCGGACGGGCATGCGGGATAGCGATATTAGGGACAATGACAATGTATGGACCAGCTCGTTGACATTTTCAATCATTGCTTCAATATATTCTTGAGTAATACTGGCTTTTTCAAGAAGCGGTTCTGAAGCTGTACGAATGGCTTCCTGCCAATTCTCCGCTTTATCTTGAATTTGAATCATATCTTTAGTCAGCAGTTCATATAACATGGGCTTCCTTCTTTCTTTTGGAGTGATATTTTCTGGCTGTAAAAGTGCTTTTAAGTCTCTGATCAGTGCATTTTCATCTTTAATCTCCGCGTGTTTATGAACAGCATCAGAAGGGAGGACAACAGAGGATCCGTTTTGCCTGCATTTCCATCCAGCGCTTTCATTTTTAATAAGATGGTTCTCTTATCTTCATTGGTCAGGATCGGATTCACATGAATCACGAGTTTATCATTCGAATTAAGAGGGACCGTTGTGAAAAATAAATCAACATCAAAGTGATTATTCTCGTATTCTCTCAGGGACAGAGTGTCTATTATATCCACTGTGGATAAGAGCTGATCCAGCTGTGTCCGCAGCAGCATGGACGTGCCGATGCCTGTGCCGCAAACAATCATTGCTCGATGACGGACAACCGGTTTGGCACCCTGACGCTTCATCCAGCCTCCAAAATAAGTGGTAATATACGCAATTTCTTCGTCACTGATGGGTTTATTTAATAAGTTTTCAAGATGCGGCATGACCTTCTTTGTCAGTTGAAAGACATCAGGATATTGAGTTTTTATTTTATCTGTCAAAGGATTTTCAATGTATGCATCATATTTGATCCGGTAATAGGCTGGCTTCAAATGGACAAACAGAAGATGTTCGAGCTCTTCACGGTTTTCAAAGAAAATACAGGCATACCGCTGGAAGTCCAAGAGCATTTCATGAATCGCCTGCTTTAGAGCGGTCATTTCTTTCGTCGGTTTATACTCTGCGTGAGTGGCGCTTACCCTCGAACCAAGCAATTGCATCGTCAGAAAGCACACTTCATCCTCATTAAATGCCACACTATGCCACTTTTGCAGCTTTTCAGCCAGCCGTTCTGCTACTTGAAATTCAGGAGTTAAACGCAACACCGATTTTTCATGCTCATCGATCTGAATAAACTTTCCCTGCTCGATCCGTTTACAGATGATAAAAAGACTCAAACCCAAAACTTCAACCATCTCATCCGTCAACTCCACATCCAGCTCCTTCTCAGACTCCGAGATAAGATCAGAAAAGGAGGGGGAGAAAAAGAAGGCGTCTGGGGGTGGTGGGAACGGTGCCTGTTGGAACGGTGCCTGTCACGCCCCGGTTTTTGTCGAATGAAGGCGATGAATTTAGACTCAATTGAATGCGCTTCGATAGTTGGTCCCAATTTTGAGTCGCCATTAATTTCGCAAGATAGCTGGAAAGAGCATTCCGCTTATTTTTTTCCAATCCCTCAACATGGTAGCCTTCTGGTTTTATATAAGAAATCTTTAGATCGTACCGTTTAAAATCTTGCTTTAGCACATTTAAATCTTTATAAATAGTGATTCTGCTGACATCTGTTTTATCCATTAATTCCTTTAAATGAACAGGTTTTCTATTCAGGATAAGATGGGACGCTATGATTGCCAGCCGTTCTTCTTTGATGAAAAAATATTGTTGTTGGTCTAAGTGCTTCACAGATGACGGCACTTTTGATTTTGCATGATCCGTTAAATAGAGTCCCTTAGAATAAGATCGCTTTACTGGTTCTAATTCCTGATCAGCAAGCCAAGCATTAATTTTGTCCAGATCATAATAAATCGTTCTTCTTGATACATTTAATTTCTTCGTTAAATCCTCCACAAAAACATAATCCTGCGCCCGGACCAGCTCTTCTAGGATTAATGTGCTCCTCTTATCAAGGGTCAAACTCGTTAACCTCCTTTCACTCAAAAGTGCAAAATGTATATTCATTGAATAATAAAACTTTTTATCTTAATTTAATTCTAATACTGAAAAATGCAGAATAGAAGGGGTTCGGAGGTTCACTTATTGTAGGAGAGAATGTGCAAAAAGTTAACACGGGGGAGGGATAGAGATGTGGAAGTGGTACGGAGTGTGGTACGGTGCCTGTCACGCCCCGGTTTTTGTCGAATATATTAAGCAATTAAAACAGACCAACGGCTGAAAACGATGGTGAATTTTTATGTTTAAGTTTTGATGGGTTATTTGGAATCAACAAGAAGAAATTAAAAGTTTTACTAAAGTAGCCGATATTATGAAAAGGTGACTAAAGGCAAGATACATAATATGGATAGGGAAAGTGCCTGTCACGCCCCGGTTTTTGTCGAATCGACCCCTATTAAGCTTTATAAATCTTCGAAACTATTTTACTGAATGGAAGCGATTTGGTATTCTATTTAAGAAGCAATCGAAATAAATGTAGATATTAAGCTTGGAGGGGTTGGAATGGCAATACTCGTAACAGGCGGCGCCGGCTATATTGGCAGCCACACCTGCGTGGAGTTATTAAATGCAGGGTATGACATTGTGGTGCTGGACAATCTGTCGAACAGCAGTCTTGTATCTTTAGAGCGGGTCCGTGAGATTACCGGCAAGGATTTGACGTTTTATGAGGCGGATCTGCTTGACCGGTCTGCGGTGGAGCGTGTTTTTTCTGAGAATAAAATTGAGGCTGTCGTTCATTTTGCCGGTCTGAAGGCGGTTGGAGAGTCTGTCGCCAAACCTCTTTATTATTATCATAACAACATTACTGGCACACTGGTTTTGTGTGAAGTGATGGAGGCGCATGGTGTTCAAAAAATCGTATTCAGCTCCTCAGCAACGGTTTACGGTATGCAGGAGAAGGTACCTTTGGCAGAAGACCTGCCGACAGATGCGACGAATCCTTATGGAAGAACAAAGCTGATGATCGAGGAAATTCTTCGTGATCTTCATATCTCAAATAATGAGTGGAGCATTTCGCTGTTACGCTACTTCAATCCGATTGGCGCTCATAAAAGCGGGCAGATCGGTGAAGACCCGAATGGCATTCCGAATAATCTGGTGCCGTATGTGGCTCAGGTTGCGGTGGGTAAACTTGATGAACTCAAGGTATTCGGGAATGATTATCCGACAGCAGACGGCACAGGCGTGAGGGACTACATTCACGTTGTGGACCTTGCACTTGGTCACTTGAAAGCCCTTGAAAAAGTCATGTCATCTAGCGGTGTCAGCACCTATAATCTTGGCACTGGGAATGGCTACAGTGTGATCGATATCGTGCAGGCTTTTGAAAAAGCATCGGGTCAGTCCGTTCCTTACAAAATAACGGAGCGCAGACCTGGCGATGTCGCCGTGAGCTATGCCGACCCGGCAAAAGCAAGAGAAGAACTCGACTGGGCGGCTGAACGAGGCCTAGAAGAAATGTGTGAAGATTCATGGCGCTGGCAGCAGCAGAATCCGGAAGGGTACTGAGGCAGGAAGCAGTTTGAACAAACCCCGGCTAACAGCATTGTGCTGTTAGCCGGGGTTTTTTGGTGGGAGCGGGGAGGGAAAGTGCCTGTGGAACAGTGCCTGTGGGCACGGTGCCTGTCACGCCCCGGTTTTTGTCGAATGAAAGCGTATTGACACCACGAAAATTTTAACCTATTCTAAAGTTAAATAAGCTTCTTCTCCTTTTGATTATTCTTTGGACTCCCCCTGAATAAATCGTCATAAGCACTCTTCATATTTCCACTCTCATAAAGTCAAAAATCAGTTTATGCATCCCTATTATTAATAATTAGTAGATAGAGCCTATTTTGCGTTGGTGAGGTGATGGTTTGGGAAGAAAGAAACGCATCTGGGTTCCTGATTGTTTTTACCATGTTATTTGTCGCGGGAATCGGCGTGATCCTCTTTTTCAGAATGCTGGTGATTTTAATTCCTTTTTGCAGATCCTCGATAGTGTATATGACGTGGCGCCTTTTGAGCTCGCTGCTTACTGTTTAATGACAAATCATTATCATTTGCAGTTAAGGTCGATGGAGCAGCATGTTTCGAAAGTCATGAGCTTGATCAATAAGCGTTATGCAAATTATTACAATACCCGGTTCGCATTAACTGGTCATGTCTTTGAAAAGCGCTATTATGGCGAGATCATTGACTCGCATCAAGGCATGTTGAAGGTCAGCAGGTATATTCATCTCAACCCCATGGAAGCCAAAATGGTGAGGTTGCCTGGCGACTATCCATGGAGCAGTTATAAGTATTATGAAAGAGAAGACCTCGAGACTCCCCGATTTATGAACCCCAAAGCTTTACTGGATTGCTTTCCAGCTTCACATATGGATAAAAGACTGCAATATTCCGGCTACATACATGCTGAAAAATCCGATGCTGTTTTATGGTCAGTCCTCTAACCCGCCCCATGAAAAATCATAAATATAGATAAGAGAAATGCCGGTGTTATAATAAGGTAAAGCGAGGTGTGACTAATGAAAGAGTTAATAACGCAGCTCATGAACCAAATGGAAGGGCGTTTTGATCAACTTCAAAACGGCATGACAGAACTAAAGAAAGACATCCATGAAACGAGAACAGAGGTTAAGAGCGAACTGGCTGATACGCAGATCAATTTAAAAAATGAAATAGATGACACACGTGCTGAGTTTAAGGCCGAACTGGTCAATACTCAGGTCAATTTAAAAAATGAGATAGATGACACGCGGGCAGAGCTTAAGAGCGAACTCTCTAATACGCAAGTCAGCTTAAAAAATGAAATAGATGATACACGCACGGAGCTTAAGACTGAACTGGCCAATACGCAAGTCAGCTTAAAAAATGAGATAGATGACACACGTGCGGAGTTTAAGAGCGAACTGGCCAATACGCAAGTCAGCTTAAAAAATGAAATAGATGATACGAGGACAGAGTTTAAGAGCGAATTGGCTAATACACAAGTCAGCTTAAAGAATGAGATAGATGACACGCGTACGGAGTTTAAGAGCGAATTGGCTAATACGCAAGTCAGCTTAAAGAATGAGATCGATGACACACGTGCGGAGTTTAAGAGCGAACTGGCTAATACGCAAGTCAGCTTAAAAAATGAAATAGATGACACACGAGCGGAGCTTAGTGCGACGCGGGTTGAACTAAATATTGAAATAAAGAATACTAAAACTGAGTTGAAAGAAGAAATAGGGAATAATCAATCTGAAAACAGGAGTCATTTTAATCGGATAGAAACACTATTAGAACAGCATCAACAGACTTTTCAGGTGGTTTCTGATGAGATTAAAGGCATTAAAATTGATGTTAATTATTTGAGTGAAAAAACTGGCAGGCACGATGCAGAAATAAATAATTTGAAGCGGCGATTTCCATCGTGATTTAACGATATCTGAAAACGCCTCATTCATGTTGTGCCTATCGCAGTATTCTTAATCGCGACAACGGGTCTTCTTAAATGGGAGGAATCTGTTGTTTTTTTATGTCTTAAAAATAACTGTATAAAAATTGATGGAAATCAATATACATTATATTACTTAATATGAACCTTTATCTTATTTATATAAAAATGTCTAAAAAAGAGGAATAATAGCTCTTTTCGTCTAATAAGACTAAGAGGAGAACTTAGGGGGATTTCATTATGCAGTGGTATGCGAAAGTTTTTGCGAATTATGCGGTATTTACAGGAAGAGCGAGGCGAACAGAATATTGGATGTTCTTTCTTATAAATTTCATTATCAGCATGGTTCTTTTTCTGATTGATTATAAGTTTGGACTTCACTCTATTCTTAGAGATATTTATGGGGTGATCGTGTTTCTTCCAGCCTTGGCAGTCGGAGCGCGCCGTCTTCATGACATTGGCTCGAGCGGGTGGTGGCAGCTCATCGGTCTTATTCCATTTTTCGGCGAAGTCATTCTTATTGTGTTCTTCTGCAAAGACAGTGAAAAAGGCGAGAATAAGTACGGGCCGAATCCAAAGTTGGATGAGGTGGCATAAGGCTGGCGAGGAGAGACGTATAAATAGGAGTTTACAGGGCGTTTGACTGTAAGCTCTTTTTTTGTGCTGCAATCATTTATCATTTTAGTTTGATAAAGTGGCAAGCAAATCCAATGAAAGTGGGGGGCAAATCTCGAAAGTGGCTAATAAATTTCAATTGGGAACGGTTCCATCGTCCCTCTGGCCCATTTCCAATGGCAATCTGAAGCTGATTTAACATTTTTCTCAGAGAAATCAGCCGTATTTCATGGAAATCATGATTTTTCATACCTTATTTCAATTATTAAAATTACTATGGAAACGGTGCGGCAGAGACACATGAAGTTAAAAAACTTGGGGTGCCTTAATCCCCCAAGCTTTTTTGTGTGCTAATTATATTGTAATTTACTTGTTTTTATAATGCTAAAACATATGTCATTTAAACTGTGAATTGGTTTTAATCTACATTCTCGGAAATACATAGACTTCTTCCTTAGTACTTTTTTCTTGTGTGAGTTTTGGCTGTAATTATCCTATTTTGTGCAGGTTTCTGTTCGACAAAAACGGGGGAGTGACAGGCACGATCCCTGCACTTGATCCCTGGCACGATCCCTAATTTTGTGCAGGTTTCTATTCGACAAAACTCGGGGCGTGACAGGCACCATCCCTAGGCACCGATCCCTACTGGCACCATCCCTAAATCCCTGCCCTTTAGTCCACTGTCCCCTTCTGGTAAACAGTCCTTCCATCAATGAAGGTCATTTCCACATGGCTGCGCAGGTCAAAAGGGTCACCGCTCCAGAGGACGACGTCGGCGTCTTTTCCTTCTTCAAGTGTGCCAAGGCGATCGTCAATGCCAAGCTGTTTGGCAGCATTTGAGGTGATCGCTTTCCATGCCTCTTTTTCATCTAATCCATGTTTGACAGCTGTCGCGGCACTGGAGAGAAGGTTATCAATACCGACGACGGGATGATCGGTCGTGATGGAAATGGGAACGCCTGCTTCGGCTAGGACTTTTGGTGTGTGCCAGCCTTTATCAGCGAGCTCTACCTTTGAACGGGAGGTCATCGTAGGGCCGACGGATGCAGGGAAGCCAAAGGATGCAATGTAGTCTGCGATCCGGTGACCTTCTGTACAGTGTTCGATCGAGATTTCAATATTAAATTCCTTGGAAAGCCGGAGCAGTGTAACAATGTCATCGGCACGGTGAGCGTGCGCGCGTAAAGGAATTTCTTTTCGCAGCACTTTACAAAGGTTTTCAAGACCAAGATCATCTGTGACGTCTTTACCATTTTCCTTTTTCTCCAGATACTCTTGCGCTTTCCGCATTTCTTGACGGAAGAGCGCGGCGATCCCCATCCTGGTGACGGGTGCGATGCCCTTCGATCCGTGAAGACGCTTCGGATTTTCACCGAACGCTGCTTTCATGCCTGATGGCTGACGAATCACCATTTCGTCTACGATGGTGCCGGCAGTTTTCAAGGTAACCATCTCACCTCCGATAACGTTGGCACTGCCAGGGAGAATCTGAACCGTGGTGACGCCTGCACTTCTAGCGTCCTCAAAGCCCCGTTCTTCAGGATTAATTCCGTCAAGCGCTCTCACTTCAGGCGTAATCGGACTGCTTGTTTCATTAAAGTCGCGGCCTTCAACTCCCGTTCCTTCTTCATGAACACCTAAATGCGTATGTACATCGATTAACCCAGGACTTATGAACTTGCCTTTTGCATCAATGACGTTTAAATTTTCTTGATCAACGGAAAAATGGCCAACTCTCTTAATTTTTTTCCCCTCAATTAACAGTTTTGCTTCTTTAAGTACTTCTCCTGTTCCAACAATGATGGTTGCGTTTTCAATGAGCACCAATATTTTCACTCCTTTTAAAATTTATACAGTTATTTGGCGA
This sequence comes from uncultured Sporolactobacillaceae bacterium, assembly GCA_963772845.1. Taxonomy (GTDB): domain Bacteria; phylum Bacillota; class Bacilli; order Bacillales; family Sporolactobacillaceae; genus CAVYYW01. The sequence continues at coordinate 24,871 of CAVYYW010000018.1, forward strand.
AAAGACCTTGCAAAAAGATAACTGAAAATTTATACTGTTTCTAAATTACTAATTTCAATATTAAAATAATTAAATGATATTGTAAACCGTAATATTTATTACATTATAGGACTAAATACGTACTTTAAAAAAGAAGAAGTAGTACAAAGGGGAATAATTATGGCTAGCGTTGCACCTAAAGAAATGATGGATGAACTAGATAGAAAGATTGTCAAATTTCTGTCCAAAAATGGCAGGATGTCATTTACGGAGATCGCAAATAACTTAGATGTCACAGAGAAAACGGTGCGGACAAGATATAACAATATGATAGATAACGACATGATCGAAGTGGTGGGGGTGGTGAATCCCATTACGTTAGGAATAAAAGTTGGCGCCATTATTCAATTGCAGGTGGTCCCGCAACAAATCGAAAAGGTCGTCGAAGAACTGCAAAAACTGCCGGTGATTCGTTATGTCACTACGACGACTGGCAATTATCAGCTGCTGACACAGGTCAATGTCAGAGACTATGAAGAGCTGAATGAAACGGTGAAGCAGGTTCACCAAATACCGGATATTACTTCCACAAATGTCCTCATCCAAATGGACGTGTTTAAAAACAGCTTTCAGTACTTGTAAGGTGCCTGTCACCACCCGAATTCTGTCGGGTGAATTCGGGTGGTGACAGGCACGCCCCGGGTTTTGTCGAATCAAATTTTTTTAGATTTCTATGTCAGAAGATTCTTACTAAAAGGCGGCGGTTAGATGTTACAGACAATTAAAGAACTGACAGAACGCTCAGGGCCATGTGGCTACGAGCAGCCGGTTGTTTCTTTTATAAAAGAAAAGATTTCTTCACTAAGCGATGAGGTTGTAATGGATGGAATTGGTAACCTTACAGCCACGCTTAAAGGGAAGCGGCCGGGCGGTAAATTGCTGGTGACGGCGCACATGGATGAAGTGGGCTTCATTGTTAAAAAAATTGAAGCGAATGGCTTGTTGAGATTTGAAAAACTGGGGGGCCATGATGATCGGATCATGCTGGCACAGAAAGTGCATGTCCGGACTAAAAGCGGCTTGCGACTCGGTGTGATTGGTACGATTTCAGCGCATTATCAAAAATTTGACGCTGCAGACAAGGTCAGAAATTACCGTTCATTGTACATCGATGTCGGAGCAGGTTCGTCGGAGGAGGCGAGGGAGCTTGGCATTGAGATTGGAGATCCGGTGACATGGGCATCTGAAGTCGAGCATCTCGGTTCGGAACAGACAGGGAAAATTGTCGGCAAAGCCTTTGATGACCGAGCCGGATGCGCTGTTTTAATTAAAATGCTGGAAGAATTACAGGATAGGGATTTTGACGGAGAAGTCATTGCTCTCTTCACGGTTCAGGAGGAGGTCGGGCTTAGGGGAGCGGGTGCAGCCCTTTCCAATTTGACATTTGATGTGGCGATCGCACTCGACACGACAGCGGTAAGCGATACACCAGAGGATGTGATGGATGACAGCCTCAAGCTCGGCGGAGGTGCAGGCATTAAGATCATGGATGCGAGTTTAATAGCCCATCCAGGCGTTAAGGACAAACTGATAGATCTTGCGAGAGAAAAAGAGATTAGCTATCAGCCTGAAATCTTTACAGGCATAGGTACGGATGCAGGTGCCGTGATTTTGGCGAATAAAAGTGTACCAACGGGTGTGCTGTCGATTCCCTCCAGAAATGCACACTCGCCTGTTGAAGTGATTGATCTGAATGACCTTGAAAGCGTGAAACAGCTTTTGGTGGAATTTGTAAGGGCAGGTGCCTGTCACGCCCCGGAATTTGTCGAATAGAGATGTCAAAAAAACTCAGAGGAGAGATAAGCGATGAAAATTTTTATTTCAGCAGATATTGAAGGGATTTCAGGAGTCGCAACCAATCAGCAGCTTAAGAAGAATGATGAGTATCAGCGTTTTCGTAAGCTAATGACGCAGGAAGTGAATGCGGCTGTCGAGGGTGCATTTAAGGGAGGCGCAACGGAAGTAGTGATCGCTGACGGTCATGGAAACATGTCTAATATTTTCATAGAGGATCTTGATGAAAGAGCGCGCCTGGTGTCAGGGAACAATCGGGTGATGTGCCAGCTGCAGGGACTGGATGAAAGCTTTGATGGCATTATGTTCGTCGGGCATCACGGACGGGAATCCGGTTCAGAAAGAACGGTGATCAGCCATACCTTAGCTGGGATCTGTGTCAATGAGATGAAAATTAATGGGAAGATTGTCGGCGAGACGGAGATGAACGCAGGAGCGGCGGGAGACTTTGATGTGCCAGCGATCTTCATTTCTGGGGATGATGCGTACGTTGCTGAAGTGAAAGAAACGCTGCCTGATGTGGAAGCAGCCATAACGAAATATGGGGTGGACCGGTTTGCTGCCGAGCTGATTTCACCGAAAGTCGCCCGTAGAGTCATTGAAGAAAAAGCGGAAGCTGCTGTTCGGCGGCTTAATGAATTCAAGCCATATAAAGTGGAGGGGCCGATTACGTTTGAAATTGAATTTAAAGGCTCCCAGCAGGCACTAATGACGACTACGATTCCATCTGTTGAGCTGATTGGTCCGAAGACGATCCGTTTTACATGTGAGGATTATATTACTGCCTATAAGCATATGTGGGGCGTGGTCATCATTGGAATGGCGGCAACGAATGGCGTTCTGGGACATGCCAATGCCTAGTGATGGACAGCGGCGCACCAACATCGCAACAATGTCGTTTTAGCCCGTGTGCCGGCTGATATGTAAATTTTGTGACGCACACTTTTGGATAGGGGAGGAAGAGAATTTGTATATCATTAAACGGATTTTTGCCATGCTGGTAACGATCTGGGTCATCACAACCATTACCTTTATTATCATGCATGTGATTCCGGGGGATCCTTTTGCTTCTGACGCTAACGTGCTTCCGAAAGAAGTGCTGCAGAACATGAGGGCGAAGTTTCATTTGGACCAGCCGCTGCCTGTTCAGTACGCGCTTTATTTGAAAAACCTTGCCACACTGGACCTGGGGCCGTCCATTCAATCCCAGACAAGAGATGTGAACACACTGATTTCACAAGGGTTTCCGGCGTCTGCTTTGCTGGGGATTCAATCACTCGTGATTGCGCTGATCTTTGGACTCCTACTCGGAATCGTCGCGGCGCTCAATCATAACCGAATTCTTGATCACCTGGCCATGGCTTTTGCGATCGTGGGAATTTCCATACCCAGCTTCATTCTCGCTCCTCTCTTGATTAAGTACTTTGCGGTGAACTGGGGAATGTTTCCGGTTGCTTCCTGGGGAACATGGGCACATACGATTTTGCCATCCGTCGCTCTTGCGACGGCACCGCTTGCGATTGTTGCGCGCTTTATGCGGTCTAGCATGCTGGAGGTCATGAACCAAAATTACATTAAAACCGCTGATGCAAAAGGATTAAATACAACGGGCATTGTGATTAAACATGGGATACGGAATGCTCTCATCCCGGTGATCTCCTTTATCGGTCCGCTTGTTGCCTTTCTTTTAACCGGAACGTTCGTTATTGAAAAAATATTCGCCATTCCTGGTATCGGAAAGTATTTTGTCGACAGTATTTTCAACCGTGATTACCCCGTTATTTTAGGGACAACCATTTTTTTCAGCACAATCCTGATTGTGACGTTATTTATTGTTGATATCTCCTATCGGATAGTGGACCCGAGAATCAAGCTCACGAGCAAGGGAGGGGATTAAGCTTGATGGAACAGAGAAGTGAAGAGGTAGCATTCCATCCCGTTGATCGCAGCAAATTACAGAAAGACGAGATTCTTCGGCCCAGTCTGAGCCAGTGGAAAGAGACCGTCCTTAAAATCCTGAGAAATAAGTTAGCGATTCTTGGACTTGTTCTTTTAGTTCTTATCACACTTTTAGCAGTATTTGGTCCTTATCTGGTCTCTTACAGTTATTCTGAGCAAAGTCTATCCGCTAAAAATATGGCACCGAGCGGCAAGCACTGGTTCGGCACGGATTCCCTTGGCAGAGACATGTGGGCGCGGACGTGGTATGGCGCCAGGATTTCACTGACGATCGGGATTGCCGCTGCATTCATTGATTTAACGATCGGACTCCTTGTTGGAGGGATCTCCGGTTACATGGCCGGGAGGGGCAAGTTTGGCGACAGGGTCGACAGTCTTCTGATGCGGATTGTTGAAATTCTGTACGGGATTCCTTATCTTCTCGTTGTCATCCTTCTTCTTGTTGTGATGAAGCCGGGATTGTGGACGATCATTCTTGCTCTTTCAATCACTGGCTGGGTAGGAATGGCAAGAATCGTCAGAGGGCAGATTCTGCAGCTTAAAGAACAAGAGTACATTGCCGCGGCACAAAAGCTGGGAACGCCTCACCGAAAGATTATCTGGCGTCATCTTTTTCCAAACATGATCGGTATTATCATTGTCAATTTAACATTTACGATTCCGCAGGCTATTTTTGCAGAATCCTTTCTAAGCTTTATCGGACTTGGGGTACAAGCGCCAATTGCCAGCTGGGGAACGATGTCGAACGATGCACTTGGCGTTATATTAACTGGCCAATGGTGGCGGCTCTTCTTCCCGGGATTCATGATTTCGCTGACAATGTTCGCCTTTAATGTATTTGGCGATGGCTTACAGGATGCCTTTGATCCGCAGTCTAAAGATTAAGGAGGGGAAAAATGACACGTTTATTGGAGGTAAATGATTTAAGAGTTTCCTTTAAAACCTACGGCGGTGAAGTAAAGGCGGTGCGCGGCGTCGATTTTCATATCAATCAAGGAGAAGTTCTTGCGGTTGTAGGAGAAAGCGGATGCGGGAAAAGTGTGACGGCCCAGAGCATTATGGGGCTTCTTCCAAGCAAGGTTAGTATGATTAAAGGCGGCAGCATTACGTTTGGCGGAAAAGAAATTCTCGGTCTTAGGAAAAAAGAGATGCGAAAAATTAAAGGCTCCAAAATCGGGCTTATTTCACAGGATCCGATGACATCTCTGAACCCGACCATGAAAATCGGCAAACAGATTGCTGAACCCATCAAAAAGCATACAGACCTTCCAAAGAGTCAAGTGAAAGACCGTGTCATTGAGCTGCTGAAATTGGTTGGTATTCCAAATCCGGAAAAACGCTACAGCCAGTTCCCGCACGAACTGAGCGGAGGGTTGAGGCAGAGGGTGCTTAATTGCCATTGCGCTTTCATGCGAGCCGCAGCTTATTATTGCGGATGAGCCAACAACCGCTTTAGACGTGACAATCCAAGCCCAGATTCTCGATTTATTAAAGGATCTCCAGCAGCGGCTGGATACCTCCATCATGATTATTACCCATGACCTTGGTGTCGTTGCGGAGGTTGCCCAAAGAGTGGCGGTCATGTACGCCGGTGTGGTCGTGGAAAGCGGAACGGTTGAAGATATTTTTAATAAGCCGAAACATCCGTACACCTGGGGGCTGCTGAATTCGCTGCCTAAATATACAAGCGAGAAAAAGCGGTTAGAGCCGATTGAAGGCGCCCCGCCGGATCTATTTTCTCCTCCTGTTGGCTGCCCATTTGCTGCCCGTTGCGAGTACACAATGAATATTTGTACAGAAGAATTGCCTGACGCTAAGCAGATTTCACAAGATCACCAGGCAAGGTGCTGGTTAAATGATTCCAGAGCACCACAGGCAGAGGAACTCGTCGCAGCAGGGAGGAATGGCTAGTGGCACAATCATTTTTAGAAATTCAGAAAGTGAAAAAATATTTTAATGTAGGTGGAAATCAATCGTTGAAAGCCGTTGACGACATTTCTTTTTCAATCGAGAAGGGTGAGACGTTCGGCCTTGTCGGTGAAAGCGGGAGCGGAAAATCCACGTTAGGCAGAACAGTGGTCGGCCTTCATAAAGCGACAGACGGCAAAATTATGTTCAATGGTCAAGATACGAGTTCGCTTAAAGGTAAAGCGGCAAGAGAGCTCAACCGGACGATTCAAATGATCTTTCAGGATCCGTATTCCTCCTTAGACCCGAGAATGCGGGTGATGGACATTATTGCAGAAGGCATTGATGCGCATGCCCTGTTAAAAGGAAAGCAACGCAAAGAAAGAGTCTTTGAGCTTCTTGAAAAAGTGGGGCTGAAAAAGGATCACGCCCATCGTTACCCCCATGAGTTCAGCGGGGGACAAAGGCAGCGAATAGGGATTGCGAGGGCACTCGCGGTCAATCCCGACTTCATCGTGGCTGATGAACCGATTTCTGCTTTAGATGTCTCCATCCAGGCTCAAATTGTCAATTTAATGGAGGATTTGAAGAAGGATGAAGGACTAACGTACCTTTTTATCGCGCATGACCTTGGAATGGTGAAGCATATCAGTGACCGCATTGGGGTGATGTACCTTGGGAATATGATGGAGCTTGCTTCAAGTGATGATTTATTCGCCGAACCGCTGCATCCCTATACCCAGGCATTACTATCCTCCGTGCCAAAAACACATCCGACTGAGGCAAAGAAAAAGGAACGCATTGTTCTGGAAGGGGAAATACCAAGTCCAATTACACCGCCGAAGGGCTGCCGCTTTTCAACGCGCTGTCCTCAAGCGATGGATATTTGCTCTCAAGCCGTCCCCGAGTGGAAAACGGTCAGAGATCATCACTGGGTCGCCTGTCACTTATACACGGATTAAAATTTAAGGAGGAATAACATGAAGAAGAGCTTAGTATCATTTCTGCTTGTCAATGCTTGCTGTCGTGCCTTTTCTCTCAGCATGCGGAGGAGGGGGCAGCGGTTCTGGCGGGAACGTTAAACAGGAAATCACAGTCAATGCGGCTAGTGAACCCCCTTCCCTTGACCCGGCATTAGCCACAGATACGACGTCAGGTTGGGTGATCGATCACTTATTTGAAGGGCTTTATACTAAGAATAAGGACGGTGATATCGTCCCGGGTCTGGCGAAAAGTATGAAAGTTTCAAAGGATCATAAAGTGTATACCGTTAAGCTTCGGGACGCGAAATGGTCGAACGGTGATCCTGTGACAGCCGGAGATTTTGAATACGAGTGGAAACGTGTGCTGGATCCTAAGACCGGCAGCCCGTTTGCTTTTTACTTATACTATTTAAAAGGCGCAGAAGACTATAACAAAGGAAAAGGCTCTGCTGATAATGTCGGTGTCAAAGCTGTTGATGATAAGACACTGAAAATTGAGCTGAAGTCTCCAACAGGATTTTTCAAAAAACTGCTGGCATTCTGGAGCTACTACCCGGTCGATCAGTCAGTGGTTAAAGGAAATAAAAACTGGGCAGCCGAAGCGAAAGGCTTCGTCAGCGACGGTGCTTATACACTGAAAAGCTGGGAGCATGATAATAAATTAGTCGCTGAAAAAAGTAATAAGTACTGGAACAAAAAAACCATTTCAATGAACCAGATTACGTGGAAAATGGTGAACGACTCAACAACTTACTATCAAATGTATAAGTCCGGTGAGCTGGATATGATCAGTTCGCTGCCGGTCGATGTGATCTCGCAGGAAAAAGGCAATAAAGATTATAAGAGCACGCCGTATTTCGGAACCTATATGTACATGTTTAATGTGAAGAAAAAACCTTTTAACAACCCGAAAGTAAGGGAAGCCTTCAATCTGGCTATTGATCGCAAATCGATCACCAAAAACATTTCCCAAGGCGGTGAGACGCCAGCCTATGCTTTTGTTCCGCCAGGTGTCAAAACACCAAAAGGGGACTTCCGTGCTCAAAAAGACAAATATTTTTCTGAAGATGTAAAAAAAGCTCAAGCAACTGCTTGCTGAAGCAAAAAAAGAAGAAGGCTGGAGCACCATTCCTCCTGTTGAATTGATCTATAATACAGTCAGACAATCATAAGAAAATCGCTGAAGGCGTGCAGGAAATGCTTAAGAAAAATTTAGGTGTGAAGGTGACGCTTAAAAACCAAGAATGGAAAACGTATCTTGATACAACGAAACAAGGAAACTTCCAGATGGCCCGGATGGGATGGATCGGGATCTACGTGGATCCGACGCCAATTCTTGACTACTATCTCGGAGACAGCCCGAATAACGAGACAAACTGGGTAAATAAGAAATACGATTCTCTCATTGCAAAATCAAAGGTATCCAGGATGAAGCGAAACGGATGAAAGTCCTTCACGACGCAGAGGACATCTTAATGAAGGATCTCCCATTCATGCCTGTCTATTACTATTCTCAAAATTACTTAACATCGCCTAAGTTTAAAGGAATTGTTTATCCTGTAAACAGAATGCCAGATCTCCGCTGGGCAAAAAAAGTCTCTAATTAATAAGTACCTAAGAAAACGGATGACTCCCCGATGTGGCCGATGCTCCTTCAAGGAGCACCGCCCTGAAGGGAGCATCCTTTTTTCAGGTGCCAGTAGGGTGCCTGTTTTGGCAGGGTGCCTGTCACGCCCCGAGATTTGTCGAACGAATGTCTGGAATCCTGAAAGTGGCAGGCAAACCTATTAAAGTGGCAGGCAAATCTCGGAAGTGGCAGGCAAACCTATGAAAGTGGCAGGCAAATCCCGAAAGTGGCCAATAAATTTCAATTGGGAACGGTCCCATCATCCCTCTGGCCCATTTCCAATGGCAATCTGAAGCTGATTTAACATTTTTCATGGATAAATCAGTTGTTTTTAATGAAAAATCATGATTTTTCACACATTATTGCACTTTTAAATTCATATAAGGTTTTGTTTTGTCCGTCATCTCCAAAACATACGAAAGGACGATCCATCATGAAGAAGTATACTCTTTCAGTTATTATCACTGCGGTTATATTAATTGTCGCTCAACTATTTATCCATACAAGTATGACCATCTCATCAAACTTTTGCTTTTTCTGGGGATTAATCAGCTTAACATTAGGTGCCTGCTGCTATATTTGGCAAACGGGCTTTCTTGACCTGTTTTTTGAAGGGTTTAAGAAATTTGGCACCATGATTATGCCGCCATCACGTTCTCTTGAACGGACAAATAAGCAATTAAAAGAAGACGAAGCATTGAATATATGGAAAAGATCAATTTTCAGAAATGCTAAGCTCTTCCTGCTTGGAATTGGAACAGGGATGACCTTGTTTTCAGTGGTTGTGGTGGTGTAAGGTAGGCATGGTGCCTGTAGCGGTGCCTGTCACGCCCCGGAATTTGTCGAATGAACGCCGGTTTTCCGGCGTGTTTATTTTTAGTTTAATAAGCGGAACAGAAAACGATTTAAAGTTGATCTAACTGTGTGAGAGGGTCTTTATACTCCTTACTTCTTATTTTCCGCTGGTTAGATTAGGAGAATGATCGGATCACCATAGATGTTTTCGTTAATAATTGGATACAAGGTTTAAAGTAATTAAAATTAATGTGCATTACTTCCTCATTTTAAAGTTCCTTAGTAACCATCCTTACTATAATGAAATAGGAAGGAGCTTACAGAGCGCGTCAGCTGTAAGCGCTTTTTATGAAGTATTTCATAACGCTTCAGTTTTTTCACTTGAACTTTTGCCAACAGAAAATTGAGAAGAGGAAACTCAATTTTTATTATTCTTTAAAATCTTCTCGAATTATTATTTTTTTAAGTTAAAAATATCTAAAGTATATCTAAAAAAATCAGTAGAATTTCTGTGTGAAAACCTTTTATAATATTAAAGAAAGTAATAATCAAAATAATTAAAATCTTTAAATAAATACAAAACCTTTTAAATGGGAATGTTTCTACCACTATTGTTTGGTGCAGCTGTCAAGAAAGTGATTAGTTAGTGGTTAATCAAAAAGAATTGGGGAAAAAGACATTTCAGTTATTTTAAACTGGGACTTTTTAAAATTTGTAGTAAAATAACCGAAAATTAAATGATGAAGCGGAGGGAAATAGAATGCGTCCACTAAAGGTGGTAATTATAGGTGCGGGCAGTGTGTCCTTTGGGCCGGGGTCTTTACGCGATGCTGTTCAATGTAAAGAATTAAAAGGAAGCAAGTTAGTCCTCGTAGATATTAATGAGAGGTCGCTCGATTTAGTTAGAAAACTGGCCGTACGAATGAATGATGAAGCCGGATCAGGTTTGGAAATAGAGAGTACGATGGATCGAAAAGAAGCATTGCAGGACGCTGATTTTGTGATTACATCTATCGCTGTAAAGCGTGATGAATTGTGGAAGAAAGACTGGGAGCTTCCGAGAAAGCATGGTATTAAACAGGTGCTCGGGGAAAATGGCGGACCAGGAGGACTCTCGCATTCTCTGCGAAACATACCCATTATATTAGAGATTTGCAGGGATATGGAAGATATCTGCCCGAATGCATGGTTGATTAACTTTACCAATCCGGAAAGTCGAATGTGCATGGCAGTTAATCAGTATACCAACATAAAAACTGTAGGGCTTTGTCATGGCGTTTACATGGGACGTGATAGAGTTGCCGAGATACTAAATATGAGCCCGGCTGATGTGGATGTTAAAGCAGCGGGAGTCAATCATCTTCTTTGGCTAATGGACATTCGCGATAAACGGACTGGTGAAAATCTCTATCCTAAGTTAAGAAAAATGGAAGCGGTTTTATCAGATTCTAAAGATTTATTAACCCGCAAAATGTTCAAAGAGTTTGGATACTGGCCAGCCCCAAGTGATGACCATATTGGCGAATACTTGCCTTATGCATGGGAATACACAGGGCTGGAAGGATATAATTTCAAAAAAGCAAATGCTCACCGGGAAAAGCTATGGGAGGACATAAGTCTTTGGGGGTCCGGCAATAAGGAACTGGGAGATTTAATCACGACTCCTTCTGGTGAAAAAGGATTTGCGATTATCCGGGCAATTACTGAGAACAGAAATGAGTATATTGAAGCAGTAAATATACCAAACAATGGTTGCATAAAAAATCTACCAGATGATGCAATCGTTGAAGTCCCTGCTCTTATCAGTGGCTATGGTATTCAAGGTTTGACGATGGGGGAACTGCCTGAGGGAATTGCTGCTCTTTGTCACACTCAGATCTCCATACAGAAATTGGCTGTAGAAGCGGCTGTTACTGGTGATAGAAATAAAGCGCTTCAAGCTTTGTTAATCGATCCCGTTGTGGCTAGTACGGATGCGGCAGAAAAAACACTAGACGAACTACTTGGCGTTCATCAAGCATATCTTAAAAAGTTTTCGTAGTGGCAGGGGGGAGGTCTATGGACCAGCATCTACCGGATTGTTTGAAAAAATTTGAGGCAATGTCTTTCAGGTTTTGTATAGATCGTAATGAAGGCGAATGGAAAATGCCCTTTGAGTGGCATGATTCTCTTGAAATATTTTATGTCCTAGATGGCCGAGGTCAATATTTTATTGAAAATAAATTTTATAGCTTTGAAAAAGGAAGCTTGTTCGTTATCAGCAATAATGAGTTACATAAAAGCCAAATCCGGCCAGGAGAACATTTTGAGGTAATTGTGATTATGTTTGATCCAACTCTATTGTCTTTTTTACAACTGGAGGATGATTTTAATCCATTAGATATTTTTTTGAATCATCCCGCTGACTTTTCTCATCAATTGGATACTGATTCAGAGACAGGGGCCAGGATGGAACGGATTTTTGCTGCTATAAAAGAAGAGTATGAGAGGAAGGCTGGTTATTCAATGAGGGTAATTGCTTCCTATCTTCAATGTCTTTTGGTAGAAATCAACAGGTCGTATAAGAAAAAGAATCTCTCGCGAGGAAAGATTCGAAGGCAAGTGCATTTAAAGGAAATTGTATCCAAATCAATTGAATTTGTCGAAACGCATTTTACTGAAGAAATAAATCTCACGAGGGTAGCAGATGAAGTTGGGGTATCCCCTTCTTATTTAAGTAGTGAGTTCAAAAAAGATACTGGCATTTCTTTCATTGATTATATCAGTGTGCAGCGGATCCAAATGGCTAAAGAATATCTAGAGACAACAGATTTACCGGTGACTGATATTGCATTTCGGATTGGATATAAAAACGTTACCCATTTTAATCTGGTTTTTAAAAAAATTGTTGGAAAAAGTCCAACAAAATTTCGAAAAAGGGCATTGATTACTTAAATTAATAGACTGAATAGGTATTAAAGACACAGACTTATAAGGGAGTTTGAGGATGAAAATTGATATTGTAAAAGATTATGAGGAACTTAGCCGTAAAGCGGCAGAAAAGGTTATAGAGACGGCTAATTTATCTGATGCTTTCGTTAATATATGTATTCCAACCGGTTTAACACCGCTGGGATTGTATAAAAAGCTTGCCGAGTACAGTAAAAATAATCCACAGGCATTGCAAAACGTCAATTGGTTCACTCTTGATGAGTATATAAATATACCAAACGGATCTCCACAAAGCTGCTTCTCAAAACTTCGAGATAAATTATATCAACCAGCAGGCATTTCTTTGGACCAAGTCTATACCTTCAACACAGAAGCAGAGGATTTTAAAGCAGAGGCGGCGCGATATGAAAGCCTGATTGAAAGCATGGGAGGATTGGATCTGACTATTTTAGGAATTGGGCGTAATGGGCATGTCGGATTTAATGAGCCGGGAAGCACGCTTGATTCTAAAACTCGTGTGATAAACCTTCAGAAAGAAACAATTGAGCAAAGCAAAAATTACTTTGAAGAGGGCGAGACTCTCCCAACGGCAGGGATAACTCTTGGTATTCATACGCTCATAGCCAGTAAGAAAATTCTTCTAATTGCAAATGGATCAGAAAAAAAGAAGATTGTTCAATCAGTGGTTGAAGGTGAAGTAAGTCCTGATATTCCGGCAAGTTTTTTCAGAACTGTTCAACACGCTCAGTTTTTATTCGATGAAAAAGCGTCTCATAAACTAACGATAAAGGGGTGAGCCGTAACTTTGGAAACCATTGAGATTAGACCTATTCAAGGCCCTCAGGAGCTTGTAGAATGCTTTGATTTATGGGCAACGGTTTTTCCTGAAAATCGAGCATTTTTTCAAGAAAGATTAGAAAATGATCCAAATTATACAGAAGAGACGACATGGATTGCAAAAGTCGACGGAGAATTAGCAGCAGCAGTGCAAATATTTCCTTATTTCACTTCTATAGAAGGAACGCTTCTTAAAGTAGGAGGAATAGGTAATGTTGCGACTTATCCAAACCAGCGGGGGAAGAGCTTGACTCAAATTATTTTAAAAAAACAATCTGAATGGATGGAGCGGCATGAATATGATCTTTCCCTTCTTTTTACAGGAATTAACTCGTTCTATGAGAAGGTTGGATGGCAAACGATCTCTGAAACTTCTTACTTTCTAAATAAAAAGAAGCTTATGCAGCTCCCTTATAATTTAAAAAGTTCCTGCAGTGTTAAAGTATTTGATGCTTCCTTGCTAAATGAAGTGCAAAAAATCCATGACAAATTTAGTCAAACTTATTTTGGTCCAGTTATTCGATCCTCGGATTATTGGAGTGGTCAGTCTAAATGGTGGAAAGAAAATCCAGAAGACTTTTTGGTCGCAGTAATTAATGAAATGCCAGTTGCTTATCTTAGAGTTAAAGAGGACCAAGAGAGGGTGCTGACCATAACAGAATGCTGTTACTTGCCAAAAAATGAAAGCGCTATCTTTTCTTTGTTAAGTAAAGCTTTGGAATTTCATCCTGGTTGTTCTGGACTGAAAGCTGCACTTCCGGAAAGCCACGCACTCCAGCCCATTTTGAAAGAGGCGGATGCTGAAGTAACTGAAGAATCGTATGGAATGTGGAAAATCATAAATTTTCAAAGTTTGTTTTCCAAATTAAAAGATGTTTTTTCAAACAGAATCAATCGACAATCCCAAAAAGAACATAAATCATTTGATTCAGATGTGTTAATTCTATCAGGTTCAGATGAAATTATGCTTGCTATCGATAACGGGATTGTTGACGTTCAAATACCTGGAAATACCTTAAATTATCAGATTTTTTATAAAAGGCAGCCTTCACAAATTATTTCTGATCTTATAAAGGGTGCACCGACCGAAGTTAAAAGTATTAAAGCTCTATTTCCAAAAAGAGATTATCTTTATTGGAAGACCGATTCATTTTAGAGGTAAAAATAGCAGTTTAATTATGATTATAGTGTTTGATCATTATAATAAATCAAAACTTTAACTGAGGGGGAAGTAGGGTGAAAAAGCAATTTAAAATTGTCGCACTAGTCTTTGCCTGCATTCTAATAATAACGGGCTGCAGTGTCGCACCGGCTTCGAAAAAAGATTCAGGGTCTAGTAGTGGAGGGGATAAATTATCCTGGGATTCAAATAAAGACTTGAAAGGAACAAGTATTACCTTGCTTTGGACAGACACAGACGGAGAAAATGGGCCACGTGCTAAGATACTTAAACAGTTTACTAAAGACACGGGAATAAAGGTTAACGAGCTTGCTGTTGATTATAACTCTGTTTATGACAAAGTAACCCAGGCTGCTTTATCGAATTCTTCAGAGATCGATCTTGCTGAAATGGATACCATCTGGGCAGGTCAATTTTATGAGGGTAACCTTGCGATGGACTTAACAGATGTTGTACCAAGCAGTGAAAAGTCGAAGTTTACTAAGTCCTCCCTAAGTTCTGTTACCTACAATGGAAAGCTCGTAGCAATGCCATATTTCTCGAGCACAAAACACTTTTATTGGAACAAAAAGCTTCTTAAGGAAGCAGGGTATGATGCGCCTCCAAAAACATGGGATCAATTCAGAGAAATGTCGAAAAAACTTACAAAAAACGGTGTTTATGCTTCCGGATGGTCATGGAAACAGGCTGAAAGCTTAAATTGTGACTATGTCAGTTTAGCCTATGCTTTTGGAGGGCAATTCTTTGATGATAATGGAAAGCCTGCATTTAATAAAGGCGGCGGATTAAAAGCGCTCCAATTCATGGTGGATATTCTTCGGAAAGATAAGACAGTTGATCCTGCCAGTCTTCAATGGACGGAGGAGGATGTGAAGAACTCATTTGCTGCAGGTAAAATTGCAATGATGAGCAACTGGGAAGGTTCTTATCCTGAGTTAAATAATCCTAAAAAATCAAACGTCGTTAATCAAACGGATGTGGGGTTAATGCCTGGTGAAGGTGATGTTGTTTCTTCAGCCGTTACGGGTTCCGAGGGAATAGCAATCATGAAATCGAGTAAGCACAAGCAGGCGGCACTTGAGTTTCTAAAATGGATGGCATCTAAAAAATTCCAGCTTGAATTATTTAAAACAGCTGGTGCCTATCCGGCATTGCAAACGCTTTATAGTGATCCGGAATTGAAAAAAGCTGATCCTACTAACACGGTAGATAAATACCAAAAACAATTTGAATACGGACACAATCGCCCCAACGCACCTGGGTACGTGAAATGGGCCGACATTTTATCAGCAGAACTTCACTCGGCTTTGCTTGGTAAAGAAAGTCCTAAAACGGCTTTAAATAATGCAGCCAGCAAGATTGAAAAAGCAATTCAAGATGCTAAATAATAGTAAAAAAGCGGTTAAATATTAGCCGCTTTTCCCTTTAAATATGAAATTTTACCTTTAAAGTTTAAATACGCGAATGAAGTGCCAGAGTTTGTTTTGTTTTTTTTTGAAATCATGATTTGGAATATACAAAATTCCTTCAGAATTTCTTTTTGTAAAGGAGGCATAACTTTGGAAATAGCCACGGGAACTAAAAAACAGAAATATCGTTCATTAAGGGGACGTAGAAGCAAGGAGCTGCTTCTGGCGTTCATCTTACTCGTTCCAACTTTTTATTTATTATTTAAAACTTTTATTTTCCCAATCTTCCAGTCTCTTATGTGGAGTTTTTTTCATTATCATTTGCTGGACAGTTCAGCAGTCACTTTTGTAGGTCTACAAAACTATTCCAATATTTTGCACGATCATGATTTCTGGATCTCAATGTACTACACTGCTTATTTTACTGTTTTTTCAACGGCTTTAGAGTTGGTCTTTGGTCTCTTCAGTGCGTTGTTGCTTAATCAGATGTTCAGAGGAAGAATTTTCTTTCGTGTCATTATTATTATTCCATGGGCAATCCTCACTCTTGTTAACGGATTATTATGGAAGTGGATTTATCAACCAGGTTATGGGGCGCTGAACATCATATTACACAAGGTGCACATATTATCAGCTGGACAAAATCCTCTTTGGCTCGCTGGTGGTCAGGATATTATAAATTCTGTGATCATCGCTGATGTCTGGAAAATGACACCTTACATGACTCTATTATTGCTTGCTGGCCTCCAGACGATCCCTACGAACCTTTACGAAGCCGCTGTTATAGATGGGGCTGGTTTTTGGAAAAAGCTTTTTCATATAACCATTCCTCAACTCAAGCCAATGCTCATCATCGCTTTAGTTTTAAGATTTATTGCCGCCTTTAGAGTATATGACATCTTGACTGTATTTACAGGGGATCCGACAACATCTATCTCATATCTGACCTTTAACTATGCTTTTAGATATTTTTATTTAGGAAAAGCCTCTGCGATGGCATGGATCTCCACATTATTTGTTCTCGTGCTGATTATTTTCTATATTCGCATGCTGAAAAAGAACGAACAATCCATTTAAGGAGGAGAGGTCATGACCAGGTCTTTGGTGCAGCAAAGAGTAAAGACATTAAAATTTAAAAAAAGAACGAGTCTTAAGACTAAATTATTTAAAACGGCTAGTACAGAATTAATTCCGCCTTTGTATTTATGGATTGGACTTATTCTGCTCGCCATTTTCACGCTAATTCCTTTCTTATACTTAATTACGTCTTCGTTCAGCAATAACAATGACTTAATAAATGGGCATCTTATACCTCCCATCCAACGTTGGAGAATTATGAAAAGCTGTTTACAGGGAATGGGGCTTCAGATTTTATGAGAGCCATGAAAAACAGCATTGAAATTGCCATTGGTACTACGATATGCACTCTGATCTTAGCGGTTTTTGCAGCCTATGCGCTTTCAAAGATAAAATTCCCATTTCGAACCACAGCTCTTTTTGCCATTCTTGCCATGCAGCTCTTGCCGTCTATCAGCATTATCGTTCCATTGTACGTCATGATGAGAGAGGGCATCTCTATTGGGATCCCATTTACAGGTATTGTCTTTTTTCATACGCCGCCATTACTGGACACCATTTGGGCTTTGATTATCTCATATACGACTTTTGCTCTTCCATTTGCGATATGGATCCTAGCAGGCTATTTCCAAACCATACCTGAAGCCTTGGAGGAGGCTGCATTTATTGATGGTTGTTCAAGAATAGGCACACTCTTTCGGGTTATCATACCGCTTGCTCTCCCTGGCATAGCCGCTACAGCTATTTTCACTTTGTTGCTTGCCTGGGACGAATTCATGTTTGCAAACGCATTTTCACAGACGTTTGCATCAAAAACACTGCCAATCGTGATCAGAGAATTTATTGGAAAGCACAGTATTGACTGGGGTTTAATGACAGCTGGAGGGTTCATCGCCTCACTTCCACCAGTTATTATTTCACTTTTTCTATATCGTTATATAGTAACCGGTCTGTCCGGCGGATTAAAGGAGTAGAATCAAATGTCCTACATCATGGGAGTAGACGGCGGTAATAGCAAGACATACACCGTCATTACAGATTCATCAGGAAAGAAACTGGGATTTGGAATTGCAGGGTTTGGAAATCATCAAGTTAATTTAGAAGTGGCCATTAAAAATATTAGGGATTCTATTAATCAGGCACTTAATCAGGCACACCTTAATGAAGAGGATATTGATTTTGTTCAATTTGGACTGGCAGGGGCGGATCGGGAGAGAGATTACAAAATTCTTGATGAAGCGTTAAAAAAGTTCCCTTTTAAAAATTGGGAAGTTGTCTGCGATACAATTGAAGGTTTAAGAACTGGAAGTCCTGAAAATACAGGAGTTGTTCTCGTTTGCGGCAGCGGAACTAATGCAGCTGGCAGAAATCACAATGGAACCATCGTTCAAACGGGAGGATTTGGATATCTATATGGGGATGGTGCAGGGGTAGGCGGTCATTCACTTGCCATAGAAGCGTTCCGTACAGCAATACGCGCATGGGAATTTCGTGAGGAGAAGACTGTATTAACAGAAATGGTTCCAAAAGCGTTAGGGTTTGAGACGGTTGAAACGATGTTTAATAGTTTTCTGGATAATAATATGCGTCAGATCCCTGCAGAACTTTCAATTATTCTGCACCAAGCAGCTGAAACAGGGGATAAAGTTTCGATAAGAATTCTTGAGAATTGTGGGACAGAGCTGGGTATTGCAGGTCTCTCTGTCATACGACGATTAGGGTTGGTGGAAAAAAACGTTCGAGTTGTGTTAGTTGGAAGTGTCATTCAAAAAGGGAAAAACCCTTACCTCTTAAATGCAATTGAATCAACTATCAGCAAACAAGGCTACAAGGCAGATTTTGTTATCCCAACAATGGCTCCAGTGTATGGCTCTATGCTAATAGGGATGGATCATTTAGGAATAGAAATACAAGATTCAATTATAGATCAATTTAGTAGATATGGAGGGTATCAAGATGAAGAAAAATAATTTAAAAGTCGCTGTTATTGGCGGCGGATCGTCATATACTCCTGAACTCATTGAGGGTTTTATTAATCATTATGAGGAGCTTCCCGTTAAGGATATTTATCTAGCCGATATTGAGAAAGGACGAAAAAAGCTTGAAATTGTTGGAGATTTAGCGAAACGGATGGTTAATAAATCAAACCTTCCCATCAATATTCACCTCACTTTTGACCGACGTGAGGCCATTTTAGATGCGGATTTTGTCACTACACAAATTCGTGTAGGTTTATTGGATGCAAGAGCTCGTGATGAACGTATACCTCTACGTTATGACCGAATTGGTCAAGAAACCACTGGAGCAGGCGGTTTTGCAAAAGCTATTCGTACGGTTCCAGTGATCCTTGATATTTGCAAAGACATTGAAGAGCTAGCGCCTAATGCCTTTTTGTTAAATTTCACGAACCCCGCCGGAATAGTTACTGAAGCTGTAGGGAAGTACTCAAAAGTCCGTTCAATCGGACTCTGCAACTTGCCAATCGGAACCAAAAAACAAATAGCAAAGCTGTGTGATGTGGATGTGTCTAAAGTTGAAATCGAGATGGTCGGCATCAATCATCTAAATTGGACAACCAAGATCTATGTTGATGGCATGGATATTACAGATAGTTTTCTTTATAAAGCAGCGGGCGCGAGCGGCATGACAATGAAGAACATTCCGGATTTTGGCTGGGATAAAGAATTTCTTCTTTCGCTCAATGCGCTGCCGTGCTCCTATCATCGATACTATTATATGGAGGAGAAGATGTTAAATGAAGAAAAGAAGGATTTAGAAACTAAAGGGACCAGAGCTGAGGTCGTGAAACAGGTTGAATCCGACTTGTTTGAACTTTACAAAGATCCTAATCTTGCTGTAAAACCACCACAGCTTGAGCAGCGAGGCGGGGCGTACTATTCCGAAGCAGCTATCAACCTGATTTCTTCAATCTATAACAATAAAAAAGACATTCAGACTGTTAACGTTAAGAATAACGGTACGATCCCATGTCTTCCCGATGCTGCCTCAATTGAAGTTAACTGTGTCATTGACTCGCAAGGTGCTCGGCCTGTTGCAATCACGACTCCAATACCTCCGCAAATTCGTGGCCTTCTTCAAGTAGTGAAAGCCTATGAAGAACTTACTGTGGAAGCTGCAGTCCATGGAGATTACAATGCTGGCTTGCAGGCACTGACGATACATCCGTTAGTAGGCGATGAAGCCATAGCCAGGCAAATCTTCTCAGACATTTTAAATGAAAACAAAGAATACTTATCAAATTTTAATTTGCAAGGAGATTTCAAATTAAGATAAGGATATTCGTAAACAATAGAGGAGGATTTCTATGCTGTCGGTACTAGTTATTGGAGCTGGAACAATGGGACAAGCTCATATGGATGCTTATCAGCAAATGGATAATATCCAACTTGCAGGAGTTGTTGAGGAGGTGCCGGAACGAAGAGAGAGAATGTCTCAGAACGATTGTCCAGTCTTTGCGAGCATTGAACAGGCAGCTGCGACACTCAATTCGCTGGATATTGTCGATATTTGTGTTCCTACTCCATACCATAAGGATTGTGTTATAAAGGCGGCTCAACTCGTTAGTAATATCATTTGTGAAAAGCCCTTGGCAAGGACTCTGGAAGATGCACGGGAAATGATCACATATTGTCAGAAAAAAGGTGTGAACCTTTTTGTGGGGCATGTTGTGAGATTTTTTCCTGAATATCAGCAGGCAAAGAAAATTATCGAATCTGGTGAAATCGGCACTGTTGGGGTGGTTCGAACATTTCGGGGTGGTGTATTTCCTCAAGGATTTAATAACTGGTATCAGGATAAAGACAAGAGTGGAGGTCTTATTCTTGACCTGATCATCCACGATTTTGATTTCTTGCGCTGGACTCTTGGTGAGGTGGAACGCGTATATGCCAAGAGTCTCAGTGACCAAAATCATCATGAATTTGATAAAGATTACTGTCTTGTAACTTTACGCTTTAAAAGCGGTGCGATTGCGCATGTTGAAGGCAGCTGGGCGCATCAGGGTTTTAATATGGCTTTTGAATTTGCTGGTAAGGAAGGTATTGTTGACTATAACAGTGCTAAAGCCACTCCAATTCTTGCTGTTACAGCTGATCGGGAAAGCTCATTTTCTGGTGTTGCTGTACCGCAAAGCCCGCTTAATAATAATCCATATTACAGGGAACTCAGTCATTTTATTGATTGTATTCAAAATAGTAAACAACCAATTGTTACAGCAGAAGATGCCTATAGAGCAATCGAAATTGCTGTGTCTGCATTACAATCTTCACAGACAGGTAAAGCGGTCACATTAGGGGAGGGGGTTACCTTATGAGGATTGGCATTATAAGCTTTGCACATATGCATGCTCATAGCTATGCTAAGGCGCTGACTTCCTATCCAAATGTAGATTTTGTAGGGATTGCTGATATTGTCAGAGAAAGGGGAGAACAGGCAGCAAATCAATATAACACCAATTACTTTTCAAGTGTAAGTGGTTTATTAGATCAGCAACTTGATGGGGTGATAATCACTTCTGAAAATGTGCGTCATTATCAAGATGTAATAGAAGCGAGTTCCAAGGGAGTTCATATTCTTTGTGAGAAACCACTTGCCTTATCTGTGAGAGAAAGTAAAGAAATGATTGAAGCCTGCAGCCAAAATGGCGTCTTTCTTCAGGTTGCTTTTCCGGTACGATTTAACACTTCCGTTGTCCGAGCCAAAAATATGCTCGATAATGGAGAGCTTGGTGAAATTCTTGCAATTAGAGGGACGAATAGGGGCACTAATCCTGGAGGATGGTTTGTTGAGAAAGATAAATCTGGCGGGGGGGCTGTGATGGATCACACAGTTCATCTCGTAGATATTATCCGATGGTTCACAGGTTCTGAAATAACAGAGGTTTATGCCGAGTCGGGTCGTTATTTCTCCAATTACGAAACAGAAGATGCCGGCATCATAACAATTGGGTTGGAAAATGGTGCCTTTGCAACGATTGATTGCAGCTGGTCCCGCAACCGGAATTATCCAACCTGGGGTGATGTCACCTTAGAGATCATCACAGTGAACGGCACATTAAGCATCGATGCTTTTGGTCAAATGATTAATGTTTATTCCAATCAATCAGGAGTTAAATGGGATTATTGGGGTGACGATATGGACGAAGGACTTGTTCATGATTTTCTAAAAACAGTCAAAAATTGCACAGTGCCCAGTATCACTGGTATCGACGGACTTCGTGCGGTTGAAGCGGTTGAAGCTGCCTACAAGTCAATCAAGGTTAAACAGCCAATTCGTATAAGATAGAGCGCAATCGTCTAAAGGGCAAGGATTATCCTTTCCCTTTTTTTATTACAATACTTAAACAAATATTTGTTTTAGCCGGTGCCTGTTTAGCCGGTGTTTTTTTTAACCGGTGCCTGTCACGCCCCGGAATTTGTTTAGCCGGTGCCTGTCACGCCCCGGAATTTGTCGAATGAACGCCGGTTTTCCGGCGTGTTTATTTTTAGTTTAATAGGCGGAACAGAAAAGGCTTTAAAGTTGATATAATAATAGACAAAATGTAAAAACAAGAGGTGATCTTTATGAACCTGACATTCCGCTGGTATGGGCGAGACAATGATACGGTGACCTTGGATCAGGTGAAGCAGATCCCGGGTACGAAGGGTATTGTGTGGGCCTTGCATCAGAAGTCTGCTGGAGACGTGTGGGAGAAGAATGAAATTCAGGAAGAAGTGGCGTATATTCGATCCTTTGGGTTTCATGCGGACGTTGTAGAGAGCGTCAATGTTCACGAAGCAATTAAATTAGGCAGTGATGACCGTGGGAGATACATAGAAAATTACAAGCAAACAATCAGGAATCTTGCCGAATCCGGAGTAAAGGCCATCTGTTACAATTTTATGCCTATCTTTGATTGGACGCGAACAGAAATGTTTCATCCATTGGAGGATGGATCGACTGCTTTATTTTATGAACATGAGAAGGTGGAAAATTCAGATCCTCAGGCTTTGATTCAGACGGTCGCAGATGCCTCGGATTTAACGTTACCAGGATGGGAGCCGGACAAGCTGGCGCGTATTTCTGAGCTATTTGAAGCCTACAAAACAGTCGATGAAGAGCAGCTATGGGAGAATCTAAGCTATTTTTTAACAGAAATTCTGCCTGTAGCTGAAGAATGTGATGTGATGATGGCGATCCATCCGGACGATCCGCCGTGGTCCATCTTTGGATTGCCGAGAATTATAACTGGACCGGCAAGTTATGACCGCCTGATAAAGATTTCAGATTCTCCATCCAATGGGATCACGCTGTGCACGGGCTCAATGGGGGCGAATCCAGATAACGATATGGTCGAGATTGCTGAAAAGTATGCCTCACGTGCTCCCTTTTCACATATTCGAAACGTGAAAATTTATGAGAATGGCAGTTTTACTGAAACGGCCCATGCTGACCATAACGGTTCGATTGATATCAAAGGGGTCGTTAAAGCTTTACACAGTCAAAATTATGCCGGCTATGTCAGGCCAGACCACGGCCGGCATATCTGGGGAGAAGAATGTCGTCCCGGCTATGGTCTCTATGACAGGGCCTTAGGAATGATGTATCTCCTTGGGTTGTGGGATGGGATGTAGACGTGGTGTAGAAATTAGAACGGTGCCTGTTTGGGATGGTAGGGATGGTGCCTGGGATGGTGACTGTCACGCCCCGGAATTTGTCGAATGAACACCGATATATTAGATATTTATCGGAAGCTGATTTGTCTTAATTCTTAGGTAAATCAGCTGTATTTTAAGAAAAATCCAATGAGATTCTCTTACAGCTCTGGTGTCATCACTTCGTCTTTCAGTGTTTCAAAATCTAAGGTAAAAAATAACTGGGTCATGTTCATCACTCCTGTTATGTTTTAGCCGTAAAAACATTGTAGCTTGGGGGAGGGAATGTCCCTTATTCAATGGACACCATTATAGGAGCATAGGGAGCATAAAGACCGACTGTTAAAAGTCGGTCTTTTCTTGCTGATTAACTTGTTAATAGCCATTTATTTTATTAGAGAAATATAATTTTATTTTTATATGTTATTCCAAATTTTGTGCCTCTGATCTTCGTGACAGGTCCCATTCCTGGAGAACGTTTCCGATTCGACAAAACTCGGGGCGTGACAGGCACTTTCTAAACAACAGGCACTTTCTAATACATAATTCTCTACAAAATCCTTTAAAACATGGACAGATTGGACACAGTCTGAGAGTGTGGACCATTCTTCAGGGTCGTGGCTGACTCCATTTTTGCTCCGGACGAAAATCATGGCAGCGGGGCGGTGGTGGCCGATGATCATGGCGTCGTGTCCAGCGCCGCTTGGCAGGTAAGTTGGGTGAATGTGGTTTTTCTCGAGAGAGGCTGCCAGCTGTTTTTGGAGAGTGGCCTCGATTGGAACGGGCTGGATACACTGGGTGACCTTGTGGGAAAGGTCAATCCTGGTGCTGCTCGGCTACTGATTTTGCTTTTTTCAGCACGCGGTCAGCAACTTCATCACGCGTATGCTCGTAGATATCACGGATATCGACATACAGCGTGACTTCCTTTGGGATCACATTCGTGCCGTTTGGTTGCACGTCCAGTTTTCCGACCGTTGCAACGGCTGTTTCGCTTATATTCTGGAGGGATAGAGGGGACGGCGCTAACGAATGCCCCGGCCGCAACCAGAGGATCGCGTCTGTCATTCATTGGCGTATTTCCGGCGTGTCCTGCCTGACCTGTAAACGTCAGTTCGAGCCAGCTTGGTCCGGCAATTCCTGAGACAATGCCCACTGGAAGAGAAGCTTTTTCGAGACGTTTTCCCTGTTCAATATGAATTTCGACGTACATGGCAATGTCCTCGAGACGGCGTTTGGCGCTTGCATAGCCTTCCACTGTCAGCCCGCAGTCCGTGATTACTTTTTCAAAAGACTGGCCGTGAATGTCGACACGCTTCACTTGCTCGGCCATCATGACTTCACCGGTCATGGCCTGGCTTCCGGTCAGACCGCTGTTAAAGCGGGAACCCTCTTCGTCGGTGAAAATAGCCACTTCATAAGGTCTTTCAGGAACATATCCGGTTTCCTTCCAAGCTTCGACGACTTCAAGTGAACCGAGCACGCCAAGCGGACCGTCAAAGTGACCGCCGTTCGGCACACTGTCGACATGAGAGCCTGACATAATAGCAGGCAGCGATGGGTTCTGTCCCTCTAAGCGGCCGAAAACATTGCCCGCCCCATCAATTTTTACAGTGAGGCCAGCTTCCTTCATCCACTGGATCACTTGCTGCTTGGCTTCGTTTTCCTCATGGGAAAAGCCCAGTACGATGAACGCCCTGATCCTGCATTAACACCAATGCTGCCTATGATTGCAAAGCGTTCTGCTAATCTGCGTCCATTGATTCCGGAGTGATCAAATTTTGGATTGTAGTCGTCTAGTAAACGATGTAAGCAACGTCTCGTTCATGATCGATTCCTCCCATTCTTATCCAAATTATAAAGGAATGCTGGGGCATTGAGTATGTATAAATGAGACAAATTACTTGTTGGACCATTGTCTGATTTACATAGAAGCTAGTTTGTAATTTTTTCTAAAGAGGAATACGGATCGTTATTTTTGTCCTATAATGTAGGGATGATGTTAGCGAGAATGTAAATCTTTTGATAAGGGGAAACAGATATGGAGCCTTCCCGGCAGTCCTGCACACAATTTACGTTATAGAAAAAGAAAAAAGCCATTACTTAAGATGGCTGCGATCGTTATATGGGGCATCGTTCTTTGCGTTAATACATGGACAGGGAACTTTGAAAGTTTTATAGATTTTCAATCGGTGAGCTTTCATTGGAATTCGTCACCAAACTTCATGAGTTTCTTTAATTTAACTGACCTTACCCTGATCCATCGCAATTTTGTGATCGTAAAGCTTGGTCATTTTACGGGCTTTGCCATTATGGATTTTCTCATTTATAGCATGCTGAAAAGCCACAAACGTTCTGTGGCTATTTCAATCTTATTTGCACTGTTCACTGAGATTATGCAGCTGTTTTTCGGCAGAGACGGGCGGCTTTATGATCTGGTGATTGACTCTCTGGGTGTCTTTTCGGTTTTTGCTGCCATTAAATGGGCCAGTATAAAGAAGCCAAATTAAAAAGACTGTCGAGAAAGTCTCGACAGCCTCATTTTTCTACATAATCTTTAATCATTTATGCGTTTTTGCTTCAGCTTGGTATGGACATTAAAACGAATAACGTGTAGAAAAACCAACCGGATTAAGTCGTTTTTGTTAACGCCTGAGCAAGTGTGGCACGGATCTTGATCTTATCAAAGGAAAGGCCGAGCTGCACGGCTGTCATTGAAATTTCCGGGCGAATGCCTGAAAGGATGCACTCGACACCGAGCAAGCTTAACGCATCAATGAGCTGGAAGATCTGGTGGGCGACCATCGTATCGATCATCACAACGCCGGACAAATCAATATAAAGCTGGTCTGTACCGCTGTTCGAGCACTGTTCCAGGGTGTTTTCTAGAATCAGCTTGGCACGGGCAGTATCGATATCACCGACCAACGGAAGCAAGGCGGTGTTTTTTTCAAGGGAGATGATCGGTGAGCTTAACTCATTAATCATTTGCTGCTGAGCCCTGAGCTGGTTATTTAAAGTCTGTTGAACTGTCTCGGAAAAAAGCAGAATAATTTGATCGAATGTATTAATAATGATTTTTCCCCAATAATTGATTTCTTCATTGGTAACGTTTTCTTTATTGATGGCTGAAAATTCACCAAGGATATCAAGATATTGGCCGCGCACTCGCATGAATTCACGAATGACATAGTGAATTGGCGTGTTCTGGTGCTCGGCGTCCTGGGCAATTTCATTAATCCAAGGCTCGAAATTTCGATAGAACGTTTCCTCATCTTCAATAAAGATTCTGGAAATATGCAGGTGAAAATCATAGATTTTGTTTTTTTACGGTTTTGATCACTGTTGGATTAGTAGACGCATAGACGCCTTCAGGATCGGATTTATCCAGAGATTGATACCAATCCTCCGTTAATTGCTCGGCCTTGCTTATGAAAAAATGATGCAATGCTTCATTCAATTGAATTCATTTCTTTACCTCCGAATTCCATATGTAGGAAAAAACTCATGTTTCTATTATAGCTCATTCATTGTTAAATAGACTATTGTTTGGAAAGAAAAAAATAGATAGATTATGGGAAGGGAATGGTGTGGACTTATTCTACAATGGAGCGTTCCCAACATACTTTTTAAATGGACTCGAACCGGGTTCATTTTTCGGTTCAATGTTATAAAAACCTTCAGAGGTGAATCTTAAAGAAAGGAGCGGGACCCCGCTCCTAATCTATAATCAGTTACTTATTCACTAACCGAATGAAGAAGATCTTCAGACCATGCCCAGTCGCTGATCTTGGCAGCGTCCGTGACATGATGGGGTTTGCTTGCCCCGATAATAGCAGATGTAACAGCCGGCTGGTTCAAGACCCAGGAAAGGGCGAACTGGGACAGGCTGACTTGGTTTTGTTCGGCGAGTGAACGATAGTGATCAACTTTTTTAAAATTCTCGTCGGTGAAATATTTTCTGAGAAGCTTTTCACCATGCGCCGCCCGGCTTTCCGGAGGGGCGTCATTCGGCGTTAAATATTTTCCGGAGAGCATACCTCTGGCCATAGGACTGTAAGCCATGACACCGACATTTTCAGATTCGCAGAAAGGCAGCAGTTCTTGTTCAATTTCTCTGGAAAGCAGATTATACTGCGGCTGCACAGAGATATAACTGGCGAGATTCAAGCGCTCACTGATTGCATGTGACTTCATAATTTGCCAGGCTGCATAGTTAGAACAGCCGATGTAGCGCACTTTCCCTTGGTGGACCAGGTCATCCAGTGCCCGCAATGTTTCGTCAAGCGGTGTATTTGGATCAAAATAGTGAACCTGATACAGGTCAATATAATCTGTTTGCAGCCGGTTCAGAGAGTTCTCGACTTCATTCATCAGATGTTTTCTTGAGAGCCCTGACTGATTTTTACCGTGTCCCATTCTGATTCCAGCCTTTGTTGCTAGGACCACATCGTCTCTTTTTCCCTTAAGTGCGCGCCCAATAATTGCTTCCGACTCGCCTGTTCCATAGGGGACTTCTGTATCCTGACCTGTTCCGTAATAGTTAGCGGTGTCGATAAAATTAATGCCCTGATCAATGGCCGTATTTAAAATAGTCTCCGAAGCTGCTTCATCAATCCATCTTCCGAAAGCCATGGTCCCCAAGCATAATGAGGAGACCTCAAGCCCCGTTCTACCTAGACGTTGGTATTGCATACCTCTCACCTCAGTTTTATATATTTAAAGGATGCCAGTAAATGCTGTTAGAGTAATTGTGAGCCATTTCATCAGGGGAATCAAGAAAACTGCTGGCGGTGATTTGAGACATTTAGAATCATAGGATAAAATGAGAGGAATTCAACCGGAGAAAGCAGGGAGAGCATGAGACGATTTGGCATACAGGTTCTTTTCTTTATTGGCGGTCTGATTGTATTCAGCTATGGGATTTCCCAGGCGATTCAGGTAAATATCTCGGCATACACCCGTGGGATGTTCTCAATGTGACCTTGTACGATAAATTCGGGCTGTCGATCGGCACCTGGAATATAATCATTGGTATGCTGCTGGTCACCGGCTCGTTCTTTTTTGGCAGAAAATACATTCATGTCGGCACATTCCTCAATGCTGTGCTTGTCGGGGTGCTTGTTGATTTCTTTCTGTATCTTGATGTTTACCTTCCTTCAGCCTCAACGGCAGGCGATGTGTTGCTGCTGCTGTTTGCAATTTTGCTGATGGGGATTGGCGGAGGGATGTATTCTGCAGCAGGTCTCGGCGCTGGTCCAAGAGACGGATTTATGCTATCGATCTCAGAAAAACTCGGAACCTCCATCCGGAAGGTGAGGATTATTACAGAGTCTCTGATTCTCGTGATTGGCCTCCTGCTCGGCGGGCCCGTGTTTATTTTTACATTTATTTATACATTCATTCAGAGCCCCATCTTTCAATTTTCGTTTCTCCTCTGTACGAAATGGCTGAACCGAATAGCCGTGCCGTCAAGCGCTCAGAGTGAAGCGAAGTCCGGCTAAGAAAAGTTGCTCCCTGTGAAGACCTCTTTAATGAGAGGTCTTTTTTTGTGGGGGTTTAGGCCATTGAACAAGTCCCTCGGTGTTGTCATTGTTGTTGATTTCGCTCTAGGCAGCTCGCTTTCCACGGGCACGGCCTCAGCTAACTTTGGCTGAGTTTCTTTGTGCGCCAAAGTGGATCTTCGGACGCGTGCTGGTCGCGTCGGACGTGCAATCGCGACCTTCCGCTCAATCAACTTATTTGATGTCCATTAGAGGTCAAATATGGCTATAGATTTTCAGCGGCCATCAGCTAATTACATGGCGGCTCAAATTTTCCAGCAGCACAATCAAGTGAACGTGGTAACCTCTAGGTGGACTTTTTCAGTGGTCTCACCCTGACTTGATGGCCTTAATGAACCATCATGATAAACGATACGATGGCCATTTGCCCTGGTTATTTTGTGCCACAATCCTTTAGAAAACGGCGTTACGACAGAAGCAACAGCTTATGCACCGTGTTCATTCGACATGCTTCGGGGCGTGACAGGCACCATATTCACAAAACACCAAGAGGACAGGTCCACACAGGATTGCTATGATCGCTCTACCGCGGAATACTTGAGGACGCGTCCTTACCTGGATGGATTAATAATGCCGTTTACTGAATGTTCATTTGAAGAGGCTGCTGTGAGCTATGAGCCGTTAATTAAGAAAATGATTAAGCAATACCGGGATGGAATGACTTATGATGAGGCGTATCAAATGGGGCTGATTGCTTTATGGGAAGCAACTCAAACCTATGATTCAGCCAGAGGGTATTTTCCTGCTTATGTTAAATTTCATTTGACACGTACTTTTCTGACGGTTATCCGGAATCGTCAGAAAGATAGTGAACGCCATGTATGGAATGACACGCTGATTGCAGGTGTGTCTACTTTAGGCGATGACCAGGCGGATCTCTTTGTGAAAAACGAAGTGGAGCGATGCCAGACGCTGCTGACTCGGCGGGAATATAACTGGCTGTACTTTACCGTCATCAAAGGATTTAGGACAGCAGATCTAGCCAATTTATTCGACGTTTCTCAGCATACCGTCCGATCATGGAAAAAGTCAGCGGTAAAAAAACTGCGAGAAGAACTAAAGGAAAAGGAATAAAAGAAGAAGAAGCGGATTTCCGCTTCTTCTTTATTTTTATAACAACAGATCATCTCAAAGCCATGGTGGGGCAACGAGTGGCGTATGGAAGGAAAAAAACGAGACTCCTGAGGGATCAGCGAGATGCCACTGAAAAAGTCCCTCTATGTTGTCATGTCTGTTGATTTCGCTCTAGGCTGCTCGCTTTCCAGGGCACGGCCTCAGCTAACTTTGGTTTAAGCTTTGTGCGCCAAAGTGGATCTTCGGACGCGTGCTAGTCCCGCGGAGTCTCGCGCCTTCCGCTTCAATCAATGGATATGATGTCTACTAGAAGTCAATTAAGGCTATAGATTTTCGAGGCCATCAGCTGATCACATGGCGTCTTAAATGTTCCATCAGCACAGCTGAGAGAACGTGATAAAACTCTAAATGGACTTTTTCAGTGGCCACATCAGCGAGCTAAGCGAGACCCTGCAGCGCCACACAGTCGTCTGCGCGAGGAGGCTAGCGGATCGCCCTCGGAAAGCGAGCATTTTTCCGACAAAGCCACTATTTTTTTGAAGTCACTATGAAATTCTGTTTCTTTAAGCATTTGAAGCAAAAGCAATTATGAAATTGATTCAATCATTAAAAAAATATAAATCTGAACAAGATTTTTCATGAATTTAAGCTGATTTATTAAAGATCTATACAAAATCAGCCTCCGAATGGGTCTAGAAGGTGGTTCAAGAGGGGGTGGGACCGTTCCCATGGGAAAGCAATTGTCCAAATTTCGGATTTGCCCGCCACTTCCGTTAGTTTGCCTGCCACTTTCCGTCATTTGCCCGCCACTTTCCGTCATTTGCCCGCCACTTTCCGATATTTTCCTTTTCACCGTAAATCACCCCCGCCCATTCACACGGGTGGGGGGATTATTTTCTCAATAACAAATAGATAAAATAAGGGCCGCCGATCAGAGCGGTCATGATGCCTGCTGGAATTTCGGCAGACGCTAACAGATTACGGCCGATTGTGTCTGCGATCAGCAGCAGCCAGCCGCCAGTGAGGATGGCGATGGGGATCATTAATTGATGGCGGTGTCCCACTAATGTTTTGGCGATATGGGGGGCCATTAAACCAATAAACGCGATGCCTCCTGTAACGGATACGGCGGCAGCTGCTAAGGCGACCGCGGCAAGAAGAAGCAGTAATCGTTCCTTTTCCAGATTAAGGCCAATGCCGATCGCTGCGGGTTCGCTTAAGTTAAGCAGGTTCAGCTGGCGGGCTTTATATAAGGTAAAGGGGAGTAAAATAACTAACCAGGGGAGGATTGCCCACACAAATGGCCAGTCCGAGCCCCAGATGCTTCCGGCCAGCCATTTTGAAATGAAATCGACTTTTTCCCGGTCGGCGGAGGAAATCAGGACAATCATTGCACCGGACAATGCCATGGAGAATCCGACGCCTGTAAGAACAAGCCTGATAGGCTGCAGGCCGATGTTTCTTTTATAGGAAAAAAGGTAAATAAAAGCCGCTGTCAGGAAGGCGCCGAAAAACGCAACGACCGGCATCATATAGACAAAGGTACCCGGGTCTGCAGGAATAAACAAGAAAAAAATAGTGATGGCCACACCTGCACCGGAATTAATGCCGATGATGCCCGGGTCTGCCAGGTCATTCCGTGTGATGCTTTGCAAAATCGTTCCCGAGGCTGCGAGGGCCATACCGGCAAGAAGCGTGATCGCGATCCGCGGAAGTCTGAGATCATACAGCACAAATTCTTCTTTAAACGTCCCATAACCAAAAATAGCAGGAATCAGACGGTTATATGACAGGGAGGCCGCTCCCATCCCCATTCCAATGAAGATGGTCAAAATAATCAAACCGATTAATAGGGTAAGTGTGATCTGCTGCTTTTTAAGTGTTCTGACGTGTATCATTTGAGAGCTTTCCCTCCTTTATTAACAATAAAGAGAAAGAAGGGTAAGCCGAGTATGGCGACAATCGCAGCAACCGGTGTTTCGTATGGCGCATTGATCGTCCGTCCGGCTGTATCGGCGAGCAGCATAAAGGCTCCGCCAACCATGGCTGACATCGGAATAATATATCGGTAATCGGTTCCAACAAGGGCTCGGACAATATGAGGAATCATTAATCCGATAAAGGCGAGATTGCCGACAAGGGCGACTGCAGCACCCGCCAGCATGATGGTGATGATAAATAGAAATGTTTTGATTTGGGTCGTTTTTTGGCCTAGTCCAATGGCAAGTTCTTGATTTAAACTGAGAATGGTCAGCTGTCTTGAGAGGAGCACGGAGACTAAGATGCCTATTATGATAAAAGGGGAAATGACCTCAATCTGTGACCATCTGGTGCCGATCATTCCGCCTGCCGTCCACATAGAGACGTCCTTAGAGATCTTGAAATAAATTCCGATCCCTTCTGCAGCAGCACTAAGGAAAGCGGAGACGGCTGCACCGGCTAAGACCAGCCGAAACGGTGAAAAGCCGCCTTTTTTCACTGAACCGATTCCAATAACAAGTAAAGCTCCAGCCGCTGCCCCAATAAAGCAGGCAATTAAGATCGCGAAATAATTAGCCGATGGGACCAGGGCGAGCGTTAACGCCAAGGCGGCATTTGCTCCGGCTGTTAAGCCGAGCAGTCCGGGGTCTGCCAGGGGATTTCTCGTCAGACCTTGCATAATGGCGCCAGAAATGGCAAGAGCAGACCCGACCAGAATAGCGGCCGTTTCACGTGGCAGGCGGATTTCCCGAAGCATCAGGGTTTGTTCATTCGAGACATGTGTGGTAAAGGCCAGCCAGACGCTCGCCGTTCCGGTACTGGCTGCACCGAATCTCATTGCAATGATAAAGGAGCCAATTAATATTAATATTCCGGCTATGAATTTATAGAATAGGGATAGCGAAAGAATCTGTTTCATTGTAGGTACCCTCATTTTGAAAAATTAAGTCAAGTCTTTTTATTGCTGCTGGCTGCCAAGAAAGACCTTTTTGAAATAGCTTAATTGATAGTCCAGTGTTAGAGGGTCATTGAAGTAAAAGGCTTTGGCGTTAACTTCAAAGACATGATTCTTTTTGACAGCGGGAATATTTTTGTACGTCTGTGTTTGCTGAAAAGAGGTTTTCGTGTCCGAATTCTTACTGAAGATGATATAATCTCCGGCGTACTCTGGAAGGACTTCTGGCGAGATCGCGTAATAACCAGGCTTTAGAGCCATTTTTTTAACCTTCTCCGGCATCTTCAAGCCCATTTCCTGATAAAGAATTTCTGTTCCCCGTCCCCAGTTATCACCGAAAACATAAAGCTGCTTGCCAAAGTTCTCAATGACTGAAACGGTGGCGTCCTTTCCGATTTTGTCTTTAATTTTGTCTCCTTCTTTATGCGCGCGGCTTTTGAAATTCTTAATCCATTTCTTGGCTTCATCTTCTTTGTTTAACAGCTTGCCGATCTCCAGATGCTGGGTCAGGTAGTCCACCTTGCCATATGTATAGGTGACTGTCGGTGCAATTTTTTTTAGTTTATCAATATTTTTTGTGTTGGATAGACCGATAATCAAGTCAGGGTTCAACGCAATAATTTTCTCAAGGTTATCGTCTGAAACGGTTTTAGCATCTTTTAATTTGTTTTTAAAACGCGGGTTCATCTTGGACCAGGAATCCACGCCGACAACCGGAACGCCAAGAGCCATGACGTTCCCAGCAAAAGAAGAAAGGACAACGACCCGTTTGGGGTGAGAAGGGACTTCAACCGGACCCGTTTTCTGATTGATAGATTCTGGTTGTGGATTCTTTATTTTTACCTGTTGTTTTGTTCTGTTTGTCCGTTGAAGCGCTGCTGCACGCGGTGAGAATGAGCGCCAGCATGAGCAGAAATGGGATCCATTGTTTTTTCATATCGATCGTCTCCTTTTAGTAAGTTATAAGTGATGCACATCGGTTTATTTGTTCGTGGGTCTCTGCCAATTTCAGCGTCAATCTGAAAGACCTCCCTCAGGACCTGCGGCTGGATGACCTCTTCGCTTGTTCCCGTCTTTACAATCTTTCCAGCTTTTAATGCGATAATGGCATCTGCAAAACGGGAAGCTTGGTTTAAATCGTGAAGCACCATGACGATGGTCCGGCCTTGTTCTTTGTTAAGCTTCTGCAAAAGCTCCAGAACCTCCAGCTGATGAGCCATGTCCAGATACGTCGTCGGTTCATCAAGAAAAATCATTTCTGTTTCCTGAGCAAGCGCCAAAGCAACCCATACACGCTGGCGTTGACCGCCAGACAGCGCATCAACAGGGGTGTTTTTGAAATCCGCCGTCCCTGTTACATCTAGTGCCCAATTGATCATTTTGAAGTCTTTTTCATTTAGACGCCCGAAGCCTTTTTGATACGGATAGCGGCCATAAGACACCAGTTCGCCGGCAGTCAGGCCACCCGGACTTTCTGGAGTCTGCGGCAAAATAGCCATTTTCTTTGCAAGCGCTTTTGTGTTCTCTTCTGATAAATGCTTGCCATCAAGAATAATGGAACCAGAATGATGAGAAATAATCCGGGTCATTGCCTTTAATAGCGTCGATTTCCCGCAGCCGTTCGGGCCGATGATGGCGGTGATTTTATGATCAGGAATCTCGATTGAAAGGCCCTTAACAATTAAGCCATCGCCATAGCCGACATTAAGATCCTTTGTAAAAAGGCGAACCATTGGAAACCTCCTAATCGATTTAAATATAACTTTATGGTTGATAATGATTATCAGTATCATTTACAATGTAACTATAATAATATTACATAACGATGTCAAACAGTATTTTTTTATAAATGAACAGGGGTGGGGAAGTTGCCAGCAGGTGAATGTTTTGATGTAACCATCATTGGAGGAGGTCCTTCAGGTCTTTATTCAGCTTTTTACAGTGGACTGAGAGAGATGAAAACAAAGCTGATCGAAGCACAGCCCCATCTGGGGGGCAAAATTCATGTGTATCCGGAGAAAACGATCGGGGATGTTGGCGGTGTGCCGCCTATAACGGGGGCAAAACTGATCGAGCAGCTTATTGAACAAGGTATGACCTTTAACCCTGAGGTCGTTTTGAATGAAAAAATCCTGTCTATTTCTCGTGAGGATTCAGGAGAGTTTGTGTTAAAAGCAGATTCAGGGCAGGTTCATTATTCCAAGACGCTTATCATTGCAACGGGCAGCGGGATCCTAAAGCCTCAGAAGCTGAAGATCGAAGGAGCGGAAAAATTTGAGGTTTCCAATCTTCATTACACGGTGCCTTCCTTAAATCAATTTATAAATAAGCGGGTGATTATTTCAGGCGGAGGAAATTCTGCCATTGACTGGGCTAATGAAATCGAACCGTTTGCTGAGCAGGTTTATCTGACCTTTCGAAAAGCAGATTTAGAGGGTCATGAATCTCAAATCTCGCGTTTGAAAAACAGTACGGTGGAATGCCTTCCCCATACGTCCATAACAAAGCTCATGACAGGGAAACATCAGGAAGCTATTAAATACGTCGAATTGACAAATCAAAAGACAGGCGGGCTTCATAGATTGACAGTTGATGACGTCATCATTAACCATGGCTTTCATCAGGACGCAGCGCTGCTTAGTGAAAGCGGGATGGATCTTGAATTAGTTGATCAATGTTATATAGCCGGGAATGCCACGAGCGAAATTCTGTTCAGGGTGTGTATGCAGCTGGGGATATCCTGAAGCATGAAGGCAAGTTAAATTTAATCGCAGGGGCTTTCCAGGACGCTGCCAATGCTGTCAACAAAGCCAAGACATTCATTCAGCCTGACGCAGGAGCTGCCGCCATGGTTTCTTCCCACAATCAGGTTTTTCAAAAAGCAAAGGAACGCCCTTGAAAGAAGCGGCGCGTCAAGCATTTTTAGTCGAAACGCTTTAAAATAGCTGGATAGCCTTCAGAAAAGATAAATACCCCACTAACCTATTCGATTAATTTCGACAATAAAGTAAAATTCTTGGTTCTAAATCCAATAATTTTTACATTTAAAAAACGAAATCCTATATAATAGGAGTATGATACAAAGAAGCTTTCAGGGGGCATTTATATGAAAAAGGCAGGGATTTCTATTGGTGTATTCGCTTGTTCGTTGATGATTTTATCGGCTTG
>CAVYYW010000019.1:0-9501 GCA_963772845.1 uncultured Sporolactobacillaceae bacterium
ATAGATTTTGGGGAGGGAATGGGTTGTATGGAGCGTTCCCAACATACTTTTTAAATGGACTCGGACCGGGTTCATTGTAATAAAAACTTCAGAGGTGAATCTTAAAGAAAGGAGCGGGACCCCGCTCCTAATCTATAATCAGTTACTTATTCACTTACTGAATGAAGTAGATCTTCAGACCATGCCCAGTCGCTGATCTTGGCAGCGTCCGTGACATGATGGGGTTTGCTTGCCCCGATAATAGCAGATGTAACAGCCGGCTGGTTCAAGACCCAGGAAAGGGCGAACTGGGACAGGCTGACTCGGTTTTGTTCGGCGAGCGAACGATAGTGATCAACTTTTTTAAAATTCTCGTCGGTGAAATATTTTCTGAGAAGCTTTTCACCATGCGCCGCCCGGCTTTCCGGAGGGGCGTCATTCGGCGTTAAATATTTTCCGGAGAGCATACCTCTGGCCATAGGACTGTAAGCCATGACACCGACATTTTCAGATTCGCAGAAAGGCAGCAGTTCTCGTTCAATTTCTCTGGAAAGCAGATTATACTGAGGCTGCACAGAGATATAGCTGGCGAGATTCAAGCGTTCACTGATTGCATGTGACTTCATAATTTGCCAGGCTGCATAGTTAGAACAGCCGATGTAGCGCACTTTCCCCTGGTGGACCAGGTCATCCAGTGCCCGCAATGTTTCGTCAAGCGGTGTATTTGGATCAAAATAGTGAACCTGATACAGGTCAATATAATCTGTTTGCAGCCGGTTCAGTGAGTTCTCGACTTCATTCATCAGATGTTTTCTTGAGAGCCCTGACTGATTTTTACCGTGCCCCATTCTGATTCCAGCCTTTGTTGCTAGGACCACATCGTCTCTTTTTCCCTTAAGTGCGCGCCCAATAATTGCTTCCGACTCGCCAGTTCCATAGGGGACTTCTGTATCCTGACCTGTTCCGTAATAGTTAGCGGTGTCGATAAAATTAATGCCCTGATCAATGGCCGTATTTAAAATAGTCTCCGAAGCTGCTTCATCAATCCATCTTCCGAAAGCCATGGTCCCCAAGCATAATGAGGAGACCTCAAGCCCCGTTCTACCTAGACGTTGGTATTGCATACCTTTCACCTCAGTTTTATATATTTAAAGAATGCCAGTAAATGCTGTTAGAGTAATTGTGAGCCATTTTATCAGGGGAATCAAGAAAACTGCTGGTGGTGATTTGAGACATTTAGAATCATAGGATAAAATGAGAGGAATTCAACCGGAGAAAGCAGGGAGAGCATGAGACGATTTGGCATACAGGTTCTTTTCTTTATTGGCGGTCTGATTGTATTCAGCTATGGGATTTCCCAGGCGATTCAGGTAAAGTATCTCGGCATACACCCGTGGGATGTTCTCAATGTGACCTTGTATGATAAATTTGGGCTGTCGATCGGCACCTGGAATATAATCATTGGTATGCTGCTGGTCACCGGCTCGTTCTTTTTTGGCAGAAAATACATTCATGTCGGCACATTCCTCAATGCTGTGCTTGTCGGGGCGCTTGTTGATTTCTTTCTGTATCTTGATGTCTACCTTCCTTCAGCCTCAACAACAGGCGATGTGCTGCTGCTGCTGTTTGCTATTTTGCTGATGGGGATTGGCGGGGGGATGTATTCTGCAGCAGGTCTCGGCGCTGGTCCAAGAGACGGATTTATGCTATCGATCTCAGAGAAACTCGGAACCTCCATCCGAAAGGTGAGGATTATTACAGAGTCTCTGATTCTCGTGATTGGCCTCCTGCTCGGCGGGCCAGTGTTTATTTTTACATTTATTTATACATTCATTCAAAGTCCCATCTTTCAATTTTCGTTTCTCCTCTGTACGAAATGGCTGAACCGAATAGCCGTGCCGTCAAACGCTCAGAGTGAAGCGAAGTCTGGCTAAGAAAAGTTACTCCCTGTGAAGACCTCTATAATGAGAGGTCTTTTTTGTGGGGGGTTTAGCCAATTAACCATTTAAGGTGCGATTGCTTTCCGGAAGAGGGCACTGAAAAGTCCCTCGGTGCCGTCATTGCTTGTTGTTTTCGCTCTAGGCTGCTCGCTTTCCGCGGGCACGGCCTCAGCTAACTTTGGCTGAGTTTCTTTGTGCGCCAAAGTGGATCTTCGGACGCGTGCTGGTCCTGTTGGACTTGAAACAGCATCCTTAAATCCACACCCCACAAAGAAAATACGATGCCATACCTTGAAAGCGGAAATACCCTCGCTTTCCGCAGGCGTTCCGGAAGCCTCCTCGCAAGATACTTTGTGGCTGTGGGGTCTCGCTTGGAACGCTGATTCTGCAGGACTTGAAACCACCTTCTCGAATTCACACCGCACGATGAAAATGCAAAGCATTTTCGAGGAGTCTCAGGTATTTCTAGCTTTCATCGGTGGGCATCTGCATTTTGGAGGAATCTCGCACCTTCCGCTTCAATCAACGCATTTGATGTCCTTAAGTCACTATGGCCATAGATTTTCAGCGGCTAAAATCTGATCAGGTGATGTCTCAATTTTCCAGCAGCACAGCCGAGTGAACGTGGTAACCTCTAAGTGGACTTTTTCAGTGGCCTAACGCTGATTTCGATGGTGTCCTAGTTATTTCTACTGTTATGGCATCAAAACGATGCGATGGCCATTTGCTGTGGTTATTTTGTGGCACAATCCTTTAGAAAACGGCGTTAGGAAAGAAGCAACAGCTTATGCACCGTATTCATTCGACATGCTTCGGGGCGTGACAGGCACCATATTCACAAAACGGCTAGGGGACAGGTGTTGAGAGGGTTGCTATGATCGCTCTACCGCGGAATACTTGAGGACGCGTCCTTACCTGGATGGATTAATAATGCCGTTTACTGAATGTTCATTTGAAGAGGCTGCTGTGAGCTATGAGCCGTTAATTAAGAAAATGATTAAGCAATACCGGGATGGAATGACTTATGATGAGGCGTATCAAATGGGGCTGATTGCTTTATGGGAAGCAACTCAAACCTATGATTCAGCTAGAGGGTATTTTCCATGCTTATGTTAAATTTCATTTGACACGGACTTTTCTGACGGTTATCCGGAATCGTCAGAAAGATAGTGAACGTCATATATGGAATGACACGTTGATTGCAGGTGTTTCTACTTTAGGCGATGACCAGGCTGATCTATTTGTGAAAAACGAAGTGGAGCGATGCAAGACGCTGCTGACCCAGCGGGAATATAGCTGGCTGTACTTTACCGTCATCAAAGGTTTTAGGACAGCAGATCTGGCCAATTTGTTCGACGTTTCTCAGCATACCGTCCGATCATGGAAAAAGTCAGCTGTGAAAAAACTGCGAGAAAAGCTAAAGGAAAAGGAATAAAAGAAGAAGAAGCGGTGTTCCGCTTCTTCTTTAATTTTTATAACAACAGATCGTCTCAAAGCCATGGTGGGGCAACGAGTGGGGTGAGGAAGGAAAAAAACGAGACTCCTGAGGGATCTGCGAGATGCCACTGAAAAAGTCCCTCGATGTTGTGGTGGTTGCTTTAGATTTAATCAAAAATAGCCGGGTCTGATGCCTGATAATTCAAAGTCTACTGGAATTCTTAAAACTGAGATCCCTTTGCCACTAAAGGCCGAGCTGACGGGAAGTTTGAGACGCCTGCGGAATCAGCGTGACCAGGCGAGACCCCACAGCGCAACATTTGCTCTAGGCGCGAGGAGGCTCGCGGTCCGCCCGCGGCAAGCGAGAACTTCCCAAAGGTCGGCCCGCAGGGCAAAAAGGGACTTTTTTAGTGGCCTCATCAGCTCGCGGATCGCCCCCTCGGAAAGCGAGCTTTTTTCCGACAAAGCCACCATGTTTTTGAAGTCACTATGAAATTCTGTTTCTTTGAGCATTTGAAGCAAAAGCAATTATGAATATGATTCAATCATTAAAAAAATATAAATCCGAACAAAATTTTTCATGAATTTAAGCTGATTTATTAAGGATCTATATTAAATCAGCCTCCGAATTGATCAATGAGATGCTTCAAGAGGGGGTGGGAACGTTCCCACGGGAAAGCTATTGTCCAAATTCCGGATTTGTTTGCCACTTCGCGAGGTTTACTTGCCACTTCTGTTGATTTATCAGCCACTTCCAGAGGTTTATTTGCAACTTTCCGATATTTTCCTTTTTTCAAGTTAGTCCCACCCGTTTCCAGACGGGCGGGACTGATTATTTTCTCAATAACAAATAGATAAAATAGGGGCCGCCGATCAGAGCTGTTATGATGCCTGCTGGAATTTCGGCTGATGCTAACAGGTTGCGTCCTATGGTGTCGGCGAGCAGCAGCAGCCACCCGCCGGTCAGGATGGCGATGGGGATCATTAATTGATGGCGGTGTCCCACTAATGTTTTGGCGATATGGGGTGCCATTAAACCAATAAACGCGATGCCTCCTGTAACGGATACGGCAGCAGCTGCTAAGGCGACCGCGGCAAGAAGAAGCAGTAATCTTTCCTTTTCAATGTTAAGCCCCATGCCGACTGCTGCCGGCTCGCTTAGGTTTAGCAGGTTCAGCTGGCGGGATTTATACAAAGTAAAGGGAAGTAAAATAACTAACCAGGGGACGATTGCCCACACAAAAGGCCAGTCAGAGCCCCAGATGCTTCCGGCCAGCCATTTTGAAATAAAATCGACTTTTTCACGATCCGCAGAGGAAATCAGGACAATCATTGCACCGGACAATGCCATGGAGAAACCGACGCCTGTAAGAACAAGCCTGATAGGCTGCAGCCCGATGTTTTTTTT
Organism: uncultured Sporolactobacillaceae bacterium; assembly: GCA_963772845.1. Lineage (GTDB taxonomy): Bacteria > Bacillota > Bacilli > Bacillales > Sporolactobacillaceae > CAVYYW01. The sequence continues at coordinate 4,765 of CAVYYW010000019.1, forward strand.
ATAGGAAAAAAGGTAAATAAAAGCCGCTGTCAGGAAGGCGCCAAAAAACGCAACGACAGGCATCAGATAGACAAAGGTACCGGGATCTGCAGGAATAAATAAGAAAAAAACAGCGACGGCCACACCTGCACCAGAATTAATGCCGATGATACCCGGGTCTGCCAGGTCATTTCGTGTGATGCTTTGCAAAATCGTTCCAGAGGCTGCGAGGGCCATACCGGCAAGAAGCGTGATCGCGATCCGCGGAAGTCTGAGATCATAAAGCACAAATTCTTCTTTAAATGTCCCATAACCAAAAATGGCAGGAATCAGACGGCTATATGATAGTGAGGAAGCTCCCATCCCCATTCCAATGAAGATGGTCAAAATAATCAAACCGATTAATAGGAAAAGCGTTAACCGCTGCTTTTTAAGCGTGCTGACGTGTATCATTAGAGAGCCTTCCCTCCTTTATTAACAATTAAGAGAAAGAAGGGTAAGCCGAGTATGGCGACAATCGCAGCAACCGGTGTTTCATAAGGCGCATTGATCGTCCGGCCAGCTGTATCGGCGAGTAGCATAAAGGCTCCGCCAACCATGGCTGACATCGGAATGATCGATCGGTAATCGGTTCCAACAAGGGCTCGGACAATATGCGGAATCATTAATCCGATAAAGGCGAGATTGCCGACAAGGGCGACTGCAGCACCCGCCAGCATAATGATGATGATAAACAGAATCGTTTTGATTTGGGTCGTTTTTTGACCAAGCCCAATAGCAAGCTCTTGATTCAAACTGAGAATGGTCAGCTGTCTTGAGAGGAGCACGGAGACTAAGATGCCTATTATGATAAAAGGGGAAATGACCTCAATCTGCGACCATCTGGTGCCGATCATTCCGCCTGCCGTCCACATGGAGACGTCCTTAGAGATCTTGAAATAAATTCCGATTCCTTCTGCAGCAGCACTAAGGAAAGCGGAGACGGCTGCACCGGCTAAGACCAGCCGAAACGGTGAAAAGCCGCCTTTTTTCACTGAACCGATTCCAATAACAAGTAAAGCACCAGCCGCTGACCCAATAAAACAGGCAATTAAGATCGCGAAATAATTAGCCGATGGGGCCAGGGCGAGCGTTAACGCCAAGGCCGCGTTTGCTCCGGCTGTTAAGCCAAGCAGTCCGGGATCAGCTAGGGGATTTCTCGTCAGACCTTGCATAATGGCGCCGGAAATGGCAAGAGCAGACCCGACCAGAATAGCAGCCGTTTCACGCGGCAGGCGGATTTCCCGAAGCATCAGGGTTTGTTCATTCGAGACATGTGTGGTCAATGCCAGCCAGACGCTCGCCGTTCCGGTACTGGCTGCACCGAATCTCATTGCAATGATAAAGGAGCCAATTAATATTAATATTCCGGCTATAAATTTATAGAATAGAGATAGCGAAAGAATCTGTTTCATTGTAGGTACCCTCATTTTGAAAAGTTAAGTCAAGTCTTTTTATTGTTGCTGGCCGCCAAGAAAGACCTTTTTGAAATAGTTTAATTGATAGTCCAGTGTTAGTGGATCATTAAAATAAAAGGCTTTGGCGTTAACTTCAAAGACATGATTCTTTTTGACAGCGGGAATATTTTTGTAAGTTTGTGTTTGTTGAAAAGAGGTTTTCGTATCCGAATTTTTACTGAAGATAATATAATCTCCGGCGTACTCTGGAAGGACTTCTGGCGAGATCGCGTAATAACCAGGCTTTAAAGCCATTTCTTTAACTTTCTCAGGCATCTTCAAGCCCATTTCTTGATAAAGAATTTCTGTTCCCCGTCCCCAGTTATCACCGAAAACATAAAGCTGCTTGCCAAAGTTCTCAATGACTGAAACGGTGGTGTCCTTTCCAATTTTGTCTTTAATTTTGTCGCCTTCTTTATGCGCGCGGCTTTTGAAATTCTTAATCCATTTCTTGGCTTCATCTTCTTTGTTTAACAGCTTGCCGATCTCCAGATGCTGGGTCAGGTAGTCCACCTTGCCGTATGTATAGGTGACTGTCGGGGCGATTTTTTTTAGTTTATCAATATTTTTTGTATTGGATAGACCAATAATCAAGTCAGGGTTTAGCGCAATAATTTTCTCAAGGTTATCGTCTGAAACGGTTTTAGCATCCTTTAATTTGTTTTTAAAACGCGGGTTCATCTTGGACCAGGAATCCACGCCAACAACTGGAACGCCAAGAGCCATAACGTTCCCAGCAAAAGAAGAAAGAACAACGACCCGTTTTGGGTGAGAAGGGACTTCAACGGGCCCGTTTTCTGAGTGATAGATTCTTGTTGAAGACTGTTTGTTTTTACCTGATGTCTTGTTCTGTTTATCCGTTGAAGCGCTGCTACACGCGGTGAGAATGAGTGCCAGCATGAGAAGAAATGGAATCCATAGTTTTTTCATATCGATCGTCTCCTTTTAGTAAGTTATAAGTGATGCACATCGGTTTATTCGTTCGTGGGTCTCTGCCAATTTCAGCGTCAATCTGAAAGACTTCCCTCAGAACTTGCGGCTGGATCACTTCTTCGTTTGTTCCCGTCTTTACAATCTTTCCAGCTTTTAATGCGATAATGGCATCTGCAAAACGGGAGGCTTGGTTTAAATCGTGAAGCACCATGACGATGGTCCGGCCTTGTTCCTTGTTAAGCTTCTGCAAAAGCTCCAGAACCTCCAGCTGATGAGCCATGTCTAGATACGTGGTCGGTTCATCAAGAAAAATCATTTCAGTTTCCTGGGCAAGCGCCAAAGCAACCCATACACGCTGGCGCTGACCGCCAGACAGTGCATCAACAGGGGTGTTTTTGAAATCCGCCGTACCGGTTACGTCTAGGGCCCAATTGATCATTTCGATGTCTTTTTCATTTAGACGCCCGAAGCCTTTTTGATACGGATAACGGCCATAAGACACCAACTCGCCGGCAGTCAGGCCACCCGGACTTTCTGGAGTCTGAGGCAAAATAGCCATTTTCTTTGCAAGCGCTTTTGTATTCTCTTCTGATAAATGCTTGCCATCAAGAATAATGGATCCAGAATGATGGGAAATAATCCGGGTCATTGCCTTTAAGAGCGTTGATTTCCCACAGCCGTTCGGACCGATGATGGCGGTGATTTTATGATCTGGAATCTCAATTGAAAGGCCCTTAACTATTAAGCCATCGCCATAGCCGACATTAAGATCCTTTGTAAAAAGGCGAACCATTGAAAACCTCCTAATCTATTTAAATATAACTTTACTATTGATAATGATTATCAGTATCATTTACAATGTAACTATAATAATATTACATAACGATGTCAAACAGTATTTTTTATAAATGAACAGGGGTGGGGAAGTTGCCAACAGGTGAATGTTTTGATGTAACCATCATTGGAGGGGGTCCTTCAGGTCTTTATTCAGCTTTTTACAGTGGACTGAGAGAAATGAAAACAAAGCTGATCGAAGCACAGCCACATCTGGGGGGCAAAATTCATGTGTATCCGGAGAAAACGATCGGGGATGTGGGCGGTCTGCCGCCTATAACGGGAGCAAAACTGATCGAGCAGCTTATTGAACAAGGTATGACCTTTAACCCTGAGGTCGTTGTGAATGAAAAAATACTGTCTATTTCTCGTGAGGATTCAGGTGAATTTGTCTTAAAAGCAGAATCAGGGCAGGTTCATTATTCCAAGACGCTTATCATTGCAACGGGCAGCGGGATCCTAAAGCCTCAGAAGCTGAAGATCGAAGGCGCGGAAAAATTTGAGGTTTCCAATCTTCATTACACGGTGCCTTCATTAAATCAGTTTATAAATAAGCGGGTAATTATTTCAGGCGGAGGAAATTCTGCCATTGACTGGGCTAATGAAATCGAATCCTTTGCTGAGAAGGTGTATCTGACCTTTCGAAAAGCAGATTTAGCAGGTCATGAATCTCAAATCTCACGTTTAAAAAACAGCACGGTGGAGTGTCTTCCCCATACATCAATCACAAAGCTCATGACAGGCAAACAACAGGATGCTATTAATTACGTCGAATTGACAAATCAAAAAACAGGCGGCCTTCATAGATTGGCAGTTGATGATGTCATCATTAACCATGGCTTTAATCAGGACGCAGCGCTTCTTAGTGAAAGCGGAATTGATCTTAAATTAATTGATCAATGCTATATTTCCGGCAATGCAATCAGTGAAACCTCTGTTCCGGGCGTGTATGCGGCTGGGGATATCCTAAAGCATGAAGGCAAGTTGAATTTAATCGCAGGAGCTTTTCAGGACGCTGCGAATGCCGTCAACAAAGCGAAAACATTCATTCAGCCTGAAGCAGGTGCTGCCGCCATGGTTTCTTCCCATAATCAGGTTTTTCAAAAAGCCAAGGAACGACCTTGAAAGAAGCGGTGAGTCAATCATCTTTGAGTCGGAAATGCTTTAAAATAGCGGGATAGCCTGCAGCATGATACCAATACACCACTACCTTTTTTCGGTTATTTTCGACAATAAAGTAGAAATTCTTGGTTCTAAATCCAATAATTTTTACATTTAAAAAACGAAATCATATATAATAGGAGTAAGATATAAAGAAGCTTTCAGGGGGCAATCATATGAAAAAGGCAGGGATTTTGATCGGTGTATTCGCTTGTTCATTGATGACTTTATCAGCTTGTTCGCATTCGGACAGCAAGAAAGCGGATCATGCTTCGAGCGCATCCACATCATCATCGACAGCAGCTCAAGCTTCTGCTCAAACGAAGACCAACAA
>CAVYYW010000020.1:0-21998 GCA_963772845.1 uncultured Sporolactobacillaceae bacterium
GCGCCAAAGTGGATCTTCGGACACATGCTGGATTGTCGGATTTGCACGTTCGCTTCAATCAACTTATTTGATGTCCATTAGAAGTCAAATATGGCTATAGATTTTCAGCGGCTCATCTGCCCGCTGATCCCGCAGGCCTTGAAATACATCTTAGGAACGACCTCGTACGATGAAAATGCAAAGCATTTTCGAGGAGTTCGGGTTTTTCCATTTTTACAAATTCAAAATGATGGGAAGGACATTTAACATGGTTATTTATGTGGAGCAATCGTTTAGAAAACGGCAAAAGGAAAGAATTAACAGCTTATGCACCGTGTTCATTCGACATGTATCGGGGCGTGACAGGCACCATATTTACAAAACGGCAAGGGGACACGTCAAGAGAGGGTTGCTATGATCGCTCTACCGCGGAATACTTGAGGACGCGTCCTTACCTGGATGGATTAATAATGCCGTTTACTGAATGTTCATTTGAAGAGGCTGCTGTGAGCTATGAGCCGTTAATTAAGAAAATGATTAAGCAATATCGGGGTGGAATGACTTATGATGAGGCGTATCAAATGGGGTTGATTGCTTTATGGGAAGCAACTCGAACCTATGATTCAGCCAGAGGATATTTTCCTGCTTATGTTAAATTTCATTTGACACGGACTTTTCTGACGGTTATCCGGAATCGTCAGAAAGATAGTGAACGCCATATATGGAATGATACGCTGATTGCAGGTGTTTCTATTTTAGGCGATGATCAAGCTGATCTATTTGTGAAAAACGAAGTGGAGCGATGCAAGGCGCTGCTGACCCAGCGGGAATATAGCTGGCTGTACTTTACCGTCATCAAAGGTTTTAGGACTGCAGATCTTGCCAATTTATTCGACGTTTCTCAGCATACCGTCCGATCATGGAAAAAGTCAGCTGTGAAAAAACTGCGAGAAAAGCTAAAGGAAAAGAAATAAAAGAAGAAGAAGCGGATTTTCGCTTCTTCTTTAATTTTTATAACAACAGATCGTCTCAAAGCCATGGTGGGGCGACGAGTGGAATGAGGAAGGAAAAAAACGAGACTCCTGAGGGATCGGCTAGCGGATCGCCCCTTGGAAAGCGAGTTTTTTCCGACAAAGCCACCATTTTTTTGACTCATTGCAATTATAAAGGAGCCAATTAATATTAATATTCCAGCTATAAATTTATAGAATAGAGATAACGAAAGAATCTGTTTCATTTTAAATACCCTCATTTTGAAAAGTTAAGTCAAGTCTTTTTATTGTTGCTGGACGCCAAGAAAGACTTTTTGAAATAGCTTAATTGATAGTCCAGTGTAGTGTTCTTTTAAATAATATTCAAATTGAATGCCATCCATCTTGTCAAATGTGGCAATACCCGAACGGAGCAGTGTTTGATTTCATTGCCAAGTAAATGGAGACTGATTATTACTGAAAAAGAATAATTGCGCTGGTCATCATCACAGATTTTGTGACGAGGTAGGTCGATAAGGTAAACATTACTAAAATTAATTTAACGACAGTTTCAAGTGTCTATTGTTGCTCTTTTGTTCTGATTAACATATTTTCCAAGATTGCATATCCTTGGATATCTAAAGTTTCAACAAATTTCTGTGTAGCTCCTTTTTAATTAGGATAAAACTAATAAAATATATTTTATTAGAATATTTTGACTATTTATGTTTGGATTACAACAAAATAAGGAAATACTTATATAATAGTTCTAAGGCAAAAAGAATCAGGGGGCAATCATATGAAAAAGGCGGGCATGTTAATCGGAACATTAAGCTGTTCACTTCTTATTTTATCTGCTTGTTCGAATGCCGACAGTATGAGAGTGAAAAGTCCTACCGTAAAACCAACAGCCTCAGCTTCAAGTAGAATTAGTCAGAGTAAACCGGTTCTAAGTGAGAAAGCCGTGATTAATCAGGACGGTAAGCAAATGGCTATAAATGATTCTGAAGCCGCCCAGACAATGACGCCCGATTCTTTTATTTTAATGAACAACATTGCCGTTTCGTCTTCGGGTGTCAAGTCAGGTTCAGAGGAACAGGAAAGTAGTCAAAAAGCGGCCAGCAATCCAGCTGCGAAAAAGCCAAGTGTAACGGCGAGCAAGCCAGCTGCGAAAAAGCCAAGTGTAGAAAAGAGTAAGTCAGCTACTAAAAGCCCAAGCGTAATAACAAATAAAGCGCCAAGTAAACCGCTTGGACCGGTAATGGCAATTGCTGCCAAACCAAAATCGACTATTGTTCTTGAGACAAAGAAAGTTGGACCGGTTTTTGTGAAGATTCCAAAAGGCTGGATCAGAAGTTCTTACGATGGCGGGGATTTCGATGGTTATAATTATGTGAATCCGAATGATCCGAATGAGACAATGCAATTGGTGTTCTCGACTTGTGCAGGCTGCGGCTATCCAGACGGGGACCCGGACAATGTTCCTCTTCCAAGGAATTTAATTCCAGTACAAAATGTATTTAATAGCTATGTTTTTAATAAGGGCTTATCTGCCGGCTATTCTTATTCACTAAAAGGAACGGCCAATAAAGGCAACGGTGTCGTTACCATGGTCCAATACGAAGGGTATGCCTATGCAGAAATAGTTTTGCCCGTATCAAAAAAATCGATTGCAACAGAGGTTCTAAACAGCTTCGTTTATCACAGTGTCTATAATTCAGGCGAGTGAATAGAAGGAGGGGAGCGGGATTTTCCGCTCCTTTTTTAAAGGTTTTTTTCGTGAATATTCATGTTATTTCACAATATTAACTAAGTGGAAATAGATGCTCACTTTCCGCGGGCAAGTCAATCACCGTTCAGGCGAAGTGGGAACGGGTTCATCAGGCACAAATATTATAATGACCATCGTGAAATTCTCGACAGCCAGAAGGGTAAAAGGAGCCGTTCTTTTTGTATGAGTTATGAGTAATTTATCTAGGTTAAAAAATACGGACTTATTGCGGACACCTCACGTCCAGACCACTTAATCAAACGTTTATTTAATGCTTATGTTCCTCTTTTTAAGGTGCTTCTTTTATCTTTTAAGTAATCCATACACAATGTGATAGCCTACGAGCTTGACATATTCGCTAGTCGTAAACATCCAGCCAGCTTGCGTGGTCCACCATGTTTTGGGATAATAGGCGTCATTATCAGTCGGTGCACCACGATAGATAAGATTGATATTCGAGCCTCGGTAGACTTTGTTGAAAATATAGTGTGCACGCCTCATATGGTAAGTGGAGGAGACAACGATCGCAGATTTAAAGCGGCGCTTTTCCATGATCTTTAAGGTATAGAAAGCATTTCCATAAGTGCTAAGAGATTGCAGTTCAGGAATGATTGCTGATTGGGGAACGCCGTTTTTTATGAGTCGGCCGATCTCCTGTTGAGCGACTACAGTGGATGGATGGTCGCGCGTACCGCCATTTGAGAGAATGACATAATCGGCGAAATGTGCTTTATAAAGTTTACTTGCTTCAAGCGTTCTTTCGCCATCGCCGCCACCAAGAACAATAATGACATCTGACTTTTCTGTGTTTCTGTTCAATATTAAGAAATCGGCCAGCAAACAAAAAGCAGAACAATAGGAGGAGGAAAAGTGATAAAAGGATGTACTTTTTCCTTTTTTTCATTGGTGGTAAACAACCTGCCTCTCCTTACTGCTTTCCAAATTGCTCCATCATCTTATCATAAATTTGTTCGTCTTCATTAAAAAGATTCAGATATGTTCTTAAGTGATGGATTGCCTGATGTTCCTTGCCTGATTTGATCAGCCAGTCAGACATCCAAAGAATGAGCTGGATCAGTCTGCTTTCGACTTGCCTCATAAGCGATATGAACCAATCCTCATATGTGGCAGGCGTAAAAGTCATTGGTAAGCTGTTCAGCAGAGTGTCACAGAGGGCAAATTTCAGCTCCGGATCGTTTTCTTCCGATGCCTGCTTCAAATGTGCCATGAAATCAAGGGCATCGCTGGAAATGTCTCCATTGAGGTGTATGTGTTCACGATTCGTAGAGAGAATGGGAGTCGATACATTTCTAGTGTTTAACAGTTTTTTTAAATAGGATAAATACACGCTTAAATTCTTTTTTGCTTGATGCAATGGAATCTCTGGCCAAATGGCATCACATAGCTGTTCTCTCGTGGATGTCCTATGGAAGAGCAGATAAATCAAAATTTGTTTTGCCGAGCGTTTATTCCAACCATCTTTAATTTCCTTACCGTTAACGCTGACTTGGAATCCTTGCACAAGATCGATTTTGAGTGTACCTTTTGAAAGGTTTAGGTCTGGATCTGCAAATTTACGGATTTCTTCATAGATAGAAGTGACAAATTGGTCCTTTTGTAAACTCGCTTGGCCAGGATTGTCTTTAATAAAATCCAAAATCAGTGTGGCAGTGACTTCAGGCTTATCCAGAATGATAAAATTGGATGCGCCAGGAATTGCAATGTGGTGGCAATGAGGGAAATGACTGATGCTTGATTTTAAAAAATGTTGAGGGAAAATGCGATCTTTTTCTCCTGAAAGAATCAGTGTCGGAATAAAACATTTGTCCAGATAGCGGATCGGGTCGCCGCTGATCGCTAAATCCATAATTTTAAAATAAGTGTCTGGATGAGTTGTACGCAGAATTCGTTCCCAGTTCATAATCGCCGGATGTGTGCGCGGAAGCGATGTGCCCATTTGAATAATATAATCGGCAGGTACCTGCCTACCGGAATGGCTTATTTTTTTGCGGTGCTTCCGAATTCTCTCCATAGTATGAGGCGGATTGCACGCCATCGATAACAAAATAAGGTTTGTCACTTTTCCCCGATGATAAAAAGTGTACCTAGCTGCGATTAAGGCACCGAATCCAATGCCAACTAAATGAAAGCGTTCGAGCTGAAGCGAGTCAATGATAAACTGAAGGTCTTTCGTATATAGCTCATAGGTTAAGTCTGCATCACCGCGTTCGCTCTGGCCTAATCCTCTAAGATCATATCTGACAATGGTATACGCATCATTTAAAAAAGGAAGAATCATATCGAAAAGCGTGTGGTCAGTAATATTATTATGAAGCATAACAATTGTTTCAGCATTTTCCTTTTCTCTTGCAAGGTCCACAACAAAATGAACGTTTTCATCCCCATTTTGAAGAAAAGGCATTCTCTATCCCCCTATTCAGTGTGTAGTGAAAGTGTAGACGGCACTTGTTAATATATAGAAAATTATACTTCCAAACGTATCCTTTGTAAAATATCAATGGGGCAGCCAAGACTATAACTTAAGCCCTGTCAAGGCAGGGCAAGCAAGCGGCTCATAACTGCTTCAATGTACGCCATTACAATGGGGGAATAATAAAAATGCGAAGTCAAAAAATTGACAGAGAGTGGCTTCGGCTGATTATTGAAGCCAAACAATTGGGGCTTTCAATCGACGATGTCCGCCGATTTTTTGAAGAGAGCAATAAGAAAGGAAAGTTCACAGGTCAATAGGGGAGCGGAAAAAGAAGCCCGGGAAGAGCTTCTTTTTTATTTGGCTGTTTAAACAGCTATTTAAATTTCATTACCACCGTGGAAAAACAAGATTCCTCGAAAATGCTTTGTGTATCATTAAAAAAGTGGAAACACCCAAGAATTTTTCGGAAAGAAGGGCACTGAAAAAATCTTTTCAATGTTTTTAAAATGCAAATTATATATCTGCAATGTTAAAATTCACTAAATCTTTAAGGGTTTTTCCACCAAAGCCCAGCTGGAATAAGTTATAATATGTATAGAAAAAATACGGGGGTTGAAGCAATGAGTAAAATTCGTAAAGCAATTATTCCGGCTGCTGGCCTGGGGACAAGGTTCCTGCCTGCTACAAAGGCAATGCCAAAAGAAATGCTGCCGATTGTCGATAAACCGACCATTCAATACATTGTGGAGGAAGCGATTGAGGCGGGTATTGAAGATATTATTATCGTTACAGGTAAAGGTAAACGAGCAATTGAGGATCATTTCGATATTAACTTCGAACTGGAACAGAATCTGAAGGCAAAAGGAAAGCTTGACCTGCTTGAAAAAGTGCAGCGTTCCGGCAAGGTTGAGATTCATTACATTCGTCAAAAAGAGGCACTTGGACTTGGACATGCCGTTTGGTGCGCCCGTAAATTCATTGGGAATGAACCGTTTGCTGTTCTTTTAGGAGATGATATTGTTGAGGCAGATCAGCCATGCATCGGACAGCTTATGGATCAATACGAGAAAACTGGCCAGTCAGTAATTGGTGTCATGGAAGTGCCCCATAACGAAACGGATCGCTACGGTGTCATTGATCCATCTTCTAATAATGGCCGTTTGTACAGCGTAAATAAGTTCGTTGAAAAGCCGAAGGAAAATGCCCCATCGAACCTCGCTATTATCGGCAGATATGTCCTGTCACCAGAGATTTTTAATTTTATTGAAAATCAGGATAGGGGTGCTGGAGGAGAAATCCAGCTGACGGATGCGATTCAAAGGTTAAACGAAGAACAGGGTGTTAATGCTTTTGATTTTGAAGGTGAACGGTATGATGTCGGTGAAAAAATCGGCTTCGTACTCACAACGCTCGCTTTTGCCTTGAAAGACGACAGCATCAGAGGAGACGTCCTGAAAGGCGTCGAAAAGATTCTTGGCAATCTGAAGGCGAAAGAAAATTACTGAGAAAAAGGCTGAAGCGTCGTGCCCACTGGCCGGCGCTTTTATTTAATAGGAGAAATTCCGGGATCCATTTTGTAAATAGAGATGTCATTGTCAATAAGCTAAAGGTGGATGGGCAGGGCATTGTTTGACGTAAGATATATGATTTCGGTCCGCTACATTTTGCCTGGATGACTGAAGAGCTAATAGATAGACGCTCTGAACGTCCGATTCTTGAACCAGAGGCACAGTATGAGGTAGAAGGATTCTTCGGCAATGTTGTCTTTTCATGCGGGGCACTGATAAAAGGGGATGTCGTGAGAATGTATTATGGTGTTGCAGATACCTCGATGGCCTGTGCCGAATTAAGCCTTCAAGAAATTTTAGATTCCCTGGAAAATACACCAGTCAGCCAGACCCCATAGGGTCTGGCTTTTCGTTTATTTAACTTTTATCCGTAAACATGCTTTTCGTACCATTGAATTATAAATGCCCGCATATATAATAGTGCTAAAGAGAGAGCATAGGGGGTTAAAAGCATGCTGCTGTTTTTTAGAATAGGGATTCTGTTTTGTATTGCTGTGCTGCTTATTTATCTCGGCTTTTACTGGTGGAGACCGCGTACGGTTGAGCGAAGAATGCTGATGATTCGAAAAAGCTGGTACACCATTTACTTCATCGGAGCGGCAATCGTGCTGCTGAACAATCCGGCGGCAGCGATCGACAATTGGCAGGCATTTATGATCACGGCCATTATTTTTGCGCTTGTGGATATCTTTGTCTTCCTGTCCATGTACATTAAAAAAGTAGGAAACAGCGAGCTCGTAAGGCAGATCCAAAACTTTCAGGAGAGTGCCGATATCGTAGTGAGCAATAAAGAGAAGCTGAATGCTTATATCCGTTTTTTAAATGAAGAAGGTGTTGATTTATATGAAGGAGGCTCCGGAGGTTTTTTAAAGGGATTTATTGCATTGACAGAAAAATGGGCGGAAGCTGGAGGGATGCGTGTGAAATTCTATCCCTTTAAAGATCAGGAAGATAGGGAAACTCTCCTGTCTATTATTCCTCAGAAACAGTTAAAGGATAAGCCGATCGTCAAGCTGAGTGAACGCATTCCGTATTTTTTTGGTAAAAATAAACAAGTGCTAATGCCTGTTCATTTAAAAGATCAAGGGGAATACATTGTTCATTTAATGTCCGAAGATGTACTGACAGAGACGGACTGTCTGCTGCTTTCGGCACTGCTTTCCACTTACGACCTCGTCTTTCAGATGAAGGGGCAGCAGGGTCAAGCCGAGCAACCGTTAAAAAGTGAATCATTGACCGCCGCAGCCTCCAACAACATTGTGATTAACGCCAAGCCGTTGACTGGGGTGCCGGATGTCCCATTCAGTCCTCACACAAGCTATTTGCTGGAGGAAGCAGAAAAAGCGGCCCGGGAAAACGGCTTGTAAAGCGAATTTCCTGCTTTTTACTAGGGTGGGATAGCGTTATTTATCATAGAGAAAACCGCTGACAAGATACTTTGTTAGCGGTCATTATTTTTGAGACATAATGTAACGTTAGGGGATTCAATTTTTAATTTTCAAAGATTCATTTGACAAGCACATATGTTATGATCGAAAAAGGAAATAATTGAAATAAAAGGAATGATCAAGTGAAGAATCTAACGAAATTTTGTTATTGTATTGTTTCCCTAAGTTTGCTCATTTTGTTGCTCGTTGGGTGTACAGGCAGTAAGAACGAAGAATCAAAATCAGAGAAGGACACGGCTTTCGTATCGAACTCAACCACAGGATCTGAAAAATCCGCAAACGACGCCGCTACGGATCCTTCATCAGAAAATCCTAAAAATGAAAAGTCGAAAACGACATCTGGAAGCGAAGAAGAGAAAGCTTTGGCTAAAGATTCTTCTAAGGAAAAAAATGAAACTATTGGAGCAGGGAAAAACAGCACGAACAAAGAGACTTCTGAGAAAGAAAACAATAATGATAACAATGGCGCTCAAAAAAACATACATAACGCTAATAATCAAAGCGACCCTCAGGATGCCAAAAAGCAATTATCATCCGGGGAAAACAACCAAAACAAGGCAGTTTCCTTAGTCAAAGACTATTTACGAAACCAGAACGATTTAGTCGAAGATAAAAACCACTTTGTTGAATTCGAAGAGGTTCGTAATAAGTACTACATTGTAAGGTATTCTACCTTAGTATCAGGTCATTCTTCTACCAATGGGCGTTATGCAGTAGACATAAATAATGGAAAAGTCATAGAAATAACGGCTGCCACTGATTTAGATGCTTTAAACGAATGAAAGGGCGTTCATAAGGGCGATGAACGACCAAACGAGGTCGAAAAGCAGGAAAAAGGGCGTTCATAAGGGCGATGAACGACCAAACGGGGTCGAAAAGTAGGAGAAAGGGCGTTCATAAGGGCGATGAACGACCAAACGGGGTCAAAAAAGAGGAAAAAGGGCGTTCATAAGGGCGATGAACGACCAAACGAGAGTCAAAAAAGCAGGAAAAAGGGCGTTCATAAGGATAACGAAAAGGAGCAAAAAGTGGCCTCAGGAAGAAGTGCGTCAAAGTGGAAGCGATCGGAATGCTTCCATGGGCGATGGCGTCACTCACTGCTGCAGAAATGTTTTAAACGCATGGTGTAGAACAGGTTTTTGTTTCCGCTCTAGGCTGCTCGCTTTCCGCGGGCACGGCCTCAGCTAACTTTGGCGTGGTTTTTCTTTGTGCGCCAAAGTGGATCTTCGGACGCGTGCTAGTCCCGCCGGAGTCTCGCGCCCACCGCTTCACTCAACGTATGAACTCGATAGCAGCATCTGTCTAGTTACACCATCGGCATAACAGACACCTGATATAATGGTAGACTTTCTAAGTTGACCTTTCTGCTTCTTAGTGGGCTGCCTTTGACGCTCGGTCCGCTTTCATAGGTTTTGGCTTTTCATATCAGGAAGAGACGTTTATGTTAGTATTTAAGAGTATTTCAAAAGAAAGAAGGAAATGATTTGAAAAAAGTATGGTGGAAGGAAGCTGTGGTTTATCAGGTTTATTGGCGTAGTTTCTTAGATACAAACGGAGATGGCTATGGTGACCTCCAGGGGGTCATTAAAAAGCTAGATTACATAAAAGAACTGGGCATTGATATTATTTGGCTGAATCCGTGCTTCGAATCACCGGATGTGGATAACGGCTATGATATATCTGATTATTATGGTGTGATGAAAAAAGCGGGCACGATGAAGGATTTCCAGAAGCTGATTGAGGAAATTCATGCTCGTGGTATGAAAATCATTATGGATCTTGTTGTGAATCATACCTCAGATCAGCATCCGTGGTTTTTGGAATCACGGTCATCCCGTCATAACGATAAGCGGGATTATTACATCTGGCGCGATCAGCCAAATAATTGGCGCTCTTATTTTTCACCTTCCGCCTGGGAGTACGATGCGTTAACAGAGCAGTCGTATTTTCATGCGTTTGCACCGGAACAGCCCGATTTGAATTGGGCGAATCCTGCTGTGAGAGAGGAAATTTACCGGCTGATGGCTTTTTGGCTTGAAAAAGGGATGGATGGCTTTCGACTTGATGCCATTGCGATGCTTGATAAAGAGGAAGGATTTCCGGATGCGGACGACCCCGACCGCTTGGATTACCTAGGGAATAAGCCAAAGGTTCATGATTATTTGCATGAAATGCATGAGGCTGTATTGAAAAAATACAATGCATTTACCGTGGGTGAAGTGGCTTTTGCTGGACCTGAAGAAGGGTTGAAGTATGTGCAGGAGGATCGTGAAGAGCTCAACACTATTTTTCATTTTCAGGTGCTCGATGAGATGTGGACATGGGATCTGAAGCGGTTCAGGGAGATACAGAATAATTGGCACTCCGTTTTGTGGAACAAGGGATGGAATTCCCAATTCATTAATAATCATGACCACACGAGAGTGGTAACAAGGTTTGGCAATGACGAGGAATATCGCGTGCAGTCTGCTAAGCTCTTTGCTGTAATGGTTCACCTGCTTCCAGGCACGCCTTATATCTATCAAGGCGAGGAAATCGGAATGACTGGCGTAAGGTTTCCTTCAATTAATGACTACAATGATATTGCCATGAAAAATAAATTTAAAGAAGATGTTGCTAACGGAAAGGATCCTGCTGAAGTACTGGATTCCCTGATCAAATCTTCCCGCGACAACTCCCGTACGCCGATGCAATGGACGGATGAAGAGCATGCCGGATTTACACATGGGAAACCGTGGATCACCGTCAATCCAAATTATAAAGAGCTGAACGTGGAAAATGATCTGGCAAGAGACGATTCGATTTACCGCTTTTACCAAAAGCTGATCGGATTACGTAAAAAGCATGATGTTATAGTTTACGGGGACTACGAAGATGTATCGCCAGAAGGGAAACGTGTCTATCGATTCAAGCGGATGCTTGGCAGCTCTCAGTTAAACGTCTTTTTAAATATCAGTAATGAGACAGTGACGTGCAGCTGTGACAGCAAAGGCGACCTCTTAATCGGGAATTATCCTGAAGAAGAAATGAGACTGGACCTGCTTCAGCCTTGGGAAGCACGGGTGTATGCGGAAGAACTTGATTGAGCGATAAAACGTTTTAAGGAAGCGCGGGACACCCGTCGCTTCCTTTTCCCACTAACATACCCCCGGGAGTGCAATGAAACACTGAATGCTGGGGTGCGGCTAAACTCAAAAAGACCTTAGCCGATTCGGCTAAGGTCCTTGTTTATTTTATTAACTGAATTTAATGCTTATCTTTGTGCCCATGACCGTCCCCGTGACCATGATCATCTCCATGACCATGATCATCACCGTGACCATGATCATCATCCATGACCGTTACTGCTTCCGGCAGGTGCAAATGACTTGGCAAGAGCTGCCACATCAGGCGTTCCAAGGCCGGTTGCCTGATTGTAGATGGTTCCGACATTCCGGTGTAGAAAATGTTATCATTCGAAGACCCGGTTGTATTAAGCGGGTTGAAAGGCGAATTTTTGCTTTGGCAAATTTATAAATTTGCGGATTCCAGAAGCCGACACGGGTATGATCTGCACTGTTAATTAAAGCAGAAAGCCCGTTAAGCTGAGGTGAAACAAAGCTTGTGCCGCCGTATACTGCGTAACCAGCGTTTTGGCCAGGAGCGCCTGGATCACTGAAATACACTTTATAACCGGTGTATGGATCGGCATTCATGGACAAGTCAGGCAGGTTTCTGCCTTGACCGCGGCCGGACACAGTGGTTGGAGCGACACGTGTAACCGAAGTAAAGTCACTGCTCGGATCCCATCGTTTAACACCCACATATTTGTTGACGCCTGAGACACCTTTTTGATAATCAGGCGTATCAAAGAGCTGGCTAAAGCCACCGCCGCCGCCAACAAAGTAAGCTTCAGCCCATCCATCAGGATTATTTAAGCCGCGGGCATCAAAATAGTCATAAAGGTAATCCCATCCCCAGGCACGTTCCTTATCGACTGAAACAGTGACGCCAGTACTTGCAGAAGAGAAGTGGAACGGTACGGTTGTTCCGCCCGCTGCAGTCATATACGGGCTGTCAGCAGGATTGTCCACGGACAAGTCATAAGTCCCTGGATAACGGGTGGCATCATAGGCACCGGCGTCGCCTGCAGCGGCGAACATTGAAATGCCTTGTGCAGCAGCCTGCATGTACAGCTGGTTAAAGACTTCAGCGTATTCAGGAGATTCAACCTTCTCGTTTACAGCATCGATAACAGCTGTTTCACTTTCACCCCAGCTGACAGAGATTTGCTGAGCTTTATTTTCATTAATAGCTTTGGCAAAACCGTCAACAAAGCCGGAGTCCGTATTTGGTGCAACATAAACATTAATATTGGCATTAGGGGCCAGGGCGCCTGACTGTTCAACATCCAATGTCGTTTCATCATAGCCATCATAGCCAGATCCACCATCGACATTTGTTACTTTCAGTCGATCTGCTTTCACTTTAATGCCTTCATCTTTCCAGAATGCATAGGCATCATCGGGATTGAAGTTTGCTAATGTTACAATGCCCATCGTCTGGCCATCACCTTTGGCTCCCTGATCATACAGCGGCTGAACATTATAGCGCTTGATCAGATCGGAAGGATCGAGGCTGAGCGGCCCTTGCGGTGAATCATTTTTAGCGAAACTTGGCTGTTTAATCGTGTTCGAGTGGAAATTCGAATAATCACTTAACCCAAGAATAGCCAGAATGTTTTCGGCCACATGTTTCGGTGCTTTCGGTGCTTTTTTGGTGCCGTGGAAATGCTTGCCTTTGAATTTTGCTTTTTGAATATCAACACTAAAAGCTTTATTGAACTCGCCAACCGTACCGGTAGCGGTAATGACTAGATTATCCTGATAAGCATTACTCGAAATTCCAAAATGCTTCAGATACTCCGTAATGACTTTGATCTCTTGATCGCCAGGAGCAAAGTGTTTCTTAAAATCATTCACACTTAAAAAAGGATGACTGTGTGAAGAATTTGAAGCTTGTTCAATGTATTTAGCGAGTTCTTCCTTATGTTGGACTTTCATCACGATATCCACACTTATTTTCGTGGCTGGATCAAGGTCCCCAAAGAAATCGGCATTTTGTAAAACGCCTGATCCATTACCCTGGGGAATAACCTGGGTGCCGGACGTACTGGTTGCAGCAGAGGCAAAGGAAGGCACAGCACCCATAAGTAAAGAAACGGCTGCGGCCGTTGAAGCAATTGTTCTTACACGCTTTCTAATTTGTTTCAGCAACTGAATTTCTCCTCTCGAATTTGGGTTTTCCAGTGATGATTGAGTATGAAAGATTGCTAGCGTTCAAGTCGGAAAATGACGTTTCATGTGCCTTCCCTCCCTTAGGTCCATCAGAATATTCTGAACCATAGAATTAATATAGTCCTCATTCCTATATACTGTAAAGGAAAATAGTGACAATGAAAATAAAACAGTTAATTATTACTAGTCTAATTGATTGTAAAAAAAGTATTTTAGGTAAAAACGACTAGTTTATTTAAAGTATTTTACCTTTAATAGGAAATCGATTCCTGTAGGGATATAGCGAAAATAAATTAATCAACACTATTTGTGGATGATCTTGGCGATGAGCTGTAATGATAATTTGAGCCTCTATAAGTCATTTTCAATCTACGAAAGTATCCAGGCCTTCTTTTTTAATATAAATTATTAACTGCTAAATAAAACCATAAAATAGACTCGTTTGTTAGTTTTAAAACAAAGAAAAGATAGTCGAATTTAATGGCTGGTTTTAAAAAAAAAATATTATTGATGAAGGTGATTTTTCTACACTAAATTCTTAAACTTTCTGAAATTTCGTTGACAACGCTTTCATATAAAGATATATTGTAAGTAAATTAATTAAATTAACTAACTTTGATGGCGAGTCAAATCGAATGTTCATACCACAAAATGAGGGGGAAGGGTTTTGAAGAAAAAGCTTTCGTTATTGATGATGGCAATGGTGCTGCTTATCGGTATTTTGAGCGGATGCGGAGGCTCGGGCAGCAGTTCGGGCGACAAGGTCGATATTAAAAATAAAAAGGACGTTAAAGGAAACATCACGGTGTGGGGCTGGAATGTGGCAGCTGATGCGATGCGAAAAGCTGTTCCGGCATTTAATAAAGAATATCCGAATGTCAAAGTTAAAGTGGAGGACATCGGCAGGCTGGATGTTTATAAAAAGCTGACGGTCGGCCTGGCGGCAAACGGAAGCGGATTGCCAGATGTCGCGCTTGTCGAAGATGACCACATTCAAAATTACTTAACGCAATTTCCGGATGGCTTTATGAATCTTGGGAAATCCGGCTATGATCAATCGATTGATCAATTCAGCAAGTCTAAAATGGGCGCAGTGAAAAATAAAAAAGGCGACATTTATGCTATGCCGTGGGACATAGGTCCTGTTGAAGTTTTTTACCGGACAGACTTATTTAAAAAAGCAGGTGTTGACCCAGCAAGCATTAAAACATGGGATGATTATTTAAATGCCGGTAAGAAAATCAAAGCTGCAACTGGCGTCGATCTTCTGTCCATGGACATTGCAAACGATGACGGTCTATTCAGAATTATGCTGAATGAGCAAGGGACGTATTACTTTGATGATAAAGGCAATATAAATCTTGAGTCTAATGAGGCTGTTAAGGCGATGAGCATGATTAAAAAGCTTCATGATGCGAATGTCATGCTTAATGTTGATGGCTGGAACGGCGGTATTGCAGCGATGAAAAACAGCAAAGTCGCGACGATACCAACCGGTGTATGGTACACGGGAACAATGATGGATCAGGCACCTGATTTATCCGGTAAATGGGATGCGTTTAAGCTTCCTGCTTTTGAAGCAGGCGGAAACCAGGCTGCAAATCTTGGAGGATCAAACCTGATGATCCCATCCTCAACAAATAATAAAGCCGCTGCTTATGCTTTCGCTAAGTTTTTCACGACAAATGCGGATGTTCAAGTGCAATCCATGAAAAAAGACGGGCTGTTCCCGTCGCTGACAAGCTCGTATGATAAACCATTTTTCTCTGAGAACGTTGCTTACTTTAATAATCAGCCCGTGTTTAAGAGTTTCTCAGATACGGTGCCTAACATTAAGTCGATTAACTACACAAGTGATAACGATCGCGCTCTGAAAATTGGTGCGGATACAGTCTCATCGGTTCTTCTGGATAATAAAGATCCGCAGGCAGCTTTGAAAAACGCGGCTGAAGGATTGAAGAAGGCAACACACAGGGATATAAGCAAATAGACGATTCACATGTGAATGATAGATGGGAAAGAAGGGGTGAGACTCTTCTTTCCCTTTTTACAGAAAAAGCTGTTAAGGAGGGGGCAGAATATTGGGACAAAGTCACGCTAAAGCATCAGAATCCAGTTTATCAGCCAACAGGGCACCAGCACAGAAGCCTGAAAAAAGACGTCGGCGATTTATAACGAAACGGACCGCCCCATATTTATTTATTGCGCCTGTGGTGATTCTATTTATTATCTTTACGCTGTATCCCGTTATTTCTTCATTTCTATTAAGCTTTCAATCCCGATTTGAAGGCCGTTATGTCTTCTCAGGACTTGATAATTATATCCGGCTGTTTCAGGATCCTTTGTTCTATAAAGCACTGCTTAAATACGTTTATTATCTTAATTATTCAGGTTCCGGTTCAGCTCATTCTGGCGGTTTTAATTGCTGTTGCGTTGAATTCTGCAATGATTAAGGCAAAGCCATTTTTCAGGATTGCATTCTTTATGCCGGCCGTTACATCACTTGTCGCAGCAGCCATTGTTTTTCTTTTGCTTCTGGATGAAAACTATGGTTTATTCAATTTTATTTTAACGCATTTAGGGTTTCAAAAAATACAGTGGCTGAGCGATCCTTTCTGGGCGAAGGTCTCGTTAATGCTTGTCATGACGTGGCGATGGACAGGGTATAACATGGTTATTTTTCTGGCGGGACTTCAGAATATCTCTAATGAATTATACGAAGCTTCAAGCATTGACGGAGCAAGCAAGGTGAGACAGTTTTTCTCGATTACCTTGCCGCAGCTAAGACCGATCTTTTTGTTCACCACGGTGCTTTCAACTATCGGAACCCTTCAGCTGTTTGATGAGCCTTATACAATGACAAATGGCGGTCCGCATGATGCGACGTTAACGATCACCCTCTATCTCTATCAGAATGGCTTTAAGTATTTTGATTTCGGATATGCGTCAGCAATTGCCTATGTCCTTGTGATCCTTATTGCGCTATTATCCTGGGCTCAAATGAAATTGGCAGGTGATAATGATTGATGAATAAAAAAGGATCCACTCCAGGAAAGGTTATCATTTACATTTTGCTCATTATTGGTGCACATTATTTCGATTGCTCCTTTTTATTGGATGGTTGTTGGAGCAACGAATCGGTCCGGTGACGTTTTTCGGGTTCCTCCAAAATTCATTCCGGGCTCCCATTTAATACAAAATTTCATTCATTTAAATGAATCAGTAGGAATTATGAAGGTTTTCTGGAATTCCTTATTTATAACGGTTGTTTTTACGGTGGTCAGTTTGCTGATTTGCTCAGCTGCCGGCTATGCGTTTGCCAAAGTATAAATTCAAAGGCAGAGACTTTATCTTTTTTATGCTTCTGCTGGCCGTCATGATTCCTTATCAGGTAACCCTTATTCCTTTATTTAAGCTTTTGCCCAGTGGCACTGGCTTAACCAATATCAATCGGTTATTCTTCCGCAGCTCGCTTATCCGTTCGCGATCTTTTTGATGAGGCAGAATATGAAGGCCATTCCTGATTCATTAATTGAAGCGGCACGGGTTGACGGGGCAGGGGAACTCTTTATTTTTTTCAGGATTGCATTGCCAACGATGAAGCCTGCTTTATCGGCTGTCGCTATTTTCCTGTTCACTTTTCAATGGAACAATTTCTTATGGCCATTAGTTGTGATGAATTCACAGGATATGTATACACTTCCTGTCGCTCTGTCTAGTCTGATCGGACTTTCCCGGATTGACTATGGACAGGTTATGCTTGGCACAACACTATCCACGCTGCCGGTAATGGTGGTCTTTCTGGTTCTCCAGAAGCAATTTATATCCGGTATTCTTGGCGGAGCGGTTAAAGAATAAGTGAAACCGGCTAAATAATTAATGAAAGTGGTGAATGGTATGTCGAATAATATAAAGCTTCCAGAAACAATGAGTTACGGCGGCGACTATAACCCGGAGCAGTGGACAAAAGCTGTCTGGGAGAAAGATGCCATGCTAATGGAAAAAGCAGGGGTGAACCTTGTTTCACTAGGTATTTTCAGCTGGTCAAAAATTGAACCCTCGGAAGGGAACTATCAATTTGACTGGCTTGATGAAGTGATTGAAATTTTATATGACAAAGGTGTTGCGATCGACCTTGCCACGGCCACAGCTTCGCCGCCTGCCTGGATGATCCGAAAGTATCCGGATATATTGCCAGTTGATAAAGACGGGAATAAATACAGCTTCGGGAGCAGGCAGCATTATTGCCCGAATAATAAACATCTGATCGAAAGAACCAAGAATCTTGTCGAAGCGATTGCAGAGCGTTACCAGAACCATCCGGCAGTCAAGATGTGGCATATTAATAATGAGTATGCCTGTCACATTTCTGAATGCTATTGCGAGGACTGCCTGAATCATTTTCAATCTTGGGTTAAAAGCAGGTATAAAACCATCGATACTCTGAATGAAGCATGGGGAACAAATTTCTGGAGCCAGCGTTATTATAACTGGGATGAAATTTCGCTTCCGGGAAAAACACCGACATTCGCAAATCCTGGTATGCGTCTTGATTACTATCGTTTTATGAACGATTCGATTTTCAATTTGTTTATGACTGAGAAAAAGATTTTGAGAAACTATACGCCGGATGTTCCGATCACCACAAACTTTATGGGGCCATTCAAGCCATTAAATTATTTCGAATGGGCAAAGGAAGTGGATATTGTCTCCTGGGACTCCTATCCGGATCCAATCTGAAGGGATGCCGATCATGCAAAGCATGATGAACGATGTGATGAGAGGACTCAAAAATGGTCAGCCTTTTCTATTAATGGAGCAAGTAACTAGCCAGGTTAATTGGCGGGAAATTAATGTGCCAAAATCTCCTGGTACCATGAGGCGGTGGAGCTACTCGACAATTGGAAGAGGAGGGGACGGCATTTTGTTTTTCCAATGGCGGCAAAGTCAGGCTGGAGCAGAGAAATTTCATAGCGCCATGGTGTCTCATACGGGAGAAGAAAACAGCCGTGTCTATCAAGAAGTTCTTCAGCTCGGGAATGAAATGAAGACACTTGAAGGTATGGTTGGCGCAACAACTCCCACTAAAGTCGCCATGCTGTTCGATTGGGAAAACTGGTGGGCTGTTGAGCTTGATTCAAAACCGCATAATAAGCTGAACTATATTGAAAGAGTGTTTGCTTATTATAAAGTTTTATATGAAAACAATATTGCTGTCGATTTTGTTCAGCCCGGGGACTCTCTTAAAGACTATGAGACTGTTCTTGCACCGATGCTGTACATGGTATCAGACAAGGCGTCTGCTGAAATTAATCGCTTCGTCGAACAAGGCGGCACATTTGTGACAAGTTATTTCAGTGGGATTGTTGATGAAAATGACCGGGTCTATCTTGGTGGATATCCGCAGCCTTTTTCAGAAATGCTTGGGCTTTACGTGGAAGAATTTGTCCCTTTTAAAGAAGGTGAAAAGAAGCCTTTATTGTTCAAACACACAACAACGGAGTCATCGCTATGGAGTGAGCATATTATTGTCAAAAATGCTGAGCCGCTTGCCTACTTTGCTGGTGACTGGTTGGCGGGAGAACCAGCTGTAACGAGAAACATCTTCGGAAAAGGGCAGGCGATCTATGTTGGAACCGAGCTTGAACACCCTGACCTTTCTCAGCTTTTATTAGATGATGCTGGACTTTCTAACTTTCGGGAAGCGCTTAAGATGCCGGCAAATGTCGAGTGCCTAAGAAGAGAAAAAGATGGGGAAACCTTTTATATTATTATTAATCATAATGAATTCAGCTTAAAGGTGCCAATTACGAAGCACTATGAAAATATTTTGCAAAATAGCCTTGTTAAAGATCAACTGATGGTACCAGAAAACGATGTGGTTATTCTGAAGGAAGCCGAGCATCAATCATCGAACAATATGAAAAAAACGGCTGAACCCGAATACTCCAATCCGTAGAGTAAAGGTCAATCGTGAGCATCTCTCGATTTTCGTTTAGGTCCTCGCTTCAGTGGGCATGGGGACTTGCGAGCCATACCTTGAAAGCTGAAATCACTCCTGCGGGGTCTTCAGCAGTTGCTTTTCCCGCGAGCTCTCCTTCCGCGTCAATTAACTATTTGTTGTCAAGTGGTGGCCTCGAAGTCATCAATCTGTGATTTCCTTCTCAGCTAAGTCAGGCCTGTTATCTACAATAATTTGGAAAATGACATTAAGGGAAAAAAAGCGGAAATACCTTCACCTCCAATGTCCATTTATGCATTTTCTTCATGCGATATGAAGTCGAAGCTTAATTCAAGTCCGAGGGTGGGGTTAAGCTGAATCGTCCGCGGCAAGCGATCACTTCCCAAGGATCGGTCCGAAGCGCTTTTTTCAGCTTTAGTGAAAGGTTTGACCGCTTAATATATGAAGTGAACAAATAGCTGAAAAAGAAAGGATGAGTGGTGTGCCGATCTATTTTAAAGAAAAAAGCCAAACGTTCCATATACAGAATCAATCGGTCAGCTATATTTTCAAAATCCTTCGAAATGGACAACTAGGACATCTATATTTTGGAAAACGCCTGAAAGACCGTGAGACCTATGATCACTTATTTACCCCTTACCCACGGCCAGCGACGGCTTATGTATACGAAGGAGAGGAAAGGTTCTCGCTTGATCTGACCCCTCAGGAGTTCCCTGCGTTTGGTACGACGGATTTCCGCGAACCCGCTATGCATATCTATCAGGAGGACGGCAGCAGAGTCACACAATTTACATATGAAACGCATCATATTGAAAAAGGCAAACCCGTGATACCGGGTTTACCAGCAACATATACAGAAGGACCAGAAGAAGCAACAACGCTTACTGTTCACTTAACTGATGAACACCTTGATGCTAGGCTGAAGCTCAGCTATACACTCTATGAAAGCCGGCCGGTGATAACAAGGCATGCGAGTATTTCCAACGATGGAAGTTCAGTGCTCAGTCTGCAGCGGTTTTTAAGTGCATCTGTGGATTTTATTGATTCGGAGTTTGACATGTTGCAGCTGTCAGGTGCCTGGTCGCGGGAAAGGCATGTGGTAAACCGTCCTCTGATGAGCGGGATTCAAAAGATCACGAGTACGAGAGGAACGAGCAGCGCCCAGCAGAACCCTTTTTTGGCGTTGAAAAGACCATGGACCACAGAACACGAAGGAGAGGTTTACGGCTTCAGTTTTGTGTATAGCGGAAACTTCCACGCTCAAGTGGAGGTCGATCACTATCAGACTGCACGTGTCTCCATTGGCCTGCAGCCGTTTGATTTTTCATGGAGGCTCGAGGGGGGCGAAACCTTTCACACGCCTGAGGTTGTTATGGTTTTTTCAGAAAATGGTCTTAACGGGATGAGTCAATCCTATCATGAACTTTACAGAAACAGATTGGCCAGAGGAACGTGGAGGGATCGTTCCAGACCGACTGTAATAAATAATTGGGAAGCGACCTATTTTAAGTTTGATGAAAAAAAGCTGCTCGATGTCGCGAAGGAAGCAAGCGAGCTAGGGATTGAAATGTTTGTTCTGGATGATGGATGGTTCGGGAAAAGGAATAATGATAAAACGTCACTTGGAGACTGGTTTGTTAATAATAAAAAACTCCCGAATGGCTTAGATGGGCTGTCAAAGAAGATTAAATCCTTTGGTCTTTTATTCGGTCTGTGGTTCGAACCCGAGATGATCTCAAAAGAAAGTCTGCTCTTTGAAAGCCATCCTGAATGGCTCATTCAGGTTCCTGACCGGCATTTATCGCACGGACGCTTCCAGTATGTGCTGGATTTCAGCAGAACAGAAGTCATTGATTATATCTATGAAAAAATGGCGAAAATTCTATCTGAAGCGAACGTGGATTATGTTAAATGGGATATGAATCGTAATTTAACAGAAATTGGATCTTTATCCTTGCCAATAAACCGCCAGCAGGAATTGCCTCATCGCTATATTTTGGGCGTGTACGAGCTTTATGAAAGGCTGATTAACGCCTTCCCAACTATTTTATTTGAGTCGTGTGCAAGCGGAGGTGCAAGATTCGATCCTGGAATGCTTTATTATGCCCCACAGGCTTGGGCAAGTGACAACACAGATGCTGTTGAAAGGCTTAAAATCCAATATGGCAGTTCATATGTGTACCCATTAAGCTCGATCGGAGCGCATGTATCAGCGGTTCCCAACCATCAAACTGGCAGAATAACAAGTTTGGAAATGCGAGCGGCAGCAGCGTACTACGGTGTTTTTGGCTATGAACTGGATTTAACCGTTCTTACACAAAAGGAAAAAGAAGCGGTCAAACAACAATTAATCTATTATAAAAAGCATCGTGAGCTTTTCCAAAAAGGGACATTCTACCGTTTGTACAGTCCTTTTCAAGGAGACCGAAACGGGACGGGGTGGATGGTTGTGGATGAGAAAAAGAATAACGCGATCGTCAGCTATTACCAGACTCTCGCCATGCCAAATCCACCAGTTTTCAAAGTGAAAGTGGCAGGGATCGATCCAGAGAAATTATATTTTATTCACGAGTTAGGATTCGAGGTGTA
>CAVYYW010000021.1:0-179038 GCA_963772845.1 uncultured Sporolactobacillaceae bacterium
TTTAAGAGTATTTCAAAAGAAAGAAGGAAATGATTTGAAAAAAGTATGGTGGAAGGAAGCTGTGGTTTATCAGGTTTATTGGCGTAGTTTCTTAGATACAAACGGAGATGGCTATGGTGACCTCCAGGGGGTCATTAAAAAGCTAGATTACATAAAAGAACTGGGCATTGATATTATTTGGCTGAATCCGTGCTTCGAATCACCGGATGTGGATAACGGCTATGATATATCTGATTATTATGGTGTGATGAAAAAAGCGGGCACGATGAAGGATTTCCAGAAGCTGATTGAGGAAATTCATGCTCGTGGTATGAAAATCATTATGGATCTTGTTGTGAATCATACCTCAGATCAGCATCCGTGGTTTTTGGAATCACGGTCATCCCGTCATAACGATAAGCGGGATTATTACATCTGGCGCGATCAGCCAAATAATTGGCGCTCTTATTTTTCACCTTCTGCCTGGGAGTACGATGCGTTAACAGAGCAGTCGTATTTTCATGCGTTTGCACCGGAACAGCCAGATTTGAATTGGGCGAATCCTGCTGTGAGAGAGGAAATTTACCGGCTGATGGCTTTTTGGCTTGAGAAAGGGATGGATGGCTTTCGACTTGATGCTATTGCGATGCTTGATAAAGAGGAAGGATTTCCGGATGCGGACGACCCCGACCGCTTGGATTACCTAGGGAATAAGCCAAAGGTTCATGATTATTTGCATGAAATGCATGAGGCTGTATTGAAAAAATACAATGCATTTACCGTGGGTGAAGTGGCTTTTGCTGGACCTGAAGAAGGGTTGAAGTATGTGCAGGAGGATCGTGAAGAGCTCAACACTATTTTTCATTTTCAGGTGCTCGATGAGATGTGGACATGGGATCTGAAGCGGTTCAGGGAGATACAGAATAATTGGCACTCCGTTTTGTGGAACAAGGGATGGAATTCCCAATTCATTAATAATCATGACCACACGAGAGTGGTAACAAGGTTTGGCAATGATGAGGAATATCGCGTGCAGTCTGCTAAGCTCTTTGCTGTAATGGTTCACCTGCTTCCAGGCACGCCTTATATCTATCAAGGCGAGGAAATCGGAATGACTGGCGTAAGGTTTCCTTCAATTAATGACTACAATGATATTGCCATGAAAAATAAATTTAAAGAAGATGTTGCTAACGGAAAGGATCCTGCTGAAGTACTGGATTCCCTGATCAAATCTTCCCGCGACAACTCCCGTACGCCGATGCAATGGACGGATGAAGAGCATGCCGGATTTACACATGGGAAACCGTGGATCACCGTCAATCCAAATTATAAAGAGCTGAACGTGGAAAATGATCTGGCAAGAGACGATTCGATTTACCGCTTTTACCAAAAGCTGATCGGATTACGTAAAAAGCATGATGTTATAGTTTACGGGGACTACGAAGATGTATCGCCAGAAGGGAAACTTGTCTATCGATTCAAGCGGATGCTTGGCAGCTCTCAGTTAAACGTCTTTTTAAATATCAGTAATGAGACAGTGACGTGCAGCTGTGACAGCAAAGGCGACCTCTTAATCGGGAATTATCCTGAAGAAGAAATGAGACTGGACCAGCTTCAGCCTTGGGAAGCACGGGTGTATGCGGAAGAACTTGATTGAGCGATAAAACGTTTTAAGGAAGCGCGGGACACCCGTCGCTTCCTTATTTAATAGAGTTCTGTGTATAAAACGAGGGAAGAAGGACTTCAACACGTTTTCAGCTCCTGCTAACCGTCTTCACTTTAACGCAGTAAGGATTCCCCGCCGTCGACAAAGACTTCCGTACCTGTGATGTGTGATGAACTCTCAGAAGCGAGGAACCATACCAGTTCAGCCACTTGCTCAGGAGATCCCGATTTTCCTTCCAAGGGATGCTCTCCGCCCTCAGGGTATTCAACAGGAATATCGACTTTATCCAGGTCATCGTCTTTAAATGTATTTTGGTCGATGTTTGTCTTGATCGCCCCCGGGCAGATCGCATTGACACGAATTTGATATTGAGCAAGCTCCAGGGCAGCCATTTTGACAAAGGCGACTTGACCAGCTTTAGAGGTGCTGTAAGCAGACATGCCGATGTTGGAGAAGGTTCGGTTTCCGTTAATTGAACTGGTAACCACGATACTTCCGCCTGTTTTTTTCATATGAGGAATACAGTGGTGAACGAACAGGAATGTACTTGTTAAATTTGTAGAAAGCGTCTGATTCCAGTCATCATAGGTCATTTCCTCAATCGGAGCGACTTCGCCATTAATCCCGGCGTTATTAAAAAGAATATCAATCCGCCCCCATTTTTCTGCAACAGCCTCAATGCCGGCTTTGACACGCTCCGGATCTGATACATCGATATCCTGGACAAAGGCTTCTCCGCCGTTTCTCTCAATTTCTTCGCACACTTTCATGGCATCGGCTTTCCTTTAAATCGATTAAACAGACTTTAATATTTTCACTTGCCAGTTTGAGCGCGGCTGCACGTCCAAGTCCAGAACCAGCTCCAGTTACAATCGCACACTTTTTTTCACGCATTTTAATCCCTCCATTTTCCACTTTTATAGATCACCATACCCGCCGGGAGTGCAATGAAACACTAACTGCTGAGGTGTGTTCAAACGAAAGACCTTAGCCGATTTGGCTAAGGTCCTTGTTTAATTTATTAACTGAATTTAATGCTTACCTTTGTGCCCATGATCGTCCCCGTGACCATGACCGTCCCCGTGACCATGATCATCTCCATGACCGTGACTGCTTCCGGCAGGTGCGAATGACTTGGCAAGAGCTGCCACATCAGGGGTTCCAAGGCCGGTTGCCTGATTGTAGATGGTCCCTGACATTCCAGTATAGAAAATATTATCGTTCGAAGCCCCGGTTGTATTAAGCGGGTTGAAAGGCGAATTTTTGCTTTGTGCAAATTTATAAATTTGCGGGTTCCAGAAGCCGACACGGGTATGATCTGCACTGTTAATTAAAGCAGAAAGCCCGTTAAGCTGAGGTGAAACAAAGCTTGTTCCGCCGTATACTGCGTAACCAGCGTTTTGACCAGGAGCGCCTGGATCACTGAAGTAGACTTTATAGCCAGTGTATGGATCGGCATTCATGGACAAGTCAGGGAGGTTTCTGCCTTGACCGCGGCCGGACACAGTGGTTGGGGCTACACGCGTAACCGATGTAAAGTCACTGCTCGGATCCCATCGCTTAACACCAACATATTTGTTGACGCCGGATACCCCTTTTTGATAATCAGGCGTATCGAAAAGCTGGCTGAAGCCGCCGCCGCCGCCGACAAAGTAAGCTGCAGCCCATCCTTCAGGATTATTTAAGCCGCGGGCATCAAAATAGTCATAAAGATAATCCCATCCCCAAGCACGTTCCTTATCGACTGAAACTGTAACCCCAGTGCTTGCAGAAGAGAAGTGGAATGGTACGGTTGTTCCGCCAGCAGCAGTCATATATGGGCTGTCAGCAGGATTGTCCACGGACAAGTCATATGTCCCAGGAGAACGGGTAGCATCATAGGCACCGGCATCGCCAGCCGCGGCAAACATCGAAATGCCCTGTGCAGCAGCCTGCATGTATAGCTGGTTGAAGACTTCAGCGTATTCAGGAGACTCTACTTTCTCATTTACAGCATCTATAACAGCTGTTTCACTTTCACCCCAGCTGACAGAGATTTGCTGAGCTTTATTTTCATTAATGGCTTTTGCAAAACCGTCAACAAAGCCGGAGTCTGTATTTGGTGCAACATAAACGTTAATATTCGCATTAGGTGCCAAGGCGCCTGACTGTTCAACATCTAATGTCGTTTCATCATAGCCATCATAGCCCGATCCACCATCGACATTTGTTACTTTCAGACGATCTGCCTTTACTTTAATGCCTTCATCTTTCCAGAATGCATAGGCATCATCGGGATTGAAGTTTGCTAATGTTACAATGCCCATCGTCTGGCCATCACCTTTGGCCCCCTGGTCATACAGCGGCTGCACATTATATCGCTTGATCAGATCGGAAGGATCCAGGCTGAGCGGGCCCTGCGGTGAATCATTTTTAGCGAAACTTGGCTGTTTAATCGTGTTCGAATGGAAATTCGAATAATCACTTAGGCCAAGAATAGCAAGAATGTTTTCGGCTACATGTTTCGGTGCTTTTGGTGCTTTTTTAGTGCCGTGGAAATGTTTTCCTTTGAATTTTGCTTTTTGAATATCAACACTAAATGCTTTATTGAACTCGCCAACTGTACCGGTAGCGGTAATGACTAAATTATCCTGATAAACATCACTGGAAATACCGAAATGCTTCAGATACTCCGTAATGACTTTGATCTCTTGATCGCCAGGAGCAAAGTGCTTCTTAAAATCATTCACACTTAAAAAGGGATGACTGTGTGAAGAATTTGAAGCTTGTTCAATGTATTTTGCGAGTTCTTCCTTATGTTGGACTTTCATCACGATATCCACACTTATTTTCGTGGCTGGATCAAGGTCCCCAAAGAAATCGGCATTTTGTAAGACGGCTGATCCATTACCCTGAGGAATGACCTGGGTGCCGGAAGTACTGCCAGCAGCGGAGGCAAAGGAAGGCACAGCGCCCATAAGCAGGGAAACGGCTGCGGCCGTTGAAGCAATTGTTCTTACACGCTTTCTAATTTGTTTCAGCAACTGAATTTCTCCTCTCGAATTTGGGTTTTCCAGTGATGATCGATTATGAAAGATTGCTAACGTTCAAGTCGGAAAATGACGTTTCATGTGCCTTCCCTCCCTTTGACCCATCAGAATATTCTGAACCATAGAATTAATATAGTCCTCATTCCTATATACTGTAAAGGAAAATAGTGACAATAAAGATAAAACAGTTAATTATTACTAGTATAATTTTTGGTAAAAAAAGCGTTGTAGGTAAAATAGACTAGTTTATTTAAATATTTTAACTTTAATAGGAAATCGATTCCTGCAGGGATATATCGAAAACAAATTTATCCACACAATTTGTGGATGATCTTGGCGATGAATTTTATTAAAAATCTTAGCTTCTATCAGACATTTTCAATTACGTATGCTATCCAGGCTTTCTTATTTAATATAAATTATTAACTGTTAAATTAAACCACAAAATAGAGCCATTTCTTATTTTTATAAATGAATATGACCACATAAAAACAATATAGATGGAGGTTTTAATAGCTTGATGTATAAAATATATTAAGTGAAGGTGATTTTCCCACAATAAATTCTTAAACTTTCTGAAATTTCGTTGACAACGCTTTCATATAAAGATATATTGTAAGTAAATTAATTAAATTAACAAACTTTAAAGGCGTGTCAAACAGGATGTTCATATCAAAATTGAGGGGGAAGGATTTTGAAGAAAAAGCTTTCGTTAGTGGTGATGGCAATGGTCCTGCTTATCGGTATTTTGAGCGGATGCGGCGGCTCGGGCAGCAGCTCTGGTGACAAGGTGGATATAAAAAGTAAAAAGGACGTCAAAGGAAACATCACAGTGTGGGGCTGGAATGTAGCGGCAGATGCCATGCGCAAAGCGGTTCCGGCTTTTAATAAAGAATACCCGAATGTAAAAGTGAAGGTGGAGGACATCGGCAGGCTGGATGTATATAAAAAATTAACAGTCGGCCTGGCTGCAAACGGAAGCGGATTACCCGATGTCGCACTTGTGGAAGATGATCATATTCAAAATTACTTAACACAATTTCCCGATGGCTTTATGAATCTTGGAAAGTCTGGCTATGATCAATCGATTGATCAATTCAGTAAGTCCAAAATGGGCGCCGTAAAAAATAAAAAAGGTGACATTTATGCGATGCCGTGGGATATTGGTCCTGTTGAAGTGTTTTATCGGACTGACTTATTTAAAAAAGCAGGGGTTGATCCAGCGAGCATCAAAACATGGGATGATTATTTAAATGCTGGTAAGAAAATCAAAGCTGCAACGGGCGTCGATCTTCTCTCTATGGACATTGCGAACGATGACGGTTTATTCAGAATTATGCTGAATGAACAAGGTACGTATTACTTTGATGATAAAGGCAATATAAACCTTGAATCTGATGAAGCTGTTAAAGCGATGAGCATGATTAAGAAGCTCCATGATGCTAATGTCATGCTTAATGTCGATGGCTGGAACGGCGGCATTGCTGCGATGAAAAACAGTAAAGTTGCGACAATTCCTACAGGTGTATGGTACACGGGAACTATGATGGATCAAGCACCTGATTTATCCGGTAAATGGGATGCTTTTAAGCTTCCTGCTTTTGAAGCAGGCGGAAACCAGGCTGCAAATCTTGGAGGATCAAACCTGATGATCCCGTCCTCTTCAAATAATAAAGCTGCCGCTTATGCATTTCGCTAAATTTTTCACAACGAATGCGGATGTTCAAGTGCAATCTATGAAGACAGACGGGCTGTTCCCGTCGCTGACAAGCTCGTATGATAAACCATTCTTCACTGAGAACGTTGCTTACTTTAATAATGAGCCAGTATTTAAGAGTTTCTCAGATACTGTGTCCAACATTAAGTCGATTAACTATACAAGTGATAACGATCGCGCTCTGAAAATTGGTTCGGATACGGTTTCATCTGTCCTTCTGGATAATAAAGATCCGAAGGCCGCTTTGAAAAACGCTGCTGAAGGACTGAAAAAAGCAACACATCGGGATATAAACAAATAAACGATTCACATGTTAATGATAGATGGGAAAGAAGGGGTGAGACTCTTCTTTCCCTTTTTACAGAAAAAGCTGTTAAGGAGGGGGGCAGGATATTGGGACAAAGTCATGCTAAAGCATCAGAAACCAATTTATCAGCCAAAAAGGCACCTGCACAGAAGCCTGAAAGAAGACGTCGGCGATTTATAACGAAACGAACGCGCCCCGTACGTATTTATTGCGCCTGTGGTGATTCTATTTATTATCTTTACGCTGTATCCCGTTGTCTCTTCGTTTCTATTAAGCTTTCAATCTCGATTTGAAGGCCGCTATGTCTTTTCAGGACTTGATAACTATACCCGTTTGTTTCAGGATCCTTTGTTCTATAAAGCGCTCTTGAATACGTTTATTATCTTAATTATTCAGGTCCCAGTTCAGCTCATTCTGGCCGTTTTAATTGCAGTTGCGTTGAACTCCGCCATGATTAGGGCAAAGCCATTTTTCAGGATTGCATTCTTTATGCCGGCTGTTACATCACTTGTAGCAGCAGCCATCGTTTTTCTTTTGCTTCTGGATGAAAACTATGGTTTATTCAATTTTATTTTAATGCATTTAGGGTTTCAAAAAATACAGTGGCTAAGCGACCCTTTCTGGGCGAAGGTCTCGTTAATGCTTGTCATGACGTGGCGATGGACAGGGTATAACATGGTTATTTTTCTCGCGGGACTTCAGAATATCTCTAATGAATTATATGAAGCTTCCAGTATCGACGGTGCAAGTAAGTTGAGACAGTTTTTTTCGATTACCTTACCGCAGCTAAGACCAATCTTTTTGTTCACAACGGTGCTTTCAACAATCGGAACCCTCCAGCTGTTTGATGAGCCGTATACAATGACAAATGGCGGTCCGCATGATGCGACGTTAACGATCACCCTCTATCTCTATCAGAATGGCTTTAAGTATTTTGATTTCGGATATGCGTCAGCAATTGCCTATGTCCTTGTGATACTTATTGCGCTATTATCCTGGGCTCAAATGAAATTGGCAGGTGATAATGATTGATGAATAAAAAAGGATCTACTCCAGGAAAGATTGTCATTTACATTTTGCTCATCATTGGTGCCATTATTTCTATTGCTCCTTTTTATTGGATGGTTGTTGGAGCAACCAATCGGTCAGGTGACGTTTTTCGGGTTCCGCCAAAATTCATTCCGGGCACCCATTTAATACAAAATTTCATACATTTAAATGAATCAGTAGGAATTATGAAGGTTTTCTGGAATTCTTTATTTATAACGGTTGTGTTTACCGTGGTCAGCTTGCTGATCTGTTCGGCTGCTGGCTATGCGTTTGCAAAGTATAAATTCAAAGGTAGAGACTTTATCTTTTTTATGCTTCTGCTAGCTGTCATGATTCCTTATCAGGTAACCCTTATTCCCTTATTTAAATTGTTTGCTCAGTGGCACTGGCTTAACCAGTATCAATCTGTTATTCTTCCGCAGCTCGCTTATCCTTTCGCCATTTTCTTAATGAGGCAGAATATGAAGGCGATTCCGGATTCGCTGATTGAAGCAGCTCGGGTTGACGGGGCTGGAGAGTTCTTTATCTTCTTCAGAATTGCACTGCCAACTATGAGGCCAGCTTTATCGGCTGTCGCTATTTTCCTATTCACTTTTCAATGGAACAATTTCTTATGGCCATTAGTTGTGATGAATTCACAGGATATGTATACCCTGCCTGTCGCTCTGTCTAGTCTGATCGGACTTTCCCGGATTGACTATGGACAGGTTATGCTTGGCACAACGCTATCCACGCTGCCGGTAATGGTGGTCTTTCTGGTTCTCCAGAAGCAATTTATATCCGGTATTCTTGGCGGAGCCGTTAAAGAATAAGTGAAAACGGCTAAATAATTAATGAAAGTGGTGAATGTTATGTCGAATAATATAAAGCTTCCAGAAAGAATGAGTTACGGCGGCGACTATAACCCGGAGCAGTGGACAAAAGCTGTCTGGGAGAAAGATGCCACGCTAATGGAAAAAGCGGGGGTGAACCTTGTTTCACTCGGTATTTTCAGCTGGTCAAAAATTGAACCCTCGGAAGGGAACTATCAATTTGACTGGCTTGATGAAGTGATTGAAATTTTATATGACAAAGGTGTTGCGATCGACCTTGCCACGGCCACAGCTTCGCCGCCTGCTTGGATGATCCGAAAGTATCCGGATATTTTGCCGGTTGATAAAAACGGGAATAAATACAGCTTCGGGAGCAGGCAGCATTATTGCCCGAATAATAAACATTTGATCGAAAGGACCAAGAATCTTGTCGAAGCGATTGCAGAGCGTTACCAGAGCCATCCGGCAGTTAAGATGTGGCATATTAATAATGAGTACGCCTGTCACATTTCTGAATGCTATTGCGAGGACTGTCTGAATCATTTTCAATCTTGGGTTAAAAGCAGGTATAAAACCATCGATACTCTGAATGAAGCTTGGGGAACAAATTTCTGGAGCCAGCGTTATTATAATTGGGATGAGATTTCGCTTCCGGGAAAAACACCGACATTCGCAAATCCTGGTATGCGTCTTGATTACTATCGTTTTATGAACGATTCGATTTTCAATTTGTTTATGACTGAGAAAAAGATTTTGAGAAACTACACGCCGGAAGTTCCGATAACCACAAATTTTATGGGGCCATTCAAGCCATTAAATTATTTTGAATGGGCAAAAGAAGTAGATATTGTCTCCTGGGATTCCTATCCAGATCCAATTGAAGGTATGCCGATCATGCAAAGCATGATGAACGACGTGATGAGAGGTCTCAAAAATGGTCAGCCTTTTCTATTAATGGAGCAAGTAACTAGCCAGGTTAATTGGCGAGAAATTAATGTGCCAAAATCTCCAGGTACCATGAGGCGGTGGAGCTACTCAACAATTGGGAGAGGAGGGGACGGCATTCTGTTTTTCCAATGGCGGCAAAGTCAGGCTGGCGCAGAGAAATTCCATAGCGCCATGGTGTCTCATACGGGAAAAGAAAACAGCCGTGTCTATCAAGAAGTTCTTCAGCTCGGGAATGAAATGAAAGCCCTTGAAGGTATGGTTGGCGCAACAACTCCCGCTAAAGTCGCCATGCTGTTTGATTGGGAAAACTGGTGGGCTGTTGAGCTAGATTCCAAACCGCATAATAAGCTGAACTATATTGAAAGAGTTTTTGCTTACTATAAAGTTTTATATGAAAACAATATTGCAGTGGATTTTGTTCAGCCAGGGGATCGTCTTACAGACTATGAGACTGTTCTTGCACCAATGCTGTATATGGTATCAGACAAGGCGTCTTCTGAAATTAACCGCTTCGTCGAACAAGGCGGTACCTTTGTGACGACTTATTTCAGCGGAATTGTTGACGAGAATGACCGGGTATTCCTAGGTGGCTATCCTCAGCCTTTTTCAGAAATGCTGGGACTTTACGTGGAAGAATTTGTCCCTTTTAAGGAAGGGGAAAAAAAGCCTTTATTGTTCAAACACACTACCACGGAATCATCGCTGTGGAGTGAGCATATTATTGTCAAAAATGCTGAACCACTTGCATACTTTGCCGGTGACTGGTTGGCGGGAGAACCTGCCGTAACAAAAAACACATTTGGAAAAGGACAGGCGATTTATGTTGGAACTGAGCTTGAACATTCTGACCTATCTCAGCTTCTATTAAATGATGCTGGCCTTTCTAACTTTCGGGAAGCGCTCAATACGCCGGCAAATGTAGAGTGCCTAAGAAGAGAAAAAGATGGCGAAACCTTTTATATCATTATTAATCATAATGAATTCAGCTTAAAGGTGCCAATCACGAAGCACTATGAAAATATTTTACAAAACAGCCTTGTTAAAGATCAACTGATGGTACCAGAAAACGATGTGGTTATTCTGAAGGAAGCCGAGCATCAATCATCGAACAACGTGAAAAAAGCGGCTGAACCCGAATACTCCAATCCGAGATAAAGTAATCGTGAGCAACAGGCATCATCGTGGTTAATGATCCGCTCTAGGCTGCTCGCTTTCCACGGGCACGGCCTCAGCTAACTTTGGCGTTGCTCATTGTGCGCCAAAGTGGATCTTCGGACGCGTGCTTTTCCCGCTGGAGTCTCGCACCTTCCGAGTCAATCAACGTGTTGGTTGCCAGGTGCTTCCATTTAGAAATCATTTTGTCTATAGATTTTCCTTTCTCAGCTAAATCGAGCTAGTTATTTACAATAATTAGGAAGGAAATGAAGGCGAAAAAAGCGGGAATACCTTCACCTTCAATGTATTTGATCGCATTTTCTTCATAAGGCGGAGGCTTGGATGTTCGTCCGCGGCAAGCGACCATTTCCCAAGGGTCGGCCAGAAGGACTTTGGTGATTCACCCATCACTGTCTTAACCTTCGTAGTCTGGATTTTACATTTTCAACAAATGATTTAGATTCAGAAATCGGTTGAACGTTGCGTTTGTGGACCGATCCGTCGGGAAGTGCGACCATGTGCTCCTGCGTCTGAAAGTAATGCTTCTAAGGGGGCTTCCTCGTCGCAGTTCGTAGTCGTTCGAGATGTGATGCTTATGCCTGCGGAATAACGGGCGGCCGAGATCCCCGCAATGAAGAAAGAAGGCGGAGGCTTGGACGTTCATCAGAGGCAAGTGATCATTTCCCAAGGATCGGTCCGAAGCGCTTTTTTCAGCTTTAGCGAAAGGTTTGACCGCTTAATATATGCAGTGAACAAATAGCTGAAAAAGAAAGGAAGAGTGGTGTGCCGATCTATTTTAAAGAAAAAAGCCAAACGTTCCATTTACAAAATCAATCGGTCAGCTATATTTTCAAAATCCTTCGAAATGGACAATTAGGACATCTATATTTTGGCAAACGTCTGACAGACCGTGAGCATTTTGATCAATTATTTACCTCTTATCCACGGCCAGCAACCGCTTATGTATACGAAGGAGAGGAAACGTTCTCGCTTGATTTGATCCCGCAGGAATTCCCTGCATTTGGTACGACGGATTTCCGTGAACCAGCTATGCATGTCTATCAGGAGGACGGCAGCAGAGTCACACAATTTACATATGAAACGCATCATATTGAAAAAGGTAAACCAATGATACCAGGGTTACCAGCAACTTATACAGAAGGACCAGAAGAAGCAACGACGCTTACGGTTCATTTAACTGATGAACATCTTGATGGCCGGCTGAAGCTCAGCTATACCCTCTATGAAGGCAGGCCGGTGATCACTAGGCACGCGAGTATCTCAAACTTGGGAAGGTCAGTTCTCAGTCTGCAGCGGTTTTTAAGTGCATCCGTGGATTTTATTGATTCGGAGTTTGACATGGTCCAGCTGTCAGGTGCTTGGTCACGGGAACGGCATGTGGTAAACCGGCCGCTAATGAGCGGAATTCAAAAAATCACTAGTACAAGAGGCACAAGCAGCGCCCAGCAAAACCCTTTTTTGGCGTTGAAAAGACCATGGACGACAGAACATGAAGGAGAGGTTTACGGCTTCAGTTTTGTGTACAGCGGAAACTTCCACGCTCAGGTGGAGGTCGATCACTATCAATCTGCACGTATCTCCATTGGCTTGCAGCCGTTTGATTTTTCATGGAGGCTTGAGTCAGGCGAAAGCTTTCACACGCCTGAGGTCGTTATGGTTTTTTCAGATAATGGTCTGAACGGAATGAGTCAGTCCTATCATGAACTTTACAGAAATAGGTTGGCCAGAGGAACGTGGAGAGATCGTTCCAGACCGACTGTAATAAATAATTGGGAAGCGACATATTTTCAGTTTGATGAAAAAAAACTGCTCGATGTCGCGAAGGAAGCAAGCGATCTGGGTATTGAAATGTTTGTTCTGGATGATGGGTGGTTCGGGAAAAGAAATAATGACAAAACGTCGCTTGGAGACTGGTTTGTTAATGATAAGAAACTCCCGAATGGCTTAGATGGGTTGTCAAAGAAGCTTAAATCTCTTGGTCTTTTATTCGGTCTGTGGTTCGAACCCGAAATGATTTCAAAAGAAAGTCAGCTCTTTAAAAGCCATCCTGAATGGCTCATTCAGGTTCCAGACAGGCATTTGTCGCACGGGCGCTTCCAATATGTGCTGGATTTCAGCAGAACAGAAGTCATAGATTATATCTATGAAAAAATGGCGAAAATTCTTTCTGAATCAAACGTGGATTATGTTAAATGGGATATGAATCGTAATTTAACAGAAATTGGATCTCTGTCTTTACCACCGAACCGCCAGCAGGA
This sequence comes from uncultured Sporolactobacillaceae bacterium, assembly GCA_963772845.1. Classification (GTDB taxonomy): domain Bacteria; phylum Bacillota; class Bacilli; order Bacillales; family Sporolactobacillaceae; genus CAVYYW01. The sequence goes on from CAVYYW010000021.1 coordinate 12,943, forward strand.
ATTGCCTCATCGTTATATTTTGGGAGTTTATGAGCTTTATGAAAGGCTGATTAACGCCTTCCCAACTATTTTATTTGAGTCATGTGCAAGTGGAGGTGCGAGATTTGATCCTGGAATGCTTTATTATGCCCCACAGGCTTGGGCAAGTGACGACACAGATGCTGTTGAAAGGCTTAAAATTCAATATGGCAGTTCATATGTGTACCCATTAAGCTCGATCGGCGCGCATGTATCAGCGGTTCCCAACCATCAAACCGGCCGAATAACAAGTCTGGAAATGAGGGCGGCTGCTGCGTATTACGGCGTTTTTGGCTATGAACTGGATTTAACCGCTCTTACACAGAAGGAAAAAGAGGCGGTCAAGCAACAGTTAATCTATTATAAAAAATATCGTGAGCTTTTCCAAAAGGGGACATTCTACCGTTTGTACAGTCCTTTTCAAGGTGACAGAAACGGGACGGGCTGGATGGTTGTGGATGAGAAAAAGAATAACGCGATCGTTAGCTATTATCAGACTCTCTCCATACCCAATCCACCGGTTTTCAAAGTGAAACTGACAGGGATCGATCCAGAGAAATCATATTTTATTCAGGAGTTGGGATTCGAGGCGTATGGAGACGAGCTGATGTATGCCGGCATACAGCTTCCCGACAAACGCCACAAAGGGGATTTCCAATCCTACACTTGGACGCTGACCTCAAGAGAATAGGCATTCTCCTGTTAAGTGGATATTGAAAATTATTGAAAAAAATCGCCTATATAAGGCAAACAAAAAAGCACGCTTCCAACAAGGGAGGGGTGCTTTTTACTGTCTATTTAAGTAAAGCCTGGCGTTTTTTAATATAGGTGAGAGAAGGCTTATGTTTTTTCTTTTTAGGCAAGCGAATGCTCTTGCCGCTTAATTTCGATTTATAACCGTTGTTCATTTCAATGGAGAAGTCCTCATCGATCGAATAAATGCCTTGATCAAAAAGCTTCTGATGATTGCTGCAGAGCAAAAGGCCGTTTTGAAGATCCATTCTCTCCTTTGAAGAGGCATGAGACCAAGGTACAATATGAACGGCATCCAGTGCTTCAGCCACTTTAAAATGACAGAACGCACACTGATTCTCATAAACCTCGAGAAGTGCCTGCCTGAAAACCACCTGAGCCATACCGCGTACATGCACTTTTTGATAAACGCGCTCAGGGGATAACCCCTTCACTAAATCTTTTGAGAGGCTGCTGGCGTGCTGATCTTCATCGCTCGCATAATTAAAAGGGTTCGGATACATATCCCAATTAAATTGCAAAGCTGATTTTTGCCCTTCTTCAGGGTTATCGGCATCCCATGCAATAAAGTCATCTCTCAATTCTTTATTTTCATTTACGATCAAACTTGTAAGCGGTGGAAGCTTCTCACTCAGACAATATTGCTGAATGGGTTCAATAAACATGCTGCAAAATCTGGAGTTCACACCAATTTGCTGGCTAAGTTCTTTGTGGGAAATGACTTTTGATTGACTTGCCGATTCAACAAGAATATTCCATGCCTGAAAAGCACGGTGTTCATGATTAACAGCTTGTACCATACACATTCTCCTCTATATTTGGGAAGTAACTTCAAACACAAGACAATCAGTTCATACCTTATGTGTTTCAGTCGTTACACAGCAGCGTTATTTTCCGGTGACACCGATTATAACGAGAGGAGCGATGTGAGACGCACTGCACACCATATCTTTATCCTGTTCGCTTACTATAATTGTAACATAAGCGGGGAAATTGTGAGAAAAAATTCTAAAAACGCCGATTTTGGATAAAATACAGATAAATTAGAATTTAAGCAATGGGAGAAAAATAAAAACCGACATTTTCGAAGTATTTCCTAGGAAATTTTTTCGGGGAAAAAGGAACATTTTAATACTCCTGTCGAACTGGAGATGAAAAACGTGTTCAGGTGGGTTTTAAAATATACCTGTAAGTGGTAGCTTTTAATAGAGGAGGCGAATGCCAAATGGCTTATCAGGTATTCTATGACGGAATGTGTCCGTTATGTTCGGCTGTGAAGAGCGTGGTCACCAAACTGGACTGGCTTGAAACGTTTGAGTGGATCCCTGTTCAAAAAGCAGAGGAAATGGAAAGATACCGTTTTTTAAAAGACCGAAATATTTATGATAGAATTCATATGCTTGCTCCGGACGGCAAACTGTATACAGGGTTTTATACGGTCCGAAAAATACTGAACTTACTCGTGCTTACCTTTCCGGTCAGTCTGCTATTGTATTTGCCTTTGATTGATAAGGTATTAGATCCTTTATACATGTGGGTTTCAGAAAACCGCTATGAATGGTTTGGAAGAATGGATTCCCCAGACTATGCTTAAGATAGTATGATTTTAAAGAATTGCCTGCGTCCTTTATGGATGGCAGGCAATTTTGTTATTTACGGCATCCAAAACTGGCAAATGAAGCAGACTTATGTTAAAAATACTGAATTAATATAATTAAGAAGAAAAAGCGATATAATTTAAACCAGAAAATCGTGTCTCGTAGACTAGTTGAAGGAAGTGAAGCGACATGGATACAGCCCGTATTGCAGTGGTGGATGATGATCCGAATATTTCACATATCGTTTCTTCATATTTGAAAAAAGAAGGCTTTCAGGTTTTTTCTTATTTATCAGCAGAGGAAGCTGAAGACCATTTGTCCGAAAGAATGCCTGACTTATGGGTTCTTGATGTCATGCTTCCAGGAAGTGACGGTTTTGATTTCTGCCAAAGGATCCGAAGAAAAAGCGAAGCACCCATTATTTTCATCTCAGCAAAAGATGAAGAAGTGGACAAAGTACTAGGTCTTGAACTCGGAAGCGATGATTATATGACAAAGCCGTTCAGTCCTAGAGAACTCGTAGCCAGGGTGAAACGGCATCTGAAACGGTGGGAACGAATGAAGCGAATGGATGCGGCCGTCTCATCAGATATGCGTGTCTCGCTCGGAAAGCTTGATCTGGACCGTCAAAGAAGGCTGGTATACTGGGAAGGCTCGTCCGTTGAAGTGACGCATAAAGAATATGAATTCCTGGACGTTATGGTAAGGCATCAAAACCGCGCAATGGCAAGAGCTGAAATTCTGCAAGCAGTCTGGGGAGAGGATTATTATGGCAGTGACCGAGCCGTTGATGACCTCGTTAAGCGAATTCGTCAAAAGATGGAGGGCTTTCCTTTACTGACCGTGTGGGGATATGGTTATCGGCTTGTTGAAGAGCACGGATCTGGAATATGAAGCTCAGGACGCAGTTCAATTTGACATATTTACTGCTGTTAATCATTACGTTGATTATAAGCAGCTTGATCTTTCGTTCGTTTTTAATGAACACCTTAGTCAATGAACAACAGGAAGAGCTGCGGGCAAGAGGGTCAGACTGGATTCATCAAGTAAAACGAGAAAATCATAATCAGCTAAAAAATACGTTGAAGCGCCTGGTTACGCTGCCAGTAAAAAGAGGAAATGCTGAAGCGGTCCTGATTGATCCGCAGGCGAAGAAAATTCTTTATTCATCGATCTCCTCTGATAAGCTCGGTGTCTTATTAAATGATGTGTCAGCTAAAAAGGAACAAACCGTTGAAGGTCTGAAAACAATTGCTGGTGAGGATTACATTACTGTCTCTTTGCCTTTTCATGACAGCAGTCAGACATGGGTGATTGTGTTAGCGACGCCCCTGAAAGGTGTCCAGGCTATTCAGACAAAAATCATCATGGAGTTCTTAATTATTCTCTTAATTGGCGGGGCCATAGCCTATGGGATCAGTTTCTGGTTCACAAGAAAGCTTACAAGTCCCCTAACACGCCTGAATGAAGAGCTCTCAAAATTGAAACATCGCCGGTTTGATCAGACTAAGCCAGTAAAGGCGACGGGCGAAATTGGCGAAGTGGCTCAATCCGTTAATGAACTCGGAAGTGAGTTGAAACGCTATGTTGATTCCCAGCAGCATTTTTTTCAGAATGCTTCCCATGAATTGAAGACCCCGTTAATGACTATTCGAGGCTATGCTGAGGGTATGCATGACGGTATATTTGATGAGACTGAACATAGCGGAGCACTGGAAACGATGATACAGGAAAGTGAGCGGATGCAACGCCTTCTGTCAGAAATGCTGCTGCTGACCAAGCTTGAAAGTCAGGACCATATTTTCCAAAGTGAAATCATTTCGGTTAAAAGAGTGCTCCAACTGGCGATTGAACGGACAAAACCGTTGTTAATCGACAAGAATATCCAGCTTGTCACGCCCCATTTTGATCAAATCGATGATTCATGGCATATTGAAGCAGACGAGGATAAGCTGCTTCAGGCAATCATGAACATGATAACGAATGCGATTAGACATGCCCGTGCTGAAATTTGTCTGAATTGCGTAAGGGAGGAGAACGGCTACGTATTCAGGATTGAAGATGATGGGCCGGGACTCCCTGAAGAGCTTATTCCCTATTTGTTTCATCGTTTTGTAAAAGGAAGGCATGGCGAGAATGGTTTGGGTCTGGCTATTTCGCGGGCCATTATTGAAAGGATGAATGGATCGGTGCAAGCAGAAAATAAAGCGGAAGGCGGCGCGAGATTTACAATTGTGTTGCCTGGAGAATGTTAATTTGAACGTGCCGGAAATTTTCTTTGCTGTTTACATAAATTTTCCACAATTAGCGGGTATACTACGGTTATAAATCCACCGATTTCTTAGAAGGAGTGAAAATATGAGAAAGAACGTTTTGACACTTGTACTTTCCGGGGCGTTAATACTTGGCGGCGGGGCCACATCTATTGGACTGGCACACGCTGCAGACAATGGGGGAAGCAAAATACCGCGGACAAGTGAACAAAAAGCGGCACATCATCAAAAGCTTCTGGATAAGGCAAAAAAACTTGAGATCAGTACGGCAAATCAAACAGACAAGCAGCTTAGAAAAGCCATTCATAAAGCACATAAACAGAAGCGACAGGAGCATCTAATGAAAAGGGCTGAAAAGCTTGGTATCGATGTTAAAAAAATCCAAAATGATTCTTCAGCCGGAGAAGCTACCAAAAATATCCGCAAGGCGGTTAAAGAAAAGGTTCAGGCAAAAAAGCATGATCGACTCGTGAAGCATGCCAAAAAATTGGGACTTAACACAGCCGGAAAAACAAACCAGCAGATTCGTGATGAAATAAAAAGCAAGAAGTAAACAGCGTGCCAGACCTTGCGGGGGCTGGCATTTTTTGAGTTCAGCACATTAGAATGCTAAATATTTTAATAAATCAGTTTATTTTTATTTTCATTGATGTATAATGAATGCAAGGAGTGCTAGTAATGAATGAGGGGGGATGCCAGAATCGACGATTGCTGATTTTGAAAAGCGGGAGAGTGATGCGATTTATCCTAAACGAGCAAAAAGCAATTCTGAAAGGCAAGATCAGGAATTTCGCATGTTGAAGGGCATTAAATAAAAGGAAAGAAACGAAAGAAATGAAAGAAACGAAAGCAATGAAAGCAATGAAAGCAATGAAAGCAATGAAAGCTATACTGGATACGTATCATAATTAAGCGAGGAGTTTTGCAGTTTATATGGATTTAAAAAGGCAAGATCGTCACATTAAAATATGGGTCTATCCACCTGACGGATAGCTTGGCCCGGCATACAGGGCAATAAGTTGAAAATCTAGAATTGAAATTGAGCATTTCAGTCATCTTGTCATACTTAACGGTGCATCTCTTTAGGGGGCAGCACTCCTTATGTAGACCTGGGAGAGTTGCATGGGAAAGGAGCAGCTTGATGATTCTGGCCAGCCGAGCTAGGCTGCCAGCGAGCAGCTGATTTGAATGACTGTAAAATAAAATAGTCGAGTTTGGGAAGCGGATGCTGAACGCATCCGCTTTTTCGTGTGCAGATTTTTCAACAGTTCGCGTTTACCCACAAATAAAAAGGAGAGGTTGCATTTTAGAAAAAGATTGGTTAGGATAAAGACACAACAAATTGTGGTTCGATATTAAAAAACCACTACATATTGATTTGGAAGCTTTGGTGTCCATTAGGACTTAATAGGGAATCCGGTTTAACGCCGGAGCTGTCCCCGCAACTGTAAGTGCAGTCGAAACGAAAACAGCCACTGTAGCGGTCTCGCTACGGGAAGGCTCGGAGTAGGTTAATGCACAAGCCAGTAGACCTGCCGCGGTTTCCGAAAGTTTCTTTGCTTCGGGGATTGAGAGGAAGAGACGGCAGCGAATTTATATTGGTCTCGTTTGTGTTGCCGTTTTAGCTCATCCTTTCTCAAGGGTGGGCTTTTTTTATTGGCTGGAAAATATAAGTCACAGAAAGGGCGAGAGATTTGGAGAATAATGTACTGAATAAGGAAAAGGATCGTCATCTATTAATAGAGTTGAAACAGGATTATCCTAAGTTATCCTGGGAGCGCTTTGAAAAAAGAGCGGAACAGCTTGCCGAAAGTGTCGAACAAACTGGATATGACGAGGAACGTTTCTTTGAGCTTTTAATTCTTGAAGCACTTGATCATATTTCAATTGAAGAACCCGATTGGACATTTGTTGCGGCAACGTTTTTTATAAAGAATCTCAGAAAAAAAGCCTGTCGTACACAGGCAGACAGCTTTTATAAAAAAATTCAGCTTCTGACGAGGGAAGGAATATATGATGAGGCATTGATGGCGGCCTATTCAGAAAAAGAGATAACGAAGCTTGGTAACGCATTGGTTTCAGAGCGTGACGGATATTTCACTTATATCGGCTTGAAAACGCTAGCTGACAGATACTTGGCAAGAACGCGTCAGAATGACGTCTGTGAATTACCTCAGGAACGCTTTATGATCATCGCCATGACATTAATGATGCACGAAAATCATGAGCACCGACTGCAGCTGGTTGAAGAGGCGTATTGGGCGCTGTCCCATCTGTATATGACAGTCGCCACGCCGACACTTGCAAACGCTGGAAAAAGTTACGGACAGATGAGTTCATGTTTCATCGACATGATCGATGACAGTTTAAGAGGCATTTATGACAGCAATACTGACGTTGCGACGTTATCAAAAAATGGCGGAGGGCTTGGTATTTATCTTGGAAAGCTCCGTGCACACGGGTCTTCAATAAAAGGATTTGAGGGACGCTCGTCAGGCGTTATCCCCTGGATGCGGCAGTTAAACAACACGGCTGTATCGGTTGACCAGCTTGGGCAGCGCCAAGGGGCGATTGCTGTGTATTTACCTGTGTTTCATAAGGATATTTTCAGTTTTCTGGACGCTAAGCTGAACAATGGGGATGAGCGGATGCGCACGCATGACCTGTTTACAGGGGTGGTGATCCCTGACCTTTTTATGCAAAAAGTCGAGAAGCGGGAAGACTGGTATCTATTTGATCCACAGGAAGTAAGGGTCCAAATGGGGTTTGACCTCGATGATTATTATGATGGGGAAGAAGGAGAGAAGTGCTTTACTGAAAGGTACGAAGCGTGCGTGGCAAATACTGGGCTGAGCCGTGTCGCAGTTCCTGCAATTGAGCTTATGAAACGGATTATGGTCAGCCAGCTCGAAACGGGTACTCCGTATATGTTTTACCGGGATGCGGTGAACCGTGCGAACCCGAATAAGCATGTAAAAGGGCCGGGCAGAACATCGATCTATTGCAGCAACCTGTGCACAGAAATTGCCCAAAACATGTCTCCTACCGTGGTGACAGACGAACGGACAGAGGATGGCAGGATTATTATTGAGAAAGCACCGGGGGATTTTGTTGTATGTAACCTCAGCTCAATTAATTTGGGACTTGCAGTGCCTGCAAACGTATTGGAGCGTCTCATCCCGATCCAAATGCGGATGCTTGATAATGTGATTGAACGTAATGCCGGAAGAATCGGTGTACCTCAAGCGGTTTTAACAAATCAGAAATACCGGGCAGTCGGGCTTGGAACGTTCGGATGGCATCACCTTCTCGCTTTAAAGCACATTGATTGGGAGAGCGAAGCAGCGGTGGCGTATGCTGATGAATTATATGAACACATTAATTTCCTTACGATTGAAGCGAGTATGCAGCTGGCTAAGGAAAAAGGCGCGTATGACATGTTTTCGGGATCGGAATGGGAAACCGGGCGTTATTTTGAAAGAAGGGGCTATCAGGATGAGAAATGGGTCCGCCTTAGAGATGACGTTCAGCGGTCAGGGTTAAGAAACGGGTATCTGCTTGCGGTTGCTCCGAACTCCAGCACATCATTAATCGGTGGCGGTACAGCGAGCATCGATCCGATTTTCAAGAGGTTTTATTCTGAGGAAAAGAAAGACTATAAAATTCCTGTGACAGCACCTGACTTAAATCCAGAAACGTTCTGGTACTATAAGTCTGCTAATCTCATTGATCAGCACTGGAGCATCCGCCAGAATGCGGCCCGCCAGCGGCATGTTGACCAGGCGATTTCATTTAATCTCTATGTCACCAACGGAATTAAAGCAAAGGATCTGCTTGATCTGCATTTGTCGGCTTGGACGAATGGACTGAAAACAACCTATTATACCCGTTCAACTTCCACAGATTTGGAAGTGTGCGAGGCCTGTGAAAGCTAAGGAGGAAGCAATTATAATGGAACTGACTAAAAGGAAGCTTTACGATCTTGAAGCACCGAACCGTTCGACAGGAATTATTAATGGACGATCTTCAAATATCCTGAACTGGGATGACTGCCGTTTTCCGTGGGCTTATAAATTTTATAAAAAAATGCTTTCGAATTTCTGGACCCCTTTCGAAATTAACATGACAAAGGATAAAAAACAGTGGGAAGCCCTTCTGACGGAGGAGGAACGGGAAAGTTTCTCAAAAATTATTGGCCTGTTGGCATTTTTGGATTCCCTGCAAACAGATTACTCGGGCAGGGTTGCAGATTACCTTACCGATTCAAGTCTTGTGGCGCTGATGCAAACACTAAGTTTTCAGGAAGTGGTCCATAATCAGTCGTATAGTTATGTTTTATCAAGCCTAGTTGATAAAAGACGCCAGAATGAAATCTTTGAATACTGGAAGCATGATCCGGTTTTGCTTAAACGAAATGCCTTTATCGTTGACGGGTATGAAGCATTCACAGAAAACCCTACCCCGGAGACTTTTTTGAAGTCGATTGTATATGACGTTATTCTGGAAGGACTGTTTTTTTACAGCGGCTTTGCTTTTTTCTATAATTTGGCCCGTAATCAGAAAATGGTATCCACCAGTACAATGATCAACTACATTAATCGAGATGAACAGCAGCATGTCCGGTTGTTTACCGCCATTTATAGCGAGATTCTGGCAGAAATGCCTGAGCTTGATACAGGCGAGCTGCGGGCATTTACAGCCTCCGCTCTTTATGAAGCAGCGCAGCTTGAGATGGAGTGGGGAACCGAAATCATTGGAGATAAGTTCGATACCCTTTCACTTCAGGACCTCCATGCTTATATCAAGTTCATTGCCAATACAAGGGCAAAACAACTGGGGATCCATCCGATTTTTGAAGGGTTTAATAAAAATCCGCTGCGCTGGATCACAATATACGAGGATGTCAATTTGGGGAAGACGGACTTTTTCGAACAAAAATCCCGTCAATACAGCAAAGTATCGGAGGAGAATGGATTCGATGAACTTTAAATAATACTAGTGCCCCTATCGTGCGATTTCTAAGTCCGCTTTAGGGGTTATTTGTTGTGCGTTGTATAACAATTAAAAGAAGTCTCGTAATTATAGTGTTCAGTGTGGTGTGTTCGCATTTCCTAATGGCTTTCTTAATTTTTATATATAATTAAATATTAAAAACCGTTAGAATATAAAGAGATGATCGCTTTTGTTAATTGCCGCAGCATGTTGCAAGCCAAAGACATCTGAACAGGACGCCCCATACTATAGTGGCAACTGAAAAAGTCACCCGGTGTAGACGTGGTTGTTGATTTCCGCTCTAGGATCCTCGCTTTCCATCGGCACGGCCACAGCTAACATTGGCGTTGTCTCTTTGTTTGCCAAAGTGGATCTTCGAGCGCGTGCTGAATTCCGTAGGACTTGCAATAACATCGTAGAATCCACACCGCACGAAGAAAATGCGATGCCATACCTTGAAAGCGGAAATACCCTCGCTTTCCACGGGCACGGCCTCAGCTAACTTTGGCGTTGTCTCTTTGTTTGCCAAAGTGGATCTTCGAGCGCGTGCTGAATTCCGTAGGACTTCGAAATGTCATCCTTGACTCCTCACCGCACGAAGAAAATTGCAAAGCATTTTCGAGGAGTCTCGGGTATTTCTACCTTTAAATCCAGGGCATTTGCATTTTGGAGGAGTCTCTCGCCTTTCGCTTCAAGCAACATGTTTGATTTCAGATGGTGGCCTATAAAAGTCATTCGGGCTATAGATATTTCGAGGCCATCAACGATTATACGGAGTCTCAAAATTTCCAGCAGATCGGCCATAGCGTCAAAAGGGTCACTGCCTTTAGACTTGGACATTGCGTTATCGAGGCATCAGATCAGGCTATTCTTTGTTTCCATCTTAAGAAAGATCATAAATACACTTGTTTTTCAGTGGCATGTCGCTGGTGCTACTGAACTTGAAAGAGCATCCTTGAATCCACATCACACGATGAAAATGTGGATGCAATCCATTGAAAGCGGAAATACCCTCGTTTCTGCGGAGTCTCTCTTGGAACGCTAATGGTACCACTGAAAAAGTCCTAGAAGTTTTCCACGTTCACTCGGCGGTGCTGCTGAAAAATTTGAGTGTTGAAAATGAGTTGGAGTTTCAGTGGCCACATATTATATATGAAGAAGTCTGACTTAAGCGGCAAGGAAAAATTGAACGGCATCCTGACTATTTAATCCAAAGGGGTTTGTATATGCTTTTGCTTAATCAACAAGAAAAAGAGGATTTTATGAAAATATTTGAGCATCTCCATTCTCATCCGGAGGTGAGCTGGCAGGAATTCGAAACAACCAAATTTGTTAAAGAAAAGCTTGAATCATTTGGTTACACAACGAAGGTTTTTCCAGATTGCACTGGTGTGATAGCAGAAATAGGAACGGGTTCACCTGTGGTGGGTCTAAGAGCAGATCTTGATGCTTTATGGCAGGAAGTTAAAGGCCGCGAGCAAGCCAATCATTCATGTGGGCATGATGGCCATATGACCATGGGTCTTGGTGCCGCCTATCTTATTTCTAAGCTTAAGAATGAAGAACGTCCTAAAGGAACGATCCGTTTTATTTTTCAGCCAGCCGAAGAAAAGGGTGAAGGTGCCCTTAAAATGGTTGAAAAGGGAATTATTGATGATCTTGATTATTTGTACGGGGTTCATCTTCGGCCGATTCAGGAAACCGAGAATGGTCATGCTGCGCCTGCCATTCTTCATGGGGCGAGTCTGTCGATCGGCGGGGTGATTAATGGTGAAGATGCGCATGGGGCCAGACCTCATCTGGGGAAAAACGCGATTGAGGTTGCCGCTACGCTAGTACATGAACTGGCGCATATCCATGTTGATCCAATGGTTCCACATTCAGTAAAAATGACCATGCTCCATGCAGGAGGGGAAAGCAGCAATATCATTCCAGGGCATGCCTATTTTAGCCTTGATATGAGGGCTCAAACCAATGAAGTCATGCGGATTTTGATAGAAGAAGTGAAATTGACGGCAGAATCCATCGGCGAACTGTATCGTGTGGAAGTCAAGCTTGATATACCGATGAATTTAGCTGCAGCTAAATTAAATCCTGAAGCGGCCGGTCTAATGGCAGAATCGATTGCAGATGTGCTTGGCCCGGATAAACTGGATGAACCGCTTTTAACAACAGGCGGGGAGGATTTTCATTTCTATGCTTTTAAAAAACCATCCCTTAAATCAACGATGCTTGGACTCGGCTGCGGGCTTAATCCCGGTCTGCATCACCCGGCCATGACGTTTGACCGTAAGGCACTCTTTTCAGGCATTCATATTTTGACAGATGTGGTGCTAAAGACATTACAAAAGGGAGCAACGTCTTGATCTGATTAAATTGAAAAACCGCCCGCTATTTAGCCAAGTATTGACAGTCAGCTGATCTGAATGATACTATGACGAAGATAAAACGAAGGGTTCTTTTTCATTATAGGTTTGAGGGTATTGCTGTCAAAATGGAGAATCGGACAATAGAAACCGCCAACAAATTAAACGAGGTTGTTGATTTCCGTTTCGGCACTCGCTTTCCGTGGGAAACGCCTCAGCCTCCTCATGTCCACAGGATGTGGGTAGGATCGGCATTGTCACAGGACGTGACGGTCTTAGCCGATCTTCCTTAAGAGTCCTGAGGGGTCTTCAGCTGTTGCTTTTCCCACAGGAGTCTCGTGCCTCCCACTCTCATCAACCAAAAAGTGAAGGTTAGCCGTCTTCATTTTTCTTTATACTGAAAAATTCCATGATCTGAAAATAAGGACACCACACCGTTTCCTTTTTATGCAGTGGGAGAGCTGGCCGAAGCAGTTTGGCGTAAGAACGCCATGAAGTCACGAAGGTAGTCCAAAATCGACGAAGAAGTTATTTCAATGCCTGCGGTAACAGAAGGACATCAAAGGATGTTGATTGAAGCGGAGGGCGCGAGACTCGGACGGGACCAGCAAGCGTCCGAAGATCCACTTTGGCGCACAAAGAAATCAAGCCAAAGTTAGCTGAGGCCGTGCCCGTGGAAAGCGAGCAGCCTAGAGCAGAAATCAACAACCACATCTACATCGGTTGGCTCTTTCAGTTGCTTCATCAGCGATCCAAGCGTGCCCCGCAACGCCCGAGGGAAATGGCTTTTGCCCTTTGTTTTATTTGAAATCGCTTACATAAAATCGGTTATTGACATGTTTGTGTTCTCCTTTATTCTTTTATATAAGTTCATTGGTTGACAGACACCAATAGATTCTCACAAAAAGGAGCTTAATTATGAAGCAGGAACGCGAACAATGGACATCCAAGCTAGGTTTTATTATGGCTGCTGCCGGATCAGCGGTCGGACTCGGGGCAATATGGAAATTCCCTTATGTTGCTGGGACAGCAGGCGGAGGCGCCTTCTTTCTGATCTTTTTACTTTTTACATTATTAATTGGGCTGCCTATTCTACTTGCTGAGTTTGTTATCGGCCGCGGATCACAGCGAGATGCAGTGAGAGCCTATAAATTCTTCGCGCCGAATACCCGCTGGCACTGGGGAGGCATCATGGGAGTGGCGACAAGCTTCCTTCTGCTATCTTTCTACAGTGTGATCGGTGGATGGGTTCTGATTTATCTTATTAAGACAATTAGCGGGGGTCTCAACGGACTGAGCCACCATGCTTATTCACAGCTATTCAACAGCTTGATTGCGAATCCAGTCGTTGCGGTCATCAGCCAGGCATTGTTCATGCTGATTACGATCATGATTGTGGCTCAAGGTGTACAGAAAGGCATTGAGCGGGCAAGTCAAATTATGATGCCGGCATTATTTATTTCCTTTCTGATCCTGATCGTGCGGTCGTTAACTCTTCCGCATGTTATGGAAGGCATTCGTTTCTTTTTGTATCCTGATTTCAGCCACCTTACCGGCAAAACCATTTTGTTTGCGCTCGGCCAGTCCTTTTTTGCTTTGAGCGTGGGTATTTCGGTCATGGTTACTTACAGTTCATATTTGTCCAAACAGGAAAGCCTGCCCAAGTCAGCAACGCTTATTGTTCTCATGAATATTTGCATTTCACTGCTTGCGGGGCTGGCGATTTTCCCAGCGGTCTTCTCATTTGGGCTGTCACCGACAGCGGGTCCTGGACTCCTGTTTGTGGTTCTTCCGGCCGTTTTTGATCAAATGCCGTTTGGAATGATTTTTTTATTTCTATTTTTAATTTTATTTTTGTTCGCTACACTGACATCCGCTTTTTCCATGCTTGAAATTATCGTGGCTGTTTTTACTCATAAAAATGGTAAAAGAAAGAAAGCTGCCTGGTGGTCCGGTCTAGTTATTTTCCTGATTGGGATTCCTTCAGCGCTTTCTTATGGGGTTCTAAGCCATTTCAAGATTTTCGGAAAAACAATCTTTGATTTGTCTGATTTTCTTGTGTCAGATATCCTTCTTCCCGTTGGGGCATTGTTTATAGCCCTCTTTGTATCATTGAAGATTTCCCGGAAGAGACTAATGGAAGAATTCACAAGCGGTACAACGCATGCAAAAAAATGGTTTGTCGTGTGGCTTATGTTGATTAAATATGTTGTTCCGATTGCCATAATTATTGTTTTTCTAGATGTTATTGGCGTCCTTAAGCCATTAGGCCTCTAGAAACCAGCTGAAAAAGGAGAGAGATAAGGTGGAAGAACATCACAGTCATGCATCCTTAGGGTTTGCTCAGGAAAAGGATCGTCAGGATGAACTGAAAGCTTTTCGTAATGAATTTTATATCAATGAAGAGAAAATTTATTTAGATGGAAATTCTCTTGGGCTCATGTCAAAACCCGCAGAGAAAGCCGCGCTGGACTTGCTTGATTCGTGGAAAAAACACGGAATTGACGGCTGGACAGAGGGGGAGCATCCCTGGTTTTATTTATCTGAGGATCTGGGGAATCAGATGGCGCCTCTTATCGGTGCGGCGTCCGAAGAAGTTATTGTGACGGGATCAACTACATCAAATCTTCATCAGCTTGTTTCGACTTTTTTTACACCCAGCGGAACCCGTACAAAGATTCTGGCTGACGCGTTAACGTTTCCTTCAGATATCTATGCACTTCAAAGCCAGCTGAAGCTGAAAGGACTGGATCCAGATAAGCATTTAATTCAAGCGGGCAGTCCCGATGATCGGATGCTTGAGGAAGACGTCATTATTGAAGCGATGACAGAGGAAGTGGCGCTTGTCGTTCTTCCCGGTGTCTTGTACCGCAGCGGACAGGTTCTTGATATGAAGAGACTGACGGCAGCTGCACATGAAAAGGGAATTATGATCGGGTTTGATCTCTGTCATTCGATCGGAGCTGTTCCACACGAGCTGGATGCATGGGGCGTCGATTTTGCTTTTTGGTGTAATTATAAGTATTTGAACGCCGGACCTGGCGGGGTTGCTGCACTCTACGTAAACCGGAAACATTTTGGTCTGACGCCAGGATTGACGGGCTGGTTCAGTTCAGATAAGAGTAAACAGTTTGATATGTCTCATGAACTGACAAAGGCTCCTGATGCCGGAGCTTATCAGATGGGAACGCCGCATGTCCTCAGTGTGGCGCCGCTGCTTGGATCGCTTCGACTTTTTGAAGAAGCGGGCATAGAGCGTCTGCGAAAAAAATCATTGGCGCTAACAGAGTATTTCATGCAGCTTGTTAAGTCGGAGCTTGGTTCTTTCAGCTTTGTGATTGGAAATCCTCAATCTGATGAAAAACGAGGCGGTCATATCTATCTTGAGCATCCTGAAGCCGCACGTATTTGTAAGGCATTAAAGGAAGCAGGGGTCGATTCCGGATTTCCGCTCACCTAATGGAATTCGACTTGCGCCGGTAGCCCTTTACAACACGTTTGAAGACGTGTGGAAAGCTGTACAGATCTTAAAAGATATTATGGAAAACGAAACGTATAAAAACTATGAAAACAAACGCGGGGTAGTGGCCTAGGAAGGAGGAAGATGATAATGACAGAAAAAAAGATGCTAATCATCAGGAAATGTCGCAATGCCCGGGTTTTGACGTATCTAAAGATGTTAATGAAAAAGGGATTCATACGGATTTTAAAGACCGCATGACTTATGGGGAGTATCTGGATCTGGATAAGCTTTTATCGAGTCAAAGAAGATTATCTGGCCATCATGATGAAATGCTTTTTATTATTATCCACCAGGTCAGTGAATTGTGGATGAAGCTTATTCTTCATGAGCTGCAATCGGCTATAGCAAGTATCCAGCATAACGAGCTGTCTCCGGCTTTTAAAATGCTGGCGAGGGTCTCCAAGATTCAGGAACAAATCATTGATGCCTGGGATGTGCTGGCAACCATGACACCTTCAGAATACATGGAGTTTCGTGATAGTCTAGGACAAGCCTCAGGCTTTCAATCCTATCAGTATCGGATGATTGAATTTGCACTTGGCTATAAATCCACACACATATTGGCAATCTATAAGAAAGATCCGGAGCTCTATGCTTTATTAAAAGAGTCTCACGCTTCAGCAAGTGTCTATGATGCGGCCATTCATGCCTTGGCGAGAGCTGGTTTTGCGATTAATCCGGAACTACTTGAACGTGATCTGACAAAAACGTATCAAGGTGATCCGACTGTCGCTGACGCCTGGCTGAAGGTTTATCAAAACGTCGATAAGTACTGGGACCTTTACCAGCTTGCTGAAAAACTTGTCGACCTTGAAGATCGCCTGCAGCAGTGGCGATTCCGGCACATGAAAACTGTTGAACGAATTATCGGATTCAAAAAAGGAACAGGCGGTTCTTCTGGAGTCAGTTATTTAAAAAAAGTTCTGGATCATCGTTTCTTCCCAGAGCTATGGGATTTACGGACAGAAATTTAAAGCACTGGAGCGGACAGGTAGAGGTCTGCTCCTTTTCTTATTCTCCTATAATGATGGGCATGGTACAATGAAGCATCAGCAATTCCTGGCAGGGGTGAGTTTTTGACGAAAAAACAGGGAATTATAGTATTGTGCGTGGCCGTTGTCTGGGTTTTATTCATGGGGGTTATTTTTCAGCAATCAGGAACGCCCTATAAAGATCAGGATATGAAGCCTTTTTTACGAAAAGTCATCCAGCTGACGCCTGGTGATTTACCAAATGTGTCTTTTTATTATGGTGATGAAAGCGTCACGTCTCAGAAACCTTATGATTTTATTGAGTTTCTGATTCGGAAGCTTGGTCACATTACGGAATATACGGTTTTGGCAAGCTTAACAGTCGCCGTGCTGATCCTCATGAGAATCAGAACATGGAAAGCCTGTCTGTATGGAGGGATATTCAGCCTATTCTATGCAATGACGGATGAATGGCATCAACGGTTTATTCCAGGGCGGACGGGCCATCTGATTGATGTGTTCACGTTTGATCTTTTTGGTGTGTTATTGGGAGTATTTATGATATGCGTTGTAAGGATGATGGTCCTTGCATTAGGTCCGGGAAAAAAGGGGTCTGACCCCAATTAAATTTGAGAGGGTGCTGGCAATGAATCAGCTTCAGGCAGGAACAGTACAAACATTAGACGTTGCAAGGGAGGTGGACTTTGGCCACTTTTTAACGAATGGAAAAGAGGAAGTGCTCCTGCATAAGAATGATAAAGCAGAAACGTTTGATCCAAATGAACCGGTGGAAGTCTTTTTGTATCAGGATCATCAGGGAAGGCTAGCCGCTTCAATGGCAATTCCAACAGTACAGCTCGGTACATACAGCTGGGTAGAAGTTGTCAATACGAGACGGTCTCTTGGCGCATTCGTTTCGATCGGAATCAGCAAGGATATGCTTGTCTCAAAAGATGATCTGCCGGACATGCTGACGGTATGGCCTGAAAAAGGCGATAAACTGTATTGCACGCTGGTGACAGATAAAAAAGGACGGCTTTTTGCTAAGATGGCTCCACATGAGGTCTTTGAGGATATGAAAACGGAGGCCACAGCAGAGGCGTTCAATAAAAATGTCGAAGGTTATGTTTATCAGGCGAACCGGGCAGGGTCTTTTATCTATACAGATGAAGGATTTGCCGGCTTTTTGCACGAAAATGAACGTAAGCAAGAACCCCGGATTGGTCAGCGGATTAAGGGCCGGGTAATTGATGTAAAAGAGGATGGCTCGGTGAATATATCATTGCTTGGAAGGAATTACGAGGTATTGGATGAAGACGCTGAGATTATTCTTGCTTACATGGATAGTCGCGAAGGAGCCATGCCTTATTCAGATAAAAGTACGCCTGAAGATATAAAAAATAAGTTCAAACTGAGCAAAGCTGCATTTAAGCGTGCACTTGGAAGGCTTATGAAAGAAGAGAAAGTGTATCAAAAGGAAGGCTGGACATACAGGAAATAAGGATTGGGCTGGGCATACATGCTTCAGCCCTTTTTTTATCTAAGGGGTATTCTTGAATAGTGTAGAAACAGAACAGAAAAAAATTTGCCTTGTTAAAGGTAGTGAGGAGTTAAGAGTGAGAATTTATCCGATATTCGGGGGATTTCTAAAAATAGGCACAGTATCAGAGCGTTATTGCTGTGTTTTCATTGCCTAAGGCTCTTCCTTTCTTTTAGGGTATTTACAGTATTCGACATTATTAGGGGATTTCCTTTTTATCTATAAAAATTTTAAAAAAAACTAAAAAAGAGAGGATTTTGATGTCTGGACTAATAGTACTTCGTCCGTTATCAAAATCCCGTCTCATTAAGGTCTTCAAGTCAAATTAATTTCCGAGTTCTCTGCGATAGGCAAAAGAGAACACTAGTGAGACCATGATGGCGCCGCCAATTATATTGCCGATGCTTGCTGGAACCAGGTTAAACCATAATAGCTGATACCATGGATGATCATGGTTCATAAAGATTGCCAGCGAAAAGTACCCCATGTTTGCTGCACTATGCTGGAAGTTGCCTGCGACAAACAAAATAACAGGCAGTGCGGTTCCAATGACTTTGCCGACGAGGTCTCTGGCTGCAGTGGTCAGGAAAGCTGCCATACCAATCAACCAGTTAGCAATAATCCCGGAAAGAAGGACCTGGAACCAGCCCCACACACCGTGATCCATAAATTTCATTTTATGACTGAGGAGCACGCCCAGTTCATTTGAAAAATGGGGGCTCATCGAGTCTGACAGGAAGATAATACAGGCGACAAACAGGGCACCGATGATATTACCGAGCCAGGTTGAGACCCAAAAGCGAAGAAAACGTTTCTTTAACCAATAGGGTCCTTGAAAAAGATAAGAGGGCAGAAGCACATTTACTTCAGTAAACAGGATGGCTCCTGAAATAAATACCATAGCATAGCCGGTTGCAAATCCGAGCCCGCTGAGCAGGAAGGTGAGTGCCTCTTGATGAATGCCAAGGATCAGAAGAATAGAAAAGACAGCCCCAAATGTCATGAATGACCCTGCCTTAAGGGATAAAACAAATTGCGAGGGAAGGTTTGTCTCCAGGTGATCCTTTCCTTTTTCACTGAATGTTTCTATGATCTGTGAAGGAATAAAGAACTGCCGCGCCGGCTGCTCAACCTCACTCTTTTCCTCATCATTTGGAGTACCGGTGTCATCCTCCTTTTTGAGGTCGTCTTCTAATTTATTATCATCTGTCATTATGGTTCCTCCATTTTGTATAAAGTTAGTAAGTTCTAACAAAATCTACCCCTTTTTATCTTCTCTTAACCCTCTAATGATAAAAAGTGAGTTTTATTATTGTCTTTGCCTAAACTTTCTGTATAATGAAAATAGAAGCGTTCTGATCAATCCTTCTTGAAATCTTCGCTTAATTGACGTTATGTCCTGAGGATTTGAGGGTATGTTTTTATCAGAAGCACTTAGAGAAAAAGAGATGAGATAAGCTAAACGATTTGTTTACAAAAGGGAGGAACGCATATGTATACGATTGGCGTTGATATTGGAGGAACACAAATTAGAGCAGGTCTTGTTAATGAAGAAGGGAAAATTACAGGAATAAATAAAAATATGACACTTGCTCATGAAGGACAGGCTCCTGTTCTTGAGCGGGTTATGAATACGATTGATGAGTTGCTTAAAAGCAACGGCGTAAAGCTTTCTAACGTAAAAGGAATGGGAATTTGCGTACCGGGACCTCTTAATCCGAAGACAGGGACCATCATTTCGTCGCCTAACCTTCCTGGATTTGAGAACGTTCCGTTAAGAGATATTATCGGCGGGAAGTACGATTTCCCAGTCTTTCTAGCAAATGACGGAAATGCGGCAGCTTTAGGCGAATTCATTTACGGAAATGGCAAGAACGTTGACAACCTGATTTATATGACAATCAGCACTGGTATAGGCGGAGGCGTAGTTTCAGATGGCAATCTGCTGCAGGGATTTGAAGGAAACGCAGCTGAAGTCGGTCATATGACCGTTAATCCTGATGGTCCGAAGTGCGGCTGCGGTAATCACGGCTGTGTTGAAGCTTATGCCTCAGGAACAGGAATGGTCAATCGAATGACGTCTCTATTAAAAGAGACAGAAAAGCCTTCTAAACTTAGAGAGGTAAGCAATGAGCTGAAGTCGGTTGATTATGTGAATAACTTGACCTCCAAGCATATTATTGAAGCAGCACAGGAGGGCGATGAGCTTGCAAAAACGATTGTAGCCGATGCAAGCTACTATCTTGGAATCGCCATTGGAAATCTTGTGAACATGTTTAATCCGGAGATGGTTGTTTTTGGTGGCGGTGTCAGCCAGGCAGGAGATGCGTTGCTGAAACCTGCGATTGAAGAGGGGAAAAAGCGTGCGATGAAGGGAATGACGGATCACGTTGTATTTACAGAGACTTCGCATGGCGATGACATCGGCGTGCTGGGAGCAGCAGCGCTGGTCGACCATTTCTTAAAAGATTGAGAAAAAACAGCAGTAAAAAACGGCTTCCATTGAGGAAGCCGTTTTATTATGTCAACAAACTCACGACCACATGATCATTATGAAAATAAAATAGCTTATATCAAGAAAAAATCCTGACGGTTGAGGTCGTCAGAATTTGGCTACAGTGATCGCAGCAGAAAAAATATTATTTTGAAAGACCAGCACTTTTAAAGTCAGCCTGATTGGTATAAGGAATATAGCTGAAGATGTGTTGTGAGCCAAATTCTAAAGCTTCTAAGATATGTTCCTCAGATAAACCGGAATGCTCAGATACCTGAACCATCTTTGGTGAATAGGACTGCTTTTCTTTAAGAATTTTTAATGAGCCCTTTACTTTTTCGAGTGCCATAACATATTTCCGATCGGTAACCATGCGACATCACACTCCTTTTAAGAAGTATAGCAGATTTTAGAGAGAATTTATATAACAAAGTAATCTTTTGTCGAATAATTCTGACTAATTAACCCCACTCATACTTTCGGTAATTTGGTTAGTATAGACTTATAGTCAGTTAAAGTCAAACAATCCCGTTCACTATAAATGTGATCTTATGGATCGGCGTGAATTGTAAGCGTTATCTGTTCCCAATTCCTTATTGATGAGAGACTCCATTTCTTCCAAATGCCGGCGCTCCACCAGCGGATCTTCTTCAGACCACCTGACCGAATAGACAAAATAGAAACCGTTAATGATTCTAAAAAACACCGTTGAAGCCGGGCAATGGTCGAAGACAGCCTTTATACCATAACGTTTGCGATATCCCCAACTCAGGATTTCCATATATCCTCACCTTTATGGTGAAAAGGCGTTAACTCAACCTTTCCATGATAATGCTAGTTTAGCAGGTTCTTCTTAAAAAGAACAGAAAAGACGCTCGTATGTTCGCAATTTTATTGTAATAGTTTCATGTAAATAAAACGTGTGGTACAGAGTGCACCTCGTTATGATTTAATCTGCGCAAAAGCCGACTTAGGGAATACTTGATGAAAAGATCCAAGTTGGAAACGTAGCAACTGATAAAGTCATCCGATGAGCTGGACTTCCAGAAGTGGAACAATAAATCCCCACCGAAACGTGGCAGTAAATTATCGGCACTAGGCTAATAGCTTTCAACGGGAACGGTCCCACAACTTTGGCGTAGTTTCTTGGTGCGCCTGTGAGGTCTTCAGCTCTTGCTTTTCTCACTATAAATTTGAACAAAGCAATAATAAATGATTTCATATAAGTAAAACGTTGCGGCAGAGCGCACCGCTCATTTTAGATTTATTAATCCTGCTGCAAAAGTCCGACTGGATTATTGATGATAAAAGGAAAATTAGGGAAGTGGCCAGTAAATCATCGAAAGTGGCAGGCAAACAATCGGAACTGGCAGGCAAATTACCAGAAGTGGCAGGCAAACTATCGGGAGTGGCAGCAAACTATGAGAAGTGGACAATAGCCTTCAAATGGGAACGGTCCCACGACTTCTTGAAAAGTACGTTCAAGATCAATTCGGAAGCTGATTTCAGATGGATCAACTAAAAATCAGCTGACATTCATGAAAAATCCTAAAAAATAATGATTTTTCATATCCTTAATTTGAATTTTAATATAAGTTGAAACAAGTTCGGCAAAGCGCACCGCTCATTATCGTAATAAGGAATTCTCCATAAAAAACAGCCTGTCGATAATGGTCGACAGGCTGTTTCGTTATGAGATTGAATTAAAATGCCCAATTCCCGTCTTTAAAGATGGAAACCGTTTCGCCATTCTGCGTTTCCCCATCAATACTCAGGTCAGCAGAACCGATCATGAAGTCAACATGAGTCAGGCTGGTGTTTGCCCCGCGCTCGTTAAGTTCATCTTTAGATAAAGAAGCGCCATTTTCAATATTAAACGGATAGGCAGCCCCAATAGCCAGGTGGCAGGAAGCATTCTCGTCAAAAAGTGTGTTGAAGAAAATAAGTCCTGTGTCTGAAATCGGGGATTGATGAGGCACAAGAGCCACTTCACCGAGACGGTGCGAGCCTTCATCTGTCTCAATAAGGTTTTTCAATGTTTCATAACCTTTATCAGCTTTGTAGTCTACAATCCGTCCTTTTTCAAAGGTAAAGGAGAAGTTTTCGATCAGGTTGCCGCCATAGCTTAAAGGCTTCGTGCTGGTGACTGTACCGTCAACGCCATCTTTATCAGGCATGCAGAAGACTTCTTCGGTTGGCATGTTGGGAACGAATTTATGCCCTTCTCCGTTGGTCATCGTTCCGCCAACCCAGATATGCTTATTAACCAGTTTAATCGTGAGGTCGGTTACGCTTGATTTATAATGCAGCTGCTTTAAATTCATTTCATTCAATTTCGTTAATTTTTCGGTTAAGGTTCCGATATGAGCATCCCAAGCTTCAACGGGATCGTCAGCATCGATGCGGGAAATTTTAAATATCTGTTCCCAAAGCGCTTCAACAGCATCATCGTTCTTAAGTTCTGAAAAGATTTTTTCAGCCCATTCTTTTGTTGGGGTGGCGACAATCGTCCAGCTGACGAGCGCTGCCTGACGATAATGATTAAACGTCTCAAGGGTGGCGGAAGCGACTTTATTTGCTTTCGAGATACGCTTAGGATCCACGCCTTCCAGCAAATCAGGATTAGAAGCCATTATATATAAGAAGGCCGCGTTTTCCTTTGCTAGTTTCTCGAGGCCTTTTGCCTTCCATTCTGGGTATTCTTCAAAAGCTTCGTCAGGTGCTTGATCAAAGCGGATTTTAGTAGATTCATCGTCATGCCAGTCGATAATAACATCTTTTGCTCCGGCAGCGTATGCCGTTTTTGCGACTTCACGAACGTAGTCAGCAGCAATAATAGGGGCGTTAACCACAAGTTTTTGACCTTTTTGAAGGTTTATCCCTTTCTTAACTGCAACCTCGGCGTATTTTGAAAGCATATCTTGAAAATTAGACATTCCACATCTACCCCTTCCAATATCGTGATTCTTCTGTTAATTGCCACTACTCATTTTATCATACTCTCTTTCATTTGGCGTCCGTCCCGCTAAAAATATTTTTGACGGTCAATAAATATGAATTAGGTCTTATCTTTTTCCATTCACATAAAATGTAGAAGGGGTCAGGACAGGCTTAAGATCTGTCTTTATTAAATGATTGAACAATTTTAAGAAATGTTAAAAGGAAGGTTGCGGTATTTTGTGAAAAGAATCCGACTAAGTTTGCAAATTGCTGCGACATATATTGGAACGATCGTAGGAGCGGGTTTCGCTTCTGGCAAGGAGATTGTACAGTTTTTCACCCAGTATGGAGAATGGGGGACGGCTGGGGTAATTTTGTCCTGCGTCCTTTTTACTTGGCTAGGAACGAAGGTATTGTTGATTTCTCACCGTATCCAGGCACATTCGGTCAATGATTTGCTTCGCCACTTATTTGGCGCTAGGATTGGCACGATACTCCACTGGATGATGTTTATTATGCTGCTCGGAACGACATCTGTTATGCTTGCCGGTGCTGGAGCGGTTTTTCGTGAACAGCTTGGCCTGTCAGCGATGTTTGGGCGTTTATTTACGTGTGTGCTATGTTTTATACTGCTGCTGAGAGGACTTAAAGGTCTGATGTGGATGAATTCGATTGTTGTCCCTATCCTTTTTCTTTTCATTATTGCCTTATGGATGATGACAGTACCAGGGGCGGAAACGATCACCCATCATGTTCAAGGGTCGGCGGGGCGCCCAGTGATTGCCTTTCTCCAGGCTATTGCCTATGCCTCTTTTAATCTGGTCTCAGCTTTTGCGGTGCTGGCGCCGCTTGGAAGCGGGATAGAGGACCGGGAAACCGTGAGATTGGGCGGTATATTTGGCGGACTCGGCTTTTCGTTTCTTCTATTATTAACGCACCTTATCCTGCAGCTTCATGTCAAACTGCTGGTGCATGACATCCCTCTGGCTGAGCTGGTGAAGATCGGACTGCCGTACTGGTTCCATCTTATGTTTGTCGTCGTCATCTATGGAGAAATTTTTTCGACCTTTATAGGGAATCTTTTTGGGATGCTCAGACAGGTGGAAAAAGGTTCAGCAGAGCCAGGCATCGAATCCGCTCCTTCAAAAAAGCTGATCTTATTTTTCATGATGATTACCCTGTTCATAAGCCAGATTGGGTACAGCGCTTTAATTCAGGTGCTTTACCCAATATACGGCTATATATGCCTGTTGATCCTGTTCTATGTGTCACTCAGAAATGAGAAAAAAATGATCAGTAAATAATGAGGCAATTGAAAAGACTATTCAGGCTTGGCTCGCCAGCTTTTGATTCCACTTTTTCAGTTTTTTTCTCACGCATGGAATCAAAGACCTCTTTTGATTCCCTTATTTCTGCTTTTAGGCGCTTTGCGGGAATCAAAGACCTCTTTTGATTCCCTTATTTCTGCTTTTGGGCGTTTTGCGGGAATCAAAGACCTCTTTTGATTCCCTTATTTCTGCTTTTGGACGCTTTGCGGGAATCAAACACCTCTTTTGATTCCACTTTTTCAGCTTATTGCCTCTCGCATGTCATCAAATGTTCATACGAGGAGACTAGCAGATTACTCATAGAACATATATGTTTTAAAAAACAGATATAAAAAAAGTGAAAATTAGGATGGACTGACAGGAACGGCCTGTCAGTATTTTCATGTGAAGATTTTCATAGAAAAATTCAGAAAATAAGTCTATTATCCTCTGGAAATGGTCAAAATTCTCTATATAATAGATTTATAACCTCTATTAAATAGAGGGAAATAGTTCTTGCCTTTGCTTATCTGCTTTGGCATGACAGATGAAAGGGGGGGAAACCGTTGTCCAAGTGGGTTAAATTTATTGCTATTATTTTTCTATTAACAGCCGGTCTTGTGCCGGTACATGCCGTTCATGCGGCGACTAACTCCTCCGCTATGACTGTCGGAGCAAGTTCTTTGAATGTCCGGTCAACACCGAGCCGTTCAGCGCATGTGATTGCTTCTTTAAAAAGAGGGACAAAGGTTCAGGCATTTAATAGCCGGTATGGTTGGACTTATGTTCAAGCCAATCGGGTAAAGGGCTGGGTCGCAAGTTCCTATCTGCTGAAAGGCACAGCATCATCAGGCGTTCATTCCCAAAGCTCTACTGGCAAAAGCGGTGTGGTCACAGTAAGCGGATTACGCCTAAGAAAAACACCATCCCTTAGTGGCAGGATCATTAAGACTTTAGGTAAAGGTACGAGGGTCACCATTGCAAAAAAACAGTCCGGTTGGGTGAATGTTAAAACATCAACGGGTGCAGCTGGCTGGGTAAGCCAATCCTATGTGAAAATGATAATGGCTCAGCAGCTAAATCTTCCGTTTCCAGCTCATCAAACAGTGTAAAGAATACGAAACATTCTGTGACGGTTTTGACCAATGGTGTCAATCTTCGAAATGGAGCGGGAACAGGGTATATGGTTGTCGGCTATGCCTCGAAGGGTCAGCATTTTCAAGCGCTAGGATCACAGAATAATTGGGTACATATTGCCCTTCCGCGTGGTGGAACGGCATGGATTGCCGGTTGGCTAGTCGGCGATTCAACCACTTCATCTTCCAGCTCAACGCAAGGGAATCAACTAAGCGGTAAAACGATTGTGATTGATCCAGGGCACGGCGGATTTGATAGCGGCGCGATTGGTATAAGTGGTACGCTGGAGAAAAACGCAACACTTTCTGAAGCTTCTGTCCTTGCATCGAAATTGAGTCAGGCTGGAGCGAACGTGATTATGACAAGGCAGTCGGACGTTTACGTTACCTTATCTGGCCGTGTCAATGTCAGCACCGCCTATCATGCCGATGCATTCGTAAGCCTGCACTATAATTCCTCTGTTCCGAGTGCGCAAGGTATTACGACCTTCTACTACTCAGGTGGAAAGGACAAGCCGATGGCCGAAGCTGTTCAAAATCAGCTTGGCAGAAAGACGGGTCGAAAGAACGATGGGGTCCGCTTCGGTGATTTCCATGTCCTTCGTGAAAATCCTGAACATGCTATTTTAATAGAACTCGGTTTTATTTCCAATTACAGTGAAGAGTTTGCAGTCACCTCCCAAAGCTTCCAAACTAAAGCGGCAGAGGGAATCACGGCCGGACTCGAAGACTATTTTAATTAATTTGCATTACCCGGACATGTCCTTAAAGGGCATGTCTTTTTTTAATAGGTGCTAAAGCGATAAAGTGGAGGAAAGGATACGTGCAGCGAGGACTTTTACAAGTGCAAGGAGGCCACTTAAAAACCTGATGTAAAGGTAGTTGTTGATAACCGTTTCAAGCACTCGCTTTCCGTGGACAACGCTTCAGCCTCCTCACGCTTTAATTAAATGTGTCGCTGCGGGGAGGCCGGTTGAGCCCGCCGTGGGCAAAAAACCTGAATTAATGGCATCAAATACGTAGATTGAAGCGAAAGGTGCGAGCCCTCGGAATGCCCATGGTTGAAAGCAAGAAATACCAGACTCTCAATGCGCATGCATATGAAAGCAGAAATACCCGAGACTCCTCGAAAATGCTTTGCATTTTCTTCGTGCGAGGTGGTTCTAAAGATGGTATGTCAAGTCCTGCGGAAACAGCACGCGTCCGAAGATCCACTTTTGGCACCAAGAAATCACGCCAAAGTTAGCTGAGGCCGTGCCCGCGGAAAGCGAGGTTATTTCCGCTTTCAATAGATGGCGACCGCATTTTCATCGTGCGGTGAAGATTCAAGGATGACGTTTCACGTCCTGCGGAATCAGCGATCCAAGCGAGATCCCATAGGTTTTTCACACTTCCAGGCAGTTCGGCAAACAAACGCAACGTTTAGCTAATTTCTTTAAATTTACACAAAATTTAATAGATTACATGTTAACAATCGTCTTCTGCCATGATATGATGATTTTATATGGGGTAATTTGTATGATTTTGTAATGATGGCTTGAAAATAACAAATATAAAAATGACAAGCAAAAACGAAAAGGATGAAGAGTGCATGCTGAAAAAAATTATTATTACGTTGGGGATTATTATTGGGATCCTCATTATTGCTGGCGGAGGGTATGCATATTATCTCTATCATTCTGTCAAAAGCACAGCGGATAAGATTTATGAGCCGGTGAGTGCCGCTAGCGGAAAAGCGTCGCAGCCATTAAGCGAAAAAGGGGCAAAACCTATTTCACTACTTCTAATGGGTGTTGATGAAAGGCCAAACGACCGCGGCCGCTCTGATACGTTGATTTATATGACGTTAAACCCTAAAACGAATACCATGCAGATGATCTCAATCCCGCGGGATACGAGAACCACAATTTCAGGACGCGGAACCGTAGACAAGATTAACGCAGCATATGCTTACGGCGGGACATCAATGGCTGTGAATACGGTGGAGAATTTCACAAATACAAATATTGATTATTACCTGAAAATAAATATGCAAGGCCTGTCGGATCTTGTTGATGCTGTTGGAGGCGTTACCGTTCACAATGATATTGACTGGGTTGATGAAGGCTTTTACAAAAAAGGCTTTCATTACACTAAGGGAGATATTCATTTAAATGGAGCTGAAGCATTAGGCTACGTCCGAATGAGGCATAAGGATCCCCGAGGAGACTTCGGAAGAAATGAAAGACAGCGGGATGTCATCATGGCTGTTGTTAATAAATCAGCCTCTGTATCATCCGTCTCTCATTACAGTGATATTTTGAATGCGATTCAGAAAAACTTTAAAACGAATATGAGTTTTGAAGATATGAAATATGTGGCAAGCAACTATCGAGATACACGTAAAAATGTAAAGAGTTATGAAGTCAAAGGACAAGGCAGCATGATCTACACAAAAGCCTACGATAAAAAAATCTATTATCTGCTCGTTAGTGATGAAGAAAAACAAAAAGTGCACGATATGATTGAGGAACAGCTAGGAAAATCT
Source organism: uncultured Sporolactobacillaceae bacterium (assembly GCA_963772845.1). Taxonomy (GTDB): domain Bacteria; phylum Bacillota; class Bacilli; order Bacillales; family Sporolactobacillaceae; genus CAVYYW01. The sequence goes on from CAVYYW010000021.1 coordinate 41,381, forward strand.
AGTAATTAATAGTCTGCTTAACATCCGCCCTCGGCGGATGTTTTTTCTATAGAATTGTTCCATTCACTGAACATAAAAAAAGATGACCCCTAAGATATACAGGAATCATCAAATGATTAGAAGAATTGTCATGTTTTGAACGTTTCTTAAATGAGATTGCTTGATGAATTGCGGACTGAACCGTGATCTGCCAGCAAAGTAGAAGGGGATCTAACACTGCCGTGATCTGCAACCTGCTGAACGCTGGATCTGACACTTCCATGATCGGATGAGCGCACGCTTCCATGATCCATTGAGAAGACGCCTGCAGCCATAACGCCTGCTACAATAACTGAACCTGCCATAACTTTTAATACTTTTTTCATTTTAGAGCCTCCCGAAAAAATAATTTTTCTTTAGCAACATGTCCTAAGTAATAGTAATGGCTTGCTTTTTCATGTTTTTCATTTTCAAAGAATAATTTGCCCAGGTGATCTGAGTATTCTTTCACGAAAAACCACAGTTCTTCTTTTTTGAAAAACTCAAGACCCTCATTGACCACAGGCTCAATTGTCTCAATAGAATCCTTGGAAAATAAGGCTTGAATCAGTTTTAAATGGTGCCAGTATTCCTTATTTCCCTGAGTTTCACACAGCTCCAGACCTTCAGAAATAAGCTTGTTGCCCTCAGTAAACTTGCCGGTTTTTAAGTATTCTCTGGACAGCATAAAAAGCGTTTTTGACAGATTGAATCTGTGATCATAAATATCTTTTAAATAGCGGATCGCAATGACAGATAAATTCTGCTCAGCATATAGAAAGCCAAGGTTATATTTAATGTGAAAGCTGATTTCCAAATCCCCGGATTCCTTTGCCAGATCGAGACCATACAGCAGGTGTTCCTCTGCTTCTTCATATTGCTTCAGAGTGATGCAGTTGACTCCAAGCAGGTTTTCACAATCTGCCCATCTACACTGGTATAAAGGCTCCTCTTTAAAAATCTGCTTCGCTTGATTGACATAATGAATGGAAAGCAGGCTTTTGCGTAAATCATAGTACACCGTTGCAAGGCGGTAAAAATATTCAGCAGATTCCAACTTCCCAGGAAGCTCATCCAGTGTTTCGCGCGCTTCGGTATAACGATCCAGTGCCTCTTGATATTGCCCGGTTTGCCAACAATAAAGACCTTGAAAAAAATGATAATAATAAAGAAGCTGATTAGACAGCTCTTCTTTAAAAGGCTGGACTTTTTTGATCGAATCCTCTGCAGCTTGATGATCCCGGTTCAAAATATAAAACCTGTACTCAAGCAGCGTGTAGTGCAACATTAAAGACTGGTCACTGCGATAATGATCAAGACGGGCAGTAATCGTTTCTTTGATGGCCGCTGATTGCTCAAATTGGTTCAGCCGCATCGCCTCATACCATTGATCAAGCAGCGACAATGATTGATAGGCTGTCAGAGTCTTTGGGCACATGTCATCCGTCCTTTTACCGAAAAATTTATATAATCTGATTATACCAGAAAATTCAAGAAAAAATCATAGGGAGATAGTATGGGTTTTGAACCTATGACTTTTGGCATAGGCGAATTCTGAAAAGAAGTCGTCCCAGCACGTCATCAATCTTTAGCGGAAGTGCATAAAGAAGATCAATTATATTAATCTTAATTGTTAACGGTAACCTGTCTATTATTTGTCAGCCATTGAGCAATGGCTGCTTTTGAATAATAAATCTTTTTGCCTATTTTAATATAAGGCAGAATGCTGGAAGTATCTTCTGTTCCATCGGGAATGGGACCAAGTTTTTTGGACTCATTTACACTAATTCCTAAATATGATGCTAATTCATTTTGAGACAATAATTTGTTGTAGACTTTTGGAGACTGCATAGGATTTGATCTGGTTGCTTTTAAACCATCTGATATTAACCAGCTACCAATAACTATTCCAATTGCTAAGCAAAAAATGGATAATGACGTTAGATAATTTTTCACAAAATACTCCTTTATTTAAAATATATTTCTATTATACAATATTTATCATTTTTTCCAAAGTAACAAATTTTACGAAAACAACCTACATAAATAATAAATGTGTAGGAATATCATTGTTAATTCGTTAAAATTAAATACAGGAAGAATGAAATGAAAGAGGGAGGAAGTCACGATGTACGAAGAACCGTTATTTCTCGCCCCTGTATTTAAAGAGCGCATTTGGGGCGGAACGAAGCTAAGAGATGAGTTCGGCTATCCGATCCCCTCTGAAAAGACGGGTGAATGCTGGGGGATTTCAGCCCATCCACATGGACCTTCGATGATAAAGAACGGTCACCTTAAAGGAATGACCTTGGATAAAGCATGGAAAAAGCATCGGGAGCTCTTTGGCAACTTTGAAAGTGATACGTTTCCTCTGTTGACCAAGATATTGGATGCCCAGACAGATTTGTCTGTTCAGGTTCATCCGGATGACGAGTATGCACAAGAAGTTGAAGGTGAGCCCTTCGGCAAAACGGAATGCTGGTACGTCATCGACTGTGAAGAGGACTCAGAGATTATCTACGGGCATCATGCGAATTCAAGAGAGGCGCTTCGAAGCTATATTGAAAGCGGCGAGTGGTCGAAACTGCTTCGTAAAGTCCGAGTGAAACCTGGAGACTTCTTCCATGTGCCAAGCGGAACGATTCATGCGATCGGCGGCGGCATTATGATTCTGGAAACGCAGCAGAGCTCAGATATTACTTACAGAGTCTACGATTATGATAGACCTGATGCAAGAGGGAAAATGCGGGAGCTCCACGTGGAACCATCGATAGCAGTCACCACTGTGCCACACGAAAATCGTGCGTTGGAATATAAAATCACACAGGAATCTCAAGCTGTTTTTACAGAGCTTGTAAAAGATAACTATTTCACAGTGGAAAAATGGGACATTCGAGGGCATACGGATAGTCAGCTGACCATGCCTTTTATGCTGTTCAGTGTGCTTGAAGGTGAAGGAGAGCTTGTGATCAATGGAAGAAATATTCCGATCTGGAAAAATGATCATTTTATCCTTCCTTCGACGATTAAAGACTTTGAGATTAACGGCTACTGTCAGATGATCGTTTCTCATCCTTAAGCCAAGGCAAGCAATTTGTAGAAGAAAGAAACTGTTAGACAGAGCTAGATTAAGGAAATTTGGCTCATTCCTCACTGATGCATAATTCCACATAATATAAAAAATGATCATTTCAGAGAGTGTGGAGAAAACCAATTGGGTTTTCTTCACACTTTTTCTCAATGCCCAGGATGGGTATTCTGGAAGTGCAGATAATCTGAAGTGGCAAACACGGTGCGGCACAGAGCACCGTACATTTTAGATTTGATTGAGCCTGCAGGAGAGGTTCCGTCAGGCTATGCTTATGAACAATAAGGGAAAATTAGGGAAGTGGCAGGCAAACTCGGAAAGTGGCAGGCAGACAAGAAATTGGCAAGCAAACGTGAAAGTGGACAGCAAATCAGTGAAAGTCAGGCAATCCAGAGTCAACAATAACCTTCGTGGAACGGTTCCACGTCCTCTTGAAGCACGTACAGGACCCATTCGGAAGCTGATTTTTGCAAAAATCAGCTGAAATTCATGAAAAATACCCAATGAACAATAATTTTTCATCCCCTTATTTACTTTTTTTATAATGCAGTTGAAACGGTGCGGCAGAGCGCACCGCACATTTTAGATTTAATTGAACCTGCCAGGGAGGTTCCGGCAGGCTTTCTTATAGCGAAAAGGAAAAATTAGGGAAGTGGCAAGCAAACTCGGAAAGTGGACAATAAATCGACGAAAGTGGACAGCAAATCAGTGAAAGTGGACAATAAATCATGAAAGTATTCAATAGAGCCAATATGGGAACGGTCCCACGTCCTCTTGAAGCACGTACAAGACCAATTCGGAAGCTGATTTTGCAAAAATCAGCTTAAATTCATGAAAAATACCCAATGAACAATAATTTTTCATACCTTATTTGCATTTTTTTATCCTCAGTGCCAAGAGACAGCCGAAAGGGGACCCCTAAAAATCAAACGGCGCGCCAGTTTGGCGCACCGTTGATGATTGTTTTATTATCCATCTTTTCTTGGATCCGTGCCGCCGCGTCTAGAACGTCTTTTAAGACGGCTTGGGGGTTCTTCTTCAGTTTCTTCATAATCGTCTTCTGTTTCATCATCCAGATCGTCACTATCAAAATAATAGACCGTTTCATTATCTTCAGAGGAACCGGCGGCTTCTTCGTTATCCGTTTCATCGTGCCAGCGTGGATCCTCGGCGTCCAGGTCATCGGCTTCCTCCCATGGCTCATTGTCGGAAGGATCTATTTTTGTCTCCGGAGAGGGAGGGGAGATCCTCTTCATTGGCAGTGTTCCGCCATGAACTGGCATCGTAGAATGGAGTTGAGCTGTCGCTATCTTTTTCATCTTCACTAGCTTTTTCTCGTGAATCTTGGTCCAGTGCTTCGCCATTGATGGATTCTTCTAGAGGATCGACCGTATGTGCGTCATCGCTCCACGGTTCATTTTCCCAGATACCTTGATCAATCGGTTCCTGTACAGGAGGTTCTGCTGGTTTTTTCGGTTTGATCTCCTGCTTCCATTCCTCAAATTTATCGGAATCGATATCCACTTCGCTGACTTTTTTGTTCCAGTTAGCAAGGTGTGATGAAGCGAGCTCTCGGCCACCAAGACCAAAGGCGAGTCCGAATGCAAGGGCAAGTCCGCCCATAATTAATAGGAAAGCTGTATCAATAATTGAGCGAGCGACGCCGAGCTGATCCAGAGCCATAAAAAATGTCAGAACAACAATCGCACTTTGGGCAAAATAGCTTAACGTTTTCGTTGTGGCTGAAGCGCCTCTTAAAACACTTAATAGCAGTTTTTTTACAAGCTGAGCTACCCAGAGGCCGATCCCGACGATCAGGAGTGCGGTGAACAGTCTTGGCAGATAAGCGGCTACACCCGTCGCAAGATTGACGAGAAAGGAAAGTTTAAGAACCTGGAATGCTTCTGCAGCAAACAGTAGAACGACGACGATATTGACTAAGTATCCTGCAAGCTGAGACAGGGACGGAATGTTCTGCTGATGGAGTGCCCCAAGCCCCATTTTGTTCAAAAAGGTATTGAATCCGGCTGTGTTAAGCAGGCGTGTTACTAGACGCTGCAGGTATTTTCCCAGCAGGAGACCGATAAAAATAAAGAGGACTGCAATCGCTATATTCGGCAGCATTGTTAGAATTGTATTGAGCATGTTAACGGCGGGTACTGACAGCCCTTCAATTTTCAGAGCCTGTAAAGCCGAAATGGTTGTTGGAATGAGCAGCAATATAAAAGCAATCGTACCGGTCGTTTTTGAGAGAGAGGTGTTTGGAAACAGACGGTGGAAGCCTAACCGCTTTGCCAGACGCTCAGCTCCAGCACTCTCAAGGAAATTAGTCAGGATGCTTCGGACGATTTTGGCAATCATATAGCCGATCAGGAAGATCAGAACGGCAGCAAACAGTCTCGGTATGAACATCAAAAAGCTTCCAAGCATTTGGCGGAATGGCTCAGAGACGCCAGCAATGTGAAGCGCGCTTAGCACACCCGGAAGAGCCAGCAGTAAAATAAGATAGAACGCCATCCGTGCAGCAGATGAGACGGTTTGACGCGCCTCGGGTTCAGAGGGTCCTGAACGCCATTTTGTGATTGGTTTGATAAGCGTGGGACCGAATCTTTCAATAGCCTTTTTGACAAGAATAGCTATCAGCCAGGCAGCAAGCAGAATTAATGCCGCTTTTAGTAAACTTGGCACCGCACTGGCAATGGTGTTAAGCACCTGTAACAAAGGTTGGGCAAGAATGGCCAGGTGAAGGATGCTGAATGCCCAGACAACTGCAAAAAGAAGGATAAGAAAGTAAATGATTTTGCTAAACATTGTTGAAACAGAATATTTCCTGTCTTGATCTGGGTGCCGTTCTCTCCCGGAAAGGCCGTGGATTCGGGTATCAACCTGTGCTTTATCCATGGCTTTTTTGATAGCAGCGGCTATAAATTTAGCTGCCAGCCATCCGATTAAAATGATAATAATAGCAAGAATTAGACGGGGGAGCTGATCCCAATAAGAAGAAAATTGATCGCTGAGTGTGGTTTGAGAATTCATAGAGCCCTCCTTTAAGGTCATGACTTCAGGATAACCGAAGCTTTTATTGCTTCGGATTTTGTAATTTCTTTCCCCATGAATTTTCATGGCAATGTATTAAGATTTTTTATTCAATACCCTTCGAGGGTGTTTATTACACACCTATTATAGAGAAAGCCGCAAATAATAAAAGCAGACCAATTCTAATCTAACGGGTTTACTTCAGAGGTGCAATCAACTAAATATCAAGGCAAATCGCACGGTATTTCACAATGGAATTCACCGTGCAATTTTTGCTTTTATATCAATGATTTTTAGCATTTTCTCTAAGAAATCACTTACAAAATCACAGGATGATTCTTATAGGCAGAAATAAATATTGGAGGGTATGTGATTTCTGGGTAATTTGATATGTGAAATACGTTGCGATTACAAAGGAATTTGGATATTTATGTTAAAATAAAATTAGAAGTATTCAAGAGTTTGTGAACTAATGCACTTAAAGTAACGGTCAGGATAGTGAAAAAAGCAATAAGAGAAAAATTTATAAAATGAGGTACTTTTAAACAGGGGGAGATAAAAAGATTTTAGAAGATAAAAGGAGACCAGATATGGTTTTGGAGAAGGTTATAAAGAAAATCAATATTCAGAGTGAGTACAAGACTTTTGTAGAGGAGTATACAGCTAGCTTGCTTTCAGAGTTCAGTGGGAAGATTCACAGTATTTATATGTGTGGCTCAATTCCTAAAGGTACTGCTAAGCCATTTAAGTCTGATGCAGATTTTACAATAGTATGCGAAAGACCAGAAGATATAGATTATGATAGAGTATCATGTCTGAAGGACCAGATTTTACAAAAATATCGATTAGTAACTAAGGTTGATACGGTTATTTGTTCACTGGAGGATGTAAGTAGTAAGCCAAATGAATGGGGATTTTGGCTCAAGATAATCTGTGTTTGTATACATGGTACTGATATTGGCGAAGAAGTACCGCCTATTCTTATTTCACCTGAGTTCATATTAGACTTGAATTCAGACACTCAAGAGGCAGTGGCTCGCGTTCGCGGTTTTCTATCTAATGCCAATGATGACACACTGAAATCTAGATATACCAAAGGTTACTCAAAGAGATTAATTCGTGCATTATACTCTTTGGTTTTAGAAGATACAGGGGTTTGGCAAGATGACATTACTAAGATGAAGAGTGCCATATCAGATTATTGCAATATTGATTCAGATTTAGTTGACTATCTGTATGCGTGTTACATAGATAGTAATGTAGATGTTGAAGAATTTCTGGGGATTGCAGAAGAAGTATATAGTTATATTGAGAAGGCTTTAACTACATTGGCTGCTTCCAGAACTTCCTTCTCCTAACAGCGAATTGACGACATGAATTTAAATTTCTATGATGAATTGGCTAAATTGAAGATTTTCGTATGTCTTCGCCACTAGCAGCACCTAACAGGCTATTTGAAACAGGGACAATAATAAGTAAAATGTCCCCGTCTCAAACAGCCAAAACGTTATCCAATACCTTTACACAAGACAATTTAAAAATGGGCAATTATGTTAAAATTAATGGAGATTGTGAAAGAACCTACTTAAAGTAAAGGCGAGCTATTCTTCAAGAGAAGAATGGCTTTTTATATATGGATATTTTGTTTTTATGACGTTAACGATATTAACAACGGAAAGGAGACGAATGTATGAGATGTTTTTGTGAAGGAAAAGAGACCTATTATTTAAAAGTTGAAGGCGATGTTGATACAGACCCTATTTGGTGTGACCAATGCGGATGTAATTTTGATATAGAAGAAGTTCCAATTTCTGAAGAATTAAAAGAAGAATTAATGAGGTGGGCAATGATGTACGGAAAGTGGATTGATTGGAATAAGGATAAATTACGCCCTGACGGAATTAAAATGGAAGACGAGCATAATAAAGTCGGTGAAGAACTTACAAAAAGAGTGGTAAGTGAATTAGGAACCAAATACAAAGTTAAATTTTCACCTTCATCTTCTGCTAGAATGTATGCTGGTTCAGATTTCTTCTTTAACTAAAGACGTGCTTAAATGGAACAGGCAAAGGAGTTAATGATGGACGACGCTTACAAGAAAAAGGTAATTAAAACTACAATGGAAAAGCAATTGCACCCTATTATGAATAATAACAAATGGGAAAAATTGCAAAATGGGGTTCTAAAGCTGTTGCCTTTCCCCCCACCTTTTCAGGCTAAATATGTGTTGGAAGAAGCCCCAATACCAAACAACTTTGATATTGATGTTTGGTATTGGGGAGACTGGACTGAAGGTTTAACACCTTTTTATTCAATAGAATGGATAAAGGTTAGACCGCGTTATTTAAAGCACAAAGGGATGCTTGTTAAAGATGAGGTGATTGATATTACTAATGAATTTCTCATTTTATTAAACAGCTTAAAAATCCCTTTCAGAAGAGACAACAACGCTTTTTACATTTATGGTTATATCTCGAATGATGATTTAAACAAATTAGAAAATATGAAGGCTTATTGAACTAACGGTGAGCTTTGGTTGATTAAGACAATTATTGGTAATAGAAAGACCGACTTATCAAAAATCGGTCTTATTTGTGTGATTTATATTGTGAATTACCAAGGATTTTGTCAGTGATTACATATGAGATTTTATATGATATTTGACTGTTTGCACCACTGAAGTAAACCCGTTAATTTCTAATCATGGTCTGCTTTTTCAGTCATTCATTTTTGGCGGAGCTGTTGAATGTCTTTCAATAATTTTGTGGGGAATAATTTTATGCTCGGATGTGCCGATTCCGGACGTAATATTGCCAAGAACTAGTTCGGCTGCTGCACACCCAAGGCCGAAAATATCAATATCCACGGAGGTGAGGGCAGGTGTTGAAAATTCAGAGAGCAGCACATTGTTAAAGCTGATGATTGAAATGTCTCTTGGTACCGTCAATCCCATTTCTGAAAGGGCATTTAAAATACCGAAAGCCATCAGATCATCGGCTACCACTAAGCCGGTGGGCGGTTCTTTAACACTCATTAATTCAATAATAGCTTCCCGGCCGCCCTCTTGAATAAAGTCCTGATAAACAATGTAATTGGACCGTTCTTCAATTTCTGCGTCCTTCAGTGCTGATTTATAGCCTGTTAGCCGGTCAATCGTCACGACAAGTTCAACGCTGCCGCCGACAAACGCAATGCGTTCATGCCCAAGGTTAATTAAGTGATTGGCTGCTTCATAGCTTGCGGCGATATTATCATTATCCACGTGAGGGATTTTATCAGAATCCCGATACGGTTTGCCAATGATAGCAAAAGGAAACCTTGAATCCTCTAAGTAACCGATCAGTTCGTCGTCCGAGCGGGAGTAAAGCAAAATTAACCCATCAACTCTTCGGCCCTGAACCATTCCGGTAACACCTTCAGCGATTTCTTCATTTGTGTCACCGGTCGATAAGTATAAACCATAACGGGCATCGTGTGCGCAGGTGCTGATGCCGCGGATGACTTCAGGAAAAAAGGGATTCTGAAGCGCATTGTTTCCTGAACTTGGCATAACCAGGCCTAAGGTCTTTGTACTATTGTTTGCAAGACTTCTCGCATGGTAATTCGGATGATATCCCAGTTGATCCATCGCCTCGCGGACGATTTTTTTCGTTTTTTCACTGATTCTGGGATTATTGGCGATTACACGAGAGACGGTAGATGGCGCCACATGAGCCAGACGCGCGACATCTTTTATCGTTATAGGCATAGCTAAACCCCCATATTCCTGTACTGCTTGTATTGTTTTATGACAAAGTCGGGTTAAAACGGGAGCAGCCTGAAAGAGGACCTGCTGGATGGCAGGTCCTCAGACTTTGAGAAACGCTCGTATTCTTCGTTGCCTCGTCTTATGGGTTTCTCGAGATCGAACAGCAAACGTTTTCAAGTGGTCTGATGTGATTGACACCATGTTTTAATGTCAAATAAGTTTCTCTGCAGGAATAGCTGCTGTTTTTCCCGAGTCTAGAGGGTACACGGTCTGATTAATGACAGCTTCTCGGGGTTCAACGCCTTTGATGCGAAATTCAATGGACTTCCAAGAAGGCACAAAACCAGTCTGTACAGTATTTATATTAATTCTAACGGATTCTTCAGTTAATTGACAGTCAATCGCTGCTTCAAAGAACACTTTTTCTTCATAGTCAAATGTTGAGCCGTCATCTTCATAAAGCATCGCTTCTGTTCGATCTTCAGCAGGATAGAGAGTGATGATTAATTTGTCTGCGGGTGAAGACGCTCTTTCTGAAACAGGAATCTGAGGAATGATAGCCCCTGATCGGATAAAGAGCGGCAATCTGTTAAGCGGTGCTTCCACCACGTAATGACGGCCGCCTTCGTATTGATCATCTGTCCAGTAGTCGTACCAGCTTCCTTGTGGGAGATAAACGGCGCGATGTCTGACAGATGGGCGCAAAATAGGTGCAACAAGAACGTCTTTTCCAAACAGAAACTGATCTGATAAACCATATGTTTCTTCATCATCAGGAAATTCCATGAAAAGCGGCCGCATGACCGGTGTGCCTGATCGGCTTGCTTCAAGAAATGCCTGATATAAATAAGGCAGCCACTCATAACGCCAGCGGATCGCCTCTCGAATATGAGGCGTATAGTTCTTACCGAATGCCCATGGCTCCTGTCTAACGCAATCAAGCGCGCTATGGTTTCTGAAGAATGGGGTAAAAGCTCCGAGCTGTGTCCAGCGGGTGAGTAATTCACCTGTGGTGTCATGCGCAAATCCGCCAACATCCGGTCCTGAAAAAGGGACGCCTGATAAGCCGAGATTAAGGCACATCGGGATCGTCATCTCGAGATGCTCCCAGAAGCTTCGGTTATCCCCTGTCCAGACGGCAGCGTAACGCTGAACACCTGCATAGCCGGCTCTTGTTAGAAGAAAAGGACGTTTGCCATTCAGCTGATCTTTTAATCCCTCATAAGTCGCCTTGCCCATTTGCAGGCCGTACAGATTATGAAATTCACGATGGGTGATGCTTTCTCCCTCGTAATGGTGTCTAACTTTAACATCCATTGTCTTCGTTTCATTGAAAACAGCGGGCTCATTCATATCGTTCCAGATGCCTTCAATTCCCATGTTGGTGTAGTAGCGGTGGCTGTCTCCCCACCATTTCTGCACGTCTTTTTTTGCAAAATCAGGGAACGCGCTCTTACCTGGCCACACGTCTCCAAAGAAAAGATTTCCCTCAAGATATTTGCAGAACAGATCATTGGTGATGCCTTCTTCGTAAAGCTTATATTCAGTATCTTCTTTGACACCAGGATCAACAATAGGGACAATCTTGATGCCATCTGCCTTCAGATCTTCAATTAACCTTTCAGGATCAGGAAAGCGAATCGGATCAAACGTGAAAACACGATACTCTTTCATATAATGAATATCCAAGTAAACGGCATCTAACGGAATATCATGTTTTTTAAAAGCGGCAGCCAGCTCTCTGACCTCAGCTTCTGACTGATAACTGTACCTGGACTGGTGAAAGCCAAGCGCCCATTTAGGAGGGAGGGGCATTCTTCCCGTCAAACGCGTATATTGTTCAAGCACTGCTTTAGGCGTGGGGCCGGCCATAATGTAGTAGTTTAACAGGCCGCCTTCTGCAGAAAAGCGATAGGATGAATCGGTTTCCTTCATATTAAAATGCGATTTAAACGTATTATCAAAAAAGATGCCTGTCGCGCAGCCTTTATTCAGCGTCATAAAGAAAGGGACCGATTGATAAAGCGCATTGGTTTCCGGGTTATGCGGTGCATATACATCGCTGTTCCACATTGTGTAAGCTTCCCCGCGCTTATCCAGGAACCCTGATTTTTCACCAAATCCGTAATAGTGATCATCTGGCTCCATAACTTTATGAGCGAAGACATGGCCTTCGTGTGTATAACCCATTCCCTCTGCTTCTTCACGGACAAGCAGCTGTCCTTCCTGATTAAAGACTGAGATCCTGCATGGATTTTTCCGGATTTTTAATTGGAATATCCCTGAGAAAACGGTTAAAAATTCAGGGTCCTCTGCATCAACAATCACCTCTGTTGCTACAGGTTCTTTAATAACAGCCGCACTTTTTCTTTCATGCTGCAGGGATTGAGGGTGCATCGTAATTCGTAAAAGATCCTCCCCGTAAAAACGAATCAGAACGATCCCTTTTTCACAATAAAGTGAAAGCGTGCCCGGCTGATTATCTATTGATGTGACAGCTCCGATATCATGGTGAGAAGCGGAGAGGGATGCTTGCTGATGCTTATCGGGATGGATCGCTAAACTAGTGTCTTCCATAATAAAATCCTCCTGGACATTAACATAAACTTTTTCAAAAAAGGGATTAGCAGCTTGGCTGAAGTCTTTATCCTTTTGTTCCGCCAGCTGCAAGTCCGCTAATTAGGTATTTCTGCAAGAAAAGGTAAATAACAGCGATCGGCACGGCGACAAGGATGGCGCCTGCTGCAAACAGTGTAAAGTGATTCGAGAACTTATCATTTACGAAATTAAACAGTCCGACTGCGAGCGTATATTTTTTTGGATCTGTCAGAACGATCGACGGCAGAATATAGTCAAACAGCGGCGCCATAAAGTTAAACAGCGCAACAACGGCCAGAATCGGTTTTGCGAGCGGCAGGATCACACTCCAAAACACCCGGATATGACCGGCTCCGTCAATTTTTGCCGCTTCATCAAGCTCGCGCGGGATCGTATCCAAATAACCCTTAACAAGCCAGGCATTAAAAGGAATCTGCCCTCCAACATACACAAGAATGAGTCCCCATAAAGAGTTAAGCAGGCCAATCATATTTAAAAAGACATATAGAGCGACCATTGCCATCATAACCGGGAACATTTGCAGGAGCATAAACAGGAAAAGACCGTTTTTACGTCCGGCAAATTCATACCGTGAGAATGCATAGGCGACAAGAGACGTCAGAACAACAGATAATATCGTGCTGATCGTACTGACAAACAATGAATTTTTATACCAGGTAACATAATCACTGTCCTTGTTGGTAAACAGCCAGGCATAATGCGACAGTGTCGGATGAGCAGGGATGATGGATGATGAATAAAGGCTGGTCCCTTGATTTAAGGAAACCCCAATCGTCCATAGCAGCGGGTAAGCAATAATAACGAACATGACAGCAAGAAGGAAGTAAATACCTGCCACTTCCCAGCGTGATTTTACTTTTGAATGCATTAGATTTTCCCCTCCTCTTTAAAGGAACGTGTTCTTCTAAACTGGAAGAATGCAAATATCGCTACGATTAAGCCCATGATTATAGAAATAGCAGCGGCCATCGCGTATTGATTCGAGTCAAAGGTCAGCTTATACACCCATGAAATTAAGATATCCGTCCCGCCTGCATTCTGACCTTGCACGGGAGGGTTTCCTTTATTGAAAAGATAAATAATATTAAAGTTGTTAAAGTTGCCGGCATATTGAATAATGAGCAATGGAGCCGTGGCAAATAGAACGTGAGGCAGCGTGATGAATTTGAATTTCTGCCATCTCGAGCCGCCGTCAACATCCGCCGCTTCATACCAATCAGCTGAGATGCTTTGTAATACTCCGCTGAAGAGGGCGAATATAAACGGAAAGCCAAGCCAGGTCTGCATGAAGATCAGTGCGATTTTCGTATAAAAGGGATCACTCATCCATGGCCAGCCATGTCCGCCGAACAAAGGGATAATAATCTGGTTGTTGATCGCCCCGAAGCCGTCGTTAAACATTGCCTTGAAAACAAGGATGGATACAAAAGCAGGGACCGCCCACGGGAGAATCAACACCGTCCGGATCAGTCTCTTGAATTTAATGCGTTTGTCATTGACAAGCAGGGCAAGGAAAAGCCCAAGTGAAATCTGAAGGGTCGTCGCAACAATTGTCCAGACGAGCGTCCAGCTGAGAACACTGACGAAGCTGTCTTTCCAAAGTGATGTTGTAAACAATTGCTTAAAGTTACTGAATCCAACCCAATCCACAAGGTGGCGGGGAGGCGAATGGTATAAATTATAATTGGTAAAAGCAAGTGTCACCGAAAATAGTAAAGGGAAAACAACGACAAATATAAGTAATACCAAACCAGGAATCGTCATGAAATAAGGGAAGCCCTTATCGTATACTGCTTTGACAGATTCGCGGAGCTTAGGCAGCCTTCCAAAGTCCCGTAACGTCGTCGCCTGCCTCTTGGCATCGATGACATTCACGACATAGAGTACAACCGTGAAAAATAATAATATAAGTGTTAAAAGGCCATAGATTAAGAGTTGAATCGAGTTATCAAATCCAGGAAGCGTTCCCAGGGTAATAATCCCCCACAGGCCAATGTTAATGGGATAGCTTAAAGTAATAAGAAAAGCCGCTTCAATGACCATAAATAATATGCCCTTAATATAACGGCGGTTGTAAAGCTGTCCAAGCCCAGCGAAAATAATCGACAGGATCATTGCGGTGACCGGATTATGGGGCTTTCGGCTGGAAGGTTTCTTGTTTTTAACCGGAACGTGATCGTTTTCTTTACGCGCGGTTTCTGCCATGGAGATCCTCTCCCTTAATGAAAAATAAATGATAGTCAAAAAAGTTATGGGGAAGGAAACCCTCCCCATAGTGATTTACAGATTATTGATTTTTTGAAAGAGTCTATTGCTAGTTGAGCTGGGTCACGATGATGAGGGTTCTGAAAAAGACCCTCGGTAGGTGTCGTCATGGTTGTTGATTTTCGTTTCAGGCACTCGCTTTCCGTGGGCAACGCTTCAGCCTCCGCGGAAGAAAACCACTTCCTGCGGGGTCTTCAGCTGTTGCTTTTCCCACTGGACTTGACATAACTTCTTTGGATTCACCTCGCACGATGAAAATGCGGTTGCAATACATTGAAAGCGGAAATACCCTCGCTTTCCGCGGGCACGGCCTCAGCTAACTTTGGCATGGTCTCATGTTTGCCAAAGTGGATCTTCGGACGCGTGCTGATTCCGCAGGACTTGAAACAGCATCTTTGAGTCCGTTTCGCACGAAGAAAATGCGAAGCTAACCATGATAAAATGAAACACAAAGCATTTTCGAGGAGTCTCGGGTATTTCTGGCCACTTTCAACTCTGAGCATGCGCATTTTCGAGGAGTCTGCGTGCCCTCCACGTCAACCAGCTTAAATATGAAGTTGAGCCGTCTTAATTTTACCTAATCACTTGAAATGCGTTCTATTTCCAATGGCCTCTCGAGGTTCGCTTCAATCTGTTACGCTAGCCAGGACGCCCGACTTCAAAAGTCATGCAGCACTCGTCGAGAGCTACATGTGCGGCTCCGCTTTTTCATGTCTAGCTGCGGCTACCAGTCCTTCGGATCCTTCAGCTTTCACTTCAGATGGACAAGAGCTCCTCTTCGGAAAACCTCCAGGTTTTTAGAAGGACTATCAGAGCGACCTGCGCTTTTCGTTGTCTAGTAATGCTATCGAAGCGGGATTCCTCGTCGCAACTCGTAGTCGTTCGAGAGGTAATGCTCGTGCCTTTCGGAGCTACATGTGTGGCTCCGCTTTTCCTTGTCTAGCTGCGGTTGCCAGTCCTTCGGATCCTTCGCTTTCCCTTCAGAGGAAAAGAGCTCCTCTTCGGAAAACCTCCAGGCTCTTTCAGGACTATTCAGGCAACCTCGCTTTTCTTTGTCTAGCTGCGCCACACAGCTCCTCGGGTCACTTCACCTTTTTCGGTGAAAGAGCCATTTCTCACAAAGCCTCCAGTGCCTTTCGGACTACATGTGGCTCCGCTTTTCCTATTGCTTGCTTGCTTTGATTTTGTCTTGTATCTGTTTCTTAGCGTCTTCTAATACTTTTTTGACGTCTTTTCCTTGTGCGATGAATTCGCTGCCGTTGTTCATTGGATCCCATACTTGGCTCATAGCAGAGATGTTCGGCATTGGCTGAGCTGATTTAATTTGCTCTGTAAAGCCTTTGTAGATTGGATCTGACAATTTATCAAGAACTGCTGGACGTGGAACCATTTCGCCTGCTTTTTCAAAATAAATTTTGGAGCTTTCATCGTTCGTCATGAATTTAGCAAGGTCAGCAGCCCAGTACTTATTCTTTGAGTAGTACGAAACCATCCATGATTTAACGCCGCTGAATGAGTGGGCTGGTTCGCCATTCATGCTTGGAAGCGGAGCTGTGCCAAGCTTATCGCCTAGTGCTTTTTTGTAATCCGGAAGCGACCAAGGACCGTTAATAACCATACCTACTTTGCCTTGAGTAAACAGGCCGTTGACGATGTCAGCTGTAACAGATTTTGGAAGCAAACCTTCTTTAAAGAAGCTTTGGAGATATGTCATTCCTTCAACGGCGCCTTTATTTGCTACACCGATGTCATTGACGTCATAGTTTCCTGATTCTCCGCCGAAAATATAGCCACCATAGTTTTTAAGGAAAGGATATGTAAAATACAAATTTTTTCCTTCAAACAAGACACCATATTTTTTTTGTGATGCATTCGTTAACTTTTTAGCTTGTGCTTTTAGATCATCGAACGTTGCAGGAGCTTGTTTGACAAGATCTTTGTTATAGTAGAGCGCATAGGTTTCAACAACTGCCGGGAAGCCGTATAAATGCGTCTGAGCTTTTTTGTCCCCTAATGAATCTTCTTTGTAGTTAAATGAAACAGCTTTGATGGCTGTATCGCTGTAGCCGCTTTTTTCTGAATCGTTCAGATACTGATCAACAGGTGTGGCAAGACCCTGTGTCACAACGTCACCAATACGGTCATGAGGCTGGAAGAAGAGGTCAGGACCTTTATCTTCAGGACCGGCGACAGCAATTTTTTTGGTTTGATCCGTCATACTTACTTTGGTCATGTTTACTTTAATGCCAGTTTTCTTTGTGTAGTTATCAGTAATGGTTTTGATTGCCGCAACTTGTGCGTCATCATTGTTCACCCAGATTGATAACTGGTCAGGCTTTTTAGGTGTTTTATCCCCAGAGCTGCTTGAGCCGCTGTCTGAGCTTTTCGAAGCACTTCTGTCCGGTCCGCATGCTGAAAGCACCATGGCAAAAACGAGCATAAGTGCGACGAGCAGTAATCCTTTTCTTCCTTTTTTCATGGAATTAAATCCCCCTCAAATGATAGTGTGATGGCGTCGTGAAAAAGGCCTTTAAATACTTAATAATTAGAAAATTCTTTAAGCAAACGTTTGCGCATTGAATTAAAAAAATAATAGGGCTTGTGAAACCGTTTGCACTAGCCATCGAAATTATGATAGCGTTTTCAGAAAAAAATGTCAATAAAAATTTTAATACCTTTTTTTTCTTGATCGCTGTCTTAGGGTAGAGTAATATTAAGTTATAATTTGAGGGCAATGTTTAGCAGTGGAAACAACCCCGGCTTCCTTTATTAAAGGGAAACCGGGGTTTTTTACGTTGTGCAAACTATCTTCAGAACCTTTTAAAGGAGAGGGTAAGAATGCGGTATTTTTGGAAACACCGCTCAACCGAGCCATATTTGTATGGAGTGGATAAGGATACAATTCATATTCGTTTGACCACTGTCCATAATGATTTCAGCAGTGTGAACGTCTTATCCGGAGATCCTTATGACTGGAAGGATGGCGTCTGGCAAACACAGTCCAAGGAAATGACCCGTGTGGGCAGTGATGATCGATACGATTATTGGCAGACTGCGGTTCAACCAAAAGATCACCGGCTCCGTTACGGTTTTGTATGCGAAAATCAGCAGGAAACCGTTTATATTACTGAAAATGGTCAGCTTGACGCGCCTTCAGGGGATACAAGCGACTATTTTTGCATGCCATATTTACATGAAGCAGACCTTTTCAAAGCACCCGACTGGACAGCATCGGCCGTCTGGTATCAAATTTTCCCTGACCGCTTTGCGAATGGTGATCCTTCCAACGATCCTGAAGGCACTCTCCCATGGGACAGTGAAAAAGCTACCCCGGTCAATTTGTTTGGCGGAGATCTTCAAGGGGTCATTGACCACCTTGATCATCTTGAGGAACTTGGTATTAATGCGATTTATTTCACCCCAATCTTTGAAGCTTTGTCCAATCACAAATATGACACGATTAATTATGGGAAAATTGATCCGCAGTTCGGTGATGAGGAGACGTTCAGAAAATTAGTGGATGCCGCTCATGACCGTGGAATTAAAGTGATGCTTGATGCGGTCTTTAATCATTCAGGATTCTATTTCCCTCCGTTTCAGGATGTCCTGAAGAAGGGAGAAGCGTCAGTCTACAAAGACTGGTTCCATATTAAGGAGTTTCCTGTCACAGTCGATCCGCCGAATTATGAAACCTTTGCTTATACAAAAGATATGCCCAAGCTTAATACGGCAAATCAGGAGGTTAAGGAATATCTCCTTGATACTGCTGCTTACTGGATTGAATCATTTGATATTGACGGGTGGCGGCTTGACGTGGCAAATGAAGTAGACCATCCCTTTTGGCGTGCTTTTCGAGAGCGGGTTAAGCAAATTAAACCTGAGCTCTATATCTTGGGAGAAGTTTGGCATGACGCTCTGCCTTGGCTTAGGGGAGATCAATTTGATGCGGTAATGAACTATCGGCTAACCGATGCTGCACTTGCTTTTTTTGCTGAAAACAAAATAACATCTGAAGGCTTTGCCAATAAATTGACCCAGTTGACTGCTTCTTATCAGCAACCCGTTCATCAGGCAGCTTTTAATCTATTAGGAAGCCATGATACACCGAGAGTGCTTACCCAATGCGGCGGGAATTCTCATAAAGTAAGGCTTCTCTACGCTTTTCAAATGACAATGCCAGGCTCACCTTGTGTGTATTACGGGGATGAAATCGGCATGAGCGGAGGGAACGATCCTGGCTGCAGGGACTGCATGAAGTGGAATCGTGAGGATTGGAATGAAGACATTTATTCTGCTCTGCAGGCACTGATCGCTTTACGTCGTGAAGAATCTATTCTAAGAGATGAAGGTGCCGTCAATCTCTTAACCAGCGGGTCAGAGGATGTCATTGCTTTTTCCAGGTCTTCCGAATGTTGAAACGGTTTTTGTGGTGATGAACCGTTCCGATCAGGAAAAAACATGGGCCGTCCCAGTGCATTCTGGAAATCTTCCTGAATCAGACCTTCTCGGCAGCAAGATCGAGCAGGGAATCGAAAAAAATTCTGTTTTGCTTCAAGGCTACGAGTATAAAATTATACGAATGGACGCCTAAGGAAGAGTAGAGTGAACGAGACTGTCGAGAAAACCGCGACAGTCTTTTTTTACTGCAGTAAAAAAGCGAATTTGGCATGGGATAACTATGAATTGGAGAGAGAAAACAGGAAGTGGACAGTAAAACTATGAAAGTGGACAATAAATCTATGAAAGTGGCAAGCAAATCCAAGAAGTGGACAATAAACTTCACCTGGGAACGGTCCCAGGACCTCTTGAAGCCCTTTCCAGACCGATTCGGAGGCTGATTTACTGGATTTCTTTAATAAATCAGCTTCAAATTCAAGAAAAATCCCGAAAAAAGAAGCTTTTTCATACCTTATTTGGATTTTTAAACTTCCAATGGAAACGGTGCGGCAGAGCGCACCGCACATTTTAGATTTCGTGCCAACCCTTTCGCTAAAAAGGTTTTAATGGAAAAGGAATCTGCGAGATCATGTGCTCCTGCGTCTGCTAGTCATGCTTCGAAGCGGATTCCTCGTCGCAACTCGTAGTCTTTCGAGAGGTGATGCTCGTGCCTGTCGGAGCTGACATGTTCGGCTCCGCTTTTCGTTGTCCAGCTGCGGTTGCCAGTCCTTCGGATCCTTCGCTTTCCCTTCAGAGGAAAAGAGCTCCTCTTCGGAAAACCTCCAGGCTCTTTCAGGACTAGGCGGGCAACCTCGCTTTTCGGTTAAGAGGCATTCATATAGTGCTTGAGTTTGCTGAGATAGTCTCTTAGGCCGTAAGTTTGGATGACGTCTTGAGGAAGGTTGTTCATATGGTAAGCAAAAGGGCCATTCAGCAATATTGTTATGGAAGGCATGGCCGTTCTGAGGGCCTTGATCGTGCTTTGAATCAGGGGGACGGTGGATGCGGAGCCTGCAAAGAGAGTAACATAATTCAGGTTGTATTTTTTGATGCACTCAATCAGTAAAGAAGGGCAGGTGATCTGGCCAAGATAAAAAGTTTGCCAGCCATTGATGGTGAGAAGGTCATCGATCATTTTCAGCGGCAGAGCACTGGCAGGGCTTTCAAAACCTGCTAGAACAGTAGATCCGGAGAAATTAGGGAGCGATGCGGTGTTCTCAATCATTTTATAATTTAATATCTCAAGAAGAGTTGTATAAGCGATATGTTCATCAACGGTGTCAATTCTTTTTTCCCTGGCTGCTCCTTCAATTTCAATGTAGATTTGTTCAAGCAAATCCATATAGATTGATTCAATCCGCATGTCGTCAGAAAACTGATCAATCAATTTAATAGCAGGCAGTTTCTTTCCTTCAGTCAGGTAAACCAGCAGGCTGTACCAGTTCTTTTTCAGCAAACGCTTTAATTGGACACTTTTCCAGCCGACAATGGATTGAATTGCCGGTTTTTCATGTGACTCAAGAGAATATTCAATATCTTCGTCTTCCAGCTTAACGAAGGGATGGAAAGCTTCGCCTGATTTTTTATAAATAATTGTCCCGGTGCGCCCGTCTGATAAAAGCACTTCAGTAAAATCAGGATATAAATCGAGCATGGTTATAAAGGCATGACAAAGATCAAGATCGTATTTGCTTCCATCTTTCAAAAGAATTTCCATCGCTTTTGCCCCGTTCAACGGTTTTCGATAAGAACGGTTAAGCGTAAGGGCAGAGTAGACATCGGCAATCATAATGATTTTCAATGGCAAATCAAAAGACACCGCATCTGACTGATCAGGATAACCGCTTTTGTCCAGACGTTCGTGATGGGAGCGGGCCATTCGTTGAACATCTAAACTGTACCCGTCTTCTTTCAACAGTTCTTCACCTTTAATGGTATGGGTTTTTATCAAGTCGTATTCAGCCGCGGTTAGCTTACCTTCTTTTTCAAGCAAGTGCTTCGGTACCTTCAGCTTTCCTATGTCATGCATCAGACATCCAAGCGCAAAGGACTCGATATTTTCCATGCTTTTCTGCTTTGCAAGAAGTGTTCCTAGCACAAAAACATCGATCGAGTGCAAATAACTGTATGGGTTCCAGTGCTTTAACTGCTCAAGCCGTTCTGAAACACCAGGATACTCTAAGAGAGTGGAATACAGCTTTTCTAGCCATTGCACGTCCTGAAACCTGTGCAAGGCATGTCCATAGCGCTTATTATCAATGAGCGAAGGAAAAAGCCCTGCCAATTGGCCGTTTGTATTTTCTGCAGAGTCCAGTACCTCATGTGTGGAAGGGTCCTGATGAGAAGATTGGTTCTCTGGAGTAATGACACGGAGCGTTTTAATCCTGGAACGGCGCAGATCTTGAATCATGAAAGAGGTGAGAACAGTACCCGCTGGGTAAAAATTTCCGCGGATAAATAAATCTTCTCCCAGCTGTTCACCGGTTCTGCATTCTGCGGGTTTTTTAACCTCCATATGTCACCCTCCTGTAACATCAATTTGTCGAATAATGCTGTAGAAAAACAGCAATTATGTCAATTATAAAGTAATCATATTAATAAAACTAGTATACATTTTATAAAAATTAAAATATTGAGATAATTATTTTTTTAATTTGGCTGAATGATTATTTTCACGAGAATGATTAAGCGGGATTAGTCTTACTTTCCACTCATTTCTTCTGGTTACGTTCTATGGATCATCGGCTGAAAAATAGATTTTGTATGCAAAGGACTTAAAGTTGAGAAGAAATCATCCGATAAAGAGATTATAGAAAGAATGTTTGAGAGGGTGTACGGGTATGGATTTTGCAACGATGATTGGGCTTTTACTCGGCGTACTTTCCCTTATCGTGGGGTTTGTTCTTGAAGGTGGAACTTTGGGATCGCTCCTGCAGGGGACAGCTGCATTAATCGTGTTTGGGGGAACGTTTGGTGCGGTCATCTTAAGCTCATCGGGTAAACAGCTCAAAAAGCTCCCGTTTATCTTAAAATATACGTTTTTCAAGAAAGTTGATCCGCCGAACGAAACCATTGAGCAATTGGTTGAGCTTGCTAACCTTTCACGGCGGGAAGGGCTTCTGGCTCTGGAATCACAGCGTGAGGTCTATGAAAAGGATGCTTTCTTATCAGATGGTATTCAGATGATCGTAGATGGTGTTGATGCGGAGATGATTCAGGACATATTAAATCGGGATATAGAATTATACGAGGATAATATTTTGTCAGCCGGCAAGCTTTTTGAAGCAGCAGGCGGCTTTGCACCAACGATGGGAATTATCGGCACAGTAATGGGGCTTGTTCATGTCCTCGGAAGTCTTGATGATCCATCTAAGCTCGGCCCTGCGATTGCTGTGGCTTTTATTGCAACGTTATACGGTGTGGCAAGTGCGAACGTACTCTATCTGCCCATTTTCAATAAAATTAAATCACGGCTCTCTGAAGAAGTTCTGTTAAAAGAAATTCAAGTGGAGGGGCTCATGTCGATTCAATATGGGGAGAACACGGGTCTTCTGAGAAAAAAATTGATGGCGTTCCTTGATAAGGAAAGTAAAGCCAAAGCTTTGGCTGGCAAGGAAGAAGGTTCGGGAGTGACGGTTAATGAGTAACAGAAAAAAAAGGCGGAAAAGGAAAGAGGAACATTCGGATAATGAAAGATGGCTAATTACATATTCTGATCTGATTACACTGCTTCTTGTCTTTTTTATTGTGCTTTACTCAATGAGCTCCATTCAGAATGAAAAGTTCAACCAGCTGGTGGATTCTCTGAAAACAGCCTTTCAGGGGGATGCCGTTTTTACAGAATCAACCATTAAACCGGTTGGACAGCATTCTGATATCACTAGTACGCCAATTGCCGAAGTCACTCAGAAACCGACCCAAACGGACGCTAATAAAAAGCAGCTCGATCAGCTGTATGCTAAACTGCAGCAATATATAAAGAAAAATAAACTGCAAAACGTTCTTTCGCTGGAAAACATGCAGCGTGGCGTTCAGTTGAGCTTTAAAGAAAAAATTCTGTTTGACCTTGGGAAAGCGGATGTAAAAAAACAGGCTGAGCCGATTCTAGGCAAGGTTGGCGGTATTTTAAAAACAGTTCCAAATGATATCAGTGTTGAAGGATACACAGATAATAATCCGATCGTGAACGACGCGGAATTCAAGTCGAACTGGGAGCTTTCCGGCGGAAGAGCCATTAATGTCATGTATTATTTGATAAATAAAGATCATTTGAGCCCCAACCGGCTTCATTATGCTGGCTATGGTGAATACAAGCCGATCGCAAAAAATGACACGAAACAACACCAAAGTCTTAACCGGCGTGTGAATATTATTATTTTAAGAAACGATGTTCAAAATTAAATATGTTTTTGGGTCAGGCCCGCGGTGGGTCTGATTTTTTTTTCGAAGGGACATCATAGTTTTAAGTATAAAAACACTCGCTTCTGAGGCGTCTCGCTTGGAACGCTGATGAGGCCATTGAAAAACGTCTAGGCTGCTCGCTTCAATCAACGTGTATGTAGACGGACGATACCCTGTAGAATTCCTTTGTCGCTATAGTCGTCCTAACTCGTTGCATCAGCGGGATTACAGACAGCCGAGCAAAATGAGTGGTGCGCCTAGACGCACCGTTTCAACTGCATTATAAAAAATTCAAATAAGGTATGAAAAATCATCAGCTTTTTAGGATTTTTCATGAGCTTAAGCTGATTTTCACAAGAACAACGAAAAATCAGCTTCCGAATCGGTCTTGAATGTGCTTCAAGATGGGGTGGGACCGTTCCCATTCGAATGCATTTGTGCCACTTCTCATGATTTGCCTGCCACTTTTGGTGATTTGCCTGCCACTTTCAGTAGTTTGCCTGCCACTTCCCTAATTTTCCCTTCTTTCCGTAATTAATTTCACTAGTTCACACTGGAGGTTTTGATTGGTGGCTATTGAAAAGTTCCCTTATCTAGTTGTGATTGTTGATTTCCGTTCTAGTCTTCCGCGGGCACGGCCTCAGCTAACTTTGGCATGGATCTTTTGTTCGCCAAAGTGGATCTTCGGACGCGTGCTTTTCCCGCTGGAGTCTCGCGCCCATCGCTTCAATCAACGTGTATGTTGCCTGATGACGCCATTAGAAGTCCTTTGTGGTTATGATATTCGGCGGCCTCACGCTGATCCTGCCGGAGTCTAGCCACCTGAAAAAAATATAAAAGAGTTAGTTATTTCCCATCCAGCCATAAAGTAATTGAAAACTGCTTGTTAAATAATAGAAAGATATATCCAATTAATAGTTTACAAGGATAATCTTTTCTTTGTATGATATGGAAAGAGATTGAAAGGAGCAAACCATGAAAAAGTTAAGTGTAATCCTGGTCATTATTATTTGCATCGGTGCGATAATTGGCGGGAGAGTGTACTATCATCAAAAAATTCATGACACGATCGCCAAAGCGAACACGGTGCCAAAGGAACATGTTGCGGCAGCTTCTGAGAAAAAAGCGGAACCTGCAAGCAAAAAGAAAACCGCGTCGCTAACCGATCTGACGGCTAACCTCCCTAAAGATCTTCAGAAAAAAATTCAAGATGCCAAGGACGCAAATCAAAGCGTCTCTGTTGAAATTGTAGGGGAAGCATCTATTAAAGGGCTTGGTCCGCTTTTCCAAAAACAGCTGGACACAGCATATGGAAAAGGATTATTTGAGGTTAAAACGGATTTGATTGATAAGAAAAATTCTCTTGATATTTATCATGAGGGGATTAAAAAACTGCTTGGAAGCGAAAAACCGGATGTTATTATTTATACACCGCCAATTATGAATGATGATCATCAGGTCAGTACTGATGATACGACGGCTGTTATTAAATTGCTCGGAAAAGATGTCAGTAAGAATTATCCGGATGCTGTTTATATGGTGCAGCCGCCAAATAAGACTTCTAATCAGACAGCGATCAATGATCGGATCGACCAGATTAAGGACTATATGAACGGAGAAAGCATTCCTTATCTGAACTATCTTAAAAAGTGGCCATCAGAGGGTTCCATCTCTGGCGTCGTGAAGTCTGACGGATACACACCAAATGATAAAGGGTTGAAAATCTGGAGTGACTATCTAGGGAATTATTTTACGGGTAAATAACGCTTCAATTTGAAAATTTGGTATTATTATACTTTGGCACATAAATAATAGTTTTTGGCACGTGAAAAATTTGTGAGAGGCTGAGCACTGTTCTCACTTGCTTGTTATCTCGCAGCCTACATTAAAAACTGTCAGAAGATGATTCCTGTATTGCACAGGGGTCATCTTTTTTAGTTCCATTGGTAACCGTGATGATATATTTTAAGTAATAAACTGATTGATTAAAAATTGAGCTTGGAATCGCAGCTTTTAAAGAAAGTCTTTCCTAATAGATAGTAGTGAGTTTCATCAAAATACTTTCATACTTAAATGTGAAATAAAAAAGGCCTGCATTATGCAGGCCTTAACATTATGAGGCTGTCTTTTGTTACTCCGTTGCGCATGTACAGCGCCGCTGATTCATTTCGTTTTTGTGCGAAAAGATCATTTTGGCGTTCACTTGTTCACGCTCATTCAGCAGTGAGGATTTTTTCGATGTGTTCAAGGGTGCTGCTGTCGAGTTTTACGTCAGATGCCTTCACGTTTTCTTTGATCTGTTCAGGCTTGCTGGCGCCGACGAGCGTACTTGAAACGTTCGGCTGTCTCAGAATCCATGCGAGAGCGAGCTGGGACATGGAGATGCCAAGATCCTTAGCAACACCGGTTAGTTGCTCAACTTTATCTAGGTTTGTGTCAGTCAACAGGGACTTCATCGTTTTATTATCAGTATTAGCCCGGCTGTCTTTTGGGGCTTCTTCATTTTTCTTATATTTGCCAGTCAGCACGCCTTGAGCAAGCGGCGACCAGACTACCTGGCCGATGCCGTGTTTTTCTGAAACAGGGATCACTTCGTCTTCAATTTTTCTCACTAGCATGCTGTATTGAGGCTGATTGACGACAAGGCGGTCCAGGAGCTTCTTATCGGCTAAGTGAACCGCTTCAGTGATTTGTTCAGCAGACCATTCGCTGACGCCAATGTAATTGACTTTTCCCTGGCGAACAAGATCGTCCAAAGCCCGAAGCGTTTCTTCGAGCGGTGTTTCAGGATCGTATCGGTGACAGTAATAGAGATCAACATAATCCATATTCAGGCGCTTGAGGCTGGCATGAGCCTGCTCCATAATATGCTTGCGGGAGAGGCCGCGATCATTCGGTCCGTCGCCCATTGGCCAGAATACTTTTGTGGCAAGCACATAAGATTCGCGGGGAATATCCTTTAAGGCTTCACCGACAACCTTCTCTGCTTCACCGCGCATGTAGACGTTCGCTGTATCGAAAAAATTAATGCCAAGGTCATAAGCTTCATGAATGGTTTTCGTTGCCGCTTCCTTTTGGACATAGCCGCCGTAAGTCAGCCAGCTTCCAAGGCTGATCTCACTGACTTTGACGCCTGTATTGCCTAATCTGCGATACTCCATGTTTTATGCCTCCTGTTTATTCTCGGATTTACTTTCAGCCATAAAATTTTCAATTTCTTCAACCGTTCTTGGCAGGTTATCAGTCAACACTTCGTAGCCGTCTTCAGTTACAAGGACATCATCTTCAATGCGGATGCCGATTTCTTCCTGAGGAATATAAAGCCCAGGCTCAACCGTCAGAACCATGCCTGGCTCAAGCACGCGGTCTTTGTAGCTGCCAACGTCATGTGTATCGAGTCCTAAGAAGTGACTGACGCCATGGAAATAGTAGTCGGAGATTTCTTCCTCTTTTTCGATAAGGCCGGTCTTTATGCATTCTTCAGCCAGTCTTTTTTTCGTAAACGTGTTCAGCTCAGCGAATTTAAGACCAGGCTTGATCAGTGCTGTTGCCTCGTGAAGGGTATTCAGCACAATATTGTAGTAAAGCTTCTGACGTTCGCTGAATTTTCCATTAAGCGGGAACGTGAAGCTGATATCACTGCTGTAGAAGCCGTGCTGGGCACCAAGGTCCAGAAGCACAAGTTCCCCGTCTTCGGCCGTATCATCGTTCTCAACATAGTGAAGCACCGTGGCGTTCTTGCCGCTCGCACAAATGGTGTTGAAGGCAAAGTCCTTCACGCCGTGAGATTTTAATACGAAGTTAAAGTAAGCTTCGATCTGGTATTCTTTCATGCCAGGCTTCGCATGTGAAAGCACCATTTTGATCCCTTCAGAAGTGATGTGGCCGGCTTCTTTAATCAGCTCAATTTCTTCTTCGGTTTTGATGACGCGCATTTCGGCGATTTGATGGTAAAGGTTATGCACAGCGAGCTGAGGATAGCCCGTGGTTATTTTCTTTGCGTAATGGCTGCTTGCCGTTTCTGCGGAATCCATCGTGCGTTTTTCAAGATCTAGATAAAGGTGCTCGTAAGGATTCTGGAACAGCTGCTGTTGAATGAATTTTTCAAACGTATCAATGTCATGAACCGTTTCAAGACCAGAGGCTTTCTGGGCTTCTTCTTTTGTAATGGTTTTGCCCACCCACTTTTCCATAAGAGGATCAGCTTTTTCAATAAAAAGATGTTCCTTAACGCCTGAATCATCCTTAACAGCGACATAGATCACATTTGGTGAAGCAATGCCTGTAAGATAGTAAAAATGACGATTCGGCACAAATGGATAATCCTCATCAGCGCTCTTGGATGGTGCCTTTCCTGCAAATAGAACGGTAAGAGAATCCGTCTTCAGTGTTTCCAGCAGATTCTTGCGGTTATTTTTGAAAAAAGTCGCGTCCATATGTATCCCTCCACTTAGTCTTTAATTCTTTCACTCTTCTATTGTAAGACAATATTGAAAAATTCACTATTGTTATGCTGTTCGAAATAAAAAAAGATCGACTCAGACTTGAAGAGAGACTTGCCAGAGGCTTTTGCTCTCTATATGATAGGGAAAGAATGAAGGAGGAAGGAAAAACCCATGAATAAACGTATTAAAGTCATGACGATTTTCGGAACCCGACCTGAAGCGACCAAAATGGCGCCGGTGGTTCTAGCCTGCCAGCGGTACCCTGAAAAGATTGAATCGATCCTTACTGTAACGGCGCAGCACCGCGATATGCTGGATCAGGTTCTGGATGTGTTCAGTCTCACTCCGGACTACGATCTGAATATCATGAAAGACCGACAGTCACTAAGTGATATAACCACCCATGCATCTAAAGGGATTGGAATCGATATTAGCCGAAACAAAACCTGATATCGTGCTCGTTCACGGGGACACCACCACAACGTTTGTGGCAAGTCTGGCTGCTTTTTATCAACAGATTCCCGTTGGACATGTGGAAGCAGGTCTGAGGACCCATCAGAAGTATTCGCCTTATCCTGAAGAAATGAACCGCATGCTTACAGGCGTGCTCGCTGACATGCATTTTGCCCCGACTGAGCTTGCAAAAGGGAATCTTCTTAAAGAAAACAAACCGGCAGACAGCATCGTAGTGACGGGAAACACTGCCATAGATGCGCTGGATACCACCGTTCGGAACGGTTACAGCCATCCGCTTTTGGACAAAATAAAAGGAAATCGTATGATCCTGATGACCGCACATCGCAGAGAAAATTTAGGGGAGCCGATGGAACGGATGTTCAAGGCTGTCCGCCATTTGGCTGACACCTACCCGGATGTCGACGTGGTTTATCCTGTCCATCTCAACCCCGTTGTTCGCGAAGCGGCAACTCGGGTACTTGGCAGTCATGACCGGATTCATTTGATCGAACCGCTCGATGTGGTGGACTTTCATAACTTTGCGTCCCAGGCAGTACTGATCCTGACCGATTCAGGCGGCATCCAGGAGGAAGCGCCATCAATGGGTATTCCGGTACTTGTTATGCGGGAATCCACTGAGCGGCCGGAAGGTGTGACAGCCGGTACCTTGAAGCTTGTCGGGACATCTTATGAAAAAATTATTGAAGAGGCAGGTCTAGCTGCTGACAAACGATGAAGCTTATCAGAAAATGGCGCAGACCACGAATCCTTATGGGGATGGCAAGGCCTCCGAACGGATTATTCAGGCCATTCTTGAACGGTTTAATGAAACAGAGTAAGGGTGAATGCATGTGCTGAAGAAGACGTATGTCATGGGTTATCCATTTATAGATGCCACGATGGATGAACTCGAGGATTATATAAAAGAAAGAATTTCAGAAAAAGAGCGGACTTTTCTAATCACAGCCAATCCTGAAGGGGTAATGAAGGCCAGGCAAAACGAGGCATTCAGTAAGGTAATGCTTGAGGCGGAAGGCATTACACCAGATGGTTCGGGAATCATTTTGGCTGCAAAGCTTCTCGGCACGCCGCTTAAAGAACGTCTGACGGGCGTTGACCTGGTTGAGCGGCTGTTTGCACGGGCAGAAAAAGAGGGATGGTCTTTTTATTTTCTAGGAACAAAGCAAGAGGTTCTTGAGGAAGCGATTCAAACGGTGGCAGAGCGCTTTCCAAAAGTGACAATTGCCGGTTATCATGACGGCTATTTTCAGGACGACGGGCCGATTCTCGAAGACATTCAACGCGCGCAGCCTGATATTCTGCTGGCAGGACTTGGATCCCCGAAGCAGGAGGAATGGTTGCATTTACATAAAAATGAGCTGCCACCCGGGTTATACATGGGAGTCGGGGGAAGCTTCGATATTCTAGCTGGACGAGTCAAACGCGCGCCGGAAGCCTGGCAAAAGCTGAACATTGAATGGCTGTACAGGCTGGCGCAGGAACCAGCCAGGTGGCGCCGTATGCTGGCACTGCCGCATTTTCTCTTTAAAGTGTATCAGCGAAAGCTAACCGGAAAATCGTGACAACAGAATAATTGAATAAGAATGAACGGTCGCCTAGGCGACCGTTTTTTACGTTAAAAGGGGAGAACGAAGGCGAGCAGACGAGGGTCCGCGATCCTTCGGGGGAAGCTCATTTGAGGCGGACGGACTCCGTGAGTTACAAGTTAATATGCTGTGGGGTCAAGCCTGGGGCACACTCGTCCCCTAGAAGACGTCAAACGAGTGTTTATGGCCATTTGAGCGTCGGAAAGTGGAAAGGATGGCCGCAAACGAGTGTTTAGGGCCATTTGAGCGTCAGAAAGTGGAAAGGATGGCCGCAAACGGGGTGTTTAGGGCCATTTGAGCGTCGGAAAGTGGAAAGGATGGCCGCAAATGAGTATTTAGGGCCATTTGAGCGTCGAAAAGTGGAAAGGATGTCCGCAAACGAGTGTTTAGGGCCATTTGAGCGTCGAAAAGTGGAAAGGATGGCCGCAAACGAGTGTTTAGGGCCATTTGTAGTCTGAAAAGCAGAAAGGATGGCCGCAAACCGCTAATTTGCATAATGATGTTGAGAATTGAGGTATTTCAGATTGCTTATGCGGCACTCCGTATTTTAATCGTAAGGAGTGATATCATCGATGTTATTTCAGCTTCCTCCGGGAGGAGCATTACAAGTGAGACACGCCAGCAGCCTTCCGCTTGATGGGACACCAACCGTTCTTTCCTTTGATGCCATGCTTTACACTTTGTCCCCTTTGTCTCCTATGTCTAATGGCTTTACTTTTCTGATCGAAACAGCCTGGATAAATAGGTGTGAGAAAAAATGAGCAGGCAGAGCAGGTAGATGCTGGCGCAAATGAGGGTGAAAACTGCAAGATGAGAAATCAGCGACAGCCCTTTTTCTGAAGAGAGGCCGTGATGCAGCCACAGACCGCTTATCCCCATAATCAGCGCTGGGATAAAGGCGGGCAAAAGGCTGCGCCGAAAGAGTACGGTCCAATGGCACGACATATAAGGAATCAGGAGCCGCAGCGTTAGCAGGAAATAAACAACCGCAACGACAGAGCTTGCAGCAGCCAGACCTGGTGCGCCGAATAAAGGAACAAACAGCGCGTCAAGCAGCGTATTCCACAGAACCATCCACAGGCTGATGCGGAACAGTTTGCCGCCGGCTTTTACGGCATAGACCGTTTTTGAAAGAATCAGCTGAAGGCCCTGAAACCAGATCAGAGGAAGATACCCGAATAAGATCCCGGAGGTTGAAGCGGTATCTGCCGCGCGAAAGGCTCCGTGTTCATAGATCAGGCGGATAAAATCTTTTCCGATAAAAAAAAGGCCAATCATGGCGGGCAGGAAAATGAGCTGGCTGACTGAGAGGCCTTTCAACATGGCTTGAGTGAGCGGCTGTCGGTTAGACGTGTAGGACGTGATGCCGGAAAAATATAAGGTTCCGACTGCGGCGCCCATAAGCCCAAGCGGCAATCCTGCAATCAGGGATGCGTTATTTAAATACGTGAGTGAGCCGGCAGGGAGCAGTCCTGCAAAAAAACGGTCAATGACAAGGTTAACCGGCCCGGCAAGCGTGCTGAGAAAGGTTTGTCCAGCAAGATACCAGGCGGTTAAGCTGTAATGGGACGGCAAGGCCGCTGCCTTATAAAAACGCATGCCTTTTCCAAAAAGCAGTCCTGTCTGAATCAGGGCAGCAAGCACACTGCCTGAAACGAAACCGATCGCAAGTCCCGGCAGACCAAATGTCTGTCTGAAAAAAAGTGCGAAGCATATTGATCCCGCTATCGGCAATATTTTTACAAGCGCACTGACGAGGACGCTTTCTTTAATCTGAAGAAACGTATCCAGAAGCACCGTCAGCATGAGAAATGGCAAACCGAGTGCAAAAATGCGAAGCAGCTGCATGGCAGACGGCGCAATACCGTTTCTGGATAAAATAGTAAAGGCTGCAAACAGCAGAACGGCAGCACCAAGGCTCGTAAGGAACAGGCTGTTGAGCAGCCGACTGGACTCTTGTTCAGCTGAAGCGGGGCTGTTCTTATAAAAAGATTTATAATATGGCAAAAATAAGTGATTAAAGGTTGTCCCTGCCACAAGCATCAGCAGGCTGACGAGTGAAAAGATAAAAAGGTACTGATCGGTTTGCTGATTGGCACCGAAGTCGTTGGCCAGTATACTCTCACGGAGAACGCCGGCTATTTTGACAAGCAAGGTAAATAGAAAAAACCAGAAAGCGGTAAAAGAAAGCTTCCTCATGAAGAACGGGCTCCAATGGACTCATAGAACCGGATCAGGTCCTTCGCCGCAGCAAGGTGAGAGTGCTTGCTGCAAACTTTTTCTCTAGCCGCATCCGCGTATCGGGTTTGCCGAGGTTCATCTTTTAATAAAGAGAGAATCGCTTCGGCAAGCTCGGAGTGGCGTGAGGCATCCACTAGCCATCCATTCACTCCATGATCAATCAGCTGCTTAAGTCCGCCAACGTTCCCGGCGATCACCGGGACACCAGCTCCCATCGCCTCTAGTGCAGAGATGGAGGTTGCTTCTTCAACCCCTTCAGAATGAACACTTGGCACAATCACAAGGTCCGCCGCTGCATAATACGCTGGCATCAGATCATAGGGAACATTCCCGAGCAGAGTAAGATGATCATGCAGTCGATCCCGGTCCACAACACGTTTTATTTCACGCTTAGCCTCACCATCCCCTGCAAACAACAGATGAACATTGGGGAGTTTCTTTTTAAGCAGAGACAAGATCATCACCGGATGGATGACCCCATTCTTTTCCGTCAGCCTTCTGGGTACGAAAATATATTTTTTATCTGGAGAGAGATTCAGTTCGTGCCGTGCGTCTTCTTTGACTCGTGTATTTGGCCGAAAGTGCTCGGTATCAATGAAATTCTGAAAAACAGTCGCTTTAACCCCTGATAACCGGTAAACATAATCATAAAGGCGTTCATCAACCGTAATAACCGCTGCAGCAGATCGATAGGCTGAACGCTCTAGTTCAAGGAGCTTGGGATAGATAAGCTTACTCTTTTTTAGAGAGCCTTTGCTAAGGGCCTCTTGTGCAAAATAGCCATGAACGGTCAAAACAGTTGGCTTTTTTAATCGTGAAGAGGCAAGCGCCGCAAAGACATCCTGGGCGTGAATCAGGTGATAGTCCCTGCTTGCACACTCTTTTCGGAGCACCTGCTGAAGAGCGAGCTGACGCATCCGCTGGCTGAAATAAAACCCCGTTCCCTTATGAATGCGGTTAAAGGTATATCCCGGTGCTTGAATACCCCAGCGGCGGAAGGCTGGGGGAAGCGAGCGAAAACTGTTGACCTGGGTCTCATGCCCATGTGCCTTCAGCCCGTCCGACAGGGTTTGCAGGTGGGTGGAAAGGCCGCCGGTATGCGGATAATCGAAAATAGTTGAAAATAGGATGTTCATAAGGATTCCTCATTTACGGATGGGTTAAAGAAAGCTTTTTGCATATGAACCAGGTTTAGCCGGGCTTCCTTTGCCAGCATATTTTTCTTCAAAAGAAGGATGTTCCGAACCGGTTCGGGGTTCTTAAGCAGGGCAGCAGCACTTGCAAACAGTTTCTCTGCGGTCAATGTTTCAAGTGAAAAACTGTCCTTCCACCTGCCTGTTTTTTTAAGAAAATGTTCGACCTTTGGATCGTAGCTGATGCCGATAAAAGGAACTTCAGCAAGGGTTGCAAAAATAAGGGCGTGAAGCCGCATGCCAATCACAAGATCAGCCGTGCTCAGTGCATCAAAATAAAATTGCGGCGGTTGGTCAATGGGTAAAATGCGGCATGAGGAGTGATGGCGCATTTGCTGAATGACTCTCTCAGAGGCTTCCTTGTCATGAATCGATTCCATTGGGATAAAAAGACACTGACAATCCTCTTTTTCAATAAGCCTGTCAAGCACTTCAGCGACTGTGTTTTCCTGATGCTGATGGTGGAACCAGGGCCGCATAGATAGTACAATCGTCTTCTTTTGGTTCTCGGGTTCTTGCGGCTTTTGTTGCATTGCCTTGAATGTTTTATTCGCCAAAACGATGTCAGCGGTCACTTCGATCGGCGGACGGGTAACCCCAAGCTGCTTGAGAAGCTCTTTGGAAGCGTCATCTCTGACCGTAATAAAGTCGGCACGGTTTGCAAGCAGCTTCGTCAGCAAGCGGCCATAGGCGGACTGGATGGGACCAATGCCCTGAGCGAAGAACATCACTTTTGTCCCCAATAATTTGGCTAAAGCCACCATACTTAAATAATGGGGAAGGGGTCCGCGGATAATACCGGTACGATAGGAATCCTGCAAGAGACCTCCACCTCCGCTGATCAGCAAATCGGCTTGTTTTAAGAGAAGGAGCTTCTTACGTCTATCCTTGCGCCAACCCCTGTACAGACTGTTGACGCCAAGCCGTTCTGAGGTATGAAGCGGGTCAAAAGATAGGACCGTTATCGTCACATCCGGATGCCAGGATTTAAGTTCAGCAATCATCGTTTCCAGGATCGCCTCATCACCCGTGTTATGAAATCCATAAAAACCTGAAATCGCTATATGTACCAAGGTTCTGCCTCCTTTTTTCAGGCGGAGCTTTTATATTTTCTTCAAAAAAAAGATTAAGCTTAGATCCTCTTGCACACACTAGGCTCGTCAAACAAGACGAGTGAAAAGTGTGGTGAGTCATTTGAGTAAAATCAGCAGAGGATTGTTAATAGGGGGATTCCTTGTCCTTCTGTTTATAGCAGCAGGCAGCGGATCTTCTCTAATAGGATTTAGTGTGACGCTTCTGCTTATCTTCTATACCTTCTTTTTTCCAGCTGACAGCTTAATTGTGATAGCTGGGGCGGTGGCTGTACGACCGTTTTTGATTACATTAAATCCAGTCCTGAAAGGTATTCTGGACGCCTGGCTTTTTGGACTGTTCGTACTGATTGTCTGGCGGGCCAGGGAAAGGAAGCTGCATTACTCTGCCTTTCCCAAATACACCTTTGAATGGTTTTATCTTGCCTTTTGTGCCTGGGGATTTTTTATTGGATGGGAGAACAACGTCACCCTCCACGCGCTGCTGTTTCAAGTGCATGCGTTCTTAATTCCCTATCTAGTTTTCTATACTGCTTCAAGGGTCAAGGAGCTTTCGGAGTGGTCCGTTTACCGCTACCTCTGGGTCCTCGTTGCCATCGGTGTCTGTCTGACGCCGCAAGCATTTCTTGAAAAGATCAGCAGACGCCATGCCGGCCTTCCTTTTGACTGGCGAATCCGGCCGTTATCACCGGAAAATGCAAACCGGATTTATGGAATGATGGATAATCCCAATACCCTGGCGTATTTTCTGGGCCTTTCGATCCTTGCCGCAGGTCTTTTGCTAGAAATGAAACGGAGAAAGGGGATGGCGTGGCCGTACAAAAGAATCATTCTGTACGTCAGTCTGGTGCTGATGATCGGCGTCTTCATCATGACCCAGTCACGCGGTGCAATTTTGTCTTTTGGTTTAGCGGTCATCGTCTCGACTTTTATCAGCCGCATCATAAGATTTCCCATTCGGCTTGTTATGGCTGGTCTAATGGCCGTGTTTCTGGTGATTTTGCCATTCCAGCTGCTTGCCCCCGTTTTTGACGAAGGCGGCTTTTCGGCCCACATTCCGTTCCAGGTTTCTGATCGGATGACGCAGCATTATGAAAATACGTTTGACGGCAGCATGATTAACCAAAGCATGAATTCCGGGCGGTTATGGGTACTCGAAAAGGGGCTGGCCATCTGGTATGACCATCCGATTCTCGGAACAGGCTTTGGAACCTTTGGTGACTCGGCTGCCTATGCGGTCGGTTCGCCGCTTCAGAAGTCCTATCAGTTGCCGAGGCTGATGTATGCCGACAATCAGTATATTGAGGTGCTGGTTGAAACCGGTATCGCAGGTTCTGTGCTTTTTGCCGGATTTCTCATCGGCTTGATGGGGTTTCTGTGGAAAAAAAGAAAAGCTTTAAAGCTGAGAGGGCAGTTAATCGGATTAATGCTCGGTGCGATTTTAGCAGGGTTCTACTACAGTATTTGGGAGATGCTTCCTTTTACCTTCACGATCTTTCTTTTGCTCGCCTTTTATGAAAAAGACCGGCTGGAGTATGAGAACCAGCAGCAGGTATAAAAAAGCTGCGATTTTGCCAAGATGTTTAAAAACGTCATTGCAAAGGAGCAGCATCATGAAAGTGTTACATTTAATTGGCGGCAAAGAGGGTAACGGGTCAAAAAATCACCTGATCCCTTTGCTTGACCACAGTGACCGTTCACAAATTCATCTGGCCGTTTTTGATAAAGGCGCGATTTATGAAGAGGCGAAACAGAGGCATATTCCGGTGACTCATTTGAACCAGCGGAACCGATATGATCTAACCGTGCTGTCGCGTCTCAAAAAGCTGATTGCCGATGAAAACATCGATCTGCTTCATACCCACGGACCGAGAGCTAATCTCTATGGTTATTTATTACGGTTCCTGTCCCGCACATCAAGGAAAGAAGCGGGGGTTCTCTGGACCACAACCCTTCACAGTGACCCGGAAAAAGATTTTATGGGAAGAGGCTTTCTCGGCATTTGTTTTACGAAGCTGCATTTGAAGGTTTTAAAGAAAATGGATCATTACTTTGCTATCTCTAAAGCGTTCACAGAACAGCTTCAGCTGGCCGGGATTCCTTCAAAGAACATCACAACAATTTATAATGGTGTTGATTTTGATACTGAATCGCCTGCCTATCAGACGGAGTTTTCTGAAGAAATAACGGCTCGACCAAAGGAGCAGGTTCTCACAAGAGAGGCACTGGGTCTAGCAAAAGATGACTTTGTTATGCTGACGATTGGCCGGCTTCATCCTGTGAAAGGCCATGAACATATTTTGACGGCTATCAGGGAACTCAGAAATGAAGGAACGGCGGTCAAGTGGCTGGTCATCGGGGATGGGCCGCTCGAGGATGATCTCAAGAAAAAAGTAAAGGAAGACAAGCTTGAAGATACGGTCTACTTTCCTTGGCCAGCAGGAACCGGCTGATCCCTTTTACAGGCTGGCGGACGTCAAAATTCTTGCTTCACTCAGTGAAAGCTTCCCGCTTGTGCTGCTTGAAGCGGCCAGGGAAAAAGTGCCGATCATTGCCACCGAAGTGGGGGGGATCAAAGACCTGATCGATACACCGGATAAGGGCTGGGTCATTCCCCCTCAGAATCCGATTGCGCTGATCGCTGCAATTAAGGAAGCTATTGCAGAAAAGGAAAAAGGTAAGTTGCAGGATTACGGTCTCCGGCTGCATAAACATGCGAAAGAACATTTCACGATCGATCAGCTGGCTAAAGATCTGGAATCGACCTACAAAGGGCTGCTTCAAAATCATACCGCTTAAAAAAATAGACGCTGATGCGCCATTCAGGTTGTCGAGAAACACTCGGCAGCCTGTTTTTGTTGCAACTAAGCGGAAATGGGTTCCGTATTTAGCAGAACCTTATCCAGACATTTGCACTGTGGGGTCTCTACTGGTCACGCTAATTCCGCAGGCGTCTCTAACGTTTCCGACAGCTCGGCCGAGTGAACGTCTAAACTCTGCTTGCATTGAAGAGAACCCAAGAAAATGCGGTTGATACCTATTGAAAGCGGAAATACCCTCGCTTTCCACGGGCACGGCCTCAGCTAACTTTGGCGTGGTCACTTTGTGCCAAAGTGGATCTTCGAGCGGGTGCTGATTCCGTAGGAGTCTCGGGTATTTCTAGCTTTCAACTCAGTGATTGCGCATTTTCAAGGAGCCTCGCACCTGTCGCTTCAATTAACGTGTTTGTTGTCTATTGATGCCCTTTAGAAGTCATTTATGGCTACGGTATGACGGTGACTTCTTGACACCGAGGAACTTTTTCATATTCGTTTCATAATCCCTCGAGATTAATTTAATGAATCGGAGCCGAGTAGGTGTTGCGCCGCTTTTCACGACGGCACTGCCTGCTTGGGCGAACAAAGCAACTTGATGTAGATGGAAAAGGAATCTGTGAAGACTCCTCGAATATGCTTTGTGTTATCGATTAAAAGGAATTATCCTAGTACGCTGGGTCGTTTTTCCGTTTTATGACATTTGATTCGCATTTTCATCGTGCGAGGTGGTTCCAATTGGTGTTATCTCAAGGACTGTGGGAAGAAGCAACAGATGAAGAACCCGCAGGACTCTTCAAGGAAGAACGGCTAAGCGCGTCACATCCTGTGACAACGCCGATCCTACCCACATCTCTGTAGGCATAAGGAGGCTGAAGCGTTGCCCACGTTCATTCAGCTGTGCTTCTGGAAAATTTGAAACGCTACGTGATCAAGTGATGGCCGCTGAATATTTATAGCCAAAAATGACTTCTAAAGGGCATTATCAGGCAATAAGCACGTTGATTGAAGCGGAGGGTGCGAGACTCTTCGAAAATACACATGCTCATTGAAAGCAAGAAATACCCGAGACTCCTCGAAAATGCGCACACTCTTAGCTAAAAGCTAGAAATACCTGAGACTCCTGCGGAAACAGCACGCGTCCGAAGATCCACTTTGGCTCACAAAGAAACCACGCCAAAGTTAGCTGAGGCCGTGCCCGCGGAAAGCGAGGGTATTTCCGCTTTCAAAATGTATTGGATCCGCATTTTCTTCGTGCGGTGAAGATTCAAGGATGACATTTCAAGTCCTGCAGGATTAGCGTTCCGAGCGAGACCCCACAGCCACTAAAGTGACCATGCGAGGAGGCTCGCGGAACGCCTGCGGAAAGCGAGGGTATTTCCGCTTTCAATGTATTGCATCGCATTTTCTTCGTGCGAGTGCGGAATCAAAGATGCTGTTTCAAGTCCCGAGGAATAACACGCAAGCGAGATGATTCCGTATCTTATTGCTAGATTTTCGCATTTTTCAATGAAATCGTAGCCAAGGTTAGATGAAGCCGTGCACGTGGAAAGCTAGTTGCTTAGTAAAGGCAAGGATAAAGACTTGTTGAAATTTCGACACATATTTGGCTTAATATTGTAAAAATAAATACATAATCGCGTAAAGTTTTGATTAAAAAACTACAATCAAGGGTAAATACAAACAAAAGGAACTTGAGGCAAACAACTGTGATGCCCATTGTATCAGCTTTTAGGCCGAAATGGCCTTTTCTTATGGCTTCAGAGCTCTGTTAAAGTAGTGTAAATGTGTTATACTCTTAATTATGATTTAAGTCGAAGGTACTTGCTTTTTTGAAATGACAATTTGACGAATAAAACATTGAAACGAATGCAAAATAATAAGGATACCCAATGCATAGGGGTGGCAGTATGATTACGATTTATCTGGCGTTTATAGTTTGCTTTATCACGTCTTTATGTTTGACCCCGTTTGTCAAAAAGACAGCATTGAAAATTGGGGCGACAGACTCACCGAATGCAAGAAAAGTACATATTGTCAGTATGCCGAGACTAGGCGGAGCGGCAATTTATGTTTCTTTTTTGGTCGGTTACTTAATTATCAGACCTGAGAGTGATTATGCCTTGCCGATTCTTGGGGGCAGCTTCATTATCGTTCTGACAGGCATATTAGACGATATTTTTTCATTATCTGCAAAAGTAAAAATGATTGCTCAAATCATGGCGGCTATTGTTATCGTCGCTGGCGGCATCAATGTCGAATTTATTAACTTGCCTTTTGACGGCAGACTTTATCTCGGCTGGCTAAGCATTCCAATTACCATTCTGTGGATCATCGGAATTACAAATGCGATCAATCTAATTGATGGTCTGGATGGGCTTGCGGCCGGTGTGTCATGCATCGTGCTTATGACGATTGCAGGGCTCAGTATCGTGGAAGCCAACTATCTGGTGTTTGCGATCAGCGCAATCCTGCTTGCGAGCACGCTTGGCTTTTTACCGTTTAACTTTTTCCCGGCAAAGATTTTCATGGGAGACGGCGGCGCCTATTTACTAGGCTACATTATCTCAATTCTTTCGCTGCTCGGCTTTAAGAATGTCACAATGTTTTCATTGGTTGTTCCGGTCATTATTTTGGCCGTTCCCATCTCTGATACACTGTTTGCCATTATCCGGCGGGTGGTTAAGAAGAAGCCATTGTCCGCCCCGGATAAATCACATTTGCATCATCGGCTGTTAAGATTCGGCTTTTCGCATCGAGAGTCAGTTCTCTTGATATATGGTATGAGTGCTTTCTTTGCTTTATCAGCCATTGCCTTCTCTAAGTCCACGTTGTTCGGCGCAGTGCTCGTGATTTCATTCGTGCTGTTCGCCATTGAACTTGTTGTTGAGGTGGTCGGTCTGGTTGATGTGAATTATCGGCCGATATTGAACATGTACAAACGTCTTGTCAGCGCAAAGAAAATGCCTTAATAATTTTAAAGCCCGACTTGCCAATACTGGTAAGCCGGGTTTTTTATATGGTTTGCTTTTTTAATTTACAAACGCAAGCTTCCTTCAATGATCGCGACTGGATCGCAATTTCCGCTTTTTAGACTAAACATGGTTTTTGCCACAATAAAAGCCTTCCTGCTGGGCAGAAAGGCTTTCACTGTTCTATTCATCTGGATTATTAATGCCGAGGTGTTTGTGGAGCTCTGTTTTAAGCTTGTTCAGGTAGGCATCATCTAAATCGAAATAATAGGTGCCAGTGGACATGTCGTCCTGGCCTTTAAGCTGGTTCATATCAATACTTGAGATAGAGCCGGCGTATTGCTGCAGGCCGATCATTTGCTTGAAGGTCATATTTGTTTGAAAGTGATCCTTTAATGAGTCCAGCACATCTCCATACTTCGTAATAGAGGAGAGGGAGGCGCTTTTGTGAATCATTGCTTTGATTAAAGCCATCTGCCGGTCGCCGCGGCCGAAATCACCGCCTGCTCCAGGGGATTTCCTGTCGCGAACAAAAGCAAGAGCCTGCTCACCGTTAAGCGTCTGCTTGCCGGGTTTCAGAACAATGGCATTTTTGTGGTCGTGGCTATCCTGGGTCACAAGGCGGACTGGTACGTTCACCTTCACCCCGTCGAGTGCATTGACGATATCCTTAAAGGCGGTAAAGTCCACCTGAACGTAATAATCGACAGGAAGATCAAACAGGTTTTCGACCGTTGCAACGGTGAAGTCCACGCCAAGGCCGCCGCGTGCGTCTCCGTAAGCATGGGCATGCGTGATTTTCGTCATGCCATAGTCCTTTTTGTGCGTGGGATCAATCACCTGAACCTTTGAATCCCTTGGGATGCTGACGAGCTTGACTGATTTTTTCTTTTGATTAAAGGTGGCAAGCACAAGCGCATCGGATCGCGTCGGAGTTGTATCCCCTTTACGCCGATCGACACCAATGAAAAGGATGGAAATATTGTCACTGAACGGGTCGACCATCTCGCCTCTCAGCTTGGATTTGTCGCCGCGCTGGAGTTCTTTGTGTGCAAGGTCAGTAACATGCGCCGCTTTTGTTGCGAGATAGCCGCCATAACCGATCACAGCAAGCAAAAGAACAATAACCGTACCTAGCAGTACAAAAGCGATTTTTTTCCTTTTTCTGCGTTTGCTTTTTTTATCAAACCTGC
The DNA here is from genome assembly GCA_963772845.1 of uncultured Sporolactobacillaceae bacterium. GTDB lineage: Bacteria > Bacillota > Bacilli > Bacillales > Sporolactobacillaceae > CAVYYW01. Next base: position 83,004 of record CAVYYW010000021.1, read on the forward strand.
TCATATTTGTCTCCTCGAATCATGCTTTTACATTTGTTTCATTTTAGCTGAATTCTTTTCTATCCACAAGTTTCTCATGAGTCATATTCTTGACCAGTGGGGGTTTCCAGATATTCTTCATTCAGCGGCTCAATTTTTGCCGTGCCGCTTGATAAGTCCATCAGCCATTCTTCCAATTCATCCCGTTGATCCTCGCCCGCATATAGCAAAAGAGAAACCTTTTCTTCATACAAAATGTCTTTAATCAGAAAGCTGGATTGCCTGATTTCATTTTCAATCGTACCGAGCTGTGTATAGTCGATTGTGCAGCGAAAGACCGTGACCAAGCTTCTTTTCACAATTCCTGCATGATTAACACCTTCGCTTGCTGATTTGGAGTAAGCCCGGATCAGTCCGCCCGCACCAAGCTTAATTCCGCCGAAATAGCGGGTAACCACAATGACCGTATCCTGGAGATGCTTCTTTTTTAACACCTCAAGAATCGGAACGCCTGCTGTTCCGCTCGGTTCACCGTCATCACTCGCTTTTTGAATGCGCTGATTCTCGCCTATAGTGTAAGCGTAGCAATTATGGTTCGCTTTCCAATGCTCTTTCGTTATTTTTTCTATGTAGTGTTTGGCATCGTCCTCAGTCTCCACTCGTTTTACAAAAGCAAGAAAACGAGATTTCTGTATATCAATTTCATGAACGGCTTCTGCTTTTACAGTGTAATAAAACATATTAGTTGAGTCTCCCATCGTCAGATCTTATTTAATCATTGTAACATGCACTATTAATTCCCAGACAAGACCCTTATAATGAAAATAGAGAGTGAAACCATAAATTAACTGATTTTTCATAAAATAAAAGCAAAAACGGCACAGGAACAGCCAAAAAATGTTTAATAAAGGCGAAAATTATAGATGGCAGCCTCTGTCTAGCACATTAGACCTAGTGATATATAGGTAAAATGGTACTAGAAGCCAGCGATATCTTTCGCTAAAGTAATATTGGGGGAGTTTTCATGCTAACGGATCAACAGTCAGCTAAAACACTGGATGCAAACTATCTTGACGAGATCATAGGGAAAATGGTCGATACGGTCAGCGAAAGCAAGGGTCATATTTTTGAAATCGGCGAACATTCCCGCCAAGAATATGAAACGCTGTTAAATGAGCTCGAAATCATCAAGCATCAGGTGAGTGAAACGATTGACCGTTATGACAACCTTGAAGTTCAAGCAAGACAGGCCAGGGGAAAGCTTGCGGAAGTAAGCAAGCACTTCCACCGATTCAGTGAGGAGGATATTCGGCGAGCATACGAAAGGGCGAATAATGTCCAAGTTGAAATGTCGATTATTCATGAGACAGAGAAACAGCTTCGCACCCGGCGCAATGATATTGAGCGCAGAATCCAGTCATTAAGGGAAACGAATGAAAAAGCCGACATGCTTGGCAGCCAGGTTTCAGTCGTTCTAAACTACCTGACAGGTGATCTGAAGAAGATGGGCGAGCTCATTGAAGACGCGAAAGAAAAACAGGCGTTTGGACTTAGAATCATTGAGGCGCAGGAAGAAGAACGAAAGCGGCTGTCCCGTGAAATTCACGACGGGCCGGCTCAATTACTTGCTCATGTCCTGCTAGGCTATGAAATCGTTGAGCGGGTGCATAGAAAACAGGATCCCGACGCGACAGCAAAGGAAATTTCCAAGTTTCGCGGTGTTGTTAGAAACGCCCTCGTGGAAGTGCGGCGCATTATTTACGATCTGCGTCCAATGACCCTCGATGATCTTGGACTGGTCCCGACACTGCAGCGTTATGTGAAACGGCTTGAAGAACAGTACCCTGACATCGTGATTGATTTCCGCCATTTAGGCGAGGAATACAGGCTTCCCTCTAAAATGGAGGTTGCACTTTTTAGACTGACGCAGGAAGCGGTTCAAAATGCATGCAAGCATGCGAAACCGGCTCTTATCCAGGTAAGTATTGAGTGCAGGAAGGATAAAATTCAACTGCTAGTTAAAGATAATGGCCACGGGTTTGACGCCAATCAAAAAAAATCAGATAAATCCTTTGGTTTGATTGGTATGAAAGAGCGGGTAGAACTGCTGGAAGGCGATATGAAAATTACTTCAGAAATAAAAAAAGGCACACAAGTCTTTATTCAAATACCGATCCTTAAGGAGGAAGAAGCATGACGAATACCCGGCAAAAAGTGATTAAAATAGCTTTGATTGATGATCATCGCTTATTTCGCGAAGGAGTCAAGCGGATTCTTGAGATGGAAGACGGCTTCGAGGTCGTTGCAGAAGGCGACGACGGCACGCACGTTGAAGAGATCATTGAAAAATCGTCTCCCGACGTCGTTTTGATGGATATTAATATGCCAGGAACAAATGGGGTTGAAGCAACGCGGCGGCTCATTAAACAGAACGACAAGATGAAAGTGCTGATTCTCTCCATTCACGATGATGAAAACTATGTCACTCACGCACTGAAGTCAGGTGCTTCAGGTTATCTGCTCAAAGAAATGGACGCGGATTCGCTCGTCGAAGCGGTCAAAGTGGTATTTGAAGGCGGTGCCTACATACATCCTAAGGTCACACACAACCTCGTCAAAGAATACCGCCGTCTCGCAACGAACGGAAACAGCCAGGTCCCATCCGGATTCCGTGATGTGGAATATCGTAAACCGCTTCATATCTTGACGCGGCGCGAATGTGAAGTGCTGCAGTTAATGACAGATGGCCGCAATAACCGATCGATTGGCGAAGCGCTTTATATCAGTGAGAAAACGGTTAAAAACCACGTGAGTAACATCTTGCAGAAAATGAACGTGGACGACCGGACACAAGCAGTCGTCGAAGCGATCAAAAACGGCTGGGTACGGGTCGGCTGATTAACTCAGCCGATCACGTTTCTTCCTCCTCTCTGGAATTCTCCAGAGAGGTTTTTTCTTTTTATAGACATTGATGAAGAGCCGGAAGAACGGAAGGGTCACAGGAAAAATTAGAGGAGTGGCATACAAATCACCGAAGTGGCAGACAAGCCACCGCCTGTTGATTTTCGCTCTAGGCTGCTCGCTTTCCGCGGGCACGGCCTCAGCTAACTTTGGCATGGATCTTTTATGCGCCAAAGTGGATCTTCGGACGCGTGCTATTCCCGTCGGAGTCTCGCACCTTTCGCTTCAATCAACGTATTTGATGCCATTTAGAAGTCATTTAGTCATCCTGTTTAGTTACACCTGGGGAATAACAGACAACCGAGCAAATAGTAGACTTTATCAGTGGCATCATTAGTGATCCAAACGTAGGTATTTCCGCTTTCAAGTATGAAACGGACCCAATCAGCTTTTTTATGAAAAATCCTAAAATGTGATGATTTTTCAATCGTATTTGAAATTATTAAAATGCAGCGAAAGTGGAAACGGTGCAGCTGGGCGCACCGCTCATTTTAGATTTTATTAAGCCTCCAGGACAAGCCAGTAAACTTATTTATGTAAAAAATCCTATGATTTGGGAAGTGGCAAGTAAATCTCAGAAGTGGACAGCAAACCATCGAAAGTGGACAAATAAATCATCGAAAGTGGCAGTCAAACCCGGAAAGTGGTCAACAGAATGCCGTTGGGAACGGTCCCACCCCATTTCGAAGCAACGTCCAGACCGATTCGGAAGCTGATTTGGCTTAAATTCTTAATCAAATCAGCTTTTTTCATGAAAAATCCTAAAATATGATGATTTTTCACACCTTTTTAGAATTTATTAAAATGCAGATGGAAACGGTGCGTCAGAGCGCACCGCACCTTATGGATTTAATTGAGCTTGCCAGGCATAAAAATTGGGAAGTGGACAGTAAATCAGTGAAAGTGGACAGTAAATCATCGAAAGTGGCAGTCAAACCCGGAAAGTGGTCAACAGAATGCCGTTGGGAACGGTTCTATTCTTTCTTTAAGAACGGATCAGATCAAATCAGAAGCTGATTTATCGTCAATCCTCTAAAAATCAGCTGTATTTCATGAAAAATCGTGATTTTTCACACCTTTTTAGAATTTATTAAAATGCAGATGAAACGGTGCAGTCAGAGCGCACCGCTCACTTATGGATTTAATTGAGCTCTGCCAGGACATATTAAAAACTTGTTTGGAAGTGGCAAACAAATCTATGAAAGTGGACAGCAAACCATCGAAAGTGGCAAGTAAAACTCAGAAGTGGACAATAACGTTAAAATGGGAACGGTCCCACGCCCTCCTGAAGCACTTTTTAGACCAATTCGGAAGCTGATTTGGCATGATTCATTAACAAATCAGCTGTATTTCATGAAAAATCCAATAAAACAAAGATTTTTCATTCATTATTTCACTTTTTTATTAAAATGGAGGTCCCGCGGGTGCGGATCATTTATTTATTCAGGGAAAAAGGATTTTCACCAGAGTTCCACGAAAATAGTAATACATAAAAAAGGATGAAAGAAACGAAGGTTTTGTGTATGATAAAAGTCACTGTTCAGAATTAACTGGCCCGTGTCATAACAGGGCATAAATTATCAGAGTACGAGAAAGGACTATGCAATGTCTAAAGTAGCGATTATCACAGATACAACCGCCTACATTCCGGAGCCGGAGCGAAAAAAGCATGATATTCATGCGGTTGCGCTCCAGGTCATGTTCGGCGAGGAGACCTACAAAGAAGAACTGGAGCTCGATCATCACGCGTTCTTTGATAAGATCCGGGAGGAGGAGAAACTGCCGACCACTTCTCAGCCACCGATCGGCGACTTTCTTGATCTTTATCAACAGCTGGCTGAGACTCATGACGAAGCGATTGTTATTACGCTTTCAAGCGCCATCAGCGGAACGTTTCAAACGGCTAAAGCAGCGGCGGGTATGACCGATAACCTGACTGTTCATGTGTTTGATTCCGAAATCAGCTGTGCAGCTCAAGGCTATTATGTATACGAAGCGGCAGAAATGGCGAACGCTGGCCATTCCGCACAAGAAATTCTTGCGCATCTGGAGAAAATGAAAGCAACAGATATGGTTGCATACTTTATGGTTGACGATCTGAATCATCTTCACAGAGGTGGTCGTCTGTCGAGTGCTCAGGCATTCTTTGGTTCGCTTATGAAAATTAAGCCCATCTTAAAATTTAGCGATCAGCGAATCAATCCTTTTGAAAAAATCAGAACGAAGAAAAAAGGGCTGCAGCGCTTGAAAGAATTGTTTGCCGAGAAGGCTGGAAACGGTAAGAAAACAAAAGTGTTTGTCATTCATGCGAACCGTCCGGATGAAGCAGAAACGCTGAAGCAGGAGCTTCAGGCAGAGCATGCTAACGCGACGATCGAAGTGGTTTACTTTGGCGCCGTCATCGGGACCCATGTCGGTGAAGGCACACTTGGCATCGGCTGGTACCAGCCTTATGATGCGTAACACCAGTTATTAAAAGGAGCGGACACCCGCTCCTTCTCCCCCATGCAAAACCCCCTTCCTTTTTTAAATCCAAGTGATAAGGAGCAACAACTACATGACAATGAGAAGCCTTCCATTACGGGATGTGCAATTAGAAGCTCGGGCAGATTTTGTCCAGGTTCAGAAGCTGATGTCTGGAAGGGAGGTGAGAGAAGAAGAGTGGCCTTTTTCCTTGGAGCTCCTTCATTTTTATATCGAAAATGGCATGATCGAAAAGGTTCCAGGGCTTGCTCTTTTTAATGGGAAAAACCATTGTGCACGATGCGGCAATAAAGATCGGGAGTTATTCAGCGCCTATTCTTGCGCCCGCTGCGGGAAGAGATGCGCTTACTGCCGGACGTGTCTGATGATGGGTGTCGTAAAGGGCTGCACAAATCTGCTCAGATGGACGGGATCCGCTCAGGCTATGCCGCCAGTGAATGCCGAATGCGCATGGGCCGGACACCTTACAGCGCATCAACAGAATGCTGCCGACTTTGTCACGTCCTGCTTTAATAATCAAGAAGACGGGTTGATCTGGGCGGTGTGCGGGGCAGGGAAGACGGAGATTTTATTTCAAGGGATTGAATCTCTGATTAAGGAAGGCAAGAGGGTTGCTTTGGCCACACCTAGGAAAGATGTCGTTCTTGAACTGCTTCCCCGATTTGAAAGAGCTTTTCCTGGGCTTTCGATCTGCGCGCAATACGGCGACGGTCCCGACTATGATCCCCATGCACCTCTTGTCATCACCACCACGCATCAGCTCCTCAGGTTTTACCAGACGTTCGACGCCATGATTATTGATGAAGTCGATGCTTTCCCATTCAGTCACGACAAAATGCTGTCGTTTTGCGTAAGCAAGGCGTTAAAACCTCTCGCGCCAACCCTTTATTTAACAGCCACTCCCGATAAGAAATTAAAACGGCGCTTTCTGGCCAGCCAATTAAAAGGGGTCAAAATTCCCATCCGCTACCATGGCTATGCGCTTCCCGTGCCAACATTAAGATGGATTGGAACGTGGAAAGCGATCAACCGGAAAAAGAAACTCCCTGCAGCCTTCTCTAAATGGGTCACCGAGAGAGCCGCACTGGGTCATTCTCTCTTTGTGTTTGTGCCAAGTGTGGCAATGCTCGAACCGCTTCGTGATTTGGTAAAAAGAGAAACTCATTTAGACGCTGAAACCGTTCATGCACAAGATCCGGAGAGATTGGAAAAAGTGAAACGGTTCCGGAAAGGGGAAGTTACCATTCTTTTGACCACCACCATTCTTGAAAGGGGCATCACGATTTCCAAGGCCGATGTGGCGGTATTCGGTGCCGATGATCGGGTATTTGATGAGCGGGCGCTTGTCCAAATGGCGGGAAGAGCAGGGCGTGATGCGAGCGCACCCACTGGGGATGTGGTGTTCTTTCATTACGGACGTACCGAAGAAATGAACAGAGCGGTCCGCCATATCCGGAACATGAACAGGGAAGGAGGCTTTAAATAATGCGCTGTCTCTATTGCCATGATTACTATCAGCCGGTCCCGACCTGGGCTAGCTTTTTGAAGCCTGATTTCAACAACGGCTTTTGTGCACCCTGCATGGATAAGATGGAACGAATCGAAGAAAAGCTGCTGTGCCGTGTCTGTGGCCGGGATCTGATTTCTTTGGAGGCCTCGTTTAAGAGCAGGTCAGAACGCGACCTTTGCCTTGACTGTGAACGGTGGGAGGCTCAATCTGAAACAGGCATCTATAAAAACCGCTCGCTCTATCTTTATAATGATTTTATGAAAGAGCTGATTGCCAGATATAAATTCCGCGGCGATCCGGTGCTCGCGGAGGGGTTTCGAGCACCACTGCGTGAAGTCTGCCGGAAGCAGTTCCGTTCATTTCTGCTGGTCCCGGTGCCGTTAAGCGAAAAAAGGCTGCAGGAACGCTGTTTTAATCAGGCGGAACATTTGGCTGCTCTGCTTCCCGGTAAAATCACCCCGCTGTTGCTTCGCACGATCCATTCTCCGAAACAAAGTAAAAAGAGCCGGCAGGAACGCATCAGCATGGCTGCAAATCCTTTTATGATTAATCCTGCCTTTGGGGCCGCTTTTCACAACAAAAAGCTTTTAATCATTGATGACATCTATACGACAGGAACAACGGTCAGGCAGGCAGCTAAAGCTTTGGCTCCGCTCAATCCCGAGCAGGTCTGCTCGCTGACACTGGCGAGGGCGAAGTGAGGATCGACCGTGCCTTTACGTTATGAAGCACAAAAAAAGTCAGACCCTCGCAGAGAGTCTGACGCATGAATTCCTTTATTTCGTATAGCTGACCGCCTGGCTGCCCATCTGTTTCCAAGCATCGATGAAACCTTTACGGTCCGTTTTAACATTCTTTCCGCCTAGCGGATTATTAATATAAATATGATCCTTATCAAAGCCGGTTACGAGGACAGAATGCTCGGAATACGTGATCTTCACATCACCTGAATTCGTGTGCCAGGTTGTGAATTTCGCTTCGCTGATCGGTCTGAACGTCGAATTGGTAATGACAACAACCGGGATGCCTTTTTTTAATTGATCAATTATACTATCAAAAGATTTGCCAGTCATGTCGATAGTATGATTGGGAAGATAACGTCGTGCCAGATCAGCAAGCGGCTTATGATAGACGGCGTAACCGGATTCGCTGAACGTTTCAATATTGCCGACGAAGCCATCATTCGGATTGCTGCGGACGCCGTTCACTCTAAAGGGGACTTTTTTGATCTGATCCGCAAGCTGCATTTTCGTGACGTCCTTGTCATCGTATTGGAGCATCATAGCGAGACTTGTCACCTCGCAGCCTCGGTCAAGCTCAGGTTCCTGGTTGATCAGCGGCGCATCAAGAAGTACTTTATCTTTTGGTTTATTGGTCTTTGATTTATTGGTCTCTGGTTTGCTAGCTTTTTTCGTCGCTTGATTCTCTTTTTTTACAGCTGCTTCAGCTGTGTTGTTAGAGGCATCCGACTGATGAACGGTCTCGCCCTTAACTTCTGGTTTCTTTTCCTGCTGTGTCTTAACGGTTTCTTTTTTTGATCCATCGGTCGTATAGATATTGTAAGCCCAAATGGCTAAAATAAGAATAAGTGCAGGAAAACCGTATTTTAACAAAAATCTCATCCGGTGAACCCCTTTCTCTCATTATTATTGTGCTCAGAAACAGCTAAACTGTCAATGTAAAAACATACAGAATCTATTAAAATAAGAACATCCAAACCTAGGAGGCGGCACTGTGCCTGAACTTTCAAATTGTAAATTTTGCGGAAAAATTTTTGTGAGAACGACGACTTCGGTCTGTCCTTCATGCCGGCAAGCGCATGAGGAAAAATTTGAAAAGGTATATACTTATATTCGAAAACAGGAAAATCGTGAGGCCACCGTTCATCAGGTGCATGTCGATACGGAGGTAGAAGAAGACCTGATTCATGACTGGATCAAGGAAGGCCGCCTTAAAACCACGGACATGCCCCAAATGGGCTATCCGTGCAAATCCTGCAAACGCACAATAAAAAGCGGGAAGTTCTGTGAAGACTGCGGAAAAAAGCTCCATAAAGAACTAAGCACTTATGAAGAACGCAATAAAGCGATAAAAGAACAAACACAAACCTACTATACAAAGAACTGAAGACAGGAAAATGTTAGAATGGTAGAAGGAACATAGAAGACTTGGTGAAAGCAAGGCCGACAAGACCCGGAGTGACCGTTGTGTGGTCATGAGGACGCGCGAAGGACGAAGGAACGAAGAATGCGAGCGCTTCTCACCGGGGGAGTTTAGACTGGATGAAAGCGTTTGAAGTCGAGACGCAAGGCCGACAAGACCCGGAGTGACCGTTGTGTGGTCATGAGGACGCGCGAAGGACGAAGGAACGAAGAATGCGAGCGCTTCTCACCAGTCTAAATAGTAAAAAAGTACTGAAAAAGCCGAACCCCTAAACAATTTCTAAAAACAGACGATATTAAAAGTATACAAAGACTCGGAATAAGGCGAGGTGAAAGACATGAAAATAAACGGTTACAATCCCATACAGCCCTATCAGAAACATGTAAATAAAGTTCAGCAGGATAATCAGGCAAAGACTGATGTCAAAAAGCAGGACCAGGTGGAAATTTCATCTGAAGCAAAGAATATGCAGTCAGCACCGCGCATTGAGCTGGAGCGCTCAGATAAAGTCAATGAGCTGAAGCAGCAGGTGTCTTCCGGAACGTATAAGGTTAACCCGGAGGATGTCGCCAAAAAGATGCTGGCCTACTGGAACAAGAAATAATGATCAAATCGGCATAAAGGCGGGACATAATGACAACGGAGACCATAAAGAACATATTGACAACGATGATTGAAACCCATGAGACATTGGCCGTTATTGCTGAGGAAAAGCTTGAAGTCATTAAGAAAGGCGACATGGACGCTCTGCAGTCGATTATTAACCGTGAAGAAGTGTCGGTCAGAATTATACAGCAGCTGGAAGGGCAGCGTGAAAAAGCTCTGGAGGCTTGGGTGAGGGAAAATACGGACGGAAGCGGGACTTACCGGTTGTCGGACGTCATCAACACGGTGCCGGAACAGGAAGCAGAAGAGCTGCTCATGATCCAAAAGCGGTTGGCGGAAGCTGTACTTGATCTGCGAAGCGCCAATGATCTGAACCAGCAGCTTCTCTATCAGTCGATGCAATGGGTGCAACTGAACTTAAATCTGTTGCAGCCGCAAGCCCCGCAAGTTAACTATGGCAACCCAAAAAAGTCTCAAGAGAACAAAGCCTATCAGTCACGAATCGATTCGAGAGCCTAATTATCGGAGGATAACAGTATGAGTTCAATTTTCGGCAGTCTACAAAATGTCAATAAAGCCCTGCAGGCCCAGCAGGCTGCGATTCAAACCACGGGGCACAATATCGCCAATGCGAACACAGATGGCTATTCCAGACAGCGTGTGAATCTGACGCCAAGCATGCCGTTTCCTTCACCAGGCTGGAACGCTCCGTCAATTCCTGGGCAAATGGGCACAGGGGTCGATGCGGGTTCTGTTCAACGGATCAGAGATGACTTCACGGATCTGATGGTGCGTCATGAAACGAATCAGAACGGTTATTACAGTGCGAAAAGCGATGCGCTCAGCCAAATGGAAGACGTGATGAATGAACCATCTGATCAAGGGCTCTCCACAGTCATGGACCAATTCTGGCAATCGTTGCAGGACTTTGCGGCGAGTCCGGATAATGCCGGGGCAAAATCGGTGGTCAGACAGCGCGGACAAGCGGTGGCGGATACGTTTAATTATCTATCCACGTCACTTGGGAATATTTCTGACGACCTAAAGCAGCAGGTTGATGTGAATGTGACACAGGTTAATTCGCTTGCAAACCGCATCAATGAACTAAACAAAGAAATTGCAAAAATCGAACCGAACGGCTATACAGCAAATGATCTGTACGATCAGCGCGATACGATGGTCGACCAGCTTTCTGCCCTTACCAATGTAAAAGTAACGGCGGTGCCGAGCGGCGGAAATGCGAAGCCGGAAGCGGTCGGGAAATACACGATCGAGCTGCTGGATAAAAGCGGCCAGTCAATTGGCACATTGGTCGACGGAACGGCTCTGACAACCTCTCCTCTGTCGGTTAAATACGGAGGAACAGCGGGCAAGCCGACGGTTGACTTTGCATTAGGCGGTACAGCCATTCCTAATGGGAAAATGTTCGGCAAGCTGCAAGGCCTAGCTGACAGCTATACTCAGGATTTCCCTGATATGCAAAGCAAGCTGGATAACATGGCGCAGGCTCTCGCAAATGAAATGAATACGGTACATAAGCAATCGGGAGCAAATATGGACTTCTTCACTGGTGTGAATGCGACGGACAGCACAGGTGCCGCGAAAAGCATCCAGGTCAACCAGCAGATCATGGATGACATCAGCAATCTGCATGGCGGCGCTGTCGGCGGTGCAGCAGGCGACCATTCCATTGCACAGAAAATGGCCGATGTGGTCGGGAATAATTCCTTAACCTTTGAAGACGGATCGACCGGCACACTGAAAAGCTATCTGCAAGGGGCGATCGGTGATATGGGCGTTAATTCCCAGGCAGCACAGCGGCTTGCTGATAACACCGCAACACTCAAGGGAACCGCAGAAAATCGCAAAGCATCGATCAGCGGCGTGTCCATTGATGAAGAAATGACGAATTTAGTCCAGTATCAGCATGCGTATGGGGCAGCCGCCCGGATGGTCTCTGTCATTAACGATATGCTCGATACGATTGTAAACCGAATGGGAGTGTAGGTGAATTAAATGCGAGTTACACAAAGCATGATGTCAGCTGATCTTTTAAAACAATTATCCAACTCATATGGCCAGCTCTCAACCCTTCAGCAGCAGCTATCGTCTGGAAAAAAGATTACCCGGCCTTCACAGGACCCGGTGGTCGCCGTCATGGGGCTTTCGTATCGAACGGATGTCAATCATGTTGATCAGTTTCAGCGCAACGTCTCTGAAGCGTATAAATGGACCGACAGCTCGGACAGCTCGCTTGATCAGATGAACTCGGTCATGCAGCGGATGCGGGAGCTGACCGTTCAGGCGTCAAACGGAACAAATACACCAGATGACTTGAAATCAATTAATGATGAGGTCGATCAGTTAAAGCAGCAGCTGGTCCAGGTCGGCAACACTCAGGTGGCGGGGAAATACCTGTTTAACGGTCAACGAACCGGGCAGCCGCCTCTGAAGCTCCTTCAGCCAGGCGACCCAGGCAACACGACCGGAATCAGCCAGGTGCAGTTAACCTTTACGGGTGCACCAGCTAGCCAAAATGATTATAAGCTTGAAGTCAGCGACGGCGTGCAGCTTGCTGTGAATGTGAACCCGACAACCGTTTTCAAACCGGATCTTTTTAAAGATATAACAGACCTGCAGGCGAAGCTGACAAGCGGGGCTTCTGGAGAAGATATCGGCAAATCGATTACAGCGATTGACTCGCATTTGGATGAAATCAATGCGGCCCGTTCGGATCTTGGAGCGAGAGTTAACCGGATGGATATGCTGAGCAATCGTCTTGATCAGCAAAAAGAAATCTCGACGAAAATCATGTCAACAAACGAGGACGCTGATTTCGAAACGACGCTGGTTAAATTCAACCAGCAGCAGACTGTTCATCAGGCGGCGCTGTCGGTGGGGGCGAAGATTATTCAGCCGACCTTGGTTGATTTTCTAAGATAATGGCAAATAGAAAAGCGCTCCGGATGGGGGCGCTTTTATACATAATCGATTTCATTGTTTTAGTTACAAATGGAAAAACGCTTGCTTTCCAAGGTCCCACCTGGCTCGCTGATGCAGCCATTGAAAAGGTCTCTTTTTGCCCTTCGGCCAGAACTAGGAACGTTAAAAGACTACTGAAAAGTCCCCCGGTTTAGTCGTAGTTGTTGATTTCCGCTTTAGGCTGCTCGCTTTCCACGGGCACGGCCTCAGCTAACTTTGGCATGGAGTCTTTATGCGCCAAAGTGGATCTTCGGACGCGTGCTGGTCCCGTAGGAGTCTCGCACCTTTCGCTCCAATCAACATGATGGTTGCCCGAAAAAGCTCAGTTAGAAGCCATTTGTGGCTATAGATTATTCAGCGGCCATCAGCTGGTCACGTAGGAACTTCTAAGTGGACTTTTTCAGTGGCCACACGCTAATTCTGCAGGACTTGAAACAGCCTCCTTGAAGCAGCACCGCACGAAGAAAAGACAGTTGCATTTTCGAGGAGTCTTATGCTTTCCACTCCAATCAGCCAAAATGTGAATTTGAGCCGTCTTCATTTTCCTTTGCACGGAAAATGATTTAGATTTTCAGCGGACTTCCTCTAATCGCACAGGCGTCTCGAACTTTCTCGGCAGCTCGCCCCAATGACCGTGTGCACCCTCATTGCATTGAAGAAAACACATGGGAACAGGTGATTGCCAAGGTTCCTAATCAGTATGACGGAGCCTTATTGACACGGATGAAGCTGGTCTGATCGTCTCACAATCTCTCGAGATTGCGACTCGCTATTTCCATTGTTCATGATTTTTCAAATGTACCTAAGATATGCAGAAGATTACCGAGGGTGATGGTTACAAGGTTCTTTGGAGAGGCACTGTCTCCTGTTAGTTCAAATAGTTTTGCTTGCAAGGGTCAGAAATTTATAAAACTCACTTCATAAACCATAGAAGGGAAGAGGATCATGCAGCTGCCATCGCTTTCTATTCAAACGACACCGGCAAAAATCGGGATACAGACGCAGAATGCCAGTCTTGATATTCACACGGCTCCGGCAGACCTGTCGATCGAACAGCCGACGCCTGAACTGAATATTACGAGCAAGCCTGCCCGTGTTATGATTGACTCTACGCAAGCCTGGAATAACTTGAACCTGAAGTCAGCGTTTGTGCGAATTAAAGAAGCAGCAGAAAATGGTCATCAGGCAGTCCTGGAGGGCATTGCCCGACGTGTTCAGGAAGGCGATCAGCTGATGCATATCGACAGAAAAAGCAACGCAATCAAACAAATCGCAGAGCAGCATGCGTTTCAGAGTGATGGTGGCTATGATACCGGCAGTGTACCGCCGAGTGAAGCGGTGCAGATCACGGTAGAACCCGGCGAGCTCAATATCGAAGCCTCAGCTCATCAGCCTGTCTTCAACGTTCAGACTCATGCACCTGACATCAGTTACACACCTGGAAATGTTTCGATTTATTTGACGCAACACCCCGACATAACGATTGAGCCACAAGGGCTTTACCTTGATCAGAAGGGATAGAATGCAATGAAAATCCAAACGAAATACTTTGATGAGCTAACAATAGAAGAAACAGATATTTATCATTTTGAAAACGGGCTGCCGGGCTTCCTGGAGGAGAAAACCTTTGTTATTCTTCCCCTTTCCGAAGAGTCGCCTTTCCAGGTCTTGCAGTCCACGCAAACACCGGAGCTTGGCTTTATTGTGGTGTCTCCTTTTTTATTTAAAGAAGATTATGAAGTGAAAATTCCGGATGCAACCATCGAGCAGTTAAAAATAACTTCTGAAGAAGATGTTGACGTTAACGTTATTGTTAATGTTAGCGAGCCATTTGAAACGTCTACAGCGAATCTGCTTGCCCCAATTGTTTTAAATGTAAAAGAGAAAACCGGAAAACAATTGATCATAACGAACGAAAAGTATACGATCCGCTACCCGTTATTTGAACGGCAAACAGCCGGGCGGGAGGTTTAACGATGCTGGTGCTGACACGTAAACAAAACGAATCAATTATTATAAATGATGATATTGAGATTCAAATTTTAGGCATTGATGGTGACCAGATTAAGATTGGCATCCAGGCACCAAAGTCGGTGGAGATTCACCGGAAGGAAGTCTATCTATCTATCCAACAGGAAAATCAAACGGCAGGTGCTGAAACACTATCAAATGATCTCATCAGTGCACTCAAAAATTTAAAAAAATCATAAGAAACGACTAAACACTTTTCCTCCCCTGACGATATATAGAATGTAAGGCTAAAAGGAAGGACTGCAGCCTTCCAATTCTTCTTACATAGACCACAAGGACGTGGGACTAAAACAGATTCAGGGAGGAATTACACAATGATTATCAATCACAATATCGCGGCGTTAAACACAACGCGCCAACTGTCAATGAACGAAACAAGCACACAAAAGTCACTTCAAAAATTATCTTCAGGTATGCGAATCAACTCAGCAGCTGATGATGCAGCAGGTCTTGCGATCTCTGAAAAAATGAGAGGCCAAATCAGTGGTTTAGAGCAAGCTATCACGTAACTGCTCAAGATGGTATTTGCTTGATCCAAACTGGTGAAGGTGCATTAAATGAAACACACAGCATTCTTCAACGTATGCGTGAATTGGCTGTTCAAGCTTCTAACGGATACAAATACTGATGATGACCGTGGTGCAATTCAAGAAGAAGTTGAATCAATTAACTTCAGAAGTTAATCGAATTGGAAATACCACTGAATTTAACACTCAAAAACTTATTAAATGGTGGTATGGAGTTCTACAAATCGGTGCAAAAGTTACTCAGGTACTAACGCATCTGTTACTGCTTCTGGAGCAGTTACTGCAGCTAATGCATGCTACAAGCGTTACTGTTGATAATCAAACTGTTGATATACAGGGATTGCTAGTTGCTACTGCAGATGATAGCTGGAGCAATGCGGCGGTTACAGATATTGGACATGCTAACATCAGGTGGTACAGAATTGTCAGATTTAGTGATATAAATACTACGCTTCGGAAATCAATTTTAACTGATATCTACTGTCATCAGCTCAATTACTTTAGTGTCGATGATGCTGCGTTAGTATCACTGGACCTCATGACAGTTCTGGAGCAAATGCTACTATGGAACGTGCTGCCTAGAAGTTCAACTACATTAGCTGTAGTACGGTTTCTACATGCCGGTGAAACTTTAAATCGCTGTTGGAAGTGATCACTGTTGATGTGAAGTTTGAACTACAAGCATAATGATCAGATGCAGGTATGCTGATTTAATAAAGGACATCAATGGTGCCTCAAACAGCAGGTTAGATGTAAAGTAACAGTTCTCTTTCAAAGATAATAAACTTCAGTTAATCAGAAACTGGTAAAGATCTGGATACTACTGGTTCTACAGCTAGTGATCTTCATTAACTGACTACTTCAACATCAGAAAATGTTTGCAAGTACTAGAGTAGTGTCAAGGAACTGGTTACACACTGTTCCAAATTGGAGCTAACGCAGGTCAAAGTATGACTATTAACAATTGATGATATGCGTGCAAGCGCTTTAAGCTTAACTAGGAATGCTGGAATCAGGTTTACAAGTACAGCTACTGTAACAAATGGTACGAATGATACTAAAGTTGAAGCTGCACTTGATGTTTCAACATCAAGATGATGCTTCAACTGCAATTACTAAAATTGATAGTGCAATTCAAAGTGTTTCATGAACGTTCTAAACTTGGTGCTTACAAAACCGTCTTGAGCACACAATCAACAACCTTGGTACTTCAAGCGAAAATCTAACTGCAGCTGAGTCACGTATTAGAGACGTTGATTATGTTTTAGCCGCTTAATTGCGGTAACAAACACAGTCGTCCTGACTGGTAACGGTCAGAGATTACGATCGGGTGAATTGCTGGAAACCCCTTAAGTCTTTCATACGACAACGGAGCTGGAAACGGCAGACGTGAGCGTTCGAAAAATGAAGGAATTGGGCAATCAGCAGCCAAGCTCCTGTGACGAAAGTCTGGAGAAGGTTCAACGACTAGGATAGACCATCTAAGGCTTCGGCTATGATGATGAAATCCGTAGGGTCCAAATGGATTCGAAGTGCCCGACCCCTAACAGGTTAAGCTGAGGGTGAAGATATAGTCTGGTCAATCATGAAAGTGGTTGTGGCAACGATGGCCAAAGAAATGATGAACTTCACTAAGGACAATATCCTTAGCCAAACAGCGCAAGCAATGCTTGCTCAAGCTAAGCAATTACCACAAGGTGTTCTTCAATTGCTTCGTTAATCTTTATAAGGCAAAAAGAGATTCTGGATTTATTCAGAATCTTTTTAGAAAAGAGATTCTGGATCTTATTCAGAATCTCTTTTTTTTTTTTAGTAATCTTTTATGTCTTTATTTCACCTAAACATTCCTCTCTTTTTTCCGATATAATGGGTAGAAGGTTATCCAGGAGGTTGGATGTATGATGGATGTGAGTCTTACAGGCGTAAGCGCATCGGTGCCGTCCTCTCAGCCAGAAAAGCAGCCTGTGTTTCCAGTGGGACAAGTGCCATCTGAGAAACCGAAAGAAGAGCATGCGCCAGATCAGGTTATTAAGAAGAAGGATATAGAGAACGCGGTTAATAAAATGAATGATTTTATTGAGCCGCATCGGACAGCGCTCCATTATGCGTATCATGAAAAGCTGCACACATACTTCGTGCAGATTGTGGATTCACAGACGAATAAGGTTATCAAAGAAATTCCACCGAAGAAGTTTTTGGATATGTATGCAGCGATGGCAGAGCGATTAGGTTTTATCGTTGATGAGAAAGTATAAATGAGGTGACGAGATGAGCATGAATCCGGCAACATCCAGTACGTCAGCAAGCTCAGGACCGACGAACTATAGCGGCGGAATGAGCAGTCTTGAGAGTGTCCGGCTTAGCGAGTGGGATCGACGTTGACAGTATTGTTAAGAAACTGATGGACGCTGAAGCGATTCCACTAGATAAAATGAAACAGAGTCAGCAGCAGCTCGAGTGGCAGCGGGATGACTACCGCAGCATGAATACGTCGCTCCTGGATCTGAAGAATTCCGCTTTTGATATGAAGCTTCAAGGCTCTTATTTAACGAAAAAAGCCGCTTCATCTAATGAAGGGGTGGTCACGGCAACGGCTGGTACGTCCGCAGGGAATTCAACCTATACAATGAGCAATATTACGATGGCAACGGCAGCTTATAATTCAAGCGTGAACGGGACGACTAATACTGGTTTTGATCCATCAAAAAGCTTGACGGACATGGCGAGTTATTTTAAAACACCACCTGATTTAAGTTCAGGTACAGTTGATTTCACGATTGCGACGGTGGACCAAAGCGGGAAAGCTGGTAAGCAAAGATTTCAGTTTTGACGGCTCAAAGTCATTAAATGATATTATTAGTTCGATCAACAGCTCAGACATTGGGGTTAATGCATTTTATGATTCACAAACAGGCAAGGTCTCTCTGACAAGAACGATGACAGGGGATAATAATGCCTCTGGCGCAGAGATGACATTTACAGGATCCTTTTAATGGTACGCGTAATTTTCTTACTGGCACACTTGCATTAGACAGTACAAATGAACAAGGCGGCGCAGATGCGCAGTTCACCCTGAATGGTCTTGCCACCTCCCGTCATTCCAATGCATTTACGATTAATGGGACGAGCTTTAACATTAAAGGAGACTCCGCGGGTCCTGTGGGCATCACGATCTCGAACGATGTCGATACTGTTTTTAATAAAATTAAAGACTTTGTGACGAAGTATAATGATACGATTAAAACGATCAATGATAAGGTTTCTGAGAAGCGGAACCGGGACTATCCGCCGTTGACGGATGCACAGAAATCGAGCATGAAGGATACAGATATTCAGCTGTGGACGGATAAAGCGAAAAGCGGGATGCTGAGCAATGATAATATTTTACCTTCTGCATTAAGCGAAATGCGGACGGACTTTTATTCGCCGGTGTCGGGTGTGAATGATTCCACGATGAATCAGCTTGCTCAAATCGGCATCACCACGTCATCGGTTTATCAGGACAATGGGAAGCTTGAAATTGATGAAACGAAGCTGAAGCAGGCGCTCAGCGATAATCCGGACGGTGTCATGAAACTGTTTACCGCAAGCGGCAGCACGACGGCGACTCAAGGAATCGCGACACGTCTTTATACTACTGTTTCAAATGCGATGGACAAGATTTCGCAAAAAGCTGGCAACGTCGGATCGGTCGATAAAACGTATTTTCTTGGGAATCAAATTTCCGAGATGGATACACAGATCAGTGATTTTAAAAAGCATCTGGATGATGTACAGAAGCGCTATTATGCTCAGTTTACCGCGATGGAATCGGCCATTCAGCAATCAAATACACAGGCGGGCATGATTGCCGGGCAGTTTGGCGGAGGCAGCGGCGGCTGATTTTCAGCCGTCACATGAATAATAAAAGCAGACGGGGGAATTATAGTGGCATCGAATCCTTATCAGGCGTACCAGCAGAATAACGTGAACACAGCGTCACCTGGAGACCTGACGCTTATGCTGTATAATGGCTGTTTAAAGTTTATTAAGCAGGCACGTCTTGGCATTGAAACGAAAAATATTGAATTGAAGAATACCAATCTGAACAAAGCTCAGGCGATTATCAGGGAGCTGATGGTGACACTGGACCGTTCCATGCCGATTTCGGAAAGCTTTCTGCCGTTGTATGATTTCATTAATCGTCAGCTGATTGATGCGAATGTAAAAAATGACCTGAAGGCGCTTAGTGAAGCGGAAACGCTCGTCACGGAGTTCCGTGACACGTGGAAGGAAGTCATTAAGTCGAATCGGATCCAGCAGCATGCGGCGAGCGGCGGACGCGTCTGATGAATGCGGTCAAAGCTCTGGAAGATGTAACGAATGAATTATGCGAAGTGATTGATAACGTCTCGCAGGAGCAGCGGGATGATGCCATTTCCCGCCTTACAGAGCTCCTCAACAGACGGGAGGAGATCATCGAAACCCTGGATGGGCCATATGCACCGGAAGAAATGAAGATGGGTAAGGCGATTATGGAAAAAAATCTGATCATTGACCAGAGACTGAAAGCGATTATGAGTGATATTGTTCACGACCGAAAAGCATTGACAATTAAAAAACGGACATCGGACAGGTATCGGAATCCTTATCAGACCATGCCGAGAGATGGTATGTTTTTAGACAAGAAGGAGTAGCTTTATGGCCATGGCTTTAACCGAAGAGCATATTATCTACGTGAGAAAATACGTTGACCTGACGGATACGGTCGAGGAAGCTTTTCAATACATACTGAACAAAGAAACGATCAGACAGCCTGAAGCGATTCAGGATATGATGCCGGATATTCTGGCATCATTTGAGCAGATCAATATATCGAATGAGCAGCTGCTTAAGCTGTTTCCGGGTCAGCTCGTCCTGCAGCAGCGGGTGAATGCTTTTCAGCAGCTGATTCAGCAGCTGGAAACTGATGTGATCATGGAGATGAAGCTTTATGATCCGGCATTAATTGATCGGACAGCACGTACATACATTAATTGGAAATCACTGATTACGAGAGATTTATTACGTCTTGTTTACCAATAAAGACCAAAGATATTCCCTATATTGCCGGGAATGTCTTTTTTTGTCGAATTTTGTTCAAATATTAAAAATATTTAGAGGTTTAAGCAGGAATGTAAAGCGGGTATGAAGAATAAGTATAGAAATCGAAAGGAGGAGTTCTATATGAATTTCAACATCCGCGGTGAGAATCTTGAGGTGACTCCCTCTCTGAGAGAATACACTGAGAAGAAAATTCACAAACTTGAGAGGTACTTCGATTCCCCCGTTGCATCGGAAGTTCACATCAACATGCATGTACACAATAATGAACAGGTGATTGAGGTCACCATTCCAATGCAGGGACTTCTCTTAAGGGCTGAAGAATCTCGCGAAGATCTTTATTCAGCGATTGATGTGGTCGTAGAAAAACTGGAACGTCAGGTAAGAAAGTACAAAACAAAAGTTCATCGCAAAAACAGAAAGGCCGGCAATTTGGAAGAACAGCTTGGCTATGCCGGTACGGCAACTTACACTGAGGTGGAAGAAGAAGAGGATGAAATCGAACTGGTTCGCAAAAAACGTTTTAACCTCAAGCCAATGGACACTGAGGAAGCGATTCTTCAAATGGACATGCTCGGCCACTCATTTTTCGTATACTCAAATGCTGAATCCGGAGACACAAATGTCGTGTACCGCCGCCGCGACGGCAAATACGGCTTAATCGAACCGGAGTAAGCTTAAATAGTCTTAATGAATAACTTCAAGCCCGCCTGTCAAAGGTAAATGACAGGCGGGCTTTTCTGCGTCGAATTTTCGGGAAGTGAAGATAAATCATGATCCAATAACCATCTATACTTCGTTAGTCTTAGTAGAGGAAAGGAAATAAATCAAGTGAATGGGCGACCTATTTTCTTTTAATCTCGGGCCGAGCTTAGGAAAGTCCTCGTTTCTGGGGGGTCTCGCCAGGATCGCTGATGAGGCCACTGAAAAAGACCTCCGGTGTCGGCTTGGTTGTTGATTTCTGCTCTAGGCAGCTCGCTTTCCCCGGGCACGGCCTCAGCTAACTTTGGCTTGTTCTCTTTGGGCGCCAAAGTGGATCTTCGGACACGTGCTGATCCCGTGGGAGTCTCGCGCTCTCCGCTTCAATCAACTTATTAGTTGCCTTGTGTTGCCCTTTAGAAGTCATTTCATGGCTATAATCGGCCGATACATAGTAATGAAACGGAGCTAGCCAATGGATGAAGTACTGCAGAGCGGAAATGTCCTTCATATGAAGGGAGATGAAGGACTAAAAGCGATGGCTCAAAAGAGAGGCGGAAATGTCCTTCATAAAGGCGATGAAGGACAAAACGTGGCCAAAAAGAGGCGGAAATGTCCTTCATAAAGGCGATGAAGGACAAAACGGGGTCAAAAAGCAGGCAGAAATGTCGTTCATAAGGGCGATGAAGGACCAAACGGGGTCAAAAAACAGGAGAAAGGGCGTTCATAAGGGCGATGAACGACCAAACGGGGTCAAAAAGCAGGAGAAAGGGCGTTCATAAGGGCGATGAACGACCAAACGGGGTCGAAAAGCAGGAGAAAGGGCGTTCATTTGGAAGATAATGGACCAAAGATGACCGAAAGTCCACAGATAGGTCGTTCATATTACTCAAACCGGCATAACAACCCCGCAACTGATGGCTTGGACGTTCTTTCGCGGCAAGCGAAAGAAAAAACGGCTCCGACTCAGCACCAAGATTTTCGCGCTGATTGTATTGTTCCCGTTTAATTGTTAAAATAAGAAAGTGAGAATTCCTAATTGCAGGACGAGGTGTAAAACCATGATGGGATTATTGAAAAAGGTTCTTGGAGATCCGGGAACACGTAAACTTAGTAAAATGGAAAAGATGGCACATCAAATAGATGCTTTAGCTGACGATATGAAGGCTTTAAGCGATGAAGAGCTTCGTGCCAAGACAGATGAATTTAGAACGCGTTTAGAAAAAGGCGAAACATTAGATGATATTTTAACCGAGGCGTTTGCGGTAGTCCGTGAGGCTTCTACACGTGTGCTTAAGATGACGCCTTATCTGGTACAGCTGGTCGGCGGGATTGCCCTTCATGAAGGCAATATTTCCGAGATGAAAACAGGTGAAGGTAAAACGCTCGTTGCGACGATGCCGATTTATCTGAACGCCCTTTCAGGAAAAGGTGTTCACCTGGTTACCGTCAACGATTATCTGGCTTCCCGTGATGCGGAAGAAATGGGTCAGCTTTACAATTTTCTTGGACTGACTGTCGGACTGAACATTCCCGGCATGGATCAGGAAGAGAAGCGCGAGGCCTATGCGGCAGATATCACTTACGGAACGAATAACGAGTTCGGTTTTGATTATCTGAGAGATAACATGGTTCTTTATAAAGAAGAAATGGTACAGAAACCGCTTAACTTTGCGATCGTCGATGAGGTCGACTCCATTTTAATTGACGAAGCGAGAACGCCTCTGATTATTTCAGGGAATGCGGAGAAATCTACAGAGCTTTATATGCTTGCGAATAATTTCGCACGGCTTTTGCGTGAAGAAATGGACTTCACGATTGATTTGAAAACCAAATCGGTTCAGCTGACTGAAGAAGGAATGACGAAGGCTGAAAAATTCTTTGCCGTTGAAAATATTTATGATTACGCCAATGTTCAGCTTAACCACCATATCCATCAGGCGTTAAAAGCTCATGCGATTATGCACCTGGACACGGATTATGTGGTGAATGACGGTGAAATCGTCATCGTTGACCAATTTACTGGCCGTCTCATGGAAGGACGCCGTTACAGCGAAGGGCTTCACCAGGCGATTGAGGCCAAAGAAGGGCTTGAGATCCAGCGTGAAAGTAAAACGCTTGCGACGATTACCTTCCAGAACTACTTCCGGATGTATAATAAGCTTGCCGGTATGACCGGTACAGCCAAAACGGAAGAAGAAGAATTCCAAAGCATCTACAATATGGATGTTATTATGATTCCAACGAATAAGCCTGTCATCCGTGATGACCGTGCTGATTTGATTTATAAAACAATGGACGGCAAGTTCAACGCTGTGGTTGAAGAGATTGTCCGTGCCTTTCACACTGGGCAGCCGGTGCTTGTCGGTACGGTTGCGGTTGAAACCTCTGAGCATATCGCGAAGCTGCTGAAGCGCCGCGGTATTCCGCACAATGTGCTGAATGCGAAAAACCATGCGCGTGAAGCCGATATCATTGAAAATGCTGGCCAAACCGGTGCGGTAACGATTGCGACAAACATGGCCGGACGCGGAACAGACATTAAGCTTGGTGATGGTGTTCGTGAGCTTGGCGGTCTTTACATCGTCGGAACAGAACGCCACGAATCACGCCGGATTGATAACCAGCTGCGCGGACGTTCAGGACGTCAAGGGGATCCAGGGATGTCACAGTTCTATCTGTCGATGGAAGATGAACTGATGCGCCGCTTTGGATCAGAACGCATGCAAGGGTTGATGGACCGCCTCGGCATGGCTGATGATCAGCCGATTGAAAGCAAGCTTGTCAGCAAGTCTGTGGAATCTGCACAGAAACGGGTTGAAGGGAATAACTTCGATGCCCGTAAGCAGCTGCTTCAATTTGATGATGTTATGCGCCAGCAGCGTGAAATTATTTATAAACAGCGGGCAGAAGTTCTTGAATCCGTTGATTTAAAAGAAGATATTCAGCAAATGATTCAGACGGTCATTGAACGCCATGTGCGCGCCCATACACCGGATGAACAGGTTCCTGAAGAGTGGGAGCTTGATAAGCTGATTGATTATCTGAACGCACTTATTTTTGATGAAGGCATCGTTTCCGTCAAAGATATCAAAGGCAAGGACCCTGAGGAAATGCTCGAGGTTCTATACGCAAAAGCCCTTGAAATCTATGAAGCAAAAGAAGAAGCCTTTACGCCAGAAAGAATGCGGGAATTTGAACGCGTTATTATGCTCCGCGCGGTTGATATGAAGTGGATGGATCATATTGATGCGATGGATCAATTGCGTGAAGGGATTCACCTGCGTGCTTATGGACAGGTTGATCCGTTCCGCGAATATCAGATGGAAGGCTTCCGGATGTTTGAAGAAATGATTGCTTCAGTTGAAGAAGATGTCGTTAACTACATCATGAAGGCGGAAATCGAGAATAACCTGCAGCGTCAAAAGGTTGCTGAAGGACAGGCGGTTGATCCGAACCAGTCTTCTGAAGAGAAAAAGCCGAAAAGAAAGCCGGCTGTTAAGAAGGACAGCATCGGGCGCAATGCGCTTTGTCCTTGCGGCAGCGGCAAGAAATATAAGAACTGTCACGGCAAATCCGTCAATTAATACAATAATGGAAGGTTAATCTTGTTTAACAAGAGAACTTCCAAATCAGTCTGACACCCTTCGATGGGAGCTTCACTCCCGTCGATTGGTCTGTGTCAGTTTTTCTTTTGAAAAGAACGTTTAAAGCTGCGGTGAGAGGGCATGAAACGCTTCGAAAATGCACATGATCATTGAAAATGCGATTGCATTTTCATCGTGCGAGGCGGTTCCGATTTCGCGCATCAGGCACTCGCTTTCCACGGGCACGGCCTCAGCTAACTTTGGAATGGTCTCTTTGTGCTCCAAAGTGGATCTTCGGACGCGTGCTGTTTCCGTAGGAGTCTCGTACCTTCTGCTTCAATCAACGTATTGTTGCCTGATGATGCCCTTTAGAGGTCATTTGTTGCTATAGAATATTCAGCGGCCATAAGCGTTCTAAGCGAGACGCCACTGAAAAACTTCTATTTTTATGATTTTGCTTAAGATTTAAACTATGTTTCTAATGGCCTCTGGATCGCAAAAGGTTGAGATCCTTTGCCACTAAGCGAACTGCTGGGAAGTGAGATACTTCTCGAAAATGCTCTGTGTATCATAAAAAAATGGAAATACCAAAGGTTCTCTTTGCCTCAAAGTAGCTCTATTTTCTCAAAGGTTCTATGCATTTTCTTCGTGCGGTGTGGTTCCAAAGATGTTATTTCAAGGCCTGCGGAATCAGCGAGAGGTACTGAAAAACTAACTCATTTTCAAGTGGTAGGTAAAATTAAGACAGGTTCAACTTCATATTTAAGCTGATTGGAGTGGAGGGCACGAGACTCCAAGTGCGGAAATAGCATACAGTCTGAAGACCCCGCAGGACTCCTTAAAGGCAAGATCGGCTAAGAGAGATCACGTCCTGTGACAACGCCGATCCTACAGCCACTATCCTGTGGGCATGAGGAGGCTGAAGCGTTGCCCACGGAAAGCGAGTGCCCGAAACGAAGATCTACACCCTTGTTTACAATGAGGAACTTTTACAGTGCCCGCATCAGCGAGCCAAGCGTGACCCCGCCTGGCGCCGCCGTCATTCGCTAGCATTAAGAAAATATATAATAAAATGGACTCATTTAAATAAAAAAATATAAATAAAGGCAGGAATAAACATGGAATTAGCAGATATTAAGAACGAACTTACGGATATGAAAGCAAGACTTCAAGAATTTAGGGGGTCTCTTTGACCTCGTTGAAAAGCAGGCAAGAATCGATGAGCTAGATGAAAAAATGTCCATGCCGAATTTCTGGGATGACCAAAACCAAGCACAAACCGTTATAAATGAAAGCAACGCACTAAAAGAACGCGTTGATAAATTTAAGGCGCTTGAAGAAGGTTACGAAAATCTTGAGGTTACTTATGAGCTTGTGAAAGAAGAAGGCGATTCTGAGCTGAAAAAGGAACTGGATAATGAAATTGGCGAAGTGATTGCTGCCTTTAACCAGTTCGAAATTTCAATGCTGTTAAGCGAACCGCATGATAAAAATAACGCGATTCTTGAGCTGCATCCGGGCGCTGGCGGCACCGAGTCCCAGGACTGGGCGTCAATGCTGCTTAGAATGTACACGCGCTGGGCAGAAAAACGGAACTTCACGGTTCAGACGCTGGATTATCTTCCTGGTGAAGAAGCAGGTGTGAAAAGCGTCACCTTAATGATCAAAGGTCATAATGCTTACGGGTATCTGAAGGCGGAAAAAGGTGTGCATCGCCTTGTCCGGATTTCACCGTTTGATTCCTCAGGGCGCCGTCATACGTCATTTGTATCATGTGATGTCATGCCGGAACTTGACAGTGACGTCGATATTGACGTTAAGCCGGATGAACTCAAAATTGATACGTATCGCTCCAGCGGCGCCGGCGGACAGCACGTTAACACGACGGATTCTGCCGTCCGGATTACGCATTTACCTTCTGGAGCGGTGGTTACGTGCCAGTCCGAGCGTTCACAAATTAAGAACCGTGAACACGCTATGAAGATGTTGAAAGCTAAGCTTTATCAGATGGAGATTGAGAGAAAGCAAGCCGAGCTGGACGAAATCCGCGGCGAAAAAAGCGAGATCGGCTGGGGCAGCCAAATCCGGTCATACGTTTTCCACCCTTATTCCATGGTAAAAGATCACCGGACGAATATGGAGGTTGGCAATACACAGCCAGTAATGGACGGCGATCTCGACAGCTTTATCGATGCTTATCTAAGATCCCAATTAAATTAATCAGATTAAAGCCAGATCCCATTTGGATCTGGCTTTTTAATTAGTTCAGAACAGATCAGACCTGGTTTGATAAAAACGAATCGCTCAAATCAATTTCTACCGGGTTTGCCAATGGCGACTCGTGGAAAAAGCCATTGATTGAAGCTCTCTCTTCTTACCGATACTGGGAAAATAGGTAAAGAAAAGACACTTCTTTTCTTCTGTCGGGCTATTTCCTTCAAGAATACAGTGCCCGACCGTGCCCTGTATGTTATTATATCTCTTGGAGTGTTTCGTGAACGACAGAGAAAGGAAGATTTGCATCATGATATTGAAAAAACGGAGGGGCCAGGCGGTTCCTTCATCAAAACTGAGAGTTCTTCTTGAATATATTTATGTGCTGATTGGATCAGCGATCGTTGCGGGTGCGTTTAACTTATTCCTGCTTCCGAACAAAATTGCCTCTGGCGGCGTGAGCGGCATCAGTACGATCCTGCACTGGACGCTTAATCTTGAGCCGTCTTATGTGCAGTGGGCATTGAATATCCCGCTGTTCATTGCTGGGATTATCTTTCTTGGCAGCAGCTTCGGCTACTTCCAGTACGCCATGAAAACATTAGTAGGGACAATTTTTCTTCCATTTGTCGTGTTTTTAACATCCGGAATGGAGCCGGCAACAACCAACCCGATTCTTGGCGCGCTTTTTGGCGGGATATTCGTAGGACTCGGGCTCGGTATAGTGTTCCGCGGTAATGCTTCAACAGGCGGAACGGATCTTGCGGCGCAGATCATTCATAAATATACCGGGGCATCGCTTGGCGTCTCCGTGGCGTTGATTGATGGAGTGATCGTGTTAAGCTCTGCGGTTACGCTTAGCTTGGAAAGCGCCTTGTACGCCTTAATCGGCATGTATTTGACAGCCAAAATGATTGATGTCGTGCAGCTTGGTTTCAGCAACACGAAAATGGCACTCATTATTTCAGAGCATGAAAAAGCCTTACGGACAGGTATCCTTGAGGAAATCGACCGGGGTGTCACTCGGATCGATGGAAGAGGCGGCTATACAGATAACGAGCGGCCGGTGTTGATGTGTGTTGTATCGCAAAATGAATTGACTCGGTTAAAGCTATTGGTAAAATCAATTGACCCCAATGCCTTTTTTATCGTCACCCAGGCAAACGAAGTGCTTGGCGAAGGATTTAAAGGCCATAAATAAGCTGAAGATCTCCATTCAGGAGATCTTTTTTTTATTATGAAAACTCTCTAGTACTGATCAACTTTTTTCAGCAGTATTGAATTAACTTCACAGTTCTGTTATTTTTCAAAACTAGATCATGGCCAGAATCCCGCCATATGACCCAGAACAAATTTCCTGGTTCACCAAGATGAGCAAAATCCGACAGAATCTGACCCAGCTTGTTCACTTTTGACAACTTCCAGTTTTCCTTTTGATAGCAGGGGTTTACCCAATCTAGATCAAATTGAAACATAATTGTAATGTTATTTTGGCTCAACTATACGCTATCCTTTGCTATAATATGACTTGGGTCATTTTTGATGGCACATTAATCCTTGAATTTTCCATCGATTTATGTCAAACGATATACTTTTATGACATATTTCGGATAAACCCTAAAAAATACTTAAATCTTACGAAAAAAATATATAGAAGAAAATTGTCAAAGGATATCCAGGATGGCATCCGAATGATACTCTAAAGCGAAAATTCTGATGAGAATCAGGGTAAGGACGTGTGAAACATGATTGAAATGAAAGATGTATGGAAGGCATATCCAAGCGGTTCGATGGCTGTTAACGGAATCGATGTTCACATTGAAAAAGGTGAATTTGTTTATATCGTTGGGCCAAGCGGTGCAGGTAAGTCGACCTTTATTAAACTAATGTACAGAGAAGTGAAGCCGACAAAAGGCGATATTATTATAAATGGCACGAACCTTACTAAAATTAAGGATCGCAATGTGCCAAAGATTCGCCGCAAAATCGGCGTGATTTTCCAAGATTACAAGCTTTTGCCGAAACTTACCGTTTTTGAAAATGTGGCTTTTGCGTTGGAAGTTATTGAGGAGCATCCGCGTCACATTAAAAAACGAGTGATGGACGTTCTGGATCTTGTAAAGCTTAAACATAAAGCAAGAGCACTGCCGGACGAATTGTCAGGCGGCGAACAGCAAAGAATTTCGATTGCGCGGTCGATCGTTAACAGACCTGAGGTTGTCATTGCAGATGAGCCGACAGGAAACCTTGATCCTGATAATGCGCTGAGTATTATGGAAATCTTTGAAGAAATAAACCGGGCAGGCACTACAGTCGTTATGGCGACACATAACAGAGATATTGTTAATTCAATTAAACGTCGTGTTATCGCCATTGAAAGCGGCATGATTGTCCGTGATGAACTGCGGGGTGAATACGGTTATGAAGCTTAGAACATTAGGACGCCACGGAAAAGAGGGTGTTAAGAATCTTGGCCGTAACGGCTGGATGACATTTGCTTCGATTAGTGCGGTTACGGTGGCACTGATCCTTGTCGGACTCTTTTTGACCGTGATGTTTAATTTAAATAAAATTGCCGGCGAAGTTGAAAATAACGTTGAAGTCAGAGTCTACGTTGATCAGACGGCGACAGCCGCCGATCAGCAGGCACTGAAAGATAAACTGGAACATGTTAAATATGTTAAATCATTAGACTATCAATCTCGTAAAGAAGGATTGAACCATTTAATTAAGAGTCTTGGGAATGACGGAAATGTCTTTTCATCCCTCAAAAAAGAAAATCCGCTTCCGGACGCTTTTATTCTAAAAACAGACAAGCCAAAACAAACCATTTCGGTCGCAAATGCGGTAAAAACCTATCCACATGTTGCGGAGGTCCGTTACGGAAAAGGCACGGTCGAAAAACTGTTTAAAGTTGTCGACGTTGCAAGAAATGTTGGTGGCGTCTTAATCATAGGATTACTCTTTACTTCTATTTTCCTCATTGCGAACACAATTAAACTTACAATTGTGGCTCGCCGGAAAGAGATTGAAATTATGAAGCTGGTAGGGGCAACAAATGCCTTTGTCAGATGGCCATATTTTATCGAAGGTCTTTTACTTGGTGTACTTGGTTCGGTGGTGCCGATTATTCTTGTCACCGTCGGCTATCGCGAATTATATCAAAAGTTTAATGCTAAATTTGCAAGCTTTTTTGTAGAACTTGTTCCTTATGATGTCATGGCGCTTTATTTAAGCCTTCTGCTGCTCGGAATTGGTGCAGTCATTGGTGTGTGGGGCAGCGTCAATTCGGTTCGGAAGTTTTTAAGAGTATAAATTCCAGCGAGATAATACAGCAACGGAGGGTGAACGAATGAAATTAAAGTTATGGCGCAACAGCCTTGTACTCGGATTAACATTCACAACGGCATTAGCTTTTGGCGGGGCTAATGCTTTTGCCGAGACAAGCTCAGATGTACAGAAGAAAATTAACAGCGTAAGACAGAAGCAGCAGGAAAATCAAGGCAGGATCGACTCGAAACAAAATGCTCTTGATAAGAATAATCAGAAGCAGGCGTCAGTCACGGATCAAATCCAGGCTTCAGAGAAAAAAATCAGCGATATGAACAACAAAATCGCTGATAAGCAAGATCAAGTAGACAAGACGAAGGCGCAGATTGATCAATTAAACAAGGAAATTGATAAATTAAAGAAACGGATTGCAGCCCGGGATAAAATTTTAAAAGAGCGTGTCAAAGCAATGTATATCAATGGCGGTTCCATTGATCCGATGTCTGTATTGCTTGGCTCAAAAAACTTCGGCGACTTCGTGGACAGAGTTCTTGCCTTAAATACAATTGCAAAACAGGACAGAGACATCCTGCTCGCTCAAAAAAAGGATAAGGAAGATCTTGACAGCAAGAAAAAAGAAGTTGAAGATAAGCTAGCTCAGATTAAAAGCAATCTAGCAGACTTAAAATCACTTAAAGCAGATCTTGATAAAGAAAAAGCAAAGAAAGAAGCCTTATTGAAAAAGCTGCAGGCAAGTGCAAGCGATATACATAATGATATTGTTGGCAAGCAGGAAGAAGCGGATATCCTTGCAGCTCAGGAATCTGTATTAAAGAAACAAAAATCAAAGCTCCAGGCACAAGAAGCAGCAGCAGCGGCAGCTAAAAAGCGTGCAGCTGAAGAAGCAGCGAAAAGAGCCGCAGCAGCAAAAGCAGCCGCAGCAAAAAGAGCAGCGGCGGAAAAAGCGGCAGCAGAAAAACGCGCAGCTCAATCGCATAAGGCGAGCCATTCTTCTTCAAGCTCATCTCATGCAGCGAGCACACCGCAGCCGGTTCAACACCATTCTGTTTCACGTTCAGCCGTTTCACATCATGTCTCAAGCTCGAACTTTATCAGACCTGCAGCGGGCGTGATTTCATCACCTTATGGCCCAAGAGGAAGCGAATTCCACCCAGGGATTGATATTGCGAATAGTATCGGTACACCGATCCATGCAGCAGCAGCAGGCGTTGTATTTAAATCCTATCATTCTTCTTCATATGGGAACTGTGTTATGATCACTCACACGATAAATGGACAGACATGGACGACGGTCTACGCTCACATGAGCGCAAGATACGTTTCAGCTGGCCAATCGGTTTCACAAGGCGAGCAGGTAGGGGCAATGGGAAGTACCGGACAATCAACCGGACCGCACTTGCACTTCGAACTGTATAAAGGGCCTTGGGCTCCGCCGCCCCATCCGGGAACGGTTAATCCGCTCAATTATATGTAAGAATATCGAGATTCAGAGACAAACCCTCGCATATAGTGTAAAATCACTATAGTGAGGATTACGCTTATGAAATTTACTGAAGCATGCCATCCTTGTGATGGCATGCTTTTTATATCTATATCGCAAGTGGCGGCCAGTTGGGATAATAGCAGAATAAGGGGTGTCTACATATGAGATTTAGCGGAAGAATTGTCGCTTTATTAATGATCGTTGCTTTAGTTATCGGGGCAGGTGGATCTTATGCAGCGGTGAATTTTTTAGGAGTGGGGCAGAAGGCGGAGGGCCAGGCTCCAGTTGCAGCAAAAACGGCTTCTGACAAACAGACTGAAGCAGACAAAGTCAAAACGATTCATGATTTAATCGAGAAAGATTATTACAAAAAAGTGGATAGCAATAAGCTCTACGATGGGGCGATCAAAGGTATGATATCTGCGCTGGATGATCCGTTTTCAGACTATATGGATCCTAAAACAACAAAAGACTTTACTCAGTCATTATCCTCTTCGTTTCAGGGAATCGGTGCAGAAGTCAGAATGGTCAATGACCATGTGAGTGTTGTTTCTCCCATTAAAGGCTCTCCGGCTGAAAAAGCTGGCTTAAAACCGAATGATGTCATTATGACGATTGACGGCAAATCGACACAGGGTCTCAGCCTGCAGGAAGCCGTTAATAAAATAAAAGGCAAAAAAGGGACCACGGTTAAGCTTGGCGTTAAACGTCCTGGGACCACTCAGCCTCTGACGTTTAATATTAAGCGCGGCGAAATCCCGCTCACAACGGTCAATTCAAAAATTCTGCATGACCATGGCAAAACCATTGGGTATATTGATATTACACAATTCAATGAGAATACGGATAAAGAATTTATTAGTGAATTAAATAAAGTCGAGAAGAGTCATATTGACGGATTGATTATCGATGTCAGGGGTAACCCGGGAGGCTATCTGCAGGCGGTTGAGAAGATCGCATCGCAGTTTATTACGAAAGACAAACCGATTGTTCAGGTTGAGGACCGATCAGGGAAAAAACAGAAATTCTATTCTTCGCTTGATCAGAAAAAACCGTATCCGATCGTTGATATGATCGATGAAGGAAGTGCTTCAGCGGCAGAAATTTTATCTGGCGCGCTAAACGAAGCTGGCGGGTATCCGCTTGTCGGGACGAAGTCTTTTGGTAAAGGAACCGTTCAGCAGGGCATTCAGCTGCAGGACAAAAGCCAGGTGAAGCTGACGATTGCCAAGTGGCTCACACCAGACGGCAACTGGATTCACAAAAAAGGCATCCAGCCGACAGTAAAAGTTAAACAGCCGGATTATTTCTATACGGCTCCATTAACAATGAAGGATAAAGACGTACTTTCTTATGATCATACCGGCACGGATATTGCCAGTGCTCAGAAAATGCTGAAAGGCATCGGGTACGACCCGGGACGTGTAGACGGTTACTTCAGCAAGCAAACCGTTGCTGCTGTCAAAGCGTTTCAGAAAAAAGCAAAGCTGAAAGTCACCGGATCGATTGATAAGAAAACGGCTGGGAAACTCCAAGAAAACGTCATTCAAGCGATCGAAAAAGATAAAAATGACAAACAGCTTCAGACAGCCATCCAAACGCTTGAAAAAAATATAAAATGAACCAGATGAAGGGGCAGCGGCAACTCAGAAGGAGTGCTGACTGCCCTTTCTAAATGATTCATCAATATGATAAGATAAAAACAATATTTGATCGACAACAAACTTGGAGGATCGCCAATGGGAATCGACATTTTAAAAGGCATTTTGACACTTTTTTATAATCCGGTGCTTTATCTGCTGATCATCGGGCTGCTATTGTTCGGTTATCAGCGTGTGCGCAGAGAACGGCGGTCATTTGGAATTAAGGTATATGGTGTTTTCAATAACGTCTTTGGCAGCATTTTACCGAGTCTGATCATGGGGCTTATTGGAACGGCGATCCTGCTCGTGGCAGGCGTTGCGCTTCCTGTAGGAATGATCGTCTTGATTTCCTTCTGTTATCTGTTATTAATGCTGACCACTCAGCTTCGTTATCTTTCACCCTCCATTGCGATTGGAGTGGCAGGAATTATCGCTTATGTCTTTCCACCGGTGGAAACAGGTTCACAATTAATTAACGGCTGGATAGTCCGATATCAGGAATGTTTCGTTTTTTTCCTTTGGACTTTATTTTATTGTAACGTTGCTAATTGAATGCCTCCTTGTATACATATGGGGAAGGCGCCAGACATCACCTCGGCTGATTAATGGTAAAAGAGGAAAAAAAGTTGGCGCACATGAGGCAAGCAAGCTGTGGATTGTTCCCCTTTTCTTCCTTGTCCCCGTCTCTTCAGGCCATGTCGAGTCCATGGGATGGTGGCCGCTGAGCGATGGAACGGCCTTCGCTTTCGCCATGCTGCCAATCGGAATAGGCTTTCAGCAAATGATTGCTCATAAAAGCCCAAGAGGCGCCGCGAAAGAATCGGGACATTGGCTGCTGATCACCGTTATTATAGTAGGCCTTCTGACAGCTGCTGGCATCTTCTTTTCTATAGACGGTTTAATCGTGACTGGAGCATGTGCCGCGTTGTTAAGCAGGCTGATCCTTGTCATCCATCATTTTTATCTGCTCGACTTTAAACCGTTTTATTATATCGGCACAAGAGAAGGGCTGCGTGTCGTCGGAATTATCCCTGGCACCCCTGCAGAGAAAATGGGCATTTACCCAGGTGAAATCATTACGAAGGTAAATGACCGCAGATTTGAAAATGTGGAAGGATTTTATTTTGCTCTTCAAAAAAATATGGCTTATTGCAAATTAGAAGTCAAAGACGAAAACGGAGAAATTCGTTTTGTGAAGGGCGCCGTGCATAGTGATGATTACCACAATATAGGCTTATTGTTCTTAGAGTCGTCAGAACGTAATCCCTATAACAAAGCTGCCCATTCTGCTGAAGATCAGGCAATTGGAACAGAGAAACAGTGAAATTTTATGACTGAAAATGCTTCATGCCTGAAAAGGTATGGAGCTTTTTTATTTGCTTTTTTACAAAAGCCGCGTTATTCTTTCTAACATTAATGTGATCATTGAATAAAAATTATATCGAAAGAAATAAAATCGAATATTTGTTCGTATTATATGGGCTATTTCCATATGTTTATGCTATAATTTATGTAATGCTACGGACGAACTGGAGGCACATTTATGGGATTTAATCTCGTTTCTAAATATCAGCCAGCCGGCGATCAACCGGAGGCAATCCGGGAAATTGTCGATGGATTAAATAATAATAAGACCCATCAGACATTGCTGGGTGCAACAGGCACGGGCAAGACATTTACGATGTCAAATGTTATTAAACAGGTTAATAAGCCAACGCTTGTTATTGCTCATAATAAAACACTGGCCGGACAGCTTTACAGTGAATTCAAGGAATATTTTCCAGAAAATGCTGTAGAGTATTTTGTCAGTTATTATGATTATTATCAGCCTGAAGCTTACATTGCACAGTCTGATACGTTTATAGAGAAAGATGCCAGCATTAACGATGAAATTGATAAGCTTCGACACTCAGCAACCAGTGCGTTGTTTGACCGCGATGATGTTATTATCATTGCCAGTGTTTCCTGCATTTACGGTCTCGGTAATCCGGAAGAATATAAGTCACTTGTTCTTTCGCTGCGTCCGGGGATGGAAAAAGACAGGGACAGAATGCTTCGTGAGCTTGTTGATATTCAATACACCCGCAACGATATCAACTTTGTACGCGGAACCTTCCGAGTCAGAGGCGATGTGGTCGAAATTTTTCCAGCTTCACGTGATGAACAATGTATTCGTGTGGAGTTTTTTGGTGATGAAATCGAACGAATTACTGAAATAGATGCATTAACGGGTGAAATTGTGGGCGAACGTGATCACATCGGAATCTATCCGGCGTCCCACTTCGTTACCCGGGAAGAGAAAATGAAGCATGCCATTAAACGGATTGAAGCCGAGCTCGAAGAAAGACTTAAGGAGCTAAAAGATGCAGGCAAGCTGCTCGAGGCCCAAAGAATCGAACAGCGTACGCGCTACGATCTTGAGATGATGCAGGAAATGGGGTACTGTTCTGGGATTGAGAACTACTCTTTGCACCTGACGCTTAGAGAACGAGGCTCAACCCCGTATACGCTCTTGGACTATTTTCCAAAAGACTTTCTAATTATTGCAGATGAATCCCATGTAACCCTTCCTCAGATCAGGGGCATGTACAACGGTGACCAGGCGCGCAAAAACATTCTGGTTGACCATGGTTTTCGTTTGCCTTCTGCTAAAGATAACCGACCGCTAAAATTTGAAGAATTTGAAGAGCACGTCAATCAAATTTTATATGTGTCTGCTACTCCCGGCCCTTATGAGATGGAGCACACACCTGAAATGGTTGAGCAAATTATCCGCCCAACAGGACTGCTCGATCCAACTATTGACATACGTCCGATTGAAGGACAAATTGATGACCTGTTAGGAGAGATCCATGAACGGGTAAATAAAAAAGAACGGGTGCTGATTACCACCCTGACGAAAAAAATGTCAGAGAACCTGACAGATTATCTGAATGACATGGGCGTTAAGGTCCGCTATCTGCATTCAGAAATTAAAACACTCGAACGGATTGAAATTCTCCGGGATCTTAGAATGGGAACGTTTGATGTGCTTGTCGGCATTAACCTCTTGAGAGAGGGTCTGGATATTCCAGAAGTTTCTCTCGTAGCTATTTTGGATGCAGACAAAGAAGGCTTCCTGAGATCTGAGCGTTCATTGATTCAGACCATGGGCCGGGCTGCACGTAACGCAAACGGCCATGTTATTATGTACGCAGATAAAATGACAGATTCAATGAAATCAGCGATTGATGAAACGGAACGCCGCCGGGAAATACAAAAAAGCTATAATGAAGAGCACGGCATGACCCCTCAGACTATTCAAAAAGCCATTCCTGATCTGATCCGTGCCACTCATGCAATTAATGAGGAAGAATCTGAAACACCGGTTAAGAATCTTAAAAAACTGAGCAAAACAGAACGTCAGAAAGTTGTTCAAAGAATGGAAAAAGAAATGAAAGAAGCTGCGCGTAATCTGGACTTTGAAAAAGCCACTGAACTGCGCGATATTCTGATTGAACTAAAAGCAGAAGGGTGACAGGCCATGGGATTAGAAAATATTATTGTTAAAGGCGCCCGGGAACATAATTTAAAAAATGTTGATATCACCATCCCGAGAGACAAGCTTGTTGTATTAACAGGGTTATCAGGCTCCGGGAAATCATCTCTTGCGTTTGATACCATCTATGCAGAAGGACAGAGGCGTTATGTGGAATCACTATCCGCCTATGCCAGACAATTTTTGGGACAGATGGATAAGCCGGATGTTGATGCGATTGAAGGTCTATCGCCAGCAATTTCTATTGATCAAAAAACAACAAGCAAAAACCCACGGTCCACCGTTGGAACCGTAACAGAAATTTATGATTACTTAAGACTGCTCTTTGCCAGAGTGGGGCACCCTATCTGTCCAAATCACGGGATTGAAATCTCATCTCAAACAATTGAACAGATGGTGGACCGAATTCTGGAATACCCTGAGCGGACCAAAATGCAAATTTTGGCCCCTGTGATCTCCGGCCGTAAAGGCGAGCATGTCAAGGTTCTTGAGGAAATGAAGAAAAAAGGCTATGTAAGGGTAAGAGTCGACGGTGAACTGAGAGAAGTTGCGGATGAAATAAAACTGGAAAAAAATAAAAAGCATACGATTGAAGTGGTTATTGACCGGATTGTTGTCAAAGAAGGCGTTCAGTCCCGTCTTGCCGATTCACTCGAGGCTGCAACGCGTCTTGGCGATGGGCGTGCGATTGTAGATATTATCGACGGGGAAGAGTTACTGTTCAGTGAACATTTTGCCTGTCCTTATTGCGGGTTTTCGATTGGAGAAATGGAGCCTCGTCTCTTTTCTTTTAACAGTCCATTCGGTGCATGCCCAACCTGTGACGGACTAGGAACAAAGCTTGAAGTTGATGCAGACCTTGTCGTCCCCGATTGGGACAAAAGTCTGAACAACCACGCGATTGCAGCTTGGGCACCGACCAGTTCACAATACTATCCTCAGCTTTTGAAGAGCGTCTGTGATCACTACGGCATTGATATGTATATCGCAATCAAAAAACTTCCCAAACAGCAAATGGATAAAATTTTGTATGGCAGCGGAAAAGAGAAAATTCTATTTCGCTATGAAAATGACTTTGGAGAAGTGAAAGAGAAAAAGATTTACTTTGAAGGTGTTTTAGAAAATATCAGCCGTCGTTATAAAGAAACCGGCTCAGATTTTATTCGTGAACAAATGTCGGGGTATATGACGACGAAACCGTGTCCTGTATGCGACGGTTATCGCTTAAAGCCTGAAGCGCTGGCCGTTAAAGTGGGATCCCGTCACATCAGTGAAGTGACGGATCTGTCAATTAAAGACTTTCAGACTTTTTTCGAGGATCTGGAGCTTACGGACAAGGAAAAAACGATCGCCCGGTTAATTTTACGAGAAATTGTGGAAAGAACCGGATTTCTGGTGAATGTCGGCCTCGATTATCTGACACTTAGCCGTGCGGCAGGGACATTATCCGGCGGGGAAGCGCAGCGAATCCGTCTGGCGACACAGGTGGGATCACGCCTTATGGGGGTCCTTTATATCCTTGATGAACCATCCATCGGTCTCCATCAGCGCGATAATGACCGGCTGATCGAAACGCTGGTCAATATGAAAAACATGGGGAATACGTTGCTTGTGGTTGAACATGATGAAGATACCATGCTGGCAGCGGATCACTTAATTGACATCGGGCCTGGCGCAGGCGCTCATGGCGGCTATATCACCTCACAGGGAACGCCTGAAGAGGTCATGGAGGACGATAACTCATTAACCGGCCAGTATCTGTCAGGCAAAAAGTTTATTCCGATTCCTGAAAAAAGACGAAAAAAATCTAAGCGCAAACTGCAGGTGACCGGTGCAACCGAGAACAATCTGCAGAATGTGAGTGTTGATATTCCGCTTGGTATTTTTTCAGTGGTAACCGGTGTGTCAGGTTCAGGGAAAAGTACGTTAATTAACGAAATTCTCTTCAAGTTTCTGGCTCAGAAACTTCACGGAAGAAAAGAAAAGCCAGGTGCGCACAAATCAATTAAGGGCATTGATCAGCTTGATCGAGTCATTGATATTGACCAGTCGCCAATCGGCAGAACGCCTCGTTCCAATCCTGCGACTTATACCGGGGTGTTCGATATGATTCGTGATGTCTTTGCCGAGACGAATGAAGCAAAGATCCGCGGGTATAAGAAGGGGCGCTTCAGCTTTAATGTTAAAGGCGGGCGCTGCGAGGCTTGCAAAGGCGACGGGATTATTAAAATTGAAATGCACTTTTTACCGGATGTCTATGTTCCTTGTGAAGTTTGCAAAGGCAAACGTTATAATCGTGAGACACTTGAAGTAACCTATAAAGGAAAAAACATTTCAGATGTTCTTGAAATGACAGTGGAAGAATCACTCGAGTTCTTTGAAAACATTCCAAGAATCAAAAGAAGAATGGAGCCCCTTCATTCTGTCGGGTTAAACTATATAAAACTTGGTCAGCCAGCCACCACACTTTCAGGAGGGGAAGCTCAGAGAGTAAAGCTTGCTTCACAGCTTTATCGCCGAACAAAAGGACGAGCTATGTACATTCTTGATGAACCGACTACAGGTCTTCATGCAGATGATATTTCCCGTCTCCTAGAGGTCCTTCAGCAGCTGGTCGATAATGGGGACACTGTCTTGGTGATTGAACATAACATGGATGTGATCAAGACAGCCGATTATCTGATTGATCTTGGTCCGGAAGGCGGAATCGGCGGAGGCACGCTGCTTGTAGCAGGTACGCCGGAAACTGTCGCTGAAACACCGGAATCTTATACTGGCAATTATCTTAAGCCGATTCTTGAAAGAGATAAAGCAAGAATGGCAAAAAAACGTGAAAAGCAGATGGTCTGACGGCATATAAATTTAAGAGAGTAATGGTTCGCAAAGGTTAAGCAGCCTTTTTGAAGGGTATAGTAAAAAGCGCAGGTCAAGGGTGTGAAAAATTTCTTTAGATGCAAGCCTGGCTTGCAACATAAAGAAGCTTTGGACATTAACAGCGAGGTGATAACATGAAGAAACTTTATCGGTCAACTTCGGATAAAAAATTGGGTGGTATTCTAGGCGGTCTTGGTGAAATGCTGAATGTGGACGTTTCGATTCTCCGGATTGTTTATTTCTTAGTAACGCTATTCACAGGGTTCTTTCCGTTTATTCTGATCTATCTCGCAGCATACTTTATTATTCCTGAAGAAGGCTCGTGATAGCTATTGTTTAAGAACTGGATTATTCAACTGATTGTTAATACAATTATTCTTATGGTGATCGCCGGCTTCGTTGATTCATTTCAGCTTAGCGG
This sequence comes from uncultured Sporolactobacillaceae bacterium, assembly GCA_963772845.1. Lineage (GTDB taxonomy): Bacteria > Bacillota > Bacilli > Bacillales > Sporolactobacillaceae > CAVYYW01. The sequence goes on from CAVYYW010000021.1 coordinate 123,079, forward strand.
CCTTAAGGCAGCCATTATCGCAAGCTTGATTCTCTCTATCATTAACTTGATTGTCAGGCCGATTTTGCTGCTGCTGACCTTACCGATTACTATTTTTACCCTTGGGCTCTTTATCTTTGTTATAAATGCGATTACATTATGGCTGACTGCAGCCATAATGGGATCAGATTTTCTGATTCATGGCTTCGGTACGGCATTGCTTGCGGCTGTCATCATGGCTGTTTTCAATGCTGCTACACAATATTTAATAATAAAACCGCTGCGGAATAAATAATCCAAAGCGGTTTTTTTAATACACTTAACTACATATTGTCCAGTTAAGCCGAAAAGCCCTTTGGGTCACTTCAACGCTGTGGAGTCTCATTTGGTCACGCTTATGAGGTCACTGAAAAAGTCCCCCCGGTGTAGATGTGGTTGTTGATTTCCGCTGTAGGCAGCTCGCTTTCCACGGGCACGGCCTCAGCTAACTTTGGCGTGGGTTCTTAGTGCGCCAAAGTGGATCTTCGGACGCGTGCTGGTCCCGTAGGAGTCTCGCGCCTTCCGCTTCAATCAACGAGTTTATTGTCAGATGGTCTTTTCTTGAATTCATTTTGGCTATAGATATTTCGCGGCCATCAGCTCTGATCTCGTTGTGCCTCAAATTTTCCAACAGCAGACCTGAGTGAACGTGGGCAACCTCTAAGTGGACTTTTTTAGTTACCTTCTGCTGATTCGTCTGACCTTGCCATAAAATCTTTGGAACCACCTCGAACGAAGAAAATGAGGATGCTATGCATTGATAACGGAAACACCCTCGCTTTCCGCGACCTTTAAAAAGGCTGTGTGGTCTCTCGGAATACTGATGAGTTCACTGAAAAAGTTCTCTAGTGACGTCATGCCTGTTGATTTCGCTCTAGGCTGCTCGCTTTCCACGGGCACGGCCTCAGCTAACTTTGGCGTGGGTTCTTTGTGCGCCAAAGTGGATCTTCGGACGCGTGCTGGTCCCGTTGGAGTCTCGCGCCTTCCGCTTCAATCAATCAAAGTAAAATAGACCCCGAAAAGATTTTTCCGTTATATTCCAAATGAACGCCCTTTTATCCGATTTTGGACCTCGTTTGGTCGTTCATCGCCCTTATGAACGCCCTTTTCCCCGATTTTGAACCTCTGTTTGGTCGTTCATCGCCCTTATGAACGCCCTTTTACCCGATTTTGGACCTCGTTTGGTCGTTCATCGCCCTTATGAACGCCCTTTTACCCATTTTGGACCTCATTTTGTCCTTCATCTCCAACGTCATCAGATGTTATTTATGATGCGTTACTTTGCAATTTCTTTTCGCGATGTGGGAATAGGAATAGTTGTAGAACCTGTAGGACTCCTTAAGGAAGATCGGTTAATGCAATGCGGATCTAAGCGAGGCTCAACAGCCACAATGTATTATGCGAGAGAGGCTCGTGGAACGTTCCGCTGGAAAGCGAGTGCTTTAAAGCGGAAATCATACCAGCGATGTCTCTAATCAGGTCTATTTTCAGTGCCGAAGTCGGGACTGACATGGGTGCTTACGCTTTTCGTATTGGCTAGCTTCAGCACCCAGCCCCTCCGGGTCACTTCGCTAGCCCTGCAAAAGTGAAAAAGCCACTTTTTCGGTCTATCTCCAGTGCCGGTCGGGGCTAACATGGGTGCTTACGCTTTTCTTATTGGCTAGCTTCAGCACCCAGCCCCTCGGGTCACTTCGCTAGCCCTGCAAAAGTGAAAAAGCCACTTTTTCGGTCTATCTCCAGTGCCGGTCGGGGCTAACATGGGTGCTTACGCTTTTAAGGAAACCTTCTTTAGTAAAACATGCTAGAATAGAGATATTGAAAAGATTGTCGTTTTTTATGCAGGCTGTTTTTTAAAGGATCGTCGCGAATAACAAACGATCTAAAGCGAGTGGCCTTCCGCTTATTTAATCAGCATGAATGAACAACAGTGGTGATGAAAACAGTAGGTAAAAACACTTCACCTGAATAATGCATTTCACTTGGAGGAGATATTATGAATAAGGTATTTGTCAGTGAACTCATAGAACGGTTTGATTTTAAGCTTGTTTCTGGACAAGAGGGAATTAACCGTGAAATTGCAACAAGTGATATTTCAAGGCCAGGTCTTGAAATGGCTGGCTTTTTTAAATATTATCCGGCAGAGAGATTTCAGCTGCTAGGCATGACAGAGCTTACTTTTTTTAATTCATTATCAGAGGAAACGAAGAAAGAGCGCATGCAGCATCTATGTACAGAAGAAACCCCGTGTATTGTTATTTCTAGAGGTCTTGATGTTCCTGAAGAATTAATTAAGGCTTCAAATGAAGAAGGCGTGCCGGTATTAACGACAACCCTGAAAACCACACGGATCAGCAGTATCGTGACCAATTATCTTGAAGCGCGGTTAGCAAAGATGACTTCGGTTCATGGGGTGCTTGTTGACATCTATGGAGTGGGTGTTCTGTTAACAGGAGACAGTGGTGTTGGGAAAAGCGAAACAGCGTTGGAGCTCGTCAAAAGAAGTCACCGGCTTGTGGCAGATGATTCGGTTGAGATTCGTCAAACCAATGAGAATGAGCTTGTCGGGAATGCGCCAGATCTGATTCAGCATTTGCTTGAAATCAGGGGACTTGGCATTATTAATGTGATGACCCTGTTTGGGGCAGGAGCAGTCAGAAACTATAAGAAAATTTCGTTGATCATACATCTGGAATTCTGGGATCAAAAAAAGGTCTATGACCGCTTGGGACTGGAGGAAGATCTAATTGAACTTAATGAAACGCCCATTCCTAAGCTGACGCTTCCTGTTCGGCCAGGACGGAACCTTGCCGTCATCGTTGAAGTTGCTGCAATGAACTTCAGACTGAAACAAATGGGCGTTCATGCCGCTCAGCAATTTTCTGACCGTTTAAATGATGCGTTAAAAGGAGACCATTAAGCACACGGGCTTGTATATAAGGAGTGACACATCTATTGAATACATCTATTCAGCCTATAAACCGGGTAGCGTTTGACCTTGGACCGATCCATGTTTATTGGTATGGCCTTATCATTTCGTTTGGGGCTTTGCTCGGTTTGATTATCGCAGTCAGAGAAAGCCAGCGCCGCGGTCTCCGATCTGATATATTTGTTGATCTGATCCTCTTTGCCATGCCGGTTTCTATTATATGCGCTCGTCTTTATTATGTGGCTTTCAAGTGGTCCTATTATTCGAAGCATTTAGCGGAAACCGCAGAAATCTGGCAGGGGGGCATCGCAATTCACGGTGCTCTCATTGGCGCCGTTCTTACCGCTCTAATTTTTGCAAAGGTGAAAGGCGTTTCTTTTTGGAAAATTGCTGATATTGCAGCTCCCAGTCTTCTTTTAGGACAGGCAATTGGACGCTGGGGAAACTTCGTGAATCAAGAAGCTCATGGCGGGCAGGTGACACGCCAATACCTTGAAAACCTTCATCTCCCTAACGTTATTATTAATCAGATGTATATTAATGGGGCCTATGTCATTCCGACTTTTTTGTACGAATCGGTCTGGGATTTTCTTGGCTTTATTGTACTGCTCATTCTACGCAGGCTGAATCTTGGCCGGGGAGAGCTTTTCCTGACTTATATTATTTGGTATTCGGCCGGCCGGTTTTATATCGAGGGTCTCAGAACAGACAGTCTGATGCTGACCGGATCATTAAGAATGGCTCAGGTTATGTCAATCATATTAATTGTCGTTTCAATTGGCATATGGTTTTACAGGCGAAAGAATGGTCAGGCAAACGTGAGGTATTTTGATGATTGAGAGCGGCAATGGAATGGGTATAATCAGACGGGGAATTCTTAAAGGAATGGAAACGGTATGGCAGCTTGGAAAAGTTATTTTTCCAATCACTCTCGTTATGTCCTTGATCAGCCACACTGCTTTGTTTAACTATATCGTACATAGTCTGGCACCGGTGATGGCAATACTGGACCTGCCGGGGAAAGCAGCTGTACCGCTTGTGCTGGCGAATTTTTTAAACCTTTACGCGGGTATTGGCGCGATGCTGACGATGAGTTTGTCAGTAAAAAGCGTTTTTATTCTGGCTGTTATGATGTCATTCAGCCATAACCTGTTGATTGAATCGGGTGTGGCAGCAAAAGCTGGCGTAAAGCTGTGGATGATCATGGCTATCAGATTGGGACTGGCTTTACTTGCCGCAGTGCTATTGTCACTTTTTTGGCATGGCGGAACCCAGACCGCGCACTATGGTCTGATAAAATCGGTCGATGGGGCTCACGTTCATACGTGGAGCGGCATAGTAGTGGAGGCCATAAAAAAAGCGGGATTGGGTATTCTTCAACTTGCTCTTATCGTGATGCCGCTGATGGTAATGATTCAGTTTCTGAAGGAGAAAGACTGGCTGCGCTTTGTGGCGAAAAGCATGGCGCCTCTGACCAAGCTGCTTGGGATGGAGAAAAACGTGGCCACAACGTTGGCTGCAGGATTTATATTTGGTCTTGCTTACGGGGCGGGGGTCATGATCCAGGCTGTCCAAGAGGACAACGTCAATAAACGGAGCTTGTATTTGGCGTTTATCTTTTTAGTCGGATGCCATGCCGTTGTGGAGGACACGCTGATCTTTGTCCCACTAGGCATTCCCGTTTGGCCGCTTTTAATGATGCGGTTTTGTGTGGCTCTGATCGTAACGTTTATTGTATCAAAAGTATGGACAATTTTTCAGATGAAGCACCATAAGAAACGGAGGAAATCAGCATGATAAAAACGGTATTATTTGATCTTGATGGAACACTGATTAACACGAATGAACTTATTATCGCTTCTTTCACACACACTCTCGACCATTATGCGCCGGACAAGTACACGCGGGAAGATATTATTAATTTTATTGGCGAGCCGCTTGATGTGAGTATGCAAAAGGTGAACCCTGAAGCCATATCTGAGATGGTCGCCTATTACAGAGAACACAACCTTAGAGTGCATGATGAGCTTGTGACGCCTTATCCGGCTATCAAAGAAACATTAGAAGCGCTTAAAAAGGCTGGTATTTCATGTGGCATCGTGACAACGAAGCAAAGTAAAACGGCCAAAAAGGGCTTGGAACTAATGGGTCTTGACAGTTATTTTGAGGTACTGGTTGGATATGATCATGTAGAGAATGCGAAACCGGATCCTGAGCCGATTTATCTGGCTATGGATAAAATGAAAGCAGACCGGGAATCAACACTAATGGTCGGTGACAGTCCGCACGACATCCAGGCAGGAAAGAATGCCAGCGTTAAGACAGCGGGTGTTGCTTGGAGTATTAAAGGACCAGAGCGGTTGAAGCAAGAGAAGCCTGATTTTATGCTGAATGAAATGAGTGATCTTTTAGATATCCTGGAGATTCGTGTGCGATGAGACGCACCACCCGGTATCCCGTTAAGGGGACGAATTCCCTTTGGCAAATCTATCGGACGGTCTCATTCTTTAAAGTTGTAAAAAACTTCACTGTCATTCAGATCGGAAGGTACACACCTTCTGTCCGATTGAAAGCCTGGCTTTACCGGACTTTTTTACATATGAAAATCGGTGAAACGACGGCTCTAGCCGTTATGGTGATGCCGGACATCATGTTTCCTGAAATGATCAGCATCGGGAAAAATTCAATTATTGGCTACAATACAACGTTGCTTGCTCATGAATACCTCATTGATGAATACCGTCTCGGAGAAATCAAGATTGGCGACCGGGTTATGATTGGAGCGAATTCGACCATTCTCCCTGGTGTGACGATCGGGGATGAAGCCGTCATATCCGCAGCAACCCTCGTCAATCGGGATGTACCGGCAGGAGCTATGGTCGGAGGAAATCCAATGCAGCTAATCCGGTTGAGGGAGGAGGAGCCTGTTGACTAAAGCAGAAATTATTAAACATTATCACTGCTGTGCGACATGTGTAAACTTCGGGATACGGAAAAAAGCAGGTAAAACGGAAACCTATTGTATCAGGCTCGGTTTTGATACAAATCCCTCGTATGAATTTGACTGTTGGGATCCAAAGCCACGTGTTGTGGAGGCAATAAAGAAAAAAATAAGCCGTTTAGAGGAATGAAGCATAGGATTCCAATATGATTATTATTGAGTCTGCCCGGCACATGCTGGCAGACTTTTTTAATGCAAAAAGGAAAAATTAGGGAAGTGGCGGGTAAACTCCGTGAAGTGGCGTGTAAATCACCGGAAGTGGCAAACAAAGCTCGGAATCGGACAATAGCCTCCCGATGGTAACGGTCCCACGCCATCTCGCACCAACTTCCAGACCGATTCGGAAGCTGATTTAGCATAGTTCTTATGTAAATCAGCTTTTTTTCATGAAAAATCCAATAAAGAATTTTTCATTCCTTATTGCACTTTTTTATCAAATGAGAGGCTTGGTGACGAGGGACCGGAAAATCAAAAGGTAAGAAATCAATAAAAAGCGGACCTATAAAAAGGTCCGCTTTTCGAATCTTTAGAGATATTTATTCGCAACAATCTAATACTAAAACACGCTTTATAAAAGAAAAAAGCCGAATCCCATAATGACATAAGCAGCGAGAAGCATTGCGCCTTCAAACCAGTTGGTATCGCCGTCGGATATGATGCTGATCGTCAGGAGAACGGCAAGCGACATGGCAATCAGTTCGGTGACTGGGAAGACGAGCGGCATAAATTGCCCAAAAGCCAGGGACAATAGGACAAGAACCGGTGCAACGAACATAGCGACCTGAAGTGTTGAACCAACTGCGATTTCAACGGTGACGTTCAGTCTGTTTTTAAATGCCATCATCACAGCGGAAGCATGCTCGGCTGCATTGCCCACAATAGCGACGATGATGACCCCAATGAACAGTTCTGTCCATCCAAAGGATTTGGCGACGGGATCAATGGTATGTACAAGATTCTCACTAATATAAGCGACAAAAATAGTTGAAACGAGCAAAATGACCAATGCTTTCCAGGTTGACCATTCCGGCTTATCCTCTGATTCTTTCTCGTCATTATCGTGCTGATAGACGCCTCTGTGGGTCACGAGCTTGAAAAACAGCATGGAAAGGTAAATGAAAATCATGATGATAGAGATGGCGACGCTTAAGATCATGGTCTTCGAGCTGTTTAGCTTCGTTGAAAAAATGACAGGAAACACAAATGACACAATGATAGCAAAGACGAGAAAGCCTGCATTATGCCTGGCATCATATACATTGAATTTTTGGCGCTTGAACTTTAGTCCGCCAACAAAGAAGGACAATCCGCCAACAAGGAGAAGGTTTCCGATAATTGATCCTGTGATAGAAGCCATTACAACTTTTATTAATCCAGCTTTTATTGCGAAAATAGAGATGATTAATTCAACTGCGTTTCCGAACGTGGCATTTAAAAGCCCCCCAACGGATGGCCCTGTCACAATGGCAAGGCTTTCGGTGGCCCGCCCCATGTAATTGGCAAGACCAATGATGGTGACGCAATCCAAAATAAACATGATGATTGGCGTCCAGTGTAAAAAGGAGCCGATCACAGAAACAGGGACCCCGATTAATGTAATGATTAAAAAGACCAGATTCATACATGACCTCCACTAAAATTATCTGAATTTTTCTGTTAAACTAATCTTATAATACCCGTTATAATAGCTCAAAAAACAGTAAAAAAACTGAAAGCGCCTTTTACATTTCTCTTATTATAGTCAATAACCTTGACGGTGACTATGATCTTTTGTAAACTACCCATATGCTTCATCTTATTATTGCTGTAGTGAATTAAAGTAAATTTAAACGTAATCAAACAAACCATTAAAACCATAGGAACGGGTATCTGGTGCAAGCAAGCGGAATGATATATTGTTCGGAAGGTGGATCTCTTATGTCACAGCCATTTATGTTTGAGAAACCATTGGGGTTAAGGGATACATTGCCGTTAACCCAGCGGAAAATGCAAGAGCTGAAGGCGGAATTTTATCAAGCCTTGTTATCCTGGGGCTACGAGTTTCTGGCAACTCCAGCTCTGGAATTTGATGATACAGTCGGCAAAGCGTCGGCAATTCTTGATCAGGAGCTGTTCAGGTTATTTGACCGGGAAGGACACACGGTTATTCTGAGGCCGGATATGACAACACCCATTGCTAGGGTAGCGGCATCAAGCCTTAAAGATGAACCGTTGCCGTTGCGTCTATCTTATATGGCATCCCTTTTTCGTGCGCAGCAGTTCGAAGGCGGCCGTCCAAGCGAATTCGAGCAGATCGGGGCTGAGCTGATTGGTGATCCTTCACCCTATGCGGATGCTGAAATGATGAGCTTAATGCTTCATCTCCTGTCGTTAAGCGGCGTGGAGAATGTAAAAGCAGCTGTCGGCCATGTCGGTTTTGTCAATGCCCTCTTATATGAAACAGTGGGGAATGAAGAGGATGCGATTTCGCTTCGGCAGGCGCTTTACAGAAAAAATGATGTGGGATTCCGGGAAAAACTGGATTCCATGGATTTGCCTGCCCATCAGAAACAGCGCTTGGAAACATTTTTATCAGCGCGTCAGTGCAATCAGACGGAAGCACTGAATCTTATAAAAGAGCTTCTTCCTAATGAAAAAGGGGAAGAGATAACGGAAGGATTCAGCCGTTTGATCGAGGCATTGTCCTATTATGGTGTAAGAGATCAAATAGATATCGATTTAACACTTGTTAACCATATGACGTATTACACAGGAATTGTTTTTGAGGGATACGGGTCGTCACAGGCTTTTCCTTTGTGCAACGGCGGGCGATATAATGATCTTCTCTCGCGTTTTGATCGTCCGGCTGCTGCCACAGGCTTCGGTATTCGGCTGGACCGGGTCATCGAAGCAATCGGGATGGCAGCGCCAGATGTGCCGCCCTATAAAGTGCTGGTTTTATTCGATGAAGATTCGGCGGCAAGGGCGATGCGGTTTGCGTCAGAGAAACGCTATAAAGGTGAGACAGTTGTGTTGCAGAAGAAAGATTGCATCGACGAAGGCGGCCGTGAAGATTATTATTCCCAATTTGTGAAACGGATTGACTTTACTCGTGAAGATTAAACATAGAGGTGAGAAGATGGAACAGCCGATCACCATTGCCATGCCAAAAGGAAGGATTTACTCTGAGGCTTGTGAATGTCTGGAGAAAGCCGGGATTGTCATGCCGGTAGAAGAGGAAGCAAGCCGTAAATTGATCATGATGTCTGAGGACAATCAGATCCGTGTTATTTTATCAAAACCTGTCGATGTCCCGACGTATGTTGAGTACGGCGCTGCTGATATAGGCATTGCTGGAAAAGATGTCCTTCTCGAGAGCGGCCGTGAAGTCTATGAAATGCTCGATTTAAAAATCAGCGTTTGTCATCTGGCTGTCGCGACACTTCCAGGGCAGGCCAGGCACGTGTATATGCCGCGCGTCGCCACGAAATATCCGACGATTGCTATGAAATACTTTAAACAAAAAGGCGAACAGGTGGAAATTATTCCGCTGAATGGATCGATCGAGCTTGCCCCTCTGGTGGGGCTTGCCGACCGAATCGTCGATATCGTCTCATCAGGCAGGACGCTTAAAGAAAACGGTCTGGTAGAAACCGATATCCTTGAGCCCATTACCTCAAGATTAATTGTAAATCCGGTAAGCTATCGACTAAAAAAATCTATTATAGATAAAATGATTCAATCAATTAAAGCCGTTGTAGAGGTGAATCAAAATGAAGTGGATGACATGGAATAAAGATTCTTTCATAAAAAAGCGGACATGGGATGAGAATGAGGAGGCGGAACAGCGCGTCCGTGAGATCATTGCCAACGTTCGAAAGCATGGAGATCAGGCTGTAAAGGAACTTACGAAACAATTGGACGGCGCTGATCTGGACAATTTTTCAGTCAGCACTGATATGATACAGAAAGCGTATGAGGACGTTTCGGATGAATTCGTTGAAAGTATTAAGAAGGCAGCGGAAAATATCCGGCTTTTCCATGAAAGAAAGCAATCACCACTCATGGGAAGAGACGTTTGAAGATGACGTCGTGCTTGGACAGAAAGTCACCCCTTTAGACAGTGCTGGGCTTTATATTCCAGGCGGAACAGCAGCATATCCATCGACGGTTTTAATGGCAGCGATCCCGGCGCAGGCAGCCGGTGTGGAGCGGATTGTGATTACGTCACCGCCGCAAAAAGATGGCGGTATTTCAGCAGGGGTTCTGGTGGCTGCAAATGAAATAGGCATTAACGGAAATTTATCAGGCTGGAGGGGCTCAGGCCATCGCCATGCTTGCTTACGGCACGGAGTCGGTCAAGCCTGTGGATAAGATTGTCGGCCCGGGAAACCTTTATGTCACGTTGGCAAAGAAGGCGGTATTTGGAGATGTTGACATAGATAGTCTAGCCGGACCAAGTGAAATCGTGGTGTTAGCGGATGATTCAGCACGGCCTGAATGGGTTGCGGCTGACTTATTGTCCCAGGCAGAGCATGATCCTTTATCCATGGCTATCTTAATCACACCATCTCGAAAAACTTGGTCAGCGGGTTGAAGCAGCTTTAGATCATCAGCTCCAGGAGCCTCCCAAGGCGGAATATTGCTAAAGAAGCGATTGAAACCTACGGGAAAATCATTTTGGTTGGCTAGTCTTGAAGAGGGGACCGATGTCGTAAATCAGCTTGCACCAGAGCATCTTGAAGTGGTGGTAGAGCATGAAACGGATGTTTTAGAAAAGATCAAGCATGCCGGTGCTATTTTTGTGGGTCCATATAGCTCTGAGCCGGTCGGGGATTACTTTGCAGGCCCGAATCATATTATCCCGACGAATGGAACGGCTCGTTTTTCCAGTCCGTTAAGCGTGGACAGTTTTACAAAAAAATCGAGTATGATCCGCTACAGCCGAAAAGCTCTGCAAAAAAACGCTGCAGCCATTACTGAATTGGCAAGATTTGAAGGACTCGAGGCGCATGCCCGAGCAATTGAGAAACGGACCCAGGAGGAATAGCTATGACGCATTCAGAATTTAAACAAGGAAACCGGGAAGCTTTTATAGAAAGAAAGACAGAGGAGACACAGATTTCTCTCAGCTTAGTTCTCGATGGGACTGGTGAAGCGGATATTGAGACCCCTGTCCCGTTTTTAACGCATATGCTGCATTTATTTGCCCGCCATGGACTGGTTAACCTGACCGTTAAAGCCAAAGGTGATGTGGAAATTGATGGTCATCATACGTCTGAGGATCTTGCGATATGCCTCGGACAGGCGATCCGGCAGGCCTTGGGGGACAAAAAGGGTATTAACCGCTACGGCCACGCTGTCATTCCGATGGATGAGGCTCTGACGGAAGTGGTTATTGATTTAAGTGACCGGCCATATTACGCCGTAAAGGGGAGTCTGCCGTCTTCCCGTGTTGGGGATTTTGATACGGAGCTCGTTGATGAATTTTTCGCAAAGCTTGCTGCTGAAGCGAGAATCAACCTGCATGTGGATTTTCGGTCAGGAAGAAACACGCATCATATGATCGAAGCTGCCTTTAAAGCTTTAGGACGCTCACTTGATCAAGCGGTCCAATATGATCCTCGTGTGACCGGCATCCCTTCGACAAAAGGCTCTTTATGATGATCGGCATTTTAGATTATGGCATGGGGAACCTACATAGTGTGTGTTCAGCATTGGAAAGGCTTGGAGAAGACTGGGTCCTGACTGACGATCATGAAAAGCTGAACAAAACCGATGGGCTGATTTTGCCTGGAGTCGGGGCGTTTTATGATGCCATGATGCGTCTAAAGGCGAAAGGACATGACAACTTTTTAAAAAAATATGCTGAAACGAAACCGCTTCTCGGCATTTGCCTTGGGATGCAGCTGCTGTTTGAAGCGGGTGAAGAGCATGGGCAGATTGAAGGGCTCGGGCTATTAAAAGGCAAATCCGTCCGCTTTTCAGGAGTGGATCGCTTAACAGGCGAGTCTTACAAAGTCCCGCATATGGGCTGGAATAAGCTCGTGCATCATAAGCCTGATGATCCTATTATTAATCATAGAGATGAAGACTACGTGTATTTCGTCCATGCATACGTGATTACAGAATATGAGGACAGCGTCCTGCTTGCGAGTGCCGATTATCATGGGAAGGTTCCTGCGATTGCAGGAGCAGACCGGGTCTACGGCATGCAGTTTCATCCTGAAAAGAGTTCAAAAGCGGGGATGGCTTTTCTGAAAAATTTCTGTGAGCTGGCAGCAATGGTATAAAAGGGGGAACCACTAATGAGCTTTACAATTTATCCAGCTATTGATATTCGCGGCGGTAAGTGTGTCAGACTGTTTCAGGGCGATTTTAACCAGGAAAGTATTTATCATGATTCCCCAGTCGAGGTTGCGAGACGTTTTTATGATCAGGGCGCTCAGTGGCTCCATGTGGTGGATCTGGATGGGGCAAAGGAAGGTGAGCCTCAGAACGCTGAACTGATCAAGCGCATGGCGAAGGAAGTTCCGATCAAAATAGAAGTCGGCGGCGGGATCCGGACGATGGAAACCATTGCAGGCTATCTTGAAGCGGGCATAGAGCGTGTGATCCTTGGCACGTCTGTTATTAGTGAACCTGAATTCGTAAAAGCTGCTCTTCAAGCGTACGATGAGAGAATTGTAATCGGTCTTGATACAAGGGAAGGAAAAGTGGCTAGCGAGGGATGGTTGACGACCTCAGATTATGATGCGATTAAGGTTGGCAAATCTCTCGTATCAGAGGGCGCCAAAATCTTTATCTATACGGACATCGCAAAAGACGGTGCATTAAACGGACCGAATGTGGAGGAAATTAAAAATTTCGCTGTGGAGACAAAAGCTGAAGTGATTGCTTCCGGTGGGATCTCGACAATTGGAGACCTAGAACAGCTTGCGGAGCTTGCCGAACTGGGCATAACAGGCGCGATTATCGGAAAAGCGCTGTATAACGGCCTGTTCAGTGTTTCAGATGCCTTGGAGGCTGCGGATTCCTATGCTGACTAAACGGCTGATCCCATGCCTTGACGTTAAGGAAGGTCGCGTCGTCAAGGGCGTTCAGTTCCTTTCTCTGCAAGATGCAGGAGACCCGGTAGAGCTCGCTGCGATGTACAATGAAAACGGAGCAGATGAACTGGTTTTTTTGGATATCTCAGCGACAAAAGAAGGACGTCAGACAATGCTTGCAATTGTAAGGGAGGTCGCAGCAACCCTGTCGATTCCTTTTACAGTCGGCGGCGGTATCCGAACAGTAGAAGATATCCGGGCAATTCTGCGGGCAGGTGCGGATAAAGTGTCGTTAAACTCTGCAGCGGTGCAGAATCCTGACCTTATCAATGACGGGGCTGAATTATTCGGTACCCAATGTATGGTCGTTGCGATTGACGCGAAGTATGATCCTGAAAGCGGCAACTATTTTGTTTACACCCATGGTGGCCATGAGCGGACAGATCGGGATGTATTTGAATGGGCACAGGAAGCTGTAGAACGTGGAGCAGGCGAAATACTGCTGACCAGCATGGATCGTGACGGGGAAAAGTCAGGATTCGAACTGGCGCTAACCTCTAAACTCAGCCGATCTGTTTCCGTCCCAGTGATTGCTTCAGGAGGAGCCGGCAAGCTGCAGGATTTTTACGATGTACTCACAGAGGGGCATGCAGACGCGGCTCTCGCAGCTTCTCTGTTTCATTACCGTGAAACCACCGTTGAGCGTGTGAAGGATTATTTGAAAGAAAAAGGAGTGCCAGTCCGATGACATTCGACAATTTAACGTTTAACCAAGATGGCTTGATTACAGCCGTTGTGCAGGACGTCAACAGCAAAGAAGTGCTGACCGTCGCTTATATGAACAGAGAATCGCTGAAAAAATCGCTCGAAACGAGAGAAACTTGGTTCTATAGCCGTTCAAGACAGGCGCTGTGGCATAAAGGGGAGACCTCCGGCAATACTCAGAAGATTGCTGATATCCGTTATGACTGTGATGCTGATGCACTGCTTGTTTCTGTGGAACCAGCCGGTCCTGCCTGTCATACAGGGGCTTACAGTTGCTTTAATGAATCATTATTAGAGGAACAGAACGGTTTACCAGACAGCAGGCGTTCTGATCGCTTCCGCATATTGAATGAGCTGGAAGGCATCATTGCCTCAAGAGAAGCGGAACGTCCTGAAGGCGCTTATACGACGTACTTATTTAACGAAGGTGTGGATAAGATCCTGAAAAAAGTCGGAGAAGAAGCTTCTGAGGTTATTATTGCAGCCAAAAATCGCTCGAGTGAAGAGCTTCAATGGGAAGCGAGTGATCTTCTTTATCATTTGTTTGTTCTGCTGCGGGAACAAAAAGTCAGTCTTGATTCGTTAATGTCTGTATTAGAAGAACGTCATGTCACTAAAGACAAGACGAACCGTTAATAGAACGTTTCTGATGCCATACAGGTTTGCTCGGCGGCACAAGCCACCGTCGGGTGAACCTGTTTTTATATGGAAAAGTTTCTGATTCAATGGTCAGATGCATTGAAAAGAGGCAGCTTTTTCAGCTTTCTCACAATTCAAATGTTAATAAATGGGTAATTCCTTGCTATTTCAACTCACTTTCCAGGCGGTTAGGTCGTCCAATCGTTCATTCGACGAGTCTGTCGTTAATTCGACACTTTATGTCAGCCTTCTTTTTTGTTAGAGTGTAGGTAAGTGCCGGATCCTGTCATGTATGGCTTACAGGGTCTGGCATCTTAAGGGAGGACATTCATTTCATGAAAGAGAAATATAAAACGCCTTCATCGCGGGTGATTAATTTTCAGCCGGACGGAGATTATTATTTTCAAAAAGGCATTTCAGCCTATCAAAAAGGGGACTTGCAGCGGGCAAGCAAATTCATTAACCGAGCGATTGTTTTTCAGCCGGATGATGTGGATTACCTCTGCCAGCAAGCCGCTATATATTCGGAAATGGAAGAGTATGAAGCTTCAAATGAATTATTAAATAAAGTCGTTCAGGACTTGGATCCGGATGCTTCAGAGTGCTATTTTTTTATGGCAAATAATTATGCTTATTTAGGCAGATTTGATGAGGCGCTAAGAGAAGTCAGAAACTACATGGCGATGGACCCAGATGGACCATTTAAAGAAGAATCCCAGGAATTGTACCGGCTTATAAACATGGAATCAAGCACAGTCTTTGAAGAAGATGAAGATTACGTTGCTGATCATGAAAAGGGCAGAAAGGCTCTTCAGAAGGGTGAGTACGACAAAGCTATTCAATTATTTAGAATGGTACTGGAGGAAAAACCTGAATTCTGGGCAGCATACAATAACTTAGCCATTGCTTATTTTTCATCAGGAGATCATAAGCTTGCTTTTGAAACCATTAAGCAAATACTGGAGCAGGACCCAGGGAATGTTCATGCGCTTTGCAATCTGGTTACCTTTTATGATGACAAAGGGGAGACTGAGCAGTTGAATGAAGTACTTCCGCTGCTTGAAGGGCTTTATCCCTTTTTTCCGGATCACCGAATGAAACTGGGATCAACCTATCTGTTCATTGGTCAGTATGAGAAAGCCTTTCATTGGCTGATGTCAGCGGAAAAGGCTGGCGTTCACTCGGACCAGCCGTTCTATTTCTGGCTTGCCCTTGCTTCTTATCACACAGGCAGAAAAAGCTTTGCGGATTGGGCATTTAGAAAAATGGACTTTTTCAGCAAACAGCCATTTCATCCCTTTCAATACGGATTGATCAAGCGGCTGCTCATATCCTCTGATGCAGGTAAGAATCAGCTGATCCGTTCAATGATTAGGGAAGCCCTGCATGATGCGGATCATCACACGTATCAGATTTTTTCGATTTTTTATCTTGATTTTTTACAAGATGAAGAGGCACAGTCGGAGCTTCAGCGATTCATTAATAAAACAGATGACCGGCTGCTGAAAAAGATTGGCGAAACCGTTCTTGATCCAGAATCGGCAGAACCAGCTAACCGGGATAGTCTTGAAATTATTTATAAGTTACAATCTTATTTCAGCGAAGGATTACCAGCAGTTAATGAATCAGATATTTACAGCTGGTGGGCCATGGTATTTGACATGACTCAGGACGATCAACATATGGATACCGACGGCTGGGCAGCAGCGCTTGCTTATCTTTGGCTTAAAGAGACAGGAAATAAAACGTCCCAAAAAGAATTGGCAGGGCACTTTCAAGTTTCTGTTCACCGCTTAAAAAAGCATGTTGATTATCTGAAGCGGACGCTTGTTTACTAATTTAAGACATTGAGCATATTAATAGACGAAACCAAGGCTTCCGATTAGCATAGAATCGAGTAGAATAATTAACGGGATAGAAAATTAGTTTTCCCGATGGTGAGTATGTAAATATCCATCATTATTGAAAAGGAATGATTATGATGTCTGAAGAAAAAATTTATGATGTAATTATAGCTGGTGCAGGGCCAGCCGGAATGACAGCGGCTGTTTACGCCTCACGGGCAAGTCTGGATACCTTGATGATTGAGAGAGGGATTCCAGGCGGACAAATGGCCAACACTGAAGAAGTAGAGAATTATCCTGGGTTTGAGACCATTTTAGGTCCTGATCTCTCGAATAAAATGTTTGAACATGCGAAGAAGTTTGGTGCAGAATACGCTTATGGTGATATTACCGAAATCCGTGATGATGGTGATGTGAAGACCGTTATCGCAGGCAAGAAGGAATATAAGACGCTTTCTGTTATTGTCACGACAGGCGCAGAGTATAAAAAAATCGGTGTACCTGGCGAGCAGGAGCTTGGCGGCCGCGGTGTTTCTTATTGTGCGGTTTGTGATGGTGCGTTCTTTAAAGGTAAAGAACTTGTGGTTATCGGCGGTGGGGATTCAGCCGTTGAAGAAGGCATTTATCTAACAAGATTTGCTTCCAAAGTAACGATCATTCACCGCAGAGATAAGCTGCGTGCACAAAAGATCCTGCAAGAACGGGCTTTTGAAAATGATAAAATTGATTTTATCTGGAATCACACCGTTAAAGAAATTAATGAAAAAGACGGAAAAGTCGGCGGCGTGACCCTGGTCAACACGGAAGACGGCTCCACTCAGGAAAAAGAAATAGACGGTGTCTTTATTTATATCGGATTGCTTCCGCTCAATGCTTCTGTGCTTAACCTTGGCATCACCACAGATCTCGGCTACATCGTCACAAATGAAAATATGGAAACTGCGATTCCGGGCGTATTTGCTGCAGGTGATATTAGAGAAAAAGAGCTGAGGCAAATTGTAACAGCAACGGGTGACGGCAGTATTGCAGCACAATCCGCACAGAAATATGTGGAAGAAGTGAAAGCTAAGCCAAAAGTCGTATGACTTTAACAATATAATCTCCCGAAAGTCATTTTCTTTTAACCCCCCTGTAACACAGATGAAATAAATAAAGGGTAAAATTAAGTAAGAATTGACCCCCTTTTAATAAATTTTCTTTTGCGGCATGGGCTATCACCCATGCCGTCTTTTTTTATGGTTTTATAAAATGCGAGGTAACGCATGATAAATAACATCTGATGACGATGGAGATGAAGGACCAAACGAGGTCTAAAAACGGGAAAAAGGGCGTTCATAAGGGCGATGAACGACCAAACGAGGTCTAAAAACGGGAAAAAGGGCGTTCATAAGGGCGATGAACGACCAAACGAGGTCTAAAAACGGGAAAAAGGGCGTTCATAAGGGCGATGAACGACCAAACGAGGTCCAAAAACGGGAAAAAGGGCGTTCATAAGGGCGATGAACGACCAAACGAGGTCTAAAAACGGGAAAAAGGGCGTTCATAAGGGCGATGAACGACCAAACGAGGTCCAAAATCGGGTAAAAGGTCGTTCATTTGGAATATAATGGAAAAACCTCTTCGGGGTCTATTTTACTTTGATTGATGCGGCGGGCGTGAGACTCTGACGGGACTAGCACGCGTCCGAAGATCCACTTTGGCGCATAAAGCCCACGCCAAAGTTAGATGAGGCCGTGCCCATGGAAAGCGAGCCGCCTGGAGTGACAATCCACAACGCCGACTAGAGCAGAGAACTTTTTCAGTCACCTCATCAGCTTTCCAAGAGAGACACCGCAGAAGCGAGGGTATTCAAGTTTTCAATGTAAGGTAACCGCATTTTCTTCGTGCAATGTAGAACCAAAGATGTTTATTCAAGTCCTGCAGGATCAGGGAGTGGCCAATGAAAAACTTCCGTGTTTGTGGTTTTGCTTATGATTTAAATAAAGAAGAATGCAAAGTCCCCCGGGAATTCTAAAGGCTGAGATCCCTCTGTCACTGAAGGCTGAGCTGCCGGGAACGTTCGAGACGCCTGCGGGAACAGCGAACCAGGCGAGACCCCACAGCGCAATATGCTAGAGGAAGTTCGGCTAAATACGGCACGTCCTGTGCCAACGCCGTACCTACCCACTTCCTGTGGGCATGCGAGGAGGCTCGCGGGTCGCCCGCGGCAAGCGAGAATTTCCAGATCGGCCAGAGGAAATAAAGGACACTTTTTCAGTGGGATCATCTGCCATCCCCACGTTCTGTGGGCATGAGGAGCCTCGCGGAACGAGAGCTGGCTTTCCAATTAATTAATGAAAGTCCTTATAAGTATATTTTCGAAAACTCAAATAATATATAATATAAATCACAAGCTTTAGGTTTAGTCCTTTTTGCGAAGGACAAAATAATTTAAAAAAGCGCCAGTCGTTAAACAGCGCTTGAACGCTTAAATAAATAATAGAGTATAATAAGAAAGAGGTGACCTCCTCATGCAAAGGGTAACCAATTGTTTACTTCGGCAAGGAAAAAACGTTCTCATGCTGCAAAAGCCAAGACGCGGCTGGTGGGTTGCACCAGGCGGAAAGATGGAAAGCGGCGAGACCGTTAAGGATACAGTGATAAGAGAATTTAGAGAAGAGACCGGTTTATATTTGCAAAACCCGAAATTAAAAGGTGTTTTTACGTTTATTATTAAAGAAAATGATAAAATCACATCAGAGTGGATGATGTTTACTTTTTATGCGGATCACTATCAGGGTCAGCTCGTTGAAGAAAGTGCTGAAGGAAAGCTGGAATGGCAATCCACAGATCACTTTCAGCAGCTGCCGATGGCAGAAGGGGACAGGCATCTTCTGGACTATGTTTTAAGAGGAGATGGCATGATTTTCGGAACGTTCCACTATTCTCCTGATTTTGAACTGCTGAGCTATCGTCTGGATCCAAATTAAAAAAGAGAAGGGGAGAGCTCATATGAAAAAAGAGATAGAAGTCGTCATTATTACAGGAATGAGCGGTGCCGGTAAAACCGTGGCGACGCAAAGCTTCGAGGATTTGGGTTTTTTCTGTATTGATAACCTGCCGCCTACCCTTTTACCCCGTTTTATTGATCTAATTAATGAATCAGGAGATAAGCTAACAAAGCTTGCTCTGGTGATGGATTTAAGGGGCAGGGAGTTTTTTGACTCGCTCTATGAATCAATCGATGAGCTTAGCAAGAATGAATCCATCAAGCCTAAGATTCTGTTTCTCGATGCAAAAGATGAGACGCTCGTGACCCGCTATAAAGAAACGAGGCGTTCTCACCCATTGTCGCCTTCTGGCCGGCCGAGTGAAGGAATCCGAAAAGAACGCGAAATGCTTGATCCAATTAAAGGGATCTCCCAATACTATATTAATACAACAGATCTTAAGCCTTTGCAGCTCCGCGAAAAGATTATGGAACAGTTCAGTGAGGAAGCAAGCAGCAATTTCAGGGTTAATGTGCTCTCATTCGGATTTAAATATGGGATACCGATTGATGCAGACCTCGTCTTTGATGTTCGTTTTTTGCCAAATCCCCATTATGTGGATCATTTACGGCCAAAAACAGGGCGTGAAGGAGAAGTGGCACATTATGTTTTGAAATGGTCTGAAACACAGGCATTTATGAAGAAACTGATGGATCTGCTTGTCTTCATGTTGCCGCAATATAAGCGTGAAGGAAAGCGTCAGCTCGTAATTGCGATTGGATGCACGGGAGGAAAACACCGGTCAGTTGCATTGGCTGAGGAAATGGGCAGACTGATCATGAAGGATTATCCTGCTTATATTTCACACCGTGATGTTGAAAAAGGGCGCTCGACTTCATGACCGAACAGCATAATAAAGTTGTAGCAATCGGTGGTGGTACAGGGCTGTCAATGCTGTTAAGAGGTCTGAAAAAAATGCCTCTGGATATTACAGCGATTGTAACTGTTGCTGACGACGGCGGAAGTTCAGGCATGCTGCGGGAGGAATTGCGCATCCCGCCCCCAGGTGATATTCGGAATGTGCTGGTTGCTTTATCGGAAACGGAACCGATGTTTGAAAAACTGCTTCAACACCGGTTTGAAAACGGTAACGGACTAAGCGGCCATTCTCTCGGGAATCTGCTGATTGCTGCCCTGACATCGATTACCGGTGATTTTGCCAAAGGAATTCGGGAACTGAGTCATATTTTAAAAGTAAAAGGGAAAGTATTACCTGCTGCGAATCAAAGCATTGTGCTTGGGGCGATCATGTCCGATGGTTCAATCGTTGAAGGCGAATCACAAATTCCCAAATCGAACAAACAGATCGGGCGTGTTTTTCTGGAACCTGAGGATATTGAGGCACTTCCGGAAAGTTTGCAAGCAATACGGCAGGCTGACTTGATTGTATTGGGACCAGGAAGTCTGTACACCAGCGTCCTGCCGAATCTGCTTGTGCCTCAGATTGCTCAGGAAATTAACAGAGCAAAGGCCAAAAAGGTGTACATATGTAACGTGATGACCCAAAAAGGCGAGACCGATGATTTTACGGCTTCTGATCATGTCAAAGTGCTGATGAATTATATGGCAGAGGATGCCCTTGATCACGTGATTGTCAATAATAAGACGATCCCGAAACACATCCTCGCCCGCTACGCAGATGAAGGCGCGAAGCCTGTCGTTCATGACAAAAAGAAGTTAAAAGCGCTCGGACTGGATATGATCAGCGACCGTATTATAAAATATGATCAATCAGTTATTCGGCATGATGAAAAAGTATTAACGGAATTATTGATGACCCTGCTGAAAAAATCACATGTACAAAATTAGCAGGGGAAGAGGGAAGAGTGGTGTGTGCCCGTGTCATTTGCTGCAGAGACAAAAAAAGAACTGACACAGCTGGAAGTAAAAGATTGCTGCGCAAAATCTGAATTAGCGGCACTCATTCGAATGAATGGGTCCATTTCAATCGTGAATAAACAGCTTGGACTTGATATTTCAACGGAAAATGCTGCGATTGCAAGAAGAATTTATACCTTGATCAAACGGTGCTATGATTTTCCGGTCGAGCTGTTAGTGCGGCGTAAAATGCGTCTGAAGAAAAATAATGTTTATATTGTTCGTGTTAAAGAGCATGCAAAAGAGTCTGCTTTTTAATCTGAAAATTACGGACAACAGCCTGATGTTTACACGTCAAATAGATCCAAGCCTAATTAAAAAGGCGTGCTGTCAGAGAGCCTACCTTAGAGGAGCCTTTTTAGCAGGAGGTTCCTTGAATCACCCGGAATCCTCCTATCATTTGGAGATTTTTTCAAGCTATGAAGAGCACACGAAATCTCTGGCTGACCTGATGAATAAATTCAGGCTTAATGTAAAAATGCTGCCGCGTAAGAACGGTTACATTATTTACATGAAGGAAGGGGAAAAAATCACCGGCTTCCTGAGTTTGATTGGCGCCCATCATGCGCTGCTTTATTTTGAAGATATCCGCATTGTCAAAGATATGAGGAATTCTGTTAACAGGCTGGTGAACTGTGAGACAGCCAACCTGAATAAAACGGTCAGTGCAGCCATGAAACAGATTGAGAATATTAAACTGATCGAACATGAAATGGGTCTGGATGAACTGCCGGACAGACTAAGAGAAATAGCTGAGCTCCGAGTGAAGCATCCTGATGTTACATTAAAGGAACTTGGTGAACTCGTACATGGGGAACATATCAGCAAGTCAGGCATTAATCACAGGTTCAGAAAAATAGAAACGATTGCAGACCGTTTAAGGAAGGGTTTAAGCGGTACGAGAGAGAACTCTATATAAAAGGTTTGCGAAAGGGAGGAACCAGTCATTGATTGAAAAGAGAGTGCACGTTCAATTGAAAGATGGTCTGCAGGCACGGCCAGCGGCTTTATTTGTTCAAGAGGCGAATCATTTTTCCTCAGATGTCTTTTTGATCAAAGACGGTAAAAAAGCGAATGCCAAGAGTATAATGGGCGTGATGAGTCTTGCTGTGGGGCCGGAAACGGATGTTACCCTGCAGGTCGAAGGAAATGACGAAGAGTCAGCGGCAGAAATTCTTGAGGCATTTATTGAGAAAGAGACGCTTTGATCAAGCAGGGCGTTCAGGAGAGATAAGCCCTCTTTTAAAGAATTAAGCGACTGAAGAAAATGCTCTCTGGATTTTACATGGAGTAAATAAAGATTTTTAGAGGAAGCGTCGGATATCCGGTGCTTCCTTATTTGTGTTTTGAAAATTTGATCGTAGTTTAGGCAAATGGTGGACACAAATTGGTTGAGAACAAAAAAAGCCACCCGTTATCCGGGTGGCTTTTTCAGCTTAATTAAGCTTGCTTATGAAGAACTTCGTCGATTAGGCCGTAATTTTTTGCATCTTCCGCTACCATGAAGTTATCACGGTCTGTATCGCGGTCGATCACTTCAATTGGCTGACCAGTTCTTTCTGAAAGGATTCGGTTTAGTGTTTCACGCATTTTGATAATACGTTTCGCGTGAATTTCAATATCAGCAGCCTGGCCTTGTGTTCCGCCAAGTGGCTGGTGAATCATAATTTCACTGTTAGGCAGTGCATAACGCTTGCCGGGTTCCCCTGCTGACAGTAGGAAAGCACCCATGGAAGCTGCCATACCGATACAAATCGTCGATACTTTCGGCTTAATATGCTGCATTGTGTCATAAATGGCCATACCCGCAGAGATTGAACCTCCGGGACTGTTGATGTAAAGAGAAATATCTTTGTCAGGATCTTCAGCAGCAAGGAAGAGTAATTGAGCAACGATTGCATTGGACACATTGTCATCAATTGCACTACCTAACATAATAATACGATCTTTCAGCAGACGCGAGTAGATATCGTAAGCACGTTCTCCTCGGTTTGTTTGCTCAATGACTGTAGGAATAAGCGGCATTGAACATCCTCCTTTACTTTATCTTTTTAGTTTGTGGTATATCTTAACTGTGATTCCATCATAACCTAAAGGTCAGTATAGGTCAAATTAAAAGCTGCATCATTTTGACCAGTGGATACACTGATGGGAAAAGCACAGAAGTTGTTGCTCTTAAGCTGATTCAGCTGCGCCACATGGCACCTCGTGAACCTTCGTAACCCTTGTAAATAAGGGAGGACACTAAAAATTCCTGGTCTCGTCGTGGTTGTTGATTTCCGCTCTAGTTTGCTCGCTTTCCACGAGCCTCCTGATGTCCTCAGAACGTGGCTAGGATCGGCGTTAGGCCACTGAAAAAGTCCCTCGATGTCCCGTCATGTTGCTGATTTTGCTCTAGGCTGACTCGCTTTCCACTGGCACGGCCTCAGCTAACTTTGGCGTGGTATCTTTGTGCCAAAGTGGATCTTCGGATGCGTGCTGGTCCCGTAGGACTTGAAACAGCATCCTTGAATCCGCACCGCACGAAGAAAATGCGGTTGCCTTACATTGAAAGCTTAAATACCCTCGCTTTCCGCGGGCACGGCCTCAGCTAACTTTGGCGTGGTCTCATTGTTTGCCAAAGTGGATCTTCGAGCGCGTGCTGCTTCCGCAGGAGTCTCGGGTATTTTTAGCTTTCAATTCTGCGCATGCGCATTTTTGAGGAGTCTCGCGCCTTCGCTTCATTCAGCAAAAATGTGAATTTGAGCAGCCGTCTTAAAATTCTTTTACACTGAAAATGAGCTGGATTTTCAGTGACCTCAAGAAGCAGGGGAGAGAGTCAGTCTCTCCTTCAAAGCGTTTCCAGCACTCATCGAGGCTACATGTGTGACTCCGCTTTTCTTTGTCCAGCTTTGTCACACAGCCTCTCGAGATTGCTTCAACGCTTTTATGTGAGGTAAAGAGCACCTTCCTTCAAAGCGTTTCCAGCACTCATCGAGGCTACATGTGTGACTCCGCTTTTCTATCTATGTACTGCAAGCATTGTTCCCTGGTTAACTGTCTTTTAAACCTGATATCTGGAGATTTGCTGATTGTTTATTTTGAGAAAACTGAATTTTTTAAAATGTCTTTTCAGAAGCCGAACGCTCAGGTTAAACTGAATGGGAGACGATACATGAGCAACTTTTGAAAAACACAATGAAAGACAGCTTTGACAAAAAGGAGATGATGATTCAATGCAGCAATCGACGAAACAGTCAGGTATGGATACGGCGAAATTAAAAAGAGGCCTCAAGCCACGCCACTTAACAATGATTTCGATTGGAGGGGCAATTGGAACCGGTTTATTCCTTGGGAGCGGAGCAGCGATACATACAGCGGGCCCAGGCGGTGCCCTGATTGCTTACGTAATTATTGGTATTATGGTTTACTTCGTCATGACAAGTCTGGGTGAAATGGCGGCCTTTATGCCAACCAGCGGAGCATTTAGTACTTATGCCACCCGGTTTTTTGATCCTGCTTTCGGTTTTGCTCTCGGGTGGAACTATTGGTACAGCTGGGCTATGACCCTTGCGGCAGAACTCTCTGCCTCAACACTCGTGATGAAATTCTGGTTTCCTGATAGTCCTTCGCTTCTCTGGAGCGGTTTATTTCTTGTTATCATTTTTCTGCTGAATTATTTGTCTGTTAAAGGCTATGGTGAAGGTGAGTACTGGTTTTCTTTTATCAAAGTCGCTACCATTATTATCTTTATTATTGCAGGTCTATTGATGATCTTTGGGATTATGAATGGCGGACACTCAGTCGGATTCAGTAATTTTACAAAAGGGGATGCACCCTTTGTCGGCGGCTTTCTTACCACACTTGGCATTTTCCTTGCGGCAGGCTTTTCTTTTCAGGGAACAGAAATTGTTGGGGTAGCTGCCGGGGAAAGTGAGGATCCAGCCAAAAATGTTCCGAAGGCAGTCAAAAGTATTTTTTGGAGAATCTTTTTATTCTACGCCCTCGCGATCTTTATTATCGGTCTGATTGTGCCTTATACGAGCAAGGATCTTGCCAGCTCCAGTATTCTGGTAAGCCCGTTCACCCTTGTTTTTAAGCGAGCAGGACTAGCAGTAGCGGCTTCGTTTATGAATGCCGTCATTTTAACAGCAGTCTTATCCGCGGGAAATTCAAGTCTCTATGCTTCCACCCGAATGCTTTATGCAATGGCAAAGAATGGTCAGGCGCCTAAGATATTCGGTAAATTGAACAAGCGAGGCATTCCTATTGCTGCGCTGATCTTGACGACTGTTGTCGGCATGTTTACATTTTTTGCTTCGATTTTCGGAGATGGTCAGGTTTACATATGGCTGATGAACTCTGTCGGAGTAACCGGTTTTATTTTTTGGGTGGGAATTGTGATCAGTCATTATCGCTTCAGGAAAGCCTATATCGCTCAAGGCCTTCCGCTTGAAAAGCTGCCGTACCGGGCGAAATGGTATCCGTTCGGCCCTATATTTGCTTTTCTTATATGTATGATCGTTATTCTTGCGCAAGACTATCAAGCACTGACGGCGAAAACCATTGATTGGGGAGGGCTATTTGCCGCTTATCTAGGAATTCCGCTGTTTCTCGTTCTTTGGTTTGGCTATAAGTGGATTAAAAAAACCAAAGTAGTACCGCTTGAAGACGTTCAATTTGATTTTGACGCGGAAAATCAGGATTAAGGTTTAATAGTGAATAACCTTTCTTTTTGAGACTTCACTGAAAAACGTGTGTGCTATGAGCTTATATGAATCTACTAAAAAGGTGATCCTCTTGCCATCATGGCACTCAGGATCACCTTTTTCATTGAGCAGTGAAGCCGGTCTCACTTGGCTCGCTGATAAGGCCACTGAAAAAGTCTCTTTTGCCTTCGGGCCGAGCTTTGGAAAGTTCTCGCTTGCCGCGGGCGGACCGCGAGCCTCCTCATGCCCACAGGACGTGGGTAGGATCGGTGTTGTCACAGGACGTGACGCCCTTAGCCGATCTTCCTTCAAGATGTTGCGCTGTGGGGTCTCGCCTGGTCACGCTAATTCCGCAGGCGTCTCAAACTTTCCCGGCCGCTCGGCCAAATTGACAAATAGATCATGCCGGTGCACTTTTTCAGTCCCATCTCGCTATTCCTGTAGGAGTCTCGCAATTTTCGCTCTTGGCGTGCATATGAAGGACATTTTCTCCGCTTTCGTTCTACATGCCGGGATCTCTGCCGGACCGATTAAGCTGAGAAAGGATAAGCTATAGCCATAAATGAAGTCCAAAGGGGATTATCCGGCAACAAACACGTTGATTGAAGCGGCGGGCGTGAGACTTCTCGAAAATGCGCATGTCTACAAATGAAAGCGAGGGTATTTCCGCTTTCAATCTATTGCATCTGCATTTTCATCGTGCGGTGAGATGGCTAAGATGTAATTTCAAGTCCTGCGGAATCAGCACGCGTCCGAAGATCCACTTTGGCAAACAAATGGGACCATGCCAAAGTTAGCTGAGGCCGTGCCCGCGGAAAGCGAGGGTATTTCCGCTTTCAATCTATTGTATCTGCATTTTCATCGTGCGGTGAGATGGCTAAGATGTAATTTCAAGTCCTGCGGAATCAGCACGCGTCCGAAGATCCACTTTGGCAAACAAATGGGACCACGCCAAAGTTAGCTGAGGCCGTACCCGCGGAAAGCGAGGGTATTTCCGCTTTCAATCTATTGCATCTGCATTTTCATCGTGCGGTGAGATGGCTAAGATGTAATTTCAAGTCCTGCGGAATCAGCACGTGTCCGAAGATCCACTTTGGCAAACAAATGGGACCATGCCAAAGTTAGCTGAGGCCGTGCCCGCGGAAAGCGAGGGTATTTCCGCTTTCAATCTATTGCATCTGCATTTTCATCGTGCGGTGTGATGCCAAGATGTAATTTCAAGTCCCGCGGAAAGCTAGCAGCATAGATCGAAAAAAACAGGCATCACGACACCGAGGGACTTTTTCAGCGGACTTGTTTAAACCGCTTTAGAGGAGTGGCAACAAATATGTTGATAATTACCTAGCTATAGTTTTATTTATTGATAGTCTTGCTAACGAAAGCACGTGACAGTCTGCGACTATTAAAATTAAGTGTTTATTTGTGTAATAAAAAGTATAATGAATATATTAATAATATGTGTGGGTGAAAAAATGCTGCCAAGAAAAGTAATAACTGCCTCTATATCTAGTGCTTTATTTGCAATTTTATTAGGATTTGTTTTCCCAAATCCATTTCAAGAACAAGTTGTTGCAGAACAAAATTATTTTTATTCTGCTTCTACTATTATAAATATTTATTTAATGTATAGCTTTCCTGTCATTCTATTTTTTGGAATCCTAACCTCTATTGCAAGCGATAGATTAGCAGTGTATATGTTAAAAAAGAAAGCAAACAAAAAAAATGAATTAATAGTTTCTGGAGTGTTTCATGTTGCTTTCGGACTTGTACTTCTTCCTTATAGTTTAGGAGCTTCTATTTTGTTTTTTATTACTGATAAATTACTGCAAAAACGACATGTAACCTTTCATTCTTTACAAGCAGTTATAAGTTTATTAATTCCTTTAACCGTTTGGTTGATCTCTTTGGGCATCGTCTGGATAGATTAGTTTATATAAACATAATTTGAGAGAAGTCTTTACATCCTCAATAAGTGCTTAAAACGCAGTTATATAAATCGGTTGATTTCTTAAAGTTCATCTTGCTTTACAAGTTTTCATGGGTTATAATACTCTTTGTGACTATGAATACTGTTTTTAAGCGCTCGTAGCTCAGTCGGATAGAGCGGTGGTTTCCGGTACCACGTCTGCCGGGGGTTCGAATCCCTCCGAGCGCGCCATAAAATATAACGATACCAAGAGATTAAGCTAATGCTTAGTCTCTTTTTTGATTAGTCATAAATGGCTTCCTTAGCGAAAAAGGATCTAAAGAAAATCCTAATAAAAGATTGCTATAGCAGGTGTCCAGCGGCTATAATTACATCGACTATATTATTTTAATTGATGACCAGAGTACATAAAAGGAGAAGAAAATCCATGCAAGTACAGGGAAGAACGCTTAATTTTGTCGTAACAGGTTTGCTGTTGGGGATTTTGATGGCCGCAATGGATAATACGATTGTTGCGACAGCTATGGGAACGATTGTTTCTGATCTTGGAGGTCTGGATAAATTTGTTTGGGTTACTTCAGCCTATATGGTAACAGTGATGGCTGGTATGCCGATTTTTGGCAAGCTGTCTGATATGTATGGGCGGAAGCGTTTTTTCGTATTTGGTTTAGCGGTTTTCTTGATCGGATCGGCTTTATGCGGTGTGGCCCAAAGCATGGTTCAGTTGAGTATTTATAGAGCTATTCAAGGGATTGGGGGCGGCGCGCTTCTTCCCATAGCTTTTACCATCGTTTTTGATATTTTTCCTCCTGAAAAACGCGGGAAAATGACAGGGCTTCTCGGGGCAGTCTTCGGGATTGCAAGTGTACTTGGTCCTTTGCTCGGTGCATACATAACGGATTACATCAGCTGGCATTGGATTTTCTATGTGAATGTACCGATTGGAATTGTAAGCTTATTTTTGATTGGCCGGTTTTACAAAGAGTCCCTAGAGCATTCTAAACAAAAAATTGACTGGTGGGGCGCGATTACGCTTGTTATTTCTGTGATCAGCTTGATGTTCGGGCTTTCACTTGGCGGGAAGCAATTTGATTGGCAGTCGGCTCCGATCATCAGTCTTTTCATCAGTTTCGCAGTCTTCTTTATTATCTTTTTCTTAATCGAATTGAAGGCAAAAGAACCGATTCTTCCATTTTGGCTGTTTAAAAGGCGGCTGTTTGCTGCAGCCCAGATTTTAGCTTTTTTATACGGAAGCACATTTATAATTTTAACAGTCTTTATTCCTATTTTTGTACAATCGGTATATGGCGGGTCAGCAACCAATGCCGGTTTTATTTTAACACCAATGATGCTCGGGTCCGTGGCAGGAAGTGCGATTGGCGGGATCTTTCAGACGAAGACGACCTTCCGCAATTTAATGATTATATCGATTATTTCCTATTTCCTTGGCATGTATCTGCTTGGAAGTATGACACCAGAAACGTCCCGTTTGATGCTGACATTGTTTATGGTCATTGTTGGGTTCGGCATGGGTTTTTCATTCTCTCTGCTGCCAACAGCCTCCATTCATAATCTTGAACCGCGTTATCGCGGAACGGCAAACTCTACGAACTCGTTTCTTCGATCTTTTGGAATGACAGTTGGTGTGACGGTGTTCGGCACCATCCAAAATAATCTTTTTGTCAATAACCTGAAAGAGGCGTTCAAAGGAATGGGGGGCAGTCGAGCTGGGGTCATGAATCTTGATCCGAGACAGATTTTTGAGTCTGCCCAGCGTTCAAAAATTCCAGGGGCCATCCTGAATAAAATGGTGGACGCAATAGCATCGTCCATAACGTTTACCTTTATGATTGCCCTGATTCCTATAGCTCTTGCAGCGGTAACAATAATATTTATGGGAAAAGCAAGAATCACACCATCTGGCGAAAAGATCACGGCATCTGGAAAAAAAGCAGGAACCTCACGGGGATAACTTAGAAAGGGTTGAGTGAAAACTCAATCCTTTTTTCTACATTATTATTGATTGACTAAAAAATTAATGAAGAGGTGGAGCGGATGAGGAACTGGACGCTAATAAAAAATGTTAACTGCTATACACCTAAACCAGTCGGCATGAAGGATATTCTGATTGCCGGGGGTAAAATAACAGCAATAGAAGATAACATAACGCTTTCTTTAAAAGAGGATAATATTATTGATGGAAGAGGAAAAACCGCCATTCCTGGCTTGATTGATCACCATGTTCACATAATGGGTGGAGGAGGCGAGGGCGGATTCCGGACACGGACGCCTGAGCTCAAACTTTCTGAGGCGGTCAACGCTGGGGTCACCACAATTGTTGGCGTAATTGGTACGGATGGCACGACGCGTGTGATGCCGGATCTGATTGCAAAAGCGAGAGGCGTTGGAAGAAGAAGGGATCTCTTGCTACGTTCACACAGGAAACTATCACGTTCCGACCAGAACATGTACCGGTTCCATCACTGACGATATGATTTTAATCGACAGGGTAATCGGCAGCGGCGAAATCGCTATAAGTGATCACCGTTCTTCTCAGCCTACTGTACAGGAGCTGGCGCGGATCGCTTCAGAAGCAAGAATCGGAGGGATGCTGTCTGGTAAAGCGGGCATCGTGAATATCCATGTGGGTGATGGCAAGGACGGTCTGACATTAATTCAACGGGTAGTGGAGACGACAGACATTCCTGTTTCACAATTTCTGCCGACTCATATTAACCGCAATCCGGCTTTGTTTGAACAAGGCATAAACTACGCTAAAAATGGCGGATATGTGGATTTCACAACAAGTACGATTCCGACATTTATAGAAGACGGAGAAGTGCCCGCTGCGCATGCTGTCAGGCTCATGGCTGACAAAGGGGTTCCTCTGGAGAATATAACAATGACCTCTGATGCGCAGGGAAGCTTACCTGCCTTCAACCGAGAGGGAGAATTAACCGGTTTAACCGTAGCTCCAATAAGAAGTCTTTTTGAGGCTTTTTTACAGCTGGTTCAGGAAGAAAACTTTACACTCGAGCAAGCGATTCAGATCGTTTCAACAAATCCAGCTAGGATCTTGAAATTTAAAAGTAAAGGCCGCTTGATGCCGGGTGCTGATGCAGACCTTCTTTTGCTTGAACCGAGGGAACTGACTTTAAAAGATGTTTTTTCAAAAGGGCAGCGACTGATGGCTGATGAGAAAATTACGGTTTGGGGTACTTTTGAATAAAAAATGCGTATGAATGAGCTGACTTTATAAACAATTCAAAAGCAGCGTAATGAAGAAAGTGGACAATTAATAATCTGGAAAATTCCCTGTTCCAAGCTGCCTGTGAGGAGGCTTTTTTTATTCCAGCACAAAAACGGGTGCGAAAAATATCGTCAGGGTATTAACCTATATTATTCCTTTGAATAGTATAACCATGATAAAAGTCTAGGAGGAATAAGCTTGGAACATAACGAAAATCAAAATACTCAGTACGATAACCAAATTACTCAGTGGGAAGACCACGAACGTCAATATGGTGCTCAACCAGGCATGGGAACGCAGCAAGGGTACGGCGGCCAGCAAATGCCGTGGCAAGGCCAAGGAATGCAGGGAGGCTACGGTCAAGAGATGCCATGGCATGATGGCCAGGGAATGCAGGGAGGCTACGGTCAGCAGATGCCGTGGCAAGGTCAAGGAATGCAAGGGGGTTACGGTCAGCAAATGCCGTGGCATGGTCAAGGAATGCAAGGAGGTTACGGTCAGCAAATGCCGTGGCAAGGTCAAGGAATGCAAGGAGGCTACGGTCAGCAAATGCCGTGGCAAGGTCAAGGAATGCAAGGAGGCTACGGCCAGCAAATGCCGTGGCAAGGTCAAGGAATGCAAGGAGGCTACGGTCAGCAGATGCCGTGGCAAGGTCAAGGAATGCAGGGAGGCTACGGTCAGCAGATGCCGTGGCAAGGTCAAGGAATGCAAGGAGGCTACGGCCAACAGATGCCTGGTATGGGACAGCAAGGGGGAACCGGCCAAATGCCTGGCTATGGTATGCAGGGTCAGCAGGGAACACAACAGGGTCAGAGCGGAACGGAATAAACACTCTTCAGAAGATCTAAAAGCCTTTTTGACTGAAAACGCTTTTAGATCTTCTTTTTATTGGAATGAATTTCAGAAGAAGTCAAAAAAGCATTTGGAGGGCACCAAACGCCAAAAAGCTTAGTTGAAGGAACCAATAGAGGCGTTGGAGGACAAAAATGCGCCAAAATCCGAAAAGGTGGAATCCAAAGAATCGTTGGAGGACAAAAAAGCGCCAAAATCCGAAAAAGTGGAATCCAAAGAGGCGTTAGAGGACAAAAAAGCGTCAAAATCCGAAAAAGTGGAATCCAAAGAGGCGTTGGAGGACAAAAAAGCGTCAAAATCCGAAAAGGTGGAATCAAAGAGGCGTTGGAGGACAAAAAAGCGTCAAAATCCGAAAAAGTGGAATCTAAAAAAGGCGTTTGATACCCTCCAAACGCCAAAAAGCTGACATAGAGGAGGCAAACCGCTAAGTTGAGGAGCCTCCTATCAGCTCTCCACGTCACGTCCTGTAACAACGCCGATCCAGCCGATCCTTCTTAAATCCTGAGGGCATGAAAGAACAAGAATGTTTACAGCCATTTACTTATTTGGGCTATTTTGAAGAAGCCGGAAGTCATTATTGAATAGGGACTGATATCTTGGGTTCGTTCTCATTAGTTGTGTCACAGTAACAAAATGGTAACCTCGGCTGCTGAGAGCAGGGAGGATTTTTTCGAGAGCTTTAACTGTCTGAGAACGGTCTCCGCCTGCATCGTGCAATAAAATGATATCACCATTTCTGACATTAGATCGGATATGCTGAATAATATTTCCTGTTCCAGGGTTGGCCCAGTCTCTTGGATCCTGATGCCACGACCAAAGAATGATTTCGAATTTATTTTTATTCGCCATCTTAATTGAATGAGGACTAAGGGTACCCCCGGGCGGACGAAGCAGTTTCACTTGAGATAACTGATAAGAATGAATAAGGTCATCGGTTTTCTGAACCTGGTTATAGAATTGAACAGGATCCATCTGAGTCAGCTTTCTATGGGTAAAGGTATGGTTACCGAGCTCATGTCCTTCATCGACTTCACGTTTTATCAGGGCCGGGTATCGTTCCATCCGATTGCCGATTACAAAAAAAGTGGCTTTCGCATGATTTTTTTTCAAAATATCCAAAATTTGAGGTGTAAAAACGGGATCTGGCCCATCATCAAAGGTGAGGGCAACAACCTTCATTCGGGTTGGCACCTCCCATACAATATCACCTTGGCGTTCATGAAGGCTTCGGTTGGGAATAAATCCTTGCGCAGGCTGAGGATTAAGGAAAGCCAGAATAATAAGAGAAATGATGATACCTGGTTTTAGCATAATACGCATTTTGCCTTCTCCTCTCTCATGTCAGTTATTATTTGCAGATACTGAGTGATCATACAGCCGATTTAAAAATAAAGTAGCCCGATTAGACAAACCATGACACTCGTGGAGTACAAGGCAGTGCAAACGTACATATGGTATTAATGAGTTCAATATTTAAGGGGGTTTGAACAATGGTTTGGTGTAAGCCAAGAAGAACGAATGCCATCACGGATCCAGTGCAGCAAAATGTTATTGATGTTTACAAACCTGTTATTGTGCCACATATTCATCAGACGCATACTCAAGTAAGGACCCATATGATGTATGAGCATCAGCACTATTACCAGCAAACGTTTTCACATTGCTGTGATGAGTGTCATCAGCACAGACAAATGAATGCTCCGCAAAGAATTGATCCATCTCAATTCTGCAGATAGAAAATGTCATCAAGAAATACTCATTAGCCTTAAGAATGAAAAAATAGAAACCAGCCTGACAAGGTTTCTAAGGCATCTATTTGCTTTTTAAGCAGAATGTCTCTTGCAGTCCAACACGTCCTGAAAAGGGCGTGATTTTTTTGGTATGTGAAGCGGTTCAATTTTTGTTTGTCATATAAGTCAATGGCATGTATGATTAAGAAGGTAAAAAAACGCTAAACTGCGAAAGGAGCTGATAGCTCAATGAGTTCTGACAGTTCACCCAGTCCCGAACCTGTATTAAATAATGAGGAACATAGGTATCCAGTTCTTTCGGAAACTGACAGCAGCTATCACCCCGTAGGAGCTTAGGAGCGACATGATTCCTCTCACCATGAGGAGGACCGCTTATGCTTGAAATTTATTTAACTGATGAGCTTGGTCAATTGAACAAGGTCGATACGTTTACAAAAGGATGCTGGATTAACCTGATTCACCCGACAGAAGAAGAAGTGAAGAGGGTGGTGGAGAAAGCGTCCATCCCAGTTGATTTTATTAAAGATCCGCTCGATGATGATGAACGCTCCAGAATCGAAAAAGAAGATGACAGTGTTTTAACTATTGTTGATATTCCTGTTCAGGTTCAGGATGATACAGATTCGGCATTATACGATACAATTCCGCTTGGGATTATTGTGACGCCTTATTATTTTGTTACGGTTTGTCTGCAGGACAACCCCATTATCAACAGTTTTATTCAGAAGAAAGTCAAAGGTTTTTTCACATATAAAAAGACGCGTTTTACGCTGCAGATTCTTTATGTCATGGCGACTTATTATCTGAAGTATTTAAAACAGATTGACCGCAAAACAACGACCATCGAACATGAACTGCGGCAATCCATGAAGAATAAAGAATTGTTCAGCCTTCTTAGTCTGGAGAAAACACTCGTTTATTTCATGACCTCCTTGAAAGCAAATAATACGGTTATGGAAAAGATGACGAAGCAGCATTTCTTAAGAATGTATGAGGATGATCATGATTTGCTTGAGGATGTCATTATTGAAGCGAAGCAGGCCATTGAAATGACAGAGGTTCACAGCAACATTCTTACAGGAATGATGGATGCTTATGCGTCTGTTATTTCCAATAATGTCAATGTTGTGATGAAATTCCTTACCACGATTACGATTGTACTTTCTCTACCAACTATGGTGGCGAGCTTTTATGGCATGAATGTCAATATTCCATTTCAGCATGCGCATCATGCCTTCTGGATTCCAATGATCATTGCTGTTACTCTCTCAGGTGTTACCGCCTTCGTCTTTTGGAAGAAGCGCTATTTCTGACAATAGGGTGAGGGAGGTATCCGTAAAGATTCCTTCCTCTCCCTTTTCATATTAGAAAGGAGCCGGTATATGAGTCTTCAGAAGGGATTCCCTATTTTAGATCTATATATAGGCCCTCATTGTCCCTTGTGCCATCAGGCTGAAGCTGTGCTTGCCTTAATTGAGGAAACGTACGGACTGCCGTTTCGGATAATTGATATCTATGGTGATGACCGTTTGCTGGAAAAATACCAGTTGATGATTCCGGTTGCCGCTTTTGAGGGAGCTTGTCTCGGGTATGGCAGGATTTACTATTCAGAGCTCGCCGATCGTCTAGAAGAGATTAATTTAATAAAAAATGATTAAAAATATAATAAACGGGTAATATGTAATTAGAAATAGCAAACAAAAGACTTGAAATGGTCACAAAAAGTTTGCTATTATATTTTTGTAGGCAATGGGACGCAAAATGACTAAGAGGGACATATTGAGTCCATCTGAAAGGGGGATGTTATGGAGGGTTTAATTGACATACAGAAAAAGCTGATTCCGGATGTCCTTGATGTCATGTCAACCCGCTATCGCATTCTCCAGTCTCTTTCGGTTTTGCAGCCCATTGGCCGGCGGGCCCTTTCAGCTAACCTTGGCATGACAGAGCGGGTCTTAAGAAGTGAAGTGACACTTCTTAGCCAGCAAGGTTTACTGGATATGGCCACCAACGGGATGAAATTAACGCCTGATGGTGAGAAGATTGTCCTGGCACTGGATCATGTAATGAAAAATGTGTCGGGTATTCGGGATCTTGAAGCCCGTCTTGAGAAAACGCTCGGCATTTCCCGCGTGATCGTCGTATCCGGAGACAGTGATCAGTCTCCATGGGTAAAAGACGAAATGGGTCTTGTGGCGGTCGGTGAAATGGAAAGACATTTGCTTCCTAAAAGCATTATCGCTGTTACAGGAGGTACGACGGTGGCAGCCATTGCTTCCGCTATGCACCCGATGAAGAAGCGTTCGGCAGATCTGCTATTTGTGTCTGCACGGGGCGGTCTAGGGGAGCAGGTTGAGAATCAGGCCAACACCATTTGTGCCAAAATGGCTGAAAAAGCTGAAGGCCGGTACAGGCTGTTGCATGTACCCGATCAGTTAAGCGAAGAATCTTATCTTACACTGAGCGAAGAGCCCAGCGTAAAGGAAGCAATAAACCTTTTGAATGATGCAACACTTATCATTCACGGAATCGGCGATGCAGAAACAATGGCAGTAAGGCGGCATTCAAGCAATGATATGATGCACAAAATCGAGACAGAATGCGCCGTGGCTGAGGCTTTTGGTTATTATTTTGACAGCGAAGGGCTTGTCGTTCACAAAGCGCGGACGATCGGTATACAGCTGGAAAATCTTTATGAAAATAGGAAAGTGATTGCTGTTGCCGGAGGAAAGTCAAAAGGCAGAGCAATTAAAGCTTATTTTAAACGCGGACCGGATTCTATTCTCGTAACCGATGAAGGCGCCGCAGAAGAAATACTTAGTCAATAATATATTGAACCTACACTCTAAGGAGGAATTTTATTATGGCAGTAAAAGTTGGAATTAACGGATTTGGACGTATTGGACGTAATGTTTTTCGCGCATCACTAAACAACCCGGATGTTGAGATCGTAGCGGTTAATGATTTAACGGATGCGAATATGCTTGCACATCTATTGAAATATGACACGATTCATGGCGAGCTTGACGCTGAAGTGAAAGTGGACAATGATGATCTCGTTGTTGATGGTAAGAAAATTAAAGTATTAGCAGAACGTGACCCTGCACAGCTTGGCTGGGGTGATCTTGGTGTTGAAGTTGTGGTTGAATCAACTGGCCGTTTCACTAACAGAAGCGACGCAGCGAAACACGTTGAAGCAGGTGCTAAAAAAGTAATCATTTCTGCTCCTGCAAAAGACGAAGACATTACAGTGGTAATGGGTGTTAACGAAGATAAATATGATCCTTCAAAACATGATGTGATTTCAAATGCTTCTTGTACAACCAACTGTCTTGCACCTTTTGCTAAAGTTTTGAATGATAAATTCGGCATTAAACGCGGTATGATGACAACGGTTCACTCATATACAAATGATCAGCAGATCCTTGACCTGCCTCATAAAGACTATCGCCGTGCTCGTGCAGCAGCTCAAAACATTATTCCGACAACAACAGGCGCTGCAAAAGCTGTTTCACTTGTTCTTCCTGAATTGAATGGCAAGCTGAATGGTATGGCAATGCGTGTACCGACTCCAAACGTTTCACTTGTTGACCTTGTAGCTGAGCTTGACAAAGACGTAACGGTTGATGACGTAAACAAAGCTCTTAAAGAAGCAGCTGATAATGAATTAAAAGGTATCATGGGTTACAGCGAAGAGCCGCTTGTATCAAGCGATTATAATGGCAACACGCACTCTTCAATTGTTGATGCTCTTTCAACAATGGTAATTGAAAACAACATGGTGAAAGTCGTTTCTTGGTATGACAATGAATTTGGTTATTCAAGCCGTGTGGCTGATCTTGCAGCCTATATTGCTAAACAAGGCCTGTAATATTTCAGGTTACTGAAGAGTTGGCGGATAAGCCCTAAACTCCTGAATGTTAGGAATTGCATTTTTGCTGGAGCT
Organism: uncultured Sporolactobacillaceae bacterium; assembly: GCA_963772845.1. Classification (GTDB taxonomy): domain Bacteria; phylum Bacillota; class Bacilli; order Bacillales; family Sporolactobacillaceae; genus CAVYYW01. Next base: position 160,621 of record CAVYYW010000021.1, read on the forward strand.
TACTTTATTGGGGGTCAGACCCTTTGAGGTCTGGCCCCCATAGCCATTGGCATAAAGAAGAGAGATTTTCTCTCCTTTATGCTTTATACTTAAATAGAAAATGACTTCAAAAAATCGAAGGAGGCTGATAACGTGTCAAAGAAAACGATTCGCGATATGGAGCTGAACGGCAAAACAGTCTTTTGCCGGGTTGATTTTAATGTCCCGCTTAGTCATGGGAAAATTACGGATGACACCCGAATCCGTGCAGCGCTTCCAACGATTCAGTATCTTTCTGAACAGGGAGCAAAAGTTATTCTTGCGTCACACTTGGGACGTCCTGATGGTGAAGCAAAGGACGAACTGAGACTAGGTCCTGTTGCACAGCGTCTGAGCGATTTGCTCGGAAAAGAAGTCACAAAGACCGATGAAGTGATCGGTGATGAAGTACATAGAGCGGTAGAGGGACTTAAAGATGGTGACGTCCTGCTGCTTGAAAATGTACGCTTTCATCCTGGTGAAAAGAAAAATGATTCAGAGCTATCCAAGGCTTTTGCGGACCTTGCCGATCTTTTTGTTAATGACGCATTTGGTGCAGCGCATCGGGCGCACGCATCGACAGCAGGCATTGCAGAGTACCTGCCTTCAGCAGCCGGTTTTTTGATGGAAAAGGAACTGGAAGTGCTCGGAAAAGCTCTTGAAGAACCAAAGCGTCCATTTACAGCGATTATTGGCGGCGCTAAAGTGAAGGATAAGATTGATGTCATAGACAACCTTCTTGATAAGGTGGATCATCTTATCGTTGGTGGCGGACTGGCTTATACTTTTATAAAAGCATTAGGCCATGAAGTCGGCAAATCCTTGCTGGATGAAGAAAAGATTGATCTTGCAAAAACATTTATGGATAAAGCAAAAGAAAAAGGCGTCGCTTTTCATACCCCGATCGATGTGGTTGTCGCTGACGACTTTTCAGAAAATGCCAACATTAAAATTGTACCGATTGACGAAATCCCGAAAGACTGGGAAGCGCTTGATATCGGTCCTGAAACGATTGAACGCTTTGCAGATATTATTCACGAATCAAAGCTTGTGGTTTGGAATGGACCTATGGGTGTGTTTGAACTGGACACGTTCTCAAAAGGTACTCGCGGCGTAGCAGAAGCGCTTGCTAGTGATGAAAATGTGGAATCCATTATCGGCGGCGGTGACTCAGCAGCAGCTGTTGAGAAATTCGGCCTCGCTGAAAAAATGAGCCACATATCAACCGGCGGCGGTGCTTCTCTTGAACTTATGGAAGGTAAGACTCTTCCTGGCGTTGCCGTACTAGATGATAAATAAACACTAATGAATGTAAGGAAGGTGCTAACATGCGTAAACCAATTATTGCAGGAAACTGGAAAATGCATAAAACCCTAACTGAAGCAACGGAATTTATGAATGAAGTCAAAAGTGCTGTGCCTTCTTCAGAAAAAGTGGATTCAGTAGTCTGTGCACCTGCGCCATTTCTTCATCAACTGGTTAAGGATTCAGAAGGCCAGGAGATCAAGGTAGGAGCACAAACCATGCATTTTGAAGATGCTGGTGCATTCACAGGAGAAGTAAGCCCAGCGATGCTTGAAGATCTCAATGTGGATTACGTTATAATCGGCCACTCAGAGCGCCGTGCTATGTTTAACGAAACCAATGAATCAGTCAACAAAAAAGTACAAGCGGCCTTCTCTCACAGTTTGGTTCCCATTGTTTGTGTTGGTGAAACACTGGAAGAACGCGAAGGAGGCAGCATGAAAGAAGTTGTCTCAGAACAGGTTACAGAAGCGCTTAAAGGGTTAACAGCTGAACAGGTAAGCCAAACAGTGATTGCTTATGAACCCGTTTGGGCAATTGGTACAGGTAAATCCGCAACCGCTGAGGATGCAAACGAAGTGTGTTCCTTTATCCGTAAAACAGTCGCTGAGCTTTCTGGCAATGAAGCGTCAGACAGCGTAAGAATCCAATACGGCGGCAGTGTAAAACCTGAAAATATTAAAGATTTTATGCAGCAATCTGATATCGACGGGGCTCTTGTCGGCGGTGCAAGCCTTAAGCCAGATTCATTTTTACAATTAATAGAAGGTGCATATAATGCCTAAAAAGCCACATGCATTAATTATTTTGGACGGTTTTGGTCTTAGGAATGAAGCAAAAGGCAATGCCGTGGAACAAGCAGACAAACCTAACTTCGATAAGCTTTGGGAAACCTATCCGCACACCACTCTCAGAGCAGACGGCGAATGCGTTGGCCTTCCTGAAGGCCAAATGGGGAATTCAGAAGTTGGCCATATGAATATCGGTGCCGGCCGGATCGTTTACCAAAGTCTTACGCGTATCAACAAGTCCATTCAAGACGGTGATTTTTTTAACATGAAGCCGTTTCTAGATGCGGTTAAACATGTAAAAGAAAAAGGGACAAAGCTTCATCTGATCGGTCTTTTATCAGATGGAGGCGTTCACAGCCACATTAAGCATCAGTTTGCGTTGATGGAGCTCGCCAAAAAAGAAGGACTTGAAAATGTTTTTCTTCACGGTTTTTTAGATGGCCGTGATGTTGGTGAACGTTCTGCCAAACAATATATTAAAGAAACACAAGAAAAGATCGATGAACTTGGAATGGGTGCGATCGCTTCCTTGTCAGGACGTTATTATGCGATGGATCGCGATACACGTTGGGATCGCGTAGAAAAAGCCTATCGTGCCATGGTTTATGGAGACGGTCCTTCTTATGAGAATCCGCTGGACGCAGTGGAAGATTCATATGAAAAAGACGTTTATGACGAATTCCTTGAGCCATCTGTGATGACCGGTCAGGATGGCAACCCGGTTGCGACCATATCTGAAGAGGATGCTGTCATTTTCTATAATTTCCGTCCAGACCGTGCGATCCAAATGTCCCAGGTACTGACTCAGTCAGACTTCGACGGCTTTGACCGAGGCGAAAAACAACCTGAGCATCTCTTCTTCGTCTCAATGACACACTATAGCGATACAGTAAAAAGTGATGTCGCTTTTGAACCTGCTAAGCTAGAAAAGACGGCAGGGGAAGTCATTGCTGATGCAGGACTTAACCAACTTAGGATTGCAGAAACAGAGAAATATCCGCATGTAACCTTTTTCTTCAGCGGCGGTAGGGAAAAGGAATTTCAAGGAGAAGAAAGAATTCTTGTTCCTTCACCAAAAGTTGCAACCTATGACCTCAAGCCTGAAATGAGCGCTTATGAGGTTACAGACCAGCTTGTAAATGAAATCAGTGCGGACAAGCATGATGCGATTATCCTGAACCTTGCCAATCCGGATATGGTTGGCCATTCAGGAAAGCTTGAACCAACCATTAAAGCCGTTGAGGCGGTTGATGAATGTCTTGGAAGAATTATTGATGCGATCCTGGAAAAGGGTGGAGATGCAATCATCACCGCTGATCATGGGAATGCTGATGAAGTTGTCACTTTAGAAGGCGATCCGATGACTACGCACACCACCAATATTGTGCCGTTGATTATCACAAAGCCGGACCTAGAGTTAAGAAGCGATGGTATACTTGCTGATTTATCACCAACTTTGCTTGATTTAATGAATGTGGATCAGCCGAAAGAAATGACAGGTGAAACACTGATTAAGTAAAAAAGGTTTACAGCTTAAAAAAACGCTAATAAATATAAAAATGAACAGGAGTGAGTGTTAATGTCATTAATCGTAGATGTATATGGACGTGAGGTCCTTGATTCCCGCGGAAATCCAACCGTGGAAGTGGAAGTTTACTTAGAATCAGGAATGATTGGCCGTGCATTGGTTCCAAGTGGTGCTTCCACAGGTGAACACGAAGCGGTTGAGCTTCGCGATGGCAATAAAGAACGTTATATGGGCAAAGGTGTCCTGAAGGCTGTAGAAAATGTTAACGAACTGATTGCACCTGAGCTTGCAGGTCTCGATGTGCTTGATCAGTCTCTAATTGATCAGATCCTTATCGAACTTGATGGAACAGAAAATAAAGGGAAACTAGGCGCTAATGCGATCCTTGGAGTTTCCATGGCTGTGGCTCATGCAGCTGCATCTTATCTTGATATGCCGCTTTACCGCTATCTTGGCGGATTTAACGGCAAGACGCTTCCAACGCCGATGATGAACATTCTTAATGGCGGTGAGCATGCTGACAATAACGTCGATATTCAGGAATTCATGATTATGCCTGTCGGCGCGCCAAGCTTCCCAGAAGCAGTAAGAATGGGCGCTGAGATTTTCCATAATCTTAAAACGGTTCTTAAAGAAAAAGGCTACAGCACATCTGTTGGCGATGAAGGCGGATTTGCACCAAACCTTTCTTCAAATGAAGAGGCTATTCAAACGATTATTGAAGCGATTGAAAAAGCCGGCTATAAGCCAGATGAAGAAGTTAAAATTGCTCTCGATGTTGCATCTTCTGAGTTGTACAGTGATGGTAAGTATCACTTTAAAGGCGAAGGGGTCACACGTACTTCAGACGAAATGATTGAGTTCTACCGCGAACTTCTCGATAAGTATCCAATCGTCTCTATCGAAGACGGTCTGGACGAAAACGACTGGGAAGGCTGGGAAAAACTCACAGCTGAACTAGGCGGACGCGTACAACTTGTTGGTGATGATTTATTTGTTACCAACACTAAAAAACTTGCAGAAGGAATCGAAAGAAAAGTTGGTAACTCGATTCTGATCAAGGTCAATCAGATTGGTACACTGACTGAAACATTTGATGCGATTGAAATGGCAAAAAGAGCGGGTTATACGGCCGTTATTTCTCACCGTTCTGGTGAAACGGAAGATACCACGCTTGCTGACATTGCTGTTGCAGCAAATGCCGGCCAGATCAAGACTGGTGCACCATCACGAACTGACCGTGTTGCGAAATATAACCAGTTGATCCGGATTGATGATGAACTTACCGGAACCGGTAATTTTGCAGGAAAGTCTGCGTTTTATAATCTGAAAAATATTTAATGTGACAGAAAGAGAGCCAGCCCCCTAAGGGCTGGCTCTTGTCATATAGAAAAAGACAGTTTTTCTAGTCCCCTCTGAATAAGTCTTTTAATAAGGGTAGCGTGTCGACATATTCTCAGAAGAGAGTCATGTCGGCATTTTTTTGACCTTTAAAGCGAGCATCGAAAAATGAATTAGATTTTCAGTGGCCACAGATTAGCGAAGTCCTAGAACCACTTAAAGAAAGCCCGGTCCTGTGGGCAATGGGGGTGTTGATTTTCGCTCTAGGTTACTCGTTTTCCGTGGGCAACGCTTCAGCCTAACTTTGGCATGAATTTCTTTGTGCGTCAAAGTGGATCTTCGGACGCGTGCTGATTCCGCAGGACTTGAAACAGCATCCTTGAATTCACACCGTACGAAGAAAATGCGGTTGCATTTTTGAGGAGTCTCGTGCCCTTCCACTCCAATCAGCCAAAATGTGAAGTTGAGTCGTCTTTATTTTCCCTCGCACGGAAACTGAAATATCCATTTAGCGGTTTCCCTCGTTCACTCGGCTGTGCTGCTGGAAATTACGGACGCCTGCGGAATAAGCGGATAGCCACCAATCAAAACCTCCAATGTGAAATGGTGAAATTATTTGCGGAAACCAGGAAAAATTAGGGAAGTGGCAGGCAAACTATTGAAAGTGGCGGGCAAACCATAAGAAGTGGCAGGCAAACTAGCGGAAGTGGCAGGCAAAACAAGAGAAGTGGACGAAAGCATTCAAATGGGAACGGTCCCACCCCATCTTGAAGCACGTTCAAGACCGATTCGGAAGCTGATTTTTCGTTGTTCTTGTGAAAATCAGCTTAATCTCATGAAAAATCCTAAATAACTGATGATTTTTCATACCTTATTTGAATTTTTTATAATGCAGTTGAAACGGTGCGTCAAGGCGCATCGCTCATTTTGTTCGACTGTCGGTAATCCCGCTGGTGCAACTTGATAGAACAACATAGCCACAATTGACTTCTAAAGGGCGTCAATCTGGCCAATAACCCATTGATGAAGCAGAAGTAGCCTCGCTTCGAAAATTGCATTGCATCGCATTTTCATCGTGCGAGGCGGAATCGAAGATGCTGATTCAAGTCCAAAAGGAAGCAGCACGAGTCCGAAGATCCACTTTGGAAACAATGAGACCACGCCAAAGAGCAGACGCCTGCCCGTGGAAAAGCGAGAGTATTTCTACTTGATTAATATAATTAATTAACGCGGTGAATGATTAAAGAATATGTAGGCTGTCAAGTCTTTCTTGACAGCCAAGTGCCAGCCCTCTGCGCTGGCACTTTTGATTCATTTAACGAAGGCGTGCTCAGGTCCGGTCGGGTATGAAGAATGAGTGTAGAAATGGGATTTTTCTTAACTAAAAATGTTCACGACATCTGGAGGAAAGGAGGTAATCACAGAATCTATTCTAAATACTTTTTTTCTGAGATTACTATATTAGATGATAGAAATTGTTGATTTGACTCTACTAAACATCATGAGTGATTAAAAAAAGGCAGACCAAAAAAGAAGCATGGGGCCACTAATTCGGCTTTACCATGCTTCTTTTTGTTGATTAAATTATTGCAAGTCTATAAAAGAGTATTTTGCAGGAATAAGCAGATTCAGTTTGCTATTGATTAATTTTTTGCAGCGTCATATCTTCCATAGAAATCTTGAACATATTGATTGGCGACGCTCGCGTTATGAATGATCAGCATGTTTTCATCATTATACTGGTTACCGTTAGCGCTCCAGTTCGTTGAGCCGGTTATAACTGCTGGATCGCTTGCCGTATCCGGATCGATAAGAATATATTTGTCATGCAATTTACGGTCCTCATGATCTGAATACACCGGTGCAGGGTTGTTCCAGCGGATATTTGGGTTTCCTGTACTCGTCTGACTGGCTGTTCGACCGGTCATTTCAATTGAAGCAGACCACCATTGGTTCCAGAACGAGCTATCAAACACACCTTTTACATCAAACCCGGTGCGAGTTCCTTGTAAATCTTGATCTGATCCTTCCCACTTAACTTTTAAAGCATCAACAAGTGATTGATCGGACCAGGCAAAAATACAGAAGTAGGCTTTAAGATCGGCATTGTTATTTATATAATTAACGACATGGCCAAGCGCATCATCCCCGCCTGAGAAGTAAACATCAACTGGTGTCCCATTCACATTTACCGTATGTGCTGTATTATCTGTTTTTCTGTCTCCGAAATTTGAAACAGAAGGTGCATCCGTGTTGGTGTCACTCCCCCACATTTCATCGAACTCTGTTCGATAGATGCCTGCAAGTTCAGTTGAATTGATTTCAACTGAATTTTGGGAGTTTCCGCCGAGAACACCGCTGGTACGATTTGCATCAGAACCGTATAGGCCGGTTGTTGTGAAATTCCAGCTTCCTGTCCATACCCACTTTTTATCAATAATCGCGAATTTATTGTGCATCTGATTGCCAGGGGAGTAATACCCGCCATCGGTTTTGGTTTCACCATCTGCCAATAATTGACCTGTTACTGAAGAATTGCCAACCTCAACCGTTTTCGTTGGGAAATCATTAAATCCGTTTGCAGGGAGACCATTCTGCTGGCGAACCGTTGTGTCTGTTACGGCGAAAATAGCAGAATCTCCATAAACATGAACATCATCCGAAGTGCCAGGGGTTCCATCAAGGCCGCGGACAAGCTTCTCCAGATCTGCTCTCATCAACTGATAGCGGTCAGCCGATTCTTGATCTGCAGGGTCTTTAGCATCGACAATGAGACGGACATTGACGCCTTCTGAGGCTTTTTCAATAAGAGCATTAACGATTTTAGGGAGGTTTATTTCGTAGATCGCGACATCAATGGATTGCTGTGCAGCATCAATTCTGTCTATTAGCCTGTTTTCTAAATTAACACTGGAATTCGCTGTATTACCCGAAGAGGCATGGCTGGGTTCACCAGGCTTGTTAAAGTAGACATTAATGGCACCGTCTTTATTGCTTACTTGATTTAATTGATCGGAAGAAGTTGAGGTTGCACTGGCTGGTGTGCCGAGGCCAGCATCATATTTTTCAGTTGCTGTCTTCCAGCTCGAGGCGTCGGTACCTGGCTGATCAGAGGAGAGGCGTTCCATGGTTGCTTTGCTGGTGTTATCTCCGGCAAACCATTGAGACGCCTCATCCACTAAGCTTCCGGACGCGTTTTTCAGCTGCAGATCGGCACCCGAATTTGGCAACGCACCTGTGTAAATCTGATTGGCAGGAATACCGGGAAGACTGGAATCATCTGTTCTTTCCAATATGTAATAACCGTGAGCGGGAATGGTGCCAGTTAATGAAACAGATAATGTTCCTCCATTGTCAGCTAACGACCAGTCTGATAATGATACTGCTGAATCGGAGGGATTATATAATTCCATCCATTCGTCATTGGAACTTGTCGTTGTACCCATCCAAGCAATTTCATTGATGACAACGTGTGGTGTGGCAGCTGAGACTTTTGACGGCAGAACACTTCCAAGGCCACCAGCTGTCAGCAGCAAAATAGCAAGACACTTCATCATGGCTTTTTTCAATTGTCGACACTCCTCTATTATATAAAATGACTTCTCTTTAACGATAACAGAGATTTGTTCACGAAGTTTTAAGATTTATCAGACTTACGAACTGTTTTTAATAATGGATATAAAGAACCAGAGGGGTTGGAGAAGACAGGTCAGTTTAAGGGGGATAATAAAAGAATAATTGAAAAGTGACAGACCCTAAAAGGATCTGTCACCTTGTCTTTTGACTTTAGTTTTTCATGTTCTTATGATTGCACTCTTCCACGGGTTTGAGGGCATTGCCTTCCTCGTCTGTGCACCATGACTGAGACTGGAAGGCTAGAAACATACCGACCCATTTTTTCTGGTTTTTAAAATGGATAAGGAGGCCGCCATCCTGCCAAATGCCATTGTCCTGCTTCCACGGTCCAGCATTGCCTTGATTCATATGAATATCATGAATCCCATTGCCAGGAGTGAAGCCAAAGTACCGGTCTTTATGTCCTTCTTCCGGTCCCCATGAAGCACCGAAAGCATAAATAACAGCATGTTCATCAATCGCCCGTTTGATATAGGTCTGGATTTTTTCATTTAGGTCATTGTCAGGGCCGCTTTGTTCAGCGGGAAGCGGCTGCATTTTCTCTGGATCAAAGAAATGTCCCCGGACATAATCAAGTCCCAAATGCTCGGCAGAATTGTCCAGAGCTGTAAAGCCGGACTTTAGTGGCAGCAGCTTTTCCGTTTCATCTTTCTCAACTTCTTCTGTTACAAGGTACAAGACTTCAGAGGGGTAGTCTGATGATTTAATATTGATTGCAATTCTGTAAAAGACGTCATGGGCATCTTGGATGAGTACTTGATAATGTGGACTGTTATTACTGCCTTGCTGTGATTTAACCGGTTTTCCTTTAAGCACACCATAATTTTTGACTGGCATATCAATTCCACCTTTTTTTGATAAGCGTTGTTATCTGAGAACAACACCGCCGGAGATTTTTACGGATTCACCAATAATATTTTCTGCTGCATCTGTTAAAAGAAAAGCAATCGTGTTCGCGACTTCTTCCGGCCGGGTCAGACGCCCAGAAGGGATGCCATCTTTAACGATTTTCATTTGTTCTTCCATCGGCCTGCCATTTGCTTGTAGCTTTTTTCTCAATAGCGGATTTTCCCATCTCCGTTTCCACATACCCTGGACAGACGGCGTTTACTCTTACGCCATGTTCGATTGCCTCAACCGCCATTGAATGAGTAAAGCCGATTAATGCGAATTTTGAAGCCGAATAAGCGGTATTACTATGCGTGCCCCGAAGCCCGGATAGTGATGAAACATTTACAACGGCTCCTTCACCTTTTTCTTTCATGGTTCTATAGACACGTTGTGTTAATAAAACAGCGGCATTATAATTCAGTGTCATAATCTGATTCATTTCTTTTTCCTTAAGTTCATCAACAGGACCGCCGCCAGAAATGCCGGCTGCATTCACAAGAAGAGAAATAAACCCATTTGCTTTTTCGGAAGCTGAAACCAGCGCATCCCGCTCATCTTCGTCAGTCAGGTCAGCCGTGTGGAGAAAAACATGGGCATCTGGGAACGAGCTATGTATCTCCTCTTTTAACGTTTGTAGTTTATGTTCATTACGGCCAGTAATTGTAACAGCAGCACCCATCTGCACAAGAACTTTGGCTGTCGCATAGCCAATTCCACCTGTCGCACCGGTTATTAGCGCATGCTTGCCTTTCAAGGCTTTATCTGAAAATACGGACACAGTTATCAACTCTTTTCTCTTTAAAATTTGATAATGTACCGATACCCGGGAGTTAATCAACTTAAACAGCAAGGATGCTCATGAAACACGATATTAATCGCGAACGGTTGAAGATTCAAACTGAAAAAAAGTGGACATATTGCAGGCGTGTCCTGAATTGTGGTAAAGTATTCTTATATGATTTCGATGAACGATCGACAATTGTTCGTTATTTGGGGGTAAGCTGATGATTCATGCAATTTTAATTACAGTGCTGATTATTTCATCAATAGGTATTATTCTGTTCGTCCTGCTTCAGTCCAGCAAAAGTGAAGGATTGTCCGGGTCAATTACAGGCGGTGCAGAGCAGCTTTTTGGCAAACAAAAGGCTAGAGGGATCGATGCGGTTTTAAATCGGATCACTGTCGCTCTTGTTGTGTTATTCTTTGTCTGTTCATTTTTGTTAGGCTATGTATTTTAATGATGAATCATCCTGGTTTGGTTTCCTATAAATTAAATAACTAAGGAACCACCAGCAGTCAATCCGGCTGCTGGTGTTTTTTACGTGCTGGCATAGACTCTTTGATTGTATAGCTGGCCGCATTTATATTAGAATAAAGGGTATTGTTAAAGTGAGAAAGGAAGATTAGACAGAATGAAAATTGTACCACCAAAACCATTTACATTTGAAGCTGGAAAACGGGCGGTTCTTTTATTACACGGATTTACAGGGAATTCATCGGATGTGAGGATTCTCGGCCGTTTTCTTCAGGATAAAGGCTATACCACGCACGCACCTCATTACAAGGGGCATGGGGTCCCTCCGGAAGAATTGGTTCATACCGGTCCGAAAGACTGGTGGGAGGACGTAAAAGAAGGATATGAGCACCTGAAAAATCTTGGTTATGAGGAAATTGCTATAGCCGGTCTGTCACTTGGAGGTGTTTTCACCATCAAAAGCGGTTATACTTTTCCTGTAAAGGGTCTTGTGACGATGTGCGCACCGATGAATGCCAAGACGGAAGACAAAATGTATCAGGGTGTTCTGGAGTATGCCAGAGAGTACAAAAAGTATGAAGGCAAAAGCGAGGCACAAATTGAAGAGGAAATGGATGAATTCACTAAAACGCCTATGAATACGCTTAAGGCATTGGGAGACTTGATAAATAATGTCCATGACCACGTGGATATGATCTATGCACCGATTTTTGTCGCCCAGGCAAGAAATGATGAAATGATTGACACAAACAGTGCAAACATTATTTACAATGAGGTCCAGTCATCAGACAAGGAAATAAAATGGTACGAAAATTCCACACATGTAATTACAATTGGGGAGGAAAAGGAACAGCTGAACCAGGACATTTATGAATTTCTGGAGGGGCTGGACTGGTCGGATTCCCACTAAGGAGGAATGACTTTGACTGAAGAAAGACAGCAGGATTTACTCAATTATATGAGAAAAGAGGCTTATAAGCCTTTAACCATTAAAGAATTGGAAGACGTGTTTGATGTAAAAGGATCAGAAGCATTCAAAGAATTTGTTAAAATGCTGAATGAGCTCGAAAATCAGGGTAAAATTCTTAGAACACGCAGTGACCGTTACGGTGTGCCTGAGAAAATGAATCTCATAAAAGGCAAGGTTCAAGGCCACGCCAAAGGGTTTGCTTTTCTTATTCCTGAAGAAGAAGGCCAGCGCGACGTCTACATTGCACCAAAGGACTTGAACGGGGCAATGAACGCAGACACAGTTCTCGTGCGCCTGTCTCATGAATCTTCTGGAGAGCGTCCTGAAGGCTCCGTCATTCGTATTATCGAGCGGGGTACTGCTCAGACTGTTGGGACATACAGCGCCAGCCGGCAATTCGGTTTTGTCATCCCAGATGATCAGCGGATGGCCAATGATATTTTCATCCCAAAGGATGCGAGCAATGGCGCCGCAGATGGTCATAAAGTCGTTGTGGAAATAACCAAGTATCCTGAAGGCAGAATGAGCGCTGAAGGAAAAGTGCTTGAAATTCTTGGACATAAGAACGATCCCGGCGTCGATATTTTATCCATTATTTATAAGCATGGTCTGCCGCTCGAGTTCCCAAAAGAGGTTCTGGATGAAGCAAAAGCGGCTCCGGAAAGCATCGATCCTGCAGAAATCGAAGGAAGACGGGATCTCCGTAATGAGACGATTGTTACCATTGACGGCGAAGATGCAAAGGATCTAGACGATGCTGTTCATGTTGTTGAACTGGACAATGGAAACTATAAGCTTGGCGTTCATATTGCGGATGTTAGCTACTATGTTAAAGAAGGCTCCAATCTTGATGAAGAGGCTTTTGAAAGAGGGACAAGCGTTTACCTGGTAGATCGGGTCATCCCAATGATTCCTCACAGGTTATCAAACGGAATATGCAGTCTAAACCCACAGGTTGATAGACTCACGATTAGCTGTGAGATGGAAATGACGCCGTCTGGAAACGTTGTCGGGCATGAAATATTTCCAAGTGTCATTCGCACAACCGAGAGAATGACCTATACGAATGTCAGAAAAATCTTGTTAAAAGAAGACGAAGAAGTACTCGAACGCTATAAGGAGCTTGTTCCTTTTTTTGAAAGGATGGGCAAGCTTGCTTCCATTCTGACAGAAAAACGTCGGAAGCGCGGGGCAATTGATTTTGACTTTACTGAGGCTAAAATCATTGTGGGTGAAGACGGCGCACCAGCTGATGTCGTGGTACGCGAGCGTTCTGTTGCTGAACGGCTGATTGAGGAATTCATGCTTGCAGCTAACGAAACCATTGCAGAGCATTTTGAGAATCTGGAATTGCCGTTTATTTACCGAATTCATGAGAGTCCTCAATCTGATAAACTGTCGAAGTTCTTTGATTTTGCTGTGAACTTTGGTTATGTCCTTGAAGGGCATGCCGATGAGGTCCACCCAAGAACGCTTCAGTCCTTGCTTGAAAAAGTAAAAGGTGAGCCGGAGGAAGCGATTATTTCCACTGTTATGCTGCGGTCGATGCAACAGGCGAAGTATCATCAGGAAAATCAAGGTCACTTTGGATTATCAACGGATTATTATACACACTTTACCTCGCCGATTCGGCGTTATCCCGATCTTATCGTCCACCGGCTGATCCGGAAGTATCTGTTTGAAAAACAAACAAATGAAAAGACGCTGCGTGCCTGGGATAAACGATTGCCGGAAATTGCCAAGCACACGTCTGAGCGTGAACGGCGTGCGGTTGATGCTGAGCGCGAAACAGACGACCTGAAAAAGGCAGAGTACATGCAGGATAAAATCGGCGAGACGTATGAAGGCGTAATCAGCGGTGTCACGAATTTCGGTTTATTCGTTGAATTGCCTAATACGATTGAAGGACTCGTCCATATCAGCTATCTGACGGATGATTATTACCATTATCACGAAGATCAGTTGGCTGTCATAGGTGAACGGACTGGCACGGTATACAGAATCGGTGATGAGATTGAAGTCCGCGTGCTTAATGTCAATCTGGATGAACGGTCAATTGACTTTGAAGTTGTCGGAATGAAGCCGAGAAAACCGCGCGAACGCAAAGGTCGCCCAACGGTTATAGAAGGCAAGAAGAATGACAAAAAAGATAGTAAGAAGCGTGGAGCTGACTCGAAAAAATCGATAAAGCGTCCTGAAAAAAAAGGGAAGAAAAAGAAACCTTTTTACGACAGCATGAAAAAGAAGAAAAAGAAAAAGAAACGTTAGAGCGGGAGGTATGAACCCGCTCTCTTTCTCTTTTTAAGAGCAATTTTCTAAATAGAGAATGGTAATAGTAAGAATAATTTGCTTCCGCAGCTTATAAAAGTCTTAGTTTAGGAGTGCTGTGGGGTCTCGCTTGGATCGATGATGAGGCCACTGAAAAAGTCCTCGCTGTCATCATGGCTGTTGATTTCGCTCCAGGTTGCTCGCTTTCCACGGGCACGGCCTCAGCTAACTTTGCCGTGGTCTAATTGTGCGCCAAAGTGGATCTTCGGACGCGTGCTATTCCCGGACTTGAATACATCTTTGATTCCACCCGCACGATGAAAATGCAAAGCATTTTCGGATCTTCATTCACTTGCTGATTCTGCAGGACTTGAAACAGCATCCTTGAATTCACACCGGACGAAGAAAATATCGGATGCAATACATTGAAAGCTACGAAATACCCTCGCTTTCCGCAGGCGTTCCGCGAGCCTCCTCAGCATGGCCACGACGTGGGTAGCCGTACATTTGGCTGCGGGAGTCTCGCTTGAAGAACGCTAATCCTGCAGGAGTCTCGGGTATTTCTTGCTTTCAATGAACATGTGTATTTTCGAGGAGTCTCGCGCCTTCCGCTTCAATCAACGTCATTGGGTGACGCCCTTTAGAAGTCATGTGCCTATAGTTGTTCTATTTCGTTACATCTGCGGATTACAGACAGCCGAATAAAATGAGCGGTGCGCCTTGACGCACCGTTTCAACTGCATTATAAAAAATTCAAATAAGGTATGAAAAATCATCAGTTTTTTAGGATTTTTCATGAAATTAAGCTGATTTTCACAAGAAGAACGAAAAATCAGCTTCCGAATCGGTCTTGAGCGTGCTTCAAGATGGGGTGGGACCGTTCCCATTCGAATGCTTTTGTCGACTTCTCATGGTTTGCCTGCCACTTCTGGTGATTTGCCTGCCAATTTGTGTGTTTGCCTGCCACTTCCTAATTTTCCCTTCTTTCCGTAATTAATATCACTATTTCACACTGGAGGTTTTGATTGATGGCTATCCGCTTATTCAGCAGGCATCTCAAATTTCCATCAGCATAGCCGAGTGAACGTGTAAATCCTCTTTGCATTGAAGAGAACGTAAGGAAACAGATGATGATAATGTTCCTAAAGTATATAACGGAGACTTCTTAACACCGATGAGGCTGATCTGATCGTCTCACAACTTCTTCGAGATTCTTTAATGAATCAGAGCTATATAAGATGTGGGCACCACGCTTCACGTCTCCATTGCCTATTGAGGCTAACTGGGATACATGTAAAAAGAAGATGTTGATAGAAGGAATCTGCGACCATGTGCTTACTGCTAGTAATGCTTCGAAGCGGGATTCCACGTTGCAACTCGAAGTCGTGCAAGATGTGATGCTCGTGCCATCCACACCGATCAGCCAAAAGTGAATGTGAGCCATCTTGATTTTCCTAGTATCCGTTCTCTGCCTTGTTCTGAGGCGACATGCTGATGAGACTCATGATACGATGAGGAAAGGCATACAACAGGTAAATAGTTTTGAAAGCGGGGTTCGTATATGATCAACTTGATTGTGTCTGATTTAGACGGCACGCTTTTAACTAAGGAACGATAAATCAGCCAAAAAAATATTGAAGCAATAAAACGAGCTCAAAATGAAGGAATCGATGTCTCTATTGCAACAGGACGAATGTATTACGATGTACAGGCTCGCTTAAAGCACGCGGGGCTTTCCACGCATATTATTGGAGCAAACGGTGCGACGGTTCAGCTTGCTTCCGGTGAACGTCTATATACGGCAGGTATGAATAAGAGTGAACTTATAAAGGGTCTGCAGTGGATGATTGCGGAGCACCATTATTTTGCACTCTATACTGACGAAGCGATCTATGTTCACACAAACGGGTATAATTGGGTGAAAAGTGAGCTTGATGAGTACAAAAGACAGGAGCGTTCATATGGAGATAAGGTCATTGTAGTGCCTGAACAAACTAATGATCCTTTTTTTAAACAGTTTGATGAGCTTACGGACGTTCTTGACAAAGACACACCTGTTTTTAAAATAATGGCTTTTTCTCTGGATGATGAAAAACGCCGCAAAGCAGCGAGCTATTTTAAAGATAATGACAATTTTAATGTTGAGCGCTCTGCGCATGGGAATTTTGAAGTGATGCGAAGCGGTGTCACAAAAGGCGTGGCAGTCCAATTATTAGCCGATAAACTGGGTATCCCCATCAAAGAAACAATGACGCTTGGCGATAACCATAATGATATTACGATGCTTGAAGCGGCAGGCTATGGCATTGCCATGGGAAATGCAGATGACCGAGTAGTTTCCAGTACAGCATACCAGACATGTGATTACCGAAATGATGGGGTTGCTTATGCAATCAATACGTACCTGGACAGAGGAATTGACGGATTGAATGACTTGAAGCATGTTGACAAGCCAACCAGCGAACAATCCTCTTAAACGAACAGACATTACCCGCAAAAAACTTGAACCAGTGAAAGTGTTCATACTATAATAAAAGGTACTGTTACTTGAAAGGAGGATGGACATGGCTAAGCCTAAATCTGAAAATAGAGTGCTTGCGCAGAATCGCAGAGCTAGGCACGATTATTTTATAGAAGAAACGTATGAAGCAGGCATTGTCTTGCAAGGAACTGAAATTAAATCAATCCGAAAAGGATCGGTTAACTTCAAGGACGGCTTTGCCAGAGTGGAAAACGGCGAGGTTTTTTTGCATAACATGCATATCAGTCCATATGAGCAAGGCAACCGGTATAACCATGATCCGCTCCGGACACGAAAGCTGTTGCTTCACAAAAAAGAAATCAACAAGCTGATTGGTAAAGTGAAGGAAACGGGCTATTCACTGATCCCGCTGAAGCTGTATATTAAGCACGGCGTGGCAAAAGTACTTGTTGGTGTGGCCAAAGGTAAGAAAAATTATGATAAGCGTGATACGATGAAGAAGAAGTCAGCACAGCGTGAAATTGAAAAAGCGTTCCGTGAACGCCAAAAAATGTAAGACGGTTGATTATGAATCGGGGAAATGGTATACTATATCATGTTCGATTGATAATTGAACAATTGGCAGATGAAGCTACTGCTTCATTTCTCCCTTTATTCATGGGGACGTTATGGATTCGACAGGGGTAGGTCGGATATAAGTGGCGAGCCGAGGGGGTCGGCCTCGTTAAAACGCCAAAGCCTATAACTGGCAAAGAAAACAACAACCTCGCTTTTGCTGCGTAAGTAGCATAGCGGTTCCTCCTTCCATCGCCCATGTGGTAAGGTAAGGGACTCAACTTAAGTGGGATACGCTGGACGCCCGCCACCTGAGGGCTAAGGAAGAGACCAATCAGGATAGCCTCACAGAAGCCTGTCGATAGGCTGACGTGACGGCGAAACGCTAATATGTCGACTACGCTCGTAGAAGCTTATATTACGATGCCTCTGGACGTGGGTTCAACTCCCACCGTCTCCACCATACATATACAATGGTGGAATACATAAATGTAACGTAAAGCATAACTTAGCCTAGACGGCGGGGTTATGCTTTATTTATTAGCAGGAGACACTTACGTTGGTAGTATGGGTCACTATGTTATTAATATAGAATGAAATTTTTGTAATTTGAACGAAGGGGAGAGTCACTTTGGAAGTAGTATATTTTGCAGGTGGATGTTTATGGGGAGTACAAGCTTTTATAAAAACTTTGCCTGGAGTTAAGTTTACAGAAGCGGGAAGAGCAAATGGAACAAGTTCTACACTTGATGGTGATTATGATGGCTACGCTGAATGTGTAAAAACAGTATTTGATCCGACGGTTGTAACGATCAGGGAATTAATGGGGTATTTCTTTGAAATCATTGATCCATACAGTTTAAATAAACAAGGACAGGATGTTGGCGAGAAATATAGAACAGGCGTATATAGTGAAAAGCCTGAACACTTAAAAGAGGCGAAGGCGTTTCTTAGTGAGAGAAATGATTATGATCGTATAGTTGTTGAAGTATTACCTCTTACAAACTATGTGAGAAGTGCAGAAGAACATCAAGATCGGTTAGCTAGATGCCCAAATGATTACTGTCACATTCCCGAGGAAATATTAAATAAATATAAGTAATGAAAGCCTATTAAACGATGGTTTATGGACTAATACCCCTACATCATTTATGTCTGCGATCAACATTCAAATCACATGGAAAACGTCGCGATGCTGGAAAAGATAAAAAAAATATAATCGCCAAAGTTCACCTAGTTGAACTCTTTTTGTGTTGGAAATAGAATTAGACAAAATGACTTCTTATCGAATCATCCGGGCCCAGAAAGAACTAAGTTAAAGTATGGTTATATTTGCGCTTGGATTGCATCAAACGCCTATTATGATTCCCCAGTTTCA
>CAVYYW010000022.1:0-8395 GCA_963772845.1 uncultured Sporolactobacillaceae bacterium
TCTGGAGTCAGTTATTTAAAAAAAGTTCTGGATCATCGTTTCTTCCCGGAACTATGGGATTTACGAACAGAAATTTAATACACTGGAGCAGACAGTAAGAGGTCTGCTCCTTTTCTTATTCTCCTATAATGATGAGCATGGTACAATAAAGCATCAGCAATTCCTGGCAGGGGTGAGTTTTTGACGAAAAAACAGGGAATTATAGTAGTGTGCGTGGCCGTTGTCTGGGTTTTATTCATGGGCGTCATTTTTCAGCAATCAGGAACGCCCTATAAGGATCAGGATATGAAGCCTTTTTTACGAAAAGTCATCCAACTGAAGCCTGGAGATTTACCGAATGTGTCTTTTTATTATGGTGATGAAAGCGTCACGTCTCAGGAACCCTATGATTTTATTGAGTTTCTGATTCGGAAGCTTGGTCACATTACTGAATATACGGTTTTAGCAAGCTTAACAGTCGCCGTGCTGATGCTCATGAGAATCAGAACATGGAAAGCCTGTCTGTATGGAGGGATATTCAGCCTATTCTATGCAATGACAGATGAATGGCATCAACGGTTTATTCCAGGGCGGACAGGACATCTGATTGATGTGTTCACGTTTGATCTTTTTGGTGTCTTATTGGGATTATTTATGATATCCGTTGTAAGGATGATGATCCTGGCATTGATTCCAGGAAAAAAAGGGGTCTGACCCCAATTAAATTTGAGAGGGTGCTGGCAATGAATCAGCTTCAGGCAGGAACGGTACAAACATTAGACGTTGCAAGAGAAGTGGACTTTGGCCACTTTTTAACGAATGGAAAAGAAGAAGTGCTCCTGCATAAGAATGATAAAGCAGAAACGTTTGATCCAACTGAACCGGTGGAGGTCTTTTTGTATCAGGATCATCAGGGACGGCTAGCCGCTTCAATGGCAATTCCAACAGTACAGCTCGGTACATACAGCTGGGTAGAGGTTGTTAATACGAGACGGTCTCTCGGCGCATTCGTTTCGATAGGAATCAGCAAGGATATGCTTGTCTCAAAAGATGATCTGCCGGACATGCTGACGGTATGGCCAGAAAAAGGCGATAAACTGTATTGCACACTGGTGACAGATAAAAAAGGACGGCTCTTTGCTAAGATGGCTCCTCATGAGGTCTTTGAGGATTTGAAAACGGAGGCCACAGCAGAGGCGTTCAATAAAAATGTCGAAGGTTATGTTTATCAGGCAAACCGGGCAGGGTCTTTTGTCTATACAGATGAAGGATTTGCCGGCTTTTTGCACGAAAATGAACGTAAGCAAGAACCCCGGATTGGTCAGCGGATTAAGGGCCGGGTAATTGATGTAAAAGAGGATGGCTCGGTGAATATATCATTGCTTGGAAGGACTTACGAGGTATTGGATGAAGACGCTGAGATTATTCTTGCTTACATGGATAGTCGCGAAGGAGCCATGCCTTATTCAGATAAAAGCACCCGGAAGATATAAAAAATAAGTTCAAATTGAGCAAAGCCGCATTTAAGCGTGCACTTGGAAGGCTTATGAAAGAAGAGAAAGTGTATCAAAAAGAAGGCTGGACATACAGGAAATAAGGATTGGGCTGGGCATGCGTGCTTCAGCCCTTTTTTTATCTAAGGCACGATCTTGAATAATGCTGAAGCAGAAAAGTAATGGGAAACAATTTTTGATTGGATTTTGCCGGGTTAAAGCTAGTGGGAGTCAAGGGTAAGAATGTGTCCGCGACTCGGGGATATCAAACGGTGGGCACGGCGACAGAGCTTGATTGCCGTGTATTCATTACTGAAAGCTCTTCCTTTCTTTTAAGGTATTTACAGTATTCGACATTATTAGGGGATTTCCTTTTTATCTATAAAAAAAAATTTTTCAAAAAAGAGAGGAGTTTGATGTCTGCTCTCATGGAGCTTAATCCACCATCAAAATCCCTCTCCTTAATGCCTTCAAGTCAATTAATTTCCAAGTTCTCTGCGATAGGCGAATGAGAACACAAGCGAGACCATAATGGCGCCGCCGATGATGTTGCCGATGCTTGCCGGAACCAAGTTAAACCATAGTAGCTCATACCATGGATGATCATGATTCATAAAGATCGCCAGCGAAAAATAGCCCATGTTTGCTGCACTGTGCTGAAAATTGCCTGCGACAAACAAAATGACAGGCAATGCGGTTCCAATCACTTTGCCGACAAGGTCTCTCGCGGCAGTGGTCAGGAAAGCAGCCATACCAATCAGCCAGTTAGCAATAATTCCGGAAAGAAGCACCTGGAACCAACCCCACACGCCGTGATCCATAAATTTCATTTTATGACTAAGAAGAACGCCCAGTTCATTTGAAAAATGGGGACTCATTGAGTCTGACAGGAAGATTATACAGGCGACAAACATGGCACCGATTATATTACCGAGCCAGGTTGAGGCCCAAAACCGAAGAAAACGTCTCTTTAACCAATAGGGTCCTTGAAAAAGATAAGAGGGCAAAAGCACATTTACTTCAGTAAACAGGATGGCTCCTGAAATAAATACCATGGCGTAGCCTGTTGCAAATCCGATCCCGCTGAGCAGGAAGGTGAGTGCCTCTTGATGAATGCCAAGGATCAGGAGGATAGAAAAGACGGCCCCAAACGTCATGAATGACCCTGCCTTTAGGGATAAAACAAATTGCGAGGGAAGGTTTGTTTCCAAGTGATCCTTTCCTTTTTCACTGAACGTTTCTATGATCTGTGAAGGAATAAAGAATTGCCTTGCGGGCTGTTCAACTTCACTCTTTTCCTCGTCATTTGGTGTGCCGGTGTCATCCTCCTTTTCGAGGTCGTCTTCTAATTTATTATCATCTGTCATTATGGTTCCTCCATTTTGTATAAAGTTAGTAAGGTCTAACAAAATCTACCCTATTTTCTCTTCTCTTAACCCTTCAATGAAAAAAAGTGAGTTTTATTATTGTCTTTCCTAAACTTTCTGTATAATAAAAAAAGAAGGGCTTGAACAACCCTTCTTCAGATCGTCGCTTAATAAATGTTATGTCACGAGGATTTGAGGGTATGTTTTTAATCAGAAGCACTTAGAGAAAAAGAGATGAGATAAGCTAAACGATTTGTTTACAAAAGGGAGGAACGCATATGTATACTATTGGCGTTGATATTGGAGGAACACAAATTAGAGCAGGTCTTGTTAATGAAGAAGGAAAAATTACAGCAATTAATAAAAATATGACACTTGCTCATGAAGGACAGGCACCTGTTCTTGAGCGGGTTATGAATACGATTGATGAATTGCTTAAAAGCAACGGCGTAAGGCTTTCTAATATAAAAGGAATGGGAATCTGCGTACCTGGACCTCTTGATCCGAAGACAGGCACCATCGTTTCATCACCTAACCTTCCCGGGTTCGAGAACGTTCCGTTAAGAGATATTATCGGCGGGAAGTATGATTTCCCTGTCTTTCTAGCAAATGATGGAAATGCGGCAGCCTTAGGAGAATTTATTTATGGAAACGGTAAGAATGTTGATAACCTGATTTATATGACGATCAGTACAGGTATAGGCGGCGGTGTGGTTTCAGATGGTAATCTGCTGCAGGGTTTTGAAGGAAACGCCGCTGAAGTCGGTCATATGACAGTTAATCCTGACGGTCCGAAGTGCGGCTGCGGAAACCACGGCTGTGTTGAAGCTTATGCCTCTGGAACAGGAATGGTCAATCGAATGACGGCTCTATTAAAAGAGACAGAAAAGCCTTCTAAACTAAGAGAGGTAAGCAATGAACTGAAATCCGTTGATTATGTGAAAAACCTGACTTCCAAGCATATTATTGAAGCAGCACAGGATGGTGACGAGCTTGCAAAAACGATTGTAACCGATGCCAGCTATTATCTTGGAATCGCCATTGGAAACCTTGTGAACATGTTTAATCCGGAAATGATCGTTTTTGGGGGCGGTGTCAGCCAGGCAGGGGCTACGTTCCTGAACCCTGCGATTGAAGAAGGGAAAAAGCGGGCGATGAAGGGGATGACAGATCACGTTGTCTTTGCAGAGACTTCGCATGGCGATGACATCGGCGTGCTGGGCGCAGCGGCGCTGGTCGATCATTTTTTAAAAGATGAGTAAAATACAGCATTTAAAAACGGCTTCCATTGAGGGAGCCGTTTTTTATATCAACAAATTTATGATACATATTATTATGAAAACAAAATAATTTTATATAAAGAAAAAATCCTGACGGTTGAGGGGGTTAGAATTTGGCTACATGATCGCAGCAGAAAAACTATTATTTTGAAAACCCAGCACTTTTAAAGTCAGGCTGATTGGTATAAGGAATGTAACTAAAGATGTGCTGGGAGCCAAATTCTAAAGCTTCTAAGATCTGTTCCTCAGATAAACCTGTATGCTCAGCTACCTGAATAATCTTTGGTGAATTGGCTTGTTTATCTTTAAGAATTTGTAATGATTCCTTTACTTTTTCGAGTGCCTTTACATATTTCCGGTCGGTAATCATGCGCATCACAGCATCATCACACTCCTTTTAAAAAGTATAGCAAATTTTAGTTAGAAATTATATAACAAAGTAATCTTTTGTCGAATAATTCTGACTAATAAACCACACTCATATTTTTCGGTAATTTGGTTAGTATAGACTTATAGTCAGTTAAAGTCAAACAATCCCGTTCACTATGATTTTGATCTTATGGATCGGCGGGAATTGTAAGCGGTATTTGTTCCCAATTCATTATTGATGAGAGACTCCATTTCTTCTAAATGCCGGCGCTCCACCAGCGGGTCTTCTTCAGACCACCTGACCGAATAGACAAAGTAGAAACCGTTAATGATTCTAAAAAACACCGTTGAAGCCGGACAGTGGTCGAAGACAGCCTTTATACCATAACGTTTGCGATATCCCCAACTCAGGATTTCCATACATCCTCACCTTTATGGTGAAAAGGCGTTGACTAAACCTTTCCATGATAATGCTAGTTTAGCAGGTTCTTCTTAAAAAGAACAGAAAAGACGCTCGTATGTTCGTAATTTTATTGTGAATTTAATATGGGAGAATACGTTTTTATATGATTCTACATCGTTATGATTTCATTGGAAGACGGCGACTTAGCGGGAATAGCTTGAGGAGAAAACCAAGCAGGAAACGTAGCAACTGAAAAAGTTCTTTTTTCCCATTGAGCCGGACTTGCTGATGTGGCAACTAAAGAATCCCCCAGCGACATCGTCGCTGTTGTTTTCCGCTCTAGGCTGCTCGCTTTCCACGGGCACGGCCTCAGCTAACTTTGGCGTGGTTTCTTTGTGCGCCTGTGAGGTCTTCAGCTCTTGCTTTTCTCACTATAAGTATTTGAAGCAAAGCAATAATGAAATGAATTCATATAAGTAAAACGGTGCGGCAGAGCGCACCGCTCATTTTAGATTTAATTGAGCCTGTCGGATACGTTTCGGCTGGCTTTTTGATGGCGAGGAGGGAAAATTAGGGAAGTGGCGGGCAAATCATCGAAAGTGGCAGGCAAACTATCGGAACTGGCAGGCAAACTACCAGAAGTGGCAGGCAAACTATCAGGAGTGGCAGGCAAACTATGAGAAGTGGAAATAGCCTTTAAATGGGAACGGTTCCACGACCCTGAAAAGTACTTTCGAGATCAATTCGGAAGCTGATTTAGCATGATTCAACAAAAAATCAGCTGTGTTTCATGAAAAATCCAATAAAACAACGATTTTTCATTCATAATTTTAATTTTAATTTTCAATGAAAGTGGAAACGGTGCGGCAGAGCGCACCGCTCATTGATCGTGATAAGGCATTCTTCATAAAAAAACAGCCTGTCGATTATGGTCGACAAGCTGTTTCGTTATGAGATTGAATTAAAATGCCCAATTCCCGTCTTTAAAGATGGAAACCGTTTCGCCATTCTGCGTTTCCCCATCAATACTCAGGTCAGCAGAACCGATCATGAAGTCAACATGAGTCAGGCTGGTGTTTGCCCCGCGCTCGTTAAGTTCATCTTTAGATAAAGAAGCGCCATTTTCAATGTTAAACGGATAGGCAGCGCCGATAGCCAGATGGCAGGACGCATTCTCGTCAAACAGGGTGTTGAAGAAGATAAGTCCTGTGTCTGAAATTGGGGATTGATGAGGCACAAGAGCCACTTCACCGAGACGGTGCGAGCCTTCATCTGTCTCAATTAGGTTTTTCAATGTTTCATAACCTTTATCAGCTTTGTAGTCTACAATCCGTCCTTTTTCAAAGGTAAAGGAGAAGTTTTCGATCAGGTTGCCTCCATAACTCAATGGCTTCGTGCTGGTGACTGTACCGTCAACGCCATCTTTATCAGGCATGCAGAAGACTTCTTCGGTTGGCATGTTGGGAACAAATTTATGACCTTCTCCGTTGGTCATCGTTCCGCCAACCCAGATATGCTTATTAACCAGTTTAATCGTGAGGTCGGTTACGCTAGATTTATAATGCAGCTGCTTTAAATTCATTTCATTCAATTTTGTCAGTTTTTCGGTTAAGGTTCCGATATGAGCATCCCAAGCTTCAACGGGATCGTCAGCATCGATGCGGGAAATTTTAAATATCTGTTCCCAAAGTGCTTCAACAGCATCATCGTTCTTAAGTTCTGAAAAGATTTTTTCAGCCCATTCTTTTGTTGGGGTGGCGACAATCGTCCAGCTGACGAGCGCTGCCTGACGATAATGATTAAACGTCTCAAGGGTGGCGGAAGCGACTTTATTTGCTTTCGAGATACGCTTAGGATCCACGCCTTCCAGCAAATCAGGATTAGAAGCCATTATATATAAGAAGGCCGCGTTTTCCTTTGCTAGTTTCTCGAGGCCTTTTGCCTTCCATTCTGGGTATTCTTCAAAAGCTTCGTCAGGTGCTTGATCAAAGCGGATTTTGGTAGATTCATCATCATGCCAGTCGATAATAACATCTTTTGCTCCGGCAGCGTATGCCGTTTTTGCGACTTCACGAACGTACTCAGCAGCAATAATCGGGGCGTTAACCACAAGTTTTTGACCTTTTTGAAGGTTTATCCCTTTCTTAACTGCAACCTCGGCGTATTTTGAAAGCATATCTTGAAAATTAGACATTCCACATCTACCCCTTCCAATATCGTGATTCTTCTGTTAATTGCCACTACTCATTTTATCATACTCTCTTTCATTTGGCGTCCGTCCCGCTAAAAATATTTTTGACGATCAATTAATATGAATTAGGTCTTATCTTTTTCCACTCACATAAAATGTAGAAGAGATCCGGACAGGCTTAAGATCTGACTTTATTATAAAATGATTAAACATTTTTAAGATATATTAGAGGGAAGGTTGCGGTATTTTGTGAAAAGAATCCGGCTAAGTTTACAAATTGCTGCGACATATATTGGAACAATCGTAGGAGCAGGTTTCGCTTCTGGCAAGGAGATTGTCCAGTTTTTCACCCAGTACGGAGAATGGGGGACGGCTGGGGTAATTTTGTCCTGCGTCCTTTTTACTTGGCTGGGGACGAAGGTATTGTTGATTTCTCACCGGATCCAGGCACATTCGGTCAACGATTTGCTTCGCCACTTATTTGGCGCCAGAATTGGGACGATACTCCACTGGATGATGTTTATTATGCTGCTCGGAACGACAGCTGTTATGCTTGCCGGTGCTGGAGCGGTTTTTCGTGAACAGCTTGGCCTATCAGCGATGTTTGGGCGTTTATTTACGTGTGTGCTATGTTTTATACTGCTGCTACAGAGGACTTAAAGGTCTGATGTGGATGAATTCGATTGTTGTCCCTATCCTTTTTCTATTCATTATTGCCTTATGGATCATGACAGTGCCCGGATCGGAAACGATCACCCATCATGTTCAAGGGTCGGCGGGGCGGCCAGTCATTGCCTTTCTTCAGGCTATTGCCTATGCCTCATTTAATCTGGTCTCAGCTTTTGCAGTGCTGGCGCCGCTTGGAAGCGGAATAGAGGACCGGGAAACCGTGAGATTGGGCGGTATATTTGGCGGACTCGGCTTTTCGTTTCTTCTATTATTAACGCACCTTATCCTGCAGCTTCATGTCAAGCTGCTGGTGCATGACATTCCTTTGGCTGAACTTGTGAAAATCGGACTGCCTTACTGGTTCCATCTCATGTTTGTCGTCGTCATTTATGGAGAAATTTTTTCGACCTTTATAGGGAATCTTTTTGGAATGCTCAGACAGGTGGAAAAAGGTTCAGCGGAGCCGGGTATCGAATCTGCTCCTTCAAAAAAGCTGATCTTATTTTTCACTACGATTACCCTGTTCATAAGCCAGATTGGATACAGCGCTTTAATTCAGGTGCTTTACCCAATATACGGCTATATATGCCTGTTGATCCTGTTCTATGCGTCACTCAGAAATGAGAAAAAAATGATCAGTAAAT
>CAVYYW010000023.1:0-165109 GCA_963772845.1 uncultured Sporolactobacillaceae bacterium
CAAGTGATTTAAGCATTTATCTTAAATTCAAATCCATATATTCCTCATCAAAATATCTGCCATTTATTTTAAGAGCCTTTTCTTCCTTCCCGAATACGTTAAACCCTAAATGACTATAAAGCTTTATGGCCTGTTTGTTGGTTGATACGACAGTTAAAATGAGTTTTTCAATCTCTTTAATTGATTTCGCTTTTTCGATTACTTCCAAAAGAAGCGCCTTCCCAATACCAGAACCACGCATCTCAGGGCTGACATACATGCCAAATATATTTGCTTTGTGTCTGAGCTTTATCTTGTCTTCTTGGACAAGTGTCACCACGCCTGCAAGCTCTTCATTATTAAAAGCTCCGAAAATGAAACTTGTCTTCGTTAGCTAAATTCTCCGCCACGCCTTCAACAGCATTTTCCCTAATGACTGATTCTTCATAGCTTGAAGAGAACGCCTCCGGATTTTGTTCTAACGCTTCTAATCTTAAATCCCAGTAACTTTTTGCATCTGATGGTTTTAACAATCGGATATACATACGTTCTCCTTTATATAAAAGATTTATGATAGCTGTTAAAGCTATTTTACCTTATAAGGAACTTTATGCCCCACCCCATTGTGAAAATTAATTGACTGCACACTCTTAAGTCGGCCATTTATCAATTTTGTAAAGTTTAACTTTACTCTGATCACTTCCAGAGAATTCTCTTATAAACCGCATCGGTGAATTTTCAAGAATTTTAACAGAATGGCTATTTTCGCTATCAACGATTGAAACAATTGGATTTAATCCCAAGTCATTTAAGCAATAGTTTAATAGCCCATCCAATATTTCTGCACCATAACCCTTACCCCAATGTTTCTCCATCACCCTATACCCAACTTCAAATTCACCACTAATTTTCTTAATGACTGCACATGTACCAATTAAAGACATGTGATCATCGTTCTTGATTGAAACAGCCATGACTAACGCGGTTTTTTTGATCTTATAATTATTAATAATCCTCTTTAATTCATTAATATTTTCTTCTTTACTTTTAGCTCTGCCTAAAATATATTTCATTACATTATAATTACTCTGCATTTCGTGAAAATTATCCAGGTCTTCAAAATCTAGTTTTCTTATGTATAGTCGCTTCGTTTTAAAAAACATAGCTCCTCCTGACTGCTGCTATCTGAATTCCCCAAACCTGGGTATAAGATGAGCGGTTGTCTTCTCTTTGGATTCCACTTTTCTCAGCTTGTCGACTTTTTTTGGAATCAAGCACCTCCTTTGATTCCCTACTTCCTGCTTTTGGGCGCTTTGCGGGAATCAAACACCACTTTTGATTCCCCTTTTCTGCTTTTTGATGCTTGCCTAAACTCTCCTTTGATGCCCACTTTCGGCTTTTGGCGCTTTGCGGGAATCAAACACCTCTTTTGATTCCCCACTTCCGGCTTTTTGGCGCTTTGCGGGAATCAAACACCTCTTTTGATTCCACTTTCGGCTTTTGGTGCTTTGCGGGCATCAAACACCTCTTTTGATTCCCCACTTTCGGCTTTTGGTGCTTTGCGGGAATCAAACACCTCTTTTGATTCCCCTTTTTCTGCTTTTTGGCGCTTTGCGGGAATCAAACACCTCTTTTGATTCCACTTTTTCTGCTTTTTGGCGCTTTTTTGGCATCAACCGCCTCTGACCTCTGATCTACTTCTTCTGCTTCTCCTACCTTAACCTCAGATCGAGATAAAACCATACAGATAAAGACAGGCATCTATAACTGCAAGCAGGGGGAAACCGAACTTAAACGCTGTATGTTTTGTTTTGTGCCGAAAGCTCTTCATTCCGAATGTGGTTCCAATTGCTCCTCCGATCCACGCTATTTTCCACAGGGTCGATTCTCGGATTCGATACTGCCCGCGCTTTGCTTTTTCTTTATCTTTATACATCAGATAAAATCCGATGACATTAATAATGATCATGTAGAAGAGCAATGCTTTTACGATCATAATTCCCCTCCTCTTGTTGTTATTTTATATTATACTGCGTAATTGTCGTTAGATGGGGACTAAGACTACCCTTATGATGAACGATGTAAGTTTTCCCATCATTCAATGAGTTGCGCACTTCAACTTGAAACCTATGATTGTCCGTGTTAAGTTGTGACAAGCACCAAAATGAAGGAGCTGAATTAATTTGAAAAAATGGACGATCTTAGTATCAGCCTTACTTTTGATCTTCGTTCTGGCCGCTTGCGGCAGTAACGGGAGCTCATCATCAAAAGACTCATCAAAAAATACAAAATCAAGCGCTAGTGCGAGCAAAACTAATACGAAAGCAAGTAAAAAGCAGCAAGAAGCCCAAAAACAAATGCAGCAACAAATTAAAAAAGGAATGATAGATGACGGGAAAACGGTGGCCGTCGTCAACGGTACAAAAATTACAGGGAAAGAGTATAATTCCGCTTATCAATCTGTCGCCCAGCAGCTTTATATGACTGCGCAACAGCAAGGAAACAGCAGTAACAGCGCGATTGCGAAGAAGGCTAAGCAGCAAACTGTCCAATCACTCGTTGGTCAAAAGCTGATTATCCAAGATGCGAAGTCAAAAGGCTATAAAGCTTCTGATAAACAGATAAAAACTCAGTATGATCAAATGGTAAAACAATACGGCGGCGAAAAAAAGTTGCAATCTCTTTTGAAAGCACAAAACATGACAACCGATTCTTTGAAGAAAAACATTTCCCAGCAAATTGTATTTAAAAACTACGTGAACAAAGAAATCGGTCAGGAAAAAGTAACGGATAAAGAGATTCAAAATTTCTATGATCAATATAGTAAAAGCCAGAAAAATGCACCTGATTTAAAGAAAATCAAACCACAAATCAAACAACAAATAGAGCAGCAGAAACAAAACCAGGCTATTAAAAAAGTAGTCGACAAGTTAAACAAACAAGGTAAAGTGGATATTAAAATATAAAGTTTACCAACAGTCAGCTTGTAGAGAAACCTAAGGTTTTTCTACAAGCTTTTTTTATATCATCATTTACTTAATTCGTGCTACACCAATATTCACAGGCTCCATCTCTTCTTCCACAAAAAATTTCATGTTAGGAATGAGCGGATTAGGGGAAAAGTATGGGTGGATGTTTTTTTGAAGATGAGTACTAAAAAGGAGTGGATAACATGAACAACAGTCAATTCGATAAGATTAAGAATGGGAATGGATTTATTGCAGCACTTGACCAAAGCGGTGGCAGTACACCAAAAGCCTTGGCAGAGTATGGTGTGACCGAGGATTCTTATTCTAATGAAGACGAAATGTTTACTAAGGTACACCAAATGCGTACCAGAATCATCACGTCCCCTGCCTTTAGTGCCGATCATATTCTTGGCGCTATTCTTTTCGAACAAACGATGGATCGCGAAATTGAAGGCAAATATACAGCCGATTATCTTGCCGATAAAGGCATTGTCCCTTTCCTAAAGGTGGATAAAGGGCTAGCTGATCAGGAAAATGGCGTCCAGCTCATGAAACCGAACCCTGATTTGGATGAAACGCTGCGCCGTGCCAACGAACGGAAGATTTTCGGTACAAAAATGCGCTCTGTGATCCATGAGCCGAATGCTAGCGGCATCAAGGCTGTCGTCGACCAGCAATTCGAAATTGGAAAGCGTATTATCGCTTCCGATCTGATGCCAATTATCGAGCCTGAAGTCAATATTCACAGTGAGAATAAGGAAAAATCTGAAGAGATTTTGCGGGATGAACTCATCAAACACCTGAACGATTTATCAGAAAATGAAAACGTGATGCTGAAGCTCTCAATTCCAACGAAGGCGAATGCTTATAAAGAATTGATCGAGCATCCACGTGTGGTACGTGTTGTCGCTCTTTCAGGCGGTTATTCCCGCGATGAAGCAAATGAGAAGCTGAAGGAAAATGATGGTCTCATTGCGAGCTTCTCTCGTGCTTTGGCTGCGGACTTATATGCTAATCAAACTGAGGAAGAATTTAATGAAGCGTTGAAGAATGCCGTCGAGACAATTTATGATGCTTCGGTTAATAAAAAATAGTTGTGAAAAATTCAATGTATTTTCTAAGGGTGCGTTTACACGCACCCTTTTCATTTGTCCTTTATCCAAATAATCACTTATTATCTAATCTCTTGTGATATTATCTATTATTTGAATGGACGATTTGCTTGAGTTGCTAAAGACACACCATAACTTATAGATGGTTTTTTGATCTCTTTAATCATACATAATAATTTATTACCGTTTATCAAAACTATTGACTTGTCCACTGCATATTTTTGAGCATCCTTTGTAAAATCACTGGTTGTCACAAAAAATCCTTCTATCGCACCAGTATCTATAATAACGCTATGAAATTGACGGATCTGATTAACAGTAATTTTTTGATTTGAATACCGTTTACTTTCAACTATATATTTCTTACCATCTTTAAAAAGAATGATATCCTTCCCACCGTCACCCGTTGCCTTTGTGACTTCCGAACAATATCCCATTTCAGTAAAAATATCAGAAATAAAATATTCAAAATTCCTGGGAGGCATATTTTTCATTGTTGAGAGGCTACCGGCTTTAATGATCTCCTCTCTCCGTCTTTCTGCCATAACCAGTTGTCTGAATATACGATTATTCCTTTTATATATCATTAGTGAAATTGCAAATAAAGCGAAGGATAGGGGTATTAAAACCTTAGAGTATGCAGGTAAGGATTCCCACCAATCAACAAAAATCTCTATGGCTGACACTAAAGTTACTATTATCATCAAAACGGCTACGAAAAGGGCTTTCCCCTCAATGTTTTTTTACCTCTTCTGCTCATTGTGCCACCTCATAGATAATATAACCCTATTAGGAACTTTCTATTTCAAATTTGCTGAGCTAATACCATAATCTTATTCAAACATACCCAGTAAAATTACTAAGAATTTTTTCACTTTAAAGGAGAAACTCCGAGGTATTGAAGAGGAGTTTAACCTGTAATTTCCTACTGACGTGTAACGTCGCATACTAAAAAAACAATCCATTTTCCCGAATAACTTAGTTATCAAAATCCCATTCATTTGCAAGCATATAGTACCCGCACTTAGGACATTTTTTTAATATCACAATTTTAGTCTCCAGGTCTTTAACGTCACAGTCTACACAATAATATTCAATAAACATTTCCCTCGACCACCCTATGAATTAATCATTACTCCTATTTTTATGTACCTACTTCTCCAGAATTATATTGATTCCTTAAAAATGACTCTTCTTTTTGTCCCCTTTTGGCATTCTAAAGCTTCTATTATTAAAAAAACTGAACCATCCACCTGACTCCTTTATTTGTGTCCTTTACTCCTATGTTGTGCTTTTTTGCATGAGGTTTCTCACTTATTCGCCCCACCACCAGCTATTTATTTTCTCAATGCTAGGAAGGCTTTTGGATTTAAATTTGTTATCAGTTTATTGGTCATATCGTTCCTATCATTTTCATCATTATAATATTTTTATTGAAAATGAGCACTTCTTTCTTTCAAAATAAACAATATTTTATTATAATTATAATGTAAGAGTGATTATAATTATTTTACTTCCACATTTCGAAAGGGGAATGATCTATGGAGAAGAATGAAATACATGACAGTCAAGCCGGGAAGTGCCCGGTATCGCACGGAAACACGCAAGAAGAGAGTGCCATCACGACAGCAAAAGTGGGGACTACAAATAAAGACTGGTGGCCAAACCAGCTGAACCTGCATATCCTTCGTCAACATGACAAGAAGACGAATCCAATGGGTGAAGACTTTGATTATGCCGAAGCATTTAAACAGCTAGATTATGAGGCTTTGAAAAAGGATCTTCATGACTTGATGACAAACAGCCAGGACTGGTGGCCGGCCGATTACGGTCATTATGGCCCTCTCTTTATCCGTATGTCATGGCATGCAGCTGGTACATACCGTACTGGCGACGGACGCGGCGGTGGTGCAACCGGCACACAACGCTTTGCACCTCTTAACAGCTGGCCGGATAACGCGAACCTTGATAAAGCACGGCGCTTGCTATGGCCAATTAAACAAAAGTATGGAAACAAAATCTCTTGGGCTGATTTACTCGTCCTGACCGGTAATGTCGCGCTTGAATCGATGGGCTTGAAGACATTCGGTTTTGGCGGAGGTCGCGAGGACGTCTGGCATCCTGAAGAAGACGTCTATTGGGGTAATGAAAAAGAATGGCTGGATGACAACCGTTACTCAGGTGATCGCGAGCTTGAAAATCCGCTTGCCGCCGTTCAGATGGGGCTTATCTATGTAAATCCAGAAGGTCCAAACGGAGATCCGGATCCGCTTGCAAGTGCACGCGACATCCGTGAAACGTTTGCTCGTATGGGAATGAACGATGAAGAAACGGTTGCTTTAGTAGCCGGCGGTCACACTTTCGGAAAAGCCCACGGCGCAGGAGATCCTGAACTGGTTGGTGCAGCACCGGAAGCTGCGGATATTGAAAACCAGGGCTTAGGCTGGAAGAGTGCTCATGGCAGCGGTAAAGGCCGCGACACAATTACAAGTGGTGTAGATGGTGCATGGACGGCTAATCCAACGGTATGGGATAACGGTTATTATGACTTATTATTCGGCTACGAATGGGAGCTTACAAAGAGCCGTTCAGGAGCTAATCAGTGGGCACCCGTCAACCCTAAGGAAGATGATCTTGCACCAGATGCAGAAGATCCATCTGTCCGCGTTCCAACGTTCATGACAACAGCGGATATGGCGCTGCGTATGGACCCTGAATATGAAAAAATTTCACGCCGCTTCCATCAGAATCCTGATGAATTCGCTGATGTCTTTTCCCGAGCATGGTTCAAGTTGCTTCACCGTGACATGGGTCCTAAATCAAGATACCTTGGACCTGAAGTTCCAGAACAAGATTTGATCTGGCAGGATCCGATTCCTACAGTTGATTATGAGTTAACAGACGCTGAAGTTGCAGACCTGAAAACAAAAATTCTTGACTCTGGACTGACAGTCAGTGAGCTTGTTAAAACGGCATGGGCTTCTGCAAGCACGTTCCGTGGTTCTGATATGCGCGGCGGCGCGAATGGTGCCCGCATTCGTCTTGCACCTCAGAAGGACTGGGAAGTAAATGAGCCTGAACAGCTTTCAAAAGTGCTTTCTGTATATGAAGACATTCAAAGTCAATTGGATAAAAAAGTAAGTATAGCTGATTTGATTGTCCTTGGCGGTAGCGCAGCAGTCGAAAAAGCTGCAAAAAATGCAGGCGTTGAAGTGACGGTTCCTTTTGCACCAGGACGCGGCGATGCCACTCAAGATCAAACAGATGCGGAGAGCTTTGAAGTGTTAGAGCCGATGGCAGACGGCTTCCGCAACTATCGAGAAGAAAGAATACACGCTAAGCCCAGAGGAACTATTAATAGATAAAGCTCAGCTGCTAGGTCTGTCTGCACCGGAAATGACTGTGTTGATCGGCGGTATGCGTGTGCTTGGTACAAATTACGACGGCACAGAGCACGGTGTATTCACCGACCGTCTTGGCACACTTTCAAACGACTTCTTCGTGAACCTGCTTGACATGGGTATTGAGTGGAAACCAGCAGACTTCAACGGTTACGAAGGACGCGACCGCAAAACAGGCGAAGTTGTACGAACAGCCACACGCGTGGATCTCGTCTTCGGTTCAAACTCTGTCCTCCGTGCCCTTGTAGAAGTATACGCACAGGAAGATAATAAAGAGAAATTCGTGCACGACTTTATCGCGGCATGGGTTAAGGTCATGAACGCAGATCGTTTTGATCTTAACCGAAATAAAGAGTTCAATGATGTCTCAGAATGCATAAAGAAAACTTGGCTTATCGCCAAGCCTTTAATGGCGAAAGCCCTAGTTGCGAGCCAACTGCTTGATTAACCAACATTGCAGGCTTGTGCCAGAGTTTGAGCGAAGCTGTAACGTAGGCACACTCTCTTAGGACTTTATTCCGCTTTCTCGCTTTAGCGAGGTTAAACAGTCTTAAAGTATAACAAGCTGAACCTGCATATCCTTCGTCAACATGACAAGAAGACGAATCCAATGGGTGAAGACTTTGATTATGCCGAAGCATTTAAACAGCTAGATTATGAGGCTTTGAAAAAGGATCTTCATGACTTGATGACAAACAGCCAGGACTGGTGGCCGGCTGATTACGGTCATTATGGCCCTCTCTTTATCCGTATGTCATGGCATGCAGCTGGTACATACCGTACTGGCGACGGACGCGGCGGTGGTGCAACCGGCACACAACGCTTTGCACCTCTTAACAGCTGGCCGGATAACGCGAACCTTGATAAAGCACGGCGCTTGCTATGGCCAATTAAACAAAAGTATGGAAACAAAATCTCTTGGGCTGATTTACTTGTCCTGACCGGTAATGTCGCGCTTGAATCGATGGGCTTGAAGACATTCGGTTTTGGCGGAGGTCGCGAGGACGTCTGGCATCCTGAAGAAGACGTCTATTGGGGTAATGAAAAAGAATGGCTGGATGACAACCGTTACTCAGGTGATCGCGAGCTTGAAAATCCGCTTGCCGCCGTTCAGATGGGGCTTATCTATGTAAATCCAGAAGGTCCAAACGGAGATCCGGATCCGCTTGCAAGCGCACGCGACATCCGTGAAACGTTTGCTCGTATGGGAATGAACGATGAAGAAACGGTTGCTTTAGTAGCCGGCGGTCACACTTTCGGAAAAGCCCACGGCGCAGGAGATCCTGAACTGGTTGGTGCAGCACCGGAAGCTGCGGATATTGAAAACCAGGGCTTAGGCTGGAAGAGTGCTCATGGCAGCGGTAAAGGCCGCGACACAATTACAAGTGGTGTAGATGGTGCATGGACGGCAAATCCAACGGTATGGGATAACGGTTATTATGACTTATTATTCGGTTACGAATGGGAGCTTACAAAGAGCCGATCAGGCGCTAATCAGTGGGCACCCGTCAACCCTAAAGAAGATGATCTTGCACCAGATGCAGAAGATCCATCTGTCCGCGTTCCAACGTTTATGACAACAGCCGATATGGCGCTGCGTATGGACCCTGAATATGAAAAAATTTCACGCCGCTTCCATCAGAATCCTGATGAATTCGCTGATGTCTTTTCCCGAGCATGGTTCAAGTTGCTTCACCGTGACATGGGTCCTAAATCAAGATACCTTGGACCTGAAGTTCCAGAACAAGATTTGATCTGGCAGGATCCGATTCCTACAGTTGATTATGAGTTAACAGACGCTGAAGTTGCAGAGCTGAAAACAAAAATTCTTGACTCTGGACTGACAGTCAGTGAGCTTGTTAAAACGGCATGGGCTTCTGCCAGCACGTTCCGTGGTTCTGACATGCGCGGTGGCGCGAATGGTGCCCGCATTCGTCTCGCACCTCAGAAGGACTGGGAAGTAAATGAGCCTGAACAGCTTTCAAAAGTGCTTTCTGTATATGAAGACATTCAAAATCAATTGGAGAAAAAAGTAAGCCTTGCTGATTTGATTGTCCTTGGCGGTAGTGCAGCAGTCGAAAAAGCTGCAAAAAATGCAGGCGTTGAAGTGACGGTTCCATTTGCACCAGGACGCGGCGATGCCACTCAAGATCAAACAGATGCGGAGAGCTTTGAAGTGTTAGAGCCGATGGCAGACGGCTTCCGTAACTATGAGAAGAAGGAATACACGCTCAGCCCAGAGGAACTATTAATAGATAAAGCTCAGCTGTTAGGCCTTTCCGCACCGGAAATGACTGTCTTGATCGGCGGTATGCGTGTGCTTGGTACAAATTACGACGGCACAGAGCACGGTGTATTCACCGACCGTCTTGGCACACTTTCAAACGACTTCTTCGTGAACCTGCTTGACATGGGTATTGAGTGGAAACCAGCAGACTTCAACGGTTACGAAGGACGCGACCGCAAAACAGGCGACGTCGTACGAACAGCGACACGCGTTGATCTCGTCTTCGGTTCAAACTCTGTCCTCCGTGCCCTTGTAGAAGTATACGCACAGGAAGACAATAAAGAGAAATTCGTGCACGACTTCATCGCGGCATGGGTTAAGGTCATGAACGCCGACCGTTTTGATCTTAACCGAAACAAAAATTCAATGATGTCTCAGAATGCATAAAGAAAACTTGGCTTATCGCCAAGCCTTTAATGGCGAAAGCCTTAGTTGCGAGCCAACTGCTTGATTAACCAACAATGCAGGCTTGTGCCAGAGTTTGAGCGAAGCTGTAACGTAGGCACACTCTCTTAGGACTTTATTCCGCTTTCTCGCTTTAGCGAGGTTAAACATTCTTAAAGTATAACGAAAACGCCTTACCAGAAATTCCTGGTGAGGCGTTTTTTACACTAAAATTGTTATTGGGCAATCAAACAACAGATAATATCATTGATAAAAATTCACGATAACGATTCGATTACTTCAAACAATGATCTATTAGATACACCGTCTTTTGGTTTTTTCGATTGAAATCTTATCTTATTAGTCGGGGGCTTTGGCTAAGCACTCATTCTGATAAATAGATGGAAAAATTCCACTTATTTTTTAAATGGCTTTAAAACAAGCATAAATAGGTGGAGAAATTCCGCCTATTGACTGAAAAAACACAAAAATAGGGACGTTTTCTTTGAATAACCGGAAAAATTCCACTTATATACTCCGAAACGAGCGCATTTCTGCATTTAACCGGAAAATCTCCACTTATTTCTTCAACCAACTGGGGCTGCTATGCGATTTAACGTTTTCTCCATGTAAAGTAAATGGCTTAGTTTGATACTCCCACGTTTTTTGTTATTCAACCACCGCAACCTGTACTTAAAATTAAATTCTTCTAAATTTCATTCAGGTATTCAAGTAATTGCTCAACTTCCTGCATATTCCCATTTTTCCCAAAAGCATTTTCAAATAAGTTATAAGCAAAGTTATCGTTCTTCTTTAGCCAACTAAATGATTTTTTGGGACCTAAATACCATAATCCTTTTAGTTCAAAATAGATTTCCAAACTGTCTTTAAGCAGCCAATAATATCTGTAATTCCCTTCAATATCATTTTTATTAGACCTCAGATACATTTTCCTAAGCCAACTCTTCAAAAACACTTTTTCTTCTTCCGTCAGTTTTTTCGGACCATCATTATAAACATTCTCGATTTCTGACAAAAATTTTTCAGCCAATCCTTTATCATTTAATAATACTTTTCCACTATATACACGCAAAAATTCTTCAGGATGATCCATCTTGTCAGTGCTATAAACCCAAACATCTAATTGTTTGCCTTCAAATAACTCCACATCGTTTTTATGATCGGCTCTATCTGAAAAACAAATAACGTCTAAGTCACTTTCTTCTGTATAATCACCTCTACTATAAGAACCATATAAAATGATGGTATGACAGTTATATTTTTGCTTTAAGTGTGTTTTTACATTTTCAAATAAGACATTTATGTTCATAGTCACTCCTCCTTAGTTGGATGCGATTTCTTTATCAAATTCAAATTGTTTATGACATGGCTAACATTTTTCATCCCCACCATTACTGATCGAATGTCAGGGTTTTTCAAAATTGGCATTAGGTTATTACTTGGGCTTTCACCTTCGCTAATTAACTTGCCTAAATTAAGGGGAGCACTTGTCACAACCGTTAGACCTAATTCTTTCGCAGCGTCTAAAACAGAAAGAAATGTTTGTCCAACTTTTTGATTCTTACTTATTTTCGCTTCATTCATAATCTTATTAAATGGACATTGGATAAATTTAAAGTGGTGGTTCTCCCCAATAACCTTGTTAAGTATTTTAATAACTCTTTCTAATGAAATATAACCTGTCTCACTAGGATTACATAAGAGACCCTTCCAAGTCGCAAACCCATAAAAACGAATATTTCCTTTACTAACTTGTTCTTCATAAAATAAGAATAATGCTTCAAGCTTTTTATAAAAAGCTTCTACTCCAAGAACTTCCATCGAAATCTCGGGGTTATGAATGTAATGGATATCGATCGTATCTAAACCAAGATGTTTCTTACTTTGTTCAATCGCAAACTCATAGTATGAGGGAGTCAAAACGTGACGTTGTTGTTCGACGATATTTAAGTCGGATTCCTTTATGACTCCCTCATCAATAAGTATTTGCTGCAGATAATCTTTTGGGACCAGACCTGCTTCTATATCTCCAGGAATAATTCCCGCTTTTGTAGCGATGACACATTCACTGCGCTTTAATAGCTTCTTTTCATTTATCAAATAAGAAATAACTACACCAATATCGCGTTCTGACCGCATTGCCTCGGTAATTAATTGCTGTGTCTATAAAATTAATACCATTTAATAATCCAAACTCAATTGAGGTTTGATAAAGCTTCGAATCTGCTTCATCCATATTACCTAAGTGAGTTCCAATAGCAATGGGGGAGAAAGAAAACCAAGGTGATGTCCCTTTTTACAATGCTGTGCCTATCTAAGTAATTGGCAGTATCCTCAGATGTTGCATAGCCATTAATCATATAACCCCTCCATCCACCGCATTATTTTTTCAATTACTAAAAGGCGAAATCCAATTATAATTTCTTTTCTAAAATGATCTTAATTTCATTATTACTTGTCTGTTTCTGTACCTACTACATCAAAACCCGTTTTGATGTTTAATATCAGCATATTACGCCATTTATTCATTGTTTTAGTTTGAACTATTTTATAATTTTTATCTCTTAAATATTGATGTTGGCATTCTATTAATCTAGAGCCGATTCCATATTTCCTAAACGCTTGATCAACGCCGCCTAACCAGCTATAAAATTTATCGTGAGCGATTTCATAACCGATTTTATACGCAATAACTTTAGTGTCTTTCAGTACAACAAAGATTAAAATTTTCGACTTGGCTTCCATTTTCTTTACCAATTGATCAGATTCTCCAAAAATATTTTTATGAAGAATTAATAAGCTTTCTAATATCTCTCCATCAGGGATTGAATTAAAATGAATATATTTGAAATTCATTAGACCCTCCATTCTTTAGGAAAGGCAGTATTTACGCTCATTTCCTTAAAATAATTGATTGAAAGACATAGTTACCACCAATTGTTTCTTTTGGTACGACATTAAAGTATTCAATAGTAAAAAATTCGGATAGTAATTTTTTTAGCGAGTGATCATCAAAAAAAGAAAAGAATCTTTTGGGAGAATACGTATCTTCCTTCCAAACTCCTTCATAGTTCTCTCCCCCATACACCCCCATATAAAATAAGCCTTTAGGTTTTAGGACCCTTTTAATTTCTGTAAGAACACTTCTCATGTTTACTTTTGAAACGTGAAGGAGACAATTAAGAGCCCAAATGGAATCAAAGTTATTGTCAGGGAAATCCAAATTTTCGAAGTTCATAACTTTAGCACTCAACCCTTTTTCCCTGCACAGCTTAACCATTTCAGGAGAGAGGTCAGTGCTAAAAGTGTTTAATCCTTGCTCTTTAAAATATAGGCTGTCTCTCCCAGTCCCGGCCCCAATTTCCAAAATGCTTTTGAGCTCTTCTTTTTTAATAAAGTCACAAAATTTCTCTCGCTCTTTAATCTTCCAGTCACTCGCAACTGCTGAATTTCTGTCATTTGCTTTTTTGTTATAAGATTCTATAAGACTTTGTTCGAATGAATTTGTCATTTTAAAACCCCTTATTGAAAACTTTCAAATATTTATGAAATCAAAAATACGAATATCCACTTCATCTATGTAACCAATGTCTTCTTTTAAATCCCAAAGTTTAATTTGCGATGTTTCATCGTTTTTATGAAATGGCTGCAAAAATTCAACAGAAGCAAAATAAACTGGATTATACTTCACTGTATCATTTGAAAGATTTTTAACCTTCAATAATCCTTTAAACACCATCTTCTCTACACATTGTCCTGTTTCTTCATAAAGCTCCCTAATTGCACACGCTTCTGGTGTTTCACCCTCTTCTCTCTGTCCAGCTGGCAGCTCCCATTGTTCCCGCCAAGTGTTATAGCACATAAGATAGTTGTGGTTGCATTTGATAACTGCAAAAGAACCCGCAAGCAGATCGAATTGATGTATTTCTTCTTCTCTCGGTGTTAAAAAATCCAGGAATTCAAACCCATTGTTCTTAAGTACATTCAATAAATTCACCTCCTTATGGTACCCGTTGAGTAATGTTTTCCTATGGTTTTATTTCACTTTCCCTTAAGAAGCTTTTAACCTTTGGAATGGCAATAACCGCGTAGCCATTTCAGCAGGGATGAGACTGCTGATCGTTCCGACGATAAGCGGAATGATGCTGCATCCAATCAGGATCACGATGTTCACGAAGGATACTTGTTGATGCAAAGCAATAAGAATTCCGAACGAGATAATAAAACTGAAAACACCAGTAATGAATCCTACCATTAAACCTTCTAATAGAATCAGAGAACGGATTGCCCCATTTCGCCAGCCGATCGCTTTTAGCAGTGCGATTTCTGGTTCCCTCTCACTTACATTTTGCACCATCAGCTCCATCGTTGTCAGTGCAGCGATCACAAGCGTGAT
This sequence comes from uncultured Sporolactobacillaceae bacterium, assembly GCA_963772845.1. Lineage (GTDB taxonomy): Bacteria > Bacillota > Bacilli > Bacillales > Sporolactobacillaceae > CAVYYW01. Next base: position 14,550 of record CAVYYW010000023.1, read on the forward strand.
AATCATGGCAACCACTTGCCCTGTCCCTACTTGAAGTGAAGCATACTGGCCAAGCCATGATGTGTAAAAGACACCATTTAACCTGAGTGTGACAAAAATAAAGAATGCTAATAGCACAGTCGGTAAAAGCATAGAAAAGATTGATAGCCCATACCGGTAAATTTTATTAGCCATATAATTGTAAGCCATGCTCATAATTCCCTGTGACTGGCTGATCCGGTGACCTTTGTTTGAAACCTCACCGCTTCGCATCGTTTCATACGGTTTAATCCTTCTCACCGCCAGTGCTGGAATCAGTGACCCTGCCAGGTAAATTAAGATGGCAAGTAGACTGATCATTATGACCTCAAACCAGCTGACTGCGTCTGGATGCTGATATTTAAAGAAAACATTCACAGCGGCAGCAATTAAGAAAGAAAAGATGCCGAACCAAAGCCCCTCGATTAATATCATTTTTGTCAGTGTCGCCGGCTTCCAGCCAAGTGATAACAGCACCGCATACTCTTTTCTTCTTGTAAGGTAACGGATCCATTGGGTTGCAAGGACGTACACGATGGCAACACAAAGTACAATGATCATAACCCAGTTGAAACTGACCTGAGCGTTTTGAAGCAAAGTCACCGTTGCACCAAGATTAATGTAAGGCTCTTCAACCCAGCCAAGTGCCGGCGTGCTATTTGTAGCAGGCACATGCACAAGCGTCGATTGCGGCGATGATCCTAACGTAACGGTAGCCAGCAGGCCGGTTTGTTTTTCTATAGCACGGGCGACTGTCTTCAACTTATCTTCACTCGCTTGATTAAAGTTCTCGACGCCCTTCACTTTAAGGCGGATCGCAGAAATAGGATTATCACCCAGTAGTTTTGAAGCTGCATCTATTGTCGTCAGTGCCATCGGTGGATTAAGTAGAAAATCAGTTGGATTGATCGTCGGATGTACCTCTTTCGGTGGGTTGACCGGATGACCACGAGCATTTAGAACGAGTTTCGCTGTGGGTGCCCGGTAAGTTTCCATTGGCAGTTCTGTTTTTGGATCTTTTGACAAGTGAAGTTTGTGCGGATCGAATATCCCTATTGGTTGGGGAGACAGGATGTTCTTATCTTGAAGCGAGTTAATGTTTTTCATTCCGCGGTAGGATGAAAAGTTAATGTATTTTAGACCGTAAGCACGATTTGCAGGCTGCGGATTAATGTTGTAGGCATGCTTCCAACGCTTAGGGTAGGGGCTCTTGGTGTCTTGATAAATAACAGGTCCAACTTGATAGTTAACGGGTATTAGGACAGCCTTGTCTTTATCGGAAAACAGTTTATTCAGCAACTGATTATGTGCCTGTTCATTGCTAATAGATGAATCTTTAATTTGGAAGTCGGCAGGGGTCCCTTTAATGGTATCTAAATAGTCTGTAGTCTCTGCAGACTTGTTGCTGTGGCTTAATTTCTGGACATGGTTAAAAAATGCATTCATTGCTTTATTATTGTTGTAGGGCAATGATAGCTTTTCGACTTGAATGTTTTTATTGAAAAGGGTGTGATTAACCACATTAGATGAAAGAAGAATGGGATAATTATTTTCTCCATCATTATTCAGTTTATCTTGTGAGGAAAAGTAATGACTCTCCCCGTCTTTTTTCACAGCTTGATCAATACCGGTTAACTTAGCTTCCTCTACTGGATCAATGGCAGCAAGCGTCAAGAAGCCTTCCACAAAAAGATTGGAATCAAAATATCCAAATTGAGGATTATTAGAGAAATAGGTTGAATAGTTGAAGTTAAATTTTTCATTCCCATTTGTAGTTGTGGATTGATGCTTTAAGCGATACACCGTGTGATTATCTAGTTTGCTTGGATTGAAATTCTTGTAATAAACCACGTATTCTAAGAAACCAAGGTTGGCAATCGGTGCAGCAACAGAAATGTCATGCATTTTTTTGATCGCATGATATTGATTTAGACTGATCCCACCGCGAAGGTTGCTTAAGTAATTTGCCGACATCAAACCATTTTCTTCTGAAACACCTTTTGTACCTTTTGGGCGTACGACAATATGGTACTGCCCTTTCCAAGAATTCTTCAACACATTTTCGACAGTGCCTTTATTCGTATTCAACAAACCAGCCAAACTGCTTAATCCCAGACTGATCACAAGTGTTCCAACGAGCAAAAGAAAAAATTTTCTTTTGTTCGCAATAAGATTCTTAAGTATAAATCGATTCATTGGAACCTCTTATTCAACGTGCATATATAATTTATAAACCTTAACGTTTCTCCATTCATTACAACTTCTTCGCCATTAACTTCTAATTTCTTAAAGCTATTTTTCTCTAAGATTTTTTGGGAAGCAATGTTATTCGTTGTTGTCTTCGCTAAGATTTTGGTTATTCCATCCTTACTCAATTTTTTTAATAAAATTTGTAAAGCTTTGTGCGCGATCCCTTGACCGGTGTGGGCTTCACCCATTCTATAGCCTATGTGCCCTAGGTTTTGAGATCTGTCTATTTCAACGACGTTCATCCTTCCTAGAATTTCACCCTTTCTATCCTTTATCAGATAAAAATAAGCTAACTCTTGTTTTTGCTCATCTAATAAATCTTTATGCCGTTTCAAAAAAGTATCTAAATTATAGTAATCATCACCTCGACTTGGCACCATCTTTTCAAAATAGGCTCTATTTTCGTTTTCAAAATCAAATAATTTCTCCGCATCTTCATACGTTAATTTACCAAGTGTAATGTCCATTAAATCACCACCCAATTCTAATAAATTACGCGATATGTATTGCATTCTGTCTAACGCTCATAATTCTTTCTCAATTTCTTTCAAGATGTCATATGCGCCTTCCGACTTGTTTGAGCATATAACTGCCGTAATTGAGGACTTAGGATAATAAGCAGAATGGAAACTAACGCCAGGATCGTAACCCATAATATGATATTTCATGATCTCAATATCATTTTTCTCTATCCACACGCCATAACCATAATAGCTATTTTTATCATTCGTTCGACTATATGGAGTAAGCAATTTGCAGGTGTATTCCTCGCTCAATAATTGATAACTCATAAGTGCATCCCATAAATTCGCCATATCATTTACGGTTACAAAAGCCCCGCCATCTGGACCACCTTTAACAGGCAATGAATAACTATTCGTCTTCCAAGTCCCATCAGGTGAGTCAATATAACCAAGTGCTGTACGTTTAGGAAGTGAATCAAATTCAAAATAGCCCGAATCTACCATCCCAGCTTTTTTAAAGATATTTTTCTCAATATAATCGTCAAACTGAAGTTGGCTTGTTTGTTCGACTATTAACCCAAGCAAAATAAATCCAGCATTGTTATAGTGAAATCTTTCTCCTGCTTTGAATTTCATTCGCTGATTCTGAAACAGTGGTAAGAAATCTTCTACGGTTCTCAAAAGATACATCGGATTCTTAACCCACAATTCCTCAAAGTCATCCATAACTTCCTCATCAAAATAATCAGGTATTCCAGACGTATGAGTTAAGAGGTGATGAATGGTAATATCTTTATCAAAATTCGGGAAAGAAGTATCAAGACAATCTACTAATCTTGTTTCAAAAGAAAGCTTACCACCTTCAACAAGCTGGCAAATGGCAATCGCCGTAAACAGTTTGCAGCCCGATGCTATTCCATATCGTGTATCTGTTCTATTTTCAATCTGTTCAGAACGATTAGCATAACCATAACTTTTCTCCACTACGGTCCTATTTTCTTCTTTAACAAGAACAGTTCCAGAGAAACTATTTTTAGCTGCAGCATCGATGTGCCGATTAATAACAGTACTTTCCATTGTATCCCCCATACTATTTGTTTTTTATTCACTTCCTTTTATTTCAATAAGTCAGGGGCCTTCTCCTTCATTTTCATTATAGTTTGAGTGATAATACTTACAATCTCAGATATAGATAACATTCCATCCACAATGAGATCAGAATTTGGTTTTGTCGTTTTTAACATATCAAGATAACCCCGTCTTCCTTTAACAAGGTAATGATCCAAATCCAACAATACATCCTCGGTTGAACGATTTTTAAAATCTCTAATTATTCTCCGTGCCATTGCAATATCCAATGGCGTATCAATAAACACGGCGAAATCAATGAATTTGCTAGATTTATTATGTAAATATGCAAAAGGGAAATCCGAAATTATGTAATCTAGAGGCTCCATTAGTAGCTTTTTAATGTCTGTAATAAACGGAAACAAGTCCCATTCGTCGGGATTACCACCATGGTCAATCCATTCAATAATGTCATCTGGACCATCAAAATCGTAGTCATCGAAAAACAGTGTTTTACTATTTTTTAACTTTCTATTTAGGTTAGCTGTTATTGCTGTTTTCCCACCACCCGAAACTGCAGCAATCGCAATCACAATCGGAAACCTTCTTTTCATAAACGCCTCCAACTTTTCAAAAGTCTTCTTTCACTCCCGATAGATCAATTAAAGCAGTTGGTCTACGTGCAAACTTCCTCAGTTCAAATAGGGAAATATTCCATAGGCTGCTTACAGAGAACGTAATTATTTTTCTCATAATAATTAATAGATTCATCACTTGGCCATACAATCACAAATTCATAATTGTTTTCTTTAATCCATTTATTTATTGTATTAAGTAATTTACTTCCGATACCCTTGTTTCGAAATTCTGGAACTGTATAGACGTTGGTCATATAAGCAAATGGATATGTTTTTCTCCCTGGCCGTGGTACCTTTTGTATTAATTCTATGTATATATGTGATAAAATTTTCCCATTTTCCTCAGCTACCCAAACAAACCATTTCCCGCTATTAAGGGCATCCTCTAAAAAAACTTGGCACTCTTTTTCAAAGTCAGCGACTGATGCGCTCTGTTTACTTTCATCATATTCAATCGTAAAATCCCATCTCATTTTTATTAATTGCGGAATGTCTTTTTCTTCAGCAAGTCTTATATTCACCCTTAGTTCATCCCCTTAAATATTTCTCTTCTTCCATTAAACGGATCTTAGCTTGATAAATAAAGACGATCATTTTATGGACCGCCTCGTTAAACCCTTGCACCAGTAAGAAAAAAAACATCTCCTTCATAATGAAGAAAGGAATTTATTTTTTCTTTTTCGACTTTACAAATATGCCTATCGCAATTGCTAAAGCAATGCCGACGCCGATCCAAGAACCTAATTCCAATACCATCACCACCATTAAAAAGTCATATTTAATATACTTACGATTAAAGAATGATAAAGTTTCACTCACCTAACTCATCTTTATCTCAGACTACTAAGCAATTACTTATTGCTTAATGAAGCCTGCTCCTATTTCCGATAAGCTCCAAGTTAATTGAACAACACATCAACCCTCATCAAGCGGCAAAATGTAAACTAAATAATTTAAATAATTCTCTAATCCTATATTATTAGCGATTTTATTAGAAGGCTTATTTGCCTCCTCACAATCTCAGTATGGAATCATACCTTTACTCACACAATCTTTCACCACACTGCGGGCTGCATTCTGGCCTAATTTAATTCCCTTATGTTCCTCTATTGTTTCTATATCTATACCGTGAGCATTTTCAGCTACAAATCCTGAAAAACATAAACTCACAATCTTATTTTGGTAGACAATACAGTATCCAATTCCCTTTTGAAAGAACTTCTCGGGAGAAGACCAGAATCCCAAAATTTTCGAGTTTAAAAACCCTATGTTTTCAATAAAATTGTTTTTATTCTCATATAGTTCTTCATCGATTTTAAATACGTCATAACCTTGTTTAATTGATAGCTCAATATCATCTTTATAATGACCTCTTAACTTATAAACATTTTGATGTGATAGTTGTATGTGACGATGTTCAAAAATCCTCTCTATCGTCTTATCCCATCTTGAATGATTACCAATTGCTATAAAATTTTTTAGTCCGAGCTTGTTTGCTTCAGGAAAGATTACCTTTTCAATAAAATCATTTATATTGTTATTAAACCGCTCATTTCCTTCATCCCCTATAAAGAAAAACCCATCATTATTCCCCAACCATATAAGTCCTGTTTTAGGAGAATCGATATGATCTACAAAAATCCGACCAGGATTATTCCCTTCTATTACAGCTTTAACTTCTAAATGTCCTACAGCATTTATTAATTTTTCGCATTTATAGAATTCAGTTTTATCAAGTTCAAAAATCATTCGTAACCTCCTTTGATACGAAAATTCTCTAATTGAATTACCTACACGTATCCCTTTTTCTAATAGGGTCATTACTCAATACTATTTATAGTTTATAATCAACCGTATATCTTTCTCTCTAATAAACAGTAGGTCCCCTTTAGTTCTTGTGCAGGCTACATAAAATTTACTATTTGTTATCGAAAATAAATCTTCTTTATTTAATTTCTTTTAGAGACAAGTTTATTTATTGATTCAATTATGACATCAGGTCTATCAACGTAGATAGAATGACTTGATTCCTTCGCAAATACCAATACACTATTTTTGCTGAGGTTAGCTTGGTCCACTATAAGTTTTCTCCATTTATCCTCCAATGACCTTAACTCCCACTCGGGTAGCCCATCTTTTATCCCAAGACCAATGCAGTACTCCTTATCTCTCCCAATAACAATTAACGGTATATCAGGAAATAGACCCAATTCCTTTATTATTTCAGCATCCTTCTTCCAATTGCTTATTTCAGAGTTCATCGCTTTAAACATAAAAGGGTTTACCTGAAAATCAATTAATCGTTTTTGTATATCAAGAGGTAAATATTTTTGCTTTTTTCAAGAGTTGGAGTTAAGTATTTTTCTTAATTCTTCTTTCTCCATTAAAGAGTAAGAATGGCATTTCTCCATCCATATTTCATCACTCTCACCATCATCTAATACAGGCAAATTTAACTCATCTAATTCTTTTAAATCAATTGAACTTGAATCTACCAACACTACCCCTGCCACCCTTTCAGGATGTTCAATTGCAAAATGCTGAACACATAACCCACCATATGAGTGGCCCACCAAGATTACAGGTTCACAAATTTCGAGTTGACGCATTAAATCAGCTAATTCATGAACAACGGCTTGTGTATTACGTGTTTCATTGCCAATTTCACTTTCACAAAAGGCCAGGTCTATGAAACATTACGAGTCTATTTGCTTCACTTAATGACTCTGTAACTTCAAACGATTCATCAAATGAACACCCCATACCAGTAAGAATGATTATTGGCGTCCCTCTACCTTTTTGTAGAACCTCTATCTTATTCTCATTTATAATTAAAAACTGCCTAATATTACTCACCTCTTTTTCTGTTGTTAAATTAACTTTCGATTGAATCGGAACTATTTTTAAAGAAATTCTCATTTCAGCGAATATGGATTGCCACCTTACATTATGGGAGGGTAAGAGATGGAAACCCAGCCCTACTCCAAAGCCATAATGGGGTATGTATATCAATAGGTGCTAAGTCTGTTTCTATCAATGCTTCTTCCCAAGCTGCAGCAACCACCCGTCTATCTTCAGTTGTTCCGTTTAAAACCTCTGGAGGACATAACCCTAGTTTTACAGAAGCTTTTATTATATGTGTATCAGGTGCAATTGTTATCAAGTCACGTGATTCCCAACAAACCCCTGCATAAGTCTCTAATACATATAACCAATAATTGAAAATTTTCGGTCCAGAAAGATATGGGAACGCCGGCTTCCTCTCTATCTGCATAATCTCCTTTAATGCCGATATATCAAACTGAACAAATTGAATTAGCCCCATTACATCACCTTTAAGAGAGGATTGGACGAACCCTTCAGATACACGTTTCCAAATTTCCGGATGGCGATTCGGTTGTAATGCAACACGATTGTGAATTAAGACTTTTTTTAAATCGTCCAAATTCCTTTCTGCTACTGCCTTAGTGTTAAATACCCATCGAGAACTTTTATCTAAATAAGTTTGTGCAATGGCCTCCCATAGTTTGTAAGAATTTCTTTGGTAGTTTAACGACATCCCTAATGTTAAGACATCCAATAATTCATCTTCTGGAACAACCCCAATGAGTGCGTCTTCAGGCATTATTTCCCCACCAATAAGCCCATGATGGTGCATTTTTATTAATAGCCCTACGCTTTTTATAACGTTATCAGTCCCCATAATACCCTCCCAAAGTCCCTTATTTGTTTTTAAATCACAACTATATTTTACCATATTGAGTTCATTAAACCTTTCTACTTAATTATTGATCGTTGACCCAATTCAACTCCATTAAGGATCTCCCAGATGGTATTCTCAATAGTCCTATTTAGGAGTATGATGGTATTCATATCAAAAAATTGGAGGTGTGATTCAAATGTTTAAAGCGTTCAATTTTGATTTAATTTATCGTGAAAAAGATGATTTAATTCCTCTAGTGGTTATGATGTGCGGCGTGGCTGGGTCTGGGAAAACGACATTCTCTAAACAAATAGAAAAAGAAGGATTCGTACGGCTTTCAATTGATGAAGAAATATGGGTCACTAATGGTCGTTATGGGGTGGATTTTCCAATCGAAAAAATTGAGGAATACAAGAAAGCTGCGGAAAGAAAATTGTGCAACCAATTAATACAGTTCATTCAAGATAAGCAACAGGTGGTCATTGACTACAGTTTTTGGGATCGTGCAAGAAGAGACCGGTATAAGCAACTCATTGAAACGTCCGGCGGTAAGTGGAAGCTTATTTATATAAAGGTTCACCCTGATGATTTGCGTGAACGGCTTAAAATACGAAACAAACGATTTGATGCTAATTCATTCCCTATTACAGAAGAAATTTTAACCGCCTACCTCACTGGTTTTGAAACACCAAAAGGTGAAGGAGAACTTGTCATTGAAAATTAGGGCCATTAAATAAAAATATTTAGCCTTAATTTAACATATTAAAATACTTATCAGTCAAGAGTCTTTTACTTTTTATGGTCTTATCCATTCAAAAACCCATGGGAGGAAATCCAAATGAAAAAACACATTTTGTTAACATTAATTGGAATGTTCCTTTTATTATCGGCTTGTTCTCAAAAATCAACATTGAAAATTATCAATACAAAAGCACAGATAATTACGCATCATGATCAAACAGATACCAGTCATACTCTTCAATACACGTTTAACGTTAAGAACACATCATGGAACAAAAAAATGACCTGGTCATTGATTAAATTTAAAGTTGATCCAAATAAAAAGCTCGTATCACTTTCAAATAAAGTTATAGGAGAAAATATTTTTAAAGACCCATCACAATGGGGTCATGAAATTAAATGTAAGGATAACTACCATTGCATTTTTACTTTAAATCGATCTTTACCAGAAACCGATAAAAATCAGGATTTGTCTTTGTTAGATAAAAATACCCTCCTAAACGCAGACTTAGTGGTAACTGAAGACAACAAGAAAACCCGTATTCCACTCAAATAACAGACAGTGGAAGAGGAGCTGCCTGTTTTCATTGTTCTAAACGGTATTTTTTATTTTAATTTACTTAATCAATGTAAATATAACACCGAAAATCCCTAGTATTATTATAAAGATTCCAATAAAGAAACCATTATTAATAAATGAACTGTACGAATAATAGACAGTTTATAAAAGGACTAAGCAGCTAAGATGTGACGGAATTGTTTGGGGTCATTCTATTTAATCCCATTGGTACCTCGAGGAATTGTAGTCATCCACGTAATCTTCTACTTTCATTTGTAATTCATTTAGTGTTTGACAGCTGCTGGCATCCAGTACGTCTTTCATATGCCCAAAAAATGATTCCATAGGGGCATTATCCCAACAGTTTCCTTTACGGGACATCGATTGCCTAATCCCAAGTTTTTTGACCCTCTTTTGAAATTCAGGATGTGTATAGTGAACGCTCTGATCCGAGTGAAGGATGGCTTCAGGGTGAATGTTACCGTCGAAAGAGTCTATGAGCTTTTCAAGCGTACGATAAACAATGCTCATCTCTAATGATGTTGATAAGTAGCTGGCCAAGATTTCACGTGTGGTTCCATCTTTGACACAAGACAAATAGACCGGTGTTCCACTTTCGAGATAGAGATAGGTAATATCCGTTAGTAAGACCATTCCTGGATCCGTTTGGACAAACTGACGATTCAATAAGTTCGGACACGTATGATGTTCCTGTGTCGCTTTAGCCATCTTTTTGTAAGGGTTCGAACGTCTAATCTTTGTTTGAAGGTTGAACTTTTTCATAAGCCGATAAATCTTCTTGAGGTTCATCACGACACCGTATCCATTCTCAAGAATCATTTTGACAGCCCGGCCACCTGCTTTTCCGTGTTTGGCGCTATGGATATCCTTAATGAGTAAGAAGTCGGCTTCATCATTTCGTTCTCTTTCCATGCGCTGTGTCTCTGCTTTCAGCCATGCATAATAGCTATTCCGATTCACTTCTGCCAACTTACATAGATAGCTGATCATGCCTTTCATTTGATGGTTGCGCACCGTTGCCTCAATGAGTTCAAACTTCACAGATGTGGTGACTATTTCTTCTTCGCCTGCCTCTCTAGTTCTTCGAGCTTTTTTAAGAAGTCATTCTCTGCTTCCAAGAATTTAATCCGTGCTTCTGCATTCTTAAGTTTTTGTTCAGGTGTCTGTTTCTTCGAAGAGGGACGACCCGGTGTCCCTTTTCCACGGCGTTCTTCAAAGAATCCTTCTTCACCTAATTCTTGATACGTCTTCTCCAACGCTTTAAACATTGATTTGGCTTACGATGACCAATGAGATCGACGTCAAATCCAGCCGCTTTAAAGATAGCCATCGGACCTTTTCCTTCTATGTTTTCCTTCACAGCCTTTACCTTGAACGCTGGTTGATAGGTGATTGACCGATCCGATACATCCTTAACATTTCGATTGTTTTCGAGTTGTTTACGTTGAAATTCATTAAAAAATCGTTTACTCATTTTTGATTCCCCGTTCTCTCCATTTGTTTTGATTATAACGGGTTTTCTGGTTAAGTTAACACAAAAATTCCCAATAGTGACTTTTTATAAATGATAGGGATACTATAAAGCTTTAAAAAGCTCTTTTTTCTTCATATGAATTTTCCTCCCTTAATAATGATATTACCTTCCTCACATAAGAAATTTAGCGCCACTTCCTAAATAAATTTGGCAACAATGAAGCTAACGATTACTAAGAAAATAACGGATGAAAAAATTATGGTATTAGACTTTTGTTTAGGTATTATTTTGTCAGTTAATTTGAAGTGTATTTCAATGCTATCGATGATCCAATCTGATAAATAAAAAAAGGCAATCATTAACACCACCCAAAATGGGACGTGAAAACGAGTGAATATCTGTGATAAAGCAAACAAAAAAATATAAATCATTAAAATTTTTATTAGTTTAGCGATGGTCAACTGCTAGCCTCCCTTTACGCATAGAATAAACTATTTTATGAAATAAATAAATTCAATATTCTGATCTAAAAAACCTTTCCTAATATATAAGCGACTGTTCAGATTTCTATTTTATTCACTATATTTAACATAAAAATAAATATTTTAAATTTATTTAAACAAAAATATAAATAAAATTAACTTGTTTATTTTATTTATTAATTTTTTGATGTATAATCAAATTAATATATAGGGAAGGAGTAGGTTATGTCATATCCTCTTATATCAGAGTGTCCTGTTTGTCGTAAGCAATTAAAAATTACGAAGCTGCAATGTACACACTGTCACACAGCGATTGAAAATGAATTTGAGCTCTCCACTTTTGCAAATTTGAATAAAGAACAGCTTATTTTTATTGAAGTTTTTCTAAAATGCCGTGGAAACATTAAGGAAGTTGAGAAAGAACTCGGGGTATCCTATCCAACCGTACGAGGGAAATTAGATGGCATTGTCTCCTCACTTGGATATTCCACCTCAAAGAAGGTTAAAGTCGACCGAAAAAAAGTCATGGTAATGCTTGAAAATGATGAAATTACGGCAGAAGAGGCAATATCACTATTAAATGGGGAGGAATCTTGAATGACTGAAGAAATTTCTAAAGTATTAAAATTGGTTGAGGAAGGAAAGCTGGACAAAGAGCAAGCTGCTGAATTAATTAATTTGTTGCAAGACAAAGGTAACTCGGTTAATCTTCAAAAACAACCTTCAAATCCTTACCTAGATAAAGTACTAAAAGTCCGTGTGAGTTCAGAAGCCGGTGACGATGTCAATGTCAATCTTCCCATTAAACTTGTAAAGGCTGTATTGGGAGTAGGAGTGAGCATTGCCGAAAGGATTCCCCAAGCAGAAAAATATGTGAAGGATATTAATATTGATCTATTAATTGACGCCATTGAAAATGAATTGGAAGGTCAAATTGTGGATGTAACCTCGGCGAACGGCGAAAAAGTATTGGTTTTCATTGACTAGGCCATGATTAAGGTTAAGATAAAAGTAAAATCAAAAGGAATAAGATTTATTATTCCAGTCCCTTACACTGTTTTACATCTTGCGGTCGGTATCGTGACCTCAAAAACAATTCGTTCCATAATAAACCGTTCGATCAGTAAAGCTGATGGAAAAGAGCATTTTCAAATTCCCGATATTAGCAGGCATGATTTAAAGCCCTTGATAAAACAGCTTCAAGAGCTAAAAGGTTTGATGCTGGTTAATACCTTGCTGGAGGATGGGACAGAGGTGTCTGTTAAGTTATAAAAACACTATTCCTCTATCGTTGCTGGAATAGTGCTTTTTTGTTTTTCTCAAGTACTAATATAAAAATATTTTAGCTTCTGAGCACACCTAAATATTCTTCCCAGGGTCCGACGTCCTCCATGTATAGGAATAAATCTATTATTAACACTCGTTAGCGCAATTGATAGGCTATTTGATCTAGATGCAAAGGTGATGGGCTGTCGGTGAGTGTCTTTAAGTTACTGTCATTACCGTTTATCTTCTTCGCTTTGACGCACGATCTCGTCAACGACGTTCTCAATCGGTGCGGTGGCGTCAATAATAATACCATTTTTCGGAATGTCTTCTTTAGTTTGGTGCAAACGTGCAATGAATTCCCGTTCAGTTTTCTTTCCGCCAAACTCATTTTCCGGACGCTCGTTAAGGCGCTGGTTCAATGTGTCAATGTCGACCTCGAGGATAAACACCCCATCAAATAGATCTATGAATTTCGAAAAGTTCCTAGAGCCACCACAGAAAAATGTTACAGGCTCATCCTGGTTCTCTATCAATGCTTTTACTTTATCTACATTCCAAATGTGGTTCTCGTGCGTGGCAGTGTTCGTCCGTACACCAGTTTCTACATCACCTTGATAAGCCAGTTCACGGTCACCATGAATGGCCTGATAGCCGCATCGTTGCAATTCGCTACAGACCGTAGTTTTACCGGTGCACGAAACTCCTTCAATTAGATAATTTCTAATGCCCAAGGCTAAATCCTCCCTTCAAATGGACAAGTATTGAAATGGAACCTGATTGGCAAGGCAACACAGAATCGGAACCTTTCACCTTCGATCATGGTAAGAATATTAGCAACAATTCCTACTACAACAGGACAAGGTATGATATAAATTAACTTTTGCCATTTCGTTTTCGATACAGCCTTTTCGTTGTGATATCCTCCACAATGACCCTCGCATTTTTGGTCCTAAAAGGTTTCGCTGATTCAAACGGGAAACCGATTCTTATTCAACAATCTTATCCATTTGAGGAACATTTTCATAGTAAATGAAACGACATTATTGTAAAAGATATATATGTATTGTCTCTGATAAAGGGGACATATTTTCGCTATCCTGTAATTAAGTTCTTCCCTGACTACCTCCACCCTACCATCCCCTCAATCCCTTCCCCACCAAAGGATTATACTGTTTTCGCTATTGTCTCTGATTATCATTAATAATTGGAAGTAAATAATATTCCCAATTGGTTCGGCATTCTGTTAATTTATAATATCCTTTATCCATATCTTTTGATAACCCTCCACATTGCTGTGGCGCATTGTTAAAAACATCTTGTCTCTCACTTTTTAATTTGCTATAGTATTTCAAATCTGGATTGACTTCAATCAAACCTTGTTTTGCATTTTTATCATATCTGGATTTTAAATCATAAATAAGAACCCCTTGTCCTTCAACATACTTTACGACCCTAATTTTATCTCCATCGCTTTTTCCAGCAATTTTCATGAAGTTTTCAAGTCGATCTACATTCTTCAAAACATGATTCTTTAAGATAACATCATTTTTATTTGGGGTATATTTTAAAACTTTACTCGATTCCTCACCGACATTTCCTCTTTCATCCAATTGTTTTTGAGCATTTTCAATCGCCAATGCGAATCCGAAACCAAAGGCTGTATTGGCGTCAAGCTTTTCTCCCGGCTGAATTTTCGAAACAAGATTGGCCGCATAATCGATCTGCGCCTGCGTTGTTGTATTTTTGATTCTGGCAGTATTTAAATGATCCCAGTCTGACTTAACAAATAAAAAATCCACCGCATCTCCAGCCACTTTGATAGCATGTGCCGATGAGTGGGTATCAGATGAAGGCGTCTTGTCTGTACAACCAGATGTGCCGAATGCTATGAAAACAATAAGAACAAGCCATACTATTTTTTCCCTTTTAGCCAATATCACCTTTCATTCCTTTCTTTATTCGTGTAAGGCTGGTGCCCTTACTTATATTTCTTTAATACTTCTTCTGGAATATGGCAATAATCGTTGGGACATCTAGATAGCCTATCTTGATGTTCTTCTGCACTTCTCACATAGTTCGTAAGAGGCAATACCTCAACAACGATAAGGTCATAATCATCTCTCTCACTAAGAAACGCCTTCGCCTCTTATCCTATGTAAATAAAGAAATGGCAGTTACTTATGTTATGGTTTAACGTTTTTTACTTATTCTCCGAAACAAGGGGTCAGTCTTACTTGACGGTTACACTGTTGATTTGCATGACTTCAGATACAAATTCATCATATGATATTTTCCCTAATGCAAAATCCATAGTTTTAATATATATCTTTTCTGCACTGGTATGTGTTCTGGCATGATTTAAATTTAGCAACTCATTTTCATTAATTAATGCCTTCAATACATGTTGCTTATTAGAAAAGGCTTCAAAGTACCGCAAACCAAATTTCCTTTGAGAAATTGCATCAATATGAATACCATCAGGATTAGAAGTTAAACCTGATGCAGTGACAAAGTAACAATTATCCTGTTCAAAAGCAAATTTTTCTAACTCTTGATTAATGAGATTATATTCAGGACAGCTTTTTCCAAATCCTTCTTTGCCTAAGAAATCACCTAAACCACCAATAATCAGTGGAACATTTGGAGCATTCAATTCCTTTCTAAGAGCTTCAATAATTAAAAGCAGCTTTTTATAATAGACTTTGTGGTTCCCATTAACACTATCACTTTCACCTTGATGCCATAGAATTCCTGTTAACTCGCTACTTTGCATCGCAAATTTAGCTTCAGTTATTGCATGTCTAAAAAGCACTCCGTCTACAGCCCATTCATCCAGTGAACTTCCACCTTCAGCACAAGGAATCAAACCAATACTATCTTCTTTATTTTCACGGCACCATGCATCTGCAAATGAACCCGCTAGACCAATTCCCGAAACAGTGCGGTCATAATTGATGGGCTCAGTCATCATTTGCCATCTACCATTACGCAGCATTTGTATTCTTTCATTATAAATCGGGGGAACTTCATGAATAAACCCCCGTCCAGCCATATTTGACTGTCCTAGCATTAAAAACGATTTAACCATTTTTTTCATCCTCTCTACTACTATTGAATTTTTATAAAAAATGCTTCCAATTCTCAACAAATACTAAGCAGTTACTTATTTCAGCTCGGAAAAGTTTATTTTAGTGGGACAATTTCAATTCGATCCTCGCGACGGCTTCACAATGTGTGGAGTGCCCGTCGCAGACACTTTTGATGTAGCGGTGTTTGCCATTAAGTTTATTGAACAGTATTGTTGTAAGACGCATTAAGCAAACTATGTAACATGTAGGTATTTTCTAAACAAGGTATATCGAGTTCTCCCACATCTTCAACTATTCATCATGAACCTATAGCCTATGCCAGGCTCTGTTACAATAAATGTTGGTCTAGTGGGATCTTTTTCAATTTTTTTACGCAAATGCCCAACGTATACGCGCAAATAGTGACTATCCGTATTATATTGATGCCCTCCCCAGACTTTTTGAAGTAGTTGTTTATGGGTCATAACACGCCCTGCATTGGTTGCTAATACTTTTAAAAGCTCGTATTCGGTTGGAGTCAGCTTGATTACTTGGCCATCTAATTCTACAATTCGTTTTGATAAATCAATGACAAGAGCACCAAAATCTAAAATGGGTTCATCATTCGATTTTGTCATATGTCTTAGCGCAACACGGATTCGGGCAACAAGTTCTCCCATACTAAATGGTTTTGTCACATAGTCATCGGCGCCACTATCCAATGCCACAATTTTTGCTTCCTCCTGATCTTTTGCCGTTAAAACAATGATGGGTGTTTGGGTCCACTCACGAATTTGGCAGAGGACCTCCATTCCTGTTATGTCTGGCAGCCCTAAATCCAAGACAATAAGATCTGGACGAATCATCGTTGCCTGCAGAAGACCGTCCTCTCCTGATAATGCCGCAATCACTTCAAAGCCTTGAGATTTTAAAGTAACCCTTAATAACTTTTGAATTTGAGGTTCATCGTCAATAATTAGGATTTTTTCTCCTGAACTCATAATAAGGTTCAACACCTTTGTCTAAAAATTTACATCTTGATAGTCTGGTGACTCAGAGACGGGAAGAGATACAATCAATGTTGTCCCTTTGGGTTTATTTTCAGTTGCCCTAATTGTTCCCCCGTGTGCTTCGACAATCCCTTTGCAGATGGCTAACCCAAGCCCTGTGCCAGGTATACTATTTGTTGATTTTCCACGAAAAAATTTACTGAAGATCCGTGCCCTTTCGTTTGAAGGGATCCCTACGCCTTCATCCTTGATAGCTACTTCAATTATATTATTATTTCTATAGACTGACAGTACTATGTTGCTATTGTCTGGCGAATACTTTATAGCATTACTTAATATATTGACTAGGACTTGTTCCATGAGTACTTCATCCACTTCAACGGGTGGAAGAGATTTATCTATAGACAACTGGATAACACGATTTTGAAGAGAGTCATTTACTTGGGTTAGAGCAACACCTACTATATCCTCTAAGTCGCACCAATGTTTTCGTAATCGTAACATGCCTCCTTCAATCCGAACCATTCCTAACAAATTAGTAACTAATCGGTTCATTCTCATGGAACCCTCACGAATGGTTGTTAAAAGATCGGCGCGCTCCCTTGAAGTAAAAACAGCCTCCCCATCAATTAATGCCGTAACAGATCCTATAATTGTCGCTAAAGGTGTTCTTAATTCATGCGAGATTGAATCTAGTAGAGCCGTGCGCACCTTTTCAGATTCAGCTGCTAATTGAGTAATCTTGGTTTGTTCCTGGAGTTTAATTCGAGCGATTGCCATCACTGAAAGACTAGTTAGTGCTTCAATTAACTGTAACTGATCAGGTGTTAAGTCCAACGCTTGATCCTCAATGTTAATAACCAGAACACCATGGACCTGATCCTCTGTTTTTAAGGGAAGATATAGTTCGGAGGAATCCTTTAATGTCTCTGTTCCTTTTCCAGCAATGCTTCCGTTTCTATAAACCCACTGTGCAATATCCCTGCATGTCTGAGAATCAATCCAATTTGAATAGCCATTTGAAAACACCGTTTTTCGTAACTCATTAGATTCTGAAGGCATATAAATAACCACTTGAGCATTTATGGTATCAGATATTTGTCGAACGATACTTTTTAGTGCTTCATCTAAGTCAGCAACTGCGGTCATTTGTCGACTTAACCCATACAGGGTGGAAGTTATCCTTTCACGTTGTCTCACTTCATTTAGCTGCTGTCTTAACCTAGAGGCTAAACTTGCTGTCAAAGTTGCAACAACTAAAAACACTACAAATGAAAAAACATAACGTAAATCAGCCACTACGAAAGTATAAAATGGCGGTACAAAGAAAAAATCAAAAGCAAGAACCCCAATCCCCGCTGCATAGCACGAAGGACCTATTCCCCACCGGATCGATCCCAAAAGGACAGGGAACAAGTAAAAAAGCGCAATATTAACCAAGTCAAATGAAAGCCCTACAAATTTTAAAAGTACGGTAAGGACTGCTACTAATCCTGTAATAAATAAATATGATTGCCACTTGAAATCGTTTTTTGAAACTTTTAATCTCTGCTTTTCATGATGACTCTCAATTTTGCCAGGGATAATATGAACATTAATTTCATGACTATTTCTGATAACTTCATTGACTACAGAGCCATGTACCCACTCCCTAAGTCGGGAATATCTTGGCTTTCCGATGATAATTTGTTTGACATTATGTTTGCGTGCCATTGATAAAATTTCTTCAGCAACACGACTTCCTGTTGTAGAAAAAACTTTAGCACCAAGCTCTTCTGCATATTGGAGATTTCTTGATAGTGATAATTTTTCTTGTTGACTTTTTGAGATCAACTGGGGGGTTGCAACATACAAAGCGACCCATTCCGTTTTAAGGCTATTAGCCATTTGTCTAGCCATTCGGATGATCTGTCTCGAAAATGGACTGGCACTAACACAAACCATTACTTTTTCCGAAACTGGCCAAGGACCAGAGATCTTATTGGCATACATATAATCATTCAGTTGTCGGTCGATACGCCCTGCTATATAACGAAGCGCCATTTCTCTAAGGGCCATCATATTTCCTAGTCGAAAGAATTTATGAGGATCGATAGTTTTTGGCAAGGAACGTATTTTCCCTTCTTTAAACCACCTAATAACTTCATTTGAAGGACGATCCACAAATTGAATGTCGATGGCATGTTCAAGAAACTTATCGGGTACAGCTCTCTTTACTTCGAAATTCAGTATACTCGATGCCATATCCTTTAAACTTTCTATTTCATATACGTTTAAGGTCGTATAGACATCGATCCCTGCCATGAGTATGGCTTCCACGTCCTGAAATCGCTTTGACCGTGGTGAACCTGGTGTATTGGAATGTGCTAAATTGTCAATAAGAACTAGTTCGGGTTGATGATTTAAAATTTCTTCAACATCCATTTCATCAATATTCGTATCTTCATATGAGATGACACAGGATTTCATATAAGGAAAGTTATTGGATTTTGGGTTTGTCTCATAAAGGTCATTATCCCCCAGCCAACCGATGATCACTTCTTTTCCCTCTTTTTGTTCAGTTATGGCTGTATCCAACATAGCATTTGATTTGCCAACACCAGGGGATACTCCTAAAAAAACCGTAAGTTTTCCACGACTTTTTTCTGGCTTAATCCTCGAACCAATCTTTTCGACCTTTTCCTTCTCTTTATCCACACTACCACCTCCTTATTCAAACTATTTTGAAAACTAAATGTCTGAACCCATTAACATACATAAAACTATAAAACTTCTTAATTAAAAGTCAATATGAATCAACATCTTTGTCATCTCTACAACATCCCATTCAAATGATGTTTTCAACTTCTTCATAATTTATCAGTCAAGATTAGGATCAGCTACAATATGAATATCAATAACATCTGTGTACCGCATGATGTTATTAACGATAGAGCCCTTTGTGATTTCTTCCCAACGTGATCGTGCGGATTGTCCTAATATAATTTGTGTAATCTTGTTTTCAATCGCCACATCTGTGATAACTTTTGGGATTTTTCTTCCTCCCATTTGCTCAATCACAAAATGGGCGTCAAACTGTCTGCAAAGCCTTTCCCATTCTTTCAAACGATTTCTTTCTTGTTTGTTCATTTCCTGTATCGTTTTCATCGTAACATTTAAAACCACAAGTTGAGCCTTTAAGCGACTGGCAATTCGCCATCCTCTTCTAATTAACCGTTCTGCATTTCGGTCATACTGAATACAAACTAAAATCTTTTCATTTGTCCCTTTAGCAGGAGGATGGTCCCCTGCATTCATTTTATCGTCTACGTTGTTTGCGACCTCACGAAGAGCTAATTCTCGCAAAGCCCCCAAATTATTTTGAGAAAAAAAGTGACTCAAAGCCTGTTCTATTTTTGACGAATGATAAATTTTGCCGTCCCTTAGTCGTTTTTGTAAGGTCTCAGGTGTGACATCTATTAATATCACTTCATTAGCAATTTCTAAAACCCGATCTGGAATTCTCTCCCTTACATTTACCCCTGTGATTTGTTGTACAATATCATGAACACTTTCAAAGTGTTGAATATTAACTGCGGAAAGCACACTTATTCCATGACTAAGGATATCTTCAACATCCATGCAACGCTTTTTATGTTTTGATCCAGGGACATTTGTATGGGCTAACTCGTCAATAATAACTAATTCAGGATTGCGCTCAATAATGCCTTCCGTATCCATTTCATAAAAGGTTCTATCTTTATAGCTCAATTGTTTTAAAGGAATTTCTTCAAGATGACCAATAAGGGCTTTGGTTTCTGTTCGACCATGTGTTTCAACTAATCCGATGACCACATCCACCCCTTCCTTTTTAAGTTCATGCGCTTCTTGAAGCATACGATAAGTTTTTCCAACCCCAGGCGCCGCGCCAATATAGAGGGTCCATTTCCCTCTTTTTAGCCGTTCGATCTCTATAAGAATCTCTTCTGGGGTTTTTCTCCGATAATCATTCGCTCTTGCCGCCATTGCAATCCCTCTCTATACGTGTTTTAACCCCCGTCACTATGAAAAATGCCGGAGGCTACTGACTCATTTTAGAAGTTTGTTCAAATCCAAATTTAATTCTAATACATTAACTGTTTGTTCCCCTAAGAAGCCAAGGCTTGGATTTTCAATATGCTTTTTAACAAGTTGTTTAAGCTGTTTTTCAGATAATCCTGTAGCTTGACTGACTCTAGATACTTGAGCATAGGCTGCATCTGGACTAATATCTGGATCTAAACCAGAACCAGAGTTAGTAATGAGGTCCACAGGGAGCTGACTCACAGGCACACCAGGATTGGTTTTCTTCCAATCCTCAACTGATTTTTTTACCCTTTTTAACAAATCAGGATTTGATGGTGCGTAGTTAGGGGAGCCAGACCCACTCGCATCATCATTAATGCTAGACACTCGGCCATAGAAATATTTGTTAGATTTAAAATTTTGTCCAATGAGTTCAGAACCAATAACTTGATGTTTTTGATTATATACCAGGCTACCATTTGCTTGTTTCGGCATAGCCGCTAATGAAATTCCTGTTACAACCAACGGGTAAAGCAAGCCACACACGACAATTAAAGTGGCAGTTAATCGGACAATAGGTCCAAACACCTTCATCTTAGCCAACTCCTTCTAAATAAATAGGTTAATGATGAAATCGATAGTTTTTATTCCAATAAAAGGAACAATGATTCCACCAAGACCGTAAATCGTTAGGTTTTTCGTTAATAGCTTATTAGAGCTCATTGGCGTATATTTAACGCCTTTAATTGCTAATGGGACCAAAAGCGGAATAATAATCGCATTAAAAATCAGAGCTGACAAAATGGCTGAAAGTGGGGATCCAAGCCCCATGATATTGAGCACTTTCATCTCTGGAATCGCGAGCATAAACATAGCTGGAATGATCGCAAAGTATTTGGCAATATCATTAGCTATACTAAATGTAGTTAAAGCGCCTCGTGTCATCAGCAACTGTTTTCCGATAGAGACCACTTCAATGATTTTCGTTGGATTTGAATCCAGGTCCACCATATTTGCTGCTTCCTTTGCAGCGGTGGTTCCACTGTTCATGGCGAGTCCCACGTCGGCTTGGGCAAGAGCAGGTGCATCATTGGTCCCGTCTCCTGTCATAGCAACAAGTTTACCTTCTGATTGTTCTTTTTTGATCACGGCAATTTTGTCCTCAGGCTTACTTTCCGCAATAAAGTCATCGACGCCCGCTTCCTTGGCAATCGTTTCAGCTGTTAACGGGTTGTCACCTGTACACATGATTGTCTTAATCCCCATGCGACGTAGTTCCTCAAACCGTTCGCGCATGCCAGGTTTTACCGTATCTTTGAGATAAATGAGTCCATAAATTTTTGAATCAATGGCCACCGCAAGCGGTGTCCCACCTTTCCGGGCAATATAATGACTTTTTTCGTCAAGATCTTTCGGTATTTTTCCACCTTGTTCCTGTACCCATTTTTTAACGGAATCGACGGCTCCTTTTCTTACTTGGCGGCCGTCTGAAAGGTTAAGTCCACTCATCCGCGTTTCTGCTTTAAATTCAATCACTTCAGCGTTAAGTCCCTCTTGTTCATTGTTTGGATACCCTAATCTCTTGACCAGTTCAATTACAGATCGACCCTCAGGCGTATCATCTTTCAACGAACTCAAAGCAGCTTGCACTGCCAGTTCTTTCTCTTTGATACTGCCAACTGGAATAAATTCACTGGCCATTCGATTTCCGAAAGTAATCGTTCCTGTTTTATCTAAAATAATGGTATTAATATCGCCTGCTGCTTCAACCGCTTTACCCGACATCGCAATAACGTTAAAACGCGTAACACGATCCATCCCTGCAATACCAATCGCTGATAAGAGACCACCAATTGTCGTTGGGATTAAACAGATGAGCAAAGCAATCAGTTCTGCGGTATCCAGTTTAAACCCTAATCGGTTAGAAAAGATCGGCAGCGTAACCACAACAATTAAAAAGATAAGCGTCAAACTTATTAAAACGGTATTCAAAGCAATCTCATTTGGCGTTTTTTGTCTTTTAGCACCTTCCACTAAAGAAATCATCTTATCTAAGAATGATTCACCAGGATCGGCTGTTATCTTAACAGTTATTGAGTCACTCACAACACGTGTTCCACCTGTTACAGAACTGAAGTCTCCACCTGCCTCTTTGATTACTGGAGCGGACTCTCCTGTAATCGCTGACTCATCAACAGAAGCGAGTCCCTCAATTACTTCTCCGTCACCGGGAATCATTTCACCCTGTGATACCACAACGACATCGTCTTTTCGAAGCGAAGCGGAAGAGACAGTTTCGATTTTGTCATAGACGCGTTTTTTGGCAAGGATTTCTTTTTTCGATTTCTTTAATGAGTCGGCTTGTGCTTTTCCACGACCTTCTGCTAAGGCCTCTGCAAAATTAGCAAATAAAACTGTAATCAACAGGATAAAAGTAACCGTCACATTAAACCATCTTGCTGTTGAACTCTCAAAGGCACTTGGAAAAATAGATAGAATCAGGGTGACAATAAATCCAAGCTCAACCACAAACATAACGGGGTTCTTTATCATCAATCTCGGATTTAGTTTTACGAAAGCATCCTTCAAGGCTGTTCCTATGACATTTTGATTGAATGATTGACTCGAAGAATCTTGTTTAAGATTTGACGTCATGATATTTCACTCCTATAACACTCAATGTAAAGTTAAATACTCAGCAATCGGACCAAGGACAAGGACAGGGAAAAATGTAAGAGCTCCCACTATAAACATTGTCGCAACAAAGATACCTGAGAAAACGGGTGTATCCGTATGGAAAGTCCCAGATGTGACAGGCACTTTCTTTTTATTCAACAAGGACCCTGCGACACCAAGTAAAGCGATAATCGAAAAGTACCTACCAATAAACATCGCGAGACCGGTGGTAACATTCCACCACATCGTATTGTCGCCTAAGCCTTCAAAACCTGACCCATTGTTTGCCGCTGATGATGTGTATTCATAGAGCATTTGTGTTATCCCATGGAAGCCCGGGTTAGAGACAGCTGAATATCCGGCTGCGAAAAAGGCAGCAAGTGCTGTGAATCCAAGAATAACGAGTGGATGAATAAGCAATGTCACTGCTAAAAGCTTCATTTCCTTTCCTTCGATTTTTTTGCCTAAAAACTCAGGTGTTCGGCCTACCATCAACCCTGAGAGAAAAACAGCGATCATGGCGTATAGAAGAACGTTCATGAACCCAGCTCCCACGCCACCGTAGACTGTATTAAAGAGCATGTTAGTCAGTGCCATCATCCCTGAAATTGGCGTTAACGTATCATGCATGGCATTGACTGACCCTGTTTCTGAAGCCGTTGTCACTACCGCATATAAGGTGGACTGAGCGGTCCCGAATCGAACCTCTTTCCCTTCCATATTGCCTTGATGGTGTTGGATACCCAAATTATTCATAGCTGGATTCCCTTGGTATTCATAAAAAAGAGCCGTCGATAAAAAGATAAGAAAGAGCACAGCCATTGAAACAAATAACGTACGGCCTTGTTTTGGATTTCCAACCATTTTCCCAAACGTAAACGGTAAGGAAATGGGAAGGAGCAACATTAAAATTATTTGAATCAAGTTTGTAAAACCGTTTGGATTTTCAAAGGGATGGGCGGAGTTAACACCGAAGAATCCTCCACCGTTATTCCCTAATTCTTTAATTGATAAGAAGGAACCAACAGGCCCTCTCAAAATTGGCTGTATCCCGCCATCAAGTGTGTGCGCGGTTATCGCATAGTCTAACGTTTGCGGCATCCCACAAGCTACAAAGATTAGACCAGCTAGAAAAGCTATTGGAATAAGAACCCTTGTAATTGCACGAACAAGATCTGTGAAAAAGTTACCGATTGGTTTCCCTGACAATCCTCTAATAAAGGCAATAGCAGCGGAAAGCGCCGTTGCAGGAGCAGCAAACATTAAAAATAAAATACCAATCATTTGCGAAAGTAAAGAAAGACCACTTTCCCCACTATAATGTTGTAAATTGGTATTAGTCATAAAGCTGATCGCCGTATTGAATGCCAAACTTGGAGTCATACCCTTTATGTGTGTAGGATTAAGCGGTAGAACCCCTTGAAATCTAAAAATCAAGTAAACTACTAATATCATAAAGACATTGGTTAAGAGCAACGTTAGCGCATACTCTTTCCAAGATTGATTCTTATCTTTTATGCCGCTAATTTTATAAAGGAATTTTTCTCCTGGAAGAAAGATTCTATCTAATTTACTTCCTGTATTCGAAAAGACATGAACCATATATAGTCCCATGGGTCTTGCCACGAGAAGTGCTATAAGCAGCGTTATTACAATGCCTATAATATCCATCTTCATTTTTAATTCCCTCCACTATTATCTTAAAATTTTTCAGGATTGATTAAGGCGTAGCCTAAATAACCAAAAAGACCAACAATTAAAATCCCAAGAATAATCATTTCTTTCACCCTTCTTTTTTATTAGTAACCACTTGATCGGACCATTTTATCAGTCCAATACTCAAGAGGCCCAGAACTCCAAATGTTGCAATCATAATAATATCCATAGAACGACCTCCGTTTTATTCAAGTTAATAGAAAAGGAACATGGTCTGACTGGCTCGATACAATCAAGGTAGCCCCGAATTGTTTATAAATCTCACTTCAAATTCGTTCGTTTCTTCTTGCGACAATAATGTTAACTACTGTCAAGCTCTTTACCAGCTTTAACATTTCGATCGTTAAGAATGGATTGTAATCAAACAATACAACCTTGCTAATATCTCTACAGCTTATAAACTTAAATAATTTAATAGGACCACCACCTGCCACTACTTCTGAATAACCACTGAGTGGACTGATTTTTATATCTTCAACCCGTCCAAACCATATAAGATAGTGGTTAGAATGTTCTTTAAGGTGGGTATTCAGAAAATCAGATTCAAAAGGATAAGTACCAGAAAAGGCCATTAATATTGTTTCTTTCACCATCATTATCCACACCTTTATTTTTAGAGCTCCATAAGCAGCAAGGCGTTATTCGTAGAAACAAATAAAATGGTTTATCACTTCAGAACTTCACCCTCTTTTTGTTGTTGTTTTCAGTAGCATAGTTTGATTTTAATTCTAAACCTCGTCAAAATAGGGTAAAGATTTGGCTCAAAGGTGTAAAAAAAATATAAAAATGTTTTCGCCAGAAATCACCTGTTTCTTTAAAGATCCATTTCGTTTTATAAGAAAATGTTGTAGTTAAGACCCGTCAATTCACAAACAGTTTCTTGAAAATTATTTTCTACTATGTAATAAAAATGGACGTCATCCCCATAAAAGGATGACGTCCATTTTGAATATCTTTTAAATATCCGGTATCTGATATACAGTTGAGCAGTTACAACTTAGGTAAACGGCTATATTGTTGAATTCACTGTTGCACAGTAACACTCTACTATGTAATAAAATAATTACCATAACATGACATGAATTTGGTATTACACAAAAAAACAGAGACCCTAATTTAAGTCTCTGCATCAGAACTATTTTGTACCCCCAAAATAAACTCTTCCGATTTCACACCCTCTCAACCCGCATTCCTCCGTCGCCGTTAAAATAAAGTTTTCCGACCGAACCCCCATTTTGAGCAATTTCCGGATCAAAAATGACCGTTTTTCCGTGTGTTTTTCACCCTTTTTTTCACGTTTTTTCGGGAATTAAAATAAAGTTTTCCGAGAATGGAGGGAGAAAAGAGACAGAATAGGTTTGGGTTTTATCTTGATGAAAATAAGAAATCGGAAGTGGCTTGGAGCCCGTCGAACCAGATAAGAATTTCACTTACTTATTGGAAAAAGCCCGGAATGGCAAGGTATTCGGCCGATTGGACAGTGTTGGAATACTGCTGGATTTCTATTGAAAAAGGCATAAAAAAGCCCGGGAGATATTGAGAAAAACCCGGGATGGTATTGGATCCGGACCCCAAAATCGGAAAAGTTTTTTTTAACGAAATCAGGGTCGGAATCGGAAATGTTTATTTTATATCGGAAGAGTTTATTTTAGTGGGACATTTACAATTGCAACCAAGCTACACACTCGACATGCGTCGTCTGCGGGAACATGTCCACTGGCTGGACTTCCTTTGTTTCGTAGCCTCCTGCTTCTAGTATCTTAAGATCCCGGGCTAGTGTCGCCGGATTGCAGGAAACATAGACGATGCGTTTGGGTTTCATTTTCAGCATGGTTTCGAGCAGTGCTTCGTCGCAGCCTTTTCTTGGCGGGTCGACGACCATGACATCGGCTTGAATGCCTTCTTTTTCGTACCAGTCGGGAATGACGGTTTCAGCTTCACCTGCTTTGAACGTGACATTACTTAGACCATTCAGCTCAGCGTTCGCTTTCGCGTCGTCAATCGCTTCCGGG
Organism: uncultured Sporolactobacillaceae bacterium; assembly: GCA_963772845.1. Lineage (GTDB taxonomy): Bacteria > Bacillota > Bacilli > Bacillales > Sporolactobacillaceae > CAVYYW01. The sequence continues at coordinate 41,763 of CAVYYW010000023.1, forward strand.
ACGATTTCGACACCGTAGACTTGTTTGGCATGTTTTGCGAGAAACAGTGAAATGGTACCGATGCCGCAGTAGGCGTCAATGACCGTTTCTTCACCGGTAAGATTAGCATAGCTCAATGCCTGATCATAAAGCACCTTCGTTTGGGACGGGTTGATCTGATAAAACGACCGGGCTGAGATGGCAAACTTCACATCGCCGATCGTATCGTAAATGACGTCGCGTCCCCACAGCGTTTTTGTCGTATTACCATAAATCGCGTTTGTTCGTCTGGAATTGATATTTTGCACGATCGATTTAACCTCAGGATATGCCTCCGAAATTTTATTCAAAAAAACCTTCCGGAATGGCAGCTCATCGGTTCGTGTGACAAGAACGACCATTACTTCACCTGTTTGCTCGCCGACGCGGGCAACAATATGGCGGAGCACCCCTTTATTCGACTTTTCATTATAAACTGGAATGCCTGTTTCTTTGGCAATTTCCTTGATCGTTTGCACAATCTCGTCAATTTTCTTTTCCGTAATAATACAGGTGTCCATATCGACAATTTCATGGCTGCGTTTTTTGTAAAATCCTGCTATGAGCTCTCCATTTTCGACATCAACCGGGACCTGGACCTTGTTTCGGTAGCGCCACGGATCATCCATCCCTTTTGTCGGATGAACAGGAACGTCCTTTAATCCGCCAATTCTCTCAAGCACATCTGTTACAACCTGGCGTTTAAAGTCGAGCTGGCCGTTGTAGCTCAGATGCTGAAGCTGGCAGCCTCCGCATTGATCATAGATATAGCACGGAGGATCGACCCGTTCTGTGCTAGCTTCCTTTAATTCGATCAATTTTCCGTAGCCGTAGCCTTTTTTCGTTTTCAAGACTTGAACGGTTGCGTGTTCGCTTGGCAGTGTGCCGGGAATGAACAGCGCATAGCCGTCAATTTTCGCCACACCCGCTCCGTCATGCGTTAGATCGCTGATTTCGACATCGATTTGCTCATTTTTTTGAACCGGGATTTGTTGATCCATTGTTTCACACCTTTTCATATGTAAAAAAGATAGACTTAAGATCTATCTTTTCAGAGTTGTTCAGACTGTTGCATTTGTTTAATGGTTGTTTTTCATTAGACATTTCCTTGATTGAATTGAAAAGCGGTCTCCTTGATCGGAGACCGTTTCTATCATCATTATTATAATTTATTGTCTGTCATAAATCAAAGCTGCAGCGGGCTTGATATGCAAGCTTACCAAACAAACAGGCCGACAAACATGGCACTAAGGAGTGAAACGGCCATACCGCTCACTAAAAGCTTCCAGACATTTTTCCCAATGATACGGGATTTATCTTCACCCATAATCGAGCTGATTGCCCCGTATATCATGCCTACCGTACTGAAATTCGCAAACGATGTCAAAAAGGTTGTCGCCACGGCAACAGTATGAGGCGGCAGAGTGTGTATATGGTTTTTCAGATCCATCATTGCCACAAATTCGTTTGTAGCAAGCTTTATTCCCATGAGCTGTGCAACATACAGAGCATCATGACCGGACAAACCAAGAAGGTAAGCAAATGGGCTGAAAATTACTGCGAAAATCTTTTGAACCGTGAGTCCGTGAATGACGAAGCCCAAAAGACCGTTGGCGCATGCCGTTAGCGCGACATAACCGACAACCATTGCTAGAATGACGATGACCATTCGAATTCCGACAAGCATACTGTTCGAAATGGTTGAAAAGAAATCTTTTCGTTCTTCCTTGGAAGGAACATAGACAATATCCTCTTCTTTACTCACCTCGCTAGGATTCAGCACATTAGCAAACAGCAAGGCATTTAAACAGTTCAAAGGAATCGCAGCAAAAATATATTGCCCGGGTACCATGGTTAGATAGGCCCCGATAATCGACCCGCTGATGCAGCTCATACTCATAATCCCGAACGTCAGAAGACGGGTTTGGTTAACTTGTACCAACTGCTGGCGGATAACAGCCATCGCCTCTGTGTTACCAAGGAACATCATTTGCAGTGAATAGAAGCTTTCCAGCTTGGGCAGCCCGGAAACCTTGGAAATGACCCAGCCCAATTTATCAATGATCCACGTTAAAATTCCAAAGTAAGTCAGGATATCAAAGAAAACGATGATAAAGATAATTGGCATTAAAGCACTAAAGAAGAAATCCACATTTGAATTTGCCATAACGGATGGAAACGCAAACGAAATTCCTTTATCTGCACAAGAGATCAGGAATGTAAAAAAAGAAGCGACTTTATTAATGATCCAAGTCCCTAATGAGGTTTTAAGCATAAACAACGTCATTAGCAGCTCCACAACCAGCAAACTGACAATAGGACGCCACCTGATCTTTCTCTTATTAGGCGAACAAAGGAATACCAGACCTAGAACGACCAGCACCCCTAGAATATTCAAAAAAAACATGCCAACAACTCCCTATAGATTCCCTGTACCGCTCACCCATTCACCCCCAGACACAGACTGAAGCATGAAGGAAAGAGCCACGGAAACCCTAAGCACCGGATTTAAAATCCACGGCTAAGGAAATAGTTTGCATGTGATTCTTCACATTTATTCACACTTCCCTGTAGTCCGGCAATTATGGCTGCCAGGTAGAAACTATCAGACCATTCCACTGATATTATACAAGGATCAATTTTAAGACTTGGTCATTTTATAACACCACAAAATAAAAGACAATATCTTTGAGAGAAGTTGAAATCATTTTATAAATAATAATAATTTGAAGATTATAGAGAGGATTTTATTAACAGCAATGCCCATTAACAAGGGGGGGGAGTTGAAAGGTTACGTGGACTTGAGAGGAGAAGACTATTATTAAAGCTAATAAAAGGCTTCCTGCGGGCACTGAAAAAACTTTTACTAAAGCAGGAGATATAAATTTGGGTGTTGACTTCCGCTGCAGATACTCGCTTTCCGTGGGCAAACCTGAACTTGAATACCCTCTTTAAGACCACACCGCACGAAGAAAATAATGCGGTTGCAATCCATTGAAAGCGGAAATACCCTCGCTTTCCACGGGCACGGCCTCAGCTAACTTTGGTTTGGGCTCTTTGTTTACCAAAGTTGATCTTCGGACACGTGCTGTTTCCGTAGGACTTGAATTTACATCTTTGAATCCACCTCGCACGATGAAAATGCAAAGCATTTTCGAGGAGTCTCAGGTATTTCTAGCTTTCAATTCTGGGCATGCGCATTTTCGAGGAGTCTTGGATATTTCTAGCTTTCACCTCTGAGCATGCGCACTTTCGAGGAGTCCGTGCCTTCTTCTCCAAAATGGGGGCTTGAGTCACCATAACACGAAAAGCAGAATAATTGACATGGACTATAGATTAATCTCTCATTAGATGACGCAAATCTGGAGGGCATCGGTTTGGGGTTCATCGATCCTGCTGAGGGTTAAGGAGCGACGAAAGCGAGCGCTAAAAAGACAGACACAAGGTCTGCCTTAAACAGTGGTCATGCCTTTTTCAAGCAGTGCTTTCTGGTCTAGCGCTGTTTTCTCAGGGACGATCAACTGGAGATGCTGGTAGAGATTCACCAGTGTGCCGGGCAAATCGCCGCCGTACTCTCCATCGATATTCAACTGCATTTTTTCCTTCGTGGAGACTTTAACACGGCTTGCTTTAGTATAAATGATTTTCGGATCGGTAAGGTGTTCACCTCTAAGTGCTAGGCTCGCAACCCTGATAAACTCAGCCAAGTTCATTTTTTTCAAAATGAGCATGTCGAACATCCCGTCGCTCATGGATGCTGCAGGCGCCAGTTTCTCAAAACCGCCAACCGAATTTGTATTGGAAACGAGAAACAACATAATGTCCTCTTCAATCAGCTTTCCGTCATATTCAATCCTGACGTGAGTAGGCCGAAGTGACGGCAGCATTTCAATCCCTTTTAAGTAATAAGCAAGCTGACCAAGCATCGTCTTCAGACGGCTCGGCACATCATACGTTAGCTCAGTGAGCTTTCCACCGCCAGCAATGTTAATAAAATAATTGTCATTCGCTTTACCGACGTCAAGCGGCATTTCAATCCCATCACAGATCACATCGCATGCCTTAACGATTGTCTTTGGCATACTGATTGCTCTGGCAAAGTCGTTTGTAGTGCCCATCGGCAGGATCGCAAGCTTCGGGCGAAAAGGCTGTTCAGCCATGCCATTCACGACCTCGTTAATTGTTCCATCGCCTCCTGCAGCAATGACAAGATCAAACTTTCGCTCCACCGCCATTCTCGCTGCCAAAGTGGCGTCTCCTTCACCAGTCGTGGCATGTGTGGATGCCTCGTATCCTGCTCTTTCCAGACGAGTCAGGATGTAAGGGATGCTTTTCTTGATCAGTTCCCTGCCTGATGTCGGATTATATATCAGTCGTGCACGCTTCATTTATTCATCACCCGTTCTTCGTAAACACTTTGCAATTCGGCTGCCTGTGCTACTGAAGCACAGGCCATTTTCGTTCATAATAGAAAAGAGGCCTCCCGCGGAGACCATTTCTGTCCACCTTTATTATATGTTATTCGCTTAAATAAATCAAAATGCAAGACACGTTTTATTGTCAAAAACTTTCATTTCCATCTAATATTTACGGTAAAAAACCTTCCTGACTGACAAAAAGCTGGTCCTTCTTAAAGTGGTGGTTAAAATCATGAAGCACGTCACCAATCGTTGTCTTATCAAACCAGTCTTCATAGCCCATTTCTTCAAGCTCTCGGTCCATACCAAGCTGTTTGCTGCGCTTTCCGCCACTGCCGTCTCCCATGAAAAAATCATCGATGACGAGACGCTTCACCTTTTCACTTAATCGTTTAGGAAAATCTTTTGAAAAAGGGAGCACTGGGGATATTGCCACTTGGACTTCCAGCCCAGCATCCACGAGTTCATCGATCGCCTTTAACCGGCGGGAGATCGGCGGAGCCGCTGGTGTGAGCGCTTTTCTCACCTCTTCAAGATCCGTTTCGACCGTCATGCTGATCCGAACCCGGTTCCCTAGCTTTTTCAGAAGGTCAATGTCCCTCGTGACAAGCGGGCTGCGTGTCTGAACCAGCAGAAAGTCAGGCGGCTCTTCTGCCATTACCTCGAGCAACGAGCGTGTGATGTTTTGCTTATGTTCAATCGGCTGATAGGGGTCTGTGCTTGAAGCCATGAAAATCGTAACCGGTCCTTTTTTCTTCGCTTTTACGAGCTCTTTATGAAAAGCTTCTTTACTGCTTTTTTTGATATCGACCCACTCGCCCCACTCACCGCCGTGAAACAACGCCACAGGAAGTTTCTGGACATAGCAATAATGACAGCCGAAAACACAGCCGACATAGGGGTTCAGAGTATGGCTATATCCCTTTAAATAACCGCTTGCCGGAGTGAGCCACTGTTTGGGTGTCCGTTCCTTGATGGTTTTTTTCATGTGTGCCGCCTCCGTTTAGAAAGTATTCCAGCTCCATTTTATCAGTTTTTGACAAAAGGATGGTCCCAAAAGCCTCGTTTACGACTATCCTTTCCACTTTTTGACGCTCAAATGTCCCTAAGCACCTCGTTTACGGCCATCCTTTCCACTTTTCAGCGTTCAAATGGCCCTAAGCACCTCGTTTACGGCCATCCTTTCCACTTTTCGGCGCTTCAAATGTCCCTAAGTACCTCGTTTACGGCCATCCTTTCCACTTTTCAGCGTTCAAATGGCCCTAAGCACCTCGTTTACGGCCATCCTTTCCACTTTTCGGCGCTCAAATGGCCCTAAGCACCTCGTTTTATTAGAAGTTGATTTTGAGCCGTCTTAAGATTGGAGTAGAGGACACGAGACGCCTCGAAAGTGCGCATGCCCAAAGGTGAAAGCTAGAAATATTCAAGACTTCTCGAAAAATGGAAATACTCAAAATTTCAGCGGGTGGCAACTGAAAAAGTTTTTGATGAGAAAAAATCTGCCGCCATGTTGCTTCTTCTAGTAATGCTTCGAAGCGGGATTCCTCGTCGCAACTCGAAGTCATTCGAGATGTGATGCTAGTTCCTGCGGGAATAGCGAAAGTCTGATGAAAAAGTCCACTTAGAGGTTTCCCACGTTCACTCGGCTGTCCTGCTGAAAAATTTGAGATGCTACGTGCTCCACTGATGGCTGATGAAAATCTATAGGGCTTCTAAAAGGCACCATCTGAAAAGAAACACGTTGATTGAAGCGGCTGGCGCGAGACTCCTACGGAAATAGCACGCGTCCGAAGATCCACTTTGGCGCACAAAAGATCCATGCCAAAGTTAGCTGAGGCCGTGCCCGTGGAAAGCAAGCAGCCTAGAGCGGAAATCAACAACCATTTTTACATCGTATGACTTTTTAAACGGTATATAGAAAACAATGGTGATTTAACCTTCGTAAATCACTCCCACGCCAAAGAATGACACTAATTTTTTAAAAAAAGAGGGCTCTCAAAAGTGATAACCTTTGAGACACCCTCTTCCATTTATTCTACTTTCTCAATCTCTTCAAGAATAATCTTATTAACCATCGGCGGGTTTGCTTTGCCTTTGGAAGCTTTCATGACCTGGCCGACGAGGAAGCCGAGGGCGCGGTCTTTGCCGTTTTTATAATCGATCATTGATTGCTTGTGCTCATCAAGAATCGGCTGCATGATCGCACGCAGCTCGCCTTCATCAGAGATTTGTACAAGACCTTTTTCTTTAACGATCGCTTCCGGGTCGCCGCCTTTTTCGATCATTTCTTTAAAGACCTTTTTGGCGATCTTGGATGATATCGTCCCTTTTTCGATCAGCTCAATCATTTTGGCGAGTCCTTCAGCAGTCAGCGGCACATCGCTAATTTCTTTATTAACATTATTTAAATGCGCAGATACTTCGCCCATCAGCCAGTTGGAAGCAGCTTTCGGATCAGCACCTTGTGCAATCATTTCTTCGAAGAAATCAGACATGGATTTTGACTGTGTCAGAACCATCGCATCATATGACGGCAGGTTCAGCTTAGTCACATAACGCTCACGGCGGGCATCAGGCAATTCAGGAATATCCTTCTTCACCTTGTCCATCCACGCCTGGTCAATGCTCAGCTTCACAAGGTCAGGTTCAGGGAAGTAGCGATAGTCGTCAGAGCCTTCTTTAACACGCATCAGGATCGTCTTTTTGGTAGATTCATCATAACGGCGGGTTTCCTGATCAATGATGCCTCCAGAGAGCAATTCACGCTCTTGGCGCACTTGTTCAAACTCAAGACCTTTTTGAACAAACGTAAAGGAGTTCAGGTTCTTCAGTTCTGTTTTAGTACCGAACTGCTCACGCCCATAAGGACGAAGCGAGAGGTTGGCATCACAGCGAAGGGAGCCTTCTTCCATTTTACAGTCGGAAACACCTGTATACTGCATGATGGCCTTCAGCTTTTCAAGATAAGCGTAAGCTTCTTCCGGTGTGCGGATATCCGGCTCTGAAACGATTTCGATCAGCGGTGTGCCGACACGGTTGAAGTCAACAAGCGAATGGCTGCCGTCGCCATGCTGAAGTTTTCCAGCATCTTCTTCAATATGAAGACGTGTAATGCCGATCCGTTTCTTTTCCCCGTTCACTTCAATTTCGATATGGCCATTTTCGCCGATCGGTTTATCAAACTGTGAAATCTGATAGGCCTTCGGATTGTCCGGATAGAAATAGTTCTTCCGGTCAAATTTCGTATCTGTCGCAATCTCGCAGTTCAATGCCATCGCAGCACGCATCGCAAATTCAACCGCTTGATGATTGAGAACCGGCAGAACACCCGGGTGTCCGAGACAGATCGGACAAGTATGTGTATTCGGCGGTGCGCCAAATTCCGTGGAACAGCCGCAGAAGATTTTCGTATTTGTTTTCAGCTCAACGTGAACTTCAAGTCCAATAATGGTTTCTAAATTCATCAGTTGTTCACCCCTTTAAGGACGGGCTTTAATTTCAGATCAGCCGCCTGTTCAAACGCATGCGCGGTCCGGTAAACGGTGCCTTCATCAAAGGCTTTGCCAATCACCTGGAGACCAACCGGAAGACCGTCAGCAAGGCCACATGGGACGCTGATTGCCGGGTTGCCAGCGAGATTAACAGGAATGGTCAGGATGTCATTCGCATACATAGTCAGCGGGTCATCAATCTTTTCACCGATTTTAAAAGCTGGTGTTGGTGTTGTCGGACCCACGATCACGTCATAGTTTTCAAACACTTTTTCAAAATCCTGCTTGATTAATGTCCGTGCTTGCTGAGCTTTCTTGTAATAGGCATCATAGTAGCCTGAGCTCAAGGCAAACGTGCCGAGCATAATCCGGCGCTTCACTTCATCACCAAAGCCTTGACTGCGGGATTTCTTGTACATATCAACCAGGTTATCCGCTTCCGCACGAACGCCGTAACGAACACCGTCAAAACGAGCTAGATTGGCAGACGCTTCAGATGAGGCAAGCAAATAATACGTCGCGACCGCATACTTCGAGTGAGGCAGAGAAACCTCTTCCCAGGTTGCGCCGAGGCTTTCCAGCTGCTTTAAGGCTTTCTGAACCTGTTCCTTAACACCTGGATGCACGCCTTCACCCATGTATTCCTTTGGTACAGCGATTTTAAGACCCTTCACATCGCCTGTTAAAAAGCGAGTGAAGTCAGGCACATCAACGTTCGCTGAGGTTGAATCGTAATTATCATGTCCGGAAATCGTGTTCATGACATGGGCATTGTCTTCCACAGAACGCGTCAACGGACCGATCTGATCAAGAGAGGATGCAAATGCGACAAGACCAAACCGGGAAACACGGCCATAAGTTGGTTTCATGCCAACAACACCGCAGAAGGCGGCTGGCTGACGGATCGAACCGCCTGTATCGGAACCTAGCGAGAACAGCACTTCACCTGCAGCTACGGATGCTGCAGACCCGCCGCTTGAACCACCTGGTACACGGTCAAGATCCCAAGGATTGCGTGTCTTCTGGAAGCCTGAGTTTTCAGTGGAGGAACCCATTGCGAATTCATCCATGTTCAGTTTCCCGACGATAATACCATTCTGGTCGCTGATTTTATTGACGACCGTTGCATTATGCAAAGGCTCAAAGTTGGCAAGCAATTGACTGGAGCATGTTGTTCTGAGACCTTTTGTTACAATGTTATCCTTCATGCCAATAGGAAGCCCGAAAAGGCTCGCATCCGACGCACCTTGCTCATCAAGCTTTGCTGCTTTTGCCATCGCATTTTCTTCATCAAGCGTGACGAAGGCTTGGATGTCTTCATCAACCGCTTTGATTTGTTCATAGGAAGCGGAGACAAGCTCTGAAGGCTTAATTTCTTTTTTATGTAGCTGATCTTTTAAATGGACGAGTCCTTGATCAAATAATGACATCTTCGTTTTCCTCCTTAGGCTTGGTTCTCTTGTTCAAGAACAGCGGGAACTCTCACTTGCCCGTTCTGCTGATCTGGTGCGTTCTTAAGGGCGTCTTCACGGCTGAGTGATTCGCGCACCTCATCTTCTCTTAGGACATTAGACATCTCAAGGACGTGCGTGGTCGGCTCAACGCCTTCCGTATCAAGCTCGTTCAGTTGCTCCGCAAAATCAATAATCTTGTCCAGCTGGGCGGTATATGTTTCTATTTCCTGTTCATTTAATGAAAGCCTTGCAAGGTGAGCCACGTGCTCAACCTGATCTTTTGTAATTCGACTCATTCTCTTCACCTCCGAAGATTCATGCATACAATGCTTTTATCATATCAAAATTCCTATCAGTCAGGCAACAAAGGGCTCATTGTTTTCTTAAGTCTGCCCTTTATTTCAATACAGCAGTATATGTATGGCACCGATTTTTCGGATTTCATGCTTAAAAGTCCGAATTCAAGCGCGAACCTTTATTTTATCCTTTTTTTATAAACTGTAAAATGAAGCGTGGCTGAGTTTTTGAGCAAAGTTAAAGGGAACTTCCAAATAAGAAAGTTCCCTTGTTTTATAAAAGCTCCAACTACCTAAGCTCATGTGTTTTGATAATTACCTAACCATATCTAAAATCTTGTTTACCCAATCACGGTTTTCTTCAATACCGCTTTTCCGACATAAGCTTTTATGAACTTTAACAAATTCAGGAGCTATACTTTTTATTACACTCAATATCTCTTTGGATTCTCTATCGCAATACCAATTAACAAGGTGTGATAATTGCCAATCGAGCAAGCAGCTTCTCTCACCTTCTAATTTTGACCAATCTCCAAATGTATTAGGCTGTATTCCGGCTTCCATATACCAAGCTGTTGTCATTAGTAAACGCAAATTATCTAAACAATGAAGAGCATAATAAGCTTCATTTCTCATTGCTCTTCGATAAGCTTCGTGAAAGTAGGCGAAAAATTTGTTTCTCCAAATTTCAATGTCCTGAGCCTGTGGTTTATAGGTTAAAGACATTGACTTTTTTTGTACATCATTCAACCATTCATTAGTATCACAGACGATTTTTATATTTTTAAGCCAAACGGATGGCTGGATATCTTCTTTTCTATAATAAAAGGTATCCACCTTAACAAAAGTATCGTAGTGAGCTACGCAGTGTGATGTCCAAGGTAAGTCCTCAAAAAATAATACCTTACCCCAATTCTTCGCTCTCTGCTTTTTGTTTACTCTATATTTTTCGTACAATTCATTTTTCACTACTACACGAAGGTCAATATCTGAAAACAAGTCTGAATTTTCATTACCTAGTGATCCTCCGTAAAAAACGGCTAAGACATTATCATCATTTAGCAAATCTCGCTCAATAGCAATTAATAGATTTTGGCGATGTTTCGGAATTTCTCTATCTCTTTTTCTATGCTTTGTTTCAAATCCCAGACATAAAAGCCATCTCTCTTTCTATTATCAGGTTAATTATAAAAGAATCCTTCTTCGGTAAAGTTCATAATAAAATAATCTTCCTACGTTTGTTGAATATTTGCCTGTCATTTGTTCATCTAAGTCTTAAGGGCTGACGTTTTTTCTCTTATACAGCTGCTTTATGAAGAGGTTTCTTTTGATCATAATTGAAAACGATCTGAAACAGAGCCATGCTGCCGAGCCCGACGATCAGCAGAATGCCGGTCATAGCGAGTGACGGAAGAAATTTACTAAGAATGATGTATCCGCTCGCTAAAATCGAAGACATATAGTAGTTCATGCCATAGACCGCCATGTAGGAGCTTCGTGCATTGTCTGGAATAATATTCGTCAAAAGGGCTTGTTTGATTGGGAAGTTCATCAGTTCGCCGATTGTTGTAATGAACATGGCAATTAGAAGCAGCCATGGTGACAGCGAATAGCTCATAAACACATAGCCGCCAACGAAACAAAGCGCGCCGATTTGAAAAGCGGTAGCATCCTTGTATTTTTTGATGACCATCATGACTACAACAGCAAGCGTGACCACAATGATGTTATTTTCCACCCGGAGAAAACCGAGCATTTTCACGCCATCTATGGCTATTCCGTCGATGAGCTGCTGCGGATGGAATTCATTTGCCAGACGAATGCCAGTATACTGTGTCAACTGTTCTTCCATTGACTGCAGCATGAGTGACCCGATAATGAAGATCAGGAATATTTTATTCGATAAGATCGTCAAGTAGCTTTTCAGCATAGAATCAGGCTGTTTTTGCGCCTCAGATTCGTGAACTGGCTCCGGAACAAAGGTTTCCTCGACAAATAGCGCTGTCACGACTGATGAAATCAGCAGCATCACGCCGACAATAATAAACAATGCGAATAAATGCTGAGAAAACAGAAAAGCTCCGACTAAACCGCCAACTGCCGTGCCAAGGTTGTTCACCCAATAACTGAAGCCAAAAATGCCTTTCCGCTCTTCCGGCGTGGTCGCATCAATAATCAGCGCCTGGCCGGTAGGACCCATCATCCCTTCACAAAAAGTGATCCCAAGAAAAACAGCAAATGTGACATACGGCAAAGTCACCCAGGCAGAGTTAAAAACAGCAGCCAGGATGAATCCTACAAAAGCAATCCCTTCTGTGGCCACAAGAATTTTCTTGCGTCCGATACGATCAGACCAGTGACCGCCGATCAGACCACCAATAATTCCCGTTATAATAACCAAGATGAACATGATCCCAGTCTGAACCTTGCCAACCTGTTCATCAAAATAAATAGCTAAATAAGGCATGACTGCCATCGCAGCTATTCCAGTAAAAAATTGTAAAACAAGCCGAATTTGGATGGTTCGATTAAATTTAAAAAAATTCATAAAAGTGCACCTTCTTTCTACCCCTATTTCATTCTAACGAAAGCTGGATAAAAAAAGGAGACTTATTTTAAAAAAGTTTATAAAATTTGCACAAAAGAAACATTGGGTTAATACTTAAGACCTTATTTCAATTAGGAAATGAAGCGAACGCTTCATTCTCAGATCATCTAAAAAAACTTGATTAGAGATTTGGCACCTATATGGGATTCTAGGCACTGAAATAGTTACCACTAAAGCAGGCTTCCTCGGGCACATAAGTGGCCATAATGGCAGTGTTTGCGGCCATTTGTGAGTCAAAATCTCGAATAGGTGGCCATAAAGCGATGTTTGATTCCTCAGCGGAACCCTAAGCGAGCGATCCTGGCGTGCCGGCATCTGAACTGCCTCTGTACCTCTGGAAATGACATTGGCTACTCGCTCTCCAAATGTAAAGCAGAAAAAAAGCCTCCCACAAGCGGGAGGCTTCAATTTACTATAATCATAGTCTGAATCTATCAACGATCTCGTTGATCTTCCAATTGATTAAAGTGTTTCAGTATACGTTTTCGCTTCAAGGAAGTTTGTTAGATAATCAGGTCCGCCTGCTTTAGCGTCTGTTCCTGACATGTTGAAGCCGCCAAATGGTTGGTAGCCAACAACGGATCCAGTACAGCCACGGTTGATGTAAAGGTTACCAACGTGGAAGTCGCGGCGTGCACGTGCAATGTACTCACGATTGTTCGTGATCACAGCGCCAGTTAGTGCATAGTCTGTGTTGTTAGCAATCTCAAGCAACTCGTCGAAGTCTTTCGCTTTCGCAAAAGCAAGAACTGGACCAAAGATTTCTTCCTTCATAATGCGGGCATTTTTATCAAGGTCAGCGATGATCGTCGGCTGAATGTAATAGCCTTTAGCATCATCCACTTCTCCGCCAAGAACGAGGCGGCCTTCGTCTTTACCGATTTCGATGTACTCGGCAATTTTATTAAATGCTCCTTCATCAATAACCGGACCCATGTAATTATGGTCTTTAGGTTCGCCAACTTTTAATTCTTTAGCAAGAGCGACTGTTTTTTCAAGAACTTCATCATAAACATCCTGATGAATCACAGCGCGTGAGCATGCGGAACATTTTTGACCGGCATAGCCGTAAGTTGATCCGACAATTGAGCGTGCAGCAAGATCCAGATCAGCGTCATTATTAACGATGATGGTATCTTTACCGCCCATTTCAGCAACTACGCGCTTCAGCCATTTTTGGCCATCTTGAAGTTTAGATGCACGTTCGAAAATGCGTGTGCCAACTTCGCGTGAACCAGTAAAGTTAATAAAACGTGTCTTAGGGTGGTCAACAAGATAGTCGCCCACTTCAGCACCGCTGCCAGGAATAAAGTTGACAACGCCTTTTGGAAGACCTGCTTCTTCAAGGACCTCCATAAATTTAGCAGCAATAATCGGCGTGTTGCTTGCAGGCTTCAATAGAACCGTGTTGCCTGTAACAACAGCTGCCATTGTCATACCGCACATAATAGCGAACGGGAAGTTCCATGGCGGGATAACGACGCCGACACCCATAGGTTTATAAAATAATTCGTTATGTTCGCCAGGCTCTGCTAGGCACTCATGGCCTTTGTCCAGACGAAGCATTTGACGAGCATAGAATTCCATAAAGTCGATCGCTTCAGATGTGTCACCATCTGCCTCTTCCCATGGTTTACCTGCTTCAAGAACCATCAAAGCGGAAAACTCATGCTTGCGGCGGCGAACAATTGCCGAAGCGCGGAAAAGAATGTCAGCACGCAAACGCGCATCCCATTTTCTCCAGTCTTCAAACGCTGTTAGTGCTTCCTGCATAGCTTTCTCAGCAATTCCCTGATCAGCTTTAGAAACAACACCAATCACCTGTTCTTTCTTACCAGGGTTGATGGAAGTGATTTTTTTGTCAGTTGTGACTTTTTCTCCACCGACAATTAGGCTGTACTCCTTGCCTAATTCGGATTCTACCTTGTCTAAGGCTGCCTGGAAGGCTTTTTTATTCTCTTCCTGAGAAAAGTCAACTGCTGGTTCATGTCTGTAAGGTATCATATTAAAAAAACCTCCTAATTAAGCGTTTTCAACACAGCTTCTATTCTAACTCATGAAATGAAAGACTTCAAATAATTTCGACAAAAAAATCTGGTAATCTATCTCTATTTATTTCCGGTGGGTGCGGGTCCTGTCACCAGCGATTTTTTTCCACTTCTCTCTTTCCTTCAATTGGGCTTGTTTATTCGTTTTTCGCTCTAAATAAGCCGCCTCTCTTTGAAGTTTAAGATAGCTTTGCCAGCGCTCTTCTGAAAGCTTCCCGTCTTCCAATGCTTCCTGAATTTTGCAGCCTGGTTCTTGTTCATGCCGACAGTCTCTGAACTTGCAATCCGCAGCCAGCAGCTGAATATCTGAAAAGCTGTGATCAATGCTGCCGCCTGTCTCCCATAACTGTAGTTCACGCATACCGGGTGTATCGATAATGACGCCGCCTGACGGAAGCATAATCAGCTCGCGGTGCGTGGTCGTGTGCCTGCCTCGCCCATCATCTGCTCGAATCTCTTTTACTAACTGCTTTTCTTCTCCATACAGCCGGTTAGTCAGAGTTGACTTGCCTGCACCTGAGGAGCCGACTAGAGCCGCTGTTTGTCCTTCAGTTAAATATTGGGCAAATGCCTCCAGACCTTCATCCTGAAGCGCAGCGGTGGCATGAATAGGCACACCGAGAGCCGCAGCCTCTGCCTCTTCTATTTTCTTTTCAACATCATCACAGAGGTCTTTTTTGGTGAGAATAATAACCGGATTCGCTCCGCTTTCCCACGCCATCACAAGGTAACGCTCGATTCTTCGAACATTAAAGTCATGATTCAGCGCCATAACGAGAAATAACGTGTTGATATTTGCAGCAACAATCTGCTCGCCAACCTCCCCACCAGCCACTTTTCTTGAAAATTTACTGAAGCGCGGCAGGACATGATGAATGATGGCCCTGTCTTCATTCGGCAACGGCTCAATGATCACCCAGTCGCCAACAACCGGATAGTCCTCCCGTGCATGAGCAAGATGACGCATTTTCCCAGTGATTTCTGCCAGATATTCTTTTTCATCTGTCAGTACTTTGTAAATATGTGTATGCTCCAGTGCCACTCGAGCAATCTGGAAGTTTTCTTTAAGCAGACCCTCTGCCTGCTCTGTTAATTCAGGGTAAAAACCAAGTTTCGATAAGTTCAATGGTGTTCCTCCTTGTTTTTTCAGCGATTTTGTCCACAACAAAAAGAGACCGTGCGCATCCACGGTCTCTTTTTTTATATAGGGAATGAATCCCAATTATATACCATGGGCTGGTGAGTATCATACAGCCCAGTTATGTCGCTGGTAACAATAAAGCCAATAAGGCTCCATCTTACAAAAAACAGGAAGAATGAGCCGCTCGCAGAGAATAATGGACTGTATGATGATATGCAATTAATGAGTGTCGTTCATATAAATTCTCCATCATACATCTCTCCTTCCGGCGGTTTCATTAAATGAATTGCCTAAATATTCTTACGCTCCACTATTATATACATAAACAAACGGTTTGTCCATACCAGGATTTTTCACAATGAGAGCTTCCTGCTTGTTCACGGAAGAAATCGTAATACTTACAGGGATATCCCGTGAGAAAGGAAATTTATCCGATAGCAGTGATGCAATATAATTTGTGAAGCTCTCAACCTCCGTTTTATCATAAAACTTGATATTAATATCAAAGTTAAGCTGCTTGAGTTCACCGTCACGATACGTTGCTTTGCCAACTACACCAATATAATTCGAGAAGTAATCCTGTACATCGGTTTTGAACTTATCAAAGCTGTCGGCATCGCTCTTGTGATCTTTAGAAGCTGAGTTAGAAGGGAACATCACGTGATCTTCTTTGACACTGTTCCAGTTTCCGATGCTTGAACTGCTTCCCGACACAAGCGTAGAGGCAAAATAGCTGCCCGGCACAAGGGATTCCGGTGGTGCTTCAGTATATAATGCAATAAATACAGGGACATTTGATAAGCCTTTTTTGGCTCTGACCCGTTTTAGGATTTCTTTAGCATAAGCTTTCCCTTTTGCCTTGACCATATTCATATCAAGCGGAACATTTACGTCATACAGCTTGCCGGCTTTATCTGCAACCTGATCTGAGTAGACCTGATTTAAGGAAACGGCAATGGAGACGCCGCCGATTTTATAGGAATCCTTACCTGAAGGCTTCAGGTAATCCTGCTCCAGAACATAGCTTAATATTTTAGGACTGTTCTCAGCCTTGGCCCTGACATCTTTTCCACTTCCCAGTGCAGGGTTCAGACCCTGCTTGTCCTCATTTTTTCTTTTCAGCATGGTGTTAATATCTGACGGCTGCAAATACTGTCCTTCCTGAAACGCATAATTATCCGGGCTGAAGGGCTGCTTTGACAGACGCATTAAGCCAAGCTCAATCTGATCAATATCGACCCGGTTCGACACCCCATACTGTATGTAGCCACGTGTCTCGCTCGGTTTTTTTGGATGGATGCTTCGATAATCCTTGCTGCTTGTTTGCGGAATCAGGGTTACCGTCTTATCGCTCCCTTTAGGAGCATTCTTGACGACCTTTTGCTTATCATTACCCGCCCATGGTGCATTACAGGCCGAAAGAGTCAGCAAAAGAGCAATCAGTCCAACACTCGTTAACTTCTTTAACAAACTAAAACACTCCTCATCAATCCAGCGCGTCGATCAGCTGCGCTTCATTCCATATCTCAATACCTAAAGACTGGGCTTTATCAAGCTTTGAACCGGCCTCTTCACCTGCAACGACAAGATCGGTGCTTTTGCTTACACTGCCAGTCACTTTACCGCCAAGTGCTTCAATTCTTTCTTTTGCTTCATTTCTTGAAAGCTGCTCAAGCTTCCCGGTTAGCACGACTGTTTTTTCTTTAAAAGGCGATGCATCACTGGCCTGAACAGGGTCCGGTCCCAGATAAGCCATGTTAAGCCCGGCCTCTCTCAGCTCCTGGAGCAGGGTTTCCACTTCGTCATTACGGAAATACGTGTAGATGGAATCCGCCATCTTCTCACCAATTTCGTCCACAGCAAGGAGTGATTCCACATCAGCATTTTGAAGCTGTTCCATTGTTCTGAAAGACTGAGCGAGCACCTTGGCTGCTTTCGAGCCGACAAAACGGATGCCAAGACCGAATAGCAGCCTCTCCAAAGAGTTCTCTTTAGAAGATTCGATGGCTTCAAGCAGATTATGGGCCGATTTATCGCCCATTCGCTCAAGCTTTATAAGATTATCATAAGTCAATTGATAGAGATCTGCCACATCCTGAATCAATTGATTGTGAAAAAGCTGTGTCACGACTTTTTCGCCAAGGCCGTCAATATTCATGGCATTTCTTGAAACAAAGTGAATCAGCCCTTCACGAAGCTGCGCAGGACACTTAGGATTAATGCAGCGCAGTGCCACTTCACCTTCAATTCGGACAAGCTCATCTTCACACTCCGGACAGTGGGTCGGCATATGATATGGCTCTTCGTCTCCAGTCCGGCGTTCCGTGATCACATTCACCACTTCGGGAATAATGTCGCCCGCTTTCTTAATGACCACATAGTCCCCAATCCTGATATCCTTATCGCGGATCAGATCTTCGTTATGAAGCGATGCCCGCCGCACCGTCGTTCCAGCGACGCTTACGGGTGTCAGAAGGGCAGTCGGCGTCACAGCACCAGTGCGTCCAACATTGATCTCAATACCTTCAAGCTGTGTAACGACTTCTTCCGCCGGAAATTTATAGGCGATCGCCCATTTAGGACTTTTTGCTGTAAAACCGAGTTTTGCCTGACTTTCAAGCTGGTCGACTTTGATAACGATCCCATCGATTTCATAGGAAAGATCGTTGCGCTTAGCTGTCCATTCCTCGACATAAGCTAACACTTCATCGATCGTTTCGCATAAACGCCAGTCAGGATTTGTTCTTAAGCCGAGGGCTTTCACGCGCTCAAGCGCCTCAGAATGAGAAGAAATTTCCTCGTTCTTTAACTCGCCGACACTGTAAATAAACGTATTCAGCTTTCTCGAGTCCGCGATTTTCGGATCCAGCTGACGCAATGATCCGGCTGCAGCGTTTCGTGGATTGGCAAACGGCTCTTCCTCATTCTTCTTTCGTTGCTCATTCAATGCCTCGAATGAGCGCTTCGGCATGTAGGCTTCTCCTCGCACCACGAGGTCCGCTTCTTCATGCAATTTTAAAGGAATTGAACGAATGGTGCGGAGATTAACCGTGATATCTTCGCCGGTTGATCCGTCACCCCGTGTCGCTCCAAGCACGAATCTTCCTTTTTCATACGTAAGGGAGATGGCAAGACCGTCTATCTTAAGCTCACAAACATAGGAAACCGGGCCGCCGGCTCCTTGTCTTGCCCGCCTGTCAAAATCCCGCAGATCCTGTTCATTAAAAGCATTAGCAAGACTGAGCATCGGAATCGTGTGATTAACCTTGCGGAAATTCTTCAGAGGTTCAGCCCCGACGCGCTGGGTCGGTGAATCCTCTGTGATCAGCTCCGGATGCTCCTCTTCTATCTTTTGAAGTTCACGGAGCAGCCGGTCATATTCCGCATCCGGCACACTCGGCTTATCGAGCACATGATACTCATAGCTGTACTGATTTAGCAGATTTTTAATTGATGCCAGCTGATCCTTCAGTTTATTATCCATCCGGGGGAACCCTCCTTTTTTGGCGTGTAAATCATTGGTTTTGGCCGGTAAATCATCAGTTTTTGGCGCATATATCACGATTTTGGCACGTAAATCATCGGTTTTGGCACATATATCACGGTTTTGGCACATATATCACGATTTCGGCACATAAATCATCGGTTTTGGCACATATATCACGGTTTCGGCACGTAAATCAACGGTTTTGGCGCATATATCATGATTTCGGCACGTAAATCACCAGTTTTGGCACATATATCATCGATTTCGGCACGTAAATCATCGGTTTTGGCACATATATCATGATTTCGGCACATATATCACGGTTTTGGCACATATATCATGATTTCGGCACGTAAATCATCGGTTTTGGCACATAAATCATCAATTTTGGCACATATATCACGATTTTGGCCCGTAAATCATCGGTTTTGGCACATATATCACGATTTCGGCACGTAAATCATCGGTTTTGGCACATATATCATGATTTCGGCACGTAAATCACCAGTTTCGGCGCATATATCACGATTTCGGCACATAAATCATCGATTTACGCATGAAAATCATCGATTACGCAAATTACACTCTCTCAATAGGCGCAAATGATCCTAGCAGGCGCTTCAGTCCAACCGGCTTTGGAAATGCAATGTCGAGCTCCACGGAGTCCCCTTCGCCCTTCATGCTGACAACGGTGCCTTTGCCCCACTTTTTGTGAGTAACTTGGTCGCCGACAGACCATGCTGAATCCGATTTTCCAGGTTGCTTCTGCAAAGAAGGACGCTTAGCGGAATACGGCTTTTGATAGCCGGATTGAGCAGGTTTTGGAGCTGCAGCGGTTTTTTTCCTTGAGGAGAAGCTTTCGATCTTCGGTGTTGTGTCCTCAAGCAGGTCTTCTGGAATTTCTTTTATAAAACGGGACGGCAAATTCATATTGGTCCGTCCAAACAAGGTGCGCATTTTGGCGTTCGTCATGTAGAGCGCTTTTTCTGCACGGGTAATGCCGACATAAGCCAGACGGCGTTCTTCTTCCATTTCTTCCTGATCATCCAGGGCTCTGACATGAGGGAAAATCCCTTCTTCCAACCCAATAAGGAACACGATAGGAAATTCGAGTCCTTTGGCGGAGTGGAGCGTCATGAGTGTAACCGAGTCCAGATTCTGATCTGCTTCTTCGTCACGGTTTATATCTGAATCGAGAGCAAGCTCTGTCAGGAAACCGACAAGTGACTTGTCATCATTGTCTTTTTCGTATTCTTTTGTAACCGATAGAAATTCCTCAATATTTTCAAGGCGGCTCTCCGACTCAATCGTCTTTTCCGCTTTTAAAGCTTTTCGATAACCAGTGCCTTCAAGAACGTCTTCCACAAGCTCAGTTACTGAGAGATAGTCCTGCATATTTGACCAGTTGCTGATTTGTGTGCCGAATTCATCGAGCGCTTTCGCTGCCCGTTTCGGAACGGTGGTCTGGTCGACTTCAAGAATAGCCTGCATTAACGACAGATCCTGGGCCAGTGCGTAATCGGCAAGCTTGTCCATTGATGAAGCGCCGATTCCCCGCTTCGGTTCATTCACGACTCTCGCCAGGCTGATATCGTCATCTGGATTGGAAACCAGTCTTAAATAAGCCAGCAGGTCTTTAATTTCTTTTCGATCATAGAACTTAATGCTGCCGACCATTTTATAAGGAATATTAGATTTTAATAGCGTTTCCTCGATCACACGGGATTGAGCATTTGTTCTGTACAGGACAGCCATATCCGAATAATTGAAGCCGTCTTTGAACATTTCGCTCATTTTACCGGAAACGAAATACCCTTCTTCATACTCCGTGCCGCCTTGAAAATATTCAATATGCTGGCCATCATTGTTATCTGTCCACAGCTTCTTAGGCTTTCTGTTTGAGTTATTTTGGATAACATGGTTAGCTGCCTGGAGAATTTTCTTCGTGGATCGGTAATTCTGTTCAAGCATGATCACTTCAGTGTTCTCATAGTCCTTTTCAAATGAAAGGATATTCTCTATGTCTGCTCCCCGCCAGCGATAGATCGATTGATCCGAATCACCGACAACACAGATGTTCTTCAGCTTATCTGCCAGCATATTAACGAGCAGATACTGCGCCCGGTTCGTATCCTGATACTCATCCACGTGGATGTACTGAAACTTCCGTTGGTAATATTCGAGCGTTTCAGGAACCCGGTCAAACAGGTGGATAGTGGTCATGATCAGATCATCAAAGTCCAGCGCGTGGTTTTTAAGCAAGCGCTTTTCATATTCCGCATAGACATCGCTGACAATTTCTTCATACGGGCCTTGCGCAATTTTGGCATATAAAGCAGAAGTCTTCAGTTCGTTCTTGGCTGAACTGATGGTACCCAGAATGCTGCGCGGTGTGAATTTTTTGGGGTCAATGTTCTTATCTTTCTGGATTTTTTTGATGACAGAAAGCTGATCCGTTGAATCCAGGATAGAAAAGTTGCGGTTAATACCGATCCGGTCAATATCACGTCTAAGGATCCGTACACACATCGAGTGAAACGTCGAGACCCAAATATCATTAGCTAAAGGCCCTGTCAGATCGGCGAGACGCTTCTGCATCTCCTTGGATGCCTTATTGGTAAAAGTGATCGCAAGAATGTTCCACGGAGCCACTTCCCTCTCCAGCATGAGATAGGCGATTCGATGGGTAAGAACCCTTGTTTTCCCACTGCCTGCTCCTGCCATTAAAAGAAGCGGGCCGTCAGAATGCTGGACAGCCTTTTTTTGTTCCGGATTCAGACCTGTTAGTAATTGTTCTTCAATATCATGCATAACCGTCACCTTCCTTTTATTGCTTCGGGCTCTTGATGGACTTAACCGCTTTAACGGTTTTTAGCGCTGTCTTGATGTCATCATAGATGCCGTTTCCGATCACGACCGTGTCAGCAAAAGCGGCCGCTTCCTTCGCTTTTTCGACGGAATTAATGCCCCCGCCGTAAAAAACCTGTGTATTTTTCAACTGCTGCTGGACAGCTTTAACGTTGTTCATATCGCCGTACATTCCGCTGTATTCCAGATAAAAAACCGGAAGATGAAACATACGTTCTGTTATTTGAGCATACGCAATGATATCCTCGCGGTCAAGGTCTGTATCGGCTCCAGTCAACTGAGAAACTTTTGCTTCATGGTTGAGTGACACATAACCCTCCACAATTACTTCTTTCCAGTTAATCGTCTCTCCGAAAAGCTTCATCGCTTCATGATGGTGCCCAATAATCCAGTCGGGATGAGATGCGTTCAACACCGTTGGGATGAAATAATAATCAAACCCTGGCGTCACAGCCTCGATATTTGAAATTTCCAATGCGCATTCAACAGCGAACTGGCGGATTTTTGCAAGCAGATACAGCGTATTATCAAGTGTTACGTCATCTGTACCGCCGACAATGACGGCATCAGTGCCAGATTCGCAGATCTTTTCCAGCTCATTATCGCCAATCGGTTTATTAGGGTCCAGTTTAAAAACATGGCGCCATGTTTTATAGGTCGTCATTTCGATAATCCTCCATTTAAGAAAATTGGAAGCTCCTTGTCCAGCCACCAAAGTGGCCATTGAAAAAGTCCCCCCGGTGTAAATGTGGTTGTTGCTTTTCGCTCCAGGCTGCTCGCTTTCTACGGGCACGGCCTCAGCTAACTTTGGCGTGGTTTCTTTGTGCGTCAAAGTGGATCTTCGGACGCGTGCTGGTTCCGTCAGAGTCTCGCACCTTCCGCTTCACTTAAAGTGTTTTTTACCAGAGAATGCCCCTTGAAATCGTTGCTATAGAAATTCAATTGCCATTAGCTGAACACGTGGCATCTCAAAATTCCCCAAACCGAGTGAACATGAAAACCTCTACATGAACTTTTTCAGTGGCCACGCCACGACTTTGCCGAAAAGTGAAGGTTGCCTGCTTAGCCCCGACAGGCACTGGAAGCATCTTAAAAAAGTGGCTTTTTCACTTTTGCAGAGATGCTGAAGTGACCCCGAGGGGCTGGCAACCGTAACTAGACAAACCGAAAAGTGAAGGTTGCCTGCTTAGCCCCGACAGGCACTGGAAGCATCTTAAAAAAGTGGCTTTTTCACTTTTGCAGAGATGCTGAAGTGACCCCGAGGGGCTGGCAACCGTAACTAGACAAACCGAAAAGTGAAGGTTGCCTGTTTAGCCCCGACAGGCACTGGAAGCATCTTGAAAAAGTGGCTTTTTCACTTTTGCAGAGAAGCTGAAGTGACCCCGAGGGGCTGGCAACCGTAACTAGACAAATTGCCCATAAAGTTTTTTTCACTTTTTCAGAAATGGCGAAATAACACCAAGGGACTAGGTGCTGCGGCTAGACAGCGCTTCATTTTCTCAAAAATTATATCTTTACCTACATTATAAAGAAGACTTTGCGAAGTTAACCATTCTTAAAGCATAGAAGCTTTCTCAGTCCTCAGGATCCTTAACTCTGTCTAGTGTCATTTGATAGCCGTCATTGCCAAAATTAATGCAGCGCTTCACACGTGAAATCGTCGCCGTACTTGCCCCCGTCTCATCTTCAATCCGGTGATACGTCTGCTTCTCCATAAGCATGCGGGCGACTTCAAGACGTTGTGCGAGAGACTGAATTTCTCCCATGGTACATAGGTCGTCAAAAAACCGGTAGCACTCCTCCCGATCCTTCAATGTCAAAATGGAATCAAACAATTGGTCAAGCGCTTTACCTCGTAATTTATCTATTTGCATCATTAATCACTACTCCTATTCTTTGGATATCTTAACATACTGATCAAGCCCTTTATTATCCGGCACGAGATTAACCCACGTTTTTCCCGGAATGAAGGCCAGAGGTTTATTATCTTTATATGGTAAAAGACGTCCGTTCTGGTTCTTCCATTGAATGGCAATTGCCTTACCGTTCTGAAGCAGGTAACCATTGCCACCGGAAGCCGTATCAATCGAGCGGCGTCCATAATCGTCTATAAATTTGTGCTTCGCGCCAAGAATCATAACATTATTTGCAATTAGAGGCTTGCCGGATTCTCTGTCTTTTGCCGTCTGGCCATTAATAGTTCGTACAAAATAATGCTTGGAAGCATCGTATTCATATCCAGGAGTATTATCTGCCGCATAACGGATTGTTGCGCGCTTTACAGGCTGAGTCCCTGCCTGTGACTGGATGCCCTTTCCGGATAAATCGAAAGGGAGCGGTTTGATTTGGTCGGTCATTTTATACTTCTTTTGCTTCGCGCCCTTTTCAATATTTGAAAATGAAATATAGGAATTGTGTGGTGCTTGGCGGAAGCTCACACGGTGAAAGAGTGTTCCGTCGTAGAATAGCCCATTCAGAGAATCAGCATCCCCGCGTGTCAGCATTTTTTTTGCTTCCGGACTCCAGCCATGGCAGACATACAAGCTATTAAACCCTTGGCTTAATCTGATGAAATAAGGTCTGGCGCTTCTTACAGGTCCGATCATCTCAGGTTTCTGGCTTTGAAATAACGCTAAGAAACGTGTGATATTTCCCTCAGCCAGTGCTTCATAAACAATATCCGCCTGATCCAAACCCGATTGCGGCCGTGCTTTATGATGATTATTAACCATAACTGCAACCACCCTCTGATCGCTTTTTTTTGCGCTCGGCAGTCCAGTTAAAGGATAGCGGTAAGTCGTTTTTTTCTTGTCAGCCTGTCCTGTTTTCTTTATTTCAGGAGATGAAGCCGTTTTTGTCTGGCAGCCCATCAGCACGTAATCCCACAGCAAGCAGCACAATCATCATCCCAATGCACTTTTTCAAGTGAACACTCCCTTTAATAAGAAAATAAGTTTCCTATGAAAGTATCTCTGATGGCTTCTTGATGACCGTACGCTTCATCACGTCAAATAGTCCTTGCTGTGTAATTCTTATATATGGCAGATGTGTCGATGAGAAAAATAACAGACTGTATATTGGATCTTCAGCATCATAGCCGCGTGCTCTTAGTGGATCAACAAAGGTCCGGACCGCTTCAATTAACGATTCCATTGGGCGATCAGACAGGCTTCCGCAAACGGGCAGCGCCAATTCCTGAATGACTTCACCCTGCTCGGCAAGCACAATCCCGCCTTTAATGGCTTTCACCCTGTTAAATGCGGTGATCATATCTTCCTTTGATTTTCCGATCAGCAGGAAGTCTCCCGTGTTCGAATAGCTGCTTGCAAAACCTGATAGTCTGTCAGCAAATCCTCTTACGTAGGTACTCACCCGCCATCTGCCATTCTTATCAATCAGTGAAAGATAGGACGTGTCTTCAGGAAGACCGGCTGTCGGGTCTTCCATTTCAAAAGGCTTCGTAATGACTGCATTAACCATATCAATCCCGGTGTTCTCCTCAGGCTCAAGCATGTCTTCCGTTAAAGTCCAATCCGTTTCCAAAGTCGGCAGTTCTTCTTTTAAATCAAAAGACCCGAAATAATCGTACACTGGTGCCTGTTCTTTAACGACCCATTCGCCTTTGGCAATGACGCCGGAAGGCACAGGTTCATGAATGCTTTCCAAAATATTGAGGTGAGCAATCCGCCCAGGGGCAATGACACCCAGTTCATTTTGGAACCCGTAATGCATCGCAATGTTAGAAGACGCCATCAGATAGGCATCAATCGGTTCAACGCCTTGGTCCAAGGCAATCTTGATAACGGCATCCATGACACCTTTTTCATAGTATAGAGGCGTTGAGCCGTCTGTCGTCATATAGACATGATCAAAATTTCTCACGCCTTCTTCAAGCATTTCTTTTAAAATAATAGGGAGATCAGGTCGGATGGATGAGTATCTTAACGATGTGGTCATGCCCATCTTTAAGCGCGTGATCGCTTCTTTTCCGGTCATCGCTTCATGATCACAGTCCACACCAAGGAGCCGCATTTGCGTCAATGTCTTTTCTGAAGCGCCAGGCAAATGGCCTTCAACCGGCTTTCCTAGGGCACGTGTCTCCTGCATCCAGCTCAGAATCTGGTCATCCCCGTTCAGCACCTGCGGCCAGCTAGTCAGCTCTCCGCCCTGTAAAACATCAGGATGGTTCAGCCATCGCTTGATCCGGTCATCCGAGTAATATTGTTCGTTCGTGACAGTCTGCGGATCATAACGGCACCACCAGAAAAACGTTGTCGGCAGCGTGTTCAACAATTCCATAAGACGGAAGCTTTCGTCATCAGGCAACGTTAAATAGAAAACAAGATTATCACTTATAAGACTTGTGGTCCCTCGTCTCGCCGCATAATCGGCAAACGACTGCGGATGGTAGACCTGAAACGGATGGGCATGCGGCTCGATGTAACCTGGAACGACTGTTTTGTTCCGGCAGTCGATGAATTCAGTCCCCTCAGTCATTTGTGGAAGCGCCTCGCCCACATAGATGATTCGGTCATGATCAAGCCAGATATTGCCGTTTTCAAAGGTTTTCATGTATGTATTTAAATAGTTAGCATCTGTAAGCACCTTCGTTGGAGCAGCTTTCCCCTTCAGTATCGCTGTTTGTCTGCGCAAATCCTTGATGGGCCATTGTTTTGCTACTTTCATGTGCTCGCCTCTTTTCTATAATTATAAATAGATGTATAGTTAAAATTAGAACGATGGGCAAATTTATTCTATTCTATTTTAACACACATTACTTCACTAACAAATTAAACCATTAAAGGATTGAACCTCAATAAGAGCCATGTCTGGCTCTTTTTTTTGTTAAATACGGAGTAAAACACTCAGCAGAATATGCCGAGTGACCTTGGAACGCTCCTAATCAGGATTTATTGCCTTCCCTTTGAAGCACCATTCCTGTATTCGACAATTGCTTGTGATATAGTGAAGCCATTCTAATATCCAGGAGGCTTTATCCATGCCACTCGTTCGTTTTGATCTAATTGAAGGTAGAACAAAAGAAGAATTAAAAACACTGCTTGATGTCTGTCATGCAGCGATGGTAGAGGCCTTTGAAGTGCCGGAGCGTGATCGCTATCAGATTGTTAATCAACATCCTGAACATGAAATGATTATTGAAGATACCGGGCTCGGATTTGAGCGTACAAATAAAATGGTGATCATCTCCATGACGAGCCGTCCACGAACAGATGAACAAAAAAAAGCATTTTATGACCTGCTTGTGAAGAATTTAAAGGAGCACTGCGGGGTCAATCCTCAGGATGTCATGGTTTCAATCGCTAACAATGGTGATGGGGACTGGAGCTTCGGCAACGGTACAGCACAATTTTTAACAGGAGATTTATAAGGCAGCTTAAACAGGCTTGACGATCAGCCAAGCCTTCCAAATCATTTCCCCATAAATAAATCCCCTGCATGATCGCATGCAGGGGATTTTCTATATCATCACGAGAGGTCTTATTTTGCGCGGTGCTTCAGTGCGCGATGACCGATATCTTTACGATAGAAGGTGTCGTCGGTTTTCAAATTGGCCACAGCCGCTAAAGCTTGAGCGGCTGCTTCTTCCAATGTATCACCGAGACTTCCGGCCAGCAGGATACGTCCGCCCGTGCTTGTCCAGTTTTCATCTATCTTTTTCGTTCCGGCATGAAACACAAAGCTTGTCATCAGCTGTTTCATGATCCACCATTGGAAGCGTGTGACCTTTTTCATAAGCTCCCGGATAGCCTGCTGCAGCAAGAACAATACCGCAGGCTGCTTGGTCCGTCCACTGCAGTTCAGGAACACGCCCCTCCATCACTGTGTCAATCGCTTCAACCAGATCAGAGGTTAGCCTCGGAAGGATCACCTGTGTTTCAGGGTCGCCCATCCGGCAGTTGAATTCAATCACTTTCGGCCCATCAGCAGTCAGCATCAATCCTGCATAAAGGAAGCCTGTAAACGAACGACCTTCTTTAACCATTGCTGCCGCTACCGGTTTCACAATGGTTGCCATTGCTTCATCCACGACGCTCTGCGGAATCTGAGGAACCGGTGAATACGCACCCATTCCGCCGGTATTCGGACCTTGATCTCCTTCAAATGCGCGCTTATGATCCTGAGAAATTTCCAGCGGCACCACCGTTTCACCGTGAACAAGCGCCATCAGGGAAAATTCTTCACCCTCAAGGAATTCTTCAATCACAACACGATGGCCAGCTTCGCCAAACGCATCCGTTTCAAGCATTTGATCCAGAGCTTCAAGGGCTTCCTGCTCTGTCATCGCTACAATGACGCCTTTTCCGGCTGCAAGACCATCTGCTTTAAGCACGATCGGCGCGCCTTGACTCTGAATATACGCTTTTGCTTTTTCAATTTCTGTAAAAACTTCATAAGCAGCGGTTGGAATTTGATACGACTTCATCAGATCCTTCGCAAACTGCTTGCTTCCTTCGATCACGGCTGCCCCTTCGGAGGGACCAAACACACGAATCTCTTTTTCAGCAAGACGGTCTGCAAGCCCTGCCACAAGCGGCTGTTCCGGACCAATAATAACCAGGTCAATCTTTTTTTCTATCGCAAAAGCAATGACGGCGTTCTGATCAGCGGGGTTAATCGGTTCGCACTCAGCGACATGACGCATTCCGTCGCTCCCCGGTACAGCATATAAGTTCGTGACGTTTTCACTTTGATTAACTTTCCAGGCTAAGGCATGTTCGCGCCCGCCCTGGCCGATGATAAGGACATTCATTGGACGTTCACCCCTAGCAGATTAATGTTTAAAATGTCTTTTCCCAGTAAAGACCATGGCCATGTCATGCTCATTGGCTTTATCGATAGAATCCTGATCCTTGATGGAGCCGCCTGGCTGAATAATGGCAGTCACGCCTGCAGCCGCAGCCGCTTCAACCGTATCATTCATTGGGAAAAAGGCATCAGAAGCCATGACTGCACCTTTTGCAAGCTCGCCTGCCTGCTCGATCGCAATTTTCGCAGCCCCGACACGGTTCATCTGTCCGGCACCGATCCCGACAGTCCGGCCATTTTTCACAAGGACAATCGCATTCGATTTAACGTGCTTCACCGCGAGCCAAGCTAGAATCAGATCGTCATGCTCGGTCTCCGTTACGGCACGTTCGGTTGCTTGTTGCAGAACCGTATCGCCCATTCCGCTTTCATCAGCATCCTGAACAAGAAGTCCTCCATTCACAGACGTATAAAGCGGTGCATTAAGATCCTTGTCCTGCTGGTCAAGCGTCAGCAGCCGAATGTTTTTCTTTTTCGTAAGAATATCAAGTGCTGCGGAACTGAAGGATGGCGCAATAACGATTTCAAGGAAAATGTCATGCAGCATTTGTGCTGTCGCTTCATCAATCTCCCGGTTGGCTGCGACAATCCCACCAAAAATTGAAACAGGGTCTGCCGCATACGCTTCCTCATAAGCTTCAAGAATCGTTTCACCTGCTCCGATCCCGCATGGATTCATATGTTTTACTGCAACAACGGTCGGATTCGTGTATTCCTTCAGCATACCAAGCGCTGCATCCGCATCACGCAGATTATTATATGAGAGCTCTTTTCCGTGCAGCTGTTTTGCTGAACTAATGGCATTGCCGCCTGTAAACGGCGCTGCATAGAAAGCAGCATTCTGATGAGGATTTTCGCCATAGCGAAGGTCCTGCTTCTTTTCAAACGTCAGGGTCAGGCTCTCTGGAAACGGTTCGTGCGTTTCTTTCATGAAATAGTCTGCAATGAGTGCGTCATAAGCCGCTGTATGCCTGAAGGCTTTAGCAGCCAATTTCTGTTTTTGGAAAAAAGGAACCTCTTTAAATTCATCTAAAGCTGAGATCACAGCTTCATAGTCAGTTGGGTCACAGACCACCGTCACATCCCGATGATTTTTGGCAGCGGAACGGATCATGCTTGGTCCGCCGATATCGATATTTTCAACCGCATCTGCATAAGCAACATCCTGTTTTGAAACCGTTTCTTTAAACGGATACAGATTAACCGCTACGAGGTCAATTGGTTGGATATTATGCGTTTGAAGCGCATCAACATGGCTGTCGTTTTCACGGATTGCAAGGATGCCGCCATGAATCGCAGGGTGAAGGGTTTTAACACGGCCATCCAGTATTTCAGGAAATCCTGTCACATCATCGACAGCTGTCACAGGAATGCCCGCTGTTTCTAGAAAAGCCTTCGTTCCTCCCGTTGATAATATTTCTACACCTCTTTCAGCAAGGTTCTTAGCAAACGGAAGAAGATGTTCTTTATTTGAAACGCTGATCAATGCGCGTTTAATTGTCATTCTTTTCGACCCCTTTCCTGACTTGTTGTTCGTATCCTAGCATCATTCTATAGTTTACTAGCGATCAGTTTTCTGACGGTGGCCGGATAAAGCCGATGCTCCGCCTTGTGAATCTTTGCCTCCACTTCAGAAAGACTGTCGCTCTCTTCAATCGGAATCGCTTCCTGAGCAATAATCGGCCCGGTGTCCATCCCTTCATCCACAAAATGAATCGTGATACCTGTCACCTTTACCCCTTTTTCAAATGCCTGTTCCACAGCATTGAGTCCAGGGAAGCTTGGCAGCAAGGACGGATGAAGATTAATAATCCTCTCAGAATAAGCAGCCAGAAGCGTGGGTCCGATCAGCCTCATGTAACCGGCAAGGACAATCAGATCCACATTTTCGCCATTTAATCCTTCAAGGACAGCCTGTTCATAGTCTGCTTTATTTTCAAAATCTTTTGGTGAAAGCGCAAGGACAGGAATGCCAAGCTTTTCAGCCCGACTAACGGCAAAAGCATTTGGCTTGTCTGTTACGAGGAGAACGATGTTGTCTGACAGTCCTTCGGATTCTGCAAGCGCCTGAAAATTACTTCCGTTCCCAGAAGCAAAGACAGCGATGTTAGTCATGCGCCACACCCTGAATCACAATCGGTTCTTTTGACGCTTCTACGGTTCCAATTGTCCATGCTGCTTCACCAAGCGATTTCAGATCCTCAAGAATGGCCTGTTCTTTCTCAGGCGAAACGGCGAGCACCATGCCAATTCCCATATTAAAGGTGTTGAAGAGATCCTTGTCATTCAGTTGGCCGAGTGACTTAAGCCAGTTGAATACCTCAGGCACTTTCCAGGCGTCTTTTGAAATCACAGCACCCAGACCTTCAGGAAGCATGCGTGGGACATTCTCATAAAGACCGCCGCCGGTAATGTGAGCAATACCG
The DNA here is from genome assembly GCA_963772845.1 of uncultured Sporolactobacillaceae bacterium. Taxonomy (GTDB): domain Bacteria; phylum Bacillota; class Bacilli; order Bacillales; family Sporolactobacillaceae; genus CAVYYW01. The sequence continues at coordinate 72,846 of CAVYYW010000023.1, forward strand.
TTCAGCCCTTTCGTTTCTAGCAGCGCTAATACCGTTTTCACATACACACGGGTCGGCGTCAGCAGCACATCCCCAACGGATCGTGAGGACCCTGGAAAAGGGGATTGAAGATCTACCTTTGCATCCTCGACGATTTTTCTTACTAATGAAAAGCCGTTGCTGTGAATGCCGCTTGAAGCAAGACCAATCAGGCGGTCACCAGGCTTTATCTGTTCACCAGTGAGACGCTCTGACTTTTCTACGGCGCCAACCGTGAAGCCGGCAAGGTCATAATGGCCGTTCTGGTACATTCCCGGCATTTCGGCGGTCTCGCCGCCTATCAATGCGGTTCCTGCTAGGACACACCCGTCTGCAATGCCTTTAACGATGGCTTCAATTTTCTCTGGATTAAGCGCGCCGCAGGCAATGTAATCAAGAAAATAAAGCGGCTCAGCGCCTTGCGTCACGATGTCATTCACACACATGGCAACGGCATCTATGCCAATGGTATCGTGCTTATCAAGTTCAATTGCGAGCATCAGTTTTGTGCCCACGCCATCTGTACCGGATATGAGGACCGGCTCTTTCATGGAAAGACTGGACAGATCGACAGCAGCGCCAAATGCGCCGATTCCGCCAAGCATAAAGGGTCGTTCGGTTCGTTTCACATGATGCTTAATGCGCTCCACAGCCTCATAGCCTGCTTCGATATTTACGCCGGATGCTTTATACGCTTCACTCATTTGATGGCCTCCTACACCTTTAATTCCTTCTCGTGAGGTAAAACTGTATCTGGGTAGATCTCTGTCGGATATTTTCCGGTAAAACAGGCAAGACATTGCCCGCAGTTCGATTGTGAATTATCTCGTCCGATGGCTTCTGTCATTCCTTCGACACCAAGGAAAACAAGCGAGTCAGCGCCAATTTCCTCCCGGATTTCTTCAACTGAATGGGTCGAGGCGATCAGTTCATCCTTTGAGGATGTGTCGATGCCATAGAAACAAGGATGGGCGATCGGCGGCGAACTGATTCGGACATGGACTTCTTTGGCTCCGGCATCTCTTAGCATCTTCACAATGCGGCGGCTTGTCGTTCCACGGACAATCGAGTCATCCACCATCACGACACGTTTGCCTTCTACAATGCCTCTAACAGGGGAAAGCTTCATCTTCACTCCCTGCTCTCTCAGCTCCTGAGACGGCTGAATAAAGGTTCTTCCAACATAACGATTTTTAATCATCCCGAGCTCATATGGAATGCCCGTTGCCTCGGCATAGCCGATCGCGGCTGAAATGCTTGAATCCGGCACCCCTGTCACAACATCCGCTTCTACAAATGCTTCTTTTCCAAGCTGAACGCCAAGCTGTTTACGTGCGGCATGCACATTAATGCCTTCAATATTGCTATCAGGTCTTGAGAAATAAATGTATTCCATACTGCACATCGCCCGTTCGACTGAGCTTGAAAAGCGGTCTTCATGAAGACCCTCGTCATCGATGACAATCAGCTCACCCGGCTGAATATCACGGACGTAGGTTGCACCAATCAGATCAAAGGCACATGTCTCAGAAGCAAGCACCCATGCTTCACCAAGTCGTCCCAGTGAAAGCGGGCGCAGACCGTTTGGATCCAGAGCGGCAATTAGCTGATCTTCTTTAAGCATGACAAAGGCATAGGCGCCTTTTATCATGGATAATGCGTGTTTTACATTATCCAGAAAACTGATCGGTCCGCCCCTTTTAATCAAATGGGCAAGCACTTCTGTATCAGACGTTGTTTGAAAAATACTGCCTTGAGCTTCGAGTTGATATTTTAGCGCATTCGCATTAACAATGTTGCCGTTATGCGCAAGCGAAAGTGTATCGGTTTGGGAACGAAAGACAAGCGGCTGTACATTCGCATAATCATTACCGCCCTGCGTGGAATAACGCACATGGCCAATGGCCGCATGGCCTTTCAGCTTTGGCAGCTGCTCGCTCTTGAACACATCGTTAACCAGACCGAGTCCCTTGTGATCGATCAGCTTCTCGCCATCAGTCACAACAATCCCGGCACCTTCCTGGCCGCGATGCTGAAGACTGTGAAGTCCGTAATATGTTAGTGTTGCCGCCTGCTCATGTCCCCAGATGGCAAACACACCGCATTCTTCATTTAGCTCTCTTTGTTCAATAAACATGGTAAGACCCCTTTCCATGCTTCCTCTAGTTTTTTCACCGGCACATTAAGGACGTCTTTTGCTTCGGTATCCTTAATCGTTAGCTCTGCTGTCTGATTGACTGTTCCAAGGTTCACAGCGTCCGGAACCATAGCTTCGAATGCTTCCTGATGTTCTCGTGAGACACTTACTAGGAATCTTGACTGAGTTTCGCTGAACAATGATTGGTTTGTCTCTTCTGATAGAGCAATCTCTGCTCCAAATGGTGTATTAAATAAACTTTCTGAAAGGGCAACCGCAAGTCCGCCATCCGACAGATCGTGCGCTGATTTAACATAGCCTGCCTGAATAGCATTTAAAAGAGATTTCTGTCTCGCAGCTTCAGTGTTTAAATCGAGTACTGGTGTCCGTCCGCTGACTTCACCCTGCTGTAGTATTTGAATGGATGTTCCTTCAAACGACTGATCACTTTCGCCAATCACATAGATCGCGTCACCTGCTGATTTAAACGGTACAGTTGTAATGTGATCGGTATGTTCAACAAGTCCAACCATCCCAACGACGGGTGTCGGATCGATGGCTTTTTGATTCGTTTCATTATAAAGCGAGACATTCCCGCTGATCACTGGTGTGTTCAGTGTTAAACAGGCTGCACTCAGACCTTTTGCTGCCTGTTCGATCTGCCAGAAGACACCCGGCTTTTCAGGGTTACCGAAATTTAGACAATCCGTAATCGCAAGCGGACGTCCACCTGAAGCGACAATATTTCGAGCAGCTTCAGCAACAGCAATCTGTCCGCCGACTTCAGGATCTAACGCTAAATACTTTGCGTTACAATCCGTCGTCATTGCCAGCGCTTTTTGGGTTCCACGGATTCTGACGACTGCCGCATCTGATCCAGGCGCTACCACTGTATTCGTTTGCACCATGTGATCATATTGGCGATAAACCCACTCTTTGCTCGCAATCGTAGGGAGCTTTAACAGACCCGTTAATGTTTCTTCTATATCATTCACTTCCGGCAGCCATGCTGCACGGGATTGATTTTCACGATACTCTGCTGGCTCTTCAGAAGGCATGTTATAAACTGGTGCTTCTTCAGCAAGCGCATCCACGGGCACCTCAGAGACAACCTCACCTTTGTGTAATAAGCGAAGCACTTTCTCTTCAATAACTTCTCCGACAGCAACCGCATGAAGGTGCCATTTTTCGAAAATCTCTTGGATCTCTGCTTCCCGTCCTTTTTTTACAACGATCAGCATCCGCTCCTGAGATTCAGAAAGCATCATTTCATAAGGCGTCATGCCTGTTTCGCGCTGCGGCACATGGTCAAGGTCCATCTCGATCCCGTGGCCTGCTTTACTTGCCATCTCACTTGATGATGATGTCAGTCCGGCAGCACCCATATCCTGAATGCCGACAAGCGCTTCACATTTCACAAGCTCAATACAAGCTTCAAGCAAGAGTTTCTCCATAAAAGGATCGCCGACTTGAACAGCAGGACGTTTTTCATCTGAAGCATCTGTTAATTCTTCAGAGGCAAAGGTTGCGCCGTGAATGCCGTCACGTCCGGTGCTTGCTCCCACATACATCACCGTGTTACCGATACCCTTTGCCTGGCCAACCTGAATATCTTCATGGTTAATTAAGCCGACGCACATCGCATTTACAAGCGGATTGCCGTTATAGCCTTTATCAAACTGAACTTCACCGCCAACAGTAGGAATGCCCATGCAATTGCCGTATCCAGCAATTCCCGCAACTACTTGTTCAAAAAGATACTTCACACGCGGTTCATTCAAATCTCCGAATCTTAAAGAATTAAGCAGTGCGACCGGACGTGCTCCCATTGAAAAGACGTCACGAATAATCCCGCCGACTCCTGTCGCTGCGCCTTGATAAGGTTCAATTGCTGAAGGGTGATTATGCGATTCAATTTTAAAAACAACTGCCTGCTTGTCTCCGATATCAACAATACCAGCGCCCTCTCCTGGGCCTTGAAGCACATGCTCACCTTCAGTAGGGAAGGTTTTCAAAACCGGTTTAGAGGTTTTATAGCTGCAATGCTCTGACCACATGACAGAGAAAAGACCGGTTTCTGTATAGTTCGGGTTTCTGCCGAGCAACGATACAACAGAATCATATTCTTTATCAGAAAGACCCATTTCTTTGTAAATGGCTTCGGACCGGATCATCTCTGGTGTTGGTTCATGCGTTAACTGCGGCATATGAGTCCCTCCAGTGCTTTAAGATTGATTGAAACAGACGCAGACCATCCGGATTGCCAAGCAGTGCATCAACAGCACGCTCTGGATGGGGCATCATGCCGAGAACATTGCCTTTTTCGTTGATAATTCCGGCAATTTCTTCGATTGAACCATTCGGGTTCTCTCCGTCATAAGAGAATACAATCTGACCATTTGCCTTTAATTCTTCAAGCGTCTTCTCATCGCAATAATAATTGCCCTCGCCATGCGCGATTGGGATCTGTATAATTTCGTCCTTTTCATATAAAGAACTGAACATGGTGTCTGCGTTATTAACACGCAGCGCATTTGTCGAACAAATGAACTTCAGCTTCTGATTTCTCAGCATCGCTCCTGGTAATAGTCCCGCTTCAAGCAGGATCTGAAACCCGTTGCAGACGCCAAGAACCGGCTTGCCTTGTTCCGCTGCCTTAAGAACAGCAGGCATGATGTTCGAAAAACGGGCAATTGCACCCGATCTCAGGTAATCACCATAAGAAAACCCGCCTGGAACCATAATGGCATCAAAGCCATCCAGCGATGTCTCGGTGTGCCATACGAAGGATACGTCTTCTCCAAGCCCGTCCTGAATGGCGTGATACATGTCACTGTCGCAATTGGAGCCTGGAAATACGATAACGGCTGTTTTCACGAATGAACACCGTCCTCGACCTCATAGCGATAGTCCTCAATCACTGTATTAGCCAGCAGCTTCTCGCATACTTCCTGAACTTTTTGTTCAAGGTCAGCACTTTCTTCAATCATCAGTTCCACGTATTTACCGATCCTTACATCCTTAACCGTTTCATAACCCATATTGTGGAGTGAATCGTTTACCGCCTGCCCCTGTGGATCAAGCACGCTTTCTCTAAGTGTGATATAGACTTTTACCTTTTTCATTGTAGTCCCTCCAGCCGTTTCAGTAGTTTCTCATAAGCCGTGGGCAAGTCACCCAGACCCTGTCGGAAGACATCTTTATCAAGTTTTTCATTGGTTTCTTTGTCCCATAACCTGCATGTATCCGGTGAAATTTCGTCAGCCAGAACCACTTGGCCAGACTCTTTTAAGCGCCCGAATTCCAGTTTGAAGTCAACAAGCCTTATACCGACCCCATCAAATAATCCTGTTAAAATCTCATTGATTTGCAGTGCCATGTTCTTTAACAAATGTACTTCATCATCCGAAGCTGCTTTCATCAGCCGGATATGATCCTCAGTAATTAACGGATCCCCAAGCTCGTCATCCTTATAGTAAAACTCTACGATGGAAGGCTGAATCGGCAGACCATCTGCTAAACCCAACCGTTTTGCCAGGCTCCCTGTTGTCACATTTCTAACGACAACTTCTAGAGGGATAATTTCTACAGCCTTGACGAGCTGTTCCGTTTCCGACAGTTGTTCGATGAAATGATGGGGGATATCATAGGCATTTAATGCGGTGAACAGTTTTGAACTGATCAGGTTATTAAGCCGCCCTTTTCCCGCCAGTGTGTCTTTTTTCTCTCCATTAAATGCCGTGGCATCATCTTTATACTTCACATGCAGGGTATACGGCTTGTCGGTTGAAAAGATTTGCTTTGCTTTGCCTTCATATAGAAGTTCCACAGGATCCACTCCCCAGAGTTAGTTGTTCAGTCCTAAACGGGTGAAAATAACATCAACATTTTTCAAATGGTACGTTTCATCAAAGCACTCATTCAGCTCTTCCGGTGTTACCCGGCTTGTAATCCGCTCTTCGTTCTCAACAATTTCACGGAATGACGTCGCCGTTTCCCAAGCCTTCATAGCATTTGGCTGAACAATATCATAAGCTTCCTCACGGCTAAGGCCTTTATCAACTAATGTGAGAAGCAGACGCTGGGAAAAGATGAGTCCGTAAGTCCGCTGCATATTCCGTTGCATGTTCTCTGGAAAGACAGTCAGCTGATCAACAATTTTTGTGAAGCGGCTCAGCATGTAGTCAAGAGCAATCGTTGCATCAGGAAAAATGACACGTTCTGCTGATGAATGAGAAATATCCCGTTCATGCCATAATGGTACGTTCTCATATGCCGTCATCATGTAGCCTCTTATTACACGGGCCATGCCTGTCATATTTTCAGAGCCAATCGGATTCCGCTTGTGCGGCATTGCAGAGGAACCTTTTTGACCTTTTGCAAAAAACTCTTCGACTTCACGTGTTTCCGATTTTTGCAGGCTACGGATTTCGACAGCAAATTTCTCAATGGACGTCGCAATTAAAGCGAGTGTCGACATATAATGCGCATGTCTGTCGCGCTGCAGAGTCTGTGTCGAAATAGGCGCTGCTTTTAGGCCAAGCTTCATGCAGACAAATTCTTCAATGAAGGGATCAATGTTTGCATAGGTTCCAACGGCTCCTGACAGCTTTCCGACACGGATGCCTTCAGCTGCTTCGTCAAAACGCGCAAGATTCCGCTTCATTTCTTCATACCATAATGCAAGCTTCAGACCGAAAGTGGTAGGTTCCGCATGAACCCCGTGCGTGCGGCCCATCATAATCGTATTCTTATGCTCTTTTGCTTTATTTCGGATGACATCGATGAACTGCACAAGACCTTTTCTAAGCATCTCATTGGCTTGCTTAATTAAGAACGACTGGGCGGTATCGACCACGTCTGTTGACGTTAAGCCGTAATGAACCCATTTCTTCTCTTCGCCTAGCGTTTCAGATACAGCACGTGTAAAAGCAACCACATCATGACGTGTTTCTGCTTCAATCTCTTGAATGCGGTCAATATCAAAAGAAGCTGATTCACGGAGGCGCTCAACGTCTTCCTTCGGTATAACGCCAAATTCCGACCATGCTTCACATGCTAAAATTTCAACTTCCAGCCAAGCCTTAAATTTGTTTTCTTCTGTCCAGATCGCTCCCATTTCGGGTCTTGTATAACGTTCGATCATATCAGTTCGTCACCTCATCTTTTATTTTCCACACACCCAGCTGATCTGCTGAGTTGATTACGTCATTGACTGTTTCGCCCAGGATCGTGATATGACCCATTTTACGATTTGTCTTTGCTTCTTTCTTCCCATATAAGTGCACATGTACATCGCGCCAATTCGGCATCTCGCTCAGCACCTGATCCATGTGCTGCCCTAGAATATTCACCATAATAACCGGCTTAAAAAGCGTTGTCTTCCCTAAAGGCAGACCGCAAATTGCCCGGATATGCTGTTGAAACTGGGATGTTTCGCATGCCTCTATAGTATAATGCCCCGAATTATGAGGTCTCGGTGCACATTCATTTATATAAATTTCGTCATCTTCTGTTAAAAACATCTCAACACCCAGCGTACCGACAAGATTTAATTCTTCAGCGAGCTGTTTCGCTGCCGTTTTTGCTTTTTCGGCAATTTCCCGGGAAATACGCGCGGGAACAATCGTATGGTGTAGAATATTGTTTCTATGAATGTTTTCTGCCACAGGATAAACGCACACTTCTTCTGTGGTTCCACGTGTAACTATCACTGATAACTCCATTTTAAAAGGAATCCATTTTTCCAACACATATTGAACGGTTCCATCAAGCTGCCTCGCCGCCTTGCTCACATCTTCATCAGACCGAAGCACGCTTTGGCCTTTTCCGTCATACCCGCCTCGGCAGGTTTTGAGCACCGATGGAAGGCCAAGCTGCTGAACACCTTCATATAAATCACCGAGTGTGAGAACTGAGCTGTAAGGTGCCACTTCAAGCCCGCTCTTTTCGATTGTCTGTTTCTCAGTCAACCGGTCTCTTGTTACTCGCAGCAGATCACTGCCCTGAGGTAAAAAATTATGTTCCTTTAAATAATCCGTTGTTTCAAGATCAATATTTTCAAATTCATAGGTCGCTGCATCGACTTGATCGGAAAATGCTTTCACAGCTTCCCGATCGCCATATTCAGCATGAATCGCCTGATCGCTTACCTGTTCACATGGACCGTCCACGCCTGGATCAAGAACGGTGAAACGGTACCCCATTTCACGCCCAGCGATTGCAAGCATCCGACCCAATTGTCCTCCACCAAGCATTCCGATTGTCTGTCCTGGATAAATGACTTTATTCATTGGCAAAATCACTTTCCTTTACTTTTGTTTCAAGTGCTTTTCTATACTCCGCTAAACGGTCTGCAACATCCGCCTGGAATGCCGACAGCATCTGTGCAGCCAGCAGCCCTGCATTTTTCGCGCCTGACTCCCCAATTGCGACAGTTGCAACCGGTATTCCTCCCGGCATCTGAACAATTGACAGCAACGAATCAAGACCATTCAGCGCTTTTGATTTTACTGGGACACCAATTACCGGCAGGGTTGTTTTACTGGCAACCATGCCAGGTAAATGTGCCGCTCCGCCTGCTCCAGCAATGATTGCTTTAAGACCGTTTTCCCGTGCAGCCTCTGCATAAGCAAACATCGCGTCCGGCGTTCTATGAGCTGAAATGACTTTCTTTTCATAAGGAATGTCAAGCTCATCGAGTATGTCACAAGCATGCTTCATCGTCGGCCAATCTGATTGACTGCCCATTATCACGCCAACATTCGGCTTCATACTTCCACCTCATTATTTTGCGTTTTTTATTACCTGCATTTCATTTTGGACACAAAAAAAGCCAGACGGTTGCTTCTCCAAGGAGAAAGTCAACCGTCTGGACAACACCGATACAGCCCAAAAACCACAGTTCTCGGGCGTATATCGGGACGACTCAACTTCCTCATAGTCCAGAAATTTAAGGTCTCCGGGTAGAAACAGATGGGCCATATTCCCATAAATATATGAGGTTTGTCTCGTTTTCTTTTCAATCTTATCATAACAGGCGCCTTAAATGGCTGTCAACAGTATTATCGAACATTTAAACGTTTCGAAAGATTAATGTTCGGATTTCGGCATATCTCTATGTGCGATTCCCAACAAATACCTTCAAAGAAACTTTTTTTAAGAAAATGGCTGTTTTCTTTTCGCAATATCAATTTAGCGGATAGATGCTCGCTTCCCACGGGTGATCCGAGAGCCTCCTTGCATTAACCAATGATACTGTGGGGTCTCATTGGATCACTGATGAGGGCACTGAAAAAGTTCCATTATAGTAAACTTGGTTGCTGATCTCCGTTGAAGGCACTTGCTTTCCGCGGGCACGGCCTCAGCTAACTTTGGAGTGGTCTACTTGTGCTCCAAAGTGGATCTTCGGACGCGTGCTGTTTCCGCTGGAGTCTAGTGCCCTCCACTTCAATCAGCCAAAATGTGAAGTTGAGGCGCCTTAATACATTTTTCCTTTTCATTGAAAATACAAAATAACGCTGTGTGGTCTCGGCCGTTCGTTATTCCTCAGTTAAAGAACTGCGGCTGCAAGACCTTCACTTCTACTGAAAAAGTGAACTAAAATGTGAAAAATCATCATTTTTCAGGATTTTTCATGAAATAAAGCTGATTTTATTTAAGAACACGGAAAAATCGGCTTCCGTATTGATTAGGAGAAGACTTCTAGTGGCTTGGGACCGTTCCCAATTAGGATTTTTCTGCCCTTTTTTTGGATTTGTCTGCCACTTTTCGGATTTGTTGTCCACTTTCAGCATTAGCGAAGAATAGTGAACTTAAGCAGAGACAAAGGCCTACCCCGAAGTTGATATTATGATAGAAGAAGATGGACAGGCGCTGGTAATTGGAGAGAAGCGGCTATGAAAATAAAAATCAAAAGGTCACTTCTACGTGACCTTTTGACTTGTTATATTTTATTTTTTAATACTTCTGCTAAGAAATGTGGATCCTTAATCTGACTGTTAATAACAAAATTTGCTCCAGCCGATTTATAAAGATTTGGCGGATGTATAATGTTATTTTTGACAACGTAAATAGTGGCATAGGACATGGAGCGAATAAGGGATATCTTCCAACATACATCGTCTACCGATTTTTCAAACACGACTGCTCGGCGAAAGATAACATTCTTGAATTTTGCCAAGGCTTCTTCTTTGTTTAAGATAACTTGGATATTAGAATAGCCCGTTTTTTTGTACTGTTCAATGCTTTGGGGATGATCAACCCAAAGCATCGTGTCTAATACTTGTTCAGTATCTTTTAAATCCATTAAAAATCGTTCCCCCGCAGGTTCCGAAACAATGATCAAATCCATTATCTTTTCATTTGGCATTTTCGTTCCCTCCATCATAAGAAACCCTTTCAATAATTTATCCTCTCGAGTTATCACATTAATACAAATCTGACACAATGTGAATATCAATTCCGTTTGTATAACGCATAATATTATTTACAATAGACCCTTTTCTAATTTCTTCCCATCGTGATTTGGCAGATTGGCCGAGGACAACTTGAGTGATGTTGTGTTCTTTGGCTACATCAGTAATGACTTTCGGGATTTTTCGGCCGTTTGTTATTTCTAAGATAAATGTTGCATCAAAATCTTCCGCTAGTTTTTTCGATCTCTCAATCACAGTTTGTGTTTCTAATGCTTGTTTATCATATGGCTGATGAATAGAAGTGAATACAAATAGTTTTGCTTTAAGACGGTTCGCTATTCGCCAACCCCTTCGAATGAGTCTTTCTGCATTTTTATCATAGGAGACACAGACCATAATCTTCTCATTTGTACTTACTAATCGATCCGTATTTTTGTCCTGATGAAGACGTTCCATTCGTTCATCCACATCATCGGCGACCTGACGGAGGGCAAGCTCCCTCAAAGCTCCTAAGTTGTTTTTGGTAAAAAAGTGATTCAGCGCCTGTTCCACTTTTGTCCGGTCATATATTTTTCCTTCTTTTAAGCGTTTTTGCAAAAGTTCAGGTGTGGTATCAATCAAAATGACTTCATCTGCCTGATCAAGCAAGAGGTCAGGAATACGTTCCCTTACTTTGACACCACTGATCTGCTGCACAATATCATGCACGCTTTCAAAATGCTGAATATTCACAGCCGATAATACACTAATTCCTTTATTTAAAATATCCTCAACATCCATATATCTCTTTTCATTTTTAGAACCAGGAATATTAGTGTGAGCAAGTTCATCAATTAGAACCACTTCAGGATTTCTTTTTAAAATTTCATCAAGATCCATTTCCTTGAATGTCTTCCCCTTATATTCCATTTCTTTAAGTGGCAGCTGTTCAAGATCACCAATTAAAGCAGCTGTTTCTTCACGGTTATGCGTCTCGATTAGCCCAATAACCACGTCAATGCCTTCTTTTCTTATATCATGGGCTTCCTGGAGCATTCGATAGGTTTTACCGACACCGGGGGCGGACCCTATATATAAAGTCCATTGGCCACGTTCTAGTCTTTTTAATTCTTTCAAGATTTCGTCAGGTGACTTGCGCCGATAATCATACGGGTTCGCCACTTCGATTCACCTCAATCTGAAGAAATTAATGCTTCCTTTATGATTTTAACTTTTTTGATAAAGCAAGATTAAGGTCAAGTACATTTACTCTCGGTTCGCCAAAGATTCCAAGGTCTCTGCCTGTAATATGTGATTGAATCAGTTTATTTAAGAGCGATGGTGTGATGCCAGTAAGTTTACTAATCCTTGGGACTTGAGCATAAGCCGCAGCAGGGCTGATATCCGGGTCTAATCCGGAACCTGAATTGGTTATTAAATCTAGGGGAACGTGTGAGACCGGGACATCCGGATTGTTCTTTTTCCATTTTTCCAAATCGGTTTGAACGCGTTTTTTGAGATCCGGGTTGGAGGGTGCATAGTTGGGTGAACCCGATCCGGCTGCATCATAATGAATACTGGACACTCTTCCCTGAAAGTATTTCAGCGATGTAAATTGTTGACCGATGAGCGCAGAGCCGATGACTTGATGATTTTGGTTATAAATTAAACTGCCATTTGCCTTTGCAGGCGCAATCATTTGATCTACACCTGTCATGATCACGGGATAGGCAAGGCCGCAGATCAACATAAGAGTTAAGCTCGTCCGTATAATTGTTAGTAACATAATATAGCCCCCTTTATACAAATAAATGGACAATCATATCAATAATTTTTATCCCTATAAATGGGACAATGACACCGCCTACTCCATAAATTAATAAGTTTTTAATTAATAATCGATTCGAGTGCATTGGCTTATAAGCCACACCTTTAATAGCAAGTGGGACTAACAGCGGAATAATGATCGCGTTAAAAATAAGCGCAGACAAGATCGCTGAAATGGGTGACCCTAAATGCATGACGTTGAGCACACTCATCTGAGGGATGGCAAGCATAAACATCGCTGGAATTATAGCAAAGTATTTTGCAATATCGTTCGCAATACTGAACGTTGTTAAGGCTCCACGTGTCATCAGCAATTGTTTCCCAATTGAAACGACTTCAATAATTTTAGTCGGATTGGAGTCCAAATCCACCATATTAGCGGCTTCTTTCGCTGCAGTTGTTCCACTGTTCATCGCAAGACCAACGTCTGCCTGGGCTAGAGCAGGAGCATCATTTGTGCCATCCCCCGTCATAGCGACAAGCTTGCCCTCTGCTTGTTCTTTTTTAATAACCTCAATTTTATCCTCAGGTTTACTTTCAGCAATAAAATCATCAACCCCTGCTTCACGCGCTATGGTTTCTGCTGTTAGTGGATTATCCCCGGTACACATAATGGTTTTAATCCCCATTCGGCGTAATTCTTCAAAACGCTCACGCATTCCCGGTTTAACTGTATCTTTCAAATAAATTAAACCCATTAGCTGTCCATTTAAAGACACCGCAAGAGGGGTCCCGCCTGCACGTGCAATAGCATTCGTTTTCTCATAAAGGTCATTAGGAATACTGCCACCTTTAGATATCACCCATTTTTTTACCGCTTCTGTAGCTCCTTTGCGTATTTGCCTACCATCTTTTAAATCAATCCCGCTCATCCGGGTTTCTGCTTTAAATTCAATAATATCTTCAAGCTCCATTTCATTAGGATCCATTTGACACCCTAATTTTTTGCCAAGCTCGACAACTGAGCGCCCTTCAGGAGTATCGTCTTTAATTGAACTTAAGACAGCCGCTTCAATCAGCTGTGGATCAGGCGTTTCTCCCACACCAATAAACTCACTTGCCATCCGGTTTCCAAAGGTAATGGTTCCGGTTTTATCAAGAATGATGGTATTGATATCTCCCGCTGCTTCAACAGCCTTCCCTGACATTGCTAAAACATTAAAACGTGTAACACGGTCCATCCCGGCAATCCCAATAGCTGATAACAAACCGCCGATGGTCGTCGGGATTAAACACACCAGAAGCGCAATTAGAACCGGTACACTGATGGCAAACTTTAAATAATGCGTAAAGATCGGCAACGTGATCACAACGATTAAGAAAATCAATGTCAAACTTACTAGTACTGTGCTTAAAGCAATTTCATTGGGTGTTTTTTGCCGTTGTGCACCTTCTACTAAAGCAATCATTTGATCAAGAAAGGATTCACCAGGGTCACTGGTAATTTTCACTGTAATTGCATCGCTGACTACTCGTGTTCCCCCGGTGACTGAACTGAAGTCTCCTCCTGCCTCTTTAATCACAGGCGCTGACTCTCCAGTAATCGCTGATTCATCAACGGATGCTAGCCCTTCGATGACCTCACCATCTCCGGGAATCAATTCCCCTTTAGAGACAAGGACCATGTCACCTTTTCTCAAGGTTGAAGAAGAAACCTCTTGGATTTTTTCACCAACCAGTTTTTTCGCGGTAATATCCTGTTTAGTTTTCTTCAACGATTCAGCCTGTGCCTTCCCACGACCTTCAGCAATAGCCTCAGCAAAATTCGCAAACCACACCGTTATAAATAAAATAATTGTGACCGTGACATTGAACCAGCGCTGCACCCCGCCTCCGAAGAGTTCAGGGAAAATGGATAACACCAAGGTAATTAAAAAACCAATTTCAACAACGAACATCACTGGATTATGCATCATAATCCGTGGGTTTAATTTTAAAAAAGCGTCCTTTGCTGCCTTTGTTATTATCGTTCTATTTAATACACCAGACGTTTGGCGATGCGATTGATCTGATGTGGTCATTTCATATGTGTTCGCCATCATGATTCCCCCCTCATCTTTAATGCAACGTTAAATATTCAGCTACTGGCCCAAGAACCAATACAGGGAAAAAGGTTAATGCGCCAACGATTAATACTGTCGCTAGAAAGATAATGCCAAAAGCACTTGTATCTGTTCTGAATGTTCCCGACGTCGCTGGTACCGTATTTTTTGCCCCTAGTCCTCCCGCCACAGCAAGCAATGTAATGATAGAAAAAAACCTTCCTATGAACATGACAATTCCGGCTGAAATATTCCAGAAATTCGTATTGTCACCAAGCCCTTCAAATCCAGAGCCATTATTGGCTGCTGAAGATGTGAATTGATAGAGCATTTGGCTCAATCCATGGTAACCTGGGTTTGATACAGCATCATGATCCTAGTGGAAAATAAGCGGCAGATTGCTGTCCCTCCCAGAATTAACAATGGATGAATCAGCAGGGTAATCGCAAGGAGCTTCATTTCTTTCCCTTCTATTTTTTTACCTAAAAATTCAGGTGTCCTCCCAACCATTAACCCTGAAAGAAAAACTGCAATGATCGCATATAGCATCACGTTCATAAACCCAGCTCCAACTCCGCCAAATACAGCATTGAGCATCATATTAATCATGGCAAACATGCCCGTTAGTGGAGTCAAAGAATCATGCATCGTATTGATGGCACCGGTTTCAGTCGCTGTTGTCACCACCGCATATAGGGTGGATTGAGCTGTACCGAACCTGACTTCTTTCCCTTCCATACTCCCCTGACTATGTTCTATACCTGTCTGATTTAATACAGGATTTCCTTGACTCTCCAAGTAAAGTGAACTGCCAAGGAATATTAGAAACATCATCAGCATGGATACGAAAAGGATTCTGCCTTGTTTTGCATTGCCCACCATTTTTCCATACGTAAATGGGAGTGATATAGGCAGTAGAAGCATTAATATGATGTGGATGGCATTGGTTATACCCATTTGGATTTTCAAAAGGGTGCGCAGAATTCACTCCGAAGATACCCGCCACCATTGTTTCCTAATTCTTTTATTGAAAGAAAAGAAGCGACTGGTCCCCGTAGGATCGTTTGAATGCCCCCATTTAAAGTGTGGGCTTTAACCGCGATATTAAGGGATTGCGGCATACCTAAGAAGCAAAAAAAGTACACACACTATAATTGAAAGCGGCAGTAAAATTCGGGTAATCCCTCTGATTAAATCCGAAAAAAAAGTTGCCAAGAGGTATAACCAGTTAACCCCCGAATCATGGCAATCGTTGCTGCAAGAGCAGTGGCCGGTGCCGCAAACATCAAAAACAGAATAGCAATCATCTGTGATAATAGAGACAATCCTGTTTCACCACTGTAATCCTGTAAGTTCGTATTTGTCATGAAACTAATGGCTGTGTTGAATGCAAGACCAGGAGTCATGCCCTTAATACCAATAGGATTCAAAGGCAAAACACCCTGGAAGCGGAAAACAAGATAAACCATCAAGAATCATAAATATATTTGTTAATACGAGCGATAAAGCATACATTTTCCATGTTTGATTTTTAGAGCTCGATTCCTCCTAATTTATATATTAAGCGTTCAATCGGGCCCGAAAAACCTTATCGAGACTTTAGATCCCTCATTTGAAAAACTGTTGATGCAATATAGTGCCCCATTGGTTTTGCCAAAGCAAAGGCAATGATCAACGGTATGGCCACGGCCAGTAATTCTATAGTCATTGCGTCATTCCCCCTCAATACCTCGTTAGAATTTTTCCGGATTAATTAGTGCGTACCCTAAATAAATAAAAACACCTAAGATAATTATGGAAAGCACAACCATCGAATACCACTCCTTGACCCACTTTTTTATTTAATTATTTTGTTCGACCATTTAATTAAGCCCCAGCTTCCAGCTCCTAGGACAGCGATTATCACAACCAAAATTACATCCCACATGTTTATCACTCCCTACTTTTTTCTTATCTTTACCTTATTGGTAATTTTTATGAAATCAAGGCATAAAAAAACAGGACGAGCCTATGACTCATCCTGCCAGTATCTATCCATGTTCAAAGAAACATAGATAGATCTATGCAAAAGTCGTATAGCTCTCTTCATACGCTGACGGAGTTAGCTGTCGGATTCGGGTGTCAAGAGTCACCCTACCTTTTAAAAAAGGATTCACCCCAAGGTCACATGTCGACGTCAATTGATTGGGTCCCCCGCTTCAAAATTGAATTAAGCGAAATAGCTTTTTATAAACGACCGGTTCATTCCCCCTTACATAATTTTAAAAGTAGCCTTTACTCCCTTGGAGTAGCTATTGTCAGACTCCAAGCCACAAAAAAAATAGTTGAAATCACAAACAAGCCACAGAGGGGTCTCTGCAGCGGGCATACTTCACCTGCATGCGCACGTTCCTCTCTTTATACGCTGACGGAGTTAGCTGTCGGATTCGGGTGTCAAGAGTCACCCTACCTTTTAAAAAGGATTCACCCCAAGGTCTAAAATAGACCAAACAATTGGGTCCCCCGCTTCAATTTGAATTAAGCGATATAGGAAATGATTGGTTACATTTGATAACAGTATCTTAACGCTCTAAAAATACCTTGTAAAGTCCCAAAAAAATTAAAAATGACCTGGTTTTCTATAAATTTCTCACTCAATCACATTATTTTCTTTTTAATCTCAATTGAAAAGAATGTACAAGAAAACCGCAGCTTATGAGCTGCGGTCACTATTTATGTTTCCTGAAGTTTGCCTTCAAATAAAATCTCCTGCCCGATCAGCTCGGGTCCCTGCTTCCCTTCTTTAAAAAGCGGTTTTTCTACCCGGCGAACCGGCATATACTTTTCTTTTGCCATTTGATCGAGACAGGCAGCAATCGAGCCGAATTCCTCGACGCTGAATGTCTTTTTACGTTTTTTATTATTGTCCAATTTTCGAGCCCTTCTTAATCGATTTTACCCAGAATCCGCCATGGAATGCTTTCGGTTCATGACTGACTACAAAGGCATATGGATCATAATCTTTTACCGTATCGATTAAATCAAATTCATTTCTTCGAGGCGTTAAAATCTCCATCATCAAGCGATGCCCTGAACGTCCGGACGCAGCCCAGTCTGTGACACCATAACCACGATTTCTTAAGTGATTTGGAAAATCTTTATCGACTTTACTAGTTATAACAGTCACAGTTAGATAACCGAGGGCAAGCTTTTCTTCAATTTTCATGCCAATAATGACCCCTGTGCCATAACCGAGGGCGTATGCGACAAGATTCTGAATCTGATCGAGGTGATTGATCACTAGACCAAGGCCCAGAACATAGATAAGAACTTCAATCATACTTACGCTGGCAGCAAGATATCGGTATCCTTTTAATGTCAAAATCATGCGTACAGTAAAAAATGAAACATACACAATATTTATGAGAAAAATGATGCCGACTAAAACATAACCTTGACTTAACACACAGCATCCTTCCTTTTTACTTCGTTTAGATGGTTTACAGGCACATCATAACACAAAGTTTTTCTGATACGAAAGAGTAAAAAATCACAATCGCTCATAAAATTTAAATAGGAGGGATGCTTATGTCACAATCATCGTTTAATGATTGGAGAAAAAATGTCAATCAATTTCTTGGGAAGGACTTTTTGGCTGATTTCCAGGATGTTTTTAAGCAGGAATGGCCGCTTGTCAATCTTTATCAGTCTGACAACAGACTCCTTTGCCTGATTGCCTTGCCAGGTGTCGAGGATAAGAGGAATCTTCAGCTCTTTATTCAACATCAGATTCTTGTAATAAAAGGAGAAATTTTTGATCAGTCAGGCAGATATAACCCTATAACTGAAGAATTCTCTGCCGCCTCATTCGAACGCACAGTCGAGCTCCCCTATCCTGTTAATCCATCACCTCTTGAGGCAACTTATAAAAAAGGCATTCTCAGGCTTGTTCTTGAAAAAACAGAACCCAAATCACAAACTGGTGTCATGGTCGTGGAAGAAGATTAGACCGCGTAAAAAGCAAGCACCACAAAACCGATGGCCATAATGAACAGACCAACAATGGTGGTGGTAAGCCGCACCATGAACCACGGCACACTTCCTAATATCTTTTCCAATATACTCATATAAAAGCTCTCTGACGCGTTGCTGGTCTCTGTTGCATCAGCATGCTGATGAAGATTCTTCTCAGCATGTCTCTTTTTCACGAGCAAAAAGTCACTCGAAATCATCACAATCATACCCACCAAGCCAAAAGATACTGCTGATTATTATAATGAGCATGTCTCATCACTCCGGCATTCCTTTTCTCTAAGTATGCCACCCGTCTATAAGCTTATACGCCGATCACACAAGGAGAGTATATGAAGCAACTGCGAGAGGCTGCGTAACAAAGCTGAGAAACGAAAAGCAGAAATTCCAGGAGAAAAAAGTATTTTTCTTAGATTTCTTATAAAAAAAGGACAAAAAGGTAAAAAAGTCGCTGTTTTTATTAAAAAAGCTGATTTCCGAAGATATAACCTAGTGAAATCAGCTTCCGTTTTGAACTGCAAGATCTTTTAAAGGAAGGTAGAACTGTTCCCGCAGCTGCCTATTGTCCAAAGTTCGACTTCTATTGTCCAAGATGTTTCCGCCTTGTTTTTGCTACTCTCCAGAATCCAGTCATTAATCCATCCAAATAAAAAAACTCGCCACCAGGCGAGTTTTTCAATAATCAGGATAAGAAAATAAAATAGATGATGAAAATGACGAACAGTGCATACATAATCGGGTGAAGCTCTTTCCCGCGTCCTTTAACGATCATCGTGATTGGATACAGGACAAAGCCCATCGCAATCCCTGTCGAAATGCTGTACGTAAGCGGCATAATAATGATGGTCAGAAAAGCCGGTACCGCAATTTCGAATTGCGACCAGTTAATGTTGCCAAGAACGGAAGCCATCAGCACACCAACAATGATAAGTGCCGGAGCCGTAACCTGCGGTGTCACCACAATCAGCAGCGGCGAGAAGAACATGCCGAGCAAGAACAAAACAGCTGTGACCACAGATGCGAAGCCTGACCGTCCGCCAGCTGCAACACCTGCAGAAGATTCGATATAAGCAGTCGTTGGACTTGTCCCAAGCACCGCACCGACAACAATCGAAGAAGAATCTGCCATCAACGTCCTGCCTGCACGAGGCAATTTATTATCTTTCATTAATCCAGCTTGTCCGACAACAGCCATTAGCGTCCCAGCTGTATCGAAAAAGGAAACAAATAGGAATGTGAGAACAACAATAAGAAGATTCACGGTATTAAGAGCAGACAAATGTGTCACTGCGACACCAAACGTTGGTGAAAGTGACGGAACGCTCGACAAAATCTGATGCGGCACAGGAATAAGATGAACGATCATGCCGACGATGGCTGTGATCACCATACCAAGAAAGACGCCGCCTTTTACATTGCGCACCATAAGAATAACCGTAACAATAATACCGAAAATCGTAAGAAGAACATCGGAGTGCGTAATGTGGCCAAGCCCTACAAACGTATCTTTATTAGAAATAATAATTCCTGAATTTTTCAAGCCAATAAAAGCAATAAACAGTCCGATTCCGCTTGCAGAAGCAAATTTCAGCTCTGGCGGGATGGCATTAATAATCATTTCACGAACTTTAAAAACGGTAATAACTAAAAAGATAATTCCTGCAACCAGGACACCAGCTAATGCTGTCTGCCAAGGAATGCCCATTCCAATAACGACGGAATACGTAAAAAATGCGTTCAAACCCATCCCCGGTGCAATCGCGATAGGGTATTTCGCCAGCAATCCCATGACAAGCGTACCAAATGCAGCTGAAATGGCCGTAGCCGTAAATACAGCGCCTTGATCCATGCCTGCTGCTGATAGCACACTCGGATTAACAAATAGAATATAGGCCATTGAAATAAATGTGGTCAACCCTGCAACGAATTCACGGCCCATGGTTGTGTTAAGCTCCGAAAAATTAAAGTAACGTGCCAGCCAATTTTGTTTCACAAGAACTTCCTCCTTCAATCTGTACACAATAGTATGGGCTTAAAAATATGATTTAAGCTGATGACGCGTAAATTTTAAAACCAAAATATAAAAAGCTCCGGAGATTATCCGGAGCTTCTAAAATACAAATCGACACGGCCCTGCCTGACCGCTGTCTTTCTTCGCAGTAAAGCCATTTACGGTGGCTTTGTAGAAACTCCAGGGCCCTATTCCCAAGATTATACGATACGCACAGCGGCCAAAATCTGGCATGTCAAAATGTACCGCTCATTCATATTCAATTTCATTTCCAAAGTAATTATAGCAGGTCCATTCGCATTCGTAAACATTAAACCCGAACTTTATTAATAAAAAATTAAATATCGTTCGTTTCTATTCCCATTCAATTGTGGAAGGCGGCTTCGATGTCACATCATAAACGACCCGGTTAATATGATCAACTTGGTTCACAATCCGTGTAGAGATTTTTTCGAGAATATCCCACGGAATCCTTGCCCAGTCAGAAGTCATACCATCAATTGAAGTGACCGCACGAATACCGATGCAATAATCATAAGTCCTCGCATCCCCCATAACACCAACGCTGCGGATGTCCGGAAGAACTGTAAAGTACTGCCATATATCACGATCAAGACCAGCGAGAGCAATTTCCTCCCTTAAGATTGCATCCGATTCCCGAACAATCTCAAGTTTCTCTTCTGTGATCGCTCCAAGAACACGGATTCCAAGTCCCGGTCCAGGGAAAGGCTGACGCCAGACAATGTCATCAGCAAGACCGAGCTCTGAACCGAGAAGTCTTACTTCATCCTTGAACAACGTATTAAGCGGTTCAATCAGGTCGAACATCATTTTTTCAGGAAGTCCGCCGACATTATGATGCGATTTAATGGTTTGGGCCGTTGCCGTTCCGCTTTCCACGATATCTGTGTAAAGGGTGCCCTGTACAAGAAAAGCAATATCCTCAAGCTTACCTGCTTCTTCTTCAAACAAATAAATAAATTCATTGCCGATAATCTTGCGTTTTTTCTCTGGATCACTAACGCCCTCCAGCTTAGATAGAAAACGGTCTTTCGCATCAACTTTAATAAAATTCATATGAAACTGATTCGTGAAGGTATCGGTTACTGCCTCTGCTTCTCCTTTACGAAGAAGACCGTGGTCAACAAATACACAATAAAGCTGATCGCCGATTGCCCGGTGTACAAGGGCCGCTGCAACGGATGAATCGACACCGCCGCTTAACGCACACAGCACTTTTCGATCACCGACATTTGCTCGGATCTCTTCAACCTTTTCATCAATAAAGTGCTCCATTGTCCAAGAATCTTCCGCTTTGCACACATCAAATACAAAGTGCTTTAACAGTTCTGTACCGTATTCGCTGTGACGCACTTCCGGATGATACTGCACACCATAGAGTCCTTTATCAACATTGCTCATTGCTGCAACAGGGCAAGAAGAGCTGGTCGCATCGATATGAAAGCCTACTGGCGGCGCTTCAATAAGATCGCCGTGGCTCATCCATACTGTCTGAGTCTGAGGCTGATTTTTATAAAAAAGACTGCCTTGGTCCACATTAATTGTCGCTTTTCCGTATTCACGATGGACAGCGCGTGAAACCTTCGCGCCAAAGTGAGCACTCATAAGCTGCATGCCGTAGCAAATGCCTAGAATGGGAATACCCATGTCAAAAATAGCCGGATCACAGGTTGGGGCATTCTCGCCATAAACGCTGTTCGGACCGCCTGAGAAAATAATCCCAAGCGGTGCTTTTTCCTTTATTTCCTCTGCTGTCATTGTATTTGGCACCAATTCACTGAAGACGCCTAAATCACGGATGCGACGCGCAATAAGCTGATTATATTGCCCGCCAAAGTCTACCACCAATATTGTATCCTGATGCTGTTCCATACCTTCACCTCGAATGTGTAATGTGTGGGTCACTTGCGTTTTCATAAAGAATGTAGAAGGAGTTCAAGCCTTAGGCTCTCCGTGCATCTAAAAAAGCTGGATCTCCGCCAATTAAAATGCAGTGGCAGAAATCCAGTTCCTTAAGAAATCGCAGAAAAAAGATCACTACCCCCATAGTGCTGTCATTTACGGTGACATTGTAGAAACGCTTAAGCCCTATTCTTAAGCTATATGAAGGATTAATATGCACTCATTCTAACAGTGTCTTTAAACGGATTCAAGATTGGCTCTTTTTAATTATATTTTCCCATAATTCTTTCGATTTCATGTATTCCTCATCATTTAATGAACCGCCGTAGTAATGCTTCTCAATAAGACGGACAAAATCACGCATCAAACGCATATCCAGCCTGCGATCCACCACATAAGCAAATTCTCTTAACGTTTGATGATCCAGCTTTTTAAGATCTTGCCAGGAGAGCAGCCTGATCATCGCTTGCACGGCTTTGTCAAGAAATGCCTCCCGCGTTTGTGTTTTTGATTTTGCCAATAAGTACCTTGGATACCAACGGCGTTTTGTCCGGTAAAGCATCAGCGCAAGAATACCTATTATTAAAATTACAGCGCCGACAATAATCGCTGATGTCCAAAAGACATTATGATGACTGGCTGTGCTTCCTCTTTTTTTACTCTGATCCGGCTGGCTTTGAGTTTGATTTTTAAGCGGTTTCTTCTTTACAGGCGCCGCAGCAGCGGCTGCCTTACTTGCAGAGTCCGTGCCATCATAATTAAAAGAGAAAATATTATTAAACGTTTTGGTGGGCTCGAAGGGTACCCATCCTGAGCCGGGAAAGTAAGCTTCGACCCATGAGTGGGCATCTTTATTCGATATCGTATAACTGAACTTTCCGTTTCCATTGGAGTCATTGTATTGTCCTTCAGTAAACCCTTTAACCCAGCGGGCCGGAATACCGATTGATCTGAGCATGACCACCATGGAACTGGAGAAGTTATCGCAATACCCGCGTTTGGATTCAAACAAGAACTGGTCAACATAATCCTGCCCTTTTTTAGGTACAGGTACGTCCTTTGTGTTGTACTCGTAATTATGCGAAGCAAAATAGCCTTCAATCGCTTTCGCTTTATCGTAACGGTTTCCCTGGTCCATCGTGATTTGTTTTGCTAAATTACGGACTCTGTCTGGAAGAGACGCGGGAAGCTTTAAATACTGTTGTTTAATAGCCAGAGTATCGGGCTCACCCGTCACCTTTTTCAGCTTATCTACTGAAAAGCTCGGGTATTGATAAGTAAGCTGATAACCCGTTGGCGTAATGTGTCTGCCATTAATCATCGGCTCCAATTTCCCTGAGTCCTCATTAAGCAGCAACTGATTGCCATCCACTTGAAGCCCCTTCAATTCACCTCCGTATATAAGCTGAGGGAAATTATTTTTCTTCACATACACGGTCGCCTTTTCAGTTTTTGTTTTCGTGTCTGGCCCATATATATCGAGAATGTCATATTGTTGAAGATTCTTCTTATCAGCTTGGATTGGCTGCTTTTTCGATGACAGCCAGCCTTTTCCGGTGTAAGTGTCCTTAACTTCCACACGCCAATACGTGCTGTCTTGAGAAATGACCTCAAAAACCGGGGTGTTATCCATTTTGAAAGGGCCGCCAAGCTTCGTATCATTTTCATCATAGCCGATTGTTTGCTCACCTTTAGCCGATGTTTTGTCATTACCGTAGCCATTGGCTGCTTTTTCAATAAAAGGCACCGGATCTGGCCAGCTGGGTCCTTTTTTTGGAGCAGCAAGTCCGACACTCGTGACAAATAGAATCATAATGATTAAGGCGGCAATCATGGAAACTGGCAGCTTGCCTCCACGAAACGTGACTTGCTCAGCCTCCTGAATTTTAGCAAGTCGCAGCAATCCGAGTAAGACCAGTCCTATGATCATCGTCCTGACGATCGCTCCATCGGCATGATAATACGTGAATGTATCTATGACACCAAGATAAATAATCGTTATGAAGAAAAACAGGAACAGCCGGCGGGTCTGAATCAGCCAATAATGCATCAGAAAACTGACCAGCCATAGTAAAACATAGAAAAGCAGCGTGCGGAACACATCTGAGAGGCTTTCCCAGCTCCCGAACAGCAGGAATTTTATATTCTGAACCGTATCTCCGGCGATATAGATCAACCAATCCGGATTAAACAGTCCTGTATTTGAAAAAAACAGCACATGGATGCACAGGAGGAGAGCGATCAGCTTCGCTGGAGCTGTTACCCAGAACGACCAGCTCATATAGGAAAGAAAAAAACAAAAAGCTGTAAAAGAGACAAAGTAGAACGTATCATCTGCATTCGTGATAACAGCCACAGGTCTGAGCCATTCCCAAAAGAGCAAAAACCCAAGGAAATATAATAAAAATGAATAGCCTTTTGTTTTAAATGGTTGCACGGTGTCCACCCACCCTTAAGGCGTAATCAAAGTCATCCGTTGGGATCAGATGGCCTCTTATACCAAGCCTTTTGAAGGATTCAATATGCCCGAATTCAAGAGAGGTAACGTTTTCCTGGTTTTTCACCAGAAACTGCTCCACTTCAAGCCCCCGGTAAAGGTACTCCGAGAATAATGTAATCAATTCTTCATCAATCGTCTGTCCGATATAGATGCAAGTCATTTGCTGAGGAATCGCTTTAAGATAATTATGAAGGATTGCTGCAGGATGATGAGACCCTCTGGGTTCGACTCTTGCCAGATGCTTCATGACCATCCATTGCTGTTGAAGTCCTCCAGCCATCTGAATGTAATTCTGTTTTTCATTAATCGTCAACAGTCCTACACCGGCCCCAAGATCAAGCGATCTCTTTGCCAGTGTAGCGGTTAAGGAAACCGATCTCTCAAATGCTTCTTCAGAAAACAAATTTCTGGACGTTGCATCAAGGACAAACAGGACATCTCTGTTCACCGGAAAGTCAAACTGCTTGGTGACCAGCTTATTGGCTCGTGCCGTTGCTTTCCAGTCCAGCCAGCTGAGACGGTCGCCTGCCGCGTAATCTCTCACGCTCGAAATGGAGGTTAAATCCATTTCAAATTGTTTACGGGCACGGCTTGAACCGCCGGAAGTGTGCTCGATCGGCTGCCAGGCAGTGAGCACGGATTGTTTTGGAAAAACTGTGAATTCACTCTGACATGAGAGGGTTATGGATTTTTGAATCATCCCGAATAAGTCTCCGGTTTTTATGACCACTTCATTAAATGCATGCTCGCCTCTTGGCAAGGAAGGTATTTCATAATGAAAAATAAGGGTTCGCCGGAAATGCATCGGAAAAAGACCTCTGTAGAGATGGCCGACCTTTCCTCTGTCACGAATGCGTTTCGGAAGACCTTCTTCAATCGCTATATAAAATAATGGGAAAGGGAAAGACCTTGTCAGGGTAAGTTTAACCCATGCACTGTCACCAGATTGCAGCTCACCCTTTATATCGATTTCACGTTCAACATGGAAGGCATTTAGAGGGTATATCCCTAAAAGCAGTGCATATACAAATACCGGAAGATAGGCGTAAAATAAAAACCAGCTTACGAATCCGCCCTGGAACATCGCATAGCAAAAAGCCAGGAAAAACAGCAGAACGCTTGTTATTAATCCCCACGGCCATCTTTCCTTCAGCGGTTTCATCCGCTTGTCCCATCCTTTTTGAAGACAGGAACAACCACACTCTTTATGATGTCTGCAACAACTTTTTCAATTTTTACCTGAGAAAATTTTGCTTCCGGCTTTAAAATCATGCGATGGCTGATAATAAATGGAGCAAGGTATTTAATATCATCAGGGATGACGTAAGGTCTGTCATTTAATAAGGCATAAGCTTGGGCAGCTTTATAAAGTCCTAGAGATCCCCTTGGACTGACACCCAAATATACATCGTGGTGATGCCGGGTCCGCGTAGTAATTTCAACAATGTATCTTTTTAACGCCTCACCGACGGTTACGTGCTGCGCTTTTTCCTGCAATGAAATCAGCTCTTCCAAAGACAGAACAGGCTCGATATCATCAATGGGCTGTCCAAACGTCTGCCGGTTTAAAATATCAATCTCTTCATCCCGCTTAGGATAACCCATAGAAATTTTCATTAAAAACCGGTCAAGCTGAGCTTCAGGCAAGGGAAAGGTCCCTTCATATTCAATCGGATTCTGTGTCGCCAGAACAAAGAACGGCGAAGGGAGCTGCCTCGTTAACCCGTCCACCGTTACGCTTCCCTCCTCCATCCCTTCAAGCAAAGCTGCTTGAGTTTTTGGGGATGTCCTGTTGATTTCATCTGCAAGCACCAGGTTAGCCATTAATGGGCCCGGACGGAATTCAAACATCTGTTCCTTTTGATTATAAATAGACATACCCGTCAAATCAGACGGCAGCAGATCAGGCGTAAATTGTACCCGCTTAAAATCAGCACCAAGCGATTTTGCTAATGCTCTTACAAGCATGGTTTTCCCAACACCCGGAACATCTTCAAGGAGAATATGGCCATTCGCTACTAGTGCCACCACGGCAAGCTCTGCTGCCTGCCTTTTCCCTATCAGTACCTGATCCACGTTGTTTAATACCTTGGCGATTCTATCATTTAGTGAATCATATTGTATGGCCAAATGTATCCCTCCAAAGACCTAAATAGTTAGATCAGATAGAAAATTCTGATTACATTATACCATACGACCTGCACCGATTATATGTCTATCCTTCAAAATTAGAATTTTTACATCACCTAAATAAACGTTTGTTTAACTAATTGCGCCAGTCTTTTAGCAAATTAAAAAGCGGCGCAAGGAAAAGTTCTCACTTTCCTCACGCCGCCGGCTATCTATTATATAGACTGTGTGCCATACATTGAAAGCGGAAAGACCCTCGCTTTCCACGGGACGGCCACAGCTAACTTTGGCTTGGTTTCTTTGTTTGCCAAAGTGGATCCGAGCGCGTGCTACTTCCGTAGGACTTGAAACAGCATCTTTAGTCCGCTTCGCACGAAGAAAATGCAAAGCATTTTCGAGGAGTCTCGGGTATTTCTAGCTTTCAATTAGGGCTTGCGCATTTTCAAGGATCACGCGCCTTTCGCCACACTCAACGCATTGGTTGCCTAGTAATCTGCTTTAGAAATCATTTAGATATTCAGCGGCTATTAATGGATGATGTGCCGTCTTAAATTTTCCAGCAGCACACCGAGTGAACGTAGGAAACCTCTAAGTCGACTTTTTCAGTGGCCATATTAGCGAGCCAAGCGAGACCCCGCAGCCACAACAGATCATGCGGATCGCCCGCGAAAAGTAAGCGTTATTTTCACTATGACCTTTACGAAAACAGTCCTTTAATTAGAAATTAATTGTTGTTTTGATTGCTGCTATTTGAATTGCTGCTATTTGAATTGCCGCTCGAAGCACGGCCGCCTTTTTCACCGATTTTCTCATAGAATTCCTTATTATGTTCTTTGGAAGTCGCTTCTCCGCCTTTTTGACCGATCTCTTCATAGAATTCTTTATCGTGATTGCGGGCAGTTTTATTTCCGCCTTTTTTCCCTGCTTCTTCGTAGCTCATTGTGCTGTTGTTTGAATTATTATTGTTTGAGTTATTGTTGCTTGAGTTATTGTTGTTAGCCAAATTAATCCTCTCCCTTTTCAAATTTCGAATTTAAAGTTAAAAGATCATGCTTTGCTAAACCTCTCTATTCACCTCCCACACAGGATAATAGCCAAGTCAGTTGGGACTTAAAAAAATTTATAATAAAAAATGAGCCGGAAAGGACACAGTAAAAACGTGTCTTCCCCAGCTCATAATTTAGCGCTATAGTCTAATTATTTCCGCAGGTGCTTTATTCATAAATTTAATTTCATTAAGAAATGATTTGATGCCTTTTAATAGAAAACCAAGCTTTTTTATCTTGGCTATATTAGAAATTACCCGGCCTAAAATTAATTAAACATATATTTATAATTTTTTCCTAACTTTTTAAAAACTGCCTATACAAAGCGCTTTGAAGGTTTATATTTTATTCGGTTTCAAAATATAGATGATATAACTCCTATCTTCGTCAAAATCCCAATCTACAAAGATATCAGTAACAGGGGTATTCAAAATGCCTTCACTGACTTGTTTTTCAAGCAGTCTTTTTTCGAGCTGTCTTTTACTAAGACGAAGTTGTTCCCTGAATCCTGAACGAATCAATTCTTTTTCAATTTCGACCAGAACACCTTTTCTTTCAACAACAAGTGTCCGGTCATTCAGATAAAGCGACTCAACTTTATCTGGAACCTTTTCTGCCTTTTTGCTCACCCTGATCACTTCGTCATGTACGGCTTTTTTCTGAGAATAATCCGGATAAGAGTCGAATTTCTCTTCTTTATTATTTGGTTTAATGACCCCAAACACGATGCCCGAACGATCCTTTAATGACCAATCGTAATACATTTTGTCAACTTGAATAGACGCCGTCTCAAGCAGCTTAGCTTTAATTTCAGGAATCAGCTCCTGCATTAATAAATCACGGGTTTCCTCTACCTTTAGATGATTTTTTTTGCGGACTAACACCTGTTCCATTGGCGTTAAAAAATCACGGAGATAGATTGTGACAAAGGGTTTTTCGATAGAGACATATACAGAAGCGGGCCCTTTCCCAAAATTATCCCGAAACAATTTGCCTGTAAAACTTGCCAATTCCTTATAAACCGCTCTTTCGTCTAATGATTCCTCAGTTTTCATGGAATATAGAATGCCTCCTCACTATTAAAATTCATACTATAAATTTCCACAAAACCACACTGTTTAAACAGCCTTTTTGTGGAATTGAAGGCTCTTAGCTGACCTTACAGGGTAAATAAATTTTACAAAAGATAAAATTCTTCTTATACTTTTGGTATCAATGATTATAATACATGTTATTAATAACTATAGTGTCCAAAAATATACTGTTATCACGATTGATTAGGGAGGAGAAAATAAATGGGTCACGTCTGCGAAAGGCAATTTAATTGTGAAAAAGAACTTACCCTCGCTGTCATAGGAGGAAAATGGAAAATGCTGATCCTCTGGCATCTTGGAAAAAGCGGCACAAAACGATTTAATGAATTAAAAAGACTGATTCCTGGTATCACTCAACGAATGCTCGTTACACAGCTTCGCGAGCTGGAGTCCGATTTCATTGTTCACCGGGAGGTCTATCCTGTCGTCCCACCAAAAGTCGAATATTCCTTGACGCCACAAGGCAAAACACTTATGCCTATACTTGAAAAGATGTATGACTGGGGTAAATCCTATAAAGATTATTTGGAGGAACACGTCCCTGGCACCATTTCTATAAATGACGATGCTAAATAACGAACCTATAGTGAAGCAGAGAGAGTGTCTTATTCTCTCTGTTTTTTTACTTTATACATTTCACGGTATACTTTTAATCACTATATGTTTTAAGTGTGCGTACTTGTAATAAGTATTCTAAGGATTATATACTTTTTATTGCACCAGGAAATTGATCAAAAGGAGAAATGCAAAAATGAAATTACAATTAGCATTAGATCTCGTAAACATCCCCCAAGCGATTGAGCTTGTTAAAGAAGTAGAGGAACACATTGATATCGTTGAACTTGGAACACCAGTCATCAACAAGGAAGGTCTTAAAGCCGTTGAAGAAATGAAAGCTGCTTTCCACGTAAGAAGCTGCAATCCAGTCACTGCCATAAATGCGTTGCTACTGCAGATAAATGGTTTGGGTGAAGAGATTAATGTTGATATTCTCCTACTGATCGATTTCCTGGTGTAATAAAAAGTATATAATTTAGATATTTAGCGCATGCGCTTTTAACACTATAGTGATGAAAAAGTATAAAGTGAAATGTATAAAGTGAAAAAAACAGAGAGAATGAGGTTCTCTCACTGTTTTTTTACTTTATACATTTCACGGTATACTTTTCATCACTATATGTTTTAAATGTGCGTACTTGCAATAAATATTCTAAGATTATATACTTTTTATTGCACGAGGAAATTGATAAAGGAGAAATGCCAAATGAAATTACAATTAGGATTAGATCGCTTAAACATCCCAAGAGATTGAGCTTGTTAAAGAAGTAGAGGAACACATTGATATCGTTGAACTGGAACTCCAGAATCAAAAGGAAGGCAGAAGATTTGTGCAAAGCTTTTAAGACCTTCCTTTTAATGACTGGAGATATAAGTTAAAAGATATCAATGTGTTACTCTACTTCTTTAACAAGCTCAATGCTTTGAGATTTGAAGAGATCTAATGCTAATTGTAATTTCATTTGGCACCTCTCCTTTTGATAAAGGAACGCTATAATCTTAGAATATTTATTGCAAGTACGCACATTTAAAACATATAGTGATGAAAAGTATACGGTGAAATGTATAAAGTAAAAAAACAGAGAGAATGAGGTGCTCTCTCTGTTTTTTTACTTTATACATTTCACGGTATACTTTTCATCACTATATGTTTTAAATGTGCGTACTTGCAATAAATATTCTAAGATTATATACTTTTTATTGCACGAGGAAATTGATACAAAAGGAGAAATGCCAAATGAAATTACAATTAGCATTAGATCTCGTAAACATGCCCGCAAGAGATTGAGCTTGTTAAAGAAGTAGAGGAACACATTGATATCGTTGAACTTGGAACTCCAGTCATCAACAAGGAAGGTCTTAAAGAGTTGAAGAAATGAAAGATGATTTTGTTGATGACTTGGAGTTATAAGTTAAAAGATATAGCAATATGTTTCTCTACTTCTTTAACAAGATGTGGAATGGGGGGATGTTTAAGAGATCTAATTGTAATTTCATTTGGCATTTCTCTTTTGATCAATTTATGGTGCAATAAAAGTATATAATCTTAGAATATTTATTCAAGTAAGCACAGATTAAAACATATAGTGATGAAAAGTATAAGGTGAAATGTATAAAGTAAAAAAACAGAGAGAAAAGGGATTCTCTCTGTTTTCTTACTTAATGAATTTAACGGTATACTTTTTATCACTATGTGCTTTAAGTGTGTGTACTTGTAATATATATTCTAAGGATATATACTTCTTTATGCACCAGGAAACTGAGCAAAAGGAGAAATGCCAAATGAAATTACAATTAGCATTAGATCTTGTAAACATCCCCCAAGCGATCGAGCTTAGTTAAAGAAGTAGAGGATCATATTGATATCGTTGAACTTGGAACACCAGTCATCAACAAGGAAGGTCTTAAAGCTGTTGAAAGAAATGAAAGCTGCTTTCCCTAACCTAGAAGTCCTTGCTGATGTTAAAATTATGGATGCAGCCGGACATGAAGTCGGACAAGCCTCTGACGCTGGTGCAGACATTGTGACAATTCTAGGTCAGGCTGAAGACGCTTCAATCAAAGGTGCAGTAGAAGAAGCGAAGAAACGGGGCAAAAAAATTCTCGTAGATATGATTGCTGTAAAAGATATCAAAAAACGTGCAGCTGAGCTTGATGAATTAGGCGCTGACTATATTTGCGTCCACACAGGCTATGATCTGCAAGCTGAAGGCAAGGATTCTTTCGAAGACCTTCGCACAATCAAAAGCGTTGTAAAAAACTCTAAGATTGCCATCGCAGGCGGCATTAAGCTTGAAACCGTTGCGGAAGTCATCAAAGAACAGCCGGACCTCATCGTTGTTGGCGGCGGAATCACAAGCAAAGATGACAAAAAATCAGAAGCAGCTCAAGATTCAACAACTTATTAAAGAAGGCGCGACTGCATAACATGCAAATCTCCGAGTACACAGCTGAAATTCTTACTGAGCTGAAGCGTACCTTGGACCGCATCAATGATGAGGATGCTGAAAAACTGGCTGAAGGCATATTACAAGCCAAAAAAGTTTTCGTAGCCGGCGGCGGACGCTCCGGTTTCATGGCGAAGTCGTTCGTCATGCGCATGATGCATGTGGGTCTTGAACCTTACGTTGTCGGTGAAACCGTCACACCGAATCTGGAATCCGATGATATATTCATCGTTGGTTCCGGATCGGGTGAGACACAAAGCCTGGCTGCGATGACTGAGAAAGCCAAGGACATTGGTGCCACAGTTGCTGCTGTAACGACCAATCCTGACTCAACAATCGGCCGATTAGCGGATATCAAAATTGAACTTCCTGCTCAGGCAAAAGCAGACGGGAACAGCGGAAAGTCGATTCAGCCGATGGGCTCCCTGTTCGAACAGTCTCTGTTACTTTTTTACGATGCCGTGATCTTACGATTTATGGAGAAAAAAGGATTGGACTCAGACACCATGTACGGCAGACACGCCAATTTAGAATAGAAGTTAAGACTAAGGAAAAAGGGAGGCCGGATGGCTTCCCTTTTTTATGTCATTTGATCAAATTATGGGAAGTGGCGGGCAAATCCCGAGAAGTGGCAGGCAAACTACTGGAAGTGGCGGGCAAATGACCGAAAGTGGCAGACAAATCAGCTGAGCGGGCAATAACCTTCGAATGGGAACGGTCCCACACCATCTTGAAGAACGTTCTAGACCAATTCGGAAGCTGATTTCGCATAGATCTTTACTAAATCAGCTTAAATCTATGAAAAATCAAAAGAAATGCCGATTTTTCATTCCTTATTTTATTTGAATTTATTAAAAGGCAGCTGGAACGGTGCGGCAGAGCGCACCGCACATTATTTATGATCTTAAATAGCTCAGTCTGGTTCCTTGAAATTCCACTAGATTTCTAAAGGCTGAAATCCATTTGCAAAGAAAGACCGAGCTGCCGGGAACGTTCGAAACTCCTCAAAAAATACTCAGTGTATTATTGAAAAAATGGCAATTCCCTAGAATTTTATAGATAACAAGTTTTTCCATTTTATCATCAATTGCTTCGCATTTTCTTCGTGCGATGTGGATGCTGTTTCTAGGCTGGCAGGATCAGCGTGGTTGCCACTAAAAAGTCCAGTTAGAAGTTTCCCCTACTCACTCGGCTGTGCTTCTGGAAACTTGAGGTGCCACGTGATCCGCTAATGGCCGCTGAAGATCTATAGCCATAATTGACTTCTAAAGGAGATTACATAACGTTGATTGAAGCGGATGGCACGAGACTCCACAGTCACAACGTCTTATGCGAGGAGGCTTGCGGAGCGCCTTCGGAAAGCGAGGGTATTTCAGCTTTCAATGTATGCCATCGCATTTTCTTCGTACGATGCGGAATCATCTGGACACCTATAAGTTGATTGAAGCGGAGGGCGCGAGACTCCAGCGGGACCAGCACGCGTCCGAAGATCCACTTTGGTGCACAAAGAAACCACGCCAAAGTTAGCTGAGGCCGTGCCCGCGGAAAGCGAGCAGCCTAAAGCGGCAATCAATAACCACGACGGCGAGCGGGGGACTTTTTCAGTGACCTCATGTGCCATTTCGTTCGCACAGCAAAATACAAGAAAAAAGGACAGCCCTCCGGCTATCCTCCTTTTACTGATTAATCAGCCTGCCATATTGCTCGTGCCATTTTCTCCACTCATCGATAGGGAACTCCATTTCTTTGCCTTCAAGTACAGCTCGCATCATATCGAGGCAAACATGCCAGCCGGCAAGATCCTTGGACGTTTGATCACTTAAAGCTGGAATGAACTCTTTTAAGATCAACAGGCAGCCTTCATCGCTCGGATACAGCTCAAACCTGACCCAGCCCTCTCCCCATTCAAACTGCAGGAAAGACTGCTTTTTCATGTCCAGAATTTTAATATCAAAAGAATCTCCTGTTCCATCATTCATGTTAAACTTTATTGTTCCTTCTTTTTGGAGATCTTCAACCTGAAGATTAGACATCCATTTTTTCAACTTATCATTTTCTGTCAGCGCCCCCCAGACCTTTTCAACCGAGTGCTTGAGCGGGCGATTATACTTAGCGATATAGCCATTCTCCACCTTTTCTACGACTGCCAGCATCGTTATTCCTCCTCATCTAATAGTTGCTCCAAATCATCCAACTTCTCTGACCAATATGCCCGGTAAGGTTCCAGCCAGTTATCAATTTCCGCAAGCGGTCCTGCATTTAAATGATAAATGTGCCGTTGGGATTCTTTATTAATGGTCACCAGCCCCGCTTCTCTTAATTTGCGGAGGTGCTTAGAAACACCTGGCTGACTTAGCTGCGTTCGCTCCACTAATTCGCCAACAGACCTTGGCCGGGTTCTTATAAGGTCAATAATCTTCCTTCGATTTTCCTCAGCAATGACTTCGAACAGGCTTGCACGATCTTTTTCCTCCACACGAATCACTTTCCTTTTATATAACCATACAGTTATATTACTATCAAAGAATATAAAGAGCAAATATGAAAACTGCTCGTTAAAAAATGCCACACCTTTTACTTGAAAACTTGGTTTTTCTCCAAGCATTTAGAGGCAAAAACCTTTGTTGCGAGCCAGCTGCTTGAGTAAACATCATTGCAGGCTTGTGCCGGAGAGGAGGTTGAGCGATGTTGAAACATAGGCACACTCTTGCCGTACTTAATTCCGATTTCCCCTTTAGGGAAGTTAAACATTCTTAAAGCATAAAAAGGATACCCCAATTTGGATATCCCTTTAAAAACATCACTTAAGCATCTTTTTTCAATTCTTTTTCTGCCGTTTTAATAAAAATGGTGTAAGCCGCTCTGACTGCCCCTTCGATCTCTGCTTCATCGACTTTAATATGGTGGCGCTTCAGCATCCTCGACAGCCAATCGCAGGCATGTTTGAGTTTCAAGTCTCCACCGCCTGCTTTATAAACATCTTCAGCGTAATGCACTGCTTGTAAAGCCAGCATCTGGATGTGCTTGTTTATAATATATTTCACGATCGCTCTTATGGCATAACCTGCGACCCCAGTACCGGTAATACCTAAAAATGTGAGAACGGCATCGATAATATGATTTTCCACTTCATCGCTCACCTATTCTTTATTTAAACATGACATTCCACATTTGTTTATTTACATTCAAAGTTAGTTTCATGAGCAACAATAAACTCCCACTGACCAATGCCGTTTACGAAAAGGCTTGTGTGGAAGTCCTGGAATATAGTCTTTAACAATGTGTTAATCTGTCAATAAAACCACTCCTATTAATCTACTAATATATTTGTCTTCTCTCTATCATATTCTTGAAATTGAAAATTGAACTGGACAAGACCTCTTAAATTAGTAGAATCATTCATTATTTAGGGGAATCTGTGGAATGGAGGGCGGATCAGTAGTAACGTGTCAAAGAAACACTAAAAAGACATCTCTATGAAGGGTTCTGGGTCAAAGAAATGTCTCAATTTTATCGAATGAACGGATGGATCATACGACTCAATGCTTTAAAGAAATTAATGTTTTTACTTGTGATCAAGCCTTCAATTAATTTATTATTGATTGATTTTGTTATACGATCCATCTGTTTGTTGTCTAATTTTTCAAAGGCTCTTCGGAGAGTAAGGGAATCTTGATACCCCTGTGCTAGTGGCTCCACAAGCGTTTCGTAATCACCCTCTCCAACGATGTCCTGTGCTGCATAAATTCCTGTGAGCATCGATTCAAACTGTCCGAACCCAAAGGCAGGGGTAATAGCTCCCCAGCAGTTCCCAACAAAAAATGTGTTGCCAATCCGCGAAAACTCACTTTTGCCTATGCGATAATCTTTAACAGAAAATTCATCTATAATCTGAAGTTCTTGATCCAGTTTTTCAGAACAATTTGCGATACATTTTTTCCATAATTGTTCTTTATCCAACGATTCGTTTTCAGGATATTGCGGATAAGCTAACACCAGAGAGGCTTCTTGATCAGAATAGCGGGAGTAAATAAGCCATTCCTTTAGGCGCAAATGTATTATTGAAAAAAACATGAGGCACGGTTTGATTAAATGCCCCCTTCACGACTGCTCCCTTAAAACTGACTTTGAGTGCCACATCAAACGGCTGTAATTTTTCAGTATCTGCCGGATCCCCAGTTGCCAAAACCACATGTGTGTAGTCTTTTGAGATTTCTTTATAAGTTACTTCCCGGTTGTATGTAATTTCTGCTTTCAACTGGCTTACAAGCTGCTTCTCATAGGAGTCCGGATGCTTCCCTCTCATATTTGTGAAACCCAGGTGCCCATCTATAAAAGACGATTCATTTTCTGAATATAAGACGATTTTTTGTATATTGCTGGAAGGTTTCAGGTGAAGATCGTGATGCTCAGATAAATATTTAATCGCATCATCAATTGGGGTATGGAACATTGAAAGCATCGCTTCGGCAATAACAAAGCGATCACCAGCCATTTCCCGCTTTTCAAAAATGTCCGCGTGATAACCATGCTTTTCAAGAGTAAGAGCACAAGCAAGCCCTGACATCCCAGCGCCAATAATAGCTATTTTCATACAGGCTCCTCCTTTTTTTCAGCATGAGATTAGTATGATGCAGAAACGGGTTTCTATACAAAATCAAACCGCACAAAAAAACTGCCCTCAAGAGGACAGCTGGTTTAGTGTGTCGGTGTATTACCTACCGGTTAAATTCAATAATATTCCCATCCGGATCACTAATATAGACTTGGTGCCACTCGGTTTTATTGTCTGGTTTATTGATCAATTCAACGTGATGCGCGCTCATTCTTTCCAAAAACCCTTCTATATCCTGCACCCGAACAGCAAAATGCCCGTCCCGAGAGTCAATATCAGTGGTTCCTCGCAGCGTCTTTCCTTCATTATGTACAATTAAGTGAATCTGAGTCTCCCCCACTTGATACCATGCCCCCGGGAAACCAAAATCCGGACGATCACTGCTTTCCTTGAATCCCAGGATCTCTCCATAGAATTTCTTAGCTTTTTCAATGTCAGTCACGAGTAAAGATACATGGTGAATCCCTTCATACATAAAACCAGCCCTTTCCTAAGCAAGTTAAAATGATGCCTTGATTCATTGTTTGACTATTAATCCAAAGCACTCGGATCGATGATTTCAGGTATTCTAATCATTCAATCCTTTTCCATTGAGAATATGCTGCGTATATTTTTCAACTCTTGACTCTCGCGTTTTAGATTGCTTGGCTCCAGAAAAATGAAGAATGTATGCCCGTTGACGTCC
The DNA here is from genome assembly GCA_963772845.1 of uncultured Sporolactobacillaceae bacterium. Classification (GTDB taxonomy): domain Bacteria; phylum Bacillota; class Bacilli; order Bacillales; family Sporolactobacillaceae; genus CAVYYW01. Next base: position 110,286 of record CAVYYW010000023.1, read on the forward strand.
CGGCGTCAATGCTTCAAAAGCGGTTTTTAAAGCAGGGATTTCCTCGAATTTATGCTGCAGTTCTTCAGGAATTTCGAATTCGGTATGCTTTTTTAATTCCACTTCCAAACCTGCTTTTTCAACTTCAATGGCTTCTTGAATATAGGCTTTCAAGGTGCTTTCCATTTCATCGATTTCTTGAGCATTGGTGAACCGAATCTGGCGCGCCGCCTGTACATTCTTCGTTTGTTGGATGAGAATCCCTTGAGCATCCTTCAACAAGGCGCCTTTGTGAAACAGCAGTGCACAATAGTCTTTAAATCCATGAATGAGCACGATGTTTTTCCCCTCAAGCGTGTAGCAAGGGTGCATCCACTTAAATTCTTCAGTCAGATCACAGTCGAGAATGATCTTTCTCAGCTTCTCATATTCATCTTTCCACTTTTTAGATTTACTTAAAAAGTCATCAACCTTAGCATTCGTTTTACTGTTTGTCATCAAGGAACACTCCTCTTACAATTTTCTGATCATCCAACAACAACATATTCCGATCAACTAGTGTTCAGGCTGTTTGTTTTAAGTCTTGAAATCCATAACAATTATTTCCGCCAAAAGCTTGAACAGTCTGCCTTCTCCGAGATATTAAAATCGATCATTTTCTCAAGTAATGAGAAATCAACCGGGCGATCCCACGGGAAACGTACCAGCTGCTTCGTATGGTCATAGCCGGCCTGCAGAATTTCTTCAGAGAAATGCAGAATCCCTGCTCTTTCAGGAGCAACAGCCAAACGTTGCTTGGCGACACTAAAGCCAACAATAAATGTGCCATGATCAGTAAACATAGGCTGATTCCACGCGATCTTTGGCTTTAAATCGGGATAAGTCTCCGTTACCCAAACTAAAACCTCTTCCGTTCGGGCACGATGCTGCGGGTCATCAATATGTGCTAAATAGTCTTCAAAAACCTTCATATTGTTCCCTCCTAAACTAAAATCAATAGCCATTTCAAATATAATACTTTTTCAGAGATTGTAGCTGGTCTTTATCTTCCAGTTTCCGTTCCTTATGGATTGCTTTAAGCCTTTCCCCGTAACCGCAATCCCTTATATGGTTTACTTGATTATATCATTATCCATCCATCCTTCTCTTTCAACCGTCATATAATAAAAAACAGGTATAAAATCTTTGCGATTTTATACCCGGTGTCATACGCTATTTTGTTTGAAGTGCCTGAGTGAGTGTCAGTAAATCGCTGCGGGTATACACGCCTTCAACCCCAGGCTTTTCAATTAAATAATTGACGATTTCTTCGGCTTCCATACCGTGTGTCTGATAATAGCCTCTGATCAGCATCGCTAAATAGCGCTCTGATGGTTTCGTAATCGTATTTTCTTTCATGGACTTTGGATTGGTAAACGTAAAGATCGGATACCCGTCCCTATCCCCTGCATACAGGAGATTGCCATAGTAAGCATTCTCATCCAAAATGATGTTTCCCTTTTCTTTGATTGTTTCAACATCCACGCTCATATCTTCAATACCATTTTCCTGGCGAACAACATCTTCGAATTGTTCCTCGGTAATCAGGTACATTCTCCCTAGGGTCGCCGCTTCCTCATTATGTACAGTATTGATGAATGCCCCTGCGCCATCCCAGCGGCTGGAATACCCTGAAAAGTATAAGGCAAAGGGAAGGGAAACGGGCGAATGATCCCGCGGGAGTGTGTGATCACGGCTTCCTGTCTCTCTTTTAGTTGAGCCCTCAGGCTGACCGCCTTTTATATAGCATAAAAAACGATCCATAAATAAATTCGATCCATAGCTTGCATACCACACGAGCGTTGGTTCTTTTGCCATACCTGCCCACCTCATTTTCAATCAGTTTCATTTAGCTATCATTCTACTATTCAATAGCTATTTTCTCCAGTATAAATAAGAAAATCGCAAGCGAGATGTTTGTGTAACCACTATTGCAGTGGAGCTGAAATGTAGACACACTCTTGTAGTCCTTTATTCCGCTTCTTTCATTAGCTACGTTAACTATTCTTAACGTATAAAAAAACCACAAGGCGTGTGCCGCGTGGCTTTATAAAAAATCAGTTTTCTGTAGAGTTGTTGTTCTGTGATTCCCTATTTTTTCTTTTAACTTCTTTGACATCCGTGTCACTGTAAACAGACGTCCCGTGTCCACCTGTTGTTTTGGCGATGAGTTCTTTTGCTTCATTATAGGATAATCCGGATCGTTCATTTGCCCGTTTCACCGCATCAATATTGGTTCCTGAAGCTGCAAATGTATCGTTCTCAAGCTTATGGTCAGGATTGTTATGCTTTACCACTCTTAAAACACCTCCTACTAATAAACTGCACAGTTCGTCGTGTTCTATTCACAAAACAGCTGAGATGAATCCTTGGATAAAATTGCTTAGAACACGAAAAAGAGATCTCCAGTTAATGATGGGGATCTCGGGTAAAATAGAGATTGGCATAGTGACATATCACTATTTCAAAAATGTGATACCAGCTTGCCTTCTTCTATTCAGTTAATATATTAACGATGGGATGGCCAGGACCCTTGCAATTTTCTGATTTGAATAATTTGGCCGGTATGGTAGGCGTCGTGAAGCATAATGTCCAGCAGTTTCTCTTCAAGGGAATTCTGATCAAGCTCTTCTACGGACGTTTTACTCATTATCTCCCTTAAGCTATGCTGAGCATCCTCGGCACGTTCAACAACTTTCTTCCAAGCCTTTTCATCATTTGATTGTTCGGTCAGGGAAAAGGTCTCATCACCATCGAGATGATGTGTCCATTCACGGCCTTCCATGTTTGCGGCAGTCCTCTCTTTATAATAAATGAGATGATTAACATTTTGCCAAATGGTGTTGGCTGCCTCTCCTGCCGGTCTCCAGCTGGCTTGTTCTGCCGTGACCCCTTCAATTGCATCTTTGAATGGCGGATACCAGCTTTCCTTGTCATATGTTGAATCCAGTACTTTTACTAGCAAATCATTTCGATTCAATCGCCTCTTCCTCCTTAAATATCTCAAATTCATTTTAACGAATTGTTCAGTTAACAACATTTAGAAATACTCCCGATTATTGCGTTCTATTACAACGTTTGCCCACTATCTACTGTAATGATTTGACCTGTCATCGATTCTTGTTCGAGAGACGCACAGATCATTTGTGCAATATCTTCCGAGGATGAAATCCGTTGTAATAAGACATTAGGGGCAAGTCTTTTCATATCTTCCTCCTTTCCAGCCCACCATCTGGTCTGAACGGCACCTGGGGCAATACAGCAGACCCTAATCTCCGGAGCAAGAGCACGAGCCAATGATTTTGTAAGACCGTGAACCGCTGCTTTGGATACAGCATATGGAAGAGATGAGCCTAGACCCGTTTGGCCAGCGATGCTGCCGATATTGACAATAGCTCCCTGCTTGTTTTTCTTCATATATGGAGCCACAGCCCTTGCACAATGGAACATTCCTTTAACATTCACATCGTAAAGCTCATCCCACACTTGATCCGTTACGGCTTCAAGATCATCAAAAGGAATATGCTTCGTGATCCCAGCATTATTGACCAGCAAATCCACTGTTTCGAATTGCTGAACAATTATATCGACCATGTCTTTAACTTCCTCGTTTTGAGAAACATCCGCCCGTACAGCTATAGCACGGCCACCTTTATCGTTGATTATTTGGACTGTTTCTTCTGCATCTGTTTGAGACCGTGAGTAATTGACTACAACCACTGCGCCACGTTCAGCCAGTTCAAGACAAGTGGCTCTGCCAATTCCTGTTCCTCCACCAGTAACGAGTGCAACCTTATTCTTTAGATTCAATTTCCTCAGCACCTTCTATTAATATATTTATACTCAATTTCCATAATCCAAAATCTAGTCATTGGGTACATGTTCGGATGCTCCAATGTTTAGAAATGACTTAGGGGTCCATTCAACTTTCTCTCTTTATAATTTTATAATTAAAGAAAGCGATTTCATTTTTTATTAAGAAACGTGTCTGGCTGCGTCTGCAAGACCCCCAGAAGAGTGGCTGAAAAGCATTGGTACCTCTTTCTTGATTTCTTTGAACGAATTTTCACACATATCTCACTAAAAATCAACCTATCTAACACTTTATCAAAGAGTTCAAAACAATTTATGTTAGAATAAATGATACTGCGAACTCAGAGGTGTATTTATACATGAACAAAAAAGATATCGGACAGATTCGAAAACAATTTAAAAAAGACAATGATGCACTCAAAATCTCCAGCATTTTTAATGTCTATATTATGAAGGAATCAAGTGAGATTTATCATCACCAGAGTCAGCCTTTTGAAATGCTTGATCCAGACCAACAAGAGTTATTTCTGAATAACTTCAAAAAATTACTTGGCGGAAATTTAGATGAGAAGCTTTTTGAATTAAAATTCCAAAGAGATGCCGAAAATAACAGCCAGCTAATCTTGCATCAAGGATTGCTCAGCAACGATCTTGAGGGCTGGAAAGAGACAAATGCTTCAAATGGTAGGCAAAATGCTCTTAGATCGACAATACGAGAAGGATATTGTCATTACCTTTATTCGTGGAGAATATACAAAATCAACGAAACGCCAAAATGAAGATAATGCCTATTACTCACATCCCTTTATTCTGTGCAGTATGAATAATACACAGGAACCAAAAAAAGAACTGCTGTTTGACTATGTTGAAAAAGAGTTCAAATACAATTTTGTTGTGGATCCAATCATCAACCTCAATGCGCCAATCGGAGGCTTTCTATTCCCTTGTTTTACTGATAATTCATCAGATGTCAACCACATTCTGTACTCAGCAGGGAAAGTCCATGAGCCTGATCATTCATTCATCGAGCAGGTGTTAAATGGCGAAGAAACGATGACAGCAAAAGACGATAAAATCGTTTTTGAAGAAATTATTAAAGACGTGACTGGGGATCAATTAAATACCTCCACGCTCTCCAATGTGTATGGAGAAATTAACCGTATGATCGTAGAAAATGAAGAGGATGAACATCCGAAAATAGATTCAAAGGACGTTGAACGCGTTTTAAAGATGAGCGGTCTTGAAGACATAAGTGAAGAAAAAGTCAAATCATCCTACCAAAAAATCATTGATGATGAAAAATATGAGATCAAAGCAAGCAGCATCTTGCCGAAATATAATTCAAAATCGATTAAAATAAACACAAAAGTAGCGAACATCTCGATTAGTCCTCAAGATTTAAGCTACGTCAAACAAATTCATTTCAGCGGTAAACGCTACCTGATGATTGAAGTGGACGAAGATACGATCGTTGAAGGCTTTACGATGATTCCGGAGGCCTTTGGGGAGAACTAAAAAGATAACGTACCAAACTGTCAGTTAAACAAAATAGTTGGCGAAAAATAGAATACATTCGAAATGGCTGCTCACAAGTTTATTTAACTTATGGCAGCTTTTTTTATTAAACGAAGTATGAATTAAGAGGGAAGGCGCTTGCGAGTCGCTGAGCCGTGAGTTCGAAAAGGGATTTCCAAAAGAAACCTACGCAAACTTTTTAGCCATAATTTATCAAACATACATATATACGCATTCAACTGAGCATTCGTTAAACTGCAAATACTTCGGCCACTAGGTAGTCGCTACCAGGAACTCCTCACCCTTAGGCAGACAAAAACCATCTGCTCGTCCAGTAAAATAACGCTGGTTAAGGTCCATCGAGGATACATGCCGGACTTCTCGAAAGCCTGCCTCGCGAGCCAATTCCAGCATCTCAGGCGGCTTGAAAAAGCTAATGAAAGGCGTGCCACTTGCTCGCGCTCCCTTCTCTGCTTCATTAACGGCTTGACGCTTTTCGGGTTCAGTTAATTCAAAAGGCAATAAGAACGTCATGACCAACTTAGAGCCTGGCGGAAGCGCTGCAACTTGACGTAGTGTGGCAACGATTGCGTCCTTAGTGAGATACTGAGTGACACCGGTGGAGGCCACTACAGCTGGCTGGCTCGCGTCAAAACCGGCCTTCACTACTTGATCCCACCAAGACCAGCCCGCTTCAAAATCAACCGGTACGAGGTGTAACCATTCGGGGATGCCTAGGCCGAGTTCAACCAGACGTTGCCTTTTCCAAGCCTGAGTGCTAAGTTGATCAACCTCGAAAATCCGCATCCGAGAGGCAATCTCCTGACGGCGCTGTGCAAAGGTATCGAGACCTGCGCCGAGGATCACGTACTGGGTGATGCCATCGTCAAGATGTTCCGTGACAAAATCTTCAATAAAGCGCGCGCGTGCCACGACAGATGCCCTGAAGCCACGGGTACCCTCTGGGTCCATGTCGGGGCGTTGGCGCCACCCCTCTTCCGGATTGATCAGTCGGAGGCCAACCTCGTCTTCAAGAATAAGCGGGGAATCAACCTGTACATGCAAAGCTCGCCACAATGCGACTCGCACCGCTGTGTGGTCTGGGCCAGCGTTTTGCTTATCATGCATAATGTTGTCTCCTTTCGAATTAAAAATTACTTAATTTTATAGTTAATGTATCATAATTAATAATCGACCGATATTTATTCCAAATCTATTTTCAATCGTTGTTTCGTAAATGAGCACTTCTCCAAGCGAATGCAGTGCTTAATGAATCGAGTAATCGACAACCCTTCCTCTCTTTACAGCATACCCACGTCTCTCTATTAATGGAAGGTGAAGTAAGCATTAAGGGCACGGAGATGTAGACTAGGCATACATATAGCCGAAAGAATGAGTCAGGAGCAAATACTTATTGACACTATTGAAATAATAAATTATTATGATGATAAATAGTAAGTAGTAAGTAGTAAGTAGTAAGGTAGAATTGAAGGAGTGTTTTTATGGATAATATCGGGATTTCTCAACAGTATTTATTGTTATCAGTAAACGATAAAGGTGGCATTGCCCCTATTGGCAGTCTGCGCATTCGGTCATTTTTGATTGCAAGCGGCCTATTAGAACTCATATTAGACGATATTATTTTATTGTCAGATGACCAAGTGATAGTAAAACAAGAATTACCAAATGACAAAGAATATTTGCGTTTCGTCTATAATGAAATATCTGCGGATCAACCCATCCACCTGAAAAAATTATCGAGAGCTCTGGTGACTAACCGGAAGCTTTTCAAGGAATTATTCAACTCAATTGGGGATACCTTAGTTAACCTAAATATTGTCACCAAAACACACGGTGGCGTATTAAGCCATTCAAATCAATTCGTGGGTGGTGAAGAATCTAAGAAAAACATTGTAGAGCAAATTCGTGCAGAGTTGCTAGAATCTGGACCAGTTTCTAAAGAGATTGTTATTTTATCAAGTTTATTAATAGGAAATCACACTCTAAAGCGATATTTTAGTGCGTTTGAGGAAAATGAGCTTAAAGAAAAAATATCCGAGCTTCGCAAAGATTCAGCGAATAAGGAAATGTTTGCAATGATAGATGGGATATCAAAAACGATTACGACAATTATTGCGTCTGTTGGTTAATTGGGGGTGCTGCAATGTCAAGAAGGCGTTCATTAGATGATATTCTGCAGTCTGAATATGTATCTATAGGGGAACTCGTCCGAATAACAGATTCAAGGTATAGCACTTTAAAATACTATACTGAAGCAGGCTTAATACTGTTTGAACAACAAGATGAGAATTTAACACGAAGATATCCTAGAGAAGCCTCTGTTAAAAGAATTGAGACAATTAAACAGTTAAAAAAAACCGGAATGACCATAACAGAAATTAGCGACTGGATAATACTTAATAACGAGAAAGAATAACATCCAATTATTGAATACTGGAATCGCGCTATATATTTTAATTGAATAAGCTGGCCAAGGCTTTTCACAAGTTTATTTAACTTATGAGAAGCTTTTTTATACTTTAAGATGTATAACTTCGCTAAAGCGAGAAAGCCGAATAAAGTATAAGGGCATCTAAGGCTTTCCCCATTAAAGGCTTGGCGAAAGCCAATTTTTCTTTATTAAACAAAGTATTAATTTTGCTGAAGGATGCTCTCGATCCCTTAGCGGTTGCTTTTAGTATAAATCAAGGGAAAAAATGCTTAAATCAGATCCAACCGAACTGTGCCCAGTTTCCCTATATTAAATCATATAAAGATTCTTGTCCGAGATGACGAACATACTGTTTAACCAGTTCTCCTAAATCATTCGAACTATCTAAATAAATCCAGTCATCCACTCCTCCTAAATAACAAAACCTTTCTACTGCAAATGATCGATCTTGCTCATCTTCCAGGCCGAATCTCATGTCTGTTTCGAAATGGTTATGCTTCGTCATATCGAAATTAAGAGGGAGAACACTGACTTTCTGCAAATCTTCATGACTCCCCGCAGTATAAATATAAATCCATTTCTCTTTTACATCCAACTTAAAATCCTTGAGTGGACAATGCTGATCCATGCCTCTTTCGACGGTCTCAATTTCTTCATCATGAATTAATTTTTTCAAGGGTTTACGGATATATACTTTCCCATTTGGCTCCTCGTAGATTTCAAACCCCTCAGGCATCTCATCCACCGTTGAACCAGCATTCTGTTTAGAAAAGTAATAAGTCGTCCTCCCCTTTTTCGTTTGCCTACTATGCAAATAATAAACGGTGTTTCGGAAGTTCGTATAAGTAAAAGCCATGATCTCGCTCCTCTTTATTAATATATGTGTGTAAGGGATCAGTAAAAGTGTCAATCATAAAAAATAGTAATTTGTTATGCGGCCAATCATAAATAAAGTTTCTCCAGGGCTGAAGGGATAGGCGATTTGTCCCAATTCTCTCAAATACGGTATTATAGGAACAGAAACTACGCGCGGAGGAATAAAACATGGGAAAGTATAAATCACAAGATTGGTTAGAAGCCAAAAAACGCTGCCATCTTAATCAAGCTGACATTCAAATGGCAAAAGAACTCGGAATGACACTTCCACATACCCTCCCTGATTTAAATAAATGTGTTGTCTATTTTTATTAAGTGCCTTCATCGCTTTTGTATTCCAAAATATCACCTGGCTGACAATCCAAGGCCATACATATCGCTTCTAATGTTGAAAAACGAACCGCTTTTGCCTTTCCATTTTTCAGAATGGAAAGATTCGCCATCGTAATTCCAACCCTCTTCGAAAGCTCTGTTACGCTCATTTTGCGTTTTGCTAACATCACATCAATATTAATAATAATTGCCATACCCTTCACCTCAAACCGTCAAATCATTTTCTAATTTTGTGTTAATCGCTTCTTGTAGAAGCCGTTGGAGGACAGAAGCAAAAACGGCAATCACCATAGAAGAGAAAATAATCACCAATCCGATTCCAATGATACCTGGAGGGTCAACTTTCTGCTGCATGAGATAGTAAAGTGGCATACCGATCACGTACAAGATACTGATTGTGATCGCACAGTAATTTATTTTCTTTAAAGCTTTTACCGATAATTCCGAGAACGCTTGGTTCTGATCAATATAGTTTAAAAGTTTAAACGCCTGGTACAGAGCAAAGTAAAAAGGAATCGCTGCTGCATACATATCGATTAAAACAAGTGATTTCATATAAGCCATTTCTGGATACAGCCCTCCAGCAAAATCCCCAATTTTAGGCACTACAAATAGGCATAAAGCGAGAATTGGGATTCCAATAAGTATAACAGCCATTTTCAAAAAGAGTGTTGTTCCTCGTTTCATAACGTGCACCTCACTTATTTAATGTCAGCTTTGACTTTACTACATAATATATTGTTTGCCAATAAATTAATATCGTTTTTAATTATGTTCTTCGTATCATTATATCCTTTTTATTTTGACAAAAATAAAGAACATTCCTCATTACAAAGAAATGTCCTTACTGCTTCAATAAAGCTGTTCTGTTTGTTCAATACTTTTATCTAGTTAGGGGTTAAACTTTTTTAACTCAACTCCTAGACTCTGAAACATAATTTGATACAAAAAAGCTGTAGAAAGCAACTCGAGTTTTCACTTTTTGCTCGTTTCCTTTTTACACTTCTGTTAAAAATATACTTTTTAAAATTTTCATCCGTGACGTTTCTCAAACTCACTATCTTGGATGGCTTCTATATGAGATCAAAGCAAGCAGCATCGTCCCGAAGTATCATTCAAAATCGATTAAAGTTAAAAAGCATTTTAATATATTTACTATACTCATTAAAAATAAGCAGACGAAATAATACCTGAATTTCTTCTCATTTCCTCCCTCATCACACCCTAATTACCTTCCTGTTTTTACCCATATCCCCTAATCGAGTTTCATAAGCTCTTTTTAAGGATCCCGTCCTTTCATATTGCATGTGAGCTAATTTAGGTTTAGGTATGGGAATTTAAAGGAAATACAATTTACACCTTTTAAAAAACATATATTTGGTTAGCAGCGTAAAAAGGATTATTTGGCCCTTGACTTTAAATTCTAAGGCCACGTTAGGTTCCTAATAGCGAATCAAAATTCGTTCCATTACTTTATCTATAGGAGGTACACGATGAAATTTTCAGGAATAGTCTTAGTTATTCTTGCCGCTATATGCTGGGGTGTTAGCGGAGGAATTGCTGACATTTTAATGAACAAGGGATGGGATCCTATTGTCATATCCTTCTACCGAGGGACTGTTGGATTTATATGCTTTTTCATATGGTTTATCTTTCGCTTTAAACAAAATTGGGTTAGCTCTACTCGCTTATACATATGGTCGCTGTTGGGCGGGATCGGTGTGGCTGGAAATTTCACTTTTTATTTTCTAAGTATCCAAGCTTCAAGCGTTGCTGTTGCTGCTACTTTAATGTACACCGCCCCTGTTTTTGTTCTATTAATCTCCTTTTTATTACGCATCGAGCGTTGGACTTGGTTTAAGTGGGGATGCATTGCTGGCGTGCTTATGGGGATCATCCTGCTTACAGGGGCCTACAACCCCGAATCGATTTCAGTGAGTTTTCTAGGGGCGGCAACGGGGCTTGCAGCCGGCCTTTCCTATGCCTTATTTATATTCGGGTTTAAAAATGCCTCTTCTATCGGTAAGCCGCAAACGGTATTAACCATTGCCTTTTTTTCCTTTTGTCTTATCCTTTTTCTTTTTATGGACAAGAAAGAAGCAGCAGCCGTGGTGACATCAAGCGATATCGGATGGTTTCTCCTATTAGGGCTTGTGGGTGCTGGTATTTCATTTATATTGTATATGATTGGTATTCGATGGACTGCCCCATCAACTGCTTCGATGGTCGCTATGGTCGAACCGGTGACAGCTTCATTATTTGGTGTACTGCTTCTCAGAGATCATTTAAGTATTATTCAAATTCTTGGAATAGTGCTCATCCTGGTTACCATCACTGTACTTAGTGTGAAGCAGTCCGACTAGTAAAGTTTATTACCAGTAAACTGAGTCAGTTTCATTGCTGCTAATTCTACATAAACATGCGATGGGTACAGTATTGTTTGATTTAATTATACAGGATAAAAAAAGGTTACATTTTCACGATATTAACGAATGGTGCTCGTGGCTTCAGTGCCTCTTTTGATTACCTATTTCTTTTTTTCAGGGCTTGCAGGGAACCAAACGCCTCCTTTGGTTCCCTCACTTCTGTTTTTTCACTCTTGCAGGGCGCCAAACACCAAAATCACCGCCACCTTACCCAATTTTGATTAATTCATTTAATATTTAGCTCACTTTGGTACACGTCAATCATTCACACAAATCATTCTGCTTCCATATCAATAACATCAGCACCGCCTATAAATCAACTCAATTGGGGATACCTTATTTAACCTAAATATTGTCACCAAAACACACGGTGGCGTATTAAGCCATTCAAATCAATTCGTGGGTGGTGAAGAATCTAAGAAAAACATTGTAGAACAAATTCGAGCAGAGTTGCTAGAAGCTGGACCAGTTTCTAAAGAGACTGTTGTTTTATCTAGTTTATTAATAGGAAATCACACTCTAAAGCGATATTTTAGTGAGTTTGAGGAGAATGAGCTTAAAGAAAAAATATCCGAGCTTCGCAAAGATCCAGCAAATAAGGGAGTTTTTTCAATGATAGATGGGATATCAAAAACGATTACGACAATTATTGCGTCTGTGGGTTAATTGGGGGTCTTGCAATGTCAAGAAGGCGTTCATTAGATGATATTCTGCAGTCTGAATATGTATCTATAGGGGAACTCGCTCGAATAACAGATTCAAGGTATAGCACTTTAAAATACTATACTGAATCAGACTTAATACTGTTTGAACAACAAGATGAGAATTTAACACGAAGGTATCCAAGAGAAGCTTCAGTTAAAAGAATTGAGACAATTAAACGGTTTAAAAAAACCAGAATGACCATAACAGAGATTAGCGACTGGATACTTAATAACGAGAAAGAATAACATCCAAGTATTGAATAATGGAATCGCGCTTTATTTTAATTGAATAAGATGCACAAGGCTTTTCACAAGTTTATTTAACTTATGGGAAGCTTTTTTATACTTTAAGATGTATAACTTCGCTAAAGCGAGAAAGCGGTGATCGACGACAGATTCGACTCCCCCATAGATGACCTGATCATACACGTATTTATGCAGGGGATTCTTGTACCCATTGTATCCTTCAATGACGTCAATTTTTAGCTGCCAGGATTTCTTCTCATAGCGCTCATAAGGGATATCAAACACTTCCCTGAGAAGGACCCCGTATTTTCCAAACCCCACACGTTAGGTGTTTTTAGTCATTTCATAATAGATAACTAAACTAATAATAATAGCAATAACTAGAACAGCTAGTGTGATCAGAACATGTTTTTATTCTATATGAGACATTTAAAACTCCCTATCAATAAGTTTTTCCTTATATTTCTTAACTCCCCCTCTTTTTAACTCATTACTGAGCCTTGAACCCGTTCCACGTTAAGGATTGCTAGGGGAAACGTTGTTAAAAATCATAGACTTATTACTTTTTCTCTGTAAACGACTGACTCTACTATAAATTAGGAGTGAATATGTGCTCATTAACTATTACGAAAGGTCATTTCTTTTCATTAAATATAGAGTACGAAAAATACTAAATAGAAGGTGAAGAATTTGGGATGTAACGCTTGTTGCCCAGATGATGGTCCATTACAATTTGGTGATCTTGCTACAGATGAGTTCTGCGGAAACTTTGATATAGCTTGTGGAACTGAACCTGCTGATCCAGTGACTTTATGGTCATTAGATGATACCTTTTTTGATCAAGATGCTCAAACAGCTGGAACTGTTAGTGTCTATTTTGAAGGAGGCTGCAGTGAAGTCCTGGAGGTGTTTATTACAAGAAGGGACCTAAGTCAAGCGACTTTATTTATTGAGCCTAAAAATACGAGATCAATATCAATCCTTAATCTTGTCGCTGTATCAGTGGCTTGCCCTAGCTGTCAGGAATCAAGTCGCTGCAGAGGTAAATATTGTATTAATTTGCACTACGATGTTCTAGTGGCTCCTGGTTTTTAAGAAGAACAAGGACCTGAGATCCCCGAAAAGCATAAGACAAGAAGTATAGTGGAGCGAATAGTCTTAATAAAGCTGATTGACCTATAACCTCTAGGGGCTAAGTGCTGGAGCTTAATGCAGCCTCACGCCACAGAGAGTCATCCACACTCAAATAAATTTATAATTTCCTTAGCCATCAAAAAAATCGAAACACTCATCTGTTTCGATTTTTTCTTTATCTTGTCAGAATTAACATCCAATATGTTGAATAAACGCTTGCTCAAGTGACTTATTTTAAACCCTATACAAATTCCCATTTTCATTAAAAACGTGTCCGACCTTTTACAAAAAGAATATACATATGTAGTAAGCATTGGAAGAGAAGGAGGCAAGAAAAGAGAGAATGAACATAAAAACAAGCAACTTCTCCCATTGCATAAATGCGGAGAGAGTTTATGATTGGGTAAATGCATTTTTACACGTTTCTGCATCTGTTGGCATCCCATTAGGAGATAAAGCTGCCATAGATGAAGTTTGCGGAAACTTCACTTTATCATCTCAAGGTCAAGTAAGTACCCTATGGGAGTCTATCCTTCCCTTAAACGTCTCTGGTTCAGTTACTATACTTATTACTTCAGGAAGCTTAGAGTCTGTAGATATCCTAATAAACGGAAATGTCATCGATAGTGATCAAGGAAGTATATTTAATAAAACGTTTCAATCCTTAAGAAGCGTGGAGATAAGAAATAAAAATTCATTATTGCCCATAACAGGGAGGTATTGTTTCACTCTCCATTATTATGTCATCCAGGATATGAACGGATCCCTTTGCGAGTGCCAGTGCAATAAATGTTTCCTAGCAAATGAATGCGGGGAACCCGCTTGCCTTGGTGAAGTTATCTGTAAAGAAATAGGAAATCGAGAAGAAATCGAAATAAGTCTTCCCAATGGAGAGGTTGCTACCTTAGAAAAAATAAGCTTATGCATTCAAGGTTTTATCGGCGTTCACTTAAAGGGTAGAACTCAAGTTTGTGTGATTCCATTTTCTAAAGTTGAACATATTATCCTTTGTGCACCTCCAGGTACCCGGATCCATTGCCAAGCAACCCATTTTTCGTGCAGGATCAACACGATTACAAGATTCTACGATTGCTGTCTATTAGAATTCACTATTGATATTTGTCAAAATATCCAGTCTCTTGCCGATGTAACGGTTGAAATCAAGGACGTGGTTTCATGCTTGCCCAGGCAAGCTACTGCACAAACAAATTGTATGAACAGCAGATTAAATGGCTCTCACTAAATCCTTCTAAACCATTCACCGGATAAGAGCCAGCTGCGCAAAAAAGAAATCCTAACTTATTGTCTTTCAACTTTTTATAGATAGATTTATTTGATTAAACCATGGCTTATTTACTGCCTGAATATCACAACTCGAAACGTTTACCTCCATGTCACGTAAGACATGAAAAAAACCTTTCAAAAGTTCACTGACCTTTTGAGAGGTTTGTTAAATTTAGAATGTTGTTGAGATAGGAATGTCAAAATTATCACGAGATTCTTGGTGAAGAACCCCCCCTTGTTTCCAAGAGGGCAGCATTATTCCTAAGTACATTCTATAAAGGCTATCAGCTCAAAGTCGTTCATTAAAAATTAGAGTTTTACTACATAAAATAAACTAAAGCAACTACACCTATTCAAAATTAACTACTGTTACTTTATGTATAGTTCTTTCACATCAAATAACATAGTGTTTATAAATAATCTGTAACTGAATGGACATTAAACAAGACGATTTCAGTAAAAAAAGTATCAAGATCCCTTAGATTGGAATCGTCCAGCCGGAGGGGTTCCTTTAGGGTATGTTGATGAGTTTTTAAAGGAAACTTCTTGGCATCTGTATCAAGAACTTCTACAACAGAATCAGCCTTTATTTTTACTTTAAGTTTCTAACTCCAGTTTCTAACATTTCCATTTGCAGTAGTGTCTGTTCGTCTGTAATCGTTTTATCTTTACCATTTATGATCGCTTCATATAAATCATCGTACACTCTTCCATAATCGCCATTTACGGATTTCACTTTTTCTTCGCGGATGGTACCTTCCTCATCAATATATGTCAGTACACCATAATGCTTTATTGTATCTATACCAAAATCCTTGTTATCAGGCATGTAAAATAACTTTAAATGTTCTTCCTGACGATCTTTGGTTTCTTTCACAAAGCATCCCTTTTTGCCATAAACGACGAAGCTGGGCCTTTCTTTAAGTCTAAAATAGCTGGATTTCACAGATACTTTTAACTTACCATAATATAAATCTAAATCGAAATAATCATTCATTCTTCCTTCGCCTAATAATTGTCCTACATCATAATGTATATGATCCGGCTTTTCAAATAAGCTGAT
Source organism: uncultured Sporolactobacillaceae bacterium (assembly GCA_963772845.1). Taxonomy (GTDB): domain Bacteria; phylum Bacillota; class Bacilli; order Bacillales; family Sporolactobacillaceae; genus CAVYYW01. The sequence goes on from CAVYYW010000023.1 coordinate 126,150, forward strand.
AACCTGATCTAGTGTATGACAGCCATGTCCATATAAAAATGATGAACCAGGATTAAAAGAATGAGCAGACTCAGGTACTTCGGGACGATAATAGTCAAAATGCATTTCTACTTCCAGCAAGTCCCCCAGCTTCCCTTCTTCAATGACCTTTTGAACGGTTAAAAAATCACTATCGAAACGTCTGTTTTGATACGACTGAACAATTAATCCTTTCTCAATTGCCAATGCAAATATTTCTTTTGCCTGTTCTGAGGTTTCCATAAAAGGCTTTTCAACTAAACAGTTTTTATTATGTTCTAATACTAATTTGGCGTATTCATAATGACTGTCATGTCTTGTACAAACCACAATGAGTTGAATGTCCTTATCATTTAACAATTCGTCTAAATCAGAAGTATAATTTACGCCTGCCATCTTATCCCAACTGTCATGCACAGGATTTCTTCGATAAATTGTTTTTACTTTTATATTCTCTCTTTGCAGTACGAACGGCAGATGATATCTGTTCGTGCTTTTTCCATTTCCAATATAACCAATAGTAAGCATAGCAGCCTCCTAAAATATATTTATATTTAATTTCCTCTGTAGATACAAGTCAACCTGTATTCCTTGCCTCTGTTTGGCCTACAAAAATTTTAGCATATAAAAAGCACCTCCTGAAATTGAGTGGTCTTTCATACCAGGAGGTGCTGATCTATTTGTATGCGGCTTACATTTAATCTTTGAAAAAAACCAGAAAAAACTATCCATTTTTACATTAAGTGTATTAAGTGGAACACAATACCAATAACGAACAACCCAAGAATCATAATAATTGGAGAAACTTTCTTCCTAAGCAGCCACATGCAGAGAAGTGTTATAGCCAATCCGGATAAACCGGGAATTAAGCTATCCAAATTGTCTTGTAAAGTCGTTACTTTAGTAGGATCTAATGAAAGACCAGCCTTTTGCTGTTCCAACGCGGATTTAATCCCTTGCGCTCCGGAAGGTAATTTACCCCAATTAATATAAGCACCATCGCTAAGTTTAACTGAAGAGACAACCGGTGTGAATTTCACAGATACCCAACGGTTAACTAATGCACCAAGGATGAACATACCGAGGATTGATGCCCCTTTAGTAATATCCCGAAGTAAGCTGCCAGACATGTCCTCAGAAATCTTAGAACCCGCTTTGTAACCAGATTCCTGTGTATACCACATGAATCCCATACGAATCAGATTCCATAAAACGAAGAAAAGAATTGGCCCAAGGATGTTACCGGTCAAAGCAAGAGAAGCTGCTAACGCTCCAAGGATTGGTCTAATGGTGAACCAGAAAGTTGGATCCCCGATACCTGCTAAAGGCCCCATCATACCGACTTTAACCCCTTGAATGGCTGTATTGTCAACCGGCGCACCATTTGCACGTTCTTCTTCAAGCGCTAAAGTAACACCAATAACAGGTGAAGCGACATATGGGTGAGTATTAAAAAACTCTAAGTGCCGTTTTAGTGCAGCGGCACGATCTTCTTTTGTTTTATATAATCTTTTGATCGCAGGAATTAATGCAAAGGCCCAACCACCGTTTTGCATACGTTCATAGTTCCAAGAACCTTGAATGAAAGTTGAACGCCACCAAGTAGAAATGCGATCTCTTTTTGTTAATTTCATTTCCTGTGCCATCTGTATGTCCTCCTCCTTAGTAAGAATCGATAATATCCCCTATCGGATCTCCAGTATTTCCGTTTCCACCATTGCCTGAACCGCCTTGTTTGGAAAGTGCTAAATAGATTAGTGCAATTGCTACACCGATAGCACCAAGTCCGATAAGTGTGATTTGTGAGACAGTCGCTAATACAAAACCAATCGCAAAGAATGGCCATACTTCTTTTGTAGCCATCATGTTAATAACCATTGCATAACCAACGGCTACAACCATTCCCCCACCGATTGCTAAGCCCTCTGTCAACCAGACTGGCATAGAACTAAGTAAGTCTCTAACAGGACCTGCACCAATAGCTAGAACTAATGCAGCCGGAATGGCAATACGCAGCCCCTGCAAGCAAATTGCAACGATATGCCAGAATTCAACTTTTCGGATATTTCCTTCTTTAGCTGCAGCATCCATTAAATGGACCAATCCTGTTGCAATCGTACGGACGATAATGGTCAATAATAAACCTGCAACGGCAAGCGGAATAGCAATCGCAATTGCCGAGGATACACCAGCTTGACCTTGTCCACTTAAAACTAAAATAATTGCAGAGGCAACGGATGCTAACGCAGCATCCGGTGCTACGGCAGCGCCTATATTTGCCCAACCTAGAGCGATCAGTTGAAGCGTACCACCTAAGACAAGAGCGGGTACGACGTCTCCTGTAACCAGGCCGATTAACGTACACGCAACAATCGGCTGGTGGAATTGGAATTCATCCAAAATGCCTTCCATACCAGCTAAAAATGCTACGATCAGGACTAAAATTATTTGAATAATATTCAAATCCATGATTATGTTCCTCCTTTTCACTGTAACCGGGATTATTTCTGTTTGTTTAACTCCGCTTGAGCATTCTTGAGGATTGCGTCCATGTTGCCTTTTGAATCGTTCGGAACTTTACGGACATCGAATGTCACACCAGCTTCTTTTAGCTTGGCGAAAGCATCAATATCATCTTGGTTAAAGGCCAACACCTTATTCGGTTGAACTTTACCGGGTGAGTGCGCCATGGAACCGACGTTGATTGTCTCCAATGGAACGCCACCTTCAACTGCTCTGAGCACATCTTGTGGGTTTTCAAAAAGCAGTAACGCGCGCTCGCCGCCAAAGTGCTGATCATCTTTTGCAAGTTCAATCATTTTATCGATAGGGACAACGTGCGCCTTAACACCTGAAGGCGCAGCCTGTTGGATTAATCCTTTACGAAGTTCATCCTTGGCTACAGCATCAGATACAACGATGATCCGTGTCGGCCTTGTCGTTTTTGTCCAGGCAGTTGCGACTTGTCCGTGAAGTAAACGAGAGTCGATACGTGCTAACACGTAATCAAATTTACCAGGAGAAAATGATGTTGATGATTGAGCAGCAACTGGAGCAGCATCTGCCGGTTCTAATTTTTCAGGGCTTACTTTAACCCCTTCTTTAGCAGTTCCTAAAATATGTGCAGCAATTTCATGCGCTGTGTTCATTGAGAAGCGCGATGCATAGGCTTCAATTACCATTGGTAAATTCACACCAGCAACGATTGCCCAATTGCCTTTATGTTCTTCAACCAAGCTGTTTGCTTGGTTAAAAGGCGTTCCACCCCAAAGATCGACTAAGAATAATACTTCGTCTTGGTTTTCGATAGAGGCGATTGCTTCTTTCATTTTTGCCTTTAAATCATCAGGTCCTTCGCTCGGCATCAATGTAACAGCGTTTACATTTTCTTGTTCTCCAAAGATCATTGCTCCAGATTGCAAGATACCATTGGCAAATTCACCGTGACTAGCAATGATAATTCCTACCATTTTTTTACCTCCTATTCTTATTGTTACAGCTTAAATAAACGTGGTAACTAGTAAACTCCTAAAGTATTTTTCAACTCATCTAAAACGGTTACATTTCCAACAAAATAATAAAACGGGCATGAATAAAAAGTCGATTAAATGAAGATACGGGCATAGAACACCTTTTACTCTTCGTTTTAATCCATACTTTTCACTCATGCCGCCTGATCGAATCAGTAACACGTGAAAAATCATGACGATGGTTATGTATATTTAATTCGCAAACGCTGTCAATAAATTGATTGCAAACGTTTGCATACTTTAATGAGTCTCCACAGGAAATTGTATCATACTGGATATTCCTCTTTCAAGAGGAACTTTTTTCTAGAAGACACATGAAATGTGGTAATGATAAAAAATCCTCTAAATTCACAATAGGGTTCCAGTTAACAATTTGGTATTTATTCCAACAAAAAAAGACAAGTTCCTACTTGTCTTGCACCATAACTATTTCTTTTTAAATGTCCTCTTTAAAGCGCGTTTGATGATCTCAAAGAAGCTTAATGTTTGGACCATATGCTTTGAATCAACGTATTCTCGAATTGTTCGCAAAACTTTTTTCGGATCTTTAGAAGAAAATGCAAATGTCCCATTTCGCTTAGTTTGGATAGCATACCGCGGGATCCATTTCCCTTTGAACATGATTGAAGCGTTTATGTAATCAACTTCTTCCCATGGAATTTGATAAAACTTACGAGCATCTCGATCATTGAAGAATTCAAAACCTTTGTCTCCGATCATGATCTTACCATACTGTGAAATTCCACTGTGTGAGGTTGCATTCATAACTAAATCAACTTTTGTATTGATTGATTGGACCATTTGATCTACACCCATTTCTTTCTATTAATATTAATAATCATTATATACGCGTTTGATCACTTTAAGCAAAAAAACTTGTTGGAATTGCTAGAATAAATGAGATAAAAATAATCTCACCCACAAAAAAATCAATCATATTATCTACCAGTTGTTTTTTTATTCAAAAAAAGAGCTCAAGGGTTCTACCCTTAGACGCTCATTTATTTAATGATAGAACTTTTAGTGTTCGTGGCCTTCTAACTTCCCTAGCGACACTTCCCCCTGCCTTCAATTATTTTTAAAATTAAAGTTTGTCATAAAACTTAACTGTATCTGGTGAAAGCCCTTTTATCGTTTAATGCCTTAAAAACTCATTTGACTGTGTCTGAAAATCTTTAGTTGCCCTCTCTTTCTTTGGAACTAACGTATTTAACACTTTGGTGCTAGTTGTTGCTTTTCTTCTTGCAATGTTTATTCCTCCCATTGCGTTTTATTCGTTGGTGGTTTAAACAATTAAAAAGCACCCAAACAAGATAAACAAAAAAGACCCCATGCCCGTTGATAAACTCAACAAACACAAGGTCTCTGGTACGCCCTCGGAGGGAATTCCCCACCCCCCATTTTAAGAACCGGAATCTTACGTGCTATCCGTTGCAGTATCCGTTCCATCAATTACCGATAAACGTTGATATATCAATGTTTATAAAGATTTTTTTCTGTTTTTTCCGCTACATACTATACAATACAAGAACGAACCTTACTTTAAGGTAATAGTACCGGAAGTGGACATAGTTGTCATTATTCGATTATATATTAAGTTATATTGCCTCCAATATAAGAAGAGAGCTATCTATTTTTGCCGTATTCCACAATTTATTTTGATTCCGGACGAAGTTCCTTTAATACTTCAGGAATTCCTGTTAGTAACTCTTTTTTATTATAATTCATTTTCAGTTGTCTATTAACTTTGTTGTAATCTTTTACAACCGTATTATGAGAATCTTTGGAAGTTTCTTTATCGATTGAACCCATTTTAGAAGCATAATCCTTAAAAGTTTCTATGAATTTTTGACTTGCGTCACCAGAATTTTTAATAATAAATTCCTCCATAAAATCTGGTTGTAAATGAGGCTTTTTATCTGTATGTCCAAGCATCATTCTATTCTGTTTTATTGAATGTTCTTTTACAATGCTGGCTCTCGTTAAAACAATAGTGTATAAAGGCGCATAGAAATTCTTATATTGTTCCAATTTCCTTCTCTTTTTTCCTTCATTGGATCAATAAAAAAATGAAGTATTAAAAAAGTAATTAGAGCAATTGTAGCCGAGATGAAAACAGACCATATTTTAATATCCATACTATCCTCCAAACTTTTACTCTAGTGTATACTCATCTTTTATACCGATAACTAAAAAACACCCCGAAGAATGGTCAAGGTTTGGTATATATTGTACTAGAGTTCGGCTTTTTTTATTAGATGGTTCTCATGCCTAATCACCCCTTTAATCTAAGTCTTTAACCCGTCTGAGTCAACAGGTCACTGATTTATAAACATTTTTATGACGCCCTCGGAGAAATCGAAACCCACATCTTAAGAACCGGAATCTCACGTGCTATCCGTTTTACTGCGCATTAAACAAATCTGTTGTTTTTTCTTCGTGCTACTTCAACATTGATCATTATTTCGGCACTCTCTAATTGATCAGCTAATGTTAAGCCTGCAATACCCGCACCTCAAGTCCAAAAATATATAGTTTAAGTTGAGACATTTCAGGTTCAAAATCTTCCATTCATTTTCCACTTTTAGCTAATGAGAAAGGCTGCTTCATTAGAAAGTCCGTTAAGAAAATTTTACACCACGTTGCCGAGGCATGGGTATCACTCGAATAAATTATGAATCGCCTCATCCATACCTACGATCAATTAAGAAAAATGTACATCTCCACGGAATCCAAGAAATAAAAAAGAAGCCCCTAAAAAGTTCAATGAACTATAGTGATTTTGATAATTAAAACAACATTTTCAACATTCTTGATGGAGAAAAGACACCTTGTTTCCAAAGGTCGCCCATTTATTAAAAATTAAAGTAGCTATTCAAAATAAGCCCCGGTTACTTTATGTATATTTTTTTCACATCGAATAACATAGTGTTTATAAATAATCTGTAACTGAATGGACATTAAACAAGTCACTTTCAGTAAAAAAAGTATCAAGAAGATATTTGTGCCCTGAACCATAAATCACAAGAATTTTATCATCAGGTTTTTTAACGAGTCGCTTAACATTTGTAAATATAATAAGATTGCGACGGTACCAATAGTTTGCAAGCCAATCAATTCCAACATAAAAATCTTCATGTGCAGCTAATGCGAATTTCATATATATTTCTTGTTGTTTTAGAAGATGATCAGGATTATTCAAAGCAACTAATACTTCTCTAATTGATTTTGTATCCATTAAGATTTGTGTCTTTTTATTATTTATTTCACCATCTTCAACTACTTGATTATATAAGTCTTGGTCAGTTTCCTTTAAAAATTCATAAACATAACCTAAAGGAACTCCTCCGGCTGGACGATTCCAATCTACTGGATAAATATTGTTGTGATCAAGCTCCTTTGCCAGTCGAAAACCTAGCTGATGTATCTCATCTGTTTCTAAATCAGCTTCTGATCCACCGTTTATATAGTTCTTATATTGTGTTTCTAGGATATCTGCTCTAACTGTCTCAAACTCGACAGCAATTTTTGTCGGCTCGAACGACTTGATACATTCTATGACTTCTTGGATTTCTTCCTGCTGTTTATTACCTTTTACATCACTTACATTTTGCTTATAGACATCTCGATTACCACGGTCCCCCATATGATATGTCCCTAATACAAGAACGGATGGTTTTGCTTCGTTCATTTACAGTTCCCCTTTTTTAATTGCTCAACTTTAAGTACCCTGCTAGTTTGTGATTTATTTAAATTTTAACACTATTTACCTTTTAATAGGTAACCCATAATAAAAAAGCTATTCTCCTTGTTGAAGAATAGCCCCCAATAGTGGAATATCGAGTTCATTAAAAGTTTAAAAACTTTAATTTTTAGAATTACCAGTCCATAACCCTCAAGCACCCTACTGAATTTTTTTCTAAGACGATAGAATGGTGAGAAACCCTGTAAGATCAACTTTTCCGGAGGGAGCCTAGGAGGTTTTCATGTGAGGGTATAAAGCAGGTCCCTCGATAATTGTTCCGATCTTCTTCCGTTTTAATTAGTCCATTTGGACTGCCATGGCCAAATAATTCTTGGAACCAGATGGCTATTGTCAATTTAACAAAAAAACACTGCCCCTTTTTTACTCTATAAGTAGCAGTGTTTCAAGTTACTATTATTATTTCCGTAATATCTTTTCCATCGATTTTCCCTTTGCTAACTCATCGATTAATTTATCCAAATAGCGAACTTCTCGCATAAGTGGTTCTTCAATTTCTTCTACTCGGTAGCCGCAGATCACACCTTTAATCAGTGAACGCGAAGGATTCAGTTGTGGAGCTTCCTCAAAGAATGTCTCAAAGTTTGTTTTCTTTTCAATCTGTTCTTCTAACCCTTCCTGGCTATACCCTGTCAACCAACGGATGATTTCATCTACTTGTTCTTTTGTACGACCCTTTTTCTCTGCCTTCGTAATATAATGAGGATAAACACTTGCGACACTCATTGTATAGATTTTATGTTTACTCATGGTATCCCTCCTTAATTATCTATTATTATAGCCCATAAGCTTTAGCTACTAATTTCTTTCAGTCCCATAAACTTTAAGTTCCAACTATGTTCAGTTCCATCGTGATGCTCTCCAAGAGCTTTTTTAATATCTGCCTGCTTTGGTCCAGTTTTCCTCAGGAACAATATGTATAAACTGTGTAAAAGTCATTCAATAGCCTGTATCAATTTCTATTAATTCAATTGTAATTGTTTCGGCTAACTCTCAAAACTGATGCATTTTATAAGTAAACACTACCTTATTTTGTGGGTCTTTTTCAAGGTATGCCACTACTGCTTTGTAATCTTTCCCTTCTCTATGTCCAAGATACCCCAATATATGGAGGGATTAACCTCTTTAGAAGTAAAACAAAAACCGGATCACACCCGGAAGGTAATTAAAGAATTGCCTAATGATACCTGTCGAGGTAATTCAGTCAATATTCATTTAAATGGCTTAAAATCCTTGTGTAGCAAAGGGCTTGAGGACACCCTATTTAATATATTACACAAATTCATTCTAGTGGAAACTCAATTTGGTAGTCCCTTTTATTTATAAAATAGAGCTACTTTATCAACCGTTCCTAGAGTACTACCTCGTTAACCTTGAGAAATATGCCCCGAGATACAAATTGAATTAGCTGAGTCAAATAGGCTACTTAAACTCAGTTAGCACCACAGGACACATGCACGTTGCTAAGTACCTATCAATTGCGCCTAGCCGTTCGCTCTATACCGTCAATGATTACTTTGAAAAGTTGGTGCGGCAAATCATGGCCCATCCCTTCAAGCAACATTAGCTTAGCACCCGGGACGGCAGAAGCTGTATCTTCGCCACAAGCCGGGACGAACATGGGATCGTCCCCCCCGTGAATGACAAGTACCGGTACTTTTATGTTAGCCAGCTGCGGACGGCGGTCACCGGAAATAGCGATAGCAGAAATTTGTCTTCCAACGCTTCCTGGATCGTAGGCTCGTTTGACCTCCTCTAAAATGAGCGCTCGATGAGTTTCCTCATCAAATGGATAGCCAGTACCAGAGATCCTTTTGGCAAAGGAGAGACTGTACTCCAAAAATCCTGCTTCATTCTCATACGGGTTAGGCGCCGGTTTTGTCATCATCGCCATAATTTCCGGAGAAGTTTGCGGAAGACCGGGATTTCCGGTGCTGGACATAATAGAGGTGAGTGATAAAACACGTTCAGGGTACTCACTGGCTACAATCTGGGCAATCATTCCGCCCATTGACCTACCAACTAAATGTGCCTGTTTAAGGGAAAGGGTGTCCAGCAATCCGATGACGTCCTTGGACATGTCATAAAGAGTATAAGGGATGTCCGGTCGCTGCCCCGACATAAGAGCAGTAGCAAGTGCGTCAAAATTTAACGCCTGAAAATGGCTAAAGTGTGTTGAGCAACCTGCGTCACGATTATCAAAACGGATAACACGAAAGTCACGATCTGCTAATATTTCACAAAATTGATCAGTCCATCTGATCATCTGAGTTCCTAGTCCTGCAATCAGGATAATAGATTCGTCTTTTTCATTACCGAAACTATCATAGGCCAAATCAACACCATTTACTTGCAAGATATTCACAATCATTCTCCTTTATAAATTCGGTATAGGAAGTTCTGCTATCGGTAGAAGGCGTGAATCTTCAATCGCTGCCGTTCGATGTCCTAATCCGATCAGATAGTCTTGATGTCTTGAAAATGCAAGAAATGACTGCACACTGCTTTGGCGGATCATCATGATAAGATCCCATCTTTCATCTTCAGGTCCAATAAGAAACTTGCCGCCATCGCCAAGAAACATCACTTCACCTCCGCTTTCATGGAGAAATGGGAAAGTATGCTCAATATAGCAGTTAAAGGCTTCAGCACCGCTGATTGGAACCGCCGGTGTTAACTCAGGATTGGCTGTGTAATCGGCAACATCACGGAAACGCAGAAGGTTCAACATGACAACATTCCCTTTTAACCGCGCTGCATGAATCTCACGCCTGCCTGTTGCGATGGCTCAGTGTAATGAATTGATTTTAACTCTGTCATAGTGACTCGTTTCGTATTTATTAGTCTTATAGTTCTTCATGTCTCCACACCTTTCATTCATAAATTATCTTCAGGGAATGCATTAGTGGTCAACCTTTTAATGGTTTCTAATATCAGATGGCCTTTCATCGATCAAGTCGTTACAACTGTCTACATCACCAGCATTTAGTTCCCGCAGCGCCTCTTCGTATAGATGAAAGCTCCCGGCTATCGCTGTGATAAATGCTATATTGCATCTTGTGGCTCTTGATCCATTCCCAATGTCCTAAAGTATTCTCTCCAGATACGACTTCAAGTTTTTCGCATCCCATCCGCCGAGTGGATTGGCTCTTCCTCTCCGTGTTGGACAAACCCCAAACCGTTCTATTAATCGTTTAATTACGTCATCTGTTTTCCCCCGAAAATAAACATCTATTTGCTTGCCTGTAAAATCATCAAATTTAAATAGCTGTATATGTCCTCTAACATCCAGCGTATCCCCCGCTGTATAAACCACATGCTGTAACGATCCACTGGCGCCAACTTCCGCCCCCTAAAGATAACGAAAGGTTAGCCTGCTTTGAAAGTATATTTTTCCAAAAGTCATATCAACTGATAATGTAAACCGAATTTAGTATCATACCATAGTAACTTACCGTGTTTACCTTTAAAGATCCGTGTTTGTAAACTCCACTCAGGATATTGTTTAATGATTCGAACCTGATCACCCGTAGCAAAAGCAATAAATGATATATAATGGTCTTTCGACATCGGGTGCTCACTCGAAATAAACCATTCGTTCTCAATCTCAATGATGGATAACTGGTTCTCATCTGATGCCTCCTTTGCCTCTAGGCGTTCTAATTTTCTTCCGCAGCATGAAATGGTAATGTCCCCAGTTGCCAGCACAATATTATTACATGATTGGCACACGAAATAATTTGATTTTTTCATATTTCCTCCCACAAATTCATTTGACACTAAATCTCCATCTAAGATACTCTCTATATTTACTCCTAACAGGGAGGACAACTTTGGCAATAGCGAAATATCAGGACAGCCATATCCCCGCTCCCACTTCGAAACGGTCCGATCGGAAATATTCATTTGATCAGCTAATTGTTTCTGTGTAAGTCCTTTTTCCTTCCTCAAACTCTGAATTAAATCTCCAACTTTACGATTATCCATCGTTTTTCCTCCTACTCTTCTTACATCTTATAGGCTAAAAAGGTCAATAACAACAAACGTTCCATAGAGTTTTGGGTAAATGGAGGAGATTCCTCATGCACATGTGTAAGGAAAACAAATTCGAACTCAATTGCTAGACTTCATACTTCATGTCCCATTTGATTTGAAACAAAATTGATTATAATTCTATAACTAAAGTACATGGTTAAGAGGTTATTAGATGGATTGCCTTTAGTGGTAGTAAAATAAAAAATGTTGAAATATATATCTACTGGTTATGAGAGAAAGAAGGAGACAAATGAATTGAGTCTTTCGTATATAATACGTGAATTGGACGAAATAAATTTAAAAGAACTTATGATAATGCTGCGAACAGAGTTAAGTTTTTTATAATACTTATAAGGAACAGGTATTAGCATGCCCGCTTTAAATTGCTCTTATTTAGGTAGAAAAAAAACGAAGTGCATGGCTCAAAGAAACCGAAATCTGCTGGTCATAGCGTTGTAGCTAGGGACAGAAACTGATATTTGTTATCGACACCCTATTAATTTTATTAATTCTAAAACATAAAAGAAGCTCCCCAAAAGTTTAATCAATAATGAGAGGCCTTTTTTATTTTACATTATGTTAGAATTTGTTAGCAAATTACTTCAATACCCTATAGGAAAAATATTTTAATAAGAAGTTATTGACTCCTATTAGCTAGTTTAGTTTAAGTACAAACCTTTACAAACTCAATAAGAAAAATGCGCCCTTCTTTAAGAAGAATCGCACTTGTTGTTTTAATTTATTATTCTCTTAGGGTGCTATTTCATTAAATATTCCTTTACACTCTGTTGTAATGTTCCCTTCTTCACTGCCTTATCACTAAAATTCATACCAAGATGAATCATCTTTTTCACCAGTTCTGGTCTCAATCCAGTAATCACCGCCTTACAGCCCATCATATCAATGCCATCTAGCACTTTATGAAAGAGATCGATTACATTTGCATCCATATCTGTAATTCCTGATAAGTCGATAATTAAGACACTAATTCGAGTTCTAACAATATCAGTTAATACCTTTTTCTCAATGGTCTCCATCCGATAGGAATCAATAGTCCCTATTAAAGGGAGTATGGCAACAGTAGGACTAATAGGAATAACCGGAACTGAAAGATGTTCAACACTGCTTCTTTGGCTATGAATTAATTCATCTTTGAAATCGGAGTAACTTAGGAAAAACGTATTTAAAAACTGATCAATATTGTTATTTATATGTTTCTCTAATTCAAAAAAATCTTCCCTAGTGCTGGGCAAATTCGATTTAGATTGGTACTCATAGATGAATGTCCATAAGGTTCTTCTGATTGCCTGGACCCACTCAAGTTTAAAAGCTAAAGTAAGTGAATGTTTCGCCCATAGAACCCCTTCCTGTTTACCAAACGATACGATATCTTCATCCTTGTTTTCTAAGATATAAACAACAAGTTTTTCCGCGTTTTTTAACAGGTCAATATTACCTCGCGTTAGTATATCATTAATCACCTCTGCGACGTTTACTGCTTCTTTTAATAGCATTTGTTGAAAAAGGTCTCTCTTATCTGTAATATACTCAACCATTTCTCTTGTACTTACAAAGTTATTCTCCATTTATTATTTCTCCTTCTCCAATTACCTTAGTATCCTTAATATAAACCGATGAGAAGACTTACCTATAATATCAATATAATAGGTGAATGTAACTTTATAGCAAGTTTAAATAAGTCCAAAAATATATAGTTTAAGATGAGACATTTCAGGTTCAAAATCTTCCATTCATTTTCCACTTTTACCTAATAAGAAAGGCTGCTTCATTAGGAAGTCCATTAAGAAAATTTTACACCACGTTTCGAGAAACCACAATATAAGCGCCAATTTTAATGCTATTTGATGATGGTTTTTTTAATGCCGAAATATTTTATTTTCTGTCAAAGCCTAGAGCTTTTGCTCGACGTTCTCTTAATTCCATAATGAGAATTTCATTATTGCTAATTTTTTCTGGCAGCATACGTTCAATGGCTTCAATTTAAAAGGATCACTTCAACGAAGAAATTGCAAATGCAAGAAGAAAAGATGTACCTGCGGTTCAAAGTGGGGTTATAAAGTATATGAAGAATAGACCCAACTACCGGCAAATGAAAACAGGCCGATAAAAGTGGTTTTCGAACTAGGCAAGAGGCAGAAACAGCTCCCACGGAACTACTGAATGATATTCAGCAAGGTACTTACAAAGAAGAGCGCAAAATCTTCTTTAAGAATTTTCAACAAAATGGATTCAGCTTACGAGGAACAAAAGTTGACTAGAAGAAATAACAACGTCTCAGTCTCCATATAAGTGATATTATCTCCCATAGCTAAATGTTCTTAACATTGATTTTTTCACTTTGATTTACCGGTAACATCTGTACCAAGACCTTCTACAACAGAATCAGCCTTTATTTTTACTTTAAGTTTCTAACTCCAGTTTCTAACATTCCTATTTGCAGTTGTGTCTGTTCTTCTGTAATAGTTTTATCTTTACCATTTATGATAGCTTCATATAAATCATCGTACACTCTTCCATAATCACCATTTACGGATTTCACTTTTTCTTCGCGATCTCGATCATTGAAGAATTCAAAGCCTTTGTCTCCTATCATGATCTTACCATACTGTGAAATTCCATTGTGTGAGTTTGCATTCATAATTAAATCAACTTTTGTATTGATTGATTGGACCATTTGATCTACACCCATTTCTTTTTTCTTTCTTTTAATTTTAATTTTAATAATCATTATATACGCGTTTGATCCGTTTAACCAAAAAAAAAGTTTTATAAGCTCCAACATTTTCTTCATTTATGTCTTAAATTTATTATTACCCATGTGATTAAATGAATAAAAAATAATATTACTTATATTAACAACCATGCTTAGGAAGTGATTTGCAGGAGATTTTTTGAAAAAAGTATTTATGTCAAAACATTTCCGTTTACTGTCATTACACTTTTTAACCTATACCTAATAAAATCCGGAAAAATTTTTTTATTTATATCTCTTTCTACCTCAATAAATTTATACAAAATAAAGTTCCCGTTAGTTAAGTAGATAAATGTACAAACGCTCAATCTAACTTTATTAGAAACATGAGCATTTCCTTTTATCCAAAAGAAAAAAACCCTTGTTTCCAAGGGGTTTTAACCTTTATTACATCATGCCGCCCATGGTTTCCCTGAGTTAAACTCAACAAAATAGCCCATATATAACCATGGGATCTGTATTATATATGGATTATTTAAAATTCCTTCTATATCTACTTATAAAGAATGATGAAAATTAGTATGTCAAAAAGTATGTCATTCTGCTTAACTAAAAACTATATGAAAGTTCCTCGACTTTGGCCTAAGTTAATAGCTTTAATGTTTTTACGCATATCCACCCACAAATGATTTTTTTTCTAACCCAATTCTACTTAGTTTGCTTAAATTGTCTTGAACAATTTTTAAAGTAATCTTATTGTTTAGTTTTCCTATTCTCTGTAAATTGAAATATTTTTCTTCTATATTGAACCCTATATTATATTTTAATCCTACCATCACAGAAATAATATGTTTTACATTATCTTCAGATAAGCTTAAATCTTCCTTTGAAATATAACTTTCTAAATTAAGAAGATTGTCTTTCCAGGAATTTAATCCAGATTCAACATAATCATTAAACTGATATGTTTTAAACTCTGATGCAATTATATTCATCTAGCTTCGTAGAAGCCACACCATTTTTATTTAAAGTACATAAATCTAATACCTTACTATCAATAGTAACAA
Organism: uncultured Sporolactobacillaceae bacterium; assembly: GCA_963772845.1. Lineage (GTDB taxonomy): Bacteria > Bacillota > Bacilli > Bacillales > Sporolactobacillaceae > CAVYYW01. The sequence goes on from CAVYYW010000023.1 coordinate 141,276, forward strand.
ATTCATTAAGTGGAAATAACATCAAATGAACACCGTCATTTCCATTTCCCATAACTGGCCATATCTTTTGTTCCGGATTTTATTCACTTCACTATTTTCTGAAAGTACTTCAGATCCATATAATGCCAGTATTATATCGGAATCTTTTCGATTGATTCCTCCGATAACTTCTCATTAAACCAACAAGTAAGTCAGACTAGCATTTACTATTACTCCATATTGTATTCATTTTCACCGTATATTTAGTTTTGAATATCACCGTTGAGATATCCTTCAATACTTTACTTATAGAATTCAATAATTCCATGTTCATCAATACCTTCATACGAACGACTTCTTATTTTTTCCTTTACTGTATCTTTCCTAAACTTACTTATTTTACGTTCATGTAATTCATGAGCCAATTCTATATGCTTATTTTCGGCAACTTTCATTACATTACTAAGAACATTATGATACTTCTCTTCTGCCAAGAGCTGATCATATACTTTATTAGAAACATTATCATGCGTCCTATTGAGTATATCGATAAATGGTTCGCCTTCTAAGAACGCATCATTATATAAGTACTCGAAATTAATTTCTGGAATTCTGATTAAATCTAACATTGCTTCGTTTGAGATATCTACCCTGAACTTTAAATAATCATGTAATGAATGGCCAAATGCTGCATCTTTAAATGTCTTATTAAGTTCCTTTATAAACTCTTCCATTTCATCAGTTTTATTTAACCCCCATAACTGATAAGCAAGTAAAAGCTTTTTAGTTTTTGATTCTATAGAATCTTCATTCTCATTAGGCAAATAAGCAGGATTTTTTTTAAAAAAACTATCAACATATCTAATTTTTGATTCATGATCTTTGTAGCTAGTAAGGTTTTCATTTGAATATACTATTGCTATATCTAAATGATCAACTCTTTGTTTTGAAATGTTAATCAAAGTGTCTAATACTACATCATTGCTCCGCCCAACATCCTCCATATTCATGTCTATTAAAAATAATATTCTTCCGTCAATTTGAGTTAATGCTTCATACTCTAAGTTATGTTTTCTAATAAACTTGACATCCGTCATTGAGCAAATATCTTCAAAAGCTTGTTGTAGTACTTTTAATGACTTAACGCTACGAGACGTGCTAACATGATTCTTAATAATCTCCTGCTGTCTTCTCAAATCCTCTCCATCAAATTTTAATAGCTCTCTAACTGTTTCTATTCCTTTATCTACTAAAATTCTTACATTTACTTCTTGGCTAATTTTATTTTCAAAATTTTACAACCCAGATTTTACGGTTTATTGTTAAGAACTACTTTAAATTGTTTACTTTTGTTTCCTTATAAACTTTTCCATTACATCATCAAAAGATATTACACTTTTTATATTAAACTTTCCTAGAATTCTTTTTAATTCCTCTCTTTCACCTACATCTTTCGCTTCTAAACTTTCTATACTACTCACCTGAATCCCTCCATCCCGTAACTACCTTATAGCATTAAACTTAATAATAAGCTTATAGTTATTACCTAAATGATTAGTTTCGTTCGAAAGATATATTGACCCATTTAGCGATTTCACAAGCTCTCGTACTATATATAATCCTAAACCTCTACCATCAGGCTTCATACTTTCATATGGCTCAAATAAGGTTCCAGTTATATCTCTATGAAACCCTGGACCGCTATCCCGAAATTACAATTTCTCCATTTATGGCATCTAACTCAAAGTTAATATTTTCCCTTATTCCTTTTAGCTCTCCCACCCAATAAAGAACTATCAAGAATATATTGTCAAATATTGTGACGAGGACACCTTTATTTGCTTTAATATGAAGATTCTCACCTGTCACATTAACTTTCACACCATTTTCCTTTGCTTTATTTGCCATAGGGCTATTACCTGTGTATAACTCTTTAAGAAAATCATACAATTCAATTTCTTTTAAAATCATACTATTTTTTTTATATGTTGGCTCTAAATGATCAAGTTGATGTTGTAAAAATAAGATTTCATGCAATATACTATCCTGTTTATTCTTAATTTGGTCACGGTAATTTTCCGCTTCCGAGTTTAAAACTCTTTTTGTTTCTTTTGCATATTGACTTATATTCCTTTCAATTCTATGCAATTCATGGGTCAAGGCTTCAACTATTATTCCTTGCCCAGCAAGTCCAACAAGAGACTTCAATTGAGCAATTTCTTGCTCGTACTTATACCTTTCTTGCTTTTTAATTTTTTCTTCCTTTTCAAATTCATTTTTAATTTTACTTAATTTATCTGTAATTTCCTGATGTTTGGAACTACTTTCTACATTCTCTTTTTCATCTGCATTTTTTGTATCTTCAATTATAGAGTCAATTAAACTTTTCTTAGACTCAACGCTTTTAACTGGTCTTTCAAAGACTAAATTATCATCTCTAGTAGTAATTTCATCGTCAAATTCTGTAATGTTACCTACAACAAAACCTTTTCGCAATTGAATATCTTCACGAAAGGCTAGTTCAGCTACAACATTTTCAACAATTTTTATAAAATTACTACCATACTCATCCATTATTAATCCTAATCTATTTGTTTGTTCTTGAAGATTTTCACTAGATTCACCATCTAAATTCACATAACCCGATACAGTATGTGGTTTATATATATTATTCTTAGATCTTTGAGATTTCTACCAAGTCCTAACCAATCATGTTCTGGTCCGTACGGCAAAAGCCTGAAATCATTTCTAAATAGATATACTCCTGTAGATGCTTGCCAAATAGATTTGATTTCTCTTATAGTCCTAAATACCATACCTTTTTCATGTAGTAATTCTTTTACAGAGTTTAAATTACTACTTGATTGGTCACTTGCATATAACTTACCTGTAAAATCTCCAGGATACGCATTTTCATTTTTATTTGAATTGTTTCTTTGTAGAGAGAGATTTTTTAAATAAGGGAAATGTATACCTAAATTTTGATCTAAAAGATTTAAATCAATACTTTTAACTTCTCCTTCATACTCGTATTTTTGTTCTTTCAATACAAAACCTTTACTTTCCATTAAATTAATTCTTTCATCCCTCAACCTATCCTTGTAGCGCTTTTTATTAGTAATATCAACCTTTAATACCCAATCATTGAAAGAAAAATCTACTTCAACCTCACTCATTATCTTCAAAATATCTTCATCTATTTTTTCATTTGAAAAATGTTTGTTATTAATTTGCAAGTCAATACCAAACTTATTTGATTTGTTTTGAATAAATGGGTTAACCATACCGAATATTTCACTTTTAATTCGGGTTTCTTTTTTACGGTCAACATTCCAAAAATCTAAATTTCTTATCCCTTCAATTATTAAAGAAGTACCATTTTTAGGTTTTGAAAGATAGTGTGACTTGAAAGAAGCCAGAACTGAGGATATGTCCTGATTAGAATCCCTAAACTGAACCCAGTCAATTAAGAGTTCGTATTGATTAAATTTATTATAATAGTTTATATCTTCTGGATTAATTATATTTCCTATCCTATCTATCCTTGGTGACGTGACTATACTAACAAAGTTTCCCAGTCTTTGTATTGATAATCTCCCTAAGCCTTTCTCACCAAGGGTTCTTCTATTGAAATGAGGAGAGAATTTTTCAATTTTTTTAAAGTTTGTTGATATCTTCAAAAAGGCATTTCTAATAATCGACTCAGTCATTCCGTTACCATTGTCTCTAATAATAATTCTGCCCTTACCATGTTCTGTTTCTATGTTTGTATCTACAATAATATTCACTTTCGTACAATCGGCATCATAGGCGTTCTTTATTAGCTCCGCAAGAGCTACAAACTCATCACTTATTAATTGTTCTCCTAATTGATATATGACTCTTGCAGAAATATTTAAAGGGAGTATGTCTTCTGTACTTTTCACACTCAGATCATTTGCATTAATATCCTCACTCAAACCTTACCCCTCCTTCATTATTTCATTTTAAAAAAAAGAAGATTCATCATCTCCTTTTCTGAACTACTAAAATATATTCCTGTAGCATTGTCTGAATTTCTTCATTTCTTAACATGGTGGAGTTTATACTATGAGGAAGGCGTTTAAATGAATAGTCTCTACTAAGGGAAGTAACATTAAGATAACCTAAATTACTAAACCATTCTGAAAGAATCCTTTCAAAGTTAATATTAATACTCCCCATGACTGTCCTATGACCAACTATCCAAGCTTGAATACCTTCTTCTTTCAGGACATCATCAGTTTTTATTACTACATCATATAAGTCCTCAAAAAAGTGCATTACCTCTTTTTTTCTTTTTTCATAAGATGAAATTTTTCTTCTTATCGACTCTTTTACTTTAGGGATATTTTCCATAACCATTTTATATGTATTATAAAATTGTTTTTTTTCCCCTCTTACCAAGAAATTTATTTTTTTAGATGCTTGATATTTAGCCAATTCTTTTACTTTTTTATCGCTAAGAGTCCCTTTTCCTTTAAGCTTTCTTAATATGTTTAATCTAAGTCTTTCAGTGATTAATTCCCAGAGTAAGTTATTATTACTAAAATCATGTATTAAAGAAAGCATATCCTTATTTTCGTTATTAGAAATTAATTCATTTAGGTATGTTAATACTTCACTATACCTCTTTCTTTCAATTTCGACCTTAGTATTCATATCATTATTAAGAGAACTTAAAGTTTTAGATGATTGTAGTATTTGAGAACTTAAACTAGCTGAATAGGATTTCTTACCACCTAATAATTCCTCATCACAGTTTTCTGCCTTAATAGGAATATTTAAATATCTTTCAATTAAGTCACCTAACCATTGAAGGGATAGCCTTGAGTATTGACCATATGCAACGGTACTCTTAGAATCCCCATATGGAGGCGATGTTAAAATTAAATCTACTTTTCTATTGTCGAGGTAGCTTAAGTTTTTAGCATTACTTAAGTGCACTTCAGAATTAACCTCTGTTTGTTTAGTGAAATTTATCTTTTGAAGCATATCTAGTATAACTTCTACACACTCTCTAAACTCTTGCTTTGAATCAATATTATGTTCTTTTATTTTGTTTGGAGACATTCTATATAATTTAAATTCATCGTTTCTTGAAAGTGAACTTTTTCTAATAGTAGCACTAAGAGCTGTTAAAAGAATAAGAGCAAATTGTTCTCTGTATTTTGTGGTTCGTGTTAATAAAAATTTATTTACCTTTTTTTTTATTATTGATATCTCTTGGATATTTTTATCTTTAAACCAATAATCTATTTTGTCGATTTTTGGTATATGCTCTTTAGCAATTACTGAATCATTTAAATCGTTCTCTAAAAATTCTTTTACCTTTTTAATTGTGTAGTTTGTGTTATTTACAGTTAGGACTTTTGTTTTTGCCAACAGTATTGAGAGTGGGTTTAGATCTGAGCCAAAGAATTCTAGTCCTGCGTTCTTAGCTTCAAGCCCAACGGTACCACTTCCGACGAATGGGTCAAGTACTGAATTAATATTATATTGAGACTGTAATAACTGCATTAAAGTATTTACCATTTTAGGAAATGCCTTAGCTGGATACCCATGAAAGCTTCCATTCGTACTAAAAAATGAGGAGTATTCATTTTCCCCAACGTAGTTCAAGTCAATATCCCAAAGATCTATTATAGAACTACCCATTTTATCACCTAACCTTCTATTACATGAATAAATTTTCCTTATACTAAGACAACTTACAATTATATAATAACATGACTTTGTGTTATTAATCCAGGTTTACCCAATACAATGGAGCTATCTTTATATTTCTCAATTTAACGAAAAAAATAATTTGATATTTAATTTATTTTTTCATTTTTCTAGACTCTTGGGCTCCTCTCCGAAAGTCAAAGACTATAAGGGGCTTGCCACTTATAGTAAGTAAATGTTAAGTTTAATTGCTTTTTCTGCCTATGTAGGCAGCTCAGCAGATCCCCTATTAATTTGCTCTTTTAGCTTTTGTTTAGCTTTAATATCCACATTCCAGTCTTTTAATTTAGAGAACTCAGTAGTAAACATGTCATTTGAAAATATTCTATAACACTTATTAGCAAACTCCCTCCCAGCCTTATCATTATCCGTATAAAAAGTTATTTAATTCATCTTATGACCTTCTTTTCCCATCTGCTTTATTTCCTCAATCATGGTCTGTCGCTTAAGCCCAGACATAGAAACTAACCGAGTGTTCTTCAGCCTTTCCTTCTTAGTACTCCAGTAAGACAAAACATCAATCGGACTTTCAAAAAGGTAGATGGATTTAGGATTACCTATATCAACTGAGAACCCCGCCGACCCATGACTGTTCCTTAATATCAATTCCTTAGTTTTCTTATGAAAAGGAATGAGAAGGTTTTCTTGGTTCACCAAATGCTGTTCAAGATCATCCATTTCCTCATCACTTAACGTTAAGGTAAATTCCTCTTGTCCCACATCAATCACAAGCTCATAATTTTCACTTAAACGCTTAAACACACCCACTTCATAATTGCTATTAAACAAAAGCATTCCTTCCACTCCTTTGTTCGATAATTCCTCATGAATTCCCTTAGCTTGATATTGGTCTAGTTTCTACAGCACTTATTCTCTTCTGACGCTCACCCTATGTTCACCTTTCAAGAATTTACTTTAGAGTGGATTAATACTTATCGTGAAACCGCTAAAATAAGTTCTGTGAGAAACCGGCTGCAAAACTTACGTCACTTAAATAGATTTTTTGGAAATAAAAAAATAAAAGATATCACGCGTAAACAATATCAAGCCATGCTTAATTCGCTGCATAAAGCAGGTTACGCGTTTAATACCTTGGATGGCATTCATTCAACGGGAAGGATGCCTCTCTATTAATTGAAGAGGAGTAGGAGTTAAAGAAATTCAGCAGCGATTAGGTCATGGAGACATAAACACAACTATGAATATATACGCGCATATAACTGAAAACATGGAAGAAAAAGCCTCCCAAAAGTTCAGTGAACTTATGAGAGGCTCATTAGATCTATAGTATTTTCCCCGCCAGGTATGTCAAAAGTATGTCATTTTGACTATTGGGGTGAAGCTAAACCCTTGATATCAAGGGTTTGGGGGCATGATTACATCATGCCGCCCATTCCGCCCATTCCGGACATGTCTGGTGCGCCGCCTTCGTTTTCGCCTGGCTTGTCTGCAACAACAGCTTCAGTTGTTAGAAGCATTGCTGATACAGATGCAGCGTTTTGAAGGGCTGAACGTGTTACTTTTGTTGGATCGACGATACCTGCGTCAACCATGTTGACCCAAGTGCCTTTTGCAGCGTCATAACCGACGCCAATTGCTTCGCCTTTAAGTCTTTCGACGATGACAGAACCTTCAAGGCCTGCGTTTTTAGCAATTTGACGAATTGGCTCTTCAAGAGCACGGAGAACGATGTTAACGCCTGTTGCTTCGTCGCCATCAGCATTAACGCCTTGAACCGCTTTAATCACGTTCACAAGGGCTGTACCACCGCCTGAAACGATACCTTCTTCAACAGCTGCGCGTGTTGAGTTTAGAGCATCTTCAATGCGGAGTTTACGCTCTTTAAGCTCTGTTTCAGTTGCTGCGCCGACTTTGATGACAGCAACGCCGCCAGCAAGCTTAGCAAGACGTTCTTGAAGTTTTTCTTTATCGAATTCAGAAGTTGTTTCTTCTAATTGAGCTCTGATTTGGTTAACGCGAGCTGCGATTTGATCTGTTTCGCCTGAGCCATCAACGATTGTTGTGTTTTCTTTTGTAACAACAACTTTAGAAGCTGTACCCAGTTGAGCAAGTGTTGCTGATTTAAGATCAAGACCTAGATCTTCAGTGATCACTTCAGCGCCTGAAAGTGTTGCAATATCTTCAAGCATTGCTTTACGGCGGTCACCGAAGCCTGGAGCTTTAACCGCTACAGCGTTAAATGTACCGCGAAGTTTGTTTACAACTAATGTTGCAAGCGCTTCGCCTTCAACGTCTTCAGCAATGATCAGGATTGATTTGCCTTGTTGAACCACTTGTTCAAGAACAGGAAGCACTTCTTGAATGTTTGTGATTTTTTTGTCAGTGATAAGAATGTAAGGGTTGTCTAGAACCGCTTCCATTTTATCAGAATCCGTTACCATGTATGGTGAAGCATAACCGCGGTCGAATTGCATACCTTCAACCACTTCAAGCTCGGTTGCGAATCCGCGTGATTCTTCAACAGTGATAACGCCGTCGTTGCCAACGCGTTCCATTGCTTCTGCAATCAGTTGACCGACTTCTTCGTCAGCAGAAGAAATTGCCGCTACTTGAGCAATTGACTCTTTGCTTTCGATTGGTTTAGAAATGCTTTTCAGCTCTTCTACAGCCGCTCTTGTTGCTTTTTCAATACCACGGCGGATAACCATTGGGTTCGCACCTGAAGTGACGTTCTTAAGTCCTTCACGAATCATCGCTTGAGCAAGAACCGTTGCTGTTGTTGTTCCGTCACCGGCAACATCATTTGTTTTACTTGCTACTTCAGAAACAAGCTGTGCACCCATGTTTTCGAACTTATCTTCAAGTTCGATTTCTTTTGCGATGGTTACACCGTCATTTGTGATAAGCGGAGATCCGAATTTCTTTTCAAGAACAACGTTGCGTCCTTTTGGTCCAAGCGTTACTTTTACAGCGTCAGCTAGAGCGTCGACACCGCGAAGCATTGCGCGGCGAGCGTCTTCACTGAATTTAATTTCTTTTGCCATATTAAAGCACCCTCCTTATATTCAATAACGTTTAATTTTTTAAAATTAACCTACGATTGCTAAGATATCGTCTTGACGAAGAATTAAGTATTCTTTACCTTCGAACTTTACTTCAGTACCTGCATATTTAGAGAAGATTACTGTGTTGCCTTCTGAAACTTCAAGAGCAATGCGTTCACCGGCATCAGTTACACGACCTGACCCTACGGCAACAATACGGCCTTCCTGCGGTTTTTCTTTAGCAGAATCCGGAAGAACAATCCCGCTTGCTGTTTTTTCTTCTTTTTCAACGGTTTCGATAATAATGCGATCACCTAAAGGCTTTAACAATGAAATAACCTCCTTAAAGTCCATTACTTTAGTCTGTTAGCACTCGAAGTTGATGAGTGCTAATCCAGTTAATATGATAATCAATATGGTTTTTATTTGCAAGCATTTTATTTAAAAAATTATGATTAATGTGCTCTTAAAGCAGACAGATGCTCATGAGCATTATGTATGAAAGGAAGATGCACTATTTGCTGAGCGATTCACTAATCTTCTCAAAGTGAAGTCATAAACAAACTATGCTAAAATAAGCTAGAAATAAGCAGAAAAGCGCAAGCGCCCGTCTTAGCCACGACAGAGCCTGGAGATTTTCCTAACAGAGGAGCTTTTTTCCTCTGAAGGGAAAGCGAAGGATCCGAGTGGCTGGGTGCTGAAGCTGGACAAAGAAAAGCGGAGCCGCACTTGTCAGCCCTGAAGGCACTGGAGGCTTTACAAGAAAATAGTTTTTTATTTTCGCTGTAAAGGCGAAGTGACCCCGAAGGGCTGTGCGGCATAGCTGGACAAAAGAAAAGCGCAAGCGTTCGTTTGCTTTTTAATGTACAAGTAAAGGAGACAGGTCATTGCCGAAACGTTATTGGTGGATCTTAGTAGTTTATATTGCCTGTCAGCTGTCGGGATTGATCCCTCATTTCATTCCGCTGCTTGATGGGATTCCGAAAGCACAGCGGGCGGGTGTTTGGATTGTCGGAAGTTTTTGCGTCACATTAGTTATCATTATTCTTCTCTTACTGCCTGAACGTAAAATGAAAATCCGGACGCAAGCCTCGATCGGCACGTCCATAACCTGGGCCATCTTGGGCCTTATCATGCTGTTTATCGCTCAAACGATCGCTGCGCTCATTGAGCAGATGCTTTTTGGAGAATCACGTCAATCTCAGAACACCACACAGATTATTAATCTTGCCAAGGTCTCGCCTTATGTTGTGCTGGTGGTCAGTATTGTTGGACCGATTCTTGAAGAGATCATCTTCCGCAAGATAATCTTTGGTTCTATTTATAAAAAGACGAATTTTATTATTGGAGCACTAGTCAGTTCATTGCTCTTTGCCCTTGCGCATATGGACAATCATATTCTTGTTTATACATTTGTCGGATTTACACTCGCTTATTTATACAAAAAAACTGGCCGGATCGTTGTGTCGATGTTTGCCCACGCAGGAATGAATACCGTTGTCGTTCTGTTGGCGCTCTCACCGCACATTCAGAAAATCATCCAGGAACAGGCCACTCAATTTATTGGAGGGTTCTTTCATTAATGACACACAAACGTTTATATTTATGGGGATTCATTTACCTCGGCATGGCAGCTCTGTTCATCGCTTCCGCCGTCCATGAGGCAGACCCCTCAATCTGGAATGCTGGAACGCTGCTTTTTGCAGCAGTTGCAGCTTTCGACATTCGCATGGCAATCCGATACTTCTTCCAAAAGTAGCAAGAAAAGTGGAGGTTGCCTGGGTAGCCCTGAAGGAGCCTGGAGACTTTCTGAAGAGAAGCTTTTTGTTCTCTGTAAAGAAAGTTGAAGGAACCGAAGGGCTGGCAACCGAAACTGGACAAAAGAAAAGTGGAGCCGCACATGTAGCTTCGCAAAGTCCCCTGGAATTCTATAGGCTGAGAAGATGCCTTTGCAACTAAGGCCGAGCTGCCGGGAAGTTCGAAATGCCTGCGGAATCAGCTGGGGGCCACTGAAATTTTTTACAGAGTGTCGACATGTTCTCAAATGAGAATGAGTAGACACTCTTTTTTTTGCCCTTTGATTCCACCCAAGCGGCAAAAAGCTCAAATTGGGGAATCAAAAGAGATGTTTGATTCCCTGCAAGCGCCAAAAAGCTCAAATTGGGGAATCAAAAGAGGTGTTTGATTCCCTGCAAGCGCAAAAAGCTCAAATTGGGGAATCAAAAGAGGTGTTTGATTCCCTGCAAGCGCCAAAAAGCTGAAAAAGTGGAATCCAAAGCGGGATGATTCAAGCGAGACAGCATTTGGATCCTCATGGAAAGCGAATACTTACCAAAGTTCGCCCCAAAGGTATGCCAGAGGGACTTTTTCAGTGACCTCATCAGCAGTGAGACCCTACAGCGCAATCGTTTGGAGGAAGATCGGCTAAGAGCGTCACGTCCTGTGACAACGCCGATCCTACCCACATCCTGTGGGCATGAGGAGGCTCGCGGTCCGCCCACGAGAACAGCGAGAGGCCACTGATATGCTAACTCATTTAAAGTGACAAGGAAAATTTGCACGGCTCAGATTCACATTTTGGCTGATTGGAGTTGAGGGCACGAGACTCCAGTGGGAAAAGCAACAGCTGAAGATCCCCGCAGGAAGTGATTTTCTTCCAAGGAGGCTGAAGCGTTGCCCACGGAAAGCGAGTGCTTGAAACGGAAATCTACAATCACATCTACACCGGAGCACTTTTTCAGTGTCCTTGCTTCGACAGGCTTCGCCAAAATAATTCAAAACCCGCTTCCAGACCGGAAGCGGGTTTCTTCATCATTATAAGAATTTAGCCATCGGGTCAGCTTCAAGTGTTGTTAAAATGACTGGGCCTTCATTTGTTACTGCAATGGTATGCTCATATTGAGCAGACAGCGAGCCATCAACCGTCCGTGCTGTCCAGCCGTTATCGTCAAGCTTGGAACGCCAGTCGCCTGTGTTAATCATCGGCTCAATGGTGATCACCATGCCTTCCTTCAACCGGAGGCCTTTGCCCGCTTTGCCGTAATGCGGAACTTGTGGTTCTTCGTGAATGGTCGGTCCGATTCCATGTCCGACGAAATCACGAACGACACCGTAGCCTTTTTCTTCTGCATAGGATTGAATCGCGTGGCCGATATCACCAAGACGGTTGCCGATCGTCGCCTGCTTAATACCTTCATATAAAGACGCTTCGGAGACCTTCAGTAAATCCTCAGCTTTTTCGGAAAGTTCACCGACACCATAGGTCCAGGCGGAATCCGCTAAATACCCGTTCAGGTTAACCACCATATCTATTGTGACAACATCGCCATTTTTAAGCGGTGTTTTACGCGGAAAACCATGACATATTTCGTCATTTATTGACGCGCACGTCGCATATTTATAGCCATTGTACCCTTTTTGCTCAGCTGTTGCGCCATGTTCTGCTAGGAATGCCTCAACAAACGTTTCAATTTCATCGGTTGTGACTCCCGGTTGAATTCTTTTTTTTATTTCTTTATGACATGTGGCCAGAAGCACGCCCGCTTCCTTCATCTTGCTTATTTCCTGTTCTGACTTACGTGTAATCATTGTTTTCACCTCTCGAAAAAAATCACAGTCTCTATTAAAAATCCTCTTTTACTATACCATGAAGAAATATATCTGTCCTTTGAGCCAACTGTTCTGTTCCAGCTATTTTATGCAGTCGTTACTATCTTGCACCACACGAATCAATTTTAATACAGGTTTGCATCGTTAAGGATGAAGAAAAAACAGTTCCGCTGACTGTTCGAGGATTTTTTTCACCACAAAAAAACCACGGGATCATTCCCCATGGTTTGCCCGCAATATTGCACGCCGATATGAAAACTTAGAAATGCCTATGCTTATTTCATAGAGAATAATCAGCGGCACCGTCACCATCAAATGGGAGACAAGCTCAGGCGGCGTAATAATTCCAGCAATGACAATTAAAATAAAATAGGCATATTTCCTGATTTTCACCAAAAAATACGGTGTGATAAGACCCAATCGTGTTAAAAACATGACGAGGATCGGCATTTGAAATAAGAAGCCGAACGGCAGCGTCATCTGGATCAGAAAAGAAAAATATTCATTAATCCCAATAACATTATCTATATGCAAAGATTGGCCTAGGTTCTTCATAAAACCCAGAATATTCGGAAATATGATGAAATAAGAGAACAGCACCCCAAAGACGAACAGAAAGAACGTCATGGGAATATAGGATAAGGTCACCTTCTGCTCATGATCGAGCAGGCCCGGCCGGATAAACGCCCAGAGCTGATACATAATAACAGGCGAGCATAAGACAAGCCCAATAATGAAAGCAAACTTCATGTAGACGTCCAGTGGATCGGTCACCCTGAAGGCATTCATATCGATCGCCTTAGCCTGGTCTGCGTGCTGAAGGAAAAGGATCACAGGCTTCGAAAGAAACAGACCGGCAATAAAAGTCACAACAAAACCGATTAATACGACAATAATTCTGGTTCTGAGCTCGGTGAGATGGTCCACCACACTCATCTTTTTATCAGACATTACTTATCATCCTGTTTTTGGCTTTTTTCGTCCTCATCATCTGTTAAACCTTTGGTGGCATTCTTAAATTCCTTCAGTGTTTCGCCGGCAGCCTTTCCAAGAGCAGGCAGCTTGGCTGGTCCAAAAATAATTAATGCCGCGACGGCGATTAATATAATACTTCCAGCACCTAATCCCATTAACTCTCACCTCCCCCGTCATTCTGAAGCTGATCATTCTTCAAAAAATAGATGAATGCCTGAAGTTCAACGGCCAAGTCAATATGCTGAACACGAATATGATCCGGTAATAATAAACGGACCGGTGTAAAATTGAGTATACCACTAATTCCAGTTAATACAAGCTTATCAGCGACAGACTGAGCGACCTCGGCAGGCACTGTGAGAATGGCTGCATGAATGTCTTTATGGTCATCCGTCTCAAGCTGTTCGAGAGCAAGAACCGGGGTGTCTGCAATGGTTGTCCCCACTTTATTTTCATCCACATCATAAGCTTTTACGATGCGGGTGTTGTTATTTTTGGAAAAGTTATATTTGAGCAGTGCTGTTCCAAGATTGCCGACTCCAATCAACATCACTTTCGTCAGTTCATTCTGGTCCAGCTTTTCTTTGAAAAAATCAAGCAGTCTCTCCACATCATAGCCATAACCTTTTCTCCCAAGCGCGCCAAGAAATGAAAAGTCTTTTCTGATCGTCGCCGAATCGATTTGCACCGCTTCACTTAACTCCTTGGAAGAGATCCTGCTTTTTCCTGAAGAAGATAAATGCTGTAAAAAACGATAATAAATCGGCAGGCGCCGCGCTGTGGCTTGAGGTATTTTATCTACCATCTATACGAACCCCTTTTTTATACTTTAAAAATTAGTTAACGATGCAACGCATAAACCGTCTAATCCTGTCGAACGAAATGACCGCTTTTGCCGCCTGTTTTTTCCATCAGGTATGTCGGGCCAATGACCATGCCTTTATCAATTGCCTTGCACATGTCATAGACAGTCAGTGCAGTGGCAGAAGCAGCTGTCAACGCTTCCATTTCCACACCTGTGACACCTTTCGTTTTCACTTCTGTTTCTATTAAAAGACGGTATGGCTCTGTTTCCCATGTGAAATGGATATTGACCCCCGTAAGAGACAGTGGATGGCACATCGGAATCAGCTGAGAGGTGTTCTTCGCAGCCATAATCCCTGCAACCTGGGCCACAGAAAGGACGTCCCCCTTGCTTATTTCACGGTTTACGATCGCCTCGTAGATTGCCTTGTTAACCTCAATGCTTGAACATGCCACAGCTGTCCGTGCTGTGACCTCTTTTTCAGAGACATCCACCATTTTCGCTCTGCCCTGTTCATTGATATGTGTCAGCTTACTCGATTCTGTCATAATTCTCTCCTTTCTGACAAAGTACATCGGTCTGCCTGCTCTTTTCATTCAATCTTATTGCCTCTCTCTGTGACTATAAGATACACTGTTAAGTGAACGTTCAAGAGGACGAACAATCAAGAAATACTGGCTTAGAACCTTGTGTTCTCATGAATTGCCAGCAATAGCGCGTTCTGTGCGCGGGAGGTGAAGCGTCATGATTGTCCTACAGACAAATAAAATAACCAAGTCTTTTGCTACTGATCTTATTTTATCGAACATTAGTATAGAAGTGCAATCCCAAGACCGAGTTGCCCTTGTAGGGAGAAACGGTGCAGGGAAATCGACACTCTTAAAAATAATAACAGGTGAATTATCTTTTGATTCCGGAGAAGTCACCAAACCCAAGGAAACAACGATCGGATACCTTGCCCAGCAGGCCGGGTTATTTAGCGATAAATCCATTTATGAAGAAATGCTTACCGTTTTTCAGCCCCTCATTCAGCTGGAAAAGCAGCTTCGGGAAATGGAACAAAAAATGAGCGATCCTGATCTTATTGATGATGCCGTCCGTTACCAGAAATTATTGGAAGACTACGACCAGCTCCAAATTACCTTCAAGGATCGTGGCGGCTACACGTATCAGACCGAAATCCGAAGTGTTCTTCACGGCTTGAATTTTGCGGACTTTGACGAAGATACGCCTGTCAGCCATCTTTCCGGAGGGCAAAAGACACGCCTTTCCCTTGGTAAGCTGCTTTTGTCAAAGCCTGATTTACTGATTTTGGATGAACCGACAAACCATCTTGATATTAACACACTGACATGGCTCGAGGGTTATTTGCAGCATTATCCCGGTGCTTTGCTGATCGTTTCGCATGACCGGTATTTTCTCGACAAAATTGTTAATAAAGTCTATGAAATTTCACGCCATGAAGCGCGTAAATTCACTGGAAACTACAGCGCTTATCTTGATCAGAAAGCAGCACAATTTGAGCAGGATCTTAAGGTTTACGAAAAGCAGCAGAAAGAAGTGGCAGACCTGAATGATTTTATTCAGCGCAATATTGTCCGGGCATCCACAACAAAACGAGCCCAGAGCCGCCGTAAAAAACTTGAGAAAATGGACATGCTCGACAGACCTAAAGGCGATGAGAAATCCGCACGCTTTACATTTAAAATAGCGAAGCAGAGCGGGAACGATGTCCTTCAAGCAAAGGCGCTTGCCGCAGGCTATGAAGCAGGCGAACCGCTTCTGTCAAATGTTACTCTCAATCTGACCCGCGGTGAAAGCGTCGCTCTCGTCGGACCGAACGGAATCGGCAAATCGACTTTATTAAAGGCGCTTGCTGATCAGTCCACACTTCTCTCCGGCGAGGTCACTTATGGCAGCCATGTCTCAATCGGTTATTATGATCAAGAACAGGCCAAGCTCACGTCAAACAAACCGGTCTTAAATGAACTATGGGATGATTATCCGCTTACGGACGAAAAGGATATCCGTTCAGTGCTTGGCCAATTTCTGTTCTCCGGTGATGATGTAATGAAGATTGTCTCGCAGCTTAGCGGCGGAGAAAAAGCCCGTCTTGCCTTGGCGAAACTGATGATGCAATCAGATAACCTTCTCATTCTTGATGAACCGACCAACCACCTGGATCTGGACAGCAAGGAGGTTCTGGAAAATGCCTTAATGGATTACCCCGGGACCATTTTATATGTCTCCCATGACCGGTACTTTATTAATGCCCTTGCCACCCGTGTCCTAGAGCTGTCTGAGGAAGGCATCACGCCTTACCTCGGCGATTATGATTATTATGTTGAAAAGAAGCAGGAAATGAAAGAGATTGCGGAACTTGAGGCAAAGGAAAACGGTAACTTCAATGCTTCCTCCACCCAGAATACCAGTGACGGGAAGGCACAATTCGCCATTGATAAAGAACGTAAAAAACAAGAAAGACAGATGGAACGTGCCATTCTCCAGCTTGAAGAGAACATTCAGTCACACGAAACAGAAATTGAAGCTTTAGAAAAACAACTGCTCGATCCTGAAATCTATACTGCATCAGATAAAGCTCAAAAAGTAAACGATGCGCTTATGGAGAAAAAAGATGCCCTTCATCACCTCGTAGAAGAATGGGAAGCACAGCAGCTGACATTTGAAGAACTAAAGGAAAATTAAATAACCCATCATAAAACCTCAGACCCTATGGCCTGAGGTTTTTGTTAATGATTTTTATATAAATGTCATGAGTACCCGCCGAGGACGCCGTAACGACGAATGCAAGCGTTTTTCGGTTTTGCCCAATCAGACGCCATGAAAACGTTTGAAGTCGAGGCACAAGACCGAGGGGGCACGGAATGACCGCTCCTGGGTCATGAGTACCCGCCGAGGACGCCGTAACGACGAATGCAAGCGTTTTTCGGTTTTCGCCCAATCAGACGCCATGAAAACGTTTGAAGTCGAGGCACAAGACCGAGGGGGCACGGAATGACCGTTCCTGGGTCATGAGTACCCGCCGAGGACGCCGTAACGACGAATGCAAGCGTTTTTCATAAGTCTGAACTAGAAATCTTCAATAGAAAGACTAGGCTGCCCATTCAAGCTCAGATCCGCACGCGTCCCCTTGATAAAACCAATCGTTCCGGCAGCGGCGATCATCGCAGCATTATCCGTACATAGAGAAAGGGGAGGAATGTGCAGCGGAATATCCTGTTTCTTCACAAGCCGCTGTTATTCTGTTTCGGAGTCCTTTGTTTGCAGCCACTCCGCCAGCAACGAGGATTTCTTTAGCTTGATAAGCTTTGGCCGCTTTAAGTGTTTTCGCCACAAGCACTTCTGTTACGCTTTCCTGAAAGCTTGCAGCTAGATTGGCTTTGTTAACCTCTTCTCCTCTTTGCTCTGCGTTATGGACATAATTAATAACAGCTGATTTCAGGCCGCTAAAACTGAAATCATAAGAATCTGGTTCAAGCCACGCTCTTGGAAGATCAATGGATGGCTCCCCCTCTGCAGCAAGGCGGTCAATTTCCGGTCCGCCCGGATATGGCAGCTTTAGCGTTCTTGCCACCTTATCAAAAGCTTCTCCTGCTGCATCGTCTCTTGTTCTGCCGATAATTTCATAGGAACCATGCGCTTTCATATAAATAATTTCTGTATGCCCGCCCGATACGATAAGAGCAATCAATGGGAACTGCATCTCATTGATCAAACGGTTCGCATAGATATGACCGGTAATATGATGCACCGGAATCAGCGGTTTTTGATGGGCAAAAGCCAGAGCTTTTGCACCGTTAACGCCAATTAGAAGAGCACCAACGAGACCTGGTCCTTGTGTGACAGCGATTGCGTCAATGTCCTCCCAAGAGGTTTCTGCTTCTTTAAGAGCCTGCTCACACACCAGCGTCAATTCCTCTACATGATGTCTGGAAGCAATTTCAGGTACTACGCCTCCAAAGCGCTTATGGCTGTTAATCTGGGAAGCGACAACAGAAGACAAAATCATTCTTCCGTCTTTAACGACTGATGCGGCTGTTTCATCACAGCTTGTTTCAATGCCAAGAATAATGGTTTCCTTTTGCTCGAATATACTCATAAATTCACCCACATAACGTATGCATCTTCTTGATTATCTGTATAATAGCCTTTTCTTGTTCCGCCTCTTTGAAAGCCGAGTTTTTCATATAAATTCATCGCGACCTCATTAGAGACCCTGACTTCCAGCGTCATGGTCTTCGAACGGCACGCCTGTGCATGCAGAACCAATTGCCTTAGAAGCATTTCACCCAGCTTTAACCCCCTGTAGTCCGGCAAGACTGCAATGTTGGTTATATGAGCTTCATCGATAATGATCCAAACACCGCTATAGCCTACTACCTTCTCGCCATCTTCAGCTATAAAGTAAGTCGCAAAGCGGTTATTAAGAATTTCATTTTCAAAAGCAACCCGGGTCCAAGGCGTTGCAAATGATGCATGCTCCACTTCCAGAACCTGATCTATATCATCAATCGTCATGGTGCGGATCGTGATGGTCGATGTCATTTGGAACCAGATCCCTTCTGTGATTTAAGCCAGTTGGCTTCAGCTTCAGCTAATCGCAAATAACGCGGCACAAACCCATGAATATCGCTGACAGCTTCTTTTACACGCCCAAGTTCTGCAAGCTGAGACGGCCGCGGGAGCGACATGTTCAGGACCTCCTATGACGGCAAGGGAGCCCATTGTTTCTACAATCATTTCCTTGTGCTTAGCCATATCCTGGCTAAGAAACAGAATCGGTTCATTGAGACTGCGCAAATAAACAAGCCAGTCCTCCAAAATCACCAGTTTATCCTCTGTCAACTGGAATAATGTCTTGACCATCTTTCCGATAGAGTCCTGTGAAAGCCTGTCCCCTTCTCGCATCAAAAAAAGGAACAATCAGACCTTCGAAAAAGCTTCCATTCTGTGCAAGGACCTCCAGGCTTGAAACCCCGACCAATTCTTTCTGCAGGGTCCATGCAAGCGTCTTTGCAACAGTGACCCCGATCCGAACCCCGGTATAAGAACCCGGTCCCATCGCTACCGCTATCCGGTCGATGCTGTCCGGCGTCATACCAACGTCATTCATTAAATGCTCAATCGCAGGCATTAATCGGACAGAATGATTTTTTTTAACATTTGTTATGACTTCACCGAGCACCTGACCATCATTTGACAGCCCGACGCCCATTGCCACGTTAGATGAATCAATCGCCAGTATATTCATGATCCGTTAACTCCTTACATAACTGCTCATATCTCTCGCCGATCGGTTCCAATTTAATTTCTCTCGTCTCATTATCTTCTAACCGGATTATTATTTTAAGAAACGTATCAGGGAGCTGATCTTCTATAATAGTGGCCCATTCTATGACCGTGACTCCTTGTCCTTCAATATATTCATCAAAACCAAGATCTTCATCCCCGCCGATCCTGTAGACGTCCATATGATAAAGCGGCATCTTCCCGCATATTCCTTAATAATTGTAAACGTCGGGCTGTTTACCATGTCCGTGATGCCAAGTCCTTTAGCGAGACCCTTTGTGAAGGTTGTCTTTCCTGCGCCTAAATCGCCTTCTAAAGTCATGACATCTCCAGGCAGCAAGAGCTCAGAAAGCTGCTCGCCAAAAGCCATGGTCTCCTCAGTTGAATGGCATATCTTTCTATACATGGTCATCCCTCATTTTTTTTAAAGTGATTAAAGCCTCTTGGATGTAACGGCTGCTTACCTGACTCATCGACAAGAAAAACCTCTCCGGATTCCTCTGTCACCTTTCCAATTTCAGTTATGAGAAGACCACTTTTCGAAAATATTTCCGTTATGGACCCGAGAGTCCCGGCTGGGGCAGTAATCAAGAGCTGATAATCCTCCCCGCCTTCAAGCGTCCATTTCAAATTGGATTTACCTTGCGAATAGGCTTGCAGATCTTCAGAAACAGGAAGCCGGTCCTGCCATACTTCAATTCCTGCATTTGAAGCCTTTGCAATTTCAGAAGCTTCACTGGAAATACCATCACTGATATCATTAACTGAAAAGCGGCCGCCGATTTCACGGAGCAGCTTTGCCGCAGTCAGCTGAGGATACGGTCTTTGGTGCGCTTTAATTAATGATTCTGCAAAGGGCTGTCTCCTCAAGTCTTTCTCATTCAGCATAATATTCAGTCCGGCTGAGCTGTCTCCGAGCGTGCCTGTAACCAGCAGATGATCACCAGGTATGGCATCCGATCGTAAATAGGCCTTTTCCCCAGGAGGCACATGACCAATAACCGTCACACTGATCATTAAATCATGCATAGAAGAAACCGTGTCTCCTCCAATGAGATCGGCTTTATATAGCCTGCCGCATGCCTGTATGCCTTCATAGATATCATGAACACGTTCTTTCCAGCGTTCCGGCAGAGCAATGGAAACCAAATAATAATCAGCAACGCCCCCCATTGCGGCAAGGTCACTCAAATTAACTGCCAGCGCCTTCCATCCTATGTCCTGAGCAGTCATTGTTTCTTCGGTAAAGTGAATGCCTTCTACCATCGTATCCATGCTTACAAGCTGCTCTGCCCCGCTCTTCGGCAAGTAGACTGCTGCATCGTCACCAATGCCTTCCGAAAGTTCAGAGTGAAAGGTCTCCGCAGGTTTAATGCTGTTAATAAAAGAAAACTCATCGAATAAGAATGCCATATTAATCATTCTCCCTAAAGCGTGCCAGTGACAGCGCCTGGGCAAAATCCGCCTTTATATCTTCGCAATCTTCAATTCCGACAGAAATCCGGATAACCTGATCATCAATTCCAAGATGCTTGCACTGTTCTTCTGACAAAGCTCTGTGTGATGTCGTTCTTGAATGGCTGACAGACGTTTCAACCCCTGCTAAAGTCGCAACAATTTTCGTCAATTTCAGCGCTTTAAAAAATTCTCTTATGTCACACTTCGTTTTATCTATTTTCACTGTCACAATGGCCCCATTGCCTTTTTCCGAAATAAACTTAGGATAGTATACCGTCGAGATTTCATCTCTTTCTCTAAGATGATTCGCAAGCGCCTGGGCGTTCTCAGACTGCTGTTTCATCCGGATGCTCAATGTCTTAAGTCCTCGGCAGGCAAGCCACGCTTCAAACGGGCTTAAATTCATACCGAAGCGGGTTATTTTTGCTTTTACTTTGCTGATGAGGTCTTCACTTCCCACAGCAACCCCTGCCGTAACATCGCTGTGCCCGCCTATATATTTTGTCGCTGAATGCACAATAAGATCGACACCCAGTTTGTAGGGCTGAATTAAATACGGTGTCGCGAACGTATTATCCATAATTGTCACCAATTGATGTTTTTTAGCAAGGCTAACAATCGCAGGTATATTTTCAACCCTTAATAGGGGATTGGCTACTGTTTCCGTCAATAAGGCTTTCGTATTTTCTTTTATTTGAGCTTCTATTAGAGATTCATTATGGAAAGCGACAGACGTTGCCTCAATACCATATTCTTTAAGTTCTTCAAAAATCAGCTGAAAAGTCCCGCCATATAAATCCTCACAGACTATAATATGATCACCTGATTTTACCACACTTAATACAGCAGCTAAAATAGCGGCCATTCCTGAAGAAGCTGCTATTCCTGCAGGTGCATCTTCAAGCGCCGCCACAGCCATGCCTAGTTCATTTGTATTTGGATTTTCCATTCTTGAATAGAGATAGGATTTCTCTCCCGTATAATAGGATTCCAGATCCTCTAAACTTTTGAATTTAAAAGCGGAGGTTTGATAAATCGGTTTTGTTTTAGCATATTGATCACTGCCGTCATTTTGTGAAAAATGAACCGTTTTTGTATTGAACTTCACCACGGTTAACCATCCTCTCTCCAGATGTGTCTTTTCTCATTATATCGAAACTTTCCCGAAAAAGAAAAAACGGATACCCTCTCTAGATAAAAAAGAAAGACGTAAAAAAACGTTCAATTGAGTTGGAGTCAATTATAGTAACCACAAAAAAAGACCAGCGAAATCAATCGCTGATCTTTACGTATAAGCTTTGTGGCCTGGCAACGTCCTACTCTCGCAGGGGGACAGCCCCCAACTACCATTGGCGCTGAAGAGCTTAACGACCGTGTTCGGGATGGGAACGGGTGTGACCTCTTCGCTATCATCGCCAGACCTGAAGATAAACATACCTTCAAAACCGGATGCAACAGAAAGTGTTTCGACATCTTACTTTGTGGAGAAGTCCTCGACCGATTAGTATCTGTCAGCTTCATGTGTCACCACACGTCCACACCAGACCTATCTACCTCATCATCTCTAAGGGGTCTTACTAACTTAACGTTATGGGAAATCTCATCTTGAGGGGGGCTTCATGCTTAGATGCTTTCAGCACTTATCCTTGCCACACATAGCTACCCAGCGGTGCTCCTGGCGGAACAACTGGTACACCAGCGGTGTGTCCATCCCGGTCCTCTCGTACTAAGGACAGCGCCTCTCAAATTTCCTACGCCCGCGACGGATAGGGACCGAACTGTCTCACGACGTTCTGAACCCAGCTCGCGTACCGCTTTAATGGGCGAACAGCCCAACCCTTGGGACCCACTTCAGCCCCAGGATGCGATGAGCCGACATCGAGGTGCCAAACCTCCCCGTCGATGTGGACTCTTGGGGGAGATAAGCCTGTTATCCCCAGGGTAGCTTTTATCCGTTGAGCGATGGCCCTTCCATGCGGTGCCACCGGATCACTAAGCCCGACTTTCGTCCCTGCTCGACTTGTAGGTCTCGCAGTCAAGCTCCCTTATGCCTTTACACTCTACGAATGATTTCCAACCATTCTGAGGGAACCTTTGGGCGCCTCCGTTACATTTTAGGAGGCGACCGCCCCAGTCAAACTGCCCACCTGACACTGTCTCCGAACCGGATTACGGTCCCGGGTTAGAATGTCAATACCGTCAGGGTAGTATCCCACCGACGCCTCCACCGAACCTGGCGGTCCGGCTTCTCAGGCTCCTACCTATCCTGTACAAACGGTACCCACATCCAATATCAAGCTACAGTAAAGCTCCATGGGGTCTTTCCGTCCTGTCGCGGGTAACCTGCATCTTCACAGGTACTATAATTTCACCGGGTCTCTCGTTGAGACAGTATCCAAGTCGTTACACCTTTCGTGCGGGTCGGAACTTACCCGACAAGGAATTTCGCTACCTTAGGACCGTTATAGTTACGGCCGCCGTTTACTGGGGCTTCGATTCAAAGCTTCTCCCCGAAGGAATAACCTCTCCTCTTAACCTTCCAGCACCGGGCAGGTGTCAGCCCCTATACGTCACCTTTCGGTTTAGCAGAGACCTGTGTTTTTGCTAAACAGTCGCTTGGATCTTTTCACTGCGGCTCCCCTGGGCTTGCACCCGGGGAAGCACCCCTTCTCCCGAAGTTACGGGGTCATTTTGCCGAGTTCCTTAACGAGAGTTCTCCCGAGCGTCTTAGGATGCTCTCCTCGCCTACCTGTGTCGGTTTGGGGTACGGGCACCGTGAGACTCGCTAGAGGCTTTTCTTGGCAGTGTAGGATCAGACCCTTCGGGACGATTGTCCCTCCTCATCACCGCTCAGCGTATGTGATCATGGGATTTGCCTCATGATCCGCCTAACGGCTTGAACGCACACTTCCAATCGTGCGCTGGCCCTACCTTCCTGCGTCCCCCCA
>CAVYYW010000024.1:0-106802 GCA_963772845.1 uncultured Sporolactobacillaceae bacterium
TCCTACTCCTAGGTATATGCTTATCCCCTCTAATTTTTTCTTAATAACATAGTCCACATAAAAGGCACACCAAATAATGACTCATCTTCGTTCATGTCTTTCATCATTCGCATGCTGACAACTTCATAACCTTGAAAAATAGCGATGAGCTTTTCTTTAGAATAAGCGAGTCCCCCGTGAAGGCTCCAATCCTTATAAACCTGGCGATCAGGGATTTCATTCCCGTTTAGGTCATCCTTTACTTCAGCAGCAAAACAATTTAAACCGAACAGACCACCTGGCTTTAAAGCCTTCGATATCAGCTCAACGTAATCCATTCTGCGGTGCGGAGCGATATGATGAAAGCACCCGGAGTCATAAACAAAATCATATGTATTTGGAGAAATGTCTAATTCAAAAATATTTTGATGCAGTCCATTTATTGAAAGGCCTTTCTTATCCGCCCGTTCCTTTGCCCATATCAATGCTTTCTCTGAAGCATCAACTGCATCAACCTCGCAGCCCTGTTCAGCCATATAGATCGCATTCCGCCCCGGACCCGAGCCAAGCTCCAGTACCCGCCCAGGCTTTACCTTTTCAGCTTTAAAATACTCTACAAGATTCTCATCCGGCGCATTCACAAAAAAAGGAATGCCCTTATCACGATCTTCATAAAAGCCATCCCACCATGGCCCAGGTTCACGTATTAAATCATCAAGCATATTCAGCAAATCGTCATAGTTCAAAATAAATTCCGGTGCACGCCCCATGGTCGGTAACTCTCCCCGCTATTTAAGATATTTTCTGCTTTAATTATAGTCATTTACCTCCGCAGAAGCTGTCGAATAGAGTCGGATTGTCCTGCTATATCTCCCTATTATTTTGCAGCTGACAGGCTTGAATATCCAATGACCAAAGACCAGAATTTAAAACCACCTCTGATTGAGTGATTTCAATTGCTTGATTAAATATGGGGCCGTCCAGAACAAACGTGTGATATTCTCCGTGTTCCCCCATCGCACAGCTTTCCGTTCTCTTTATATCCTCCAAAAAGGACCAATCAAGCGTTCTGCCTGCCCATGTTGGATCAAAATACTGAACAGAAGCACGGCAAACGACCGAGCGAAAGCCAAGTGATATAAATTCCTCAAGGAGATTTGCAGCGTCCTTTTCTTCAATCCATACTGGAAACAACGATTCCAGTCCAGTTTTAAAAGCGATGTCCTCGTTCCACTTTCTATCCTCCTCAGCATACAAACTCCCAAAGACAATGGCATCGATGCCTAATTTCTCTTTTATGCTTGAAAGCTCTTGCTTTAATGATGCTTCATAGTCACCTGCCGAATCTACCAAAATCAATGGCATATCCAATGCCTCAGCTTGATGATTTTAAGATATCCAACTGTAATCCATGCGCATGGTTTCTAGCATCCCTCTCAGATACCATAGACAATAAACAAACTACTTGATAATTCTTGTCTTTCAGGATCCGATATAATGCCAGACAGCTGTCTTTACCGCCGCTCCAGCAAATAACAGCCCTCTTCTTTTCCATTCCCATCAACGTCTCACTCCTTCATGACCAAGGGTAACTGGCAGCCGTTTATTGATAGTCTTTCATTCCGTTTTCAAAAGCTTCCTTATCATCGTTCTCTACACCATGCAGTGCTTCTTGAAGAGCAAAAGTTCCCCGGTAAAAGGCAACCCGATTCGATACCTGATCGCCATTGGGGTATAAGCTGAGGCAAGTATGATAAAAGGATTCACCGTAGCTTGATAGTAGACCTGCAAAATCATAAGCCGGGTCTCCAATGCACGCTTCACCGAAATCGATGATCCCGGATATTTTGCGCTCTTCCGCATCCCATAAAATATTTGACGCACCAAAGTCACCATGAATCAGACTTGGTTCAAACTTTAAGTTCGCTTCGTCTTTTAAAAAGCCTTCAAACAAGAGGGTAACTTCATTTTTCGCATCATCTCTCATATACCGATACAGTTTCTGCTGAATACGTTCATATAACCCGGCTACTTCTTCACTAATGCTAATAGGATTTTCTGAAATTATTTTTTTAACATCTTCAACTGGAAGAGAGTGAAGTTCAGTAAGAAAACCAGTAAGCTGTGAGGCCAATTCTTTTATTGTGCAAGGATCCGAAATTCCGCAGAAATCTTTAGTCCATAACGGATAACCTTGAATTTTTTTATATCCCGTGAAAACCCAGCCCGCTTCAAGGCGTTCAAAAGAATAATAGTTGGGACTGGGGATGGGCAGCGGCAGCCTGTTTTTTAAAAAAACGAGGATGCTTGTCTCTTTTCTTAGCTTTTGAAAGGCTTTCATATACTTTGGAAATCGGAACACCAAAGCGTCATTAATGACTAACACATCATTGTTTTGACCATGATCAATTACATCCACTTCATTAATCTTCAGTTCAGGATAACCCTGATTGATCCGTTTAGTGAAATACCTTACTTTTTCCTCAGTTGTTCCAGCATCCGCCATATTACCTCTCCTCTCATTCGTCCTCTTTTTCTACAAAATGCTTTAGCATGGACAGCTTGTTATTCCAAAATTGCTCATAATAAGAGAGCCAATCCTTCAGTTCCTTCAACGGTTCTGAATGCAGGCTGTATCGTTTTTCTCTTCCTACTTTTCTTCCAGTAACGAGATCGGCTTCGGACAAAATACGAAGGTGTTTCGATACCGCTGTTCGGGTGATAGGAAAATGACTGCTAATCTCGGTTATTGGTAGTTCTTTTTCAGCAAGTAAACGAAGCAGCTGACGGCGAGTTGGATCCGCAATCGCTTGAAACACATCATATTTAGGTTCGGTCATTGCTGTCATTTCACGCCTCAACGTATGGTGCAAGTTTATTTTTAAGTTTTGCCCAACCCTGCTCCATACGATCACGCACAATTTCATGCGCTTCCCCAAACTCGGTAACTTCGCCAGCTTTCCAACCGGAATGGATAAGCGTAAACGATGTTTTGTCACCGATCTTTTCTAATTCAAAAG
This sequence comes from uncultured Sporolactobacillaceae bacterium, assembly GCA_963772845.1. Lineage (GTDB taxonomy): Bacteria > Bacillota > Bacilli > Bacillales > Sporolactobacillaceae > CAVYYW01. The sequence continues at coordinate 3,000 of CAVYYW010000024.1, forward strand.
TTATCGTCCAGTCTTTACCCCAATTAAACGACAAACGATTCGGTGGATCAATCTCGGTGACTTTACACGGCGACATGCCAAAATTACCTGCATTCAAATGAAATTCATAGCCATTGATCGGCTTAAAGTCATTGGGCATAAACCATGCAGCAATCCCTTCTGACGTCGCTACAGCATCCCACACTTTCTGAATGGGTGCATTCAGCACCACCTTTTGTACAATATCCGAGAGAACATTTTCATTCATCACAATAACCTCCAATAATATCAAAATAAAACCAAAAGGTTTCGTTTTAAATTATACGAAACCTTTTGGTTGTATGTCAATTTATTTTATTGTTAAATGGAACACGTTCATGTCCAATTTCCAAGTTTTTAGGTCCTCATGCCATCTTTAAGTTCAACAAAAAAACGTTCGCAAACGCGAACGATCAACTATTATATAAACGTAATTAAGCGGAATTTCTCGTCGCAACTCGAAGTCCTTCGAGATGTGATGCTCGTGCCTGTCATGGCAAGTCCAATGAAAAAGCGACTTAGAGGTTTATCACGTTCACTCGGCTGTGTTTTTGAAAAATTTAAGTCGCCAAGTGATCAACTGATGGCAGCTGGAAATCTATAGCCATAATTAACTTCTAAAGGACATCAAATACGTTGATTATAGCGGAGGGCACGAGACTCCCACGGGATCAACACGTGTCCGAAGATCCACTTTGGCGACAAAGAAACCACGCCAAAGTTAGCTGAGGCCGTGCCCGTGGAAAGCGAGCAGCCTAGAGCGAAATCAACAGGCATGACACGCTTTTCTTTATTCCAATATTTTTTTTAGTCTTTTATAATCTGCATTCACTGATCGGTGAACCATCCATTTTAATAAGGGATTAATTATTTTATAGTATTTACCCGGGGCGCCTACAACCTCTGCCGATACGCTTGTTCCGTTTTCAACTGGCGTGACAGACCTTGTCACCGTGATGGGGAATGTGCTTGATTGGCTTTCAATTTTAATTTTTTTACTCTCATGAAATTCAGTCACGAGAAAACTGGTGATGACTTCTTTTCCTAGGAATTTTGCGGTTTGGTCATAGGTTGAGCCTTTCTGTAAAGGGCCGGCTGATGTAAACCGGGCATCTACCATTCCGCCTTGCCATTTAGGATTGTTTTCAAAATTCGATATATAGTCGAAAACCTCTTGGTGATGACGGTTAATCTTTATATTTGCATAGACTTTAATCATCACCTATTTAACCTCAGAATAGCTTTTACCTTCTTCAACATAGGCTTTTAGGTATTTGCCAAGCAACTCTTTCCAGCCCTCATCATGTGCTTGCTCCCAATTCGGGTCTAATAAGCCTGCAGCATGATGTGAGAGTTTCAGTATTGTCGAGTTTCCTTTTTCCTCAAGCTTAAAGGTATATGAACTGTTTACTGCGCCCTTCATCCCTAGAAGTCCGTTAAATCTTAATTCAACAGGGGCATTTATATAGTTAATGACTCCCCAAAGTGCGCCACTGCTGCTATTAGCTTGCTCCAAAAATCTCCCGCCTACTTTTGGCTCAATTGAAAGCGTAGAGTTCTCACCGCACAGTCGAAAAGCCCACCAGCTATTAATATCACTGGTCAACGATTTAAAAACACTTTCGATACTTCCTTGAATCTCGACTTCCTGCTCAATTTGAAATGAATCATGCTTGAATCCTGTTTGTTCAGTCATTTTATTTATCCCCTTTTCTATATTTGATTTTAGACTTCCTAAAGATGAGGCAAGTGTTGATTGATAGCGTGTCATCCATCTGTCTGATATCTGCTGTAATGGAACAGCATTTAAATAATTCAGCCGTGTCCGACCTTCTCTTCTGATCAGGACAAGCTTTGCTTCTTCAAGAACTGTTAAATGCTTCATGACCGCATAGCGGCTGATGTCTGAGAATGCATCATCCAGATATCCCGTTGTTTTTGGACCTTCTTTTAAGATATCTAATATTTTTCTTCTAATAGGATGTCCCAATGCTTTAAAAGCAAGTGTTAGTCCGTCATCCGTTCGTTCAATAAAAGACCACCTCCTAATTTTAGTGTTACCTTTAAGATGCGCTTCGCCAAACTCTGTCACTTCGCCAGCTTTCCAGCCGGAATGGATAAGCGTAAACGATGTTTGGTCCGCGATTTTTTCTAATGCAAAAGTGATCGTCCAGTCTTTCCCCCAGTTAAAAGACAGCCGATTTGGCGGATCAATCTCAGTGACTTTGCAAGGAGACATGCCAAAGTTACCAGCGTTCAGATGAAACGCATAGCCATTAATCGGCTTAAAGTCATTAGGCATAAACCATGCAGCAATCCCTTCTGAAGTGGCTACGGCATCCCAAACCTTTTGTATTGGTGCATTTAGCACCACCTGCTGTACAATATCTTCTAGCTTATTTTCATTCATTACTAACGACCTCCATTAGCGTTTAAATACAACCAAAAGGTTTCTTATTTAATTATACGAAACCATTTGGTTTTATGTCAATCTATTTTATGGTGAAGCAATCAAATGGAACCTCTTCACGTCCTATTTCCAAGTTTTGAGGTCCTTACGCGCAAAGCCACGCTTCATGCCAGCCAACTTTAAATTCAACAAAAAAACCGTTCGCAAACACGAACGATCAAAAATTTTATTTTACTCTCATTTGGCCTGCTTTTTCTCGCACTCGAAGCCCTTCGAGAGTGATGCACTTCGCCTTTGCTTGGCATAATGAAAAAACGACTTAGAGGTTTATCACGTTCACTCGGCTGTGTTTTTGAAAAATTTAATTCGCCACGTGATCAACTGATGACAGCTGGAAATCTATAGCCATAATTGACTTCTAAAGGACATCAAATACGTTGATTGTAGCGGAGGGCACGAGACTCCCACGGGATCAGCACGTGTCCGAAGATCCACTTTGGCGACAAAGAAACCACGCCAAAGTTAGCTGAGGCAGTGCCCGAGGAAAGCGAGCAACCTAGAGCGAAATCAACAGGCATGACACGCTTTTCTTTATTCCATTAATTTTTTAAGTCTTTTATAATCTGCATTCACTGATCGGTGAACCATCCATTTTAATAATGGGTTTAATTATTTTATAGTATTTGCCAGGGTCACCTTCAACCTCTGCTGATACGCTTGTCCCATTTTCAATAGGCGTGACAGACCTTGTCACCGTAATGGGGAATGTGCTTGATTGGCTTTCAATTTTAATTTTTTTATTCTCATGAAATTCAGTCACGAGAAAACTGGTGATGACTTGTTTTCCTAAGAATTTTGCGGTTTGGTCATAGGTTGATCCTTTCTGTAAAGGGCCGTCTGATGTAAACTCGGGCATCTACCATTCCGCCTTGCCATTTAGGATTGTTTTCAAAATTCGATATATAGTCGAAAACCTCTTGATGATGGCGGTTTATCTTTATATTTGCATAGACTTTAATCATCACCTATTTAACCTCAGAATAGCTTTTACCTTCTTCAATATAGGCTTTTAGGTATTTGCCAAGCAGCTCTTTCCAGCCTTCATCATGTGCCTGCTCCCAATTCGGGTCTAATAAGCCTGCAGCATGATGTGAGAGTTTCAGTATTGTCGAGTTGTCTTTTTCCTCAAGCTTAAAGGTATATGAACTATTTACTGCGCCTTGCATCCCTAGAAGTCCGTTAAATCTTAATTCAACAGGGGCATTTATATAGTTAATGACTCCCCAAAGTGCGCCACTGCTGCTATTAGCTTGCTCCAAAAATCTCCCGCCGACTTTTGGCTCAATTGAAAGCGTAGAGTTCTCACCGCACAGTCGAAAAGCCCACCAGCTATTAATATCACTGGTCAACGATTTAAAAACACTTTCAATATTTCCTTGAATCTCGACTTCCTGCTCAATTTGAAATGAATCATGCTTGAATCCTGTTTGTTCAGTCATGTTATTTATCCCCTTTTCAATATTTGATTTTAGACTTCCTAAAGATGAGGCAAGTGTTGATTGATAGCGTGTCATCCATCTGTCTGATATCTGCTGTAATGGAACAGCATTTAAATAATTCAGCCGTGTCCGACCTTCTCTTCTGATCAGGACAAGCTTTGCTTCTTCAAGAACTGTTAAATGCTTCATGACCGCATAGCGGCTGATGTCTGAGAATGCATCATCCAGATATCCCGTTGTTTTTGGACCTTCTTTTAAGATATCTAATATTTTTCTTCTAATAGGATGTCCCAATGCTTTAAAAGCAAGTGTTAGTCCGTCATCCGTTTGTTCAATAAAAGACCACCTCCTAATTTTAGTGTTACCTTTAAGTAACATTTAATATGTGACTTTACGGTAACATATATTAAACCATTCTACAAGTAACGATTCAATCCTTTATTGAAAGCATTTTAAGCAAGTCAATGACACTTCGAACCAATGAACAAAAGTGATATAATTATATAAATGGAAAGGAGGGATTGAGATGGAGACTGTTTTAAAACAGATTCTAAATGAGTTGGGTGGCATGCGCTCAGATATGGGTGACTTGAAATCAGACATGAGCAACTTGAAATCAGACGTGAGCATCTTGAAATCAGATGTGAGTAACTTGAATTCAGACATGAGTAATATGAAAACAGACATAAGTAACATTAAATCAGATGTGAGTACCTTGAAGTCAGACGTGAGTAATATGAAGTCTGGTATGAATGAAATGCGCAATGAACTGTCAGGATTACGTACAGACCTTTCAGAATTGAAGACAGGTCAAGACCGTTTGCAGCAAAATATCATTGAGAGCTTTGGCACATACACTGAGAAAATCTCCGAACATGTCGACCATAAAACGGATGCTTTAAATAAACGGGTTTTCAATTTAGAAACCGATTTCCAGCGTTTAAGCAGGCAATAATCGAATGTTTAACGACTCAAATTCCCCAAAAAACAGAACATCCACTTTAACCATAAACCTTTCACATCAATCTAAAATCCAAAATGATCTTTAACTTTGCCAACGTATCAAGTTTATAAAAAAAAGAGCACCCATGAATTCACAGGTCCTCTGCCTTAACTTTATTCTTTCATTATCGGCAAAATCGTTTTCGCAATTCTCTCATCGAGTGACTCATAAGCATAATAGTTAATTATTTCATACAGCTCTTCACGGGTTTGCATGTCTTTTAGCGACTTTTTTTGAGTCCCCGTCTCCAAAATTTCTGTGAATACCCGCTCACATGCCTTTGCAGCTGCCCTTAATGACGTCACAGGGTAAATAACCATACTGTAACCGAAATCCTGGAACTCTTCCGCTGTATAGTATGGTGTCTTACCGAATTCGGTCATATTCGCCAGGAGCGGAACATCCACTGCCATTTTCATTTGTTCAAATTCAGTCTTGCCTGTTAATGCCTCCGGGAAAATAGCATCAGCCCCTGCCTCCGCATAGAGAACCGCTCTTTCTACTGCACTATCAATACCTTCAGCCGCATGGGCATCGGTACGTGCGACAACCACAAGCGTTGGTGCCATTTCTTTTATAATTCTGATTTTCTGCACCATTTCAGCAGGACTGACCAGATTTTTCCCATTCAGATGTCCGCACTTCTTAGGCAGTGACTGATCTTCAATTTGAACAGCCGCAACACGCGCTTCCAGCATTTCTTTAGCCGTTCTTGCAGCATTCAGCACGCCTCCATAGCCCGTGTCAATATCGACAAGCAGGGGTAAGTCCGAGGCTCTGATAATTTCTGTAGCTTTGCCTGCCATTTCTTCTGAATAGATAATACCAAGATCCGGCAGACCCTTGCTTGCAGTATAAGCTGCTCCCGATAAATACAAAGCCTCAAAGCCAGTCTTTTTAGCAATTAGACTTGTCATCCCATCATGAACTCCAGGGATCTTTAGGATATCCTCCTTCAGCATCAACTTTTTGAATTGTTCCGCCAGGTCCTTTTGACTGGTCATATTCTGGACAACCCAGGTCATCCTGCCCCCTCCTTTCAATTAATTAAACGTTTGTTTATCTTCTGCGTCTCATTACTTCCTTAGCCGGTCAATAGATTATTCCAATAAAAAAACGCTGTAGGAATAAGAATAATTAGCCAAATAATTGATGCAACTATACCAGTTTTCAAAAGCTCCTTTTCAGTAAAATAACCTGAAGCAAAGCTGATCATATGAACCGGCGACTGTGTAATTAAGAAAAAGCCGGGAATACCTGCTAAAAAGAACACAAGCGGAAACAAAACCGGTGAGACATTTGGCAGCTGCTCCCCAATACTAAAACTTAATGGGATGATAAAAGTCATAATCCCAAGCACGTTAACAAAAAACACCCTTAAGAGAAAAATAAAAATAAGAGATACCACTAGCAGCCAGAACAAGTGGTCTGCATTAACCAATGCGATGATGCGGCTGGAAATCCATTTCAAAAGACCTGACTTGATTAAAGCATCTGAAAGCATAAGTGTTGAGGCAAAAAAAAGAATCATATCCCAATTTATTTTTTGCTTAGCATCTTGCCATTTCCAAATGCCCATGCCTGGAAATAAGGTTGCTGCACCTCCAAGCAATCCAATTAACGGTACCGAAAAATGATGAAGCGGCTCCAGCAGCCAGAGTAAAACCGTCCCCCCGATGATGAGCATCATTTTAATTTCGGCCATTTTCAGCCTTCCGTTCTTTTTAAGTTCTTCCTCGATATAACCAGAAGCAGCTTCTGAGTTAATTTTCTCGAACGGAAATAGAAAATTCAGTACAATCCAAAACAAGATCATAAATATTAAAATTGGCGGAACCGTATATACCAGCCATTGAAAGAAAGTCAACGGCACTTTCAAATGATCGTTAATAAAGCCAAATGTATAGATTGTGGAGCTTGCTCCGGTCGCAAGCAACGCACCTGAAAGAGCCGTAATATAGCACATGCTAATGAACAATGCTTTGGACAGGCGGGTCACCTTATCAACTTTATTGATGCTAATAATAACTTTATCAAGGATTGACGTAACAAGACTCGCCCTTCCTATATTAGAAGGAATCATAAAAGCCAGAATTGACATCAGAAAAAAGCTGGAAACAACAATTTTCTTGCTGCTTCCCTTGGACCAGCTTAAAATTTTCAATGAAAGTCTGTGGGCAAGTCCTGAGCGGATAAAAGCCCCGGAAAGAAGATATGTTGCAAATAACAGCCACACGACCGGTGTGCCGACGAATCCAAGAACCTTACCATAGCTCATAAAATGAAACGATAATATAAGCATTAATAGAATGGAAGAGTAAGCTAACGGAAAAACTCTCCCTATCCACAGCACCTGCATGATAACAAGCAATGCCAACGCTCTGATTTCACCGGGAAACCGCAAAAATAGCGGGGTAATAAATACAAGATAAATCATGAATACGCATAGTAATAATAAAAATATTTTTCTTGTTCATCATCGCTCAGACCTGTCTGATATTTATTAAGAAAAGCGGAAGCACCCGTCTCAGCCCCGACAGGCACTGGAGTCATCTCAAGAAAGCGGCACTTTCACTTTTGCAGAGATGACGAAGTGACCCCGAGGGGCTGGGTGCTGAAGCTGGACAAAAAGAAAAGCGGAAGCACCCGTCTCAGCCCCGACAGGCACGAGCATCACCTCTCGAACAACGATCGAGTTGCGACGAAGGAACCCCGCTTCGCAGCATGACTAGCAGACCAGAAGCACATTGGTGGCAGATTCCTTTCCCATGAAGACAGTCCACCAAATGCTTTTCATCCTCGTATTTGTCTTCATCACCAAAAAGAATGAAGACAGTTCAAATTCACATTTTAACCTCGATTGGAATAAATGTTGCGTGAAACTCCTCGAAAATACGCATTCTCATAAATGAACAGCTTTAAAATACCCGAGACTCCTCGAAAATGCGCATGAATAAATGAAAGCCAGAAATACCCGAGACTCCTGCGAATCACCTATCGAAGTGACATTTCACCCGCTTTCGAAACGACACGTTGATGCTTCGATCGCCCGCTGCAACCGAAGGTATTTACCATGCATTTTCTTCATGGACTCCCCAGCTCTACCATTAACTTGTTTATGAGTCATTTGGAACAGCGAGCCCTCTCTAGCACAAAATTCTGGAAGAAGTTCGTCTAATTAAGTAGATCCAATCACGGTTATGCTGCTTCTCGGGATTGTTCTTTTCTTTTCTTGAAGTAATTAACAATAAACGGATAAAATAGAGAACCAACCGTTAAGATGATCAATACGATACAAATCGTCGAGTGGAAAAAGATGCCCAAGCTTCCATCAGATGACACGAGACTTTTTCTGAAATTCTGTTCCATGTCGCTACCCACAATCAGAGCAAGAATGAGCGGTGCAATAGGGAATTTCAGCAGCTTCATCATCAAGCCGACTATTCCGAACACCACGAGCAAATAAAAGTCTACTAAACTGTAATTCAATGTATACGTACCAACAAACGCTAGAATTAAGATTAGCGGATATAGAATCTTTGGTGGTGTATTCAATATTTTCACCAGTAATCCAACAAGAAGAATATTTAAGATAACCAAAAAGATATTTCCGATAAACATACTGTCAATCAAGCTCCATGCCATGTGGGGGCTGTCTTTAAACAACAGCGGGCCGGGCTTTAAACCGATCATGACGAGCGCCCCGAGCATAACGGCTGTGGTGCCAGAACCCGGAATACCCATTGTTAACAGCGGGATCATCGCACCGACAGAAGCTGCGTTATTGGAGGCTTCCGGTGACGCCAGTCCTTCAATCGCACCCTCCCCAAATTCTTCTGGATGCTTTGAGATCTGTTTTTCCGTGGAATAGCTCAACATTGAAGCAATGGACCCACCTGCCCCAGGCAAGACTCCAACGATAAAGCCGATTGGGCCGCCTCGCAGCATCGGACCAATGGAACGCTTCCACTGCTCCTTCGTAATCCAGATCCGTCCAACCTGCTTTTTTTCCTGCTTAGCCTGTTTATCAATGGTGAGAAGGTTATATAACACTTCTCCGACCGCATAAATACCTATAATCACCACTAAGAAATTAATCCCTTCACTAAGCTGGGTAATGTGAAATGTAAACCGGTAGACACCCGTTTGCTGATCAATCCCTATTGTCGCAATCAGCAGACCGACACCCATTGAAATGAATCCTTTAACCATCGCACCTGTTGAGAGCGATACCACCGCAGACAGTGTGAACAGGAATAATAAGAAGTATTCTGCTGGCCCGAACTTCAACGCAAATTGTGAGAGCGGTCCGGCAAGGAGAATGAAACCGACAACAGCTATCAACCCTCCGATAAGTGAGGCAATGGCTGAAATAGCAAGCGCCTGACCTCCTTGGCCTTTCTTCGCCATTGGATAGCCATCAAACGTCGCTGCAATAGCCGAGCCGTCACCTGGTGTGTTTAAGAGAATCGAACTTCTGGATCCTCCATACATGGCACCATAATAAATAGCGGCCATCAAAATCAGTGCAGAAATAGGGTTCATTCCAAACGTCAGAGGAATTAAGACAGCAACTGCCGTAGCAGGACCAAGCCCTGGCAGCATGCCAACAACAGTACCAAGAAAGCCTCCGATCACAACAAACAGGATGTTGATCGGCATAAGTGCGGTATATAAACCTTGCAAAATATCTTGAAAATGATAACCCATGAGGTACACCCCTTTATGGCAAGCTGATTTCTAATAGTTGGGAAAAGCCATACCACATGACGAATGAGAAAATAACAGCAACAGTTAAGTTCGTCACCCATTTTTTCCAACCTTTTATTCCATTTACCAAACTTAATAATGCAATTAAAAATAAAATTGTAGAAATGAGAAACCCGATTCTTTCGAAGATAAACGTATAAATAAGACAAAACACCAGTGTTAGCGCAATTAATTTAATAGATCTCCCTGATTTGAGAGCCTTTAATACACCCTTCTCCTGATGGCGGATCTTCCATTCCTGAATAAAATGAATCACACCCATAACAAGTAAAAAAATGCTTAAAACTAGCGGAAAATACATTGGACCGTTGGGATCTCCAAGCGGTGCTTTTGGGAGCATCAGCGAAGCAATAAGCCATACCACGCTTCCGATGATAATAAAAAATGGAACAAACAACCGTAAACCCATTCTCATTCACTTCCATTCATCAAAGAAAATAATTTGGAAAGCCGTCAGAAGCCACCTGGCCTCTGACGGCTGAACATTCCTTACTTTTTCAGGCCGGAGTCCTCGATAACCTGTGTATACATTTTATTTTGTTCATCAAGAAATTTCTTAGTGTCTGCACTATTCTTGTAGAATGGCTCCCAATCATTATTCTTTTCAATCTTTTTCCAAGCATCTGTTTTCACCATTTTTGCAAATGCCTTATCCCAATATGCAATTTGATCCTTTGTCATATTAGGAGGTCCTACCACGCCTCTCCAGTGAGGAAAGACCATATCAACTCCTTGTTCTTTCCAAGTCGGTACATTATCAAGCCCGTCTATACGCTTATCAGCGGTGACAGCCAGGATGTCGAATTTACCGGCTTTGTACTGTTCTTTAGCTTCTGACACAGACATTGTGGCAACGTCAACATGCTTACCTAACAAAGCAGTAACCGTATCCCCACCACTGCCATAGACAAGGAAGTTCAGTTTTGATACGTCCACGCCAAAGGTTTTAGCCGCTTGAACAAAAGATAAATGATCATCGTTTCCAAGTGACGGAGCAACAGCGATTTTTAACGACTTCGGATCTTTTTTCAGTTTGTTCATCATTTGCTTTGCGCTTTTCAGCGGTGATCCTTTTGGCACTACAACCGCTTCCCACTCTGTTGTAAGAGTTGCGAGAGGGGTAACATCTTTATAAGAGAAATCACTCGTACCGAGCAGCTTGTTCGTTAATATAAGACTAGAGTCCACTGCTAAATGGTTAGCATTTTTGCCCTTAATGTACTTCCAGCCAATTTCTCCGCCGCCTCCAGGTTTATTAACGACTGAAATGTTGTTTGAAGTAATCTTTTGATCTTGTAAAATCTTTTGCATGGCACGAGCAGTGGAGTCATATCCGCCACCTGGTGTTGCCGGTGCGACAAATTCAACATTTCCCTTTGGGTAGTCCTTCGACTTTCCGCTTGTGCTCGCCGACGAACACGCAGACGAAAAAGCTAATACTAAAATGATAGCTAACAAAAAAATGCCTTTTTTCAATGAGCTCACTCCCTGTTTTCGGAATATACTCACATCTTAAGGCACTTTAGTTAAAATGTAACCGTTTTCAAAATAAACAGCATTTCGTCTATTTTTATCATTTTGTTCATTTTGTTCACCGTTGATAATAATGGCGTTCCGGCCGGCCAACGATGCCGTATTCAACTTCTGCCCGGCACTTATTTTCAGAAATGAGATACTCTAAATACCTCCGGGCTGTTGTTCTAGAGGCCCCCATCTTGTTTCCAATTTGTTCTGCAGATAACCCTTTTTGTGACTGATCGAGTACCTGCTCGACCTTATTCAATGTTATGGGATCAATACCTTTAGGCAAAGCACTAAGAGGGGACGTTTTGGCGATGTAGCCGCTTTTCTTAAAGACACGGTCAACAAAATCTTGATCAATCTCTTCTTTATTGTTAAGCATATCTCGCTGTTCAATATAGCTTGTGATAATGTGGACAAACCGCTCCATCGTAACTGGTTTAATTAGATAGTTAAGAACACCATTTCGCATCGCCGTCTGAAGAAAGTTTTTATCTGTTGCCGCTGTGATCATGACAATATCAACCTTAGGAAATTCTTCCCGGATCCTCAGCAGCAAATCTGTCCCAAGCATATCCGGCATATAGATGTCTAAAAGCAATAAGTCGACCTTGCAACCTTTCAATAGATCGATCGTTTGAGCAGCTGATAATGCTTTACCGGCAATACGCACTTCAGGAATCCTGCTTAGAAACTGGCTGTGAATTTCTGCGATTCTGAAATCATCTTCTGCAATGGCAACATTTACTTTTTCCACTTCCCGCCGCCTCCTTTTTCTTTTGGTAAATACACTGTGAAAATCGTGTTTTTTCCCGGGACGCTCTGCAGCTCTATTTGACCATATAAGGCATCCACCGCTTCCTTTACATTTGCGAGTCCGTATCCGCGCTGTTCGCCGCTGATACCTTCCTTCGTACTGAACCCCCGCTGGAACACATTTGCAAAGTTACCTTCAGATACACCTGATCCGTTATCACTAATTTCAAAGATCATATCATTGCCCATATCCGTTGCAAAGAATGAGACCTCCGGATTTTTATGGCCAGCTACCGCTTCCAGAGCATTATCAATCAAATTCCCAAGGATTGTAATAAGATGAGAAAGCTCCACATGCTTAGGAAGCTCCTGCAAAGATGTATTTTGATCAATATAAAAATAAACCTTTTTCTCAGACGCTTTCCCAAGCTTTCCTAACAAAATGGCCTGGACTTTTGCATCTTTAATCTGATCAAACAGGATACGGTTCTGAAATTCAACGTCTGCAGATTCCGACTGAATCATGCTGATTGCTTCTTCGTATTTTCCAAGCTGGAGCAGTCCAGATAGCACATAAAGCTTATTTGTGAATTCATGTGTCTGTGCACGCAGGTCTTCAGAATACTTTCGGACTTCTGAAAGTGTATTAACCATTTGCTCAATTTCGGTTTTGTCCCGGAACGAAGACACGGCACCTACGACCCGTCCATTATCAATGATCGGCGTTCTGCTCGTTATGAGCATTTTATTTCCAACCGTCATTTCTTCATTTTGCTGTGATACGCCTGACTGTAACACTTCATACATTTTAGTATTGGGAAGCAGCTTCTCAACCTTCATGAAGTTAAAGTCACCGTGGAAGTTAAGCAGTTTCCTGGCATTTTGATTCATAATTGTAATCGTTCCAAATTCATCCACGACCAGGATGCCCTCTTTAATAGACTGAATAACTGCATTTCTCTCTTTATAAAGAGTAGCAATCTGATAGGGTTCGAGACCCATGGTATCCTTTCTAATATTACGCGCTAAAAGCAGCCCCCCTATCGCAGCAATTATTAAGACGAAAAAAGAAATCAGTGCAACTTTTAAATCATTCATAAAAATTTGCTGATGAATATCTTTTATTAAAATACCAACGGACACAATCCCAATCACTTTACCCTGATCATCAAATATAGGGGACTTTCCCCTTAAAGAGGGCCCAAGAGAGCCGGTGGCTTTAGACGTATAATACTCACCCAGTACAAGGGCCCGGTAATTATCTCCGCCTACCATGTGCTTGCCTATCCGCGAAGGAACCGGATGGGAGTACCGCACCCCTTGTTTATTTCCAACGACAACATATTCAGCACCCACCTCTTTGCGGACTCTTTCAGCAATCGGCTGAATAATCTCTGAAGGATCCGGTGACGTAAAAGCATGCCTGATAGACGGCATAAACGACACAGTCTTGGAAACTTCTAAAGCAAGCTTCCCTTTCTGTTCTTCAATTTGATTGCTTTCCATAAACCCAAAAACAATGGACAGCACGACGATGACCATTAGGACAAGCGACAGCACAAGAACCAGAATTTTTGTTTGCAGCGACACTCTAAACAGCTTCAACCCAGGTCCCCCTCAATCTATTGAAATATAAACAGCCCGGAAACGAAGCCCATAATAATTGTGCAACAGTCTTTCAATAAAAGAAAGGTTGAATTCAGAATTTTATTAAATCTATTAACATTTAGGTGATATCAAGGCTATTATTAAGATAGAAAAGGAGTGGATCAAATGAAAGATAATTGGGAAAAGCACAAACCGACCTTTGAATTGTCAAAGGCCGACCTCAACACTATTATTCATGGATACGATCCCAGTCTGACCGTGAATGACGTCCATTTACTGACTGGCGGATTAAGCCATACAAATTATAAGGTCTCTTTTAAAAACCAGACAGAACCGCTTGTCGTGCGAATGACAGATAATAAGAAAAATCTTAAGATGGAACACAATCTTCACCGTCTGATTAACCAGTCAACGGCTATACCCGTTCCAGAATTTCTATATCTTGACGAACAAGATCGTTATTCTGCTGGCATTTTAGAATGGAAATCAGGAATCCTTCTGAAGGACCGGATGCTAACTGGCGGAAGTGAAGAAAATCGTGCTTTAGGTTTTTCCGCGGGATGCCATTTGGCTTCATTCAGAAATGTAACATTTAAAGAATATGGTTCTCTGGATGAGCATTTAAAAGTGTTTGAAAACTTCCGGTTGACACCCGATTCTTTTATAGAATTCATCCATTACTTTACTGAGGGGAAGCCAGCACAGTGGCTGGAGGTTGGGCTGATTGAAAAAATCACAGCATATGCCGCAGAGAAAGCGCCTCTCTTTTCAGAAGATGACAGCAGGCCCGCGCTTGTCCATGCGGACTATAACGGATTAAATATTCTCGTTGAAAATAATAAAATCAGTGCGATTCTTGATTGGGAATTTGCCTTATCAGGTTCCATCTATATGGATATTGGAAATATGCTGCGCTATGATTCTCTGCCTCATTACGCTTCCTTTGAAAAAGGTTTTATCGAGGGGATTCAGAAAGGCGGCGTGCAATTATCACCGTATTGGCGCCAGCTTGCCAAGCTGACGGACCTTATTTCATTACTGAGCATGCTTGATAATGATTTTGGCGGAATCAATAGATTGAGAGATCTTAATTACCTGATAAGCATGACGGTTGAAGCTTAGGGCTCGGCCCACAAATTACTTATTCAGATTTCCTTTCATTTTTTTAGCAATTTCTTTACTGTCATAAAGATCATAGGTATTTTCCAAAGCGTTAATGACCTTCTCCTGCCGTTCTACGGTGTGGTTCTGATTGAGCTTTGCCTTCCCTTCGATTTTACTAATTTTAAGGCGGAAACCAACAATGCCTGTGATCATTTTGTTGACAGCATCCATGTGATCTTCCATTTTCCAAGATTGATCTAAAGGTTCTTCATAATACATGGAAGTCTTTTTTAATAACGCTTTGAGCTCTTTTTCCTCTCGCATAATAGTGCAGGTCCCGCGCACGTGAGCCGTTAAGTAATCCCAAGTAGGAACGGTTCCTTTTTCTTCATACCATGAAGCAGAAATATAGCTGTGCGGTCCTTGAAAGACAACTAGTACCTCCTGATTTTCTAGTGTCTTCCATTGGGGATTACCCTTACTGAAATGGCCAATCAGGTATGTATCGTCGCCATCTTCCTCTAACAGAAAAGGCAGATGCGTCGCCTCCGGGCTTACTCCATCATAAGAAAAAATGATGCCAAAGCTGTTCTGTCTGATAAATTCCTTGATCTCCGCTTCATCTGTCACCTTAAAATGTTTAGGTGTGTACATGCTCTTCTCCTTTCTCCTATAGGCTCACAATGTGAATTCCTCGGATGTTTTGAATCCCCTGTTCCTGCGAAAATCACCTTTGAATGTTGCGCCTATTATCCGGCTGCTTAATCCAGTGCCGGATTCCTTTTCCAGCATACGGTTCATCCTTAAATCATGGAATAACATGCAAACGTGCATTGGAGAATAGACTGCCGCCTGTCGCACCTGTATTCAAACCGGGGCCAATGAAAAAGTCCCCTGCTGTCTCATGTTTGTCGATTTCCGTTCTAGGCAGCTCGCTTTCCACGGGCACGGCCTCAGCTAACTTTGGTGTGGTCTCTTTGGTACCAAAGTGGATCTTCGGACACGTGCTGGTCCCGTCGGAGTCTCACGCCATCCGCTTCAATCAACGTAATTGTTGTCTGCAGTGGCCATTTAGAAGTTAATTTTGACTATAGATATTCAGCGGCCATCAGCTGATCCCATGGCGTCTTAAATTTCCCAGCAACATAGCCGATTGAGCGGGGAGAAACTCTAAATGGATTTTTTTAGTTGCCTTTTCCAACCGACACTGTGGCCATCCGGCGAATGTGACTGATCAAACATCTGTTTTGCTCTTTGAAGAGGGTCATAGGAATCCTGCCACTCTTCAGCCGTCAATTCAAAAACATTTTTCTGATGTTTCTCAAAGCATTCTCTCCCACTTATTCTCTATTAAACGTTGAATCCCTCTCCCCATTTATCGAATAACTAAAAAAATCGGTTGAACATATAATCATATGCTTATATAATGATCTGGGAGGCGTATTTAATGAAAACGATTCTTGAAATTGAGCAAACAGCTGCTCTCTTAAAATTATTGGGTGATAAAACGAGGCTTTCAATTATAGGGTTGCTTGAAAAGGACACCTGCTGTGTGTGCGAGCTGGTCGAAATTTTTCAGATGACTCAGCCGGCCATCAGTCAGCATCTAAGAAAATTAAGGGATGCAGGTCTGGTTAGAGAAAAACGGCAAGGGCAATGGATGTTCTATTCGCTTAACATGGACCATGCTGCTTATCCGTTAATCAAAGATCTTCTTGAATTTATTCCCGATCAAAAAGAAAAATTAGAGGCTCTGGAAGTAAAGGGACTTCGAATAAACTGCTGTTAAACATAGGAGGAGACACGGACGTGCATATCTTTTTAGCAATTATTATTTTCATATTAACCTTAGTGCTTGTCATCTGGCAGCCAAGAGGGATTGGGATCGGTTGGACAGCTTGTGGTGGAGCCATTCTTGCTCTGCTGGCAGGTGTGGTTGATTTTCATGACGTCGGTACAGTAACCGGTATTGTATGGAACGCCACCCTCACCTTTATCGGCATCATCATTATTTCACTAATTCTTGACGAAATTGGATTTTTTGAATGGGCAGCGCTCCACATGGCAAGGGCAGCTAAAGGCAGCGGTGTGAAAATGTTTATCTTCATTATTTTACTTGGCTCTATTGTGTCTGCTTTTTTTGCGAACGATGGGGCAGCACTGATCTTAACGCCCATTGTATTGGCCATGGTCCGTGCGCTTAAACTGGATGATCGAATGGTTCTTCCTTTTATTATGGCGAGTGGTTTTATTGCTGATACCACATCACTTCCTTTGGTTGTAAGCAACCTGGTTAACATCGTCTCGGCAGATTATTTCCATGTTGGCTTTGGCACCTACCTCTCTCGGATGATTGTTCCGGATCTTTTCTCACTTGGTGCGAGTATTCTCGTTCTTTATTTATTTTTCAAAAAAAGTCTACCGAAGCATTACGATCTGGAACAGCTGAAAAGACCGATTGACGTCGTCAAAGATTTACAGATGTTCAAGCTTTCATGGTTCGTACTCGCTGCATTATTAGCTGGCTACTTTGCAGGAGAATTTTTTGATATCCCGGTCTCAATTATTGCCGGTATTATTGCCATTTTCTTTTTAATTATGGCAAACAGAAGCGCTGCGGTTCACACCCGGCAAGTTATTAGCGGTGCGCCGTGGGCCATCGTTTTCTTTTCAATCGGCATGTATGTTGTCGTTTATGGCCTTAAAAATGTTGGACTGACCAGCATACTAGGTCACGTTATTGAAGCCGCAGCTCAACATGGCCTGTTCGCTGGAACAATCGCCACGGGATTTATCGCAGCGATTCTTTCTTCGGTTATGAATAACATGCCGACAGTAATGATTGATGCTCTTGCGATTACACAATCTCACGCAACTGGGGTGATTAAGGAAGGCCTTGTTTACGCAAATGTCATCGGTTCTGATTTAGGCCCAAAAATCACACCGATCGGTTCTCTAGCCACGCTGTTATGGCTCCATGTTTTGTCAAAAAAAGGAGTCAAGATATCCTGGGGCTATTATTTCAAGGTGGGTATTCTGTTGACTGTCCCGACCCTTTTCATTACACTTACCGGTCTGTATTTATGGCTGTTGTTTATAGCCTAAAACATTTTACAAGGAGGAATTTTTGTGTCAAAAAAACCAATCATCTATTTTCTATGCACAGGTAACTCGTGCCGCAGCCAAATGGCCGAAGGATTTGGCCATAAATATCTTGGAAATGCGTTTGATGTCCGATCTGCAGGAATTGAAGCACATGGACTGAATCCAAAGGCCATTAAAGCTATGGGAGAATCCGGTATCGATATCTCTGTTCAGGCATCCTCCATTATTGATCCTGATGTGCTGAATCATTCTGAATACGTTATCACGCTTTGCGGAGATGCTGAAGATAAATGTCCGATGACTCCGCCTTATGTCACGCGCGAACATTGGGGCTTCCCCGACCCAGCAAAGGCTGAAGGCACAGAAGACGAGAAATGGGAGATCTTTCGTGGTGTCCGTGATCAGATTGAAGCCCGCATCCGCAGGTTTGCTGATGAAAATGGTCTCTGACTTTGGCAATCCAAACAAATAAAAAATGGCGCCGGAAATCCGGCGCTTTCTCATTTATATTTAGATAAAATAATATAATGTGTCTGCCGTTCCGGATTTGCCCTCAATCATCCCGTCAAGATTAGACCTTTGCCTGGGTGGCATATAAGAAAGTTACATAATCGGTTGGGATGCCCGGATATCCGAGTTGCCTCAGCATAGCCGTAATATTTCCTCGATGATATGTTCCGTGATTAACGACATGCTGAACAAGCTCTGACAGCTTCGTATCTAAATGCCCATAATGCGGGTGATCAAGCTTTCTCGGCTGATCCCAGCTCTGCTGCTGATCCAAAAACGCTTTGTATTCCACAGACAGTTGATCAAACATTTGCGCGATCTCATCAAGACTTTTTTCTTTTGTGTCTTCCTTCAACTGTTCCACAAGCGCCATCGTTTCCTCAAAGCTTTTTTCGGCCATAACGCTGAACCACATCGCATCTACACTGTAAATATGAGCTAACGCTGATGAAATGGAAGGGAAGACACTCTTTACTTCTTCAGTATAAATTTCCTCAGGAAGTTCCTTAAGCCGTTCAATCACCCGATTATTAGACCAGACGTGATAGTGATACTGCTGTAACATTTGAACTGCCTCCTTTGAAATTTTATAATTAATGTATTCTGCAAGAAATGGCCGACTCCTTTATAAAGAGAAAGATTTGTCCTAAAGAAGTTTACAATACGCTGCCATCGGTGGAATAAGAAGTAGAGATACAATTATGGACGCAACGTCATTACTCGTAGTAAAATGTTTGCTGCGGAGTTATAACTAGAGGAGGCTTCACCATGTTCGGAAAAACGAATAAGGGATTAATCTATCTCTTTGGTGCTCTTGGGGGATTATTGTACGGTTATGATACCGGTGTCATCTCCGGCGCACTGCTATTTATTAAACAGGATATTTCGCTTACTAACTTTATGCAAGGTCTTGTTGTAAGCGCTTTGCTTATCGGGGCAATCGTTGGCGCTGGACTGAGCGGTCCGCTGTCTGACCGATGGGGCAGGCGTCGAGTTGTTTTAATGATTGCACTTATCTACATATTAGGTGCTCTTGGGGCGGCTTTTTCGCCGAATGCAAGTCATGCTCGTTATTTCAAGAATCGTAATTGGTTTGGCCGTCGGAGGATCAACGGCGCTTGTTCCCGTTTATTTATCAGAAATGGCGCCAACAAAAGCGAGTGGGTCACTTGCTTCATTAAATCAGTTAATGATCACCATTGGCATTCTGCTCGCATACGCCATTAACTACCTATTCTCACCGGTGGATGGCTGGCGCTGGATGTTAGGTCTGGCAACCGTTCCTGCATTTGCCCTCTTGGTCGGTATTGCTTTCATGCCTGAAAGTCCACGTTGGCTTATTCAGAAGAAACGTGAGGATGAAGCACGAGATGTTATGAAACTGACACGAGACGAATCAGAAATTGAACCTGAAATTGAAAAAATAAAAGAAACGGAAAAAAATCAGGAGAGTGTCTTCTCCATTCTTAAATCGAGCTGGCTTCGCCCCATGCTTATCGCCGGGATTGGTGTAGCAATTTTCCAGCAGGTCATCGGAATTAATGCCATCATTTATTATGCACCAACGATTTTCTCAAGTGCAGGTCTCGGCAATTCCGCCTCCATTTTAGGCACCCTTGGCATTGGGATTATGAATGTGCTGATGACGCTTGTGGCAATCTTCACCATTGACAAACTAGGCCGCAAGAAACTGATGCTTTGGGGAAACGTTGGCATGACAATAAGTTTAATTGTTCTGGCAGCTGTCATTTTCTCAGGATTGTCAGCCTCCAACGCATGGATTACCGTAATATTCTTAGGCGTCTTTATCATCTTTTTTGCTGCTACATGGGGGCCAGCAGTTTGGGTTATTCTCCCGGAACTGTTCCCATTAAAAGCAAGAGGTGCTGCAACTGGTCTCGCCACCCTTTTACTATCAGCAGCAAATTTAGTTGTCTCCCTGTTTTTCCCTGTTGTCCTTGCGGCAATTGGGACAGGCTGGGTATTTACAATTTTCGCGATCATCGGCGTCCTTGCCTTTATCTTTGTTTTAAAATTCGTCCCCGAAACAAAAGGTCGCAGTCTGGAAGACATCGAGAAGGATATGCGCGGAAAAATCTCTGTGAGTTAATATATTTACGAGTGATAGAAAACCGGAGCGGTACAGCCGCCCCGGTTTTTTTGCGTTTAGAATTCTATTTACTTTACATTCCTTCTTTACGCTATAATGAAAGGAAATAAAGGGTAATTGGAGCAGAATAGATGAAAATTAGCAGGAGAAATCCAAGTCTTCAGACCATGATTACAATCTTTGTATGTATCGTGGTGATCGTCTCTCTTCTGATTACAGGCATCCTAGTCGGCAAAGAGATTACAATGAAAACGAAAAATCAGCTTTCAGATAAAGCTGCAACGATAGCAAAAATTGTCAGTAGCACCCCTCTCGTTATCGATGGACTTACCCACCCTAAAAAGGAAAAAGAAATACAGAAATACGCTAGCAATATCCGCAAAAAGACCGGTGTCCGTTATATAGTAGTCATGGATATGAAGGGCATTCGGAAATCCCATCCCGACAAAGAAAAAATCGGCAAGCATTTTGTTGGCGGAGATGAGAAAAAAGCTCTGCATGGACAAGCTTATACTTCTGTTGCAGTTGGGACCCTTGGCACTTCACTCCGTGCATTTGAGCCAATCCGGGACAGTGCTGGAAAACAAGTAGGGGTTGCCGCTGTCGGTATTTTATCAACGCATATTCATGAGGCGGTGATTCGCAGCATCAGCATCATATACACTGGCATCAGCATAGGACTGCTGTGTGGTATTTTTGGAGCCATCATTCTCGCAAGAAAGATCAAAAAAATTCTATTTGGTCTAGAGCCACCCCAGATCGCCAGCCTATGGCAGGAGCGAAATGCCATGCTGGAATCTGTCCGTGAAGGAATCCTCGCTGTTAATCTCGAAAATGAAATAATTGTGGCCAACACTGAAGCCCATCGGATTTTTCAAGACGCCGGCATTGATGACGAACTTGCCGGGAAAGATATTGAGAATTACCTGCCCGGATCCAGACTGCGTCGTGTTATTGAAAATGCTAAAGCGGAATATGATCAGGAAATTGAATTAAACGGGATCACTCTTGTCGCAAACAGAGTCCCCATTATTGTGGAGGGTAAAGTGATTGCTGCCCTTGCGACATTCCGGGATAAAACAGAGTTAAAACAGCTGGCCGAACAGCTGACAGGCGTAAAACTCTATGCTGAAGCCTTGCGTGTAAAATCGCATGAATTCATGAACAAGCTTCATGTTATTTTAGGGATGGTCCATCTCAAAGAATATGAAAAACTTGCAGTCTATGTACATCAACTATCTGATCGGTACCAGGTAGAAGTGGGGTCCATTTCAAACATTGTAAATAATCCAGTCCTTGCAGGTTTTTTACTAAGCAAGTTAAGCTATGCAAGAGAGCAGAATGTCCAGCTAAACATTACTGGGGATGATGGGCTTCCTATTCCAGAGGATGCTGACACAGTTAGCGAATATATTACAATTCTGGGAAATCTGATTGATAACGGCATTGAAGCTGTGGAAAAATGTGAAACGAAGCGCATTGACGTCCATCTTAGTTATGAATCACCACTGCTTACTTTTTCAGTAAATGACAGCGGGTCAGGGATTTCTGAAGAACAGCTTGATGGGATATTTGAAAAAGGTTTTTCCACAAAAGGTGAAGATCGCGGCTACGGTTTATTTTTAGTGAAAAACAGTATTGAGAAACTGGGAGGTCATTTAACCTTAAAGACCGGTTATGATGGTACCCTGTTTTCAATACGGATTCCCATTGAAAGCAAAGGTGGCGAACGATGATTAAAGTACTTATTGTAGAAGATGATCCAATGGTCGCTTCAATAAACAAAGGTTACCTCGAATCAATTTCAGGGTTTTGCTGTATCGGTATTGCCAGTAATGTAACAGATGCCTTAGCCACCTTAGAAGACTCAACCTATAGACCTTGTGCTGATGGATATCTTCATGCCCCAACGAAATGGGTTAGAGCTGCTTGCAGACATTCGAAACGAAAAAAAGAGTGTCGATGTCATCGTTATATCTGCTGCGAGTGATATGGATCACATAAAATCCTGTTTACGCCTTGGAGCTGTTGATTATCTAATTAAACCTTTTGAATTCGAACGTTTCCATTCTTCCCTAAAAAAATATCAGCAAAAACAAGCGTTTATTGGCAGCCAGAATAAAGTAAATCAAGAGGAATTAGATACACTATTGTACAATAAAACGGTTAAACAAGAGGATCAGCTTCAGCTCCCCAAAGGCCTTACACATCAAACGCTGAAAAAAGTTATATTAAAAATTCCACATATAGAATCTGATAGCTTTTCAACAGAAGAACTATCAAATGCTGTTGGTGTTTCCCGCATTTCAATGCGAAAATATTTAGGATTCCTCACTGAAATCGGCTATCTGAATGTTCAGATGGATTATGGCAGTATTGGCCGACCTGTTTATCGGTATTACGCCCGCAAAGAACACGCTAATCGAATACTTCCTTACCTTAAGACAGTCGAGTGAACTCCCGGCTGTCTTAATTACTTTACTTACTTAATCTCTTTCTTTACTTACAGATTCTTCTCTAAAAATTCAAAAAACATTACGATAGAGTCGAAGGTTACGAACTTATATTTTTGTGAAATGGAAGCGCTTACTGTCATGTGACGATTTTATAATCTTTCAAAAGGAAGTGAAGAAATGAAAAAGTTATTTTCAAATTTAACGTTTCAAGTTTTAACTGCCGTTGTTATAGGTATCGTCCTTGGTATCGTATTTCCTGATGCTGCCAAAGCAATGAAACCTCTCGGCGATATTTTCATTAATATGGTTAAAATGATCATTGCTCCTCTCGTTTTCTTTACCATTGTTCTCGGTATTGCCGGAATGGGCGATATGAAAAAGGTCGGAAGAGTCGGCGGGAAAGCGCTCTTGTACTTTGAGATCGTCTCAACTGCTGCTCTTGCATTAGGACTCATTATCGCCAACATTTTGAAACCCGGGAGCGGCGTATTGCTTGATCCTTCAAAAGGTCAGGATCAAATCGCGCAATATACAAAAGCGGGCTCAGAAATGGGGTTTTTCGATTTCCTGACAAACATTGTTCCTTCTAACGTCTTTGCTGCATTTGCCCAAGGAGAGATTCTCCAGGTCGTTTTCTTCGCTGTCTTATTCGGCTTTGCTCTTGCAGCCTTAGGAAATACAGGAAAACCAGTTATTGATCTTTTTGATAAGATTGCAAAAGTCTTTTATAAAATCGTTAACATGATTATGCGAGTGGCTCCTATTGGTGCATTTGGGGCGATTGCTTTCACTATCGGAAATTATGGTCTCTCCTCACTTCTTCCGCTAGGAAAGCTGATGATCGGTGTTTATGCCACCATGGCTATCTTTGTATTTGTGATCCTAAACATCATCTGTTATATCTTTAAATTCAGCTTATGGAAATACCTTAAGCACATTAAAGAAGAACTGCTTATCGTTCTTGGTACTTCATCGTCAGAATCTGTTCTGCCACGAATGATGACTAAAATGGAAGACTTCGGTTGTTCAAAATCTGTTACGTCTCTCGTCATTCCAACCGGTTATTCCTTTAACTTAGATGGCACTTCTGTTTATCTCTCAATGGCTGTGGTGTTCCTTGCACAGGTTAGCGGTGTTGACTTGAGCCTGACTCAGCAACTGACAATTTTGGCCGTACTTATGTTGACATCTAAAGGGGCAGCCACTGTAACAGGCGGCGGCTTCATCGTTCTTGCCTCCACCTTAAGCGCCATGCACGTGATTCCAATGGCGGGCCTTGCTCTCCTACTCGGTGTTGACCGGTTCATGTCTGAAGCCCGTGCCATTATCAACATGATCGGTAATGGTATTGCGACGATTGTTGTAGCAAAAAGCGAAAAAGAATTCAATCCAGATAAAAAACAGCAAGAACTCCCTGAAGTAGAGCCGAAAGTTTCAGCAAGCTAAAAATTGATCGTGCATATGTAATAGAAGTGACCGGAGCGGTACAGCCGCCCCGGTTTTTTTGAGGGCACTGAAAAAGACCACGATGTAAACAGGGTTGTTGATTTCCATTTCAGGCACTCGCTTTCCGTGGGCAACGCTTCAGCCTCCTAGGAAGAAAAAACACTTCCTGCTGGGTCTTCAGCTGTTGCATTTCCCGCTGGACTTGAAACTGCATTCTTGAATCCACACCGCACGAAGAAAATGCGGATGCATTTTCGAGGAGTCTCGTGTCCTCCACTCCAATCAACTTAAATATGAAGTTGACCTGTCTTAATTCCCCCTAACTCTTGAAATCAGTAAGTTTGTAAGTGGCATTTTCATCGTTCGATGGGGAATCGATGATGTTATTTCAAGGCGTTCGGGAACAGCAAGAGGCCGATGAAAATGGCCACGATCCGAGAATGTGGAATCCGATCACTTGCCGCAGCCACCGTCAAGCCTCCCTTTTTGTGCTTTAGTGCGAAGGTCTCGGCCGCCCGTTAATCATGACTTTTAAAGGGCACACATGGCCACTAGCACGTTGATTGAAGCGAGCAGCCTAGAGCGGAAATCAACAGCCACATCTACACGGGGTGACTTTTTCAGTGGCCACGTTTTTTTGCGGACTTGCTTCTTCAGACACAAGCCTGTTCACCCTTCTTGTGAATGAAGTTATTTTTTAAGTGCACAATACAACTTATAGCAGCAAAGGAGGAACATTATGAAAAGAATAGGCATTGTTACAGTGCTCATAACAGGGGCACTGTTGCTGGCAGGCTCAGGGGTTCAGGCCAAAGACCAGAGCGTCAATCCTCAGCCTATAAAAATATCCATGATCAACAAGGATGGTAAGTCAGCTGGTTTTGCTACTTTAAAAGAAACCCCATTAGGTGTCGGTGTCCATTTACATGTTACAGGCTTGAAACCCGGCAAGCACGGCATTCATTTTCACGAAACTGGCGTGTGCACACCTCCGGACTTCAAGACAGCCGGCGGACACTTCAACCCTGGGCATACGGAACATGGATTAAAAAACACGAAAGGTCCTCATGCAGGCGATTTGAAAAATGTTATCGCGAATAAAAAAGGCGAAATTAATACCGTCTTCAGCACGAACCTCGTGACACTGAAAAAAGGAATGAAAAATTCCCTGCTTGACCAGGATGGATCAGCCCTGGTCATTCATGAAGGGGCAGATGATCAAATGTCCAATCCGTCCGGAAATTCAGGCGAACGCGCCCTGTGCGGCGTCATCAAATAACCGAAAGAAACCGAGGCAGAAATAGCCCCGGTTTTTTAATTTTTATTCACTTTTTAAAGTGTTTCAAGTAAACTAATTGGAATAAGGGAGTGATTATTATGGCAAAATCAAAGGCCAAAAAAATCCGTGAAAGACGGATACGTGAAGGAAAACGAAATCCTGAAAATGGCAGAAGCCCATTTGCTTATGCTGATTTACGGACAAGGATGACTAAAACAAAAAAAGACCTTCTCTACCGAAAAAAACAAAAGAACCATTTTTCTCAAGAAGAAAAAAATGGTTCTTTTTATATTATGAAACGGTCTCAGACTGCTCCTCTTTCCACTCTTCGAATTTATCCAGATCTTTGGAAAGCTGCTTAATCGTATAACCGATCACAGCCGCATCGTCAAAGAAGCCTAATCCAGCAATAAAGTCCGGAATGAGATCGATTGGCGATACGAAATAAATAATCGCAGCAATCACCATCAAGATGGACTTAGTTGGCAAGTCTTTATACTCACCTTTTATCCATGCTCTGAACATTTCAAGCAGCAACTCAAGCTTTTTAAATGCTTCGCCCAGAGCCCCTTCATTTTCGCGTGCCTTTTGAATGGCTTTTTGCAAAAGATTTTTGGACTTTTCTTTATCATTCATGTATTCTTCGGCTTCATCCTCATATTTCTCATAGCCTTTTTCATAATCTTTTTTATCAGGCATATTCATGCACCTCTCTTCAGCATTCTTTTAATTCTTCCCTGCATCTCATTATTTATTTGTTATCCGTACTTGTTCCCCTAATTTAAATAAATTAAACAGCGTGACAGTTATACACATGCGAAAATCCAACCGGGCTGAGATTTATTTTAATTCATTCTGCTCTGCTGGTCGAAGAGCATTTGTTCCTAGCCTGTGCCGAGCATACCACTGGTAATACTGGACCGCCGCATCCCTTGGAATATCCGAAATGCTTGAGAAATGAATCGGTTTCGATCTCGTTGAAATTTTAACCGAAGCAAGACCGAATTGGCGCTGCAGCCATGATTCAGAGATTTCCATTTCTTCAATCTTCATTCGATTTGTCACAAACAGTTCTGTAGCGAACGCTCCCGTTTTAAACTGAATGTTCGTATTCTTGAGAGAGTAGCTGCTGTTTACCGCATGCAATAGGCGTGCACATACAATGATGACCAGCAAGGCCAGCGAAAGATACCACAGCTTTGGCCAGAAATAGAGTAAAATCGCCGTTGTAATAAGCCATAAGTAACTCGGACGCAACAGTTTTACAAAAAGGGCGGTTTTCGGCAGCTTCACCATGTTGTTCCTATCGATAAGATATCCTGGTAGTAGTTCAGATACTAAACGGACCGCCTTATCCTCAGAGATAAAAGGGAAAAGCGTAGAAGCAATTTCAATGTCTTCCTTACCCGTACCACCTGCACTGACAAGCTTTACTTCCCCCATACCAAGCCCTCTTCTGAGCAGGCTTTTATTTATTTTTATCGCTTGGACCTTCTCTTTCACTATCGAAAATTCAGTGTGGTTAAAGAGGCCTTTTTGAATATAAATACGGTGCTTATCAGCCATCACCTCATAATTTCCATATTGCACAAACTTCCAGCAAATCCCAATAATTATGGTAAGAAGGAATACAGCAATCACGGTTATGGCTGCCACAGTCCAAGATGTTTCAGCGTAGTGAATCGCTTGATCCCTGTATTTTCCTATTGAGAAAAGATCATCGATTTTAAAGTATAATGTCATCATCACGGATAATGGCACGATCAAACTGAATGACGTTAATGAAGCAAACAAAATTTCTCTAAAGGTCATACTGTAATGTTTTGTCAGGGAAAGGCGTTCTAGCCCAGCGTCTTCGGTCTCAGCATCTTCTTTTTCGATACTTTCGGCATCTGAATGATTCAGCCGTAATTGAATTCGCTCAAACTCTTTTCGAGAGATCACCTCAAGTCTTACAGAGGACTCTGCCCCCGATGCCCCGGTATTGAAGGTCAGAGAGGTCAGACCAAGCCACTTATGAAAAAACGTTGTCTCTCGCTGAAGACTCTGGATGCGTTCCAGAGGAATAAATCGTTTTTCTCTTACGAATCTGCCTTCCTGAATATGAATTTCTTTATCTGTAAAAGAATATTTAAAATTCCACCAGCTAAGGATAACTGCAGTAATTTTATAAACCACGTATAAAAGGACTGCTATTTTTGCATAGATAGAAAATAAAGACTCTCCACCTACATTGACGATGAAGAAAACGATAGCAGGGATAAGAAAATCTTTTAGCGATATCACAAATGAAAAAATAATCCACAGCGGGTGCAATCGTTTCGACGCTATTTCCAATGTCTGCTTTTGATCCATTGATGCTGTGCTCCCCTCTAGTCATCCACTTCGGTAATCTCAGCTAAAAAAGCGATGCGTGTCCTCAATGTCTCTGCTTCCGCTTCAGGAATAGCAGGGATCGTGTGTATGGAAGCCATGGTTCCAATAACAATTTCTGAAAGCCCATACCGGCGCAGCAGCGGACCTTGATGAGTCTCGACGTACTGGACTTTCGCCATAGGGATAATTTGATACGTTTTTTTGAAAGCGCCATGCTTTAACTGAACGTGCTTTTCATCAATCTCATACCGCCATGTCCTCTGTGTATAGACAGGATTAATGAATATTTCATAGACTGTTCGCACGACTGCTAGTATTGTAAGGATATAGATAATTAACCCGATCCATCTAAACCAGTTGTAATGATAATATAAGAACAAAAGAACGCTTACTATAACAAAGCTGATGAGCATTTCGATTAAGGCGTTTAACCGCAAGACTTTGACAGCATGGGATGAGATCCGATGCTGCGGTTCCTGAATGGAGTGCACGTGCATAACCTCTCTCTCTGTTTAAGTGAAAGTAACGAAAGATTAGGAGCACCGAACGGCGTCAGTCCTCCTACAAATATGTTTAATTTATCATAACGAACGTCTCCCGAAAGGATCTGTTCAAACGTATTAAATTTATTATCCAAAGATTCATTTCTTTTCCAGTAAACCATTTAATTATATCTCAGTTTTTTATTAAATAATATAATATTTTGCAAAACTAAGCTTTATTTGAATTAAGCTGGAAAGCATGCAAAAAAACACCTAAGCACTAGGGGCAAAGGTGTTTTCAATGCTTCATATTTTAATTATCTGAGTTAATTTCACAAATGCCAATTCTACTATAAAATACGAACGAACCATTACAGTGTTATTTTATAATGTTAGCGAATGGCAGCAACTCCAGCGAGAATAGCTTTGAGCAGAAGACTCTGCAGATCTGCCAGGAAAGTGTGAGACTCCTCGAAAATGCGCATGCTTAGAGTTGGAAGCCAGAAATACCCGCGACTCCTCGAAAATGCGCAAGCCCAGAGTTGAAAGCCAGAAATACCCGCGACTCCTCGAAAATGCGCAAGCCCAGAGTTGAAAGCTAGAAATACCCGCGACTCCTCGAAAATGCGCAAGCCCAGAGTTGAAAGCTAGAAATACCCGCGACTCCTCGAAAATGCGCAAGCCCAGAATTGAAAGCTAGAAATACCCAAGACTTCTCGAAAATGCGCATGCTCAGAATTGAAAGCTAGAAATACCCGCGACTCCTACGGAAGCAGCACGCGCTCGAAGATCCACTTTGGCACAAAGTGACCACGCCAAAGTTAGCTGAGGCCGTGCCCGTGGAAAGCAAGGGTATTTCCGCTTTCAATGGATGGCAACCGCATTTTCTTCGTGCGGGGTGGGATCAAGGATGCGGTTTCAAGTCCTACGGGACATGCACGCGTCCGAAGATCCACTTTGGTGCATAAAGAAACCACGCCAAAGTTAGCTGAGGCCGTGCCCGCGGAAAGCGAGCAGCCTAGAGCGGAAATCGATTGTTCCGTCGCTAAAGAATGTTTGTTAAATTACGATTGATTCATCTATTTAAAGCCTTCATACCTGCTTCATTGTATCGTTGACCGGCAAAAGCATCTTTAGGAGCAATGCTTTCCAGCTTCTTAAGATCCTCTTTTGTCACTTCAACATCAACTGCTTCAATGTTTGACTTCACATATTTCTCTCTTTTTGTTCCTGGAATTGGAACGATATGTTCGCCTTGAGCGAGCAGCCATGCAAGGGCGAGCTGTGACGATTCGCATCCTTTTTCATGTGCCATTTTCTCAATTTCTTTAACGAGTTCAATATTTTTTTCGAAATTATCGCCTTGAAAACGAGGGTTATGACGACGGAAGTCATTCTCATCCAGATCCTCGAAGGTTTTGATTTGACCGGTTAGAAAGCCTCTTCCCAACGGACTGTAAGGAACAAACCCAATTCCAAGCTCTTTGCATAAAGGAAGAATCTCATCCTCCACGTCACGGCTCCACAATGAATACTCCGTTTGCAAAGCCGTTATTGGATGCACATTATTCGCTTTTCTAATGGTTTCCACTGAGGCTTCGGAAAGACCAAGATAGCGAACCTTTCCTTCTTTGACTAAATCGCTCATCGCACCCACGGTTTCTTCAATTGGAACATCCGGGTCGACACGATGCTGATAATACAGATCAATATGATCAACGCCCAGTCGTTTCAGACTATCATCACACGCTTTTTTCACATATTCAGGTCTGCCGTTGATTCCAAGCATTGAGCCGTCTTCACTACGGACATTACCGAATTTCGTTGCGAGAACGGCTTCATCTCTGCGGCCTTTAAGTGCCCGTCCAACAAGCTCTTCATTTTTGCCAACCCCATACATATCCGCTGTATCAAGAAACGTTACGCCATTGTCCAGTGCATAATGGATTGTCTTAATGGAAGCTTCATCATCATGTGAACCATAAAACTCTGACATTCCCATACATCCGAGACCAAGTGCCGAAACCTCTAAATTGTCTTTTCCGAGTGTTCTCTTCTTCATCTTACATTCCTCCTTTGTGATCATTCATCACACTTCCTGTATACCCTGTATTTTCCTTATTCAAGCATTATGTAAATCCGCCACTGGACAAGTTCCTTATATTTGATTATACTTACCTAGGCAAATATTTTAATTACCCAGGTAACTATATTCATTAGAAAGAAGGCTCATTTTGAAGACGACCTCATCACGATTATGGAGTATGCAATTTGTATTTATAATTTTAGTCACTTTTTTATTTTTTCTTGCCCTGCAGATGCTTACGGAAGCTTTTCCGGTCCATGTAACGAAGACGACACACAGTCCTGCTACAGGGGGATTAATGACCACTGCCTTCATGCTGGCAGGGATCATGACACGTCCGCTGATTGGAATCTTTATGCACAAGGTTAATATGAAGAGGATTTTAATTGCGGCTCTCGTGTTTGTTTTTGTATGTATCGGATTCAGCTATGGGCAGTCTGCTATTTCTTTTTTAATTATTTTAAGGGCTTTAGAGGGAATTTGTTTTGGTGCAGCAACAACCTTGCTCGCCACCTTTGCTACCAATTTAATTCCCCACGAACGAATTGGGGAAGGGATCGGTTATTTTGGCGTCGCCACAAGTCTTGGCACCACGCTCGGACCCATGTTGGCACTCTCTTTTTTAAATACCTTTTCATTTAATACACTTTTGATGATTACGATGGGCATTATCATCGTGGCATTTGTTTTCAGCCTGACCATCAAAAACTTCCAAAACCTTTCTGAGCTCCCGGCACGCAGCGGGACAGTGCTTTCCTATGCTTTTGACAAGGGTGCTCTACTACCCAGTTTCCTTGTCATGCTGTTTTATTTTACATTTGCAGGGATCGTAAACTTTATTGGAGGATGGGGGGATGCGGTTCATTTAAAGGGGCCAGTCTCATTCTTTTTCCTTATTAATGCGATCGTGATGTTATTGATCCGGCCCATATCGGGAAAGGTCTACGATAAATTCGGGCATAAATTTTTAATTTATCCAGGCGGCATTGCCGGTATCATCGGCCTGTTCTTGCTCGCCTTTTCGCATTCTTTTTCAATGTTTATTGCTGCGGCTATCCTCTATGGACTCGCATACGGGGTCATGCAGCCATCCTTCCAAGCATGGGCTGTCAGCAGAGTTTCACCAGAAAAAAAAGGGACAGCGAATGCCATGGTGCTTAGTTTCATGGATTTAGGGATGGCACTCGGGTCTGTGGCTCTAGGCAGTCTGGCCGGACAGATCAGCTACAGCATGATGTATGGCTGTTCCTCTATTTTAATAATCGTGCTATTATCCGTTTATATGATCGGCCATTTCAAGAAGAGAAAAGCGGATGCAGCCGAGCAAAAGGCCGCTTAAGCAAGCCGGTCAACGTTTTTGAAAGGAGTGTTTTAACCCTTGCATTCTCACGACCTATTCCATTCACTTCATCAGTTATCACGTCAGCTTATAAAAGCTAAAAATGATGTCTTACAGCCATTTGGGCTTTACAGTGCCCAATGGTCGGTTCTTTACGTGCTTAAAACACAGGGAACGCTTTCTCAAAAGGAACTGTGCGACTATTTATCGGTTGAAGCCCCTCCGATGACGCGAACCATCCAAAGGCTTGTTAAACAGGGCTACGTCCGCCAGATCTCTGGCAAAGATAAGCGGACCAAAGAAATCGAATTGACCGAAACAGCTCTCGCTGAATATCCAAAATGGGAAAAAGCCGTGCTTGCAATGAACGAAGCTTTGCTGAAGCGGTTCTCTGATCATTCAGCAGAGCAGCTTCAGGCAGCTGTTTCAGAGTTATCGTCAGTGCTCGAATCAGATTAATCATTCCTTCCAGTAAAGCGTCATATCTAATGTTGCCTCCACATGATGCGGCTGACTGACGAGATTCACTGTATCGATCGTAACAAATCTGTTGAGTTTTTCAGCAGATGCGATCAATGTCTGCATCTTTTGAGGGCTGCCTGAAAGCAGAGTCATATTATAGCTTTTCGATAAAATGTGATCCGGAATCTTGACATCCGCGGTTGCTTTATCGTTTTCCGCCATCGTTTGCATCGTAATGCCGTTAGCTTTTAAAAGTCGGTCAAAATCAAGTAAAAATTTATCAATATCAGCCTTTTGAGGAAGCTTGGCTGAGGCTGAGTCTTCCTGATTTCCTGGCTGACTGCCTTTTTCAGTCTGATGTTGATAATGATTCAGAAGCTGATTTTTTGTCTTAATAGAAGCCATTGCGAGCTCATTCGCTTGTTTCAATGGCATAACTTTGTCCAGATAAATAAAAGCAAGACTGGAAATAATGATGATTATGAGAAGGGTTATAATCAGCCCTGGCCGGTTCTTCATGGCTGCCCCCCCTCATTCTGATAACGCATTTGATACCCGACAAGAAACCCACGTTTTTTGTTGGCCGGATCTAGGTTTGTAATCATCGTTATTTCAGCCCCTGTATATATTTTCTGGGCATTTAAGCTGCTTAAATAGCTCGAAGCGTTCTCAAGCGTTTTAAACACACACTGGACACTTAATGTCACCTGACTTCCCATAATCAAACTGCTGCAGCTGACCATTTTTGGGAAGCTGTTTTTTTAAGTTTGCAAGAATCGGTGAAACGTCAACTTTTTCCTGCTGCAGTTGATCAGCCGGCTGTTGAGCAGGTTGTACAGCTTTTTGGTCTGCTGATTTTGAAATAGCAGTACTCAGCTTTTCTTCCTGGCTTTTAAGGGCTGAATCATTCTTTTCCAGAATAGACATATACCAAAATAACAGCCCAAACCCGATGACAGCTGCTGCGATAAGAATAATAAGTGACCCATTTTATCCGTCTGCCGCGAGGATTTTCATATGGAAGTAGATTAATATCGATCATGAGGTTGCCCCCTGCTTTAACGCGAGTCCAATTGCCGTGAAGTATTGAGGCGGAATATCCTCGCTCCCCTCACGTTTTAACGATTTATAGAGTGGTGTAACTGGCAGTCGGGTTGTCGATTCGATAGCATCTTGATAACTGATCATGGACGGATGATCACCAACCATGTAGATCCGCCCTACTGAACCCGCACCCTTTTGCACAGTAAATTCATAAAAGCTCAGGACTCTGCTGATTTCATTGGAGGCTTTCAACAGCACTTCTTCACGCTGATCTTCACCCTCCTGAGGATCAAGGAGGATGGATCGCATGAAAAGAGGAATATCATCATGAAAAACACTGATCGTCATACTGCTTTCATCAAGTTGAATGAGCATTCGATGATCAGTCCGGTCTGCCGGCAAATCCAGAAAATGATAAAAGCGTTCCACGGCAAGCATAGACAAGTCCGCTGCTTTTGGTTTTATCCCGCATTGATTCATCACCTCTAGGTATTCTTTTACCACTTCCTCAGGGGCAGCAAAAAGAACCACCTTGGTCATGATGGCGGTTCTTGAAATGGTGTGGAAATCAAAAACCGCTGCTTCAAACGGCAGCTGAATTTTCTGTTCAAGCTCCGTAACAAAATAAACCTGCAAATCGTTATCGGATAAGCTGCCCGGAAGCTCCAAAATCCTGAGAATCACACTTGAATCAGGTACGGAAAATATAATTTTGCTGCCTCTGATCTTTGATTTTTTTAAGGCGCTTTTTAGGATTTTAGTACATTTTTCTTTGTCTTCTATTTTGCCGTTTTTTATAACTCCAGGCGGAAGAGCGACTTCGTTATAGTGCATACCCTTCAGCTCATGGTTTTTCAGTCCGGCAAAGCGAATCACATGATCCTGAAAGATTAGTCCGGCTTGTTTTTGAGGCATTTTTATCATCCCCTGAAAATTAAGTTAGCAGCTCTATGTACCAAGTGATGATACGTGCGCCAAAAAAGTAAACGGTCAGTGTTCCAAGGACAATATAAGGACCAAATGGGACAGGCTGCCCTCTTTTGATCATTCCTGTTAAAAGTCCCGTTCCACCAATCAAAGTACCGAATAATGCTGAAAAAAGAAACGCACTGAGTACGCCTTTAAATCCAAGCAGAATTCCCAATACGGCAAACAGCTTGATGTCCCCGCCGCCCATGCCCCCTTTGCTTATATACGCAATGGAAGCGAGGAGGATAAAGCCTGCCGCAAAGCCAGCGAAGGGCTCCCACCATGGATGCGAATGGAAACCTGCTCTGAACAAAACAAAAATGACAAGAAAAAAGATTAGAATTCTGTCTGGAAAAATCATCTCGCTCATATCTGAAATAAAAATGATCAGCAGTAATGAAACAAGCAGCCAGCCCATCAGCATATGGGGTAATGTTCCTCCATACAGATAAACGGCCAAAAAAAGCAGTCCTGAGCACAGCTCAACAGCCGGGTACAGCCAGGATATTTTTACGGAGCAGCCCTTACAGCGACCTCTTAAGATTATATAGGAGAGCACCGGGATCAGCTCTGTATAGTGAAGACGCCGTCCACATGATGGACAGTGGGACGGCGGTGAAATAATCGACTCTCCTTTGACAAGGCGAAGGCCGACAACATTATAGAAGGATCCAAGCACAAGACCAAGAACAAAAACGTAGCATTCAATTAGAATTGTCATAGGAGATCAGGTTGTTATTTTCCATTTCCTTTTTTATAGTCTATTAATTGCTTTTCTGTATCACTCTTATCACCTAATAACAGTATTAGCGTCGTGTCCCGAAATAGAATATTCAACACCATCCGGAGCCGGTTTAAATTGAACGGTCACCGTGTATGTTTTATCTATTAACTTTATCAAGATAAGGCTGTAAGTCCGTATCTCGTAAAGTTAAGCTTTTTCCCATCAGAACTGTCAACATTATTTGATGCGACGTAAAGCTTGGCTGCATCGACGATCTGAATCGCTTCGGCCACCTTGGCGTCTTTCTTCGTGTTATTAATCACGTGTGCCACACTTGGGACAGCGATCGCTGCGATGATAGCCAGGATGACAATAACAGCTAAAAGTTCGACAAGGGTAAAGCCGCCTTTATTCTTCATTATTCTTTTCAACATCCGTCATTTCCTCCTAAATTTGCTGATAAATTTGAAACATGGGGACAACAATAGCCATAACGATAAATCCGACAACGATGGATAAGATCACCATCAACACAGGCTCAATGAGTGCCTTTATTCGTTCAAGCAAATGATTAACCTCTTCTTCATAGTACCCTGCGACATTATTCAGCATGGTTTCGAGAGCACCGGTCTTTTCACCGATTGCCGTCATATTATGTATGATACTTGGGAAGACCGTTTCATTTCTAAACGACTCCGATAGCGTTTTACCGCCAGTCAATGAGAGCCTGGACCGGTGCAGTGCCTGTTTAATAGCTTCGTTTCCAGAAACATTTTCAGCCAATTTCAAGGCTTCAAGAATGGGAACTGAGCTCCCGAATAGCAAACTGAGCATCCATAGCACTCGAGCAAGATCAGATTTGTAAATTAATTGTCCTAAAATTGGCAACTTTATTATAGCATGATGTAGATATAATTTACTAGACTTCACTCGAAACATTCCAACAAATAATAGGATGATAGACCCAAAAACGACAATAACCAACCACCCATAGGTCTTTAGAAATGCGCTGAAAGATAAAATCCAGGCTGTTATTGGCGGAACCTGCGTGCCATATGCAGCAAACATGGACTGAAACATCGGGATAACCGACGTAAGAAGAAAAATAATGACACCAATCGCCGCTGCACTGATGAACAGAGGATAGGAAACAGCAGTGATCAGTTTTTGCCTTGTCTGATTCTGTCGCTCGAAGTAAACAGCAAGGTGTTCAAGGCTCTCCTCCAGCCTTCCACCCGACTCTCCCGCTTTAATCATATTAATAATCACCGGATTGAAAATTTTAGGATAAAGCTCAAATGCTTCTGATAGCGTATGACCCGTTTCAAGCTCCAAGGCCATTGTCCGAATGACAGTCTTAAAGTATTTATTATTAACCTGCTCACTTAGCATTTGCAGGGCTTCCGCCACATTGATCCCCGAACGTATTATGGTTGCGAATTGTCTCAGGAACATCACTTTCTCACGCATCTTTACTTTCCGGGATGCACGAAGGTCCTTTGTCCAAATCGTTTCGTTTCTCTCTGTGAGTTGAAACACGGAGATGCCTTTCTCCTTAATAATCAGAAGTGCTTGTCTCTTATGGTCCGCGCTTACTCTGCCCCTTCGCTCTTTACCTGCCGGATTTCTGCCGACATATTCATAAACCGCCATCCTAGTACTCCTTCACAAGATAAGGCTCTGCCGCTTCAGAAGCAATAGCCCCGTCTCTTAACAGTTCTTTAATCGAAGCTTCTAGTGTCTGCATCCCGGCGGCCTGATTCATCTGAATAATGCTTGGTATCTGATAAACCTTCTGCTGGCGTATTAAATGGCTGACCGCACTGGTATTGATCATGATTTCTGTCGCCGCTCTTCTGCTTTGATAGTCTGCTGTCGGGAAAAGCCTTTGAGAAATGACCCCTGCCAGTTCTGTTGCCAGCTGAATTCTAACCTGCCCCTGCTGTTCAGGAGGAAACACATCTATGATTCTGTCAATGGTCGTCATTGCATCGGTCGTATGAAGCGTTCCCAAAACCAGATGACCGGTTTCAGCTGCTGTTAAAGCTGTCTGAATGGTTTCGAGATCTCTGATTTCACCAATTAAAATAACATCGGGATCCTGCCTTAATGCCGCCCGAAGGCCAAGGGCGAAGCTCTGAGTATCAAATCCGACTTCCCGCTGCTGAATGATGCAGCGATTATGGCTATGCAAATATTCAATTGGGTCTTCAAGAGTAATAATATGGCGGCTTAATGTTTGATTCATATAATTGATCATAGAGGCAAGTGTCGTAGACTTGCCGCTTCCAGTCGGCCCCGTCACAATAACAAGGCCATGGGGACGGTGGCATAACTGCTTTAATATACCTGGTAAATGCAATGATTCCAGAGTAGGAACGGATTGAGGAATCATTCGGAATGCCAGGCTGAAACACGATCTTTGCTTATAGGCATTCACACGAAAGCGTGACAGGTTAGGAATGCCATAAGAGAAATCCAGTTCTCCACTGCGCTGCAGGCGTTCGTACTGATCGGCCGTTAATATCGCTTTTACAAGCGCTTCCGTATCTGCAGGCTTTAAATCAGCCTGATCAAGAGCTGTCAGCTCTCCGTTTATTCTAAGCATTGGAGGGATTCCTACAGATAAATGCAGGTCTGAAGCTCCCCTGTTAAATGCCGTCTTGAGCCATTCGTATAGAACATCCTTCACTGTTTCGGCACCTCTAATCATTGGAAATATTGAAAACCTCACTAACCGTTGTAATACCCTGCGAAACTTTTAACAGCCCATTTTTAAGCAGCGATCCGTTTCCATTCTTGTGCAATATCTCATAGATGTGTTGGTAAGAATGCTTGTTAATTATCTTTTCGGTCATTTCACCGGTTATTTCCACCATCTCGTGGACAGCCGTCCTTCCAAGAAAACCGGTTTGCTTGCACTGAGGGCATCCTTTGCCTTTTAAGAAGACGAGCTGGAACCTCCATTGAAGCTTGTTCAAAAAATCGTCTTTCAAAAGCAGTCGGTTCCTTTAACTCTCCGCAATCCAGACAGACACGCCTTACTAGCCTCTGTGAGACAATGCCGCTCAGGGCCGTCGCGACAAGAAAAGGCTCAACCCCCATGTCAATCAGCCGAAAAATCGTTGTTGCTGCATCATTTGTATGAAGCGTGCTGAATACCAGATGACCTGTTAAAGCTGCTCGGATTGCTATTTCCGCTGTATCCGCATCGCGGATCTCACCAACCATAATAATATTTGGGTCCTGCCGTAAGATGGCCCTTAATCCTTGAGCAAAGGTTAAGCCAACACCAGGATTCGTTTGTATCTGGTTAACCCCGTTCATTTGATACTCAATTGGATCTTCAATGGTGATGATATTCTTGGTTTCTTCGTTCAAGTGATTTAGCGCGGCATAAAGCGTCGACGTTTTCCCGGATCCTGTTGGTCCTGTTATCAAAATCAGGCCAGTCGGCTGCTCGATCATTTTAGTAAATAGCTGTGTTTGTTCCGGTATGAATCCAAGGTTAGGTATCTTTAGCAGTAAATCCTGTGTATTTAAAAGTCTGATCACAACTTTTTCCCCGAAAATAGTCGGAAGTGTAGAGATTCTCATGTCAACGCGCCGTTTTCCGAGAGTCAGCTTTACCCGTCCGTCCTGTGGAAGACGCTTTTCCGTGATATTGAGCTTCCCCATCACTTTTATACGGGTTATTAAGATATTCAGCATTTCTTTTGGCACCGTGTTCTCTGTTCTTAAAAGACCGTCAATCCTGTAGCGAATGACTACCCCATATTCCTGCGGATCAAGGTGAACATCACTCGCTCTTGCCTCAACCGCTCCGAGCAGAATCTGATTAACTAAATTAACAGCCGGCGAATCTGCCTGATCGGTTTGAGAATCCTCCGTCGAAAGCTGCGGTTGAATATCAAGCGAATGGAGTAAGTCGTCAATGCTGTTATCTCCCTCATACAGCCGTCCGATCGCGTCATTAATTTCACTTAAAGAGGCTAGGCCTGCCTCCACCTGAAAGCCTGTCAGAAGCTGAAGATCATCAATAGCATAGAAATCTAGCGGATCTGCCATCGCGACAATCAGACTGCCATTTTCCGTTTTAATGGGGAGCAGCTCATTTCTTTTGGCGAACTCTTTAGGCACAAGCGACAGCACACGCTTGTCTACAGGATAATCAGTCAGCGTGATTTGGGGAATACCCAGCTGAAGCTGCAAGGCCTCAACAAGCTGATGTTCAGAAAGATATCCTCTTTCAATTAACGCATTGCCTAGCTTTTGCGTTGTTAACTTCTGTTCAAGGGTCGTTCGCAGCTGATCATTATTAATCAGTCCGGCTTCGACTAGTAAATCCCCGATTCTTCTTTGAGGCGCCATCTTTAAATCCCCCGTTTCGACACGTATTTTCATCTTCCGCATTGCTTCCAAAAATAGTATAGTAGAATAAAAGTAAAGCCTCATCAGAAGGGTTACATATTATGCTAAAATCCGAAAAAGGCATGACACTTATCGAAATTCTTGCTTCTGTGATCATTATAACAGTGGTTTTGACGACATTCTTTTCTTTTTTTATACAAAACCATATTCATACAGCTCTCAATGGCGAAAAATACACCGCCACCCAGCTTGCCGAGCAAAAGCTGTCGAATGTTCTTCAGCTTCCTGAAGATAATATGCTGTCTCACCATTGCCCAGCTCCTCCAGATCTCGCACCTCAGCATATCGCCTGCAATGATTTTAACGATACGATTGGCAATCGCAGTTACCACACCTATGTCTTTGTCCAAGAAAAAGATAAAACAGGACTTTATATGGTTATTTCCAGATCCTACTACAAGAAAGATAGCTATGCTGAACTCTACAATTACTTTGAGCCTGACAATGGTGGTAAGGGGGCCAATCCATGATTAAAAACAGCAAGGGCATGACCCTCATTGAACTATTAGGTGCCCTTACCTTGTCTGTGGTGATTTTCTCCTTGATATTCAGTATTTTCAATATGGGATCTAAATCCTATAAAACTGACCTTGACGCCAATGCCCTTCAAACAGATGCCACTATTGTTATGTCAGACATTTCATCGTCATTTTACAAAAAAAATGCCCAACCCTTTCCCATTGAGGTCCGTGATGGTGCGGTTTATCTAAATAATAGCAATGAACCTGTTTCAAACTCTGAGCTTGACTATAAGGGCAGCACATTTTCATGGCATCAGGGCTTGCTAACCGTCCATTTAGTTATTCACAGCAGGGGAGATAACGCCGTCAGCCCTTTCGAAGTCAAAACAACGTTGAATTATCCATGGAAGGAGACGGGCAATGAAAAATAATTCCGAGGGGTCTGTCTTGCTTTCTGTCCTAATGATAACCACCCTTTTTACGGTGATGGGGCTCGTCCTGCTTGCCGTGAATCTCAACCACACTGCGCAAACAACGATGAAGCTCAAAGATACCCAAGCCACTAATGCCTCAGAAATGGGCTTAAAAGCGTACAATCAGCTTATTGATCAGACGATGAACGCAATCAGCAAGAATCCTCCGGGTTCGGTAGCTGATATAAAAAACAAACTTAAAGATGCCATTCCCGATGCCTATACCGATTCGTTTTCCAATCTTAGCTCAACTCCAGTTTTTAATGTAAAGCGGGAGGTCAAGGAAAGCACGGATCAAAAGCTGGTGTGGCAAATTACCAGCATGGGTACCGCTGGCAGCAGAGAGCATTCTGTCATCACAACGCGAACGTTCACCTTCAGCGGAAATGGCAGCAGCGGCGGCTCTAATCCGAAAACACCCGAGTACATGGGGCTTTCTCTTCCCTATATTGATGCAGCTGTGCATACCGGATGGTTTTCTTTTCTCTATGGCGCGAGCGTTAACGGAAATATCCAAAAAAACGGGGACGGTCCGGTGGTAGACAAAACAGCTATTAAACAACAATTCGAGAAAATGCCGGATGCAGAAAACGTTCCCTCCTCTCATCCGATGAACAGTTACGATAAGAATGTCATTTTTCAAAACGGATTGATTCTTACACCTGACAATCCCGTGGTGTTTCATGGTAATGTACTTGTGAACGGCAACCTGACCATCCTGTTGGATAAACACAGCACCCCTGACTTTAGAGGTTACCTCTTTGTAACGGGATATATTAATATTTTAAGTAATTGCAACGTTTCTTTTGAACGTACCGTTTATGTCAGAAGAAATATCTTTATCGCAGGCGGCGACCACAGCAACATCCGCTTTGAGCAAGGGTTCGTGTCCGGCTCCGCTATTTCTCTCATCTCAAAAAAAGGGGAATTGACGATTAATAATCAACAAAAAGCTCCTGCTCCTGGCGGTACTGCCGTTAACACAACCACAAGTGGAATCAACTATAAATAATGCGTGATTACTAGATTTTTGTCAGATTAAAAAGAACCAGTCTCTCTGGGAAGAGAACCGGCTCTTTTTGTTATTAGCCTGTCTTTATTCCGGTAATCCTGCAACCGTTGCCGCACCCACATTGACAGTCTCTGTCAGTGTATTGCTGCTGCCTTTTCTTAAGCGAAGGTTAGCGGATCCTGACGTGTTCGGGTTGAGTTGCACGTACACGACACGCTCAGCATGCCCATTTTGATCCGTTGTCAGTGAAAAATCAGTGCTGTAACCGTATGAAGACGGCCAGCTGCCATCACTATTCTGAACTTTTCCTACCTGCGTGCCATTTGAAGTATACATGCCTAAATTATAACCTGTGTAAGTCGTATTCGGCGTCAGACCGTCCACTGTCACTCTGATCGGGAACGTATTATTATTCGGTAGGGTCGCTTGATGATCAAAAGCGTAGCTATCAGGATCCAAAGGCTGAACACTCGTATTTTGAATCGTGACAGCCTCCGTCAGTTCATTTGTGGAGCCTTGACGCAGCCTCATATTTGCACTGCCGCTAGCACTCGGGTTAACCTGCACATAAACCATTTTTTCTGCATAGCCATTAGCATCTGTGGTTAGGGAGAAATTATTGCTGTAGCCGTATGAGCCCGGCCAGCTGCCATCGCTGTTTTCCACCTTCGCCATCTGCGTGCCATTAGAATCATAGATACCTAAATTGTAATTATTATAAGTTGTATTAGGGGTTAACCCGCCAACCTTTACCCTCACTTCAAATATCCCTTGATTCGGCAGACCTGACTGATGATCAAAACCGTAGCCATCGAGCGGCGTTCCAGACCCGCCAGTGCCTCCTGTCCCGCCTGTTCCGGAGCCCGAATTATAACCGTAAGAACCTGCTGCAAAAGTTGAAGTGTCATACCACTTATAGCCTGCTTGCGGCGTTGACCATGGTTCAGACTGTGGCTCAGTCGATTGGCTTGGGGCTTCCCATGAATACAAAGAAGTGACAGGATCTTCATTCAGACCAGACACTTGGTCAAAGCTTGTATAGGATTCACTCTTGGCTAACCATTCAACCATATTGACGAGTAAAACCGAATCATCCTGTTCTTCATATCCAGCATATGTTGTTTTGCTTGAACCTGAATCTTCTCTTTTATACTTAGGCGTTGCATCCTCGACCGGTGACGAGTCGCCAATAAATGCTGCTTTTCCGCTTCCAAGCTTAGATACAGCTGCGAAAGCACCCTCTGCATGTCCACCGCCGTTATAATTGCCTTGATCAACGGCATGGCTCCAACTGGATGATGTCTGAGGCAAATACACAATCCCTTTTGCATGATGAGGATCCGTGATAGCGAGCGTTGATCCGGAATGCATCGCTACCGTTGAAACGCCGGAAGTAATTCCGAAAGCCTGGCTCGGTGCAACAATATCATTTGCTGTAATATCTCCTAGAGCATTGTAACGGAATCGCACACCGAAATTCGTTGAAAGCCAATCAGAGCTTGTGACATTTTGCATGGCTGCCGATCCGGCTTCCTCTGAGCTCATTCCTTTGGCAGGGTTGCTCCATGCCCCTCTGCGATAGCCGTTGAAAACCTCAGAGGCGTCCCACCTATTTAAATTGCGATCTGCATTGTAGTGGTCAGCAATGAAAAAAATACTTCCTCCATTTTGAACATACTGCTTCATCGCAGCCTGCTCAGAGCTTTTATAAGGGATATTTGCTTCCGGTATCACAAACACCGCATAATTCTTCAGATCATCATAGGTGATTGGCGATGCCTTCCTCAGTTCCTGAACGTCAAACCCATCATTCGCAAGACCCTGTCCAAAATCTGAAAAACCTCCATCAATGACCCAATCGGCTGAACCTGCCGTCTGACCATGCGTATTATCAAATAAGATCTGTTTTCCATTATTCGCATTGCTGACTGTGGCATTCAAATGAGGGGCAGGATCACTTGGACCTTCCGCATTGGCCTGATGCTCCTGCTGAAACGGAATAGCGAAAGAAAGTATCATTGCAGTGGATAGAGCAATATTCTTAAACGACTGAACCTTCATCTAATCATCCTCTCATATTTGTGAAGCTCCTTTAATTTTAACAGGGAAATATGGAGAAATTATCATAATGACTTAATATAATTGTAAAATTTAAGGATACTTTCGGTGCAGGATAAAAGATCCGCCACATTTTTATGATAGAGCGGACATTCCTTATATAAAGGGCTTTTCCACCCGTTCATATACCGAGCCGACCATCCTTTTTCATAGGCTATTTGTTCTACACAGCGGGGGATTGGACAATAGAATGAGGTTTTTGGAAAAAAATTATTTGTCGAGCTGCCAGGAAAGTCCGGGTCACCTGCGGAATAAGCTGATGGCTACTGAATATCAATAGCCAAAATTGACTTCTAAATGGCCACAGCAGTCAACAAATACGTTGATTGACTCGGAAGGTGCGAGACTCCCTCGGGATCAGCACGCGTCCGAAGATCCACTTTGGAGCACAAGTAAACCATTCCAAAGTTAGCTGAGGCCGTGCCCGCGGAAAGCGAGCAGCCTAGAGCGAAAATCAGCACAACCACAATACAGAAGAGGACTTTATCAGTGGCCACGTTTTTGGATCATTGGAGCTCTTTTTTGGACAATAGATTCGATTCAGACTGACTCCTACCCTATTCAGTTCACTACTTGAGCGTCCATTTTGTCTTTTCTCATTTAAATCAGCGGAAATCCTCAAAATATGCTGGAAGGAATGGTTTTGACTTGATGGAAGAGTCAACATTTGAAGGTTTACAGATGTTGAGGGAGTCAGCCCCTTTAGTCATTTTA
Organism: uncultured Sporolactobacillaceae bacterium; assembly: GCA_963772845.1. Taxonomy (GTDB): domain Bacteria; phylum Bacillota; class Bacilli; order Bacillales; family Sporolactobacillaceae; genus CAVYYW01. The sequence continues at coordinate 47,286 of CAVYYW010000024.1, forward strand.
GATTAATAAAAAAATCAGATAAAATTAAGAGATTGAAAAAAAATGGCTTGAAATTTCTTTCAAAGCCATTTTTTAACTTTTGAAGCATATGATTTGCTGTGTGTTTTATCTTTTTCAACATGGTGATATTCTACAGCCAATTATTAAACCCGCCTTCAGAATGAATAACCTGACCGGTGATCCATTCCGCTTCATCACTGGCCAAAAATGCAGCTAGGTTTGCCGCATCCTTAGGGTACCCCATCCTTCCCTGAGGAAAGAGCGGGAGCAGATGTTCCTGGATTTCCTCCGTCATCCAGCCTGTGTCGGTTGGACCGGGATTAATGCTGTTAATCGTAATCCCTTTTCGGGCAATGCTCGTAGACAGCGTAAACGTTAGCGTTTCAATAGCCGATTTTGTCAGGACGTAAGAGATTTCATCAGGCATTGGCCCTCTTGACCAGCCTGTTGTAAGGTTAATAATCCGCCCTCCCGACTTTCCCTTGAACCGTTTTATGAAAGCAGCGGTTAATAGCGTCGTTGCCCGGACGTTAATTTCATAATGTTTGTCGAGCGACTCGGAGTTAATGGTCTCAATATTGTCATTAACCGAATAGCAAGCATTATTTACTAATATAGCAGGCTGTCCAATAGCTGTTTCTGCTTCATTAAGCAAGCGTTCACATGCATCAGGGCGGGTAAGGTCCAGCTCGAGGCTGGCACACCGAACTCCGAAACCTTTAATCTCCTTGAGCAGCTGTGCAGGCTCTTCTCTTTTGCCCAATTCCAGTTCCTCATCGTAATTCGACCAGTAGGTAAAGAAAATATCGGCGCCTTCTTTTGCAAGCTCTCTGCATATAGCAGCACCGATTCCAGTCAGTCTGCTTGCACCCGTCACAACGGCTGTTCTGTTCAATAATTTTTTTGCCATAAATCCTCCCAGCCCTATCTTTCTTCGATTCTTCCAAAGTCATATAAGGTCTTTAAATTTTTAACTGTCAGATGACCGGACCACTCCTGTTCGGCCTGCTTCCACACGTCTTCATATTCACCGAGCCATGACCAATTCGGACGCCATGAGCCATCAGGATTTAGTTTATTGATCTCATAATCGAGGTTAAGCGCAACCTCTGATTTTAAAAAAGGATAAAAATAAGAATTAGGCGACGTCACCAGCTGCAAGGGCTTTGCGGCATACTGCCCCCACTCCTCAGGATTTGATGCAACAGTCAGTGCCACTGACTTTGACAGTTTATCCCGCACAATCCCTTTTGAAGATTCAGGCAACGCTTCAAATAGAATTTGATAGCAAAAAAAATCATGCATATCAAGTTTTTCAGGAATTTCGTAGAGCTTTTCAATTGCAAGACCAGTCGTGTATTGTAAAAACTCATTAGGCACATTTTCTGCATATTGATGAAGGTATCCGACAATCTCTGCGTTCGGATTTGCCCAAGTGGTTTCAACCCCGCTCCGCTCTTTTTCAGGGTTATACTCCCACCAAATAGCATGCGGAACGTCGTTAACTTCTGGTGGAACGGCATGCCACTTCTTCATTTCAGAGTCAAAACTCTCCATCAGATAATAAATTGCTTTTTTTATAACTGGATGCTGAGCCTCCACGTCTAAGTCCTTAATGATGCTCAGCGCTACGGCCGTGCCCATTGGTGAGGACCCTTCCAGCCTGAAGTCAGGCTCAATGGAATGCCCAAAGCCTCCATCGTCATTTTGATAGACTGCCAGTGCTTCAAGCACAGATTCCTTGCTTCCTTCTTCAAAATAATAACGGCACAGAGTCTTTTCCAGTTCCCTCGCATTTTCATATACAAACAGCTTAGACTTTTGAAAGTTTTCATATGAAAGTTTCATAGAAATCTCCTTTTTACGAACATGTTAATTAATAGTTTCTGTATATCTATTGGAATTCCTTTATTTAAAAGCCGTTTGTTGTTTTTTCATACGATTCAAGCAGTAGGAATTATACTTGCTTCAAACAAATTGTATTGAAAATTTTTCATGATTTCATACTGATTTTCTGAAGAAAAAAGGAAATTTGACTTAGATTTATATTGAAAGTCATTTCAAATAGCGATGGAACCGTTCCCAAAAGTTCTTCAACACTGGCTACAAGCTCCCAATATGACGTTAAAGCATCATTTTTGATGTTTTATGTGCCGAATTTAAGTTTTACGTGCCAAAAGCAATCGTTTATGTGCCGAATTTAAGTTTTATGTGCCAAAATCAGTGATTTATGTGCCGAAGTAAAATGATGGAAAAAATAATTTCAATGCCTGTGGAATCAGAATCAGCGAGGTGCGCGTGCCCGTGGAAAGCGAGCAGCCTAGAGCGGAAATCAACAACCACATCTACACCGGGGGACCTTTTTCAGTGTCCTCATCAGCGTTCCAAGCGAGACCCCGCAGCGCAATAGTTAAGGAAGTTCGGCTAAAGCCAGCACATCCTGTGCTAACGCCGGACCTACCCACGTCCTGTGGGCTTGAGGAGGCTCGTGGATCGCTCCAAGCGAAGGTATTTCGCTTTCAATGGATTGCATCCCAATTCTCGAAAGTCCCGCTCGACGAACTTTTAAATCTAACAGTAAAAAACGATACCCGGGAATCGGATATCGTTTCTAATCAGGCTGATCGATGTACAGGTTTAAAACTGTCCTCAGTTATGTGAATCTCGTCCTTCTCTTTTATATATCTGCTAGGCTTCACCCGTACACGGCCATGCTCAATCGCCTTCTTCAAGCCATCCAGAATAAAATTAAGCGATAAAATCAACAGTGCAAAGGCAAAGAGCGGAATTAAAATAACGCGCGGATCAATAAACAGATAATCATAGCTGCTGCCGATTAATCCGGACCACTCGCCGGTTTTTGACTGATATCTATTACTTGCTTCTGCAACAACTGAAAAGACATACGTCCCCCCGAACAGGAGCTTGAAAAGACCCAAATGAATCAACAAAATCAGAGTTTGAATCATTTGTTCTATAAAGGTAAGCAGCAATTTCGGTCCGAGTAATGGAAGAAGATGACGTCTAAGAATATAATGCCGCCGGCCGCCCAACAGCTCGACGGATCGAATGAATTCTTTTTTATACACCGCATCCGTTTCATTGGCGATGAAAAGTGTCAGTGCCGGCACAGATAATAGAGTCAAAATCATTAATTCAAAAAAGACTCTTTCGGAATATGAGTTCAAAAAAACATGCAGCTTGTTCTCATTTGTCACACTGATCAAGACGCTGGACAGTGTCAGATAACCGACAAGTGACAGAGGCACATAGTGAAAGCAATCAACAAGGCCAGAAAAAAAGGTACTCGCCTTCATTAAATAGCGCTGGAAAATCAGACCAAAGAAAAGGGACAAACCAACGCGCAGAAAAGCAACCAAGGCCGCAATCCCAATTGTATATTTCGCCCCCATCAATAACTCTTGGAATAAAAGGTTTCCCGCTGAGTCAGTACCGAATGGCGGGACCTGTGAAGACTTAAATGGCGGTGCACCGATTAAATCACCATCTTTATACAGGATATAAAGATGCGGAATCTTGCCGTGATAGATAATACCTGTCACCACGCTTGCAATGACAAGAAGCAGAATAATACTTGCGCCAATGACAAAGAGCGGCTGTTTGAATAGAGCCTTGACCATTAGACAGCCACCTTCTGTCTAGTAAATAGTAAAATAAGGATCTGGATAACCGCGAAGAACAGGAACATCGGCACAAAAAACAGCAGGATGCCCACTGTAAAAATCGTCGGCGTTGCATTCTGAAACATAAACATCAATAATCCCCTGCTGTTTAATAAGAATTCAACAATCAGAAGATTAGACAGCATAAAACTAAGAATGATTTTTGAATGCGACATGATACTGACCAAGGCATTCCTGGAAATGTGAACAATCATGATCCTCAGTCTTTTCATCCCCTTCCCTTTGGCAAACTCAACATAATCCCGCCCGGTTTCATTTTGAATTTCACTGTTAATCATCCGGTACAGCAATGCAATCGGTAGGGCTGAAAGCACGATCAGAGGTAAGGAATACGATTCTTTTTCTCCAAATGTTGCTAGATTTAACACCAGAATATTTGTTTTTTGAAAAAACCAGATAATAAATAGCTGAAGAAGACCAATCAGCAAAAGGTCAGGTATAGATTCGAATATGTACAGGATAAAACGAATGAGTTTTCGAGCCCTTTGAGGAAGCAGCATCGTTACGAAGGTCAGCAGGATGGCAAACATAAAAGAAATAAAAAAGGATGCAAAGAGCAAAATCATACTGTAGCGCCAATAGCTGAACAGCATTGGAAAAAGCTGGCCGCGCCGTCGCGGTTCCGTTCGACCGAAGCAATTCTGACCCGATTGTATAGGTGAGCCGTGACGGATGGATCAAATGCTTAATCACGGCAAGGATGGAGTGGAAATACTGTCCGAAATGAGGAGTGATTCCAACAAAAAGCGCTGGAATAGAGCCTAAAAATAACAGTCCTACACACGTCAGGACAAATTTATAGGATAATTTAAAAAGCGTTTCACTCATCTAAATGTCCCCTTTATTAGTTATCTGACTCATCATTTCTTCAAGGGGGCATCCATTTCCTTTTTTTGATCCAAAAAAAAGCACCTTACCCATTAATAAGGTAAAATGCTGAAAAAAGCTTCTATACATGTCGGCGGCGGTATTGATACTGCTTCCATTGGAACAAAATAAAACAGCCGACACAAAACCCGCAGATCGCAACGGCAGCAGCCAGTGCCACGAGGACAGTGAATACGTAATAAACAGCAGTCCAGTTCAATAAGAAACTGATCAACCCTGCAGCGAGGCAGATCACCGCAATGATCTGATTAAACTTTTGCTGTCCTTTATCTTCAGGAATATAGCTTGAGGGCGGCTTTCGCAAAAATTGCCGCGCCAGTTTCATCACTGGATTAAAATCAAACAGCAGCCCGCCTAGCCCAGCTAACAGTGGGATCAGCAGCAACAAGCCCCAGCCTGTCGCCCAGCTGATGACGACTGATAAAACAATCATCCATTGATTCGTTCTCACTAGCGGACGTGGAACGGATGCAGGCACTGGAGAGTTCCCCATTATATATCAAACCTTTCATATCGGATTAATTAGTATATTATTATATTAATCCGAAACATGTTTGATAACAAATAATTTGTTTTTAGTATGAAGGACAATTTTAAAAAAGAATATAAAAGTACCCTATAAGGCAGACTTTTTCCAATGTCTGCTTTATAGGGTACAATTTAAAGCTCTATCGTTTTTTTATTTAATGATGTTAAAAATGTTACCGCTTCCTCATCCGTCTTAAAGGTTTTTAAATGCATCGGTCAATACAGGTACAATTTGCTTCTTCCGGGAAACAACACCTTTTAATGCAATCATGTTATCTTCAAAAACAGCCTCGTAAGCCTGATCAACCACCTCTGCTGATTTTCCAAGAGCAATGGCAACAGAATCGTTTGTCAGGATATTCGTAATTGTGAACATAAAGAGATCCAGGTTCTTCTCTTCGATAACCGAGGACATAGCAGCTTCGATTTCAGGCTTGCGCTCCAACACATCACTTTGGTCGACCACATTCACCTGAGCGATCTCTACTTTATGGTCATGCATAGCGAATTCTTTTGAATCTAAAGAGATTAATTGTTCCACTGTTTTATCACTGATATCAGCTCCGGCTTTCAGCATATCCAGGCCATAGCTGTCTGCATCCACACCGGCAATTTCAGCCAGCTCGCGTCCGGCAGCCACATCTTCCTCTGTGCATGTCGGTGATTTAAAAAGAAGGGTATCTGAAATAATAGCTGACAACATTAGTCCTGCAATATCTTTCGGAATCGCTTTGCCTTTTTCCTTGTACATTTTATTCAGGATCGTTGCTGTACAGCCTACTGGCTCAGCCCGGTAGTACAATGGATCCTGCGTTTCAAAATTTGAGATGCGGTGATGGTCAATCACTTCAAGCACGCGAACATCATCGATATCATCGGCACTCTGCTGGCGTTCATTATGATCGACTAAAATAACGCCTTCAACGTTTTCATTTTTCACTGAACTGATCTGGCGCGGTGCCTTCATGTTAAATGTATCGAGGGCAAATTGCGTCTCTCCGCTTACCTCTCCCAAGCGAACCGGCTCCGCTTCCGCTCCAAGCTGTTTCTTCAGATCAGCATAAGCGATCGCTGAACAAATCGTATCTGTATCGGGATTTTTATGTCCAAAAATAATTACTTTCTCCATCGTTAAACTCCTTTGTGAAAATGTATTTCTCGCTGCCTATTATTTTATCATATCCTTAAGCTCTGAATAAGGATTTGCTATCCCATCTTCTTTTTTATCGCCTGATTCATTTAAAATGGCCTGAGATCGCTGAGCCATCCTTTTCTTTACGCACAACCGCTTCCCATTCTTCCCGCAGCATGCCCATGCGTATTGAATCATAATACGTCCCGTTGTAGTAACGGCACTTGCGCAGTCTTGCTTCCATCGTCATACCGAGCTTTTCACCAACCTTAATCATCCTGTGATTGCCTGACCAGGTTGTAAATCCAACCCGAACAAGAGGAAGCGTATTAAAGAGATGCGCCATCCACAGCCTAATAACACGTGTTCCATACCCGCCGCTCCAATAGGCAGGATCATAAATGACGATCCCCATTTCAAGCCAGTTTGATGGTTTATGTTCCCAGTAGTAGCCTACGGTCCCAATGACTTTTCCATCAATTTCAATTGCCATAAAATCATCCTGATGAAGCACTTTTTCTTTTTTCTCCAAGTATGTTTCGTATGAAATCGCTTTATGTTCATAGTAGGGCGCATCCCACTTCTTCCATTCCGGCGCCTCTTCTTTGTACATTAATTCCCACAGCGCAGGTAAATCCTTTTCATTTATGGGCCTGATCACTAAATCTTTTTCTGTAAGCATCGAGACTGACCTCCAATAGTTTAAAAATCTTCGTCTTACTAAGGTTTTCGCTATTAAAAATTAAATTCCTTTTGATTTATACAGGTTAAAAGATTTTTATTAAAGTTATTGACCCTCACGTTGCGTGATAGCTTAAAATTGGATTAAGGAGGTGTTCTCTTGCGCTACAAGGTGAAGGATGTGGCCGATCTCGTGGGTATCAGTGTCCGGACGCTGCACCACTATGACCAAATCGGCCTGCTGAAGCCGGCACTGACAACCCCGGCCGGGTACAGAATTTATACAAATGACAATCTTGAGAAGCTCCAGCAGATATTGTTTTTCAAAGAGATAGGATTTCCGCTCCTGGAGATCAAGAAAATTCTTGATAACCCTGACTTTGATCGAAAAAAAGCGTTGCTGATGCATAAGGACATTCTGATAGGTAGGAAAAAGCGGATTGAAGAAATCATACAGACTGTTGAAAAAACGGTGAATGCCATTGAAGGAGGGCTTGTAATGGAGAAAAGCGACATGTTCGGCGGTTTCGACATGCCTGAAGCGGACCAAAAAAAATACGCTGAAGAAGCTCGTCAGAAGTATGGAAAAGAGATGGTCGACCGCACATTGGAAAAGACATCAAAATACACAAAGGAAGATTGGAAGGATATTCGTACTAAACAGGATGCCATTTATCAAAAGATAATCAGAAATATGGATAAAGGACCTGCTGATCCCGAAGTCCAAGAAGCTGTCGATGCTTGGCGGCAGGAAATCACCGACAATTATTACGATTGTACTCTCGACATCTTCAGGGGGCTTGGCGACCTTTATGTACAAGATGAACGCTTCACCGCCAATATTGATAAATACAAGAAGGGGCTCGCAGCCTTTATGCGTGATGCCATGCATATCTATTGCGATCGCAATGAAAACAATTAATTAAATGAAAGAAGGCACTCCACGATTAGGAGTGCTTTTCTCATTTCCTAAAAAGAAAACGGGCAACAATACTGAGAATAAACAACCATAATAAAATATATACGGCCGTTTCCGCAAGGTGGCTGACCGTTACAATGGATAACAGTATCCTTACGTTTGTAATAAGCAATAAGATACCCACCAAGAGACCAAGCTGTTTAGCTGGCAATATTTTCACCAAATAGGCTGCGATCGGTGCTGCAACCACTCCCCCGCCCATCAACACAAGAACCCAGGTCCAATTTATATTCGTCGTGCCAAGCGCAAATATAAAACCGATTGAAGAAGCTATGGTAATAAAGAACTCACTTGTATCCACTGATCCGATCACGCGGCGCGGCTCGAAATCGCGCTGAGTCATTAAAGCAGGTGTGGCAATTTGTCCCCATCCTCCGCCTGTAGAGTCCACCAGTCCTGCGATAAACCCAAGGACCAGGACTTTTATTCCAGTATTGCGCGTCTCTTTTTTAAATTTAGTTTTCGCTTTTAAAAACCGGAATATAATAATCAGACTTAAAATAATTAAAAACACAGAAACGAGCGGACGAATGATTTGAACAGGTGCATGTACTAAAAAAAACACCCCGATTAATGAACCCGTTATGCCCGGAATGACGAGTCTGATAACAATCCTGCGGTCAACATTACCCAATTTATAATGGGAAATACCCGAAATTCCTGTTGTAACAATCTCTGCAAAGTGGACCGAAGAAGAAGCAACAACAGGTGCCACGCCGTAGGCCAATAATAGTGATGTCGTGGTTGAGCCGTAAGCCATCCCGAGCGACCCGTCGATCAGCTGAGCCAAAAACCCAACAAATAAGAAAACAATGATTTTATTCAAATAGGACAACTCCTCGCTTAATCCTATTTATATTAGGGATGGAAAAATTACATGTCTTTTTTTAAAAGCAATACAAAAAATCCCGCATGTATTCATGCAGGGTTTCAACTATCCTATGAAATTCTTTGATTTCTTGTACCTTTTCCACTACAGACCTTAAATGCTATGAAAATCATATACTGAAAATTTTATGCCTTTTGCGAGGAATCGACCTTCAATAGTTTTTCATAATCTTCAGGTGTATCGATATCAAGAAACGAGACACTGTGTGACTGGTTAATAAATCGTCCATTTGGGAAGCGGTCTCCCTTAAAAAGAGAGCGTGCGCCTTCATCTCCTCGTAGGTTCATTAAGTCAGGAAACGTTTGTTTTGAGAACAGGACTGGGGGGTGCACGGTGTTATTCAAGCGAGGTGCTGCAAAAGATAGTGCCTGATGATGAAAAAGGCTTTTTTTATAGTCTTTTAAAAGTTCATTAATTACCTTTCCTGAAACAAACGGCTGATCGGCGAGCATGATGAGAACTGCGGAGGCATTCATTTTCTGTGCTCTCTGAACACCACTGCGGATCGAACACGCTTGGCCATTATGCGCCTCCTTACTAATAACGATGGACCATTTATTAAAATATTCCCCAGTAAAGAGAAGGGGGTCTACCCAATCAAGCGGATCATCAGGTTTTTTTACAATCAACAGATGATCGATCGAGGTACTAAGCGCGGTTATTATCCCTTTGCTGCCGACTGTCGTTCCGGCAAACGGAAGAGCCAGTTTATTCTCCCCCATTCGACGGCTCGCACCGGCAGCAAGATATATTGCGATTATTTTATGTAGCCCCATTACCTCTCCTCCCCCTATACAGCTGAATCAGCCTTCCGATAATACTGATTGCAATTTCCTCAGGACCTTCTGCTCCAATCTGTAACCCTGCTGGTGATTCAAGATAGTCAGGCCATTCAAGATTCCCCAACAACCGTTTTGTTCGCCTTTCTGAACCGAGGACACCCAGATACAACAATCTTGTTTCTCAACAAGACTTTTGAAGAATGAATTTAGTCCTTCTGAAACTGATGCGTCATAATGACAGCGGCATCATCCTTCATTAATGGAAAAGACTTAAGAAAAGATTGTACCGGCATGGCATAGCAATGATCCGATTCTGGAAAGTTTAAATGGTTACAGAGCCGTTCACTCTCATCTAGTAACCTGCACCAGAAAGCCCGTCTTGGAAGCAATCGCTGACGAGTGGCTTCGCGTCAGAATTCGCTCCAAAAATAATGAGGCGGGGCTGCGGCCTTATGAGGTGTACGTAATACTCTGGTTGATCAACAATTCCGCTGTATTCCCGCAGCGCAGCGTGATCACCTTCCCAAATTCTTAAAAACTTCTCTGGAAAGTCCTCATCGCATGCACCAAAAGGTTCATTTTGAGAAGGGATAAAAATATAAGAGGCCGAATCAACGAATGTTTTTTTCACTGCAAAAACAGGGATTCTTTTTTGAAGCAACGCGTTCAGATGCTCGAGGCAGTTTCTATACGTTTCATTAATTGGCTCAAGTAAAATATGAACAATGCCGTTACAGCCACTGCCCTTTCCCCACCCAAGATCATCTTCTGAGCTCAAATCATAAATGACGGTTTCAGCATGCCCTCTTTTAAAACGCTCGATATTTTCAAATAGTCCATTCGCGCGCTTTTTAAGATCCTCTTCTAGGCAACCTGCACTGATTATGCCTGTTAAACGTCCTGTCCGCTCAATTAACAAGGCGCTTCCTGGTTTACAGTAAGCGGAGCCATTGACATGGATGACCGTCGCCAGAATACAAGGTTCCTCGCTCAATTCTAAGCGGTTTAAAATCTCAAACATAGCTTCCAGAACATTTGCCTCCTTAAAAATACGCAATTGCTTTGGCAATCATATGTATGAATGACGTGATGCTGTTATGTCAAAATGATCAGCAATATTGTAAATCTTTTCATAGTTGTATTTAATTTAAGCAATTAAGGAAATCTTAAGATTAAGGTGTTTTAATAAACACAGTTGCCCCTGCTTAGACATTGCGAGCGTATTAATTTTGTCAGAAATAAGGAGGAAATGTTTATGAATATGAAAAAAATGTTAATTACCGGTGCTATTGTCGCATCCTTAGGTACAACAACCGCTGCCTATGCAGCCACAACGCATTCTACAGATAAACCAGCTGCGCCGTCTTCTATGCAGCAGCCCCCATTTGGTCACCATGGTCACGGCATGCGCGGCGGTGGCTTAATGAAGGACGCCGCTTCCATTCTAAAGGTTGATCAAAAAACCTTGATGAGCGACTTGAAAGCCGGCAAATCTCTGGCTGACATCGCCAGCAGCAAAGGCATCTCAAAGGACACGCTGATTTCCAAGCTGAACGCGAGCATGAAAACACGTCTCGATAAAGCCGTGTCTAATGGAAAACTTACGGCTGCTAAAGAAAAGGACATCCTCACCAAAAGCCAAACCCGCCTCACGAAGATGGTTGAGCAAAAAGGATTGCCGAAGTTCGGCGGCAAGCATGGCATGCACGGCATGCGCGGCGGTGGCTTAATGAAAGACGCCGCTTCCATTCTGAAGGTCGATCAAAAAACATTGATTGAGCGACTTGAAAGCTGGCAAATCTCTGGCTGATATCGCCAGCAGCAAAGGCATCTCAAAGGACACACTGATTTCCAAGCTGAATGCGAGCATGAAAACACGTCTCGATAAAGCCGTGTCTAATGGAAAACTCACGGCTGCTAAAGAAAAGGACATCCTTACCAAAAGCCAAACCCGCATCACGAAGATGGTTGAGCAAAAAGGATTGCCGAAGTTCGGCGGCAAGCATGGCATGCACGGCATGCGTGGCGGCGGCTTAATGAAGGACGCCGCTTCCATTCTGAAGGTCGATCAAAAAACCTTGATGAGCGACTTGAAAGCCGGCAAATCTCTAGCTGATATCGCCAGCAGCAAAGGCATCTCAAAGGACACGTTGATTTCCAAGCTGAACGCGAGCATGAAAACACGTCTCGATAAAGCCGTGTCTAATGGAAAAATGACGGCAGCACAGGAAAAGGATATGCTGACTAAAAATCAAAGCCGCGTCTCTGATATGGTAACCCAAAAGGGCTTTCCAAAAGGCGGTATGAAACCGCAAGGCGGAATGCATCATTCAGATAATGACAAGCAGCAGACCTTCCAATAAATTAGTGGACAGGCAACACCCTGATACGTGAATGTATCAGGGTGTTTTTTTAAAGGATTAATTTTTAAACAAACGTTTAATTAAACGTTGAAAATCACTTATTTGGCAACAGCTTTTTGGCTGTCTGACATGGTCTTCGGTCTAAGAAATTCATTTTTAAAAGGAATCAGCAGCGCTAACCCTGCTAACCCGACAATCACCCCCGAAAGCGTAAAAATCTTGGTCATCTCCCAATGATTCACAAGAACGGAACCCGTCAGAATCCCGAGTGGAATCGTGCAGGAGGTTAGCATCGATAAGAAGCTCATCACCCGGCCCATTTTATCCTTGTCAACTAACGTCTGAAATGCTGTGCTGATCCCAACGCTCGCAAAACAAATGCCGAGTCCTAGCATTCCTGCAAATATAATGAGCGCCAAATAATTCATAAATACTCCTGCGACAACAAGCGCAGCCCCTTCAAGGACCAGCCCAAAAACCGCCAGCCGGATTTGGTTTTTAAACAACCCGCTCACCATCACAAGACTTCCGATCAGCGCACCAATCGCTACTGATGTCTCTGTCCATCCTAGCCCTGATGCCCCGACATGCAGCACTTGCTTGCAGATGACAGACAGGAAGACATTTAACGGCGCCAGAAAGAAATTAATAATGACCCCGCCTACGATGATCAGAAACAGTAACCTTCGCATCCTAAATGTATAGTAAATACCTTCCTTAAACTGGTGAAGGAAGGATTCTTTTTCTGAGGAGACTTTAAGATTTGGAATCGATAGAAACAGAGAAAACCCGGCTGCAATAAAGAAGGAAACACCATTAATTGCAAACAGGACAGGTATGGAGACCACTGCAATCAGAATACCGCCCAACGCCGGACCAATGATATTGGAGGTTTGCTGGACAAATTGAAACGAGGCATTGGCTTTCGATAATTTTTCCTCTTCAACAACGAGGGGAATCGAGGACGCCAGAGCCGGTGAGAAAAAGGCTTTGATGCTCGATGCCAGCACAAGGCAGATATCGATTGCTATCAATGGAACCTGACCATCCTTCGTTATGAGCATCAGAACAAGCATCAAAATCCCTCTCGTCACATCCGTCACGATCAATAGTGGTTTTTTTATGTTTTTATCCGCGAGCACCCCTGCCCACGGCATGATTATAATAGACGGCAGCGTCATACACATCACACTCATTCCTAACGAGAGCGATGATCCCGTTTGAGAAATGATGTACCACATTAATGCGATACTATAGAGCTTGTCCCCTAAAACCGAGATTCCTTGGCCGCCGACCAGCAGCATAAACATGCGATTTCTGTACAATGGACGCGTCATGTTTCCCCTCTTTTCTTTTATATGAAATGATTAATTCTATATAAATCGAAATTTAAAACAGGAAAAGATCTTAAGGTAGAATTAATGTCTGTTTCATTTGTTCCATCAGCTTCTCAATTTCTTTTGGCTGTACTTCGTAATAGACACGATTTTCTTTCCGAGCAGCTTTAACAAGATTTACAGAAGTCAGCGCAGAAAGGTGATGAGAGACAGTTGAGTTTGATAGACTCAGCCGCTGCGCCAGCTCGTAACCGTATAGCGGCCCCTGCTTCAATAGACGAATAATGTTGAGGCGTTTCTCGTCAGCAAGTATTTTGAAAGCCCTTGTCAATTCTTCTTTATTCACGGTCAGGTCTGCCTTGAGCTGGAACTGCCGGATTCCAAAAAGAAAAATCTGTAAGTCATCTGTTTCTGCAGTCAAAGAACAGTCATAATAAAAAACGGAAGCTGCTATAACAAGTTCGCCGTCCTTAACGGGCTGCAGCTGATTCGAAACGAGGGTCTCCACACCCTTTTCCTCAATATAATGTTTCATGTCTTCTAGGCTGGAGCGCTGCTTTTCCAGCAAATCAGCCATTTCATCCTCAATATACACATGGAAGTTTCGAACAACTTCTACAAAACGGCGCTTCGTTTCTTCAGCATGCGCAAAAAGGTACGTCGCCTTCCACTTCTCTTTTTCGGGCAGATTGCTTTGTTCAATATAGCTTGCCGCTTCATTAAAATCACTTACGTCTTCCAGTTCTTCTTCAGGAAAGCCTGTTTTAAAAAAGTAGACAAACAATTGCTTGGCCGGTGTTTCTTCTACCCTGCGTAAGAATGTGCTGACGTCTTGATGAGCATCATGCTCCCAGGCAAAGCGGATTAGCGTTAATCCAAAAAAACTTTCCGGATTGAAAAACAGATCAAGCTCGTTCTTAATTTTCTCCGGCAATGCTGCTCTTTTCTGCTCCACCCACTGATTAAGCTCCGCTGGCTGACCTGCCACTTCTCTTGATATATCCGATAACAAGGCTTCATGAGCGTTGACGCGGAACATTGCTGCTAGAAGCTCAAAAACTGGTGAAACAATAAAGTGAATGTTCTCAGGCTGTTTATTCATCTAAGGACTCCATTTCTCGGTAAAGACCATTCCGACTAGTTATATGGTATAGTTTACAACACTTTCGATTGATGTCAATTGTTATTTTCTATTTTAATCGAATGTTAAAATATGAGATACATCATTTCGAGGAGTCTCGGACCTTTCACTTCAATCAACTTATTTGTTGCCGGTGGAGCCCTTTAGACGTCATTTATGGCTATAGATTTTCCTTTCCCAGCTTAATCGGTTCGGCCAAGATCCCGCCATGGAGAACGAAAGCGGCGGCTTAGCTTTCATAGAAGCTATGAAAGGCAAAAAGGAACCAAGGAGCGAGGGAAATGTCCTTCATATGCATGACAAGAGCGGAAATTGCGAGACTCCTGCAGAAATAGCGAGCCAAGTGAGACCCTGCAGCCCTCCTTAAGGAAGATCGGCTAAGCACGTCACCTCCTGTGACAACGCCGATCCTACCCACGTCCTGTGGGCATGAAGCGGCTCACGGATCGCCTGCGGAAAGCGAGCAGAATTTCCGCTCACGAAAATGGCAGGCAAATCTCATAAATAAATTTTTTTCATCATAAAAGGACTTTTTCAGTGGACACTCGCTGATTCCGAGGGAGTCTCGAGTATTTCTAGCTTTCAACGGTGGGCATGCGCATTTTCGAGTAGTCTCGCACCTTTCGTCTCAATCAACGCCTTTGTTGCATGATGATGCCCATTAGAAGTCCTTTACGTGGATGGATTCGGCGTTGCCACAGGACGTGACGATTTAGCCGAAACCAAAGCTAATCTTAACGCCGTTCGGATCACTAAGTTGTCCACTTTTTCCCCTTGCCAACATACCAACTTCCACCAGAGCGAGCTTGTCTCCTTCTATAAATGTAATATCTGACTCGGTGACCTCCAAAAACCGATGGACATCAGCGGACGACATTCAAATTTTTTACAGAAATGACCATACGAGTTATTTCATCATCTTCGTCATGGACCTTGCCTGAATCTTTCTGAAGTTCAATTCTTAGCCCCAGCGGTGTTCCTATAAAGGTTCTCCGGTCACCAACGCTCACCTTCCAGCCGTTCTCTTTTGCAGATTTACAAAGCGCTTCATGTTCATCACCCGTAACAAGAAAACCGATATGATCAAACATTGGCTTTTTTCCAGCGCCGAACGTCACATTAATTTTCCCTTTAACCGTTTCAATAATTCGGAATGAAGGGTGATCTGCACGGAAATCATCCCATGTTAGAGGCGGGTGATAAGTGATCATCCCCTCCTCCCCCTTTGCAAATCTTCCGGTAACATGAAAACCGTTGGCAGCATAAAAATGTTCCGTTTGCTCCACTTGATCGGTCCAATAGTGATAATGAAACAGCCTCACACTGATCACACTCCACGTGGGATAATAAACCCGTTTTCAATTTTGTTGAATCCCACTTTTGGATAATAATCCATGGCGGTTGGTGCCGACAGCAAAATCAGCGAAACATCGTCACTAAGGGCCTCTCTCGTTTTTCCGATCAGTTGTTTCCCGATTCCGCTTTTCTGATAAGCTTGGTCGACCGCTAAATCAGAAAGATAACAGCAATAACAATAGTCTGTAAGCGACCTTGCAACACCAACCAGCTGGTCGCCATCCCATGCAGAAATCAGAATATCTCCTTGAGCGAGCATCGATTGAATCCGTCCTTTATCATCAACTGGGCGATTAATGCCGCTCTTTTTAAAAACCTCAATCAAAGCTTCAGTTGTGACCGGTTCGTTGTATTTATAGACAATGCTCATTTTCATAAGTCCCCTTTACGCAATAATATGATATTCCTTTAATAGAAAAAAACAAGCAACCAAAAACCCTGCAAGACTGACAGTCAGTTTGACCCGATGAAGTTTGTCATTCATATACATGTAAATCAGGGCAACTGCAAAACCCATTGGAACCCACAGTCCAAACTTCCCGTGCTCGGTGGATCGTGTGTAAAGTGGCGTGGTAAGCGTGCTGACAAGAAAATAAATAATGAGCGAGAAGAGCCGCAGCCCGTGCTTCTGACACCACTTGTTGAGCAAAACCAGTATAGCTACAATAACCGCAAAAATAAGGATATTTAAATACTGGATCATTTCTTTTTCCTCCACACGCTCTCTTCAACGGCTTTAATATAAGTTCCATTTTCTTTTTTAACAGCCAGTTGATTCTCTGTGCTTCCACCATTTATTTCATAATAAACCGTTCCTTTTTTAAACGCATTTGAAAAATTGTCCTGGCCTTCCGTTCCTTCTACGTCTGAGTAACGGGTCACCTTGCCGATCATCCGGCCAATGTTTTTCGAAGGAACAGTATCGTCGGTTATCACATAGACATGGCCCTCCCATTTCACAAATGGAAAAGCCCAGCTAGCGGATGAAGAACCACTTTGTGAATCGGTACAGGCGGATAACAGAAAAAATGCTGTTAGAACCATAAGCTTCTTCAAATCGATCCCCCCAGAATGAAACTCAGTCCTTATAACTAATTCCATCAAGTACCTTAATATTCCTTTTATTAAAAGCAGGAAAAAAACATACCGTACGTTGTTGGTGCTGACTGCCCGTGTAGCCGCCTTGTTCCACTTTTTGACCTCGATTTGTTATCATTTCCCAAATGAACGCCCTTTTGCCTGATTTTTGACCCCGTTTGGTCGTTCATCGCCCCTATGAACGCCCTTTCTCCTGATTTTTGACCCCGTTTGGTCGTTCATCACCCTTATGAACGCCCTTTTTCCTGCTTTTTGACCTCGTTTGGTCGTTCATCGCCCTTATGAACGCCCTTTTTCCTCCTTTTTGACCTCGTTTGGTCGTTCATCGCCCCTATGAACGCCCTTTTTCCTGCTTTTTGACCTCGTTTTGTCCTTCATCGCCCTTATGAAGGACATTTCACCCGCTTTTGAGGCCGCTTTTGTCCTTCATAGTATGAAAGCTATGCCGCCGCTTTCTTTCTTCATGAGGGCATTTGTAATAGATACTCTCATTGACGCGGAAGTGCGAGACTCCTACGGGAACAGCACGCGCCCGAAGATCCACTTTGGCGCACAAAGAGCTCACGCCAAAGTTAGCTGAGGCCGTGCCCGTGGAAAGCGAGCAGCCTAGAGCGGAAATCAACACCCTGTCTACACAGCGGGACTTTTTCAGTGGCCTCAATAGCGGACCAAGCGAGGACTTTCCAAAACTCATCACTCAAGACAAAAAAGAGTGCCGACACGACTCTCTTTTGAGATCATGCCGGCACTCTGTCTTAAAAGAACGCTTTTTCAGTTGGTTAAACCGCTTCATTCATAGTGGTGGATTTTTTGCGGCCATCCAGAGCTGGTGAAATCACAAGGTAAATCAATGTGCCCGCGAGCCCAACCAGCGTAATAAAAACCGCCATAATTCCGGATGGGACAAAGGCGCCAATTGTGACGGTAAGTGACGCGATCAGCATTGACAGATTAAACTTCAGTCCGCCAAACGCCATATAGGAACTTCGAGCGTGGTCCGGCGGCAGTGAGGCCATGTAAGACTGCTCAACCGGAACCCGGCACACTTCGCCGATTGTGAGCATCGCCATCATGGCAAGCAGCATCCAGATATTGTTTGTATAAGCAAGAACGCCATAACCGATCGTGTAAATGAGACAGCTCCCGACCAGTACCCGCTTGTCCTTGAAGCGGCTCATCATTTTCGTAATAAACAGCATCAAGAACGTAACGAGAATGGTGTTTTCTGTCCGCAGAAAACCCATCATATTAACCCCATCAATTTTCCAAAAAAGAAACCTTTGCACGGGGATGTCCTTGCTGAGACGGATTCCGATATAATTTGTCAGCTGAAATTCCATCGACAGGATCAGAATGCCTGCGATAACATACATCACGAACAGCCGGTCCTGCAGCACACTTTTATAATTGGAAAATAGCTGAATGACGTGGCGTGATGCCTTGGCCTTCGCATAGTTTGGCCGATGGCTCTCTTCAATAAAAAAGATCGCAATAAAGGCCGTCACAAAAGCCATCACACTCATCCCTGAAAACAGTTCAAATAAATAATGCTTGAACAAGAACGCGCCAAGTATACCGCCAATTGCGATGGAAAGGTTACTCGACCAGTAACCGATTGAATACATGTATTTCCGTTGTTCCGGGGTACTGACATCAATCAGCATCGCCTGATCAGCTGGTCCTGCGAGCCCCCAGCAGATACTGTTGACCGTCATCATCATAAATGTAAGCGCTGGGAGCTCAAACCATGGCGAGTTGGACAGCGCCATGACGAGAAAAGCGAAAAAACGAAGCGTTTCTGCTGATGCCATTATCTTTTTCCGGCCGAACTGATCAGCAAAATAACCACCGATAAACGTCATTCCAATGCCAATGAACACATTGATTAACAGCAGCAGTCCGGCCACTTTCGCTCCAAAATGTGCCGCCAGATAAATCGCCATAAATGGAAAAACCATGCTGCCGATCATACTGCTTAAAAACGATTCGATGATCCTTATCTTAATATTCTTGTGAAAATCTCTGAATCTCATGCCATCCCTTCTCTCCGATACCTAATATTTATCTATTATGTATTTTAAATCATTTTTTGAAGATTAGGAATCATGAAATTGAATGGTTTTTTCTACGACTTTAGACGGAGAGGAAGGGACTCAATGAATGATTTTGCTTACAGACTCAATTCTGCTCAAGAAAATAAATATCCTCAAAACAACTTTTTAAAGAATTGTACATTTTTTTGTACATCGAAAATCTTTCCAAATAAAATAAGTGGTTCTCATCATTTGGTTTTATCACTTTGTCCATCTTCAGAACTTGCATTAAACAAGCCTGTATCGTTTCATATTCATCAGCCGCAACCATGGCAAGCATGCCGGCACCAAGCGCAGGCTCACCTAAATGTGAAAGGACTTCGACGTCTACCCCAAAAACCTCTGCTATGACATTAGCCCATAATTTATTTTTTGATCCTCCGCCAATTAACTTCACAGAATGAATCACTTTCTCTTTTTTATTTAAGAGATGCACAGATTCATACAAGGCAAACGCAACACCTTCAAGGACTGCACGGGTCATTTCGGCTCTTTTATGAAGAGGGCTCAGTCCAATAAACGATCCTCTTGCATAAGGGTCATTGATCGGTGTTCTCTCTCCTGTTAAATAGGGCAAGAAATATAACCCTCTGGAACCTCGAGGCACCTCAGACGCTTCTTCTAACAGTTCTTCATAGCTCCCCTTTTGCACTTCCTCCGTCCACCATTTCAGACATGATGCTGCGGATAAAACAACACCCATCGCATGGTATTTTCCACTCGCATCACAAAACATATGAAGGCCGGTATTTTCGGCACTCTCAAATTGGTCCTGTGGGGCAAACACCACGCCAGATGTTCCAAGTGATACTAATGCACTGCCTTCTTCAGTCACACCGCTTCCAATCGCTCCGGCAGCATTGTCCCCGGCGCCGGCTGCCACCTTAACTTCTGGCGATAGTCCAAATTCATTTTGAACGTGCAGCGATAACATCCCTGCGGATTCGTAAGACTCATAAACTTTCGGCAGCATATTTTCAGAAATACCTATAATGTTTAGCATTTCCTTTGACCATTTTCGGTTTTCTACATCAAAATATAAAGTCCCTGACGCATCGGAAACATCCGTAAATACCTTCCCTGTCAGCTTATAGCCAATGTAATCTTTGGGCAGCATGATGTATTTAATATTATTAAAAATCTCAGGCTTATGTTTCTTCAACCATAATAGCTTGGGAGCCGTAAATCCAGGAAAGGCTATGTTTCCCGTATGTTTTTTTAGAAAATCAATTCCAATGTCATGATTTAAATAATGGGTTTCTTCAATAGAACGTTGGTCATTCCACAAGATGGCAGGCATCGGAACGTTTTCATGTTTATCAATGATCACGAGACTATGCATTTGCCCAGTCATACCTATTCCTTTAACGTCCTCACTTTTTCTTCCGGTAAGGACCGCTTTGATCCCCTGTTTAACAGCATTCCACCAGTCTTCCGGGTTTTGCTCAGCCCAGCCTGTCTGTGGGTACTGGATCGGATAGGCTCCTGAAAATTCTTCTACAATATCTCCATGACTGGTTAATAATACGACTTTTGCACCAGACGTTCCAACGTCAATCCCGATAAAATAATTCACTTTTTAACCTCCCAGTGCGATTATAGTTACATTTAGTTATGTTAAGATGATAAAAATACCATTGCGAAAGGATGGTTATATAATGTTCAACATAAGAGATAACCAGTTGCAGACGTTATGGATTGCACGTGTCGATTACTCAAAAAACAGTGGTGTTAATGCACATACCCATAATTTTTATCAGCTCCAGCTAATCATAAATGGCGCAGGAACCGTTGAAATTAACGGTGAGACGTTCCCTATACTTTCTGATCAATGTTATTTATTCAAAAAAAACACCCAGCACGCTTTTCGTTTCTCATGCGATTCCATTACGATCGACTTTAAATTTGAATTAAATGATGAGCTTGCCCAGTTAATCGATTCCTCTGATCTGACCGGACCTTGTAAATTGAGTCATATCGCACAGCTTAAACAATTGTTCCAGCTATCCAGTACGAATTTAAGCAGTTCAAACCCTCTGCTTCCCTATCGCATTGACGTCGGGCTGAAGAATATCCTGCTCACCATTCTTCAGGACAAGCAGTCACAGGAAAAAACGCAGGAAGCTTTGGTTGATCCCATAGCAGAAACTGATGAGGATTTTCCAATCGTTCAGTATTTAAAACAGCATCTTCATTTAAAAGTCAATCTAGAAGAAGTCGCCAAACATTTCGGCTTCCATCCTCACTATCTCATTGAACTGTTTAAGAAAAAAACAGGTACAACACCGATCCAATACTTGCAATTCCTGCGTCTGGAAAAGGCAAAAGAGTACTTAGAATTCACAACTTTATCTGTCTCCGAAATAGCAGACCGAATCGGGTTAACCACACCCTATTTCTCAAGATTATGCTGCGAAAGATTGGGCGTCCCACCTACTCAAATTCGTGAACAGATGCGTACCGTCGTTGGAAAAGACATTGTCTTAGAAGAAGAATTTTCGACTGTCTCTCAGCCGTCCATTACAGATTTAGAACCCCGTAAATTATGAAATTACAGGGTTCTTTTTATTGCATATAAAACTGATTGGTCAATCAAAGATTCATTTCGATGGTTTTTATAATCTCCTGATATTCCTTTTCACTCAAGGGACTTGGAGATGTTGATGGTGAATTATCAAATGCCTCGCCCCAGTTCTTACCCTCTTTATACTTTGGAACCAAGTGAAAATGGAGGTGTGAAACGAGATCTCCATATATCGCATAATTAATTTTATCCGGCTGAAAAGCAGCATCTATTGCTTTCCCCACCGTAGAAATATCCTCCATAAAAGAATGAAGATCCTGTTTACTGAGATGAAAAAGCTCAGTCACATGTTCGTGAAAAGCGACAATACATCTGCCTTTATGAGCTTGATCCCTATTAAGGTAAACCGTTGAAGCTTGCAGGCTTTTAATCTCGATCATTCGGCTCTGCAATTGTGAGTCCTTCGTGCAATAAAAACAATCGGTTTCACGGATCACGGATCACACCGCCTTATTGTTCGACTTTTGATTTCACTTCACAGTCGATCATGACGTGAATAATATCGCCTTTGCGTGTGTTGCGCAATTTGAAGGCCTCAGCAATATCTTCTAATGGAAAGATATGCGTGATTGTTTCTTTTGTATTAATCAGCCCGTCTAGAACGATTCGCTTTCCTTCTTCAAAAAAGCGTCTATTGTCAATATCCCGTTTAGGCTCTGTGGATAAAATGTCTAATCTTTTTTTGTGGATTTTGAAAAAATCGATGGGTTCATGGCTTGTTCCAATACAGCCGTACATAACAATCCGCCCATTCTGTGCCGCTGCATCAATGGCATCAACCATTCCAGACCCTTCAAGTAAGCATGGAATAACAACGTCAAATCCATCAGGAAAATCTTCACCTACAATGTCCATCGTCTTTGTTTCTGAACTTGGTAGTTTGTACGTATGTGTAGCCCCGTATTTCTTCGCAAGAGCCAGCTTCTCATCAAACAAATCTGTAACGACCAAGTTTCTTGGACTGAATAAATTGATAACCTGGGTCATCGCAAGACCACTTACACCTTGCCCCATGATCAGAACATTTTTATTTGGAGAAATCTCTGAACGTTCAGCCGTATGAAGCAATGGCGGCAGCACTTCAATTAGAGATCCTTCAATTAACGGAAATTCTTTTGGCAGGGTCTTCACTGCAAAAGGACTGCAGCACACATATTCTGCAAAGGCACCCCACACGTATCGCAATGCGACATGATCGCCTTCTTTTAAACCAATCACATTTTCACCAACTTTATCGATAACGCCCGCTACCTCATGACCTAATCGTGTCGGGTAACTTAGAAATTCCGGCTCCCGTACCCCGCGATAGACTTCTAAGTCACTTCCGCAAATCCCTACCCACTTTACTTTTATTCGAACTTCTCCTTCTTTTGGTTCTGGTATTAACGCCCTTCTTATAGAAATTTCTCCGATATCGTCCATTACTGCACACATTTGTGTGTCTGTTCCGTCTCTATCAACTAACTCCATTGATGGAACGGTCATTTTTTGCACCATATATATACCCTCCTAGAAATGAATGAATGTATGTTGTGCTCTTTTTCTAGTTAATAATTCCAGTATAAGGGATTGCATCTTTGACATCCATATCGAAAATACACTTATACATTTTCAAAACTCATGTGTTGCTTTCAAATAAATTCCTTTGTCGATTAATTCTTAATTACCGTTAACAAGATATGCATTTTAGATATCGCTTACCTTTCTTTTACTAGATACAATTAACCAAACGATATGAAAGGGGTTACATTATGATTAATCAGAAAACATATGAAGAGATACGAACAGAGTCACTAAAACTGTTAGATAACGCTGGAATTATTCTATCGACTGAAGAAATACAAGCCTTTGAAATCGCTGACTTTGGTCTTAACCGTATTCGAGAGTTCGGTCTTCAGTTAGTTGTTTATGTCAACACAGACCGCTACTGCGCGAAGGAGCTAGTTTTGCTGCCAAGACAAACCTGTCCGGAACACGTGCACCCTCCCATTGGCGAGTCGCCAGGAAAGGAAGAAACGTTTCGATGCCGAAAAGGTTCCGTTTTTCTATATGTACCGGGCCAAAAAACAGAAAACCCTCACTCTGTATTGCCAAAGGGGCGTGAGGAATACTTCACCGTTTGGAATGAAATTATCCTTAACCCCGGCGAACAATACACCATCCCACCTAATACACCTCACTGGTTCCAGGCAGGCGATGATGGCGCAGTCATCTCGGAATTTTCTTCTACCAGCACAGATGAAAATGATATTTTTATTGACCCTGAAATTAATCGGACACCTGTCATTGCAGATTAAGGACGCCATTTAAGGATAACTTGGGAGGGAATTAACATGAATGCTTCATTATCACTGGAAAAACGAACAATTAGGAAAGTGACGCTTCGAATTATTCCTTATATGTTCATAGCATATCTGGTCTCTTTTTTGGATCGCGTTAGTGTTTCATATGCCGCAATAGGCGGAATGGATAAAGCTCTAAACCTTACCAGTACAGCCTTTGGCTTAATTTCAGGAATCTTTTTTCTCGGATATTTCCTTTGCGAAGCACCGAGTAACGTCTTCATGTACAAAATAGGACCAAGGAAATGGATTGGCAGGATTCTAATTACATGGGGTGCTGTTACGATTGTTACCGCTTTTGCCAGCACTGCAACCCATCTCTATATATTCCGGTTTCTTCTAGGGGTAGCGGAAGCAGGCTTCTTCCCCGGCATGATTCTATATATCACGTATTGGTTTAGAGCAAAAGAGCGAGCGAAGGCCGTAGCACTCTTTATGATTGCACCGCCTATCGCTAATGTCGTGGGTGCCCCGCTGTCCAACTGGATCGTCGATAATATCCATGGCCTCGGCATGCCAGGCTGGCGCTGGATTTTTGTAATCACTGGTATCCCAGCCATTCTTCTCGGGTTAGTGACCTTCTTCTATTTAACAGATCGGCCTGAAAATGCAAAATGGTTATCGACTGAAGAAAAAGATTGGCTTGCCGGAGAATTAAAAAAAGAGCAAGAAGCAAAATTAACTTCAAAAAAATATTCCATTAAAAACGTGTTAAAGGATTCCAAGGTTTGGCGGTTTGCATTAATCAACTTTACTTATGTAGTTGGTCTATATGGCCTCAACTTTTGGATGCCGCAGATTATCAAGTCCTTGTCCAAGCTCTTTTCAAACACCCAAGTAAGCATGATTACTATGATTCCCTATCTCATTGGTGCCATTGCGATGGTCATCATGGCTCGCCATTCTGATCGTACGGGAGAAAGAAAATATCATGCAGCCATAGCCCCAATCATTGGATCGCTCGGATTACTGGGCATGCTCGTATCACCAAATGCCTTTACATCCATTATTATGATTTCATTAGCAACTGCTGGACTATACAGCTTCTCAGGCCCTTACTGGGCATTAACGACATCGTTTTTCACAGCAGAAGCTGCTGCACTGGGGATTGGTATCATTAATTCAATCGGTAACCTTGGCGGGTTTTTCGGTCCCTATGTCATCGGCATGCTAAATGACAAGACAGGAACTGTTACATTCGGCTTAGGCTTTGTAAGTCTTATTCTGTTTGTAACTGCCGTACAGGTTATTTTTATTAAGAAAAGAAAAGCTGAACCGCAAGCCGGCCAGATTCCTTTTCCTCATAAAAATGTACAATAAACAAATACCCTAATGTAATAGCTATTAATCCTGGTGACTGAGGCAATTGAAAAAGTCCACTGCTGTATCGGGGTTGTTGATTTTCTCTCTAGGCTGCTCGCTTTCCACGGGCACGTGCTGGTCCCGTTGGAGTCTCGCTCCCACTTCTGATCACGTGGCGCCTTAAATTTTCCAGAAGCTTCGCCGAGCAAGCGGATTCCTCATTTTCACATCGTGGACTTTTTCAGTCCCCCCTGGTGACTTCGGTGTAGTACCGGAGTCACTTTTGTGATCTGATTAAATTGCGCGAGGGTAAACAGTCTTAACGTAAAAAAGGAGCGGTTCGCCCGCTCCTCTCCTTATTTCACTTAAATGCGATGCGAAGTTTCTCCAAACTGCGCATCATCATGCCTGGCCGCCAGTGGATGTCATCATCTGCATCGGCTAGCGTCAATTCATCATATGAATCGAGCAGTGTCCGGAAAGCGACTTTTGCTTCCATCCGAGCAAGCGGTGCACCAAGACAAAAGTGGATGCCTTTTCCAAATGCGAAGTGCTTGATGTTCGGTCGCGAGATGTCAAAAGCGTCCCCCTCCTCGTACACCGCCTCATCGCGGTTTACCGAGGCAAGCGAGATGAAGATCGCATCCCCTCTGCTGATTTTTTGCCCATCCCAGTCCATATCCTCAGCCGCATAACGAACCGGCGCAATTTCCACCGGACTATGATAGCGCAGGCTTTCCTCAATCATATTGTCCAGCAGATCTGGATTCTCTCTCAGCTTTTTCAGCTGGTCCGGATTTTTTAACAGCGCATACAGCCCGTTCGTAATCAGATTAACCGTGGTCTCATGCCCCGCAACAATCAGAAGAAACACGTTCGAAATCAGTTCCTGTTCCGTCAAATGATCCCCTTCCTCGTGGGCTGCGATCAACAGGCTGATCAGCCGGTCATCCGGATTTTTGCGCTTCACGTCAATCAACTCACGGATATAGCCGACAAAAGCATTAATGCTTTCCTGATTTTCTTTCATTTTCGTTTGATCGTTCGCCGCCTGGACGATCATCTGCGACCATTCATGAAATTTATGCCTGTCATCGGCAGGAATCCCGAGCATATTGCTGATCACTTCAATCGGCAATGGCAGAGCAAAATCGCTGACCACGTCCATCTCGGCCTTGCCTTCCACTTTTGAAAGCAGGTCATCTGTGATCTTCTGAATTTCCTCTTCCATTTGCGCAATCATCTTAGGAGTAAAAGCTTTAGCAACTAGACGGCGGGTCCGCGTATGGTCAGGAGGATCGCTTGAGAGCATGTTTTCCGCCAAAAACGCGCCGTTTTCAAGAAAATAACCTGCATCCGGATCAATGTTCTTATAGTCCTTAATAACCTTTGGATTCTTGAAAATTTCCTGCGCTTCCTGGTGACGTGTCACGAGCCACGCATTTAAGCCGCTTGGCAGTTCAAACGCTAGAACAGGCTGGCTTGCCCGCAGCTGTCTGTAAATATCATACGAATTCTTCTTGAACGACGTTGAAAAAAAGTCGACATCTTTTGCTGAAATTGTCAATGTAAAGAACCCCTTTCAAACACGGATAAGAAGTCATGTTTTTTTGAAAATCTGCTTTATTTGAATTATGACCAGTATAACGATAAGTACCAGACCTTGGAAAGTTTCTTTAGTCCTTATTCTATAAAATAAAGAAAACTTGGCTTTTCGCCAAGCCATTAATGGCGAAAGCCTTAGGTGCTCTTATACTTTATTTAGCTTAAAGTATAGAAAAAGAAAGAAGTCAATTACGGCTTCTTTCCCACTTTTTTTGTTTCTGTTTTATTTGATCGAGCATTAATTGCTAATTGGTAGGAATCGTTAGCTATTTGTCAAGTTGATTGAAGCGTAAGGTGGCGACTCCTGCGGGAATAGCTTGAGCTGAAGACCCCGCAGACGCGCAGCGGCGAGGAGGCTGATGCCAAGCCCGCGGAAAGCGTCCACCTGAAGCGGAAATCAACAGAGTTCGCATTAAAATTCAATGCGCGACATTCTGACCTTCTTTTTCCACACCATATTTCAATGACTCGAGCAGCAATAAATGCTTTATGGACACACACATCTCTCCCTTTCATTTTATAACTATTCAAAGGGTAGGAATAACATGATAAATAGATAAATAAGGATAATTATTCATTTAATTTCAAAAATGGATCAAATTCCACTTGTCATATTTAAGCATCTGTCCCCATTCATCCTCCTCTCCCTTTATCAGGCTTCAATATAGCCATAAAAGACGCTCTAAAAGCTGATTCTTCCCGTATCCTTCCTATTGCGCAAATGCCTTGAAAGTCATTTTTTATTTGTTATACTCGATACTAATAATCCTGTGTAATCAAAGAAAGTAAGCAACTAGGAGTGAAATGATGAGTGAAACAAAGCGAATTGTCATAAAAATAGGAAGCAGTTCATTAACGAGCCGGCTGGGCGATATTAGCCGCCGCAAGCTGGAAAGATTGGTGAACGATGTTGTCATGCTAAAAGATGAAGGTCATGAAGTCTTGCTCGTTTCTTCAGGAGCCGTTGCAGCGGGGTATCGCAGACTCGGATTCCTCGAACGGCCGACAGACCTTGCCGAGAAACAGGCTGCAGCTTCTATTGGTCAAGGACTTTTAATGGAGTCTTACTCTGAAATGTTCTTCTCCCATGGCTATACCGCTTCACAAATTTTGATTACGAGAAGTGACTTTTCAGATCGAAAAAGATACAACAATGCCCGGAACACGATGAATGTTCTGTTGGAGAGAGGCATCGTGCCGATCGTTAACGAAAACGATACGGTTACCGTTGAACGCTTGAAATTCGGAGACAACGACACCCTTTCTGCTAAGGTTGCGGCCTCGGTTGGCGCAGATCAGCTAATCATTCTTTCAGATATCGACGGCTTGTACAGTGCAGATCCCCGATCAAACCCGGATGCTGAACTGTTGGAGCATGTCCATGAAATTACACCTGAAATTGAAGCATCAGCAGGCGAACCTGGAAGTTCAGTGGGGACAGGCGGTATGCGTTCAAAAATAGAC
Source organism: uncultured Sporolactobacillaceae bacterium (assembly GCA_963772845.1). GTDB lineage: Bacteria > Bacillota > Bacilli > Bacillales > Sporolactobacillaceae > CAVYYW01. The sequence continues at coordinate 75,554 of CAVYYW010000024.1, forward strand.
GCGGTTAAAATCGCGATGACAGCCGGCATTCCTTCCTTTTTGGGATCGGCTACAACACCTGAAATCATTATTGACGCAGTTCATCAGACAGCGAAAGGTACCTACTTCACACCTGAAGGCGCTGCTGAGCTGGATAACAAAAAACAATGGATCGCATTTAACTCCGGGCCTGAAGGCGAAGTCATTGTTACGGGTGAGGCCAGTGCGGATATCGCTGAGGAAGAACGCAGTCTTCATCCACGCGGCGTCCATTATGTTAAAGGTCACTTTAAGCCAGGTGCCGTCGTAAAAATCACGGATATTCAAGGGGACGAAATCGGACTCGGTGTCACGAATTACTCCTCTAAAGATTTAAAACAAATCAAAGGGCTTTCTTCAGAAGAGATTGCCGACAATATTGGAATAAAAGTGCAGGAAGCGATTCACATCAACGATCTTGTTTGTCATAATCACCTGCCATTACCACTTAGACAATAAAAATTTTTCAGGAGGCGGTTCACCATTACTCAAGAATTACTTGTGAATGTTAAAGAACAAGCAAAGCAGGCGCAGATTGCATCGAAAACGCTATCTCTGCTCTCAACTCAGGAAAAAAATGAGGCGCTGCACATTATTGCAGACGCTTTGGAACAAGAAACAGCTTCGATTTTAAAAGAAAATGAAAAAGACTTGCAGAACGGCAAAGAAAAAGGCTTTACTGAGGCATTTATGGACAGGCTTCGGTTAACGGAAGACCGTGTTAAAGCCTTTGCTGACGGTTTACGGGAAGTGGCAGAGCTTGAAGACCCAATCGGAGAGGTCTTATCAGACTGGACACTCGAAAATGGCTTGCAAGTGGAGCAGGTTCGTGTTCCGCTTGGCGTTATTGGCATGATCTATGAAGCGCGTCCAAACGTGACGGTTGATGCTTCCGGACTTGCTCTGAAATCCGGCAATGCTATTGTCTTAAAGGGCGGTTCAAACGCCTTGAATTCAAATAAAGGCATCGTAAAAGTCATTCATGATGCCCTTCCAAAAACGAGCATCCCGGTAGAAGCGGTTCAATTAATTGCCACCACAGACCGTGAAGCAACCAATCAGCTCTTTACGATGAAAGAACACATTGATGTGCTGATCCCTCGCGGCGGCGGCGCACTGATCAATACCGTCGTTAACAACGCCACGGTTCCTGTCCTTGAGACCGGCGTCGGCAACTGTCATATCTATATAGATGAAGAAGCAGCGCCACAAAAGGCGATTGATATTCTGATTAACGCAAAAACGGATCGGCCTGCTGTCTGTAATGCAGCCGAAACGCTGATCGTTCACAATAACTGGCTTGAAAAGCATAAAGACGAGCTCGAACAGGCATTAAAAGATCATAATATTGAGGTCCATGGCGATGAGAAAATTGTTGAGACTTTTTCTGATGCTATTCCGGCTAATGAAAAGGATTGGACCGATGAATATCTTGGTCTTGCCATTGCCATCAAAACGGTGGATGACGTTCAAGGTGCGATTGACCACATCGAAAAATACGGCACCAAGCACTCAGAAGCCATTGTGACTGAGAACCATAAAACAGCCGCATTGTTTAGAAATCAAGTCGATGCAGCGGCGGTTTATCACAATGCATCCACCCGATTTACTGACGGTTCCGCTCTCGGCTTTGGCGCCGAAATCGGTATTTCGACCCAAAAGCTTCATGCCCGAGGACCAATGGGACTGCCGGCACTCACCACAATCAAGTACTGCATGACCGGAAACGGCCAAGTGCGATGATTATAGCAGATTAATGATAAAGGAACGGCGGTTGCCGTTCCTTTTTTGCAGCAAGCATGTAATCATATAAAAAGCAAAACCTATAGAAAAAGCACCCACGGGAATCCAACCTGTGGGTGTTTAATCATTTTTTTCAATTATGAGATTGTGAGGCTTGTAATTGTTTTCTTCTTTTTCCGACTCTGACATGCTCGGCAGTAAAGTAAGAGCCTAGAACAAAGACAGCGGCCAACAGTTGCGCAACGAGTCCCTCTACATTCGGGAAGACCGCGAACCACATGCCCATCCAGCCTGGAATAGGCAAATTAAGTGCTGTTGTTGGAAGCCAGCTTGCTAGCTGAAGCTCCTGGACACTTTCACCGACCATGACGATTAAGACGGCGCCAAGCATTACACCTGTCAGGACAAGCATTTTCTTATAAGGGAGCTTGCGTTGAAGTATAAAGGTGAGAACTGCAACAATCAGTGTTAGGAATAAGCCGATCGATGTTCCGATCAGGATAATTTCAGAGCCTGCTTTTAATCTCAAATCCTGCAAAAATAGAACGATCTCGAATCCTTCACGGTAAACGGCTGAAAATCCAAGCAGTGCGAGACCAATATAAGTTGCCGGGATATTGTGGTCAGCATTTTCAATCAGCTGCTTCTTTTTCTTATTGTGCATGCCGATCCAGCCGGTCCAGTAAATTTTGTGAAAAAACCAATTCATAACAATCAGCAGGACAACGATGGCTAACAGCCCTGTCGCTGCCTGAATGTTTAATTCAGACGCTGGAATGACAGAAATGATTGCCACGACGATAAACCATGTGATCAGTGAGCTGATGAAACCGACACCGGCCCCGGAAGCAATCGGCTTCCAAAACACCTGCTTCTTTCTCATCAAGCCCGCCGTAATCGCAGACAGCACCAGAATCGCTTCGAGCCCCTCCCTGAAAACAAGGATGCCAGTGTTGACGATGCCGGCTGTATGACTCATTTTAGGCGCAACAGCCTGCGGATTGCCGTGGGACGTAATACCTTGCCAAACCAAGACACTAATTATAAGCATTACTGCCAAAACAGTAAGAATAAACTTCGGATTAAAAAAACGACGCATATGTACCCTCCTCTTTAGTGATACTGATAATCATTCTCAATATCATTGTAGAGGCAGTTTCCAGTTCTGTCAATCACCCAAAGCGGAATTTTTCAGATAAAGCGCCTTAGCCTTAGTTTCAGCAAGCCCAATATATTTTTTAAAAAAGCCGGCTGCCGTTGGGTGGCTTAGGATATCTTCGGTCGTCATCCAGAATACGGCTGCCACTTCGTCAGCACTTTGAGCCGCCGCTTCCCCGCCTGCATATTCACAAAGAAACACCACGTCGACCACATGCTTGCCGGAATCCGTCACAAATGAGGAACTGCACACATAGTGCATGGCGTCTTTGACTTCAATGCCGACTTCTTCCATAATTTCGCGCTTAAGGGTGCGCTCCAGTATGTTTGCCGTGTCGCCTTCCCGATCAGTTTTTCCGCCAACAAGAGAAAGCTCGCCGCCCGCATGTTCTTCCTTTTCACTTCGCTTAATGATTAGCCACTTATCATCCTTGATAATGGCACCTTCCACATTTACGATGAACATTTTCTTCCGCCTTTCGTTGAAAAAAATTGTACGGGCCCATCCCAATTGTCTTTTCTTATTTCTTTGAATGTGCCGCTTGTGTATTCCTGAATGACTTTTCGCCAAAAAACTTGTGCAGGGAGATTTTCTTCCATTTCTGCAACCTCCCAATCCCCTTCTAATAGATCGAACAGATGGAATGCCACAAGCTTTCCAATTCCTCTTTTCCGATATTTTTTCATAATGAAGAACTCAGCTATGGCGAAATAATCCGGATCCTGATGCTCCCTGATCAAAGCGAATCCCGCATACTTGTCATCCACAGTAATTAAAAAGGGGCGTCTTCCCTCTTCCGTCCAATAATGATCAAGGTATTTGTAGCCATACAAGCCATGTTCATTGACATCCTCAGGATCGAATTCAGTGAAATCATATTTATAAAGCTCCATTAAGTGCCGCAGCACAGGCTTTTTATTCAGCGGAGCTGCTTTAATTTTTATTTTCATGTGGCGTCTCCTTGGTTGTTTAGGCATGGGGGAATTTACTTTCTGTGCTTTTATAATCGGTCTACATATTTTTAATCGCTTCGTTGATAATCCGTCTATTTCTATAGTTCCATTTCAGTCAGCTTAAATCCTTGTTTGAATGAGGCAAAAAAGCTCTCTTTTTTGCTTCCGATTAAATTTAGAAGGAAACGAAGTGCCTGGCACTTCGCTCCTTATTTCAAGAATGACAAAAATGAAGGCTGATTTGGACTGATGGGGCTTCATTTTTCCGTTGGTGAGCTGGACGCTTCTCAGATTGAACAGCTTTGGGAGGAATTGAAATGATTTTGAGGCAAAAAAGCTCTCTTTTTTGCTTCCGATCAAATTCAGAAGGAAACGAAGTGCCTGGCACTTCGCTCCTTATTTCAGAATGACAAAAATGAAGCGTTTCTGAACTGTGGGGCTTCATTTTTCTTTGATTGAAGGGCAAAAAGTTTCACGTGGGTGAAACTTTTTGCTTAGATTATTCAATTTTGACATGAGCGTGGTTGATTCGGCGAAGATTTTCAGGCGTTCGGCACATCGAAATAACTTTTATGTGCCGATTTGGTCAACTTATGTGCCATTTTTCATTTTAATGTGCCGATTTGACCATTATATGTGCCAGAATTTATCACATATGTGCCAAAGTAAAATTTTCCCTTTTACCGACTTTCCTGCTCAATCCTTTCTTTTAAATTAGCATAAGAAAGCTCATAGATTCTGCCTTTATTATCTCCTGTGCTACTGAGCTCCAGCTTTTTGATCAGCTTTAATGCAACGGATCTGGATTCAATCAGCAGCATTTCCCTGAAATCTCGATTTGTAATGGATTTTCCAAATAACAGGTAATAGTCAGCCAGTGTGGGGAGGTGCGCATTTTTATCAGCGTAGCCGCAATGCTTGCAGTGCCAGCTCGCCTTATCTCTCCTCATAGGTATGCGGAAGCAGCCGGGACAATGCACGCCACGGATAATGTGCGCAGGATCAATGCGTTGATTCTTCATGAGATCGGCGTCTAGCGGAGTATTTTCTTTAATTAGAAGTTTGGAGATTTTCTTAGGTCCTTTTGGGGCAAGAGGTTCTTGGTGGTAGCGGGATTCAATCGACTGGATTTTTGACAGCAGGGCGGGCGGTTTTATCACTTTCTGAAAGGCTTCTTTGTGGCCGGGCGCAATTCTGATAATCGCAGAGGGCTGGCTGAAAACGACAAGTGTTTCGATAGGAATGTCTGGAAATCGGTGTTTTTTCAGCCATGCTTTGAGATGCTGGGCTTGACGGTTTACCTGTAAAATGGGGCAGTCGAACCCTCTATTTCCAGATGGGCTCGTTTGGATGAGCTGGCGAACGGGGTAATCAAGAAAAAGCTCTTTCGCATAATTTTTGACCTCTAAGATGAGCATGAATCGCCGAGTAATGAGCAATCGGTCCATTTGAAAAAAGGAACCGTGCCCATCAGGGATTCGAACATTTTTCACAATGGTATACTGATCCTTCGCTAGAAATTTCATCGGAAAATCGAGCGTCGACTCGCCTGTGATCCCGGACCGGTAATTGGCGAGCTGGTTATTTAGCAGAGGCCATTTCGTGTGACTCTCTGGCAGCCGACGCACCATGGCCTCATACCGTTCAACATAAATCGGGATGCTCAATCGCATCACCTCCTACCTAAGTTCTTTTGCAACAAAAGTCCTGGTATGCGCAAATCCTTCCTTTTGATAAAAGCGTTGTGCCCCTTCATTTGCGGCCCAGTAGTCAAGTTCAACCCTGTCGCCTCCCCACTCATTCGACTCCTTATAAATCGCATCCATTAGCGCTGATCCGTAGCCTTTGCTCCTTTCCGTTTCTGAAACACTAATTTGATGGACATATACTGAACGGGAAGCTTTTTTGAATGCGGAACCCGGATGTTCTTTGAACTCAATCCACGCAAAGCCAAGCGCCTCATCATTGTCTTCAAGCAGCAAAAACATAAATTTTTCATTATCTATGACACTCTTAAATTTCTCTGTCACTGCTTCTAAGTTATAGGGCATAAACAGGTCCGGACGCAGCTTCACATGAACCTCCTGCACATGCTTATTCAGTTTTGCAATGGTATTGTAATCCTTTGTTCGTGTGATTTTCATATTCTCACATGCCTTTCCCTCAAAATAGTTCCTCGTTCTTCAAAGATTCGACATTCTCATTCGTTTTCCTTTCCAGCATCCTAGCCCTTCCTGAAAATAATTTCTTTTTAACCTTGCATTATCCGTTTGAATATTATATATTTTATAACAATATTAAAAGCAATGAGAAGGACATGAGTTATTCTGACCGGTTTACAGAAAGGGAAGCAGCGCTGAGAGCTTCCTGACACAGGGGAATGACTGACCACCTTTAAGCTGCAGCGGGGAAATTCAAGTATCTGCTGCCGTCGATGCGACGTTATCGCAAATTGAGCCATTGGATCAATCCGATGGAAATCAAGGTGGAACCACGGGTATACACGCACTCGTCCTTATTTTAAGGATGGGTGCGTTTTTTATTTTATATAAAACTGGCAATGAAAAGGACACCAGCCATTCACACCTGGCCGACAGAGAAGGAAGCGTTGCTGAGAGCTTCCTGGCCAAGGAGAAGAACTGACCACCTTTGAGCTGCAGCGGGGAAAATCGAGTATCCGCTGCCGTCAACTGCAACGTTACCGCAGCCTGAGCCATCGGAGCACCATCCGATGGAAATCAAGGTGGAACCACGGGTCAATACACTCGTCCTTATTTAAGGACGGGTGTTTTTTATATATAAAAAACAGGAGGAATTAACTATGAATCAGATTAAAGTAAGCTTTCCGGATGGTTCTGAAAAGCTTTTTGCAAAAGGCATTTCACTTGAGGAGATCGCCGCATCCATCAGTCCTGGACTGAAAAAGCAGGCAGTGGCGGGAAAAGTCGATGGCACTCTCTATGATTTACGCCGGCCGCTGGAGCATGATGCGAGCATTGAAATCCTCACTTCGAACTCTGAAGAAGGTGTGAAGATCATCCGCCATACTTCCGCTCATGTTCTTGCACAGGCAGTCAAACGAATTTACGGTAATGTGCATTTGGGTGTCGGGCCTGTTATTGAAAACGGCTTTTATTATGATATCGATCTTTCTCAAAGCGTTGGTGTCGATGACCTGGCTCTCATTGAAAAAGAGATGCAGAAGATTATAAACGAAAATCATCCCATTCACCGGATTGAAATGACTCGTGAAGAAGCAGAAAAACAGCTGACGGATCCGCTCAAGCTCGAGCTTCTGAAGGATATTCCAGAAAGTGAAACGATCACATTTTATCAGCAGGGTGAGTTTATGGATCTGTGCCGCGGCCCTCACCTGCCTTCGACTGGCTTTATCAAAGCCTTCAAGCTGACAAACGTGTCGGGTGCTTATTGGCGCGGGGACAGTGATAATCAGGTGCTGCAGCGTATTTATGGTGTGGCTTTTGATAAGAAAAGAGGACTGGAAGATTATTTCGTTTTTCTTGAAGAGGCGGCGAAACGGAATCACCGGAAACTTGGCAACGAGCTTGACCTGTTCATGTTTTCAGAGGAGGCACCCGGGATGCCGTTTTATTTGCCAAATGGCCAGATCATCCGAAATGAACTTGAGCAATTTTTAAGAGCGCTGCAGCAGAAAAATGATTACCTGGAAGTCCGCACGCCGTTCATGATGAATCAGCGATTATGGGAGAAGTCGGGGCACTGGGATCATTATAAGGAGAATATGTATTTTTCGGAGGTGGATCAGGCAACATTTGCGTTGAAGCCGATGAACTGTCCCGGCCACATGCTGATTTATAAAAACCAACTGCATTCGTATCGCGATCTGCCAATCCGGATGGCGGAATTCGGTCAGGTGCACCGGCATGAATTCAGCGGCGCGCTGAATGGCCTGCTTAGAGTCCGGACGTTTTGCCAGGATGACGCACATATTTTTGTGACACCGGAACAGATAGAAAATGAGATTAAAGCTGTGATTAAGCAGGTGGATGAGGTGTATTCAACACTGGGGTTCGCGTATGAAGTGGAACTGTCGACGCGTCCCGATGATTCGATGGGCAGTAATGAGCTGTGGACTGCAGCAGAAGGCGCCCTTTCAAATGTCCTTGAAGATTTGGCGATCGATTATCGGGTAAATGCGGGGGATGGCGCCTTTTACGGGCCAAAAATAGATTTTCATATCCGGGATGCTCTGAACAGAAGCCATCAATGCGCAACAATACAGCTTGATTTTCAGATGCCTGAAAAATTTGACCTGAATTATATCGATGAAAATAATCAAAAACAGCGGCCAGTCGTGATTCACCGCGCGATCTGCGGCTCTATGGACCGATTTATCGGGATTCTGACAGAGCACTTTGCCGGCGTTTTTCCGGTGTGGCTGGCTCCGGTACAGGTCAAGATTATTCCTGTTTCACCAGACGTCCATGAACCCTATGCGTCAGCTGCAGTCGACAAACTAAAGCAGGTAGGCGTTCGGGTTGAGATCGATGCACGAAACGAAAAGCTTGGCTACAAAATCCGTGAAGCGCAAATGAAAAAGATCCCTTATGTTCTTGTAGTCGGGGACCAAGAGTCTGAAAGCGGCTCTGTCACGCTCAGAAAATATGGTGAGGAAAAGACTGAAACTGTTCCCACTCGATGCATTTATGAAAAGCTTAGCCTTTGAAATTGAAAAGAAACAACTCTAATTTACATGATTGAGGCCCTTAACGTTTCGTTAAGGGTTTTCCTATTTGCGAATCAATCCCATACCGGGTTTTTTATCTCACAACTTCTGCTGCAGCTGTTTCATAATAACCGTCTTCAATTTTCAGAAGAAATTCTAGAATGTCTTCCGCTGCATTCGCATTCATAAATTCTCTTTGACTGGCAATAATATCATTTATTTTTTCTCCGTCATTTTTAAGCAAGTCGTCCATGGTATGCTTAATTTCATCTGCATCTTTACAGACGGCACCAAGGTTGTATTTTTCTGCAAAAGCAGGATTCTCTTCCTCTTGACCAGGCAATGCACCGGTGATGATGATCGGTAAATTTGCTGCGATTGCTTCAAACATGACATTCGGGCTGCCCCGAGTAAAGGCGACATCTGATGAAAGCATCAAATCCTGTATATTTTTTGTGAAACCAAAGATTTCAACCTTATCACCATATTTTTCAAGTGAATGCTCCAGCTTTGTCTTCATTTTCACATTCCGCCCAGCCACAATTTTGACAGTGCAATCGAAGTTATCCAGCAAATTTTCAGCTATTTTATTCATATTGCCCACGCCTTCTCCGCCGCTCATAATAAGACATCTTAACGGTGTTTCTTTTGCAGTAGAGAACGTTTTTACCGTAGAGGACTTTCTATAGAATCTTGACCGGACCGGGAACCCCGTTACCTCAATATTCTCTGAAGGAATGCCATAGCCGAGACACTTTTCTCTCGCTTCAATCGTTGGACTGATAATATAGTCTGCCCGCTTATCCGCCCAGAGTGGGTATATACTAACAAGGTCTGCGATCAGGGTAATGAATGGAATTTTTATCCTTTGCTTCTCCAGAATGTTTAAAATTGATCCATTAAAGTTAGGATGAACAGATAAGATCAAATCTGGTTTGACCTCATCCAGTAAGGCGAGAAAATTCGCTCTGATCTGGGCTTCAATAAATTGGTTAACGAGAGAAGGCTTAACGGAGGATATGTTCCACACCATTTTCCACAAATCTTCTGCAATTCTGGTTAGTGGACCGTAAGATTTCCCGATGTTTAACAGCAGCTGTCCGCCTAGAGAAAAACCGTCTCTTACGTGAATGTTCACATCATAATAATTTTCAGCTTTTTCACATAGTGATTCTGTTATACTTTTATGGCCATGTCCGGTATTATCAGAAGAGATAATTAAAATGTTTTTGCTCATATATTCCCACCTCTTTCATTGCTGATTGAAAAATTCTTTATTGTTATTCAAGCGGCGTTTTGAACGCACACTATGGTACATAGTAAAGGAGCTTTTCCTCTTGAAAAGAATTAATGTAAAAATAACATATACCATTTTTGTTTTCATAGCTCTGGCTGCATTCGACAATATCATTATTGGGTTATTTCCGCCTTTGTTTCCTTCCATATCTAAAGATCTTCATGTCAGTGTAGCAAGCATGGGCGTCATTTCAGCTATAAATATTTTGGTTACAGCCCTCTCCTCAATTTATTGGGGATATCTTTCAGGAAAATTTAGGCGTAAACGGCTGATTATTATAGGGACCTTCATATGGGTCCTGTCCGTCTTTTTAACAGCTATAAGCACGAGCTACTTTCAGCTCTTTTTATTTCAAATTTTAACCGGTATTGGTTTAGGGTGCATTGCGTCTATTGGGTTCAGCGTCTTAACAGACTCCATCCCCTATAGAATGCGCGGTATGATCCTGAGTCTCTGGGGGATGACCCAAGGACTTGGCGGCATAATGGGTGCATTGATGGCTTCTTTAATCGCCACCTCCCATACCTGGAGAACGCCGTTTATCATCGTTGGTATTATAGGTTTCTTTCTAATTATCCTCTATCTCTTTGTGCAGGAACCTTCGAGAGGCGAGGCAGAACCGGAACTAAAAGGACAATCCTACAATTACATTATAGAAGCTAAACAAATAAAAGCTATAGTTTTTAAGAAAAGTAATCTTTTTCTTTACATGCAGGCTTTTTTCCTTAATATATCAACAGGAAGTCTTATTTGGCTCCCTGTCATGTATTCCTACAAGATTCAGCAGCAAGGATACAGCACGAGTATCGCACTGGCAGCTTCCGGCTTTCTCTATGCTATCTTTCAGCTTGGCGGGGTCACATCGGTTTACTTCGGGCATCTTGGCGACAGATTTCAAAAGAAATCCTATAAAGGACGGGCCTATTTAACGTCAATTTTTGTCTTACTCGCAATGCCGCTCTATATCCTGATGTTTACCGTCCCTCTGACAAATCTGACTTTGCCGACCCACAGTAATTCAATGCTCATTTTAATTAGCTTATTCAAGCAAATTATATTAAATCCATGGATTCTGCTAATTTTTATATTATCTTTTTTGGCCTCAGCCGCTCAGTCGGCAAATACGCCCAACTGGCTTGCTCTTATCTCGGACGCCAATCTTCCGGAACACAGAGGAACTGCCTTTAGTATCGCAAACCTGTCCAACAGTCTGGGCCGGACGCTCGGCAATGTTGGTGTCGGCATTTTACTGAGTGTCGTGGTGCTGCATTCCCATGAACCAACCAGCTATATTATCACCTTATCTTTGCTGCAGATTTTCCTGATTCCATCAGCAATTTGCTATCTCATGATGGCCAGACACAATGTCTCGGATATTAAAAAAGTCAAATCAACGCTCAATGAGAGAAAAGAATGAGCAGCAAATAAATGCGTACCTTATAAAAAAACCGCTCAGAAATTACTCTGAGCGGTTTTAATGAATAATAACAAATTAGCTTCCATATTGATGTGATCTCTGTATCAAGAAGCGATGGTTTCACACGGAGTAGAAAAAAAGTGCAATAAGGTATGAAAAATCATGATTTTTCATGAAATATAGCTGATTTTATTGAAAAACACAGCAAAATCAGCTTCCGAATTGAACTTTAAGGTACTTTGAGCGGTCTGGGACCGTTCCCACTACATGTTTTTGTTCCGCTTCCCGAATTTGCCTGCCACTTTGCAGCATTTGCCTGCCACTTCCCTACGTTTGCCTGCCACTTTCAACAGTTTGCCTGCCACTTTCCAAATATTGTTTTTTTATCAACAAAAACGGAGCGGTTTCCCGCTCCGTCCGTTGATTAACACTTTATTTCCATGCTCCGTAGCCGCCTGTTAAGTTCAGCACATTTTTGAACCCATACGCTTGGAGAACACTGACTGCAATCGATGACCGAGCGCCTGACTGACAATGGACGACAATGTCTTTGTTTTCAGGGAGCTCGCTTGTCCGATCAGGAAGTGTGCCAAGCATGATATGATGGGCCTGATCAATATGACCGCTGTCCCATTCGCCTTGATTTCTCACATCAAGAACAAAAAGGTCATCATCATTAAGTCGTTTCTTTAATGCTTCAGGTGAAATCTGGTCATAGCTTTCTGTTTCAAGATCACTGTTAAGCAAGTGGTCCGGTTCAGAGAAGCCTTCAAGATTATCGAGACCGATTGACTGAAGTGATTGCTTCACTTGGTCAACCTGATCCTCGTCAGAAATTAGAACGATTTTCTTATCATAGTCGATCAGCCAACCTGCCCAATTCGGGAAGGCTTTGTTATGCGGAATATTGATAGATCCCTTAAGGTGCTTCTCGCCGAATGCCTTCGCTGGTCTCGTATCCAGTACAGTATAGGCTTCACTGTCTAGCATTTCTTGCACCTGCTTGGCGTCCTCAATCCGAGAAACCGAATCCTCAATCCGAAGCTCAGGGCCCTTTTTATTAACTTCCTTCATCACACCGAAATATTTCGGCGGCTCTGGCTGTTCAGACAGCAGCGCTTTGACAAAGCTTTCTTCATCCGTTTCGTTTAGTGCCCAGTTACTGCGCTTTTCATAGCCTGTTGTTGACATTGGCACAGCACCGAGCGATTTACCGCAGGCGCTTCCTGCACCATGCCCCGGCCATAGTTGTAAAAAGTCCGGAAGTTCTTTAAACCGTTTAAGTGAGCGGAACATATCGCGTGCGCCAGTCTCCGCACTCCCTGAAACGTTTGCTGCTTTTTCAAGCAGATCAGGACGGCCGACATCACCGACAAACACAAAGTCACCTGTGAAGATACCCATTGGCTCGTTCATCCCTCCGCCATGATCCGTTAAAATAAACGATAGGCTTTCAGGAGTATGTCCTGGAGTATGCATCACTTCAAACCCAACATTGCCGATCGAAAAGGCAGAGCCATCGGTTAATTTCACATGCTCAACTTCATCTAAGTACTTGTGTTTCCAATCCTGTCCGCCTTCATCAGAAAGATAGAGCTTCACGCCATGACGAACACCAAGCTCTCTGGCGCCAGAGACAAAGTCAGCATGAATATGCGTTTCAGCCGCGGCATGAATGGTTAGGCCCTCTTTTTTTGCCTCAGCAAAATAAGGTTCAATATTTCTCGCAGGGTCAATGACAATCGCTTCACCCGTTTTTTGACATCCTACCATGTAAGAATATTGCGCGAGTTTTTCATCAAAAAAAGATCTAAAAAACATCGTTCATTCCTCCTTAAAATAAAATGTCACTCCACACTTTTACTGCAGTGAGCATAATTAATATAATCAGAATCCACTTTAAGATTTTCGAATTTGCCTTTTGGCCCACTTTTGCGCCAATTGGCGAGGCGATGATGCTAGCAATCACAAGAACCAGAGCCGGCAGAAACAGAATTTGGTGAGACATCAGCTTTCCTGCCGTGGAACCGATTGACGAGATAAACGTGACTGCGAGCGACGTAGCAATCGTCACTCTCATCGGAATCTTCAGTACGGTCAGCATGATCGGCACAAGTAAGAATGCGCCGCCTGCCCCAACAATCCCGGCACTAATTCCGACCAGAAAAGAAAGACTGGCAGCTAAAAATAGACTGTAATGAAGCTTCTGGTCCGCTGATCCTTTTTCTTTTTTCGGGATAAACATCAGAATGACAGCGAGCAGTGCCAGCACACCATAGACGATATTTACAACCGACTCCGAGACCCATTCAGAGCCAAATCCGCCAAGCAAACTGCCAATTAAAATGCTGATCCCCATCGTCAAAATAAGGCTCTTATTAAGATACCCACTTTTTCGATAGGCGAATACCCCGCTTAACGTGGCAAAAAACACCTGGACCGCGACGATTCCCGATACATCATGGGCGGATAGAGCCGATAATCCGAATAACGCTGGAATGTAAAGCAGCATCGGATAATTAATAATTGCTCCCCCAACCCCAAGCATACCGGAGAGAAAAGAGCCAATAAAGCCAAGGATAAATAATAAAATAATAAATGTTATCGACACTTGAGAACCTCCTCTCCGGCAGCTCCCGGCCGAAGATACATAGAAATATTATCTTCTCTTATTTCTTCTTGATCCAGAACTTGAAAACACCGTTTTCTTCAGACTGGTCAAGAAGGTCGTGTCCGCCTGACTTTGCCCATGCTGCTAGATCGCTTTTTGCACCTTTATCCGTTGCATGAATTTCTAAGATCTCCCCGGAATTCACTTCATCCATAGCCTTTTTTGTTCTTACGATCGGCATAGGACAAGCTAGCCCTTTTGCATCTAATACTTTCGCTGCTTCTAAGCTCATTATAATTCCTCCTGTTATTTAAAGACTGTTTTCGTAAACGTTGTGATGATAGTTTCACTCTTAATTCTCTGAAAAAGTTCCATTTATGCAGGCGACGTAAACTTAGTTCTGATTTCCGTTGCAGGCACTCGCTTTCCGCGAGCAGCCTAGAGCGGAAATCAACAACCACGACATCCACAACGATGGCTTTTTCCGCTGCCTTCACGGAATAAATCTGCCTTTTTAACTTACAGCACAGCGGTTAGGACCCATTTCCATGTCACGCTGCTGTTCTTCGTCCGCTGCTATTTTGCCCATGTTCAATTGACGGATTTCCTGATAGGCATTTGGCTGCGGCGGCAGGTTTTCGCTAACCATTTTCCGGAATTCTTCTTTGTCAGTAACCTGTAGGCCAGCATTTTTACTGTACAGATCGCCTAATCTCGCTTGAACCGTTCCATCGTCATTCAACTCACTGATTTTTGAAAAGTGAGCGGGCAGGACAATAAGGTCTTCCGACAATTCTTTATAGCGTTGATAAAGTGTTTCCCGCAGATCTTCCACCCAGTCCTGTGCCTTTCCGGCAAGATCAGGGCGTCCGATTGAGTCGACAAACAATATATCACCAGATAAAAGGTACTGATTATCAATGATAAGTGATGTGCTGCCGATCGTATGGCCAGGTGAATAAACAGCCTGTACCTGAATGCGCGTTTTTCCAACATGAAGCTCTGATCCGTCTTGAAGCGGATGATAGTCAAAAGTAACCTCTTCAGCGTCTTTTGGCGGCAGATAATAGTCAGCGTTCAGCTTTTTGGCAAGCAGGCGTCCACCGGAAATATGATCGGCGTGCAAATGGGTGTCGATCGTATATTTAATCGTTAAATTGTTTGCTTCTGCAAAATTCTGATACACATCTGTCATACGATTCGTATCGACGATTGCCGCTTCTCCGTCGGATTCAATCAAATAAGAGAGACAGCCTTTTCCAAGGCGTACAAATTGATAAAGCGCTGCACCGTTGTTCAGATCCGCAACTTTAACAGGCTCTAGATATTCACTCCATGCCTTCATCCCGCCTTGAAGGCTGTATATTTTATCAAAACCCGCTTCAAGAAGTTCCTCTCCAACAAATTCTGAAGAACCACCTTTCGCGCACACGACTAATACCGGTTCATCCTTTGGAAGTTTATCCGCTAGTTCGTCCACACCGTCAAGCAGGTTAAAATAAGGCTCATTGTGCATCTCCAGATTCTTGCCCTCAATTTTCCAGTCGGCAAATTCATCTGAATTTCTAACATCTAAAATAAATAGATTTTCTCTATTAATAATGACTTGCGCTAACTCGCTTGCTTTCATGTTCTTAACTGCCAATGCTTTTCACTCCTTTGTTAAATAGATACTATAGATTTTTTAGTTGTCTTTTACGGATGGTCCATCCCACTCAGCCATTCCTGGCACCACATTTGTAACTTTATTAAACCCGTTTTGTGATAACGTTTGAGCAGCAAAGTCACTTCGGTTTCCGGTACGGCAAATGACATAAATTTCGTCTTCTTTATTTAGCTCATCCAGTCTTGCCTCTAAAGAGCCCATCGGAATATGCTTAGCATCGGCAATGTGACCAAAAGCAAATTCTGCTGGTTCTCTTACATCCAGAATGGTCATTTCTTCGCCATTATCCAGTTTCTCCTGCAGATCTTTAAGGTCGGTAACATGCGGATGCTTGGTATCTTCTTTTTCTTCTTCAGGTGTTGATTTCCGTAGATAATGTTTTAATACGCCGCTTTCTTCAACAGTCCCAATATAATTGTGGCCCGTTTTATTTGCCCAAGCTTGTAGATCAGCTGTTGAACCTTTATCGGTTGCTTGAATTTCCAAGACCTGACCGGCAGTTAATTCAGTAATCATTTTTTTCGTGCGGATGATCGGCATCGGGCACGCAAGACCTTTTGCATCAAGTACTTTATTAACTTCTATTTCCATTTAAAACACCTCTTATTATTTAAATTTATTGTCCGTATTTAGCATCCCAGGCTGTCATTCCGCCAACAAGGTTTCTCACATTGAACCCTTCGTTGCTCAGAATCTCACTTGCTTTACTGCTCCGTCCTCCAGAGCGGCACACCATGATGTGTTCTTTATTTTTATCAATTTCATTCGTCCGGTCGCTGATCTGACCGAGCGGGATATGCTTAGCACCCGGGATCATTCCTTTAGCAACCTCATCATCTTCCCTTACATCAATAATGCTTAATTCCTGATTGTTTTTAAGCTGTTCATACACTTCTTCAGGCATAATATTTTTAATCATTGTCATTCTCCTTTCTCATTTCCAAAAGTACCCCTATAGGTATAATTTTCTTCAAAAAAATTTAAATAAATAAATTATGATTGGCTTCGTTGGCATCTCCAAGGTATGCAGCCACACCAGCATAATCAATGTCATCAATTAATTCTTCCTGATGCAGACCAAGCAGATCCATTGTCATCGTGCATGCCACAAGCTTGATGCCTTGTTCTTTTGCCATTTCTACAAGTTCAGGCAATGGCACAGCATTGTGCTTCTTCATCACATGCTGAATCATTTTTGGACCCATTCCTGCGTAGTTCATTTTAGATAATCCCATTTTTTTAGGACCTCGAGGCATCATCTTACCGAACATCTTCTCAAGCCATCCTTTTTTAACATCGACCTGCTGATCTTTTCTTAGCAGATTAAGTCCCCAAAAGGTATGAAAAATCGTGACCTCTCTGTCATATGCCGCTGCACCGTTCGCAATAATATAAGCGGCCATTGCTTTGTCCATATCTCCGCTAAATAACACAATCGTTGTCTTTTCTTTTAATTCCATAATATCCTCCTTTTATATAAACATATACCTGTATGGGTATACAATCAGTCCAAAAAAATAATGGGATTTAATACCCCGATGGGTATTAATATACCATCTCATTATTTTTGTGTCAACGGCTCTTTACAAGTAAATTGACCGCTTCTTCAATCATTTCATTCGTTGGTTCCCCGTTACTGAGCTGTTCACGAATGCATTCTTCTAAATTCGTACTGACAATCACCGCCATCGTCCGGTCAAGTGCGTTTCTTCCTGCAGCCATCTGCGAGACGATCTCTTTGCAATCTTTGCCTTCCTGCATCATTCGAATGACACCGCGAACTTGTCCCTCTATTCTTTTCATGCGATTGATTACTTTATCATCGTATTCCATTTTAATCCCCCTCGTCCTCTCCAATTGAGATCATATTATACCCTGAGACGTATAAAAGTCAAAGAAGAAAAGACCGGTAAATATAGTAATTATTAAAGACTGCTGTTTATGCACTGAATCAAACGGTTCTCAATAGATTGTGCAATTTCTTTTAGCTGGTATCCTCAACCATACTGATTAGTGAAGTGGGCCGAGGCATGCCGATTTTTACAGACTCCCCTTCTTCATAAACAACAATTTTACATGGAAGGAAGTAGCTTGCTAAAGGATTTATTGAGAGAACTTATGAGCCTCTTCAGGATTGCAGACTTCAGTACTCTGAATTTATCACTAAGATTCAAGCCTTTTCCTTCAAGCTTTTCATTAATATCAAAATCCCAAGGACACCAAACTTCTCGGTTTTAAGCTTCTTCTAAGGCCTTTATTGATGCTTCCAAATCTTTTTCTGCGTGACGGTATAATGAAACATAACCCTTACAATTTAATAATAAAAGCATAAACAGCTTCAGAAATCATGTGTTTTTCGACCTGAAAGCCGTTTGATTCAAAGGTTTCCTGCAGATCAGTTGATGATAATTTTTCTTGAAGAGGCGGTCCTCCGCCAGACTCCACCGTTTCCCAATCTATGGCAAGAATAGTCCCATCTGGTTTAACAATCCGTTTAAATTCATCAAGAACAGCCTTTAAGTCGGGCACTTCATGCATCACAAATGCTGTAAAGATTTTTTCCACAGAGTGATCCGGCAGCGATGTTTTTGCCAAGTCTGCAGGAACGTACTTAATGTTTTCAACCTCTTCCTCTTCAGCATGCTCTCTAAGATAATCCAGCATTTTCATTTCAATATCTACAGCATAGACTGGTGCTTTTGTTACTTTCGCAATAGGAATGGTGAAAAAACCGTTGCCAGCTCCGCAATCTGCGACAATATCACCCTGCTTTAAGTCAAAAAGTGAAAGAATGTGCTCCGTCGGCATCTGTTCCTTCCGTTTCGGATCTAACAGTTTGCTTGCTTTTTCAGGATTAAACCGGATTCCGTGTCTTTCCAATTGAAACACTCCTCATTATTTAAGCATTATCTCCAAGCGTTCATGCCGCCTTTTACATTCGTCACTTTATCAAAACCCATTTTCTTCAGCAGCTTGCTTGCCTGGCTGCTTCTCATTCCGCTTTGACAGATCACAACCACTTCTTTTTCATGTGATAAACTGCTTGCTTTATTAGACAATTGGTTTAAGGGTATATTCTTAAATTCACGAATATGATTTGATTTATATTCTCCAGGTGTTCGTACATCAACAAATTGTTTATTTTTATTCTTCAAGTCTTTTTTCAGTTCAGCTGTAGTGATCGCTTGTACACCTTTTGCTGATCCGAGATTGCGGTACATAAACCACGCAATAACAACAACTACTATAAGGATGATCCACATCATAACGCTCGCCCTCTTTCTTTTAACATACCCGATTTTTTGTCATCTAACCCAATAACAGAGCGGGATATCTCTGCAAGGATTATATGACGCCGTTCCGTTAACATGTCCAATATTATACCCCCTTAGGTATATTGTCAAGCGAACCAAACCTTCTCTCCAACGATAGAAATCGTGTATACTATTGGTATGAATCGATGGAGGGATGCCAAGTGTATGTCATTTTATCCGCTGCGGTTATAATTATTGCGATCGCTGCCCTTGTCATTACGCTATTTGTCGGGAGGGAAGTTGATAGCACCATTAAAACACTTGAAAACACCAAAGATAAAGCTGAGCATGAAAAGTTGTTGAAGGCTGGCTATTTCAGCAATTCCAAAACGAACATTCGTGTTCTAACGCTGATTTATGCTATCACATTTTTACTTGCGATTGCGGCACTGATTATTTACTTTTCGATTAGATAATTCATAATCTGTTCCTTTGGCCAAAGTTCTATTTCAATGAGCCTGTCAACATCGAACCACACAGGCTCATAGGTCCCTTTATTTTTATTCTGTTGAGTATACTCTTCACCTTTTCCAGCACCAAATTCTCCACCGATTATAGTTCCTGAGAAAAAATACTGATGTGTTCCATTATCCTCAATTTCAAAAAGACATTCATTAACCTTTATCCAAAGACCAAGCTCTTCCATGGCTTCTCTTATAATACACTCCTCCAGAGTCTCTCCACCTTCAACCCCTCCGCCAGGAACCACATAGTAAACCTGCCCTTCTTTAACCCGCTTAATTAAAGCCACTTTATTATTTTTCACTAGAATGACTCTCGCTCGATTTTTCATCAATCGCTCATCCTCCAATCTGTTTTATAATAGCCTTCCACCAAAAATACCGTTGTTAATTAATCTAAAGTTAAGATTTCTAAACTATGATAAATAAAAAATGAGAGTGTGCAGGAGGATAACAATGCGAAGATTAAAAAGGCTGCATTTGTGGGTTGGGTTAATCACATCAATACTTATTTTAATTGAAGCAGTCACTGGGCTGATATTAGAGGAGCCGCAATGGTTTGCAGGAACTGCCGAGCATGCAAGGCCGGCGTTCACCCAAGGAGAAGGCTTTAATGGCAACGTGGCTTCAAATGGGAATCATGCGAATCCATTTTTCGGCGGTCAGAATGGTGCTAGCGGAAATAATAGTGCTGCTGGCGGCGATCAAGGCCGATTTAACCGGAATTTCCAAGGTGCAAACACTGGCGGTATGGCTTCCTTTAGAAATGTTATAGAGCAGCTTCATCGAGGGACAATAGGCGGAAAAGATATTCACTGGCTGATGGATCTGGCTGCCATTGCCCTGATCTTCCTTACTTTATCAGGAATTTATATGTCTATTAGAATTCTTGCGGCAGAAGGAAAGCGCAAAAAAAGAGCCGACGTATAAATCTATTTAAAAGACAGAGCAGAAAAATGCTCTGTCTTTTCTTATGTTGTCACGATCATTTCTTTAAGTTTATCATATCCTGTTTCTGACACTTTTATGGGTCCCCTCACAAAGAGGTGGTGCTAATCGCCATATCAGGCATCAGCACCACCTCTTATTTAACTTGATTCTTTCTTTATTCTGTCAAGTGAAAGGACAAAGTCGCTCACCTAACTATTATTCAAACCTTAGAGCTTGAATCGGATGAAGTCTTGAGGCCTTGTTGGCAGGGAAAACGCCGAACACAACCCCGACTGCCACAGAAAATAAAAAGGCTGAAAGAATAACCGGAAGAGAATAAGCAGCCATCGAGCCGGTCGCCATTGTGTATATTTTAGTAGCCGCCATGCCTATACCTACTCCGAGAATGCCACCCATGGCACTAAGGACGATGGCCTCAATCAAAAATTGGCTGAGGATATCCTTCCCTTTTGCCCCAATCGCTTTCCTGATGCCTATTTCCTTTGTTCTTTCTGTAACAGACACAAACATGATATTCATGATGCCAATCCCGCCGACTAATAGCGAAATGCTTGCAATGCCGCCAAGCATCATTGTCATGGTTTTACTTACGGAACTCATGGTATCCACTACATCCTGCTGATTAAAAACACTGAAGCTATCCGAATCACCGTTAAATGTTTGAAAAAGCAGTCTGTTGATACTGCTCATCGCAGAGGTAACGGCACTTTCACTCGTTGCCTGAGCATAAAGCTGCTGAATATGCGTTGTTTTTAATAATCGTTGTGCTGTTGAAAAGGGAATGATGATTGAATCGTCTTGATTTTGCCCCATTGACCCACCCTTACTGTTAAGGACACCTACAATTTTATAGCTTTCACCATTTACAAGCACTGTTTGGTTAATCGGTGATTTACCGGCAAATAAGGTGGCGGCGGTATCACTTCCGAGCACGGCTACTTTCTGACGAAAGTCCATGTCTACCGCAGAAATAAAGCGACCGCTCTGAACAGATACATTGCGAACGGATTCATAGTCTGATGTCGTTCCTGTCAGACTCGCTTGTGATGTGGTCTCGCCATTTTTTAATGTGGCCCTGCCTGTCAGTACAGGAGAAACATGCTTAATGTTGTTGAGTTTGCTTATTTTATTTACATCATCCAGGGTGTAAGGGGTATCCGTATTGCTAATACTTACGGTAATCATGTTGGTTCCTAAGCTGTTAATATTAGCAGCAACTGATTTGCTTGATCCTTCCCCAATAGAAACAAGAACAATAACGGATGAAACCCCAATGATTATACCCAGCATCGTAAGAATCGCCCGCACTTTATTACTTCGGATATTTTTTAATGCCATCTTAATTGAAGTGAATATGTTCACTGGTTGCATCCTCCTCTTCATAAAGTCTGCCGTCACTAATCCGGATGGTCCGAGGCGTACGCGCAGCGACAGAAGGATCATGTGTGATCAGAATAATGGTATGGCCAGCCCTGTTCAAATTCTCAAGAGTCTCCATAATTCCTTTACTTGTTTTGCTATCTAACGCACCGGTTGGTTCATCAGCAAGTAAAATTGGCGGTGAACCGACCAGTGCACGGGCGATCGCCACCCGTTGTTGTTGGCCCCCTGAAAGTTGATTAGGAAGATGCCCTGAACGATCAGACAGTCCAACCTTTTCAAGCGCATCAATTACCATATTCCGTCTGGCCTTGGCCTTTATTCCTTGATATACAAGCGGAAGCTCAACATTTTCATAGGCTGTCAGCCTCGCCAGCAAGTTGAAATTCTGAAAAATGAACCCGATTTTTTTATTCCGAATGGATGCGAGCTGATTACCTCTCAGCTTGCCCACCGATTGCCCTTCAAGACTGTATTCGCCGCTGTCAGGCTGATCCAGGCAGCCGATCATATTCATGAGGGTCGATTTACCTGACCCTGATGGCCCCGCAATGGCAACAAACTCACCGTGTTCAACCGTCATTGAGACATGATCCAATGCATTGACAATTGAATCGCCCATTTTATAGGTTTTAACGAGAGATTCAATATGAATAAGCGTTTTATCCATTATTTCTCCTCCCTCCGGAAAATGAGCCTCCCTGACCGCCTCCGCCAAAGCCGCCTCCGCCGCCAAACATTTTCTGACGCATTTGAGCGTTTGTGCCCTGACTCTGGTTCTGACTTGAACTCATTACAATAGGAGGAAGTTCAACGGTCGTTCCTTCACTAACTCCTGATACGATTTCTATTTCACTATCATTATTAATACCGGTTTTGACCATGACCCTGTTCGCATTCGTCTGGCCCGTCTGCCGGCTGCTGTTTCTGTGACCTGATTGGTTTGATTGGTTTGATTGACCTGACTGGCCAGATGCCTTATTCGACGTCGGCACCAGGACATAATATTGATTATTCATTTTATGGACGGCTTCTACTGGAACAATGAGTGCATTTGATTTTTTATTCGTTGTAATATTAGCTGTCGTTGTCATCCCTGGTTTCAAACCGCTTGACCCGCTTAAATGAACGGTGACATCAAAGCTTGAAACACCATTTGTGACACTCCCCGTACGCGCAATACTTTTGACCGTTCCTTTATAAGATTTGTCTGGATAGGCATTGACTTTTATATCAGCCTGCTGTTTATCTTTAACCTTTGGAATATCCAGCTCGTCCACCTGAATAACCGTGTTTAGGTCAGTATAATTCGTTAAATGTGCCACAGCTTTTCCCGGATTAACCCGGTCTCCATCATATACGTTGACCTGCGTTATTGTTCCGCTTGCAGGTGCTGTGATTGGATCACTGCCATCTGTGAAAGTAACTATCTGCTGATCCTTTTTTACTTTTTCATTCGCTGTGACCAGCACTTCATCAATCGTTTTTGTATCAGAGGCTTTTACATCTTCATCTACTGCTGGAACAAGTTTTCCTGAACCGCTGACATTGGAAACAAGCGTCCCTTTTTCAACCGTTGCTGTTCTTGTCACAACGCCTCCAGTATCCTTCGTCTCTCCCTTTTTGGAGAAAAACCACGTTGTCCCAACTGCCAGTACAATCACAACAATGATTACAGTTATCCATTTTTTCATTTTGTTCCCTTCCCCATTTCCCCAATTTAATTTCCTGCTTTCTGAAGATTATTATGGCTTGGTATTCTTAACATTTCATTAACGTCTTTACACAGCGGTTTTGAGGAAGTTCGGCCAAAAACACTGCGGAGGACAACTTTAAAAGGGAGTGCTGAAGCCATAGTTCGGCATCAGCACTCCCTTTATTGATTGATTTATATAGGCGCACAAAAAATAAAATTTTCAGCTTGATCCGACAATCCATTTGATGCCTTAATTCCAGTCCTTCCAGCTCCATCGATTAACAAGGTCTATGGCGTCTTCGGCTGATTTATAGCATGCTTGAATAAAATCCTGGCTGTATTTAAAATCTTTTATAGCCTGAGAAAATTCGTCTTCGTCAACCAAAATCGCTTCACCATCGATTTTCTTGATGACATCCAGCTCATAATCATAATACGAGAGTTCTCGCCCCTTTAATTCCATAGGTGACGCGATATTCACATATAATTCCAGTGGCTCACCGGTATCTGAGTAAATCTCCATCAGATTGTAATGACGGTCTTTCCAATAATAAAAGCGAATGTTTATTCCTGACACCCATGAGTTTTCAGGTTCGAAAACGGTTTCTCCAGATCGTTGTCTCGCAATCAGATGCGTATCGCTTTTTTCTTCGATCTCCGCATCCCACCAACGATAAACGGTCCCATCACTTTTTCTTGCTTTAATATGTATGATGTCTTTCATTCTTCCGCCCACTCCGGCTGTAGAAAAGAAAAAATCAGTGCATCATGAAATTCGCCATTTTGTTTAAGGTATCCTCTCAGTTCGCCTTCTTTTTTAAACCCAAGCTTCTTCAGGAGCGTGGTCGAAGCTGTGTTTGCGGGAAAAGTCACCGCGCCGATACGGTAAAGATCCAGCTCTGTAAAAGCATACCGCAAGACCTCTCGTATGGCCTCTGACGTATAGCCTTTTTTCCAAAAATCAGGATGGGCCTCAAAGCCAACCTCTGCTCGACGCCCCCAAATCTGCAAATTATTAAGACCCAGGGTTCCGATAAATTCACCCGTATCTTTTATGATCATCCCCCAGCGCATCGCTTTTTTGGTTGAGAACTGGCTTCCGAATGATTTGACCAGCCCTTCGGCTTCTTCTGTGGATTTAAAAGGCGCCATACCGTAATAGCGGATGACCTCTTCTTTTGAAAAGATTTCATATAGTTTCGGTGCGTGTTCCGCTTCAATTTCGACCAGATTTAGACGCTTCGTTTCAAGTACAGGAAAAGTCATGGAAACCTCCAATTTTGATATTAAAAATCCATCTCATTAATAGAAATTCCATACATTTTGAGAAAAACCTTCTAAAATGATTAAAATATCGTGGCCATTCCAAATAGTACTTTCTGTGCCATTCGGATGTTATACTCTATAAAGTATTATGAAATAATCGGAAAGGACGTGTTGAGTTGAGTAAGGTCAATCTTAACGAGAAATTTTCACTATTTAACGATTATTGGAGTCCTAAGATAGCAGGTGAAGTGAATGAGTCGCATGTAAAGCTGGCCAAACTGAAAGGCGAATTTGTCTGGCATCGCCATGAGAATGAGGATGAGATGTTCCTTGTGGTCAAAGGGGAACTGCTGCTTAAATTACGCGATGAAGATGTATTGTTGAAAGAAGGAGAATTTTATATTGTCCCTAGAGGCGTTGAGCATAAGCCAGTGGCTGAGGAAGAGGCTCACGTCCTTTTCATTGAACCTAAATCAACGCTAAATACCGGTGATCAAGTGAATGAAAGAACGGTTGCTGAGCTCGACTCAATATGAATGAAAACCTTCAAATATCTCACAAAAAGCAATTCATACTCCGAGTGGCTTGAGATCACTGAAAAAGTCCACTAAGAGAGTCGCCCACGTTCACTCGGCTTGCTGCTGGAAAGTTCGAGATACCTGCGTGAAAGCTGATGGACGCTGAAAATCTATAGCCATAACTGACTTATAAAGAGCATCACCAGGCAACAAACAATTGATTGAAGTGGAAGGTTGCGAGACTCCTCGAAAATGCGCATGTCCAGAGTTGAACTTTTTTGTCCTCAAACACACTTGATTCCACTTTTTCGGTTTTAGACTTTTTTGTCCTCAAACTCTAGTTTGATTCCACTTTTTCGGTTTTGGACGCTTTTTTGTCCTCAAACGCCTGTTTGGATTCCACTTTTTCGGTTTTGAACACTTTTTTGTCCTCAAACCTTTTGATTCCACTTTTTCGGTTTTGGACGCTTTTTTGTCCTCAAACGCCTGTTTGGATTCCACTTTTTCGGTTTTGGACACTTTTTTGTCCTCAAACGCCTGTTTGGATTCCACTTTTTATAAGGAATCGCTCGCTTGAATCGGTGGGTTTCCAAAACCCGGAACGAGGGACAAAAAAAGGTGCCAGCATGTCTCTCTTTTGAGAACATGCCAACACCCTGCCTTTTAAAAATTTTTATTGGCGCCCATAAGCTCGGGCGCTTTTTGTAGTGCCTTATTTAATGAGCTCTTGCACAGAATCATGCAGCTGCTGATCTAATTTTGTCAAAATTGACGTGTCCAGCTTCTTTTGCTTTGTCCCGGTAACCAGCGGGTCTAAGCTGTCCTCCACCTCTTTATAGATCGAAGGATTGTTCTTTTTAACTTTGTCTTCAAAAGAAGACCACGTTGTTTCGAGGTCTTCTCCGACCGCTTTGACTTTATCAGGCTTCGGCTGGCTCGATAATTGCTTTTTTAAGTCCGAGGTTAAGGAAATCATTTTTTTGGCGCCGGACTGGACCGTCGTCGCCTTTTCGTTATTGCCTGCACTTTTATCTGAAGAATGGGATTGCCCGCAACCAGCGGAAACCACTAATATGAATACACTGAATATCACAACTGCCGTTCGTTTTAGCATCAAAAAATGAGCCTCCTAAAAAGTTTAAGCCATGTCTTTATTGCTTTTCATTTGAATCCGGCTCCAAACAATAACAATGATTGCCGCGATAACCACGAGAAGCTGAGGTAATGCACTTTCCAGAGATGGATAAAGGGCAAAGAAAGAGATATGTGTAAGATCCGGTATGTGGGTTGAAGGAACTACATCAGCCAACTGCAGGCCATGAATCCCCATACCCAAGAATTTAATACACAAGTAGAAAACGATCAGACTTGAAACAGCAAAAAACGGTTTAATCGGCAGTTTCATACCTATGAATATCATTAGAAAGCCGAGAACAAATAAGATGCCAAAACCGATCGCTAAACCGAGCAACAGCGTTTGCAGGCTAATTTGATTGGCCATTCCTATATAAAAGAGCACTGTTTCCGTTCCTTCTCGGAAAACGGCGAGGAATGCCAAAAGGCCAAATGTAGCAAAGCTGCCTTTCTTTAATGCCTTCTGACTTTTATTTTTTATGAATAAATTCCAATCTTTAATTTTGGACTGACGGTGTAGCCAGTAGCTCATGTAGAGCAGCATGAAGGCCGCAATTAATCCCGTCCAGCCAGTAATTAGAAAATTATTGTTGCCAAATGTTCCGGCAGCAAATGCAAACTTTACAATAAAGGCGAGGATAAGGCTGACTAATACACCGCTGCCGACACCAAGCCCAATCCAGGTCCTGCCTCTGGGTGCATTTGATTTTTTCATAAATGCCAGTAATGCTGAGATGACGAGCAGCGCCTCAAGTCCTTCGCGAATCGGGATCATTGCAGCATCCCACATCGTGTAACCGGACGTTTGAGCAATAGAAGAAAGATTCGACTGCATGGTTTTCAAAAGAGGAAGGGCTTGATCATACTTCGGCGGATTTGCATTTAACATGGCATCGATCGTAACCATGTCTGCCTCTGTCTTATCATAAATACTCTTTGAGTGACCAACCACGGTGCCTTCGATACTCAGCCAAGACTGGCGAATATCTTGAATATTCTGCTGTGCGGCTTTTTGATGATGTGCTTTTGTATTTGTTATTGCCTTGTTAACAAGCTGAACAAATTGAGGAACGGTCACGTCTTTACTGACATTGGTATCCCCGCTTTTAAACCCGCCATTGATATACTTTAAATTAATTTTTTTTAAATTTTTGAACGCCTCAAGAACATTTTGCGGATCTTTTTGCATCAATGCATAAGACACCTGTCCCATGCCGGTTTCAATTTGGCTGTAGGCTTCTGTTGAATCCTTTTTCACGGAGTCCTCATACTGATGCCAATTCTTATTAAACTCATCATAGCTCTGTTTCGCCTGTGTCAGATTCCCTTTTTGGGCAGCATGAATACCAGCGTCAATAACGGTCTGAGACGCTTTTATCTCCTGCACACCGTCTGCTGCTGCAAAGGATTGAAGAGGGCTGATAATAAGTATACTGATAAAGCATATCACCATTATGATGCCAAATCGTTTCATGATTTGTCCTCCGGATCAAAAATTTATCGATCGTTTCGTGCATTCCGATTGTATTGATAACGATTCTCATTATCACATTAAAGCATTGCTTTGTCAACCTGCGGCGGGTTTAAAACGACATTCTGAGAGGAATATATATAATAGAGCAGTATTTTTGAGGAGGTCAATATGTTCCAACTAAACGATGTAAGGTATAAGGATATTTTAGATATAAAAGAAGTCTCAATTAAGCCGAACAAAGTAACGGCAATTATCGGGGCAAGTGGAAGCGGCAAGACAACGCTGGTAAAGCTCTTTAATCAGCTAATCAGCCAGGATTCGGGCAGCATTACATACAATGATAAACCGATTGAAGAGCTCGACACCATTGAACTTAGAAAAGAAGTGGTGATGCTTTCACAGACACCTGCCATTTTTGAAGGAAACATTCGGGATAACCTATTGATAGGGTTGACGTTTTCGGGAAAAGAAGCGGCTAGTGATGAGGATCTTAAAAAGACGCTGAAAATGGTTAAGCTTGATAAACAGCTTGATGATGATGCCGAGTCTCTTTCAGGCGGTGAAAAGCAGCGTGTTGCTTTTGCTCGTGTCATTTTAATGGACGCTCCTGTTTATTTACTTGATGAACCGACGTCTGCCCTTGATGACGAGACAGAAGCGATAGTTATGGATCGTTTTATAGAAGAAGCAAGAAAAAACAGTAAATCAGTCATTATGATAACGCACTCCAAAAAAGTGGCAGAGGATTACTCAGATGAAATCATCCAAATGAGTGAGATTAACAGAGGGGAGCCAGAGCATGCATAATAATATCATTGACATCACATTGCTCCAGCTTCTTTCTGCTTATGTCTTCATTATCATCCTGCTTCTTATCGTACGATGGAGAAAAATCCCTCGTGAAAAAGAAATCTTGATCGCGTCGATCCGAATGACGCTTCAGCTGGTGATTGTCGGATACATTCTGACCTATGTCTTTCAGCACAGCCACCCATGGTACACCTTGATCATTCTGGCGATCATGGAAACTTTCGCGGTCTATAATGTATTCAGGCGATCAAAAGAAACAATTAATAAACAGTTAAAAAAAGTTATCGCTTTTGCAATGGTCGCTGGGACGCTTTTCAGCCTGGTGTATTTTGCTTTCATCGTGATCCATTTCAAGCCTTGGTATAATGCTCGGTACTTTATCCCCATCGGCGGAATGATTATCGGCAACTCAATGACAGCCGTTTCCTTAGGTGTTGCCGCCTTAATTGAGGGACTTAAATCAAGAAAACATCTCGTCGAATCTGCCCTTATGCTTGGCGCAACACCTTATCAGGCAACAAAAAACATCGTCAATCATGCCTTTGACTCAGCTATTCTGCCAACAATCAACAACATGGTTGGGATGGGAATTATCTTCCTTCCTGGTATGATGACGGGTGTTATTCTTTCCGGAGCGAGCCCGTTGCTTGCTATCAAATATCAAATTGCGATTATGCTCGGCATTACAGGCAGTGTCGCCCTGACAGTGATTATATTTCTTGTCTATGGGTATAAGACGTTCTTCAATTCCAGAGCACAGCTGAAGGAATGATCCGGGGAAAATAAAAAAAGTAGCCTTAAGTAAATAGCAGTTTTCAAAGAGGCGGTTGGTTCCTTTCAAGCGCCAATAAGCTCAATTAGGGGCATCAAACCGCTATCATGTATCAATGCTCAAGGATAAAAAAATATAAAAATTTAAAACGCTTGGGGTTCTATGAAACACCCCCAAGCGTTTTTTGTGTGCAGCTTCCCTCTTAAATGGATTAATCCATTATTCTTCTTTTCCAATCGGCTCATGTTCAGAAAGAGCAGGTTCTTTTCTGTAAAAGCCCCTGGTAAATAGGAAGTAGATCATAATACCGATTGCTATGATAACAATGGCAATGGCATCCCATTGTCCTCCCGTTAATGGACCGTATCGAGGTGAGTCACCTCTGAAATACTCAAGAATGAACCGAAGAACATCATACGAAAGCACATAGAATAAAAAGATCCAGCCAATGGCCAGGCGATGTCTTGCCAGCAAAAGGACGGTACATAATATCGCAAAGATAACAATGTCACCTTGGATTTCAAATGATATCGCTGGCCAAAGCGGTTTGCTCCCGTAATATGAATAGGCGACGGTTCCTTTAGGAAAAACAATACCAAAACTGCTTCCTGTCGGCCGTCCAAAAGCATCCCCCGCTAAAAAGCAGGCAATTCTTCCGATTCCTTGGCCAAGAATCATCGCGGGTGCCATATAATCTGCCATTTCCCAAAAATCAATTTTATGAACAATTGTATAAATAATAAGAGAAATGATTCCTCCGACAATTGCTCCTTCAATGGAAATGCCGCCGCTCCAGATCGCAAAAATTTGAAGAGGATGCTGAGAATAATAAGGAAATTGAAAGACAAAAACATGCCATAACCGTGCGCCAATAATTGCCCCAATGATTGCATAAATAATAAAATTCTTGATGTGTTCATAGTAAATTGTTTTTCTGGTCATACCCAGTACTACACCATAGCCAAGGAGGATCGCCAAAACGGACACAATCGAATGCGTCTGCACAGTGTAGCCGAATACTGTAAACATATCTTTATACAAAATATCCCGCCCTATCTCTTAAATTAATAATCCTACTCGATTAAAACATAATAAATTGTATCTACCCTTCCATTTTACACAAAAAAGTTCCCCTTTGCCTTGAATCAACAAAAAGAATACATTCTCATAATGATCAGCCGTAAAGATACTATTAAACGTTATTAATATCTTGCATAACGTTTTTCAACACATCAATCGATTTAACAGGGTTTTCATCGTATTCCAAACTATGGTTTACACCGGGTATTAGCTTCAAATTCAGGCTCTGATTTCTGGTCAATATTTTATATCGCTCTTCAATATAACACTGATCATCACTGCCGATTATACAGAGTCCTTTAACCCGGTCATTCTGCATGGATTCAAAGACCTCATCTCTTTGAAGAAGAGGCGTGAGCCAAACTGCTTTAGTCTTTTCAAAAGCCTTTCTTTTCAATTCTGAAGCCATCGCAATCGTTCCTAAAGACTTCCCAATTAAGCAAAACGTATCGTACGATTGACTGCTAAGCACAGCATCAATCACACACCTTGCATCAGTCTTCACAGCTTCCGCCAGTTCTTCCATGCCGAACCCCTCATACTTCTCGTCTTCATAATTATAATTGATTTCGAGGACATCATAGGACCTGTTTATAAATATACCCACTGAGTAATGAAGGAATGGCGCTTGCACAGTATATCCTGCCCCTGGGAGAACAATAGCGAGTTTTCCCGTCCCTTCTGCTTTACTTATGATATTAAAAGGGATTTCTATATCATTGTAGCCTTTAACACGATTCCTGATAATCTTCATTTAAATCATCCCTTCTTTTTTTCTTGCCTATATAAATCAAATGCGAAGATAAGCCTAGCTCGGTTGA
>CAVYYW010000025.1:0-37855 GCA_963772845.1 uncultured Sporolactobacillaceae bacterium
GATTATTTTCTCAATAACAAATAGATAAAATAGGGGCCGCCGATCAGAGCGGTCATGATGCCTGCTGGAATTTCGGCAGACGCTAACAGATTACGGCCGATTGTGTCAGCGATCAGCAGCAGCCAGCCGCCAGTCAGGATGGCGATGGGGATCATTAATTGATGGCGGTGTCCCACTAATGTTTTGGCGATATGGGGTGCCATTAAACCAATAAACGCGATGCCTCCTGTAACGGATACGGCAGCAGCTGCTAAGGCGACCGCGGCAAGAAGAAGCAGTAATCGTTCCTTTTCCAGATTAAGGCCCATGCCGATCGCTGCGGGTTCGCTTAAGTTAAGCAGGTTCAGCTGGCGGGCTTTATATAAGGTAAAGGGGAGTAAAATAACTAACCAGGGGACGATTGCCCACACAAATGGCCAGTCCGATCCCCAGATGCTTCCGGCCAGCCATTTTGAAATGAAATCGACTTTTTCCCGGTCGGCGGAGGAAATCAGGACAATCATTGCACCGGACAATGCCATGGAGAAACCGACGCCTGTAAGAACAAGCCTGATAGGCTGCAGGCCGATGTTTTTTTTATAGGAAAAAAGGTAAATAAAAGCCGCTGTCAGGAAGGCGCCGAAAAACGCAACGACAGGCATCAGATAGACAAAGGTACCGGGGTCTGCAGGAATAAATAAGAAAAAAATAGTGATGGCCACACCTGCACCAGAATTAATGCCGATGATACCCGGGTCTGCCAGGTCATTTCGTGTGATGCTTTGCAAAATCGTTCCAGAGGCTGCGAGGGCCATACCGGCAAGAAGCGTGATCGCGATCCGCGGAAGTCTGAGATCATAAAGCACAAATTCTTCTTTAAATGTCCCATAACCAAAAATGGCAGGAATCAGACGGCTATATGATAGTGAGGAAGCTCCCATCCCCATTCCAATGAAGATGGTCAAAATAATCAAACCGATTAATAGGAAAAGCGTTAACCGCTGCTTTTTAAGCGTTCTGACGTGTATCATTAGAGAGCCTTCCCTCCTTTATTAACAATTAAGAGAAAGAAGGGTAAGCCGAGTATGGCGACAATCGCAGCAACCGGTGTTTCATAAGGCGCATTGATCGTCCGGCCAGCTGTATCGGCGAGTAGCATAAAGGCTCCGCCAACCATGGCTGACATCGGAATGATCGATCGGTAATCGGTTCCAACAAGGGCTCGGACAATATGCGGAATCATTAATCCGATAAAGGCGAGATTGCCGACAAGGGCGACTGCAGCACCCGCCAGCATGATGGTGATGATAAACAGAAATGTTTTGATTTGGGTCGTTTTTTGACCAAGTCCAATGGCAAGCTCTTGATTCAAACTGAGAATGGTCAGCTGTCTTGAGAGGAGCACGGAGACTAAGATGCCTATTATGATAAAAGGGGAAATCACCTCGATCTGTGACCATCTGGTGCCGATCATTCCGCCTGCCGTCCACATGGAGACGTCCTTAGAGATCTTGAAATAAATTCCGATTCCTTCTGCAGCAGCACTAAGGAAAGCGGAGACGGCTGCACCGGCTAAGACCAGCCGAAACGGTGAAAAGCCGCCTTTTTTCACTGAACCGATTCCAATAACAAGTAAAGCACCAGCCGCTGACCCAATAAAACAGGCAATTAAGATCGCGAAATAATTAGCCGATGGGGCCAGGGCGAGCGTTAACGCCAAGGCCGCGTTTGCTCCGGCTGTTAAGCCAAGCAGTCCGGGATCAGCTAGGGGATTTCTCGTCAGACCTTGCATAATGGCGCCGGAAATGGCAAGAGCAGACCCGACCAGAATAGCGGCCGTTTCACGCGGCAGGCGGATTTCCCGAAGCATCAGGGTTTGTTCATTCGAGACATGTGTGGTCAATGCCAGCCAGACGCTCGCCGTTCCGGTACTGGCTGCACCGAATCTCATTGCAATGATAAAGGAGCCAATTAATATTAATATTCCGGCTATAAATTTATAGAATAGAGATAGCGAAAGAATCTGTTTCATTGTAGGTACCCTCATTTTGAAAAATTAAGTCAAGTCTTTTTATTGTTGCTGGCCGCCAAGAAAGACCTTTTTGAAATAGCTTAATTGATAGTCCAGTGTTAGTGGATCATTGAAGTAAAAGGCTTTGGCGTTAACTTCAAAGACATGATTCTTTTTGACAGCGGGAATATTTTTGTACGTCTGTGTTTGCTGAAAAGAGGTTTTCGTATCCGAATTCTTACTGAAGATAATATAATCTCCGGCGTACTCTGGAAGGACTTCTGGCGAGATCGCGTAATAACCAGGCTTTAAAGCCATTTTTTTAACCTTCTCAGGCATCTTCAAGCCCATTTCTTGATAAAGAATTTCTGTTCCCCGTCCCCAGTTATCACCGAAAACATAAAGCTGCTTGCCAAAGTTCTCAATGACTGAAACGGTGGCGTCCTTTCCAATTTTGTCTTTAATTTTGTCGCCTTCTTTATGCGCGCGGCTTTTGAAATTCTTAATCCATTTCTTGGCTTCATCTTCTTTGTTTAACAGCTTGCCGATCTCCAGATGCTGGGTCAGGTAGTCCACCTTGCCGTATGTATAGGTGACTGTCGGGGCGATTTTTTTTAGTTTATCAATATTTTTTGTATTGGATAGACCAATAATCAAGTCAGGGTTTAGCGCAATAATTTTCTCAAGGTTATCGTCTGAAACGGTTTTAGCATCTTTTAATTTGTTTTTAAAACGCGGGTTCATCTTGGACCAGGAATCCACGCCAACAACTGGAACGCCAAGAGCCATAACGTTCCCAGCAAAAGAAGAAAGAACAACGACCCGTTTTGGGTGAGAAGGGACTTCAACGGGCCCGTTTTCTGAGTGATAGATTCTTGTTGTGGATTCTTTGTTTTTACCTGATGTCTTGTTCTGTTTATCCGTTGAAGCGCTGCTACACGCGGTGAGAATGAGTGCCAGCATGAGAAGAAATGGAATCCATAGTTTTTTCATATCGATCGTCTCCTTTTAGTAAGTTATAAGTGATGCACATCGGTTTATTCGTTCGTGGGTCTCTGCCAATTTCAGCGTCAATCTGAAAGACTTCCCTCAGAACTTGCGGCTGGATCACCTCTTCGCTTGTTCCCGTCTTTACAATCTTTCCAGCTTTTAATGCGATAATGGCATCTGCAAAACGGGAGGCTTGGTTTAAATCGTGAAGCACCATGACGATGGTCCGGCCTTGTTCCTTGTTAAGCTTCTGCAAAAGCTCCAGAACCTCCAGCTGATGAGCCATGTCTAGATACGTGGTCGGTTCATCAAGAAAAATCATTTCTGTTTCCTGGGCAAGCGCCAAAGCAACCCATACACGCTGGCGCTGACCGCCAGACAGCGCATCAACAGGGGTGTTTTTGAAATCCGCCGTCCCTGTTACGTCTAGGGCCCAATTGATCATTTCGATGTCTTTTTCATTTAGACGCCCGAAGCCTTTTTGATACGGATAACGGCCATAAGACACCAACTCGCCGGCAGTCAGGCCACCCGGACTTTCTGGAGTCTGCGGCAAAATAGCCATTTTCTTTGCAAGCGCTTTTGTGTTCTCTTCTGATAAATGCTTGCCATCAAGAATAATGGAACCAGAATGATGGGAAATAATCCGGGTCATTGCCTTTAAGAGTGTTGATTTCCCACAGCCGTTCGGACCGATGATGGCGGTGATTTTATGATCAGGAATCTCGATTGAAAGGCCCTTAACAATTAAGCCATCGCCATAGCCGACATTAAGATCCTTTGTAAAAAGGCGAACCATTGGAAACCTCCTAATCTATTTAAATATAACTTTATGGTTGATAATGATTATCAGTATCATTTACAATGTAACTATAATAATATTACATAACGATGTCAAACAGTATTTTTTTATAAATGAACAGGGGTGGGGAAGTTGCCAGCAGGTGAATGTTTTGATGTAACCATCATTGGAGGGGGTCCTTCAGGTCTTTATTCAGCTTTTTACAGTGGACTGAGAGAAATGAAAACAAAGCTGATCGAAGCACAGCCCCATCTGGGGGGCAAAATTCATGTGTATCCGGAGAAAACGATCGGGGATGTGGGCGGTCTGCCGCCTATAACGGGAGCAAAACTGATCGAGCAGCTTATTGAACAAGGTATGACCTTTAACCCTGAGGTCGTTTTGAATGAAAAAATCCTGTCTATTTCTCGTGAGGATTCAGGTGAGTTTGTCTTAAAAGCAGAATCAGGGCAGGTTCATTATTCCAAGACGCTTATCATTGCAACGGGCAGCGGGATCCTAAAGCCTCAGAAGCTGAAGATCGAAGGAGCGGAAAAATTTGAGGTTTCCAATCTTCATTACACGGTGCCTTCATTAAATCAGTTTATAAATAAGCGGGTAATTATTTCAGGCGGAGGAAATTCTGCCATTGACTGGGCTAATGAAATCGAACCGTTTGCTGAGAAGGTTTATCTGACCTTTCGAAAAGCAGATTTAGAGGGTCATGAATCTCAAATCTCGCGTTTAAAAAACAGCACGGTGGAATGTCTTCCCCATACATCAATAACAAAGCTCATGACAGGGAAACATCAGGATGCTATTAAATACGTCGAATTGACAAATCAAAAAACAGGCGGCCTTCATAGATTGGCAGTTGATGATGTCATCATTAACCATGGCTTTAATCAGGACGCAGCGCTTCTTAGTGAAAGCGGAATTGATCTTGAATTAATTGATCAATGTTATATTTCCGGCAATGCAATCGAGTGAAACCTCTGTTCCGGGCGTGTATGCGGCTGGGGATATCCTAAAGCATGAAGGCAAGTTGAATTTAATCGCAGGAGCTTTTCAGGACGCTGCGAATGCCGTCAACAAAGCGAAAACATTCATTCAGCCTGAAGCAGGTGCTGCCGCCATGGTTTCTTCCCATAATCAGGTTTTTCAAAAAGCAAAGGAACGACCTTGAAAGAAGCGGTGAGTCAATCATTTTTGAGTCGGAAATGCTTTAAAATAGCGGGATAGCCTGCAGCATGATACCAATACACCACTACCTTTTTTCGGTTATTTTCGACAATAAAGTAGAAATTCTTGGTTCTAAATCCAATAATTTTTACATTTAAAAAACGAAATCATATATAATAGGAGTAAGATATAAAGAAGCTTTCAGGGGGCATTCATATGAAAAAGGCAGGGATTTTGATCGGTGTATTCGCTTGTTCATTGATGACTTTATCAGCTTGTTCGCATTCGGACAGCAAGAAAGCGGATCATGCTTCGAGCGCATCCACATCATCATCGACAGCAGCTCAAGCTTCTGCTCAAACGAAGACCAACAATACTGCCAAGACTGTTCTTAGCATTGATCAGGCATCGATTAATCAGAATGGCAAGTGGCTTGTCGTTGACACGGAATTGAAAAACGAATCGGCATCTGCCGAATCGATTAAACCAGATTCTTTTGCTTTAGTCATTAATAACACGGTTTTATCGCCGGATGCCAAGTCGGATATTCCGAAGCAGGTGCCGGCTCAAACAACGGCATCCATTAAAATTTATTTCGATAAGAAGGATCTTTCAGGTGAAAATAAGGCTAAACTCGGTTTTCAGCCGGAAGATTCATCCAAGCCTGAACAATTCTTCAGTCTCGGAAGCCTGGCAATTGCAAACACAGATCAGACGAACGCTGACACCAAAACAACGGATCAAACATCAGACAGTCAAACATCTGACAATCAAACGTCTGACAATCAAACAACAGATCAAACAACTGGACAATCAAACGGACCAATCAACAACAGGAAGCACGGCGGATACAGGAACAAATTCAGGCGCTTCCATTACACTTGAAACTCAAGATCTTGGGCCAGTCGTTGTGAAGGTTCCAAAAGGATGGACGAAGAGTCCCTATAATGGCGGTAATTTTCAAGGTTTTAATTTCGTGAATCCGAACAATAAAAACGAAACGATGCAGGTGGCGTATTCTCCATGCGCCGGATGCGGTTATCCAGATGCCGACCCGGGAACGGCAGATCCGCATCCCAAAAACTTGATTCCGCACCAAAATGTGACGGACAGCTTTATTTTTAACGGCGGCCTTTCTGCGGGATATGCCTATTCTGTAGACGGAAACCCTAATAAAGGAAATGGCGTATTGTCCATGGTACAAGGTGAGGGCTATGCGTATGCAGAAATCGTCCTGCCTGAATCAAAAATGAAGATTGCATCGGAAGTTTTAAACAGCTTTGCTTTTCACGGTATGTATTAATAGTCTTTCTACAGGAAATGAGCGGGAGCGGAGGCTTCCGCTTTTTGCTTTGCCAGAGGCTATCCATGTCTCAGCAGCCCGTACACAATATGATAGCCAACGAGTTTGATGTATTCATTAACCGTGAAAATCCATCCGGCTTGAGTGGTCCACCACGTCTTCGGGTAGTAGCCAGGCGTAGGCGCCCCGTGGTAAATCAGCTTGATGTGTGATCCGTGATAGACTTTATCAAAAATATATTGGGCGCGCCGCATATGGTAGGAGGACGAGACGACGATTGCTGACTTAAAGTGATGGGCCTTCATGACTTTTTTAGTGAAAAAAGCATTCCCATAAGTGCTTTGGGATTGAAGCTCGGGAATAATGGCAGATTGGGGGACCCCCTCATCCTTGAGCCGGCCAATTTCCTGCATGGCGACGGATGTGAAGGGATGATTGCGCAGGCCGCCATTCGACAAAATCACTTTGCCCGCCAGACCAGATTTATACAGTTTGCTCGCTTCAAGGGTTCTTTCACCGTCACCTCCACCAAGAACAATAATAACATCAGCCTTTTGAAGCGGCTGTTCAATATCAAGAAACCGGCCAGCTAATATGAAACAGAAGAACACTATGAGAAAAACAGTAAGTAGAATCTTCCATAATTTTATTTTCATATGCCGAACCTGCCTCTCCTTACTGCGCGCCAAATTCCTCCACAATTTTATCGGAAATCTGATCATCTTCATTAAAGATGTGCATATAATTCCTCAAATGGTGAAGGGCCTGCTGGTCTTTACCCGATTGCAGCAGCCAATCCGCCATCCACAAGATCAGGTGAATCAGTCTTGCACGGATCTGGTTCATAAGAGAGATGAACCAGTCTTCATAGGTAACAGGCGTAAATGTAAGAGGAAGGCTGTTTAACAGATTCCCGCATTTAATATATTTTTTTTCGGGATTGGTTTCATCCGCAGCAGATTTAAGGAGGGCCATAAAATCAAGGGCATCACTGGTGACCTTACCGTTAAGATGGATGTGATGACGGTCAGTTGAAAGAAACGGCTGCTTGCCATTTTCTGCGGTCAGCATTTTTTTTAAATAAGAAAGATAGACGCTTAAATTTTTTTTGGCCTGAGGAAGCGGAATATCCGGCCAAAGCGCATCACAAAGCTGGTCACGGGTAGATGACCGGTGAAAAAGCATATAGATGAGAATGGGCTTGGCCGATCGCTTATTCCAGCCATCGAGCCTCTCTTCACCATTAATATAGACCTGGAAGGGCTGAATCACATTTATATGGAGAGTCTCTTGTACATCTTCTAGAATTTGGTTAGTAAATGCCCGAATTTCTTCATAAAGAGCTGTCACAAGCTGATCTTTGCCGGAGGTATTCTTTCCAGGGTTTTCTTTGATGAAATCGAGCATCAGCATGGCGGTGATTTTCGGTTTATCCAGCACCAAAAAACTCGAGGCACCTGGAATAGTTATATGGTGACAGTGAGTGAGCGGGCTTATGTTGAATTTCAAAAAATGCTGCGGAAACAGCCGGTCTTTTTCACCCGCCAGAATCAGCGTTGGAACATGGCTTCCTTTCAGATAACGGTGCGGTTCACCGCTTATTGCCAGGTCCATAATTTTAAAATAAGTATCAGGATCTGTGGTGGATAAAATCTGTCGCCAGTGAAGTATGGCTGGATGGAAGGGACGGCAGCACCGAACCCATTTTAATGATATAGTCAACCGGAATCATCGTACCGGACTGGCTTATTTTCATTCGATGGTCCCGAATTTTTCTAATGGTGTGAGGTGGGTTGCAGGGCATGGAAAGTAAAAGCAGATTTTGAACTTTAGTTCGATTGTAAAAGGCGTATCTTGCGGCAATGATTGCACTGAAGCCTATACCAGCTAAATGAAAACGGCTGATTT
Organism: uncultured Sporolactobacillaceae bacterium; assembly: GCA_963772845.1. Taxonomy (GTDB): domain Bacteria; phylum Bacillota; class Bacilli; order Bacillales; family Sporolactobacillaceae; genus CAVYYW01. The sequence continues at coordinate 8,155 of CAVYYW010000025.1, forward strand.
TAAGCGAAGAAACAAGCATTTGGAGGTCATCGGTGTAGCGTTCATAGGTGAGATCATCAAGACCGCGGCTGCTTTTTCCAAGCCCTCTAAGGTCATAGCGAATAATCAGTATAAGTTCCGGTTTAAATAAGGAAGGATTCCGTCGAAAAGTGTGTGATCGGTAATATTATTGTGAAGCAAAATAATGAGCTCAGCATTCTCCTGTTCACTGGCAAGGTCTATCGTATAGTAAATAGATTCATTACCATTTTTTAGAAAAGGCATCTTCTATCCTCCTTTCTGTGTAGCGGAAGTGTAGACGTCACTTTGTTAATATATAGAAAATTATACGTGCAAGCGGCCGTTTTGTAAATGTGGAGTCAGGTACCGAAAGACCCGATCAGGCAGGGGGGACAAGTCACATCATTGCTTTAACGCAAGGCTATTACATTGGGGGAGTCGCTACATGCAGAGGCAGATCATTGACAAGGAATGGGTACGTCTTCTGACAGAGGCAAAGCAGCTTGGCGTCACGATCGAAGAAGTCCGCCGTTTTTTTGAAGCGAGTAAAAGTAAGGGGAACTTGAACCGCCCATAATTATTACCGGAAAAAGAAGCACCTGGGGAGCTTCTTTTTTTTGCTTTATAAAAATATATTGGGCGCGCCGCATATGGTAGGAGGACGAGACGACGATTGCTGACTTAAAATGATGGGCCTTCATGACTTTTTTAGTGAAAAAAGCATTCCCATAAGTACTTTGGGATTGAAGCTCGGGAATAATGGCAGATTGGGGGACCCCCTCATCCTTGAGCCGGCCAATTTCCTGCATGGCTACGGATGTGAAGGGATGATTGCGCAGGCCGCCGTTCGACAAAATCACTTTGCCCGCCAGACCAGATTTATACAGTTTGCTCGCTTCAAGGGTTCTTTCACCGTCACCTCCACCAAGAACAATAATAACATCAGCCTTTTGAAGCGGCTGTTCAATATCAAGAAACCGGCCAGCTAATATGAAACTGAAGAACACGATGAGAAAAACAGTAAGTAGAATCTTCCATAATTTTATTTTCATATGCCGAACCTGCCTCTCCTTACTGCGCGCCAAATTCCTCCACAATTTTATCGGAAATCTGATCATCTTCATTAAAGATGTGCATATAATTCCTCAAATGGTGAAGGGCCTGCTGGTCTTTACCTGATTGAAGCAGCCAATCCGCCATCCACAAGATCAGGTGAATCAGTCTTGCTCGGATCTGGTTCATAAGAGAGATGAACCAGTCTTCATAGGTAACAGGCGTAAATGTAAGAGGAAGGCTGTTTAACAGATTCCCGCAGTTAATAAATTTTTTTTCGTGATTGGTTTCATCGACAGCAGATTTAAGGAGGGCCATAAAATCAAGGGCATCACTGGTGACCTCACCGTTAAGGTGGATATGATGACGGTCAGTTGAAAGAAACGGCTGCTTGCCATTTTCTGCGGTTAGCATTTTTTTTAAATAAGAAAGATAGACGCTTAAATTTTTTTTGGCCAGAGGAAGCGGAAGATCCGGCCAAAGCGCATCACAAAGCTGTTCACGGGTAGCTGACCGGTGAAAAAGCATATAGATGAGAATGGGCTTGGCCGATCGCTTATTCCAGCCATCGAGCCTCTCTTCACCATTAATATAGACCTGGAAGGACTGAATCACATTTATATGGAGAGTCTCCTCCTCATCCTCCAGAATTTGATTCGTAAACGTCTGGACCTCTTCATAAAGAGCGGTCACAAGCTGATCTTTGCCGGAGGTCTTCTTTCCAGGGTTTTCTTTCATGAAATCAAGCATCAGCATGGCGGTGATTTCCGGTTTATCCAGCACCAAAAAACTCGAAGCACCTGGAATGGTTATATGGTGACAATGAGTGAGCGGGTTTATGTTGAATTTCAGAAAATGCTGCGGAAACAGCCGGTCTTTTTCACCTGCCAGAATCAGCGTTGGAACATGGCTCCCTTTCAGATAACGGTGCGGTTCACCGCTTATTGCCAAGTCCATAATTTTAAAATAAGTATCAGGATCTGTGGTAGATAAAATCTGTCGCCAGTGAAGAATGGCAGGATGGAAGGGAGGCAGCACCGAGCCCATTTTAATAATATAATCAACCGGAATCGTCGTACCGGAATGGCTTATTTTCATTCGATGGTCCCTAATTTTTCTAATGGTGTGAGGTGGGTTGCAGGGCATGGAAAGTAAAAGCAGACTTTGAACTTTAGCTCGATTGTAAAAGGCGTATCTTGCTGCAATTATTGCACTGAAGCCTATTCCAGCTAAATGAAACCGGCTGACTTTAAGTGTGGAAACAAGCATCTGGAGGTCATTGGTGTAGCGTTCATAAGTGAGATCATCAAGACCGCGGCTGCTTTTTCCAAGCCCTCTAAGGTCATAGCGGATCACAGTATAATTCCTATTTAAATAAGGAAGGATGTCGTCAAAAAGTGTGTGATCGGTAATATTATTGTGAAGCAATATTATGATCTCAGCATTCTCCCGTTCACTGGCAAGGTCTATCGTGTAGTAAATAGAGTCATTACCATTATTAAGAAAAGGCATCTTCTATCCTCCTTTCTGTGTAGCGGAAGTGTAGACGTCACTTTGTTAATATATAGAAAATTATACGTGCAAGCGGCCGTTTTGTAAATGTGGAGTCAGGTACCGAAAGACCCGATCAGGCAGGGGGGACAAGTCACATCATTGCTTCAACGCAAGGCTATTATATTGGGGGAGTCGTTACATGCAGAGGCAGATCATTGACAAAGAATGGGTACGTCTTCTGACAGAGGCAAAGCAGCTGGGGGTCACGATCGAAGAAGTCCGCCGTTTTTTTGAAGCGAGTAAAAGTAAGGGGAACTTGAGCCGTCCATAATTATTACCGGAAAAAGAAGCACCTGGGGAGCTTCTTTTTTTTGTCTAAAAAAGGAAGCGGTGGATTTCCGGACGCCGCTTCGTCCACCTCGTCGCGTTAGTGAGGACAAAATGAGCGGTGCGCTTTGCCGCACCGTTTCCGTTATCATTGATACATTCAAATAAGGGATGAAAAATCATTATATTTTAGGATTTTTCATGAATTTCAGCTGATTTTTTTAAGATCGATGAGAAATCAGCTTCCGAATGGGTCTTGAAATTGCTTCGGGCGGTGGTGGGACCGTTCCCAATAGGATGCTGCTGTCCACTTCTGAGATTTACTTGCCACTTTTGGTGATTTGCTGTCCACTTTCAGTGATTTATTGTCCACTTTCAGTGATTTGCTGTCCACTTCTGAGATTTATTGTCCACTTTCCTAATTTTTCCTTCATCCACCAAGAAAGCTTGCCTGGATGTACCGCCAGGCGCCATAAAATCCAAAATGGGCGGTGCTCAATGTCGCATTTATCATTGAAACATTCAAATAAGGAATGAAAAATCATTATTTTTTAGGATTTTTCATGAATTTCAGCTGATTTTTTTAAGATCGACGAGAAATCAGCTTCCGAATGGGTCTTGAAGTTGCTTCGGGAGGTGGTGGGACCGTTCCCAATGGGATGCTGTTGTCCACTTCTGAGATTTACTTGCCACTTTTGGTGATTTGCTGTCCACTTTCGAGTGATTTACTGTCCACTTTCTGAGTGATTTATTGTCCACTTTCCTAATTTTTCCTTCATCCGCCAAGAAAGCCTGCCGGGATTACCGCCAGGCGCCATAAAATCCCAAATGAGCGGTGCGCAATGTCGCACCGCCACCTTGATGCTTTGCATGGCTCGCGCAGATTGCCACCAAGCAATTTTTTAAAATAGACAAACGAGTGGGGGAGTGGTACGCTCGTCGTATTAAATTGACGAGTATCGAACCGCGTTTGGAGCACCATAAACAAGAGGCTTGGCGCTGCCAGTACATACAAAATCAGACTTGGGAGTGTGGCAAAATGGGACATAAAATTGGAATAATTGGTCCTTCCTGGTCTGTCGAGCGGATATTGAAGGTGGCAGAGGAATTTCAGCAGGAGATAGAGTTTAAGGCGTTTACCTATTTAGATGTGTTAGAAGCGCAAAAAATCGTAGTAAAAAATGACCATCTTGTTGATGCCTGGCTGTTCTCAGGAGAATTGCCTTTCAGGGCTGCGAGAGCGTCTTTAGCAGGGAGTAAAGCAGCTGCCTATATTCCGCATACAGAATCAAGCTTTTATAAATGTTTTTTAGATTTGGCTTATGAATCTGGGGCACTCCTCGAACGGCTAAGCATCGATATGCTGAAGGAAACAACCATTGTTCAGGAAACCTTTCAGCAGCTTTCTAAGCCTCCCGGGGTCAGATATGTCGAGGAATATGAGTGTGGTGTGGATCCCGAAGCATTGATTTCATTTCATCTTAAGCTATGGGAAAAGGGAGAGACAGACGGGGCTTTGACCTGTTTTCCTGCCGTTCATAAGGCACTGAGTGAAGCTGGGGTGCCTGTTTCTGCGATTATGACGAGCCGGATGGAAATCCGTCAGACACTCAGAATACTGATTGAAAAAGTCAAAACTTCTTTCTTTAAAGATACCCAAATTGGAGTGGAAATCATTGAAATGGAGTTTTTTGATCGAGTAATCGAGAAAGCCACCACACCGTATCATTTACAGTATCTAGAACTGCGGCTGAAGGAAATTCTTTATAGACTTTGTGAAAAGCTGGATGGATCCTTGCTTGATAGAGGGAATGGCCGATATGTAATTTTTAGCTCGCGCGGCGCAATTGAACGTGAAATCACAGCGCTTAAGCAGACGGTTCAACAGTTGTCACTGGAATCGGGTACGTCCGCTGCGGTTGGGATCGGGTTCGGCACGACAGTTTTTTCGGCGGAAACGAATGCCCATCGTGCGATTCAGCAATCAAAAGAAACAGCGGAGAGCGGCATTGTCATTGTTCAGGAAAATGGCATCATGATCGAGTCTGCGGGAAATGAAGAGGAATTAGCGTATACCTTCCGCACGAGCGATAAAGATTTTATGGAAAAGTTAAAAAGCGCTGGCATCAGCATTAAAACGTACAATAAAATAGAGGCGCTCGTTCAGAGAAAAGGATGGCACGATTTCACATCAAAGGATTTGTCTGTTCACCTTGGCATGACGGAACGAAATGTTCGGCGGATCGTGGCGGATCTGTGCCAGGCTAATCTCCTTGAAATGATCGGGGAAGAGGCGCCGCCCGCAAGAGGAAGACCTAAAAAAGTTTACCGGATGAAATAGTTGACTAAGGACCAGGCCGCAGAGTCTGGTCTTTTTTGTCGAAAAAAAGGGGTTTGAGGAAGAAGAAAAAGCACGTTTATTAACAAAATATTAATTTTTATGAATTATCTGAAATAACCATTGCGTGATGTACTGCGATAAAGTAAACTATATGATTATAGGAAATATTCCTTAATTAGACCGAAATGAACAAATTTCATTTAAGAAAGTCATGTTCAGACGGCATTATTAAGGAATCTTTTTTTATCTTAAAAAGAGTGAATATTTGGAATTTTATATTGGCTAATGTTCTTTAACGGGATCTGGCAGGCGATATTCATTCTTAAATCTAATCAAAGGGTGGGAAAGTGATGATCACAAAGTCTGTAGACGAGCTGATTGCCGAGGTTAAGCAAGATGTCATTAAGTGGCGAAGATATTTTCATCAGCATCCGGAGTTGTCGTTTGAAGAAAAAAAGACGTCGCAAATTGTCTATGATACCCTTCAGTCTTTTGGAAATCTGGAAGTCTCCCGGCCAACAAAAACGAGTGTCCTTGCGAAGCTGAAAGGCGATCAGCCAGGCGACGTGCTTGGCATCCGGGCGGATATGGACGCCCTCCCCATCCAGGAAGAAACGGATTTGGCGTTCGCGTCTCAAAACCCAGGTGTCATGCATGCATGCGGCCATGATGGCCATACAGCCATGCTGCTTGGAGCGGCCAAGATCCTCACTCAACTAAAAAGCCAAGTGAAAGGCGAGATACGATTTATTTTTCAGCATGCCGAAGAAAAACATCCAGGCGGTGCCATTGAGATGGTCGAGGCAGGCGTCATGGATGGGGTTGATAAGATTATCGGACTGCATTTATTTTCTCCGATTCCTCTAGGGAAAATTGGGATTGTATCGGGGGCTTTAACGTCTAACTCAGACACGTTTGACTTGAAGATTATCGGGAAAGGCGGTCATTCATCACAGCCGGATACAGCGGTGGATCCGATTGCAATCGGTGCACAGGTGATCACCAATCTGCAGCATGTTGTTTCAAGAAACACGGATCCTCTGGAAAAAATCGTAATATCCGTGACAGAGTTCCATGCGGGTACGGCAAAAAATATTATTCCCGATTCTGTGGCGCTTGGCGGGTCAGTCCGAACCTTCAGTAAGGACGTGCGTGCAGAGGCGGTTAAACTGATTGAGCGGATTGCGCAAGGCGTGACAGCAGCACATGGCGCTTCGTATCAGCTCAATTATAATTACGGCTATGGCTCAGTAATAAATGATCCGGTCTTAACGCAAAAGGTTGAGGAAACGGTTAGAGACGTTTTGGGCGAGGATTATGTCTATCATGCGCCTCCTACGATGGGCGGCGAGGATTTCTCGGCTTTTCTGCAAAAAGCGCCAGGCTGCTTCATCCCGGTAGGGGCAGGAAATGTGGAAAAAGGCATTATTCATCCCCATCATCATCCGAAGTTTACGGTTGATGAAGAGGCTCTGGAAGATGGCGTCAAGATTATTGTCAATGCTTCTTTTAAACTATTGGACTAGCTTTTCAAAAAAATTAAAGAAGAGGTGTAACGATGGATCCATTATTAGCAACCGTTATTTTGCTGGCTTTGATTGCGGTGGGAGAATTAATCTCTATAGTAACAAGAGCAAGAATTCCGATGCTGCTGGTCGGACTGATGGGCTTTCTCTTGCTGAGATGGGCAGGGGTGCTTCCGCCGGACTTGATTAAGAACTCGAATTTCGCCATTATCGGTGCTCTGATGTCAGCACCTCTTATTATTCATATGGGAACCTTGATTCCGATCAAAACCATCAAATCTCAATATCGCGCTGTCCTTGTTTCGTTAATCGGAATGGCGTGCGCCTGTCTGCTGATTCTGCTGATTGTGACACCGCTTGTTGGCTACAAAACCGCGGCTGCAGGAACAGGACCACTAACCGGCGGCCTGATTGCATTTCTTGTCACCTCTCAAAAGCTTAAAGCATTAGGGTCTAGTTAGCCTGATCTCGATTCCAGCTCTGATTCTTGTCTTTCAAGGTTTAATCGGCATGCCGCTTACCTCGAATCTACTACGCCGACACGCTATGAAGCTTCGCGGGACTCTTGAAACCAGCACATTAATCGCTGCCACCGTCGCTCTCGAAGATTCGCCTAAAAAAGAAGACGTAAAGAATGAAGAGAAAAGTCTTGAGAAAACCAACGTCAAAAAAGAAACCGGGCTGATTCCGGAAAAATTCCAAACGAATCTGGTGCTGCTTTTCCTTCTGTTTGCCGGTGCAGCTCTGGCAACAACCCTAGGAACATTGACAGGGATCAGCTACAGCTTGTGGGCACTGGCCATTGGGATGATTGGAACGTTTGCCGGCATTTTCCGCAATAAACTGATGGAACGGGCCAATGCATTCAGCGTCGGTATTGCCGGTCTGATTATCATCGTCATGAACGCGATGAATGATACCACGATCAGTATGTTCCTAGACTATCTTCCAACGGTTGCTCTCATCATTATTGTCGGAACGGCTGGCCTTGTGGTCGGCGGCTTTATTGGCGCGAAGCTGTTTAAATGGGATCCCTTCAAAGGCATTTCAATTGCTCTTACGGCTTTATACGGTTTCCCAGGCGACTATCTTATTTCACAGGAAGTCAGCCGGAGCGTCGGCCGCAATAAGGAAGAGGAAGAAGCGATCTTCAATGAAATTCTTTCTCCCATGCTGATCGGCGGATTTACCTCAGTCACGGTCGGATCGGTGATTATCGCAACGATCCTAATGAATACTTTGTAGGATAAAGGAGCCTGTTCAATGAAGTTATTAACAAAGCTAAATGATCATTATGATGAGCTGGTTGAGATTCGGAGATACCTTCATCAAAATCCTGAGTTATCTTTTCTGGAGGTGGAGACAGCCAAATTTATTGCTGACTATCACCGGGAGCTTGGACTCGAGGTACGTACAGGTGTTGGAGGGAATGGCGTGGTCGCGACACTTAAAGGCGGCCGGCCAGGAAAGACAGTCGCGCTGAGAGCTGATTTTGATGCGCTTCCTATTCAGGAGGAAAATGACGTCCCTTATAAATCGACGGTGCCAAATGTGATGCACGCATGCGGTCATGACGGGCACACGGCTACGCTTTTAGTCCTTGCAAAAGTACTTAATAGTATGAAGGAAGATATCGAGGGATCGATTGTTTTTATTCATCAGCATGCAGAGGAGTTATTGCCTGGCGGTGCCGTCGCCATGATCGAAGATGGCTGCCTGGATGGGGTGGATGTCATTTTTGGGAACCATCTTCAGGCCAATACGCCGTTAGGAGAAGTCATCTGCCGGCCAGGGGCCTTGCAGGCAGCGGCTGACAGCTACGAAATCACCGTTCAGGGAAAAGGAGGGCACGGCGCACAGCCGCACTTGACGAAAGATGCGATTGTGATCGCTTCACAGATTGTTCTCGATTTGCAGCAAATCGTCAGCAGGCGAGTGGATCCTCTCGAAAATGCGGTCGTTTCTGTCGGTTCCTTTGAAGGGAAAAATGCCTTCAATGTCATAGCCGATAAAGTGGTGCTGCGCGGCACGGTTCGAACCTTCAATGACGAGGTTCGAAAAGCGATTGAACAGGAAATGGAGAGGGTTGTTAAGGGAGCCTGTGTCTCGTCGGATGCCTCTTATACCTTTAATTACACGTGGGGTTATCCCCCTTTGATCAATCATGCCGAAGAAACGGCATTCGTAGCGGAAACAGCAAAGCAAATTCCGGAGGTGCTTCATGTAACAGAAGGCCGTCCTGTTATGGCAGGCGAAGATTTTTCCTATTACTTACAGCATGTTAAAGGCTGCTTTTTTCAAACAGGCGCTAAATTAGCGGATCGAGAAACTGCTTATCCACATCATCATCCGAAATTTGATTTTGATGAGGAGGCATTATTAATCGCCGCTGAACTGCTGGGTCAAGCCACACTGGATTATTTGAAGCTGCAAGGGACTGAGAGGAAGACAAAGCATGGAACGGCTATAAAATAAAAATTGTTAAGGATGGTGTTCAGATTGGTCTACACATTAGTGAAAAACGGAACGCTTATTGATGGACGAGGCGGTGAGCCGGTGCATGATGCAGCCGTGCTGATTAAGGACAACCGGATTGAAGCAGTCGGAAAATGGAAGGATCTTATTCTTCCAAACGAAGACATTGAGGTGATCGATGCGGAAGACGGCTATCTGCTTCCTGGATTGATTGATACCCACGTCCATCTCATGATGGAAGTGCAGGATCAGCGAAAAACACTTGCTGAGCCGTTCTCATACCGTTTTTTCCAGGGCATGCAGTACATGAAGCGGACGGTAGAAGTCGGTATTACAACGGTACGCGATGCCGGCTTTACGGATATTGGCGTAAAAGAAGCGGTAGAAAAGGGACTGGTTGTCGGCCCGCGCATGCAGATCAGCATTAACCCGCTGACCATAACCGGCGGCCATGGCGATTCATGGATGCGTTCTGGTCACGATCTGACGCGTGTCACCTATCCTGGCATGCCGAGCGGCTTATGTGATGGACCTGAGCAGGTGCGCCAAAAGGTGAGAGAAATGCTGAGAGCGGGCGCTGATATCGTAAAAGTCCATGCAACAGGCGGGGTAATGAGCCCGACCGATCATCCGGAATTCACACAGTTCTCTCAGGAGGAGCTTGAGATCATGGTGCAGGAAGCACACTTCCGGCGAGGGGCGAAAGTTATGGCTCACGCTCAGGGAGCGGAAGGTGTAAAAAATGCCGTCCGGGCAGGCATTCACTCGATTGAACATGGCATTTACCTTGATGATGAAGCGATTGAATTAATGCTCGAGCATGGGACCTATCTCGTTCCAACTTTGCTCGCTCCGGTTGCCGTACTTGAAGCCGGAGAAAATTCTGAAGACATGCCGGCGCATGCGATTGAAAAAGCCCGCGAAGTGGTTGATATTCACCGTGAAAGCGTCGCGAAAGCCTTTAAGTCAGGTGTGAAAATCGCTATGGGAACAGATGCAGGCGTTATGCCGCATGGCACCAATCTGCGTGAACTCGGTCTGATGTGCAATATTGGCATGTCGCCAATGCAGGCACTGGTGGCCACAACTAAGGTGGCGTCAGAATGCATGGGCTGGGAGGACCGGGTAGGGACTCTTGAAAAAGGGAAGCTTGCCGACCTGGTGATCACGAGGACAAACCCGGTTGAAGACATCCGCTCACTCGAAAATGCCAGAAACATCGTAACGGTCATAAAAGAAGGCCAGATCAAAAAAGATTTACGAGATACAGCCAAGCAATTGGTTACGCTGTAAGATTAGAAGGTCTGTAGAGTGCGGGGAAATCTCCGCACTCTTTTTTTGTGGCGACTGAAAAAGTCCCCGGTGTCGTCATGGCTGTTGATCGTGTTGATTTCTGCTCTAGGCTGCTCGCTTTCCACGGGCACGGCCTCGGCTAACTTTGGCGCGGTCTCTTTGGCACCAAAGTGGATCTTCGGACGCGTGCTGTTAACGCCACTGAAAAAGTCCCTTTTTGCCGTCATGACGGGCTGAGCTTCGGGCCAGACTGCTCGCTTGCCGCGGGCACGGCCTCGAGCCTAACCTCGCGCATATAGGCCTGAAATGTGCGCTAATGTGGGTCTTCGGCTGCGTTCGCTGTTCCCGTCAGGCGTCTCGAACGCTTCCCGGCAGTCGGCGTGTTCGTTGCTTATGGATGCATTTCAGGAGTCCTTTCTGGCTACGGAAATTCAGCGATCATCAGCGGATCAGGAAGCTATTCTTTAATTAAATCTTAGCAGCACAGATCAAATGAACGTGAGGAATTTTCTCAGCGGCTTCACTGCTAATCCTGCAGGACCTTGAAAAAACATCCTTGAATTCCACCCCGCACGAAGAAAATGCAAAGCATTCCATCATAAGATGGAAGTGCTCAGGTATTTCAAGTAAGCTTTCAATAAGCACGTGCATTTTCGAGGCGTCTCGTGTTAACTACTCCAATCAGCCAAAATGTCGAAGTTGAGTCGTATTAATTTTCCTTTAGGCTAAAAATGAGTTAACTTTTTGCTTGCGACTCCCCAAAAGATTCGCTATGAGGCTTAATAAATCCGAGCAATAAATGAGCGGTGCGCTTTGCCGCACCGTTTCAACTGTATTATAAAAAATTCAAATAAGGTATGAAAAATCATCAGTTTATTAGGATTTTTCATGATATAAAGCTGATTTATGCAAGATTTAACAAAAATCAGCATCCGAATCGGTCTTGAACGTGCTTCGGGAGGTCGTGGAACCGTTCCCACTGGGATGCTATTGTCCAATTTCAGAATTTGCTTGCCACTTTTGATGATTTACTGTCCACTTTCAATGATTTACTGTCCACTTCTGAGATTTACTTGCCACTTCCCTAATTTTCCCTTTTATCCGTAATTAAAATCACCAGTTCACACTGGTGATTTTGATTGGTAGCCGCTGAAACCTAAGGGCCGAGCTTCATCCATACATTTGCGCTGTGGAGTTTCGCCTGGTTCGCTGTTTCCGCAGGACTTGAAACGTCATCCTTGAATCTTCACAGCACGATGAAAATGCGGTCGCCATAAGCAGCGGTTGGAGCCCGCCATGGGCTAAAAACCTGAATTAAGGGCATAAAATACGTTGATTGAAGCGAAAGGTGCGAGACTCCTCGAAAATGCCCATGCTTATTGAAAGCAAGAAATACCTGAGACTCCTGCGGAAACAGCACGCGTCCGAAGATCCACTTTGGCGGACAAAGAAATCACGCCAAAGTTAGCTGAGGCCGTGCCCGCGGAAAGCAAGGGTATTTCTACTTTCATGTCAGCGCCACATTTGATTAAAGCGTGAGGAGGCTCACAGTCCGCCCACGGAAAGCGAGTGCCTGAAACGCAAATCAACAACCACTACGATGTCGGGGAATTTTTTCAGCAGCCATCTCCTCGCCTCGCAGGCTATTACAGCGCTGCCATTTTTTGGGGAAGGAAAGAGATAAATCGGTAAAATCATGATAAAGCTGTTTCAGTTCATAGAATGAGGGGCAACGTTTTTATAAAGACGTTATATAAAGGGGGATGTCGGGATGAAGAATGTGACGGTCGCAGCCATTCAAATGGATTGTATACTAGGGGAAAAGCAGCCGAATCTTGAAAAAGCTGCTCAATATATTAAGCAGGCTGCAGGCAAAGGGGCTGAGCTGATTACGCTCCCAGAACTTTTCAGCACGGGTTATCGAACAGAAGCAGAGGACAGGCAGCTCGCTGAGCAAATTCCCGGTTTCACGACAGAGTGGCTCAAGGATAAGTCTAAGAAATACCAGGTTTATTTAGCTGGCGCGATATTAGAATATGATCCTGTCGAAGAACAAATCTATGATACATGCATTCTCACTGGTCCTGAAGGTTACATTGGAAAATATCGCAAAACGCATCTATGGAACAATGAAAAGGAGCGGTTTTCTAGAGGGGATGACCTTCCAGTATTTAAAACGGCAATAGGCACGATTGGTCTGCAGATTTGCTATGAGATCGGTTTTCCGGAAATTAGCCGCATTATGGCATTAAAAGGAGCTGAGATCATCGTCTGCACCTCCGCTTTTGGGATGCCGCGACTCTACGCTTGGGAGCTGGCAACTCAGTCGCGTGCCCTTGAAAACGGGGCTTTCTTGATCGCTGCAAACCGTACTGGTACGGATAAAGGAACGACGTTTGCGGGACATAGCCGAATTGTTAATCCCCAAGGCAGCATTTTTGCCACATTAAAAGAAGAAGAAGGCTACGTTATCCAAACGTTGAATCTCGAAGAAATCCTGGCACAACGGGAAAGAATACCCTATTTATCCGATCACAATAAAGCGTTATACATGAAGAACCTATAACATCAAAAAACTAAGACAGTATCGTTCCGTAAAGCTGCTGTAAAGAATTTTTACCATTAATCAGCCTAATATTAAAAATTTGTAAATTTACATCATGAGATCCTCGTGGATACGTTATAATTGAAGAGAATTATTCAGAATAACTCACGGGGGTTGAAGCAATGAGTAAAATTCGTAAAGCGATTATTCCGGCTGCTGGCCTTGGGACAAGATTCCTTCCTGCTACAAAGGCAATGCCAAAAGAAATGCTGCCGATTGTCGATAAACCGACCATTCAATACATTGTGGAAGAAGCGATTGAGGCGGGGATTGAAGATATTATTATCGTTACGGGTAAAGGGAAACGGGCAATCGAGGATCACTTCGATATCAATTTTGAACTGGAAGAGAACCTTAAAGCTAAAGGCAAGCTGGAGCTTCTTGAAAAAGTCCAGCAGTCCGGGAAGGTAGAGATCCATTACATACGTCAAAAAGAGCCGCTTGGCCTTGGTCATGCTGTTTGGTGCGCCAGAAAGTTCATTGGTGACGATCCGTTCGCAGTCCTGCTTGGGGATGACATCGTGGAAGCGGATCAGCCGTGTATCGGGCAGCTTATGGAGCAGTATGATAAAACCGGTCAATCAGTGATTGGTGTCATGGAAGTACCCGAAAATGAGACGGACCGTTATGGGATCATTGATCCGTCATCAAACAACGGACCGTTATACAGCGTGAACAAATTTGTTGAAAAACCGAAAGAAAATGCGCCGTCCAATCTGGCTATTATCGGTCGGTACGTCCTGTCCCCTCAGATTTTTGATTTTCTAGCAAATCAGGATATCGGTGCGGGTGGAGAAATTCAATTGACGGACGCGATTCAAAAATTGAATGAACAAGAGGGCGTCAACGCCTTGGATTTTGAAGGGGAACGATACGATGTCGGGGAGAAAATTGGTTTTGTCTTGACCACGCTCGCCTTTGCCCTGAAGGATGAAAGCATCAGAGGCGATGTCCTAAAAGGCATTGACCAGATTCTTAGTGACCTGCAAGCTAAAGAGAATAGATAAATAACATGAAAAGCGTCGAGCCAATGGCTCGGCGCTTTTTTTAAATGAAATTCATAAGACTAATTTCCATTGGCGATAAATTAAAGTTGGAGGAAGGTCATTGCTTCCACGGTGAAGCATGATTTTGATCAACTTTCTCTCGATGGAGGGGATGTCGTTAATTTGAAGTAGAATCGGGTGTGGTAAGAGGATACGGCGGGGGAATTAACGAGCAGGCGGAGCAGCGACATAAATATTGCATCTGGAACGTACAAAAAGCCGAGCTGCGGTTGAGCACAGCCGGACCTTTGTTTTCTTATTTTAATTCAAGGGTCAAATGATCAACCATGACCTCTGAATTAGAATGGTGCTGAAGGATTGATGCCGGAACAGCTTCCGTTACGTCGCCATCAAGCGCCTGATGAATAATGTCTCTTTTCTTCGTTCCTTTTGCCATGAGAATGACATGTTGTGATTCCATGACATGTTTAAGGCCAAGTGTTATGCCCTTATTGAGTGACTGTTCGGATTGAAAATACTTTTGCCCAACGGTTTGTGTTGTTTTATCCAATTGAATAACGTGGGCATAGCTTTCAAAAGAAGCACCTGGTTCATTAAACCCGATATGGCCATTGAGACCGATTCCTAAAAGCATCAAATCGATCGGACCATTCTTCGCTAAAAATGTATTCATGTTTGTAAGCTCTGAATTTAAATCCTGTGCGGCTCCATCAAAAAAATGAATATGATCCTCTGGAATGGCTAGGGGTTCGAATAAATAGTGGTTCAATGTATACCGGCAGCTTCCAGCATCGCTTTTGCTAAGTCCGACCCATTCATCCAAACCGACAAACTGGATATCTTTAAAGACTTCCTTCGCCCTCGGCATTTTTGTTAAAAGAGTAAAGGTTTTCACAGGTGTATCACCGGCAGCAAGACACAGGATTGCGTTTGGCTTTTCCTTGGCAACTTGATAAATCGCCTCTGCGACCCCTTGATCAAGCTTTTCTTCTGTTTCAAATGACATAACATTCATTCTTTAACCCCTCCAGCATACATTCCTTGTACGAGATATTTTTGAAAGACCATTGCGATAATAAAAGGAGGAAGGCAGGCGAGAATTCCTCCGGTTGTGACCATGCCGTAATCGACGGCGTTCTTCCCGCTGAATTCACTGATCGCAACAGAGATGGTCTTAGCATCCAGGTTGGATGTGAAGAGCAGTGCATATAGAAATTCGTCCCATGATAAAAGAAAACTTAGTATCGCTGTGGCAATTAAACCTGGCCTTACGATCGGGAGGATAACGAACCACAGTGTTTGAAATCTGTTGCAGCCATCAATTGCAGCAGCTTCTTCATAGCTTTTTGAAAAGGAAGCAAAATAACTTTGCATGACCCAAATAACGAATGGGATTACGAGTGTCAAATCTACCAATATAAGAGTCCACTTGTGATTCAGCATATGCAGATTGCTTAGAAAGAGATAGAGCGGAATGACAATGACCACAGGCGGAATCATATAGGTGAATAAAAACAAATAGATAAGTGATTCTCTGAAAGCGGAATTTCAGCCGAGCAAACGCATAGGCTGCGAGACCGCCGATAAATAAAGCAACGATCATGACACTGATTGAAATTTCAATTGAGTTAAGCATCGCTATTTTAAATGTATGGGCGGCATTATTATTTGGATTGACGAAAATATCAATATAGCGTTGAAAGGTGATATGCTTGGGTATCCATTTTAAAGGAACGCTTGTTAAATCACTCTGATAAGAGATGCTCGATATAAACAGCCAGCCAATAGGGGCGAGAACGCCAAAAGCGACACAGACAGCAAATAAATATTGGACCGTTCTTAATAATTTGCTGGTTCTCATGGTGTCTCACTCCTCAAGGTTCTGACGTAGAGAATCGTTAATAGCAGGATCATGAGTGCGATTAAGTAAGAAATAGTGGCACCGCTCGAATAGTCCAATTCTGTAAAAGCGTTGATGTAAGCCTGATAAGTCAAGGTAAGAGTTCCATTTGCTGGTCCCCCTCGTGTCGTTGCATAAATTAAATCAAAGACTTTAAAGGCTTCCATTGTCCTCATAACAACCAATACGAGAATCGTAGGCTTTAAATAGGGCAGAGTTATAAAAAAGAATCGTTTGAAAAGTCCTGCACCGTCAATGGCTGCTGCTTCATAGATGCTTTTATTTCTAAGCTGAAGCGCTGCGAGAAAGAAGATGACGATTAACGGTGTCATTTTCCAGGCATCAGCGAGAATAATCATATTGAGGGCAAGCCAAGGTGTTCCTAACCAAGAATGATAGTGGTCAATAATGCCTAATTGGCTCAAAAAAGCATTGAGTGCGCCATAATCTGGATGATAGATCCATTTCCATAATGCGCCGTTTACAATGGTTGGCACGGCCCATGGCAAAATAATAATCGCTCTTAGAAACCTTTTTCCGTATAGATCTTCATCTAACAATAAAGCGATTAATAATCCGAATCCTAATTCAATAATAATAGAGACGACCGTGAAATAGCCTGTTCTAAATGTGGTCATCCAAAATTCATGATCGGACAGAACGCTAAGATAATTCTTTAATCCAACAAAGCTTCCATAATGGTTGGACATAATATTCAAATCTTTAAGACTGTATATAAGTGTGGTTATGAGCGGGAATAGCACAATACCAAAGACCACAATAACTGCTGGCAGTATAATCAAATATGCAAATCGCTGCTCCTTCACAGAAATCACCTCTTAAGTTTGAAAAGGGGCAATAACGCCCCTTTCAGACTGATAACAAGCGGCTCTGCCCATTATTCATTTGGCAGATGCCTGTTATATGATGCTTTATTTTGCTAATTTCTCGGCTTGTTTTTGTATACCATCCAATGCGTTTTGTGGAGACGTTTTATCTAATAAAGCTTTCTGTAAGGCAACTTGTAATTTGGTGGAAAGCTCACCATACCAAGGAACAATCGGACGGTTGGCAATCCGTGAATATTGCTCTTTACTTGCTGCGACAACGGCAGGGTTGGTGTTCTTGACTTTAGGATCATCATAAAGTGACTTCCAAATCGGCAGGGCGTTTTTTGCATATTGTTTTTGGACAGATTTTGAAGAAAGGTACTTGATGTACTTCCAGGCAGCATCAGCATTCTGAGAGCCTTTGGTGATGGAAAGTCCCATTCCGCCATTCACTGAGTAGCCCGGATGTCCGTTTGCACCAGGAACAGGCATAATCCCGACGTTTCCGTTTACTTTTGATTGTTTAGGATCATTCGCAAGGTTATACATGTACGTCCAGTTCAGAGCAAAGGCTGCTTTTCCACTCGAGAAGACACCACGTACA
Organism: uncultured Sporolactobacillaceae bacterium; assembly: GCA_963772845.1. Lineage (GTDB taxonomy): Bacteria > Bacillota > Bacilli > Bacillales > Sporolactobacillaceae > CAVYYW01. Next base: position 25,610 of record CAVYYW010000025.1, read on the forward strand.
TCTTCTTCAAGATATTGTGTTGATTTTGGGTTGCTGATGCCGCTCTTAAGAGAGTTCACCATAAATTGAAGCGCTTTCACGTTTTCGGCTGAATTAACGGTTGGTTTTCCGTTCTCATTAACCAGACCGCCTCCAAAAGAGGAGTTAAGCACAACATCATCACAGATCAAGGCTTCTGCCTGTGACCAGCTCCATACAAGAGGATAATCAACAATGCCTTTCTGCTTAATGATTTTTGAGTCAGCCATGACATCACTCCATGTCTTAGGCGGGGCAGAAATGTTGGCTTTTTTAAGCATTTCTTTATTATAGAAAAGGAACTTTGTATCGTTTAGCCAAGGCATGCCATAAATTTTGTTTTTATACGAGACAGAATCAATAGCTCCTTGGAAAATATCCTGTTTCATATCTGAGCTTAATTTGTCTGAAATGTCTTTCACTAACCCTGCTTTGGCAAACTTCGCAGTCCAGGGTGCATCGGATAAGACCACATCATACCCGCCTGAACGCGCAGAGGTTTGGATCTTTTGTTCTAAGGATTCATATGGAACAAAGGTCAGTTTCACTTTTACATTAGGATTCGCTTTCTCAAATTTCGTTGTGATTGCGCGAATATCTTTTTCGCTGTAGCCCGCTTGTTTCATAAATAAGGCATTAATTGTCTTTTTTCCATTGCTTGAAGAGCTGGAACTGCCGCCACCGCAAGCCGTCATTGCCACAAGCAAAAAGATACTCATTAACAGGACAACTATTTTTTTCAATTTAAATCCCCCTTATAATTGTGTGATTTGCTCAAAAGCGTAAGCAGATGCTCCAATCGCACAGGCTTCCGTACCTAAAGCGGAAAACTCGATTTTTATCGGTATAGGTGTGAATTTTTCTATCTGACTGTTGAGCTTGTCCAAATAGGGAGGCATGGATTGAGCGACACCTCCGCCGATAATGACCTTCTCAGGATTTAATAGATTGGAAAAATTAGCGATGACCATCGCAATATCATTAATAAAGGTATCAACGACTTGAATGGCCTCTGAGATGCCATCAGCACAATCTTGAAAAAGCTGTCTGCTGTTTCCATAACGCTTCGTTAAACCTGTACCTGATGCTCTTTGTTCAAATGGGCCAAATTCCCCAATATGACCAAAACGTTCTTCAGAGATATCCTTGCGATCAATAAAATAACCGATTTCACCTGCTGCAAAAGAATGGCCCTCGATTAGTTTATTATTGGCAATGATGGCACTGCCGACCCCGGTACCGATCGCAAGAAAAACAAAATCACGGCACTGTTTACCATTTCCTATAAGCTTCTCGCCAAATACCGAACAATTCACATCATTGTTAATAAAGATAGGAAAATCAAAGGATTCAGACAAATTTTTAATGAGATGAATGTTTTCCCATCCAAGGTTGGGGGAATCAACAACAATCCCTTTTTGGCTATCGATAATGCCTGCAAGTCCAATTCCCATCGATATAATCTTTTCCTGACCAACAGGTGCATCCTTTATAAAGCGTTGAATGATTTGAACAAGTGGATGAATTTTTTTCTGGGTCGGGACTTCTCTTTTGAAAATCACATCCCCATTGAGATCGGTTAACACCATTAGCAATTTTGTTCCACCGATATCAATACCCAGCCCATATCTCGCATCGCGGATTAAAAATAAGCTGAATCGGTCGGCGGCCTCCTTTTGTTGTTGATGCGCTTTTGCCAGTCTCCTGAACAAAGTCATCATTAATTAATTCATCGATAATAATTGAGATTGTGGAACGTGACAAATTCAATTCTTTTGAAAGTGCACTCCTTGAAATGGGCTGAGAGCGGCGGACAACATCGAGCGTTTGTCTGCGGTTCTCAAGCTTTATATCTCTGTCCATAGTTCACCTTCTTCTAGTTAGTTTGTTTTTCGAATAAACAAACTTTAATTTTAGTATACACTTAATGTAAGGGCTTTCACAACCGTTATCAGAAAAATGGTTTATTTTAATAAATGGAGGAGAGTTATGGGAGGGCTTTGTCTAAAGCGGATATCAAATCACGAAAGGAGTTAGCAAATGTCGGAAGTGGACAACAAATCTTGAAAGTAGATAGCAAATCAGGAGATAATCTCGGTGGAAAGAAACGGGTGGAGAAATTCAATTGACGGACGCGAGTTCAAAAATTGAATGAACAAGGGAGGGGCGTCAACGCTTTGGATTTTGAAGGGGAACGATACGATGTCGGGGAGAAAATTGGTTTTGTCTTGACCACGCTCGCCTTTGCCCTGAAGGATGAAAGCAATCAGAGGCGATGTCCTAAAAGGCATTGACCAGATTCTTAGTGATCTGCAAGCGAAAGAGAATCGTTAAATAACATGAAAAGCGTCGAGCCAATGGCTCGGCGCTTTTTTTATGGATTACTTTTATTTCTTTTCTATGGTAGAAGCTCGCTTAATCAATTCGGACGGCAGCAAAATTTCCTGAAAGGGGGCATCCGGATTGATGGTGCGCCAAAGGATCTGTTCGACAGCTTTTTTTCCGAAGTATTCAAGGTTAATGCCAACGGTTGTTAGCTTCGGTGTGGAGATCCGGGAAAGATCGCCATTATCAAAACTGCAGACGGAGGCGTCAGTAGGAACAAAAAGTCCGTGCTGCCGAAGGGCTGACGTTATCAGAAAGCCAAGTCCGTCATTCACACAGAACCATGCGGTTGGCTTTTGTTCTAAGCCTGCCACTACACGCAGCACCTCTTCGTCGTTTTCCTCAGTCTGTGAAAAAATCAGCCTGCTGTCGGGAGTCAATCCTCTTTTGTAAAAGGCAAGCTTATAGCCTTCAAGCCTTTCGTAATAACTCGGTGAAAAATCGATATCCCCGAGAAAACCAATCTCACGGTGACCAAGCTCAAGCAGATAGTCGACCGCTTCATAGGCGCTGAACCGGTTGTTGGTTAAAATCGCGTCAGCCTGCATGCCTGGAAAATGGTGGTCAATAATGACAGTCGGCAGACCCGTTGCAAGGACCATTTCTGTGTATGCCTTTGACGTATGCGAGAGAATAATAACGCCATCAATGTCCTGTTGGTCAAACAGAGCCGGCAACTGCAGGTTTTCTTGAGTAAACTGGTCGATGGACTGAATGAACAGGTTCATGCCACGGCTGTTAAGTTCTTTTTCGATGCTCAGATATATTTCTCCAAAAAAACTTTTTCGGGAAAATGCAAAGTCCGAAGCGATTAAAGCAATATTTTGAAGGGACACTGTATTCCCAGCCTGCTTCTTTCCGGAATATTTATAACCCAATTCTTTAGCGGTTTTCATAATCAAAAGACGTGTTTCCTCGCTGACGCCTGCTTTACCAGACAGAGCTTGAGAAACCGAGTTTTTTGATACCCGTAATTTATCAGCAATATCCTGCATTGTAATTTTTCTATTCATATAGATAACTCCTTGTTTAGGCGTTTGTGATAATTTGTCACGTTACAAAATCAACTATACGTCACTCTGCTAATAATGTAAATATAATGCACTAAATAAGTCGTTTAATTTATTAAATAATTCGTTGACGAATTACAAATAGTGTGAAATAATGTTTTTGTAAGGTTACAAAAAGAATTACAAAATGTATTTTTTGATGACTCGTTTTGCTTCACTTATTTATTTTTTTGAGAGAAATGATAACGCTATCATCTGGTAGAAAATCATTTTTTGCACAAGATATTAAAAAAAGGCGGGGGAAGAACATGAAAAAAATATCGGCTTTATTCTTTTCTATTGTGCTCTTGATTGGCGTGCTTGCGGGCTGTTCAACCGGCAACAGCAGCAACAAGGATACGTCTACAAAAAATGGCGTGACCACCATTGATTTCTGGGCGGCGCCAAACCCGACACAGCAAGTATTCTGGAAAAACATGGCGATCAATTCATGAAAGAAAATAAAGATATTAAAGTGAAAGTCAGTCCGATGAAAGAAAGCCCAACATCAGAAGCGAGCATTCAATCGGCAATTGCCGGAGGAAGTGCTCCGACAATTTCTGAAAATATCAGCCGCGGTTTTGCAGCTCAGCTTGCTGACAGTAAAGCGCTTGTCCCGCTTGATCAAATGACGGGATACGACAAAGTTCTTAAAGAACGTCATATGGAAAACACCATCAAAGGCTGGAAATTCTCTGATGGGCATCAATATGTTCTTCCTGTCTATTCGAATGCGATGCTGTTTGGGTGGAGAATTGATATTCTGAAACAGCTCGGTATCAACAAGATGCCTAAAACGTACAGTGAGGTTTATGATGCTGCTAAGAAATTAAAAGCGAAATACCCTGAGAAATTTATCTGGGCGACGCCTGATCTTGCTGATCCGACAGCATTCAAACGCTGGTTTGATTTCTTCATGCTTTATGATGCAGCGTCTAACGGCAACAATTTCATTGAAGGAAAGAAACTGGTTGCGGATGACAAGGCTGGCATAAACACATTGACATTCTTAAACAAGCTTCAATCACAAAATGCTTTAATGACGAAACAGGTGAAGGATCCATTTGAAAATGGTGTCGGTATTTTCTCCTCAATCGGCCCATGGACATTCACTGCTTGGAAGCAAAACTATCCGAAGATGCAGTATAAGAAAACGTATGACTTATCCGTGCCTCCGGTTCCGGACAATATGGAAGGAAAACATGTCAGCACGTTTGCGGATACAAAAGGGTTAGTCATTTACGCTTCAGCAACGAAAGCACAGCAAAAAGCAGCGATGAAGTTCGTGCAGTGGGTTTACTCTAAGCCAGCAAATGATCTAGCTTGGCTTAAAAAGACCGACCTGCCGCCTGCACGTGATGATTTATCAACAAATGCTGCGTTTAAAGATTTCTTTAATAAAAACCCTGAGCTTGTCCCTTATGCAAAAGAAATTCCTTATGCAATCCCTGCAATCGACAACTCAAAATATAATGAATTACAAACATTCATCGGTCAAGATGCCGTTAACCCGATCGTGAAAGGCCAAGCAGAACCAAAACCTGCCTGGAATAAAATGAAACAGGCGATCAAGGGGGATCTTAAGTAATGCATTCTAAAGGGCAAGGAAGGTTGGGCTGGCTTTTTGCCAGCCCTTACCTTTTATACGCGATCATTTTTTTCGCCATCCCGCTCGTCTGGAGCTTATTTTTTTCTGTTACTGACTGGAATCTCATTGCTCCGACCTTTAGCTTTGTGGGCTTTGCGAATTATCTTAAAGCCTTCAACAGTGCGGGTGTTCATGCGGCATTTTTTGTTACATTTAAATTCCTGATTGTCTTTGTTCCAATGGTCATTGCGTCTTCCATTCTTGTTGCATTTATCGTGCATGGACTGCCGAAGCTGAAAGGTCTGTTTTTGATCGGCTTTTTCTTGCCTTATTTGGCCTCAGGCGTTGTTTCATCATTAATTGTTAAGGGGCTTTTATCTTATAACAGTCCAGTCAACGAATTTTTACGGCATCAATTTGGTTTGGATATAAACTGGCTTGGCAGTCCTTTTTCTGCATTAGTCGTTGTGGCGGTGATCATTGCCTGGAAGTTCACCGGCTATTATGCGCTGATTCTGACGTCAGGTTTTGAAGGGATTAATGAAGAGATTTATGAAGCAGCCAAAATCGATGGCGTCAATTCATGGCAGAAATTCTGGAAAATCACGCTTCCGCTTCTTTATCCTGCTCTGTACACCGTTTTAATTCTTTCAATCGGTGTAACTTTCGGGATTTTTACGGAGGTCTACCAGCTGACAGGCGGCGGACCTGCGAACGCAACCACAACCTGGCAGCTTGAAATCTTTCAACAGGCATTCTCGAACCTGCAAGCGGGGTATGCTTCAGCGGTTGCGATCATTGCTTCAATTGTCACGTTTATTTCGATTTACATTATACGAAAACTATTAGAATGGTGGGGGAAACGAAATGGCTGGACATAAAAAATCGCGCCTTGCATGGCGGTACACCATTGCGGTCATCTTGCTTCTGATCATGGTTTTCCCTTATCTCTATATGGTATTAAGTTCATTTGCAGATTGGCAGCAAGTGAATCAAAAGCTGATTCCGACGCATTATACGCTGAAGTCATATAAATGGCTGTTTGGCGGCGGGTCAAACGTTATTCCCAGACCATGGCTGCACGCCTTTATGAACAGTTTTATCGTTTCAGCCGGATCGACACTATTAATGATGGCATCGGCGATTCTTGTTGCTTATGCCCTTGCGAAAATTCCGTTTAAAGGAAGACATACCATTAATAATGTCATTCTTTTTCATATGTTCTTTCCTGCTATTATTCTGCTCGTGCCCACGTTCCTGATCATTCAAAGAGTGGGACTGTATGATTCCTATCTGGGGATGATTTTCCCTAAGGCGGTCAGTTTGTGGGCGATCTTTATGTACACGAACTTTTTCAAGGCGATTCCGAATACCTTTATTGAAGCGGCAAAGCTTGACGGTGCTTCTGAATGGCAGATTGTGACCCGAATTATGATCCCGATGTCAAAGTCCATTACAACCGTTATCTTTCTCTTTTTGTTCATGGAAAGATGGACAGAACTCTTATGGGATATGATTGCGACGAAGAGCGACCATATGCTGACATTGAACGTCTTAATTTCGCAAATGTTCGGACCCTACGGTCAATATCCGGGTCCGATGTACGCGGCATCTGTGCTATTGACCCTGCCGATCATCATTATCTTCCTGATTTTCTCGAAGAAATTCCAAGAAGGTATGCAGTTTACACTTAAATAAAAAGGAAGGCGAAATATGACAGCTCCCATACCTATGACATGCAATCTTTAAGAAAAAAATACATGGCGTCATCAGTGCTTATAATCCTTCTCGTATTAAATTTTCAGGGGTGGGAAACTAGGATGTCTATAACATTACCGCGCCATTTGAAGTTAAAGGCGAAACAGTGATCGCAGGGCGTGTTGAAGCAAGAGATTCAGAGCACTCACACGTGATGTTTTTTCATGAAACCGATACGGTCTGGACACCGATTGAAAACACTCCTGTTTTAGAATTACAGGATCCGTTCGTCTCATTCATTCATGGCCAATTGGTGATCGGCGGCGTTGAAATTTTCCCCCATCCTGTCAATCCAGGGGCATTGGGCTGGCGGACCGTTTTCTATAAAGGGGGATCATTGGACCAGCTAAATCCGTTTGCCAAGGGACCGGATGGCATGAAAGACATTCGGCTTGTTGAACTAGAAAACAGCCGAATCGGTGTGTTTACCCGGCCACAAGGAGAAAAAGGTGGAAGAGGAAGGATTGGCTACACCGAAATTAGCAAGCTGGAGGAATTAGAGCCCTCAGTGATTGATGAGGCGCCGCTATTGGATCTTCCTTTTCATGAGGATGAATGGGGCGGCGTCAATGAGCTTCACCTTTTATCAGAAGGAGAAGTGGGGGCACTCGGTCACATTGCTTGTTTTGATGAAAAAGGAGACAGACATTACTACGCGATCAGTTTTGTGTTTCACCCGGACACGAGGGCATGCACTCGACTTAAAAATGATTGCCCAGCGGTCTGATTTTCTGGATAGTCCAGCCAAGCGCCCTGATCTGCAAGATGTTGTGTTCAGCGGCGGACTCGTCAGAAAGAATGACGGAACCGCACGGCTTTATGCAGGTGTTGCGGATGCATCAGCTCAATATATTCATCTGAATGACCCATTCAAGCCACAGCCAAATCGAGGAGTTATAACGTAATGAATGTCTATCGATATGAAGAAAACCCTTTAGTTGTACCTGGAAATGTGACCCCTCACAGAGATGACTTTGAGGTCATCGGCACCTTCAATGCGGGAATCGCAGAATATAAAGACGAAACGATCATGCTGCTTCGGGTCGCTGAAAGGCCAATCAGTGATGATCCCAATGTGATTAAAGCCCCTGTCTATAATGTGGAACAGGGCGAGTTAACGATTCTCTCGTTTGATTTGAACGATCCCGCTTACGATTTTTCTGATCCTCGTGTGATCAGGAAGCAGGGGGATAAGAACAGCTTTTGTTATTTAACCTCACTTTCTTACTTAAGAATTGCACGGAGCAAGGATGGCCACAATTTTACCATTGATGCTGAACCGTTTGTCTATCCGTCAAACAAGCACGAGATTTTTGGGATTGAAGACCCGAGGATTACACAGATTGAGGACACCTACTATATTTACTTTAGCGCTGTATCCCCGGCTGGCGTCGGAGAAAGTCTTGTTTCAACGACGGACTTTGTCAACACGGTCCATCACGGGATGATCTTTTCCCCTGAAAATAAAGATGTGCTTATTTTTCCTGAGAAAATTAACGGGAAGTATTATGCTCTTCACCGGCCCGTTCCAAAAAGTGTGGGAAATCCCTGAAATATGGCTCTCGGAGTCGCCGGATCTTCTTCACTGGGGAAATCATCAGCATCTTATGGGGCTGAGAGAAAATAAATGGGATGATGCCAGAATTGGCGGAGGCGCTGTTCCGATTAAGACTGAGCAAGGATGGCTTGAGCTTTATCATGGCGCGACCGCGGATCATAAGTATTGTATGGGTGCCGTGTTGCTCGATTTAAATGATCCATCAAAAATCCTGGCCCGCTCTGAACGTCCGATTCTTGAACCAGAGGCACAGTATGAGGTAGAAGGATTCTTCGGAAATGTTGTCTTTTCATGCGGTGCACTGGTAAAAGGGGATGTCGTGAAAATGTATTACGGTGTGGCAGATACCTCGATGGCTTGTGCCGAATTAAGCCTTCAAGAAATTTTAGAATCCCTGGAAAATACACCAGTCAGCCAGACCCCATAGGGTCTGGCTTTTCGTTTTATTTAACTTTTATCCGTAAACATGCTTTTCGTACCATTGAATTATAAATGCCCGCATATATAATAGTGCTAAAGAGAGAGCATAGGGGGTTGGAAGCATGCTGCTGTTTTTTAGAATAGGGATTCTGTTTTGTATTGCTGTGCTGCTTATTTATCTCGGCTTTTACTGGTGGAGGCCGCGTACGGTTGAGCGAAGAATGCTGATGATTCGAAAAAGCTGGTACACCATTTACTTCATTGGAGCGGCAATCGTCCTGCTGAACAATCCAGCGGCAGCGATCGACAATTGGCAGGCATTTACGATCACGGCCATTATTTTTGCGCTTGTGGATATCTTCGTCTTCCTGTCCATGTACATTAAAAAAGTCGGAAACAGCGAGCTCGTCCGGCAAATCCAAAACTTTCAAGAGAGTGCCGATATCGTGGTAAGCAATAAAGAGAAGCTGAATGCTTATATCCGGTTTTTAAATGAAGACGGTGTGGATTTATATGAAGGAAGCTCCGGAGGGTTTTTAAAGGGATTTATTGCATTGACAGAAAAATGGGCGGAAGCTGAAGGTTTACGTGTGAAATTTTATCCTTTTAAAGATCAGGAAGACAGGGAAACCCTGCTGTCTATTATTCCTCAGAAACAGTTAAAAGAAAAACCGCTCGTCAGGCTGAGTGAACGCATTCCATATTTTTTCGGTAAAAATAAACAGGTGCTGATGCCTGTTCATTTAAAAGATCAACGGGGAATACATTGTTCATTTAATGTCAGAAGATGTGCTGACAGAGACGGACTGCCTGCTGCTTTCGGCATTGCTTTCCACATATGATCTCGTTTTTCAAATGAAGGGGCAAGGTCAAGCCGCCGAGCAACCGTTAAAGAGCGAATCAATGACCGCCGCAGCCTCCAACATTGTGATTAACGCCAAGCCGTTGACCGGGGTGCCGGATGTCCCGTTCAGTCCTCACACAAGTTATTTACTGGAAGAAGCAGAAAAAGCGGCACGGGAAAACGGCTTGTAAAGCGAATCTCCTTTGCCTGCTAAACACCTGTTTTTACGAGGGTGGGATAGCGTTATTTGTCATAGAGAAAACCGCTGACAAGATACTTTGTTAGCGGTCATTATTTTTGAGACATAATGTAACGTTAGGGGATTCAATTTATTATTTTCAATGGTTCATTGCCCAGCATATATGTTATGATTAAAAAAAGGGAATAATTGAAATAAAAGGAATGATCAAGTGAAGAACCTAACGAAATTTTTTTATTGTAATGTTTCCCTAATATTGCTCATTTTGTTGCTCGTGGGATGTACAGGCGATAAGAACGAAGAATCTAAATCAGCTACTTCAGAGAAGGACACGGCTTTCGTATCGAAGTCCACCACAGGATCAAAAAAATCCGCAAACGACGCTTCTACGGATCCTTTATCAGAAAATCCAAAGAATGAAAAGTCGAAAGACGACATCTGGAAGCAAAGAAGAGAATGCATTGGCTAAAGATTCTTCTAAGGAAAAAAATGAAACGATTGGAGCAGGGAAAAACATCACAAACAAAGAGACTTCTGAGGAAGAAACCAATAATGATAACAACGAAGCTCAAAAAAACATACATAACGCTAATAATCAAAGTGATCCGCAGGCTGCCAAAAAGCAATTATCATCCGAGGAAAGCGACCAAAACAAGGCAGTTTCCTTAGTCAAAGATTATTTGCGAAACCAGAACGAATTAGTCGAAGATAAAAACCACTTTGTTGAATTCGAAGAGGTTCGTAATAAGTACTACATTGTAAGGTATTCTACCTTAGTATCAGGTCATTCTTCTACCAATGGGCGTTATGCAGTAGACATAAATAATGGAAAAGTCATAGAAATAACGGCTGCCACTGATTTAGATGCTTTAAACGAATGAAAAGGAACTTCCATAAAGGTGATGAACGACCAAACGAGGTCGAAAAGCAGGAAAAAGGGCGTTCATAAGGGCGATGAACGACCAAACGGGGTCAAAAAGGAGGAAAAAGGGCGTTCATAAGGGCGATGAACGACCAAAGGGTCAAAAAGCAGGAAAAGGCGTTCATAAGGGGATAACGACCAAACGAGGTCGAAAAGCAGGAGAAAGGGCGTTCATAAGGGTGATGAACGACCAAACGGGGTCAAAAAGCAGGAAAAAGGGCGTTCATAAGGGTGATGAACGACCAAACGAGGTCAAAAAGCAGGAAAAAGGGCGTTCATAAGGGTGATGAACGACCAAACGGGGTCAAAAAGCAGGAAAAAGGGCGTTCATAAGGGCGATGAACGACCAAACGAGGTCAAAAAGCAGGAAAAAGGGCGTTCATTTGGTAAAAAAATGGACAAAAAATGCCCGAGAGGCATTCTGGTCTCCTTGGGGCGATGGAGGACAAAACATTATGTTAGTATTTAAGAGTATTTCAAAAGAAAGAAGGAAATGATTTGAAAAAAGTATGGTGGAAGGAAGCTGTGGTTTATCAGGTTTATTGGCGTAGTTTCTTAGATACAAACGGAGATGGCTATGGTGACCTCCAGGGGGTCATTAAAAAGCTAGATTACATAAAACAACTGGGCATTGATATTATTTGGCTGAATCCTTGCTTCGAATCACCGGATGTGGATAACGGTTATGATATATCTGATTATTATGGGGTGATGGAAAAAGCGGGTTCCATGAAGGATTTCCAGAAGCTGATTGAGGAAATTCATGCGCGTGATATGAAAATCATAATGGATCTTGTTGTGAATCATACCTCTGATCAGCACCCGTGGTTTTTGGAATCACGGTCATCTCGTCATAACGATAAGCGGGATTATTACATCTGGCGTGATCAGCCGAATAATTGGCGCTCTTATTTTTCACCTTCCGCCTGGGAATACGATGCGTTAACAGAGCAATCATATTTTCATGCCTTTGCACCGGAACAGCCCGATTTGAATTGGGCGAATCCGGCTGTGAGAGAGGAAATTTACCGGCTGATGGCTTTTTGGCTTGAAAAAGGGATGGATGGCTTTCGGCTTGATGCCATTGCGATGCTTGATAAAGAGGAAGGCTTTCCAGATGCTGACGACCCTGACCGCCTGGATTACCTAGGGAATAAGCCAAAGGTTCATGATTATTTGCACGAAATGCATGAGGCTGTGTTGAAAAAACACAATGCATTTACCGTGGGTGAAGTAGCTTTTGCAGGACCTGAAGAAGGGCTGAAGTATGTGCAGGAGGATCGTGAAGAGCTTAACACCATTTTTCATTTTCAGGTGCTTGACGAGATGTGGACATGGGATCTGAAACGGTTCAGGGAGATACAGAATAACTGGCACTCCGTTTTGTGGAACAAGGGCTGGAATTCACAGTTCATTAATAATCATGACCACACGAGAGTGGTAACAAGGTTTGGCAATGACAAGGAATATCGCGTGCAGTCTGCTAAGCTCTTTGCTGTGATGGT
>CAVYYW010000026.1:0-21309 GCA_963772845.1 uncultured Sporolactobacillaceae bacterium
CGTTGGGTCTGGTCAGCCTGATCTCGATTCCAGCTCTGATTCTTGTTTTTCAAGGTTTAATCGGTATGCCGCTTACGTCGAATCTGCTTCGCCGACATGCAATGAAACTGCGCGGGACTCTTGAAACCAGCACATTAATCGCTGCCACCGTTGCTCTCGAAGATTCACCTAAAAAAGAAGACGTAACGAATGAAGAGAAAAGTCTTGAGAATACCAACGTCAAAAAAGAAACCGGGCTGATTCCGGAAAAATTCCAAACGAATCTGGTGCTGCTTTTCCTTCTGTTCGCCGGTGCAGCTTTGGCAACAACCTTAGGAACATTGACAGGGATCAGCTACAGCTTGTGGGCACTGGCCATTGGGATGATTGGGACGTTTGCTGGCATTTTCCGCAATAAACTGATGGAACGGGCCAATGCATTCAGCGTCGGTATTGCCGGTCTGATTATCATCGTCATGAATGCCATGAATGATACCACGATCAGTATGTTCCTAGACTACCTTCCAACGGTTGCTCTCATCATTATTGTCGGAACGGCTGGCCTTGTAGTCGGCGGCTTTATTGGCGCAAAGCTGTTTAAATGGGATCCATTTAAAGGTATTTCAATTGCTCTTACTGCTTTATACGGTTTCCCAGGCGACTATCTTATTTCACAGGAAGTAAGCCGGAGCGTCGGGCGCAATAAGGAAGAGGAAGAAGCGATCTTCAATGAAATTCTTTCTCCCATGTTGATCGGCGGTTTTACCTCTGTCACGGTCGGATCGGTAATTATCGCAACGATCCTAATGAATACTTTGTAGGATAAAGGAGTCTGTTAAATGAAGTTATTAACAAAGCTGAATGACCATTATGATGAGATGATTGAGATTCGGAGATACCTTCATCAAAATCCTGAGTTATCTTTTCAAGAAGTGGAGACAGCTAAATTTATTGCTGACTATCACCGGGAGCTTGGACTTGAGGTACGTACAGGTGTAGGAGGGAACGGCGTGGTCGCGACACTTAAAGGTGGCCTGCCTGGAAAGACGGTCGCGCTGAGAGCTGATTTTGATGCGCTTCCTATTCAGGAGGAAAATGACGTTCCTTATAAATCGACGGTGCCAAATGTGATGCACGCATGCGGGCATGACGGGCACACGGCAACGCTTTTAGTTCTTGCAAAAGTACTTAACAGTATGAAGGAAAATATCAGTGGTTCGATTGTTTTCATTCATCAGCATGCAGAGGAGTTATTGCCTGGCGGTGCCGTCGCCATGATCGAAGATGGCTGCCTGGATGGGGTGGATGTCATTTTTGGGAACCATCTTCAAGCCAATACGCCGTTAGGAGAAGTCATCTGCCGGCCAGGGGCCTTGCAGGCAGCGGCTGACAGCTACGAAATCACCGTTCAGGGAAAAGGAGGGCACGGCGCACAGCCGCACTTGACGAAAGATGCGATTGTGATCGCTTCACAGATTGTTCTCGATTTGCAGCAGATCGTCAGCAGGCGAGTGGATCCTCTCGAAAACGCGGTCGTTTCTGTGGGGTCCTTTGAAGGAAAAAATGCCTTCAATGTCATCGCCGATAAAGTCGTGCTGCGCGGCACGGTGCGAACCTTCAATGACGAGGTTCGAAAAGCGATTGAACAGGAGATGGAGAGGGTTGTTAAGGGAGCCTGTGTCTCGTCGGATGCCTCCTATACCTTTAATTACACGTGGGGCTATCCCCCTTTGATCAATCATGCCGAAGAAACGGCATTCGTAGCGGAAACAGCAAAGCAAATTCCAGAGGTGCTTCATGTAACAGATGGCCGTCCTGTTATGGCTGGCGAAGACTTTTCCTATTACTTACAGCATGTCAAAGGCTGCTTTTTTCAAACAGGAGCGAAATTAGCGGATCGAGAAACTGCTTATCCACATCATCATCCGAAATTTGATTTTGATGAAGAGGCGTTATTAATTGCTGCCGAACTGCTTGGGCAAGCCACACTGGATTATTTGAAGCTGCAAGGGACTGAGAGGAAGACAAAGCATGGAACGGCTATAAAATAAAAATTGTTAAGGATGGTGTTCAGAATGGTCTACACATTAGTGAAAAACGGAACGCTTATTGATGGACGCGGCGGTGAACCGGTGCATGATGCAGCCGTGCTGATTAAGGATAATCGGATTGAAGCAGTCGGAAAATGGAAGGATCTTATTCTTCCGAACGAAGACATTGAGGTCATCGATGCGGAAGACGGCTATCTGCTTCCTGGATTGATCGATACCCACGTCCATCTCATGATGGAAGTGCAGGATCAACGGAAAACCCTGGCTGAGCCGTTCTCATTCCGCTTTTTCCAAGGCATGCAGTACATGAAACGGACGGTAGAAGTCGGTATTACAACGGTGCGCGATGCCGGCTTTACGGATATTGGCGTAAAAGAAGCGGTAGAAAAGGGACTGGTTGTTGGCCCCCGCATGCAGATCAGCATTAACCCACTGACCATTACTGGCGGTCATGGCGATTCATGGATGCGTTCTGGTCATGATCTGACCCGTGTCACCTATCCTGGTATGCCTAGCGGTTTGTGTGATGGACCGGAGCAAGTACGCCAAAAAGTGAGAGAAATGCTGAGAGCGGGTGCTGATATTGTGAAAGTCCATGCAACAGGCGGGGTAATGAGCCCGACCGATCACCCAGAATTCACACAATTCTCTCAGGAGGAGCTTGAGATCATGGTGCAGGAAGCACACTTCAGGCGAGGGGCGAAGGTGATGGCTCACGCGCAGGGAGCGGAAGGGGTGAAAAACGCCGTTCGGGCAGGCATTCACTCGATTGAGCATGGCATTTACCTTGATGATGAAGCGATCGAATTAATGCTCGAGCATGGAACCTATCTCGTTCCTACCTTGCTCGCTCCGGTTGCCGTACTTGAAGCCGGAGAAAATAGTGAAGACATGCCGGCGCATGCGATTGAAAAAGCCCGTGAGGTTGTTGATATTCACCGTGAAAGCGTCGCGAAAGCCTTTAAGTCAGGTGTGAAAATCGCTATGGGAACAGATGCAGGTGTTATGCCGCATGGCACCAATCTGCGTGAACTCGGTCTGATGTGTAATATTGGCATGTCACCGATGCAGGCACTAGTGGCCACAACTAAGGTGGCGTCAGAATGCATGGGCTGGGAGGATCGAGTAGGGACGCTTGAAAAAGGGAAGCTTGCCGACCTGGTGATCACTAGGACAAACCCGGTTGAAGACATCCGCTCACTCGAAAATGCCAGAAACATCGTAACGGTCATAAAAGAAGGCCAGATCAAAAAAGACTTGCGAGATACGGCCAAGCAATTGGTTACGCTGTAAGATTAGAAGGTCTGTAGAGTGCGGGGAAATCCCCGCACTCTTTTTTTGTAGCGACTGAAAAAGTCCCCCGGTGTAGGCCTGGCTGTTGATCGTGTTGATTTCTGCTCTAGGCTGCTCGCTTTCCACGGGCACGGCCTCGGTTAACTTTGGCGCGGTCTCTTTGGCACCAAAGTGGATCTTCGGACGCGTGCTGTTAACGCCACTGAAAAAGTCATTCGGTGTCGTCATGTCTGTTGATTTCGCTCCAGGCTGCTCGCTTTCCACGGGCACGGCCTCAGCTAACTTTGGCGTGTATCTTTGTGCGCCAAAGTGGATCTTCGGATGCGTGCTGATCCGTCGGAGTCTCGCGCCATCCGCTTCAATCACCGTGTTCGTTGCTTGTTGATCCCTTTTAGGAGTCATTTGTGGCTACGGAAATTCAGCGACCATCAGCTGATCAGGAAGCGTCTCGAATATTCCAGCAGCACAGCCTAGTGAACGTGGGAACCCTCTAAGTGGACTTTTTCAGTGTCCACTCGCTGATTCAGCATGCCTTGAATTAACATCTTTGATTCCACATCGCACGATGAAAATGCAAAGCAATCCATCATAAAATGGAAATGCCACGCATTCCAAGAAAGCCTTGAGTAATTCCATTTTTTAAATAATACACTGAGTATTTTCGAGGAGTCTAAAACGTTCCCGGCAGCTTGGCTCTTAGTTGCAAATGGATTTCAGCCTTTAGAAATCCGATCACATCGGAATGAGCGGTGCGCTTTGCCGCACCGTTTCAACTGTATTATAAAAAATTCAAATAAGGTATGAAAAATCATCAGTTTAGTGGATTTTTCATAAAAAAAAGCTGATTTATATAAGATTTAACCCAAATCAGCATCCGAATTGATCTTGTAGTTGCTTCAGGAGGGCGTGGAACCGTTCCCAATCGGAGGATATTGGCCAATTTCTGAATTTGCTTGCCACTTCTGATGATTGACTGTCCACTTTCAGTTAGTTTGCCTGCCACTTCTAATGATTTACTCGCCACTTTCCTAATTTTTCCTTTTAGCCGTAATTAAAATGACCAGTTCACACTGTGAATTCCGATTGGTAGCCGCTGAAACCTAAGGGCCGAGCTTCATCCATACATTTGCGCTGTGGAGTTTCGCCTGGTTTCGCTGTTTCCGCAGGACTTGAACCATCATCCTTGAATCTTCACAGCACGATAAAAGGTCGCAATAATGAGCGGTTGAGCCTGCCATGGGCAAAAAACCCGAATTAAGGGCATAAAATACGTTGATTGAAGCGAAAGGTGCGAGACTCCTCGAAAATGCCCATGCTTATTGAAAGCAAGAAATACCTGAGACTCCTGCGGAAACAGCACGCGTCCGAAGATCCACTTTGGCGGACAAAGAAATCACGCCAAAGTTAGCTGAGGCCGTGCCCGCGGAAAGCAAGGGTATTTCTGCTTCACGTCAGCGCCACATTTGATTAAAGCGTGAGGATGCTCACAGCTCGCCACGGAAAGCGAGTGCCTGAAACGCAAATCAACAACCACTACGATGTCGGGGAATTTTTTCAGTAGCCATCTCCTCGCCTCGCAGATATTATAGTGTGCCATATCTTGGGGAAGGAAGGGGATTAATCGGTAAAATCATGATAAAGCTGTTTCAGTTCACAGAATTACGGGCAACGTTTTTATAAAGAAGTTATATAAGGGGGATGCGGGATGAAGAAGGTGACGGTCGCAGCCATTCAAATGGATTGTATAGTGGGGGAGAAGCAGCCGAATCTTGAAAAAGCTGCTCAATATATTAAGCAGGCTGCAGGCAAAGAATCTGAGCTGATTACGCTCCCAGAACTTTTCAGCACGGGTCATCCAACAGAGCCAGAGGACAGGCAGCTCGTGAGCAAATTCCCGGCTTCACGACTGAGTGGCTACAGGATATGGCCAAGAAATACTCGGTTTATCTAGGTGGCGCGATTTTAGAATATGATCCTGTCGAAGAACAAATCTATGATACATGCATTCTCACTGGTCCTGAAGGTTACATAGGAAAATATCGCAAAACGCATCTATGGAACAACGAAAGGGAACGGTTTTCTAGAGGGGGGACCTTCCAGTATTTAAAACGGCAATAGGCACGATTGGTCTGCAGATTTGCTATGAGATTGGTTTTCCAGAAATTAGCCGCATTATGGCATTAAAAGGAGCTGAGATCTCGTCTGCACTTCCGCTTTTGGAATGCCGCGACTCTACGCCTGGAAGCTTGCAACTCAGTCGCGTGCCCTTGAAAACGGGACGTTCTTGATCGCTGCAAACCGTACAGGAACAAATAATGGAACAACATTTGCGGGGCATAGCCGAATTGTAAATCCCCAAGGCAGTATTTTTGCCACTCTAAAAGAAGAAGAAGGCTACGTTATCCAAACGTTGAATCTCGAAGAAATCCTGGCACAACGGGAAAGAATACCCTATTTATCCGATCACAATAAAGCGTTATACATGAAGAACCTATAACATCAAAAAACTAAGACAGTATCGTTCTGTAAAGCTGTTGTAAAGAATTTTTACCATTAATCAGCCTAATATTAAAAATTTGTAAATTTACATCATGAATCCTCGTGGATACGTTATAATTGAAGAGAATTATTCAGAATAACTCACGGGGGTTGAAGCAATGAGTAAAATTCGTAAAGCGATTATCCGGCTGCAGGCCTTGGGACAAGATTCCTTCCTGCTACAAAGGCTATGCCAAAAGAAATGCTGCCAATTGTCGATAAACCGACCATTCAATACATTGTGGAAGAAGCGATTGAGGCGGGGATTGAAGATATTATTATCGTTACGGGTAAAGGAAAACGCGCAATCGAGGATCACTTCGATATCAATTTTGAACTGGAAGAGAACCTTAAAGCTAAAGGCAAGCTGGAACTTCTTGAAAAAGTCCAGCAGTCCGGGAAGGTAGATATCTATTACATACGTCAAAAAGAACCGCTTGGCCTTGGTCATGCTGTTTGGTGCGCCAGAAAGTTCATTGGTGACGATCCTTTCGCAGTCCTGCTTGGGGATGACATCGTGGAAGCGGATCAGCCGTGTATCGGGCAGCTTATGGAGCAGTATGATAAAACCGGTCAATCAGTGATTGGTGTCATGGAAGTCCCGAAAATGAGACGGACCGTTATGGGATCATTGATCCATCATCAAACAACGGACCGTTATACAGCGTGAACAAATTTGTCGAAAAACCGAAAGAAAATGCGCCGTCCAATCTGGCTATTATCGGTCGGTACGTCCTGTCCCCTCAGATTTTTGATTTTCTAGCAAATCAGGATATCGGTGCCGGTAGAGAAATTCAATTGACGGACGCGATTCAAAAATTGAATGAACAAGAGGGCGTCAACGCCTTGGATTTTGAAGGGGAACGATACGATGTTGGGGAGAAAATTGGTTTTGTCTTCACCACGCTCGCCTTTGCCCTGAAGGATGAAAGCATCAGAGGCGATGTCCTAAAAGGCATTGACCAGATTCTTAGTGACCTGCAAGCGAAAGAGAATCGTTAAATAACATGAAAAGCGTCGAGCCAATGGCTCGGCGCTTTTTTATAAGACTAATTTCCATTGGCGATAAATTAAAGTTGGACGAAAGGTGGGGTGAAGTAGATTCATCACTTTCTCTCGTGTCGTTGTATCGGGTGGGTAAGAGGAACGCGAATACGCAGACAAAATATCGCATTGAACGTGAAAAGCCCAGCTGCGGTTGAGCACAGCCGGACCTTTGTTTTCTTATTTTAATTCCAGCGCCAAATGATCAACCATGACCTCTGAATTAGTGTGGTTCTGAAGGATCGATGCCGGAACAGCTTCCGTTACGTCACCATCAAGCGCCAGATGAATTATGTCTCGTTTCTTCGTTCCTTTTGCCATGAGAATGACATGTTGTGATTCCATGACATGTTTAAGGCCAAGTGTTATGCCCTCATTGAGTGTCTGTTCGGATTGAAAATACTTTTGCCCAACGGTTTGTGTTGTTTTATCCAATTGAATAACGTGGGCATAGCTTTCAAAAGAAGCTCCTGGTTCATTAAATCCGATATGACCATTGAGTCCGATTCCTAAAAGCATCAAATCGATCGGACCCTTTTCCGCTAAAAATGTATTCATTTTTGTAAGCTCTGAATTTAATTCCTGCGCGGGTCCATCAAAAAAATGAATATGATCCTCTGGAATGGCAGGGGTTCGAATAAATAGTGGTTCAATGTATACCGGCAGCTTCCAGCATCGCTTTTGCTAAGTCCGACCCATTCATCCAAACCGACAAACTGGATATCTTTAAAGACTTCCTTCGCCCTTGGCAGTTTTGTTAAAAGAGTAAAGGTATTCACAGGTGTATCGCCGGCAGCAAGACACAGGATTGCGTCTGGTTTTTCCTTTGCAACTTGATAAATCGCCTCTGCGACCCCTTGATCAAGCTTTTCTTCTGTTTCAAATGACATAACATTCATTCTTTAACCCCTCCAGCAGACATTCCTTGTACGAGATATTTTTTGAAAGACCATTGCGATAATAAAAGGAGGAAGACAGGCGAGAATTCCTCCTGTTGTGACCATGCCGTAATCGACGGCGTTCTTCCCGCTGAATTCACTGATCGCAACAGAGATGGTCTTAGCATCCAGGTTGGAGGTGAAGAGCAGTGCTATAGAAATTCGTCCCATGATAAAAGAAAACTTAATATCGCTGTGGCAATTAAACCTGGCCTTACGATCGGCAGGATGACGAACCACAGTGTTTGAAACCTGTTGCAGCCATCAATTGCAGCAGCTTCTTCATAGCTTTTTGAAAAGGAAGCAAAATAACTTTGCATGACCCAAATGACGAATGGGATTACGAGTGTCAAATCGACTAAAATGAGTGTCCATTTGTGATTCAGCATATGCAGGTTACTTAGAAAGAGATAGAGCGGAATGACAATGACCACAGGCGGAATCATATAGGTGAATAAAAACAAATAGATAAGTGATGCTCTAAAGCGGAATTTCAGCCGTGCAAACGCATAAGCTGCGAGACCGCCGATAAATAAAGCAATGATCATGACACTGATTGAAATTTCGATTGAGTTCAGCATCGCTATTTTAAACGTATGAGCGGCATTATTATTTGGGTTGACGAAAATATCAATATAGCGTTGAAAGGTGATATGCTTGGGTATCCATTTTAAAGGAACACTTGTTAAATCACTCTGATAAGAGATGCTTGATATAAACAGCCAGCCAATAGGGGCGAGAACGCCAAAAGCGACACAGACAGCAAATAAATATTGGACCGTTCTTAATAATTTGCTGGTTCTCATGGTGTCTCACTCCTCAAAGTTCTGACGTAGAGAATCGTTAATAACAGGATCATGAGTGCGATTAAGTAAGAAATAGTGGCGCCGCTCGAATAGTCCAACTCTGTAAAAGCGTTGATGTAAGCCTGATAAGTCAAGGTAAGGGTTCCATTTGCCGGTCCCCCTCGGGTCGTTGCATAAATTAAATCAAAGACTTTAAAGGCTTCCATTGTCCTCATAACAACCAATACGAGAATCGTAGGCTTTAAATAGGGTAGCGTGATAAAAAAGAATCGTTTGAAAAGTCCTGCACCGTCAATGGCTGCTGCTTCATAGATGCTTTTATTTCTAAGCTGAAGCGCTGCGAGAAAGAAGATGACGATTAACGGTGTCATTTTCCAGGCATCAGCGAGAATAATCATATTGAGGGCAAGCCAAGGTGTTCCTAGCCAAGAATGATAGTGGTCAATAATGCCTAATTGGCTCAAAAAAGCATTGAGTGCGCCATAATCTGGATGATAGATCCATTTCCATAATGCGCCGTTTACAATAGTTGGCACGGCCCATGGCAAAATAATAATCGCTCTTAGAAACCTTTTTCCGTACAGATCTTCATCTAACAATAAAGCGATGAGCAGTCCGAATCCTAATTCAATAATAATAGAGACGACCGTGAAATAGCCTGTTCTAAATGTGGTCATCCAAAATTCATGATCGGACAGAACGCTAAGATAATTCTGTAATCCAACAAAGCTCCCATAATGGTTGGACATAATATTCAAATCTTTAAGACTGTATATAAGTGTGGTTATGAGCGGGAATAGCACAATACCAAAGACCACAATAACTGCTGGCAGTATAATCAAATATGCAAATCGCTGCTCCTTCACAGAAATCACCTCTTAAGTTTGAAAAGGGGCAATAACGCCCCTTTCAGACTGATAACAAGCGGCTCTGCCAATTATTCATTTGGCAGATGCCTGTTATATGATGCTTTATTTTGCTAATTTCTCGGCTTGTTTTTGTATACCATCCAATGCGTTTTGTGGAGACGTTTTATCTAATAAAGCTTTCTGTAAGGCAACTTGTAATTTGGTGGAAAGCTCACCATACCAAGGAACAATCGGACGGTTGGCAATCCGTGAATATTGCTCTTTGCTTGCTGCGACAACGGCAGGGTTGGTGTTCTTGACTTTAGGATCATCATAAAGTGACTTCCAAATCGGCAGGGCGTTTTTTGCATATTGTTTTTGGACAGATTTTGAAGAAAGGTACTTGATGTACTTCCAGGCAGCATCAGCATTTTGAGAGCCTTTGGTGATGGAAAGTCCCATTCCGCCGTTCACTGAGTAGCCCGGATGTCCGTTTGCACCAGGAACTGGCATAATCCCGACGTTTCCGTTTACTTTTGATTGTTTAGGATCATTCGCAAGGTTATACATGTACGTCCAGTTCAGAGCAAAGGCTGCTTTTCCACTCGAGAAGACACCACGTACATCTTCTTCAAGATATTGTGTTGATTTTGGGTTGCTGATGCCGCTCTTAAGAGAGTTCACCATAAATTGAAGCGCTTTCACATTTTCGGCTGAATTAACGGTTGGTTTTCCGTTCTCATTAACCAGACCGCCTCCAAAAGATGAGTTAAGCACAACATCATCACAGATCAAGGCTTCGGCCTGTGACCAGCTCCATACAAGAGGATAATCAACAATGCCTTTCTGCTTAATGATTTTTGAGTCAGCCATGACATCACTCCATGTCTTAGGCGGGGCAGAAATGTTGGCTTTTTTAAGCATTTCTTTATTATAGAAAAGGAACTTTGTATCGTTTAGCCAAGGCATGCCATAAATTTTGTTTTTATACGAGACAGAATCAATAGCTCCTTGGAAAATATCCTGTTTCATATCTGAGCTTAATTTGTCTGAAATGTCTTTCACTAACCCTGCTTTGGCAAACTTCGCAGTCCAGGGTGCATCGGATAAGACCACATCATACCCGCCTGAACGCGCAGAGGTTTGGATCTTTTGTTCTAAGGATTCATATGGAACAAAGGTCAGTTTCACTTTTACATTAGGATTCGCTTTCTCAAATTTCGTTGTGATTGCGCGAATATCTTTTTCGCTGTAGCCCGCTTGTTTCATAAATAAGGCATTAATTGTCTTTTTTCCATTGCTTGAAGAGCTGGAACTGCCGCCACCGCAAGCCGTCATTGCCACAAGCAAAAAGATACTCATTAACAGGACAACTATTTTTTTCAATTTAAATCCCCCTTATAATTGTGTGATTTGCTCAAAAGCGTAAGCAGATGCTCCAATCGCACAGGCTTCCGTACCTAAAGCGGAAAACTCAATTTTTATCGGTATAGGTGTGAATTTTTCTATCTGACTGTTGAGCTTGTCCAAATAGGGAGGCATGGATTGAGCGACACCTCCGCCGATAATGACCTTCTCAGGATTTAATAGATTGGAAAAATTAGCGATGACCATCGCAATATCATTAATAAAGGTATCAACGACTTGAATGGCCTCTGAGATGCCATCAGCACAATCTTGAAAAAGCTGTCTGCTGTTTCCATAACGCTTCGTTAAACCTGTACCTGATGCTCTTTGTTCAAATGGGCCAAATTCCCCTATATTACCAAAACGTTCTTCAGAGATATCCTTGCGATCAATAAAATAACCGATTTCACCTGCTGCATAAGAATGGCCTTCGATTAGTTTATTATTGGCAATGATGGCACTGCCGACCCCGGTACCGATCGCAAGAAAAACAAAATCACGGCACTGTTTACCATTCCCTATAAGCTTCTCGCCATACACCGAACAGTTCACATCATTATTAATGAAAATTGGAAAGTCAAAGGATTCAGCCAGATTCTCAATGAGATGAATGTATTCCCATCCAAGGTTGGGGGAATCAACAACAATCCCTTTTTGGCTATCGATTATGCCTGCAAGTCCAATTCCCATCGATATAATCTTCTCCTGACCAACAGGCGCATCCTTTATAAAGCGTTGAATGATCTGAACAAGTGGATGAATTTTTTTCTGGGTCGGGACTTCTCTTTTGAAAATAACATCCCCATTGAGATCGGTTAACACCATTAGCAATTTTGTTCCACCGATGTCAATACCCAGGCCATATCTCGCACGCGGATTAAAAATAAGCTGAATCGGTCGGCGGCCTCCTTTTGTTGTTGATGCGCTTTTGCCAGTCTCCTGAACAAAGTCATCATTAATTAATTCATCGATAATAATTGAGATCGTGGAACGTGACAAATTCAATTCTTTTGAAAGTGCACTCCTTGAAATGGGCTGAAAGCGGCGGACAACATCGAGCGTTTGTCTGCGGTTCTCAAGCTTTATATCTCTGTCCATAGTTCACCTTCTTCTAGTTAGTTTGTTTTCCGAATAAACAAACTTTAATTTTAGTATACATTAATGTAAGGGCTTTCACAACCGTTATCAGAAAAATGGTTTATTTTAATAAATGGAGGAGAGTTATGGGAGGGCTTGTCTAAAGTGGATATCAAATCACGAAAGGAGTTAGCAAATCTCGGAAGTGGACAACAAATCTTGAAAGTAGATAGCAAATCAAGTGGACAATAAATCTCGGTGAAACAAATTCGGGTGGAAGTAAATTCAATTGACGGAACGCGAATTCAAAAATTGAATGAAACAAAGAGGACGTCAACGCCATGGAAAATTTTGAAGGGGAACGATACGAATGTCGGAAGTGGAGAAAATCTCGAATTGGTTAATTGTCTTGACCACGCTCGCCTTTGCAACCTGAAGGATGAAAGCATCAGAGGCGATGTCCTAAAAGGCATTGACCGCATTCTTAGTGATCTGCAAGCGAAAGAGAATCGTTAAATAACATGAAAAGCGTCGAGCCAATGGCTCGGCGCTTTTTTATGGATTACTTTTATTTCTTCTTCAAATAGTGTGTTGAGAAGCTCGCTTAATCAATTGGGACGGCAGCAAAATTTCCTGAAAGGGGGCATCCGGATTGATGGTGCGCCAGAGGATCTGTTCGACAGCTTTTTTTCCGAAGTATTCAAGGTTAATGCCAACGGTTGTTAGCTTCGGTGTGGAGATCCGGGAAAGATCGCCATTATCAAAACTGCAGACGGAGGCGTCAGTAGGAACAAAAAGTCCGTGCTGCCGAAGGGCTGACGTTATCAGAAAGCCAAGTCCGTCATTCACACAGAACCATGCGGTTGGCTGTTGTTCTAAGCCTGCCACTACACGCAGCACCTCTTCGTCGTTTTCCTCAGTCTGTGAAAAAATCAGCCTGCTGTCGGGAGTCAATCCTCTTTTGTAAAAGGCAAGCTTATAGCCTTCAAGCCTTTCGTAATAACTCGGTGAAAAATCGATATCCCCGAGAAAACCAATCTCACGGTGACCAAGCTCAAGCAGATAGTCGACCGCTTCATAGGCGCTGAACCGGTTGTTGGTTAAAATCGCGTCAGCCTGCATGCCTGGAAAATGGTGGTCAATAATGACAGTCGGCAGACCCGTTGCAAGGACCATTTCTGTGTATGCCTTTGACGTATGCGAGAGAATAATAACGCCATCAATGTCCTGTTGGTCAAACAGAGCCGGCAACTGCAGGTTTTCTTGAGTAAACTGGTCGATGGACTGAATAAACAGGTGCATGCCACGGCTGTTAAGTTCTTTTTCGATGCTCAGATATATTTCTCCAAAAAAACTTTTTCGGGAAAATGCAAAGTCCGAAGCGATTAAAGCAATATTTTGAAGGGACACTGTATTCCCAGCCTGCTTCTTTCCGGAATATTTATAACCCAATTCTTTAGCGGTTTTCATAATCAAAAGACGTGTTTCCTCGCTGACGCCTGCTTTACCAGACAGAGCTTGAGAAACCGAGTTTTTTGATACCCGTAATTTATCAGCAATATCCTGCATTGTAATTTTTCTATTCATATAGATAACTCCTTGTTTAGGCGTTTGCGATAATTTGTCACGTTACAAAATAACTATACGTCACTCTGCTAATAATGTAAATATAATGCACTAAATAAGTCTTTTAATTTATTAAATAATTCGTTGACGAATTACAAATAGTGTGAAATAATGTTTTTTGTAAGGTTACAAAAATAATTACAAAATGTATTTTTTGATGACTCGTTTTGCTTCACTTATTTATTTTTTTGAGAGAAATGATAACGCTATCATCTGGTAGAAAATCATTTTTTGCACAAGATATTAAAAAAAGGCGGGGGAAGAACATGAAAAAAATATCGGCTTTATTCTTTTCTATTGTGCTCTTGATTGGCGTGCTTGCGGGCTGTTCAACCGGCAACAGCAGCAACAAGGATACGTCTACAAAGAATGGCGTGACCACCATTGATTTCTGGGCGGCGCCAAATCCAACACAGCAAGTATTCTGGAAAAACATGGCGACTCAATTCATGAAAGAAAACAAAGATATTAAAGTGAAAGTTAGTCCTATGAAAGAAAGCCCAACGTCAGAAGCAAGTATTCAATCGGCAATTGCTGGAGGAAGTGCTCCGACAATCTCCGAGAATATCAGCCGCGGTTTTGCAGCTCAGCTTGCTGACAGTAAAGCGCTTGTCCCGCTCGATCAAATGGCGGGATACGACAAGGTCCTTAAAGAACGTCATATGGAAAACACCATTAAAGGCTGGAAATTCTCTGATGGGCATCAATATGTTCTTCCTGTCTATTCGAATGCGATGCTGTTTGGGTGGAGAATTGATATTCTGAAACAGCTCGGTATCAACAAAATGCCTCAAACGTACAGTGAGGTTTATGATGCCGCTAAGAAATTAAAGGCGAAATACCCTGAGAAATTTATCTGGGCGACGCCTGATCTTGCCGATCCGACAGCATTCAAACGCTGGTTTGATTTCTTCATGCTTTATGATGCAGCGTCTAACGGCAACAATTTCATTGAAGGAAAGAAACTGGTTGCGGATGACAAGGCTGGCATAAACACATTGACATTCTTAAACAAGCTTCAATCACAAAATGCTTTAATGACGAAACAGGTGAAGGATCCATTTGAAAATGGTGTCGGTATTTTCTCCTCAATCGGCCCATGGACGTTCACTGCTTGGAAGCAAAACTATCCGAAGATGCAGTATAAGAAAACGTATGACTTATCCGTGCCTCCGGTTCCGGACAATATGGAAGGAAAACATGTCAGCACGTTTGCGGACACAAAAGGGTTAGTCATTTACGCTTCAGCAACGAAAGCACAGCAAAAAGCAGCGATGAAGTTCGTGCAGTGGGTTTACTCTAAGCCAGCAAATGATTTAGCTTGGCTTAAAAAGACCGACCTGCCGCCTGCACGTGATGATTTATCAACAAATGCTGCCTTTAAAGATTTCTTTAATAAAAACCCTGAGCTTGTCCCTTATGCAAAAGAAATTCCTTATGCAATCCCTGCAATCGACAACTCAAAATATAATGAATTACAAACATTCATCGGCCAAGATGCCGTTAACCCGATCGTGAAAGGCCAAGCAGAACCAAAACCTGCCTGGAATAAAATGAAACAGGCGATCAAGGGGGATCTTAAGTAATGCGTTCTAAAGGGCAAGGAAGGTTGGGCTGGCTTTTTGCCAGCCCTTACCTTTTATATGCGATCATTTTTTTCGCCATCCCGCTCGTCTGGAGCTTATTTCTATCTGTTACTGACTGGAATCTCATCGCCCCGACCTTTAGCTTTGTGGGCTTTGCGAATTATCTTAAAGCCTTCAACAGTGCGGGTGTTCATGCGGCGTTTTTTGTTACATTTAAATTCCTGATTGTCTTTGTTCCAATGGTCATTGCGTCTTCCATTCTTGTTGCATTTATTGTGCATGGACTGCCGAAGCTGAAAGGTCTGTTTTTGATCGGCTTTTTCTTGCCTTATTTGGCCTCAGGCGTTGTTTCATCATTAATTGTTAAGGGACTTTTATCTTATAACAGTCCAGTCAACGAATTTTTACGGCATCAATTTGGTTTAGATATAAACTGGCTTGGCAGTCCTTTTTCTGCATTAGTCGTTGTGGCGGTGATCATTGCCTGGAAGTTCACCGGCTATTATGCGCTGATTCTGACGTCAGGTTTTGAAGGGATTAATGAAGAGATTTATGAAGCAGCCAAAATCGATGGCGTCAATTCATGGCAGAAATTCTGGAAAATCACGCTTCCGCTTCTGTATCCTGCTCTGTACACCGTGTTAATTCTTTCAATCGGTGTAACGTTCGGGATTTTTACGGAAGTCTACCAACTGACAGGCGGCGGACCTGCGAACGCAACCACAACCTGGCAGCTTGAAATCTTTCAACAGGCATTCTCGAACCTGCAAGCGGGGTATGCTTCAGCGGTTGCGATCATTGCTTCAATTGTCACGTTTATTTCGATTTACATTATACGAAAACTATTAGAATGGTGGGGGAAACGAAATGGCTGGACATAAAAAATCGCGCCTTGCATGGCGGTACACCATAGCGGTCATCTTGCTTCTGATCATGGTTTTCCCTTATCTCTATATGGTATTAAGCTCTTTTGCAGATTGGCAGCAAGTGAATCAAAAGCTGATTCCGACGCATTATACGCTGAAGTCATATAGATGGCTGTTTGGCGGCGGGTCAAACGTTATTCCAAGGCCATGGCTGCACGCCTTTATGAACAGTTTTATCGTTTCAGCCGGATCGACACTATTAATGATGGCATCGGCGATTCTTGTTGCTTATGCCCTTGCGAAAATTCCGTTTAAAGGAAGACATACCATTAATAATGTCATTCTTTTTCATATGTTCTTTCCTGCTATTATTCTGCTCGTGCCCACGTTCTTGATCATTCAAAGAGTGGGACTGTATGATTCCTATCTGGGGATGATTTTCCCTAAGGCTGTCAGTTTGTGGGCGATCTTTATGTACACGAACTTTTTCAAGGCGATTCCGAATACCTTTATTGAAGCGGCAAAGCTTGACGGTGCTTCTGAATGGCAGATTGTGACCCGTATTATGATCCCGATGTCCAAGTCCATTACAACCGTTATCTTTCTCTTTTTGTTCATGGAAAGATGGACAGAACTCTTATGGGATATGATTGCGACGAAGAGCGACCATATGCTGACATTGAACGTCTTAATTTCGCAAATGTTCGGACCCTACGGTCAATACCCGGGACCGATGTACGCGGCATCTGTGCTATTGACGCTGCCGATCATCATTATCTTCCTGATTTTCTCGAAGAAATTCCAAGAAGGTATGCAGTTTACACTTAAATAAGAAAGAAGGGCTAAATATGACAGCTCTCACACCTATTACGTGTCAATCTTTAAGAAAAAAATACATGGCGTCATCAGTCGCTTATAATCCTGCTTGTATTGTATTTTCAGGGGTCGGAAATAAGGATGTCTATAACATTACCGCGCCATTTGAAGTTAAAGGCGAAACAGTGATCGCAGGGCGTGTTGAAGCAAGAGATTCAGAGCACTCACACGTGATGTTTTTTCATGAAACCGATACGGTCTGGACACCGATTGAAAACACTCCTGTTTTAGAATTACAGGATCCGTTCGTCTCATTCATTCATGGGCAATTGGTGATCGGCGGCGTTGAAATTTTCCCCCATCCTGTCAATCCAGGGGCATTGGGCTGGCGGACCGTTTTCTATAAAGGGGGATCATTGGACCAGCTAAATCCGTTTGCCAAGGGACCGGATGGCATGAAAGACATTCGGCTTGTTGAACTAGAAAACAGCCGAATCGGTGTGTTTACCCGGCCACAAGGAGAAAAAGGTGGAAGAGGAAGGATTGGCTACACCGAAATTAGCAAGCTGGAGGAATTAGAGCCCTCAGTGATTGATGAGGCACCGCTATTGGATCTTCCTTTTCATGAGGATGAATGGGGCGGCGTCAATGAGCTTCACCTTTTATCAGAAGGAGAAGTGGGGGCACTCGGTCACATTGCTTGTTTTGATGAAAAAGGAGACAGACATTACTACGCGATCAGTTTTGTGTTTCACCCGGACACGAGGGCATGCACTCGCTTAAAAATGATTGCCCAGCGGTCTGATTTTCTGGATAGTCCAGCCAAGCGCCCTGATCTGCAAGATGTTGTCTTCAGCGGGGGGCTCGTCAGAAAGAATGACGGAACCGCACGGCTTTATGCAGGTGTAGCTGATGCATCAGCTCAATATATTTATCTGAATGACCCATTCAAGCCACAGTCAAATGAGGAGTTATAACGTAATGAATGTCTATCGATATGAAGAAAACCCTTTAGTTGTACCTGGGAATGTGACCCCTCACAGAGATGACTTTGAAGTCATCGGCACCTTCAATGCGGGAATCGCAGAATATAAAGACGAAACGATCATGCTGCTTCGGGTCGCTGAAAGGCCAATCAGTGATGATCCCAATGTGATTAAAGCCCCTGTCTATAATGTGGAACAGGAAGAGTTAACGATTCTCTCGTTTGATTTGAACGATCCCGCTTACGATTTTTCTGATCCTCGTGTGATCAGGAAGCAGGGGGATAAGAACAGCTTTTGTTATTTAACCTCACTTTCTTACTTAAGAATTGCACGGAGCAAGGATGGCCACAATTTTACCATTGATGCTGAACCGTTTGTCTATCCGTCAAACAAGCACGAGATTTTTGGGATTGAAGACCCGAGGATTACACAGATTGAGGACACCTACTATATTTACTTTAGCGCTGTATCTCCGGCTGGCGTCGGAGAAAGTCTTGTTTCAACGACGGACTTCGTCAACACGGTCCATCACGGGATGATCTTTTCCCCTGAAAATAAAGATGTGCTTATTTTTCCTGAGAAAATTAACGGGAAGTATTATGCTCTTCACCGCCCCGTTCCAAAAAGTGTGGGAAATCCCGAAATATGGCTCTCGGAGTCGCCGGATCTTCTTCACTGGGGAAATCATCAGCATCTTATGGGGCTGAGAGAAAATAAATGGGATGATGCCAGAATTGGCGGAGGCGCTGTCCCGATTAAGACTGAGCAAGGATGGCTTGAGCTTTATCATGGCGCGACCGCGGATCACAAGTATTGTATGGGTGCTGTTTTGCTGGATTTAAATGATCCATCAAAAATTCTGGCCCGCTCTGAACGTCCGATTCTTGAACCAGAGGCACAGTATGAGGTAGAAGGATTCTTCGGAAATGTTGTCTTTTCATGCGGTGCACTGGTAAAAGGGGATGTCGTGAAAATGTATTACGGTGTGGCAGATACCTCGATGGCTTGTGCCGAATTGAGCCTTCAAGAAATTTTAGAATCCCTGGAAAATACACCAGTCAGCCAGACCCCATAGGGTCTGGCTTTTCGTTTTATTTAACTTTTATCCGTAAACATGCTTTTCGTACCATTGAATTATAAATGCCCGCATATATAATAGTGCTAAAGAGAGAGCATAGGGGGTTGGAAGCATGCTGCTGTTTTTTAGAATAGGGATTCTGTTCTGCATTGCTGTGCTGCTTATTTATCTCGGCTGTTACTGGTGGAGGCCGCGTACGGTTGAGCGAAAAATGCTGATGATTCGAAAAAGCTGGTACACCATTTACTTCATTGGAGCGGCAATCGTCCTGCTGAACAATCCAGCGGCAGCGATCGACAATTGGCAGGCATTTACGATCACAGCCATTATTTTTGCGCTTGTGGATATCTTCGTCTTCCTGTCCATGTACATTAAAAAAGTCGGAAACAGCGAGCTCGTCCGGCAAATCCAAAACTTTCAAGAGAGTGCCGATATCGTGGTAAGCAATAAAGAGAAACTGAATGCTTATATTCGGTTTTTAAATGAAGACGGTGTGGATTTATATGAAGGAAGCTCCGGAGGGTTTTTAAAGGGATTTATTGCATTAACAGAAAAATGGGCCGAAGCTGAAGGTTTACGTGTGAAATTTTATCCTTTTAAAGATCAGGAAGACAGGGAAACCCTGCTGTCTATTATTCCTCAGAAACAGTTAAAAGAAAAACCGCTCGTCAGGCTGAGTGAACGCATTCCATATTTTTTCGGTAAAAATAAACAGGTGCTGATGCCTGTTCATTTAAAAGATAACGGGGAATACATTGTTCATTTAATGTCAGAAGATGTGCTGACAGAGACGGACTGCCTGCTGCTTTCGGCATTGCTTTCCACATATGATCTCGTTTTTCAAATGAAGGGGCAAGGTCAAGCCGCCGAGCAACCGTTAAAGAGCGAATCACTGACCGCCGCAGCCTCCAATATTGTGATTAACGCCAAGCCGTTGACTGGGGTGCCGGATGTCCCGTTCAGTCCTCACACAAGTTATTTACTTGAAGAAGCAGAAAAAGCGGCACGGGAAAACGGCTTGTAAAGCGAATCGCCTTTGCCTGCTAAACACCTGTTTTTACGAGGGAGGGATAGCGTTATTTGTCATAGAGAAAACCGCTGATAAAATACGTTGTTAGCGGTCATTTTTTTTGAAACATAATGTAACGTTAGGGGATTTAATTTATTATTTTCAATGGTTCATTGGCCCAGCGTATATGTTACGATTAAAAAAAGGGAATAATTGAAATAAAAGGAATGATTAAGTGAAGAACCTAACGAAATTTTTTTATTGTAATGTTTCCCTAATATTGCTCATTGTGTTGCTCGTGGGATGTACAGGCGATAAGAACGAACAATCTAAATCAGCTACTTCAGAGAAGGACACGGCTTTCGTATCGAAGTCCACCACAGGATCAAAAAAATCCGCAAACGACGCTTCTACGGATCCTTTATCAGAAAATCCAAAGAATGAGAAGTCAAAGACGACATCTGGAAGCAAAGAAGAGACTGCATTGGCTAAAGATTCTTCTAAGGAAAAAAATGAAACGATTGGAGCAGGGAAAAACATCACAAACAAAGAGACTTCTGAGGAAGAAACCAATAATGATAACAACGAAGCTCAAAAAAACATACATAACGCTAATAATCAAAGTGATCCGCAGGCTGCCAAAAAGCAATTATCATCCGAGGAAGGCGACCAAAACAAGGCAGTTTCCTTAGTCAAAGATTATTTGCGAAACCAGAACGAATTAGTCGAAGATAACAACCACTTTGTTGAATTCGAAGAGGTTCGTAATAAGTACTACATTGTAAGGTATTCTACCTTAGTATCAGGTCATTCTTCTACAAATGGGCGTTATGCAGTAGACATAAATAATGGAAAAGTCATAGAAATAACGGCTGCCACTGATTTAGATGCTTTAAACGAATGAAAAGGAACTTCCATAAAGGTGATGAACGACCAAACGAGGTCGAAAAGCAGGAAAAAGGGCGTTCATAAGGGTGATGAACGACCAAACGAGGTCAAAAAGCAGGAAAAAGGGCGTTCATAAGGGCGATGAACGACCAAACGAGGTCGAAAAGCAGGAAAAAGGGCGTTCATAAGGGTGATGAACGACCAAATGGGGTCAAAAAGCAGGAAAAAGGGCGTTCATAAGGGTGATGAACGACCAAACGAGGTCGAAAAGCAGGAAAAAGGGCGTTCATAAGGGTGATGAACGACCAAACGGGGTCAAAAAACAGGAAAAAGGGCGTTCATAAGGGCGATGAACGACCAAACGAGGTCAAAAAGCAGGAAAAAGGGCGTTCATTTGGTAAAAAAATGGACAAAAATGCCCGAGAGGCATTCTGGTCTCCTTGGGGCGATGGAGGACAAAACATTATGTTAGT
>CAVYYW010000027.1:0-172225 GCA_963772845.1 uncultured Sporolactobacillaceae bacterium
TAAGCTTTCGACGGGTGAAAATATATACGCTTCACAGGTAATCATCGCCTCCGGAGGAAAGTCTGTGCCTCACACGGGATCAACGGGTGACGGTTATCCCTGGGCAAAACAGGCTGGACACACTATTACAGAGCTTTATCCGACGGAGGTGCCGTTAACTTCAAACGAACCTTTTATTAAAGAAAAAAAATTACAGGGAATTTCTCTGCGTGACGCTGCGGTTACGGTTGAGAACCCTAAAGGAAAAGCAATTAAAACACACCGGTGGGATATGCTGTTTACCCATTTCGGTTTATCCGGTCCGGCGGTCTTAAGGTGCAGCCAGTATGTGGTAAAGGCTCTTAAGAAGTTTAAAACGGATACCATCAATGTGGTGATTGATTCACATCCAGGTGAAAATGAGGAAGCTTTGTTTCAAAAGCTTCACATGCTTGCTAAGAACGAGCCGAAAAAGGCTGTGAAAAATGTCTGGAAAGGGCTTGTACCTGAACGTTTTTTACACTTTTTATTTGAAGAAATTGAGCTTTCTCCAGATCAAATTTATCATGATCTGCCACATGAAAAAATACGGCAGATGGCGCATAAACTGAAGCACTTTACAGTTAAAGTGAACGGTACGCTCCCTATTGAGAAAGCATTTATTACGGGTGGCGGCGTTTCCCTGAAAGAGATAAATCCAAAGACCATGGCTTCAAAAAAAATGCAAGGCCTATATTTTTGCGGTGAAATTCTGGATATTCATGGCTACACAGGAGGCTACAATATTACGGCAGCCTTTGTGACCGGCCATGCTGCTGGTACGGAAGCAGCGAGCCAAAGCCAATCTAATTGATCGGGAGGAAACAGCTGTGAAGCATGAGACGCTGACCTATCGCGCAGCGGATGGCACGCCAATATTTGCATACAGATGGCTGCCGGATTCAGAAATAAAAGCTGTCTTACAAATTGCCCACGGAATGAGTGAGCACGCAAAAAGATATGAGGAATTTGCCGTTTTTTTAACGGGTGAAGGGTACGCTGTATACGCAAATGACCATCGTGGACATGGGCAGACGGCTGGTGAAATGGAGAAGCTGGGCTATTTCTCAGATTTGAATGGCTGGGAAACGGTTGTCGAGGACATGAAGGGGTTAAACGACATGATCCATACATATCATGGAAAACTGCCGATCTATCTGCTCGGCCACAGTATGGGATCCTTTCTATCCAGACGTTATATTCAGAAATACGGTGAACAGCTGGCGGGTGTGATTTTATCTGGAACAGGTGCGGATTCAGGCATTTTAGGCACGATCGCTGTTATGATTGCAAAGTGGGAAATGAAAACAAAGGGACAAAGGGTACGAAGCGACAGATTAAATTACTTATCCTTTGGACGTTTTAACAAAAATTTTCAGCCTGCCCGCACCGCCTTCGATTGGCTGACAAGGGACGAGGAGCAGGTGGATCTTTACCGACGGGATCCCTATTGCGGTTATATTGTGACCTCTAGCTTTTTCAGGGATATGCTTACAGGGCTGAAAATGGCTGAGCATAAAGATAATTTGCTATGCACGCCTAAAACACTTCCCATGTATTTTATTTCAGGGAGCATGGATCCTGTTGGTGGCGAGACAAAAGGCGTCCTGAAGGTCATCCGTAAATATGAGAAGGCAGGCATCGTAGATATTGAAAAAAAATTCTATGAAGGTGCCCGTCATGAGGTACTGAAAGAAATAAATAAAGAAGAAGTCTTTCAGGATATACTGAACTGGCTCGGCCGTAAAATGCCTGCTGATGCATCAGAAATGGCAGAGTACTAAAAGGCGGAAGCTTTTCCACAATAGCACGGCAGAATAAGTGAAGAAAAAGGAGCAGTTCCATATGGAACTGCTCCTTTTTAAAAAAACTTTTCGAATTGGACAATCTCTAAACCATCAGGAAGCGTCTTTTTATCAATCAGATGAAAGCCCTCCTTCAGATAAAAGGCGGCGGCAGGCTGATTGGAAGCTCCGGTGGAAACAATCATGTGCTTCGCCGTTTCTGACTCTATTTGAAGCTTTTTCATGAGCTGTCCTGCAATTCCTTTTCGGAAAAAATTCGGATGAACTGCCAGCCGGTGAATATCGATTGTCTGATCAACAAGTTTATAAGAAAGGATTCCGGCTAGTTTATTATGCTCGAAATAGCCAATAAACGTTTCTGTGCATTCCATAAGCTCTTCAAGGCTTTCCATTAAAGGAGGCAGCTTCTCGTAATGAATAAGGTTTGCCTCAATTAAATAAGCAGCCTGCTGAAGGTTATAGACAGATTTTGCGACGTCCCGATTGCTCAGATCTAATCGTCTGAGCGTTCCCGAAACCGGGTGTTTTACCACTTATAGGTCCAGAAGCGTTCTGTTGTAAAACGCTCCATAAGAGCCGGGTCTCTGTTCTCAAGCTGTTCTTTCATACCTGCTACCATTCCCTGTGTCTGAGAGCGGTGTGACTGCAGAACAGATAATTTCTGTTCAATGACATCGCTGACGTCACGTGTGACATCAGGCTCACCAAGCTTTTCAACACAATCATGCGAGAAAGCAAGGCAATGAATCACAGGCCTGTCAGCTTCCGGAATCATGCCAGCCGCCCGAATCACCGCACGACCAGTTGCATCATGATCAGGGTGTACGCTGAATTCTGGATAGAAGGTAATAATTAACTCAGGATTGATCTCTTGTATAACATCCAAAATACGTTTGGCAAGCACCTCTTCATCTTCAAATTCAACGGTTTTATCGCGAAGGCCAAATCTGCGTAAATCCTGAATGCCTGCTTTAGATGCTGCTTCTTCAAGCTCTTTGCGTCTGATATGCGGCAGGGATTCTCTTGTCGCGAAAGTCGGCTTGCCCATGTTGCGCCCCATTTCTCCGAGCGTCAAGCATATATACGTTACCTGAATACCTTGTTTGGTCCATTTGGAAATACTTCCTGATACCCCAAACGCTTCGTCGTCGGGGTGTGGGAAGATGACTAAAATGGGTCCTTTCATTCTTTCGTCCTCCTTTCAGACTGGTGAGAAGCGCTCGCATTCTTCGTTGCGTCGTCTGCTGTGTTCGCTCATGACCCCAAAAAGGTCAATTCGCAACCCCATCATCCTAGCGCCTCGACTGACAAACGCTTTCATCCAGTCTGATTGATTAAAATAAGAAACGCTTGTATTAAAAAGTCTTTGCGACTGCGTCTGCTAGTATTGCTTTGATGCGGGTTCCTCGTCGCAAGGCAGCAAGGGTGGTTGATCAAGTTGCAGCCTCGTTGCGTCGTCTGCTGTGTTCGCTCATGACCCCAAAAAGGTCAATTCGCAACCCCATCATCCTTGCGCCTCGACTGACAAACGCTTTCATCCAGTCTGATTGATTTAAATTAAGAAACGCTTGTATTAAAAAAGTCTTTGCGACTGCGTCTGCTAGTATTGCTTTGATGCGGGTTCCTCGTCGCAAGGCAGCAAGGATGATTGATCAAGTTGAAGCCTCGTTGCGTCGTCTGCTGTGTTCGCTCATGACCCCAAAAAGGTCAATTCGCAACCCCATCATCCTTGCGCCTCGACTGACAAACGTTTTCACACAGTCTGATTGATTATCTGATTAAAATTTATTCGAATGGCTTTTCGCTGAGTTCAAGGGCTACTGCGAGCTTTCCGTCTGGAGCGTGTCCAGCAAGAAGCAAACGGTTATCTTCGTCTATTTCCCAGTCTGTCAGTCCTTCAGCATAGATCCAGCCGAGATCTAATTTAAGCCCGACACGATAAGGGCCAGGTCCAGTTATTTTACCTTGGGAAAAACTGACCTTGGCATTGCGGATATAGGCGCCGGCAGAAAAGAAATTTTCATCAAAATGTGAGGCATACGCTCCGTTGGTGGTTTCCAAATGAAGGTATACTTCCTGGTTCATATACTTTTCAAGCTCCGCCTGTACTTTGGCAGTTTCAATGGACTGCATAATTCTCCTCCTTATAAAGACCCTCGAAATGATGAAGGGACGTTCATTTTTCACTAATTTCTATTGTACTAAAAAAATCACTTTTTGACTTTAACGATGCTTATCAGAATTGAGCGTGAATCTTGTGGGCGATCTGTATAATCTGTTATGATCGCCTAAAGATGTACAGGTTCCTTTTTCAAGAGAGGCCTGTGCTCAATCACGAGGGAGGTCTGTCTGTAATGACACAATTCGAAAAGGCAACGTTTGCTGGAGGCTGTTTCTGGTGTATGGTCAAGCCGTTTGATGAATTGCCAGGTATTGAAGCAGTCGTATCCGGATATACCGGGGGACATGTCGAGAACCCAACTTATGAAGACGTGACAACGGGGAATACAGGGCATAAAGAAGCTGTCCAGATCACGTTTAATCCAGAAATCTTTCCTTATGAAAAATTGCTGGAGCTTTACTGGCAGCAGGTGGATCCGACAGACGCAGGCGGTCAATTCTATGATCGTGGAAGCTCTTATGAAACCGGCATCTATTATCACAATGAACACCAAAAGGAGCTTGCCGAAAAGTCCAAACAGGCACTAGAAGAAAGCGGCCGTTTTAAAAAACCCATCGTGACTGAAGTCCTAGCAGCAGAACCGTTTTACCCTGCAGAAGACTATCACCAAGGGTATTATAAGAAAAACCCTTCACACTACAAACGGTATTATAAAGGCTCCGGCCGTCAGGATTTTGTTGAAAACAGCTGGAAGATAGAGAAAAATGACGAGGAATTAAAAAATAGATTAACGGAAATTCAATATCAAGTGACGCAAAAAAACGGCACGGAAAGACCTTTTGAAAACGAATATTGGAATAATGGTCAGGACGGTATCTATGTTGATATTGTTTCAGGAGAGCCGCTCTTTAGTTCAACCGATCAATATGATGCAGGCTGCGGTTGGCCAAGCTTCACC
This sequence comes from uncultured Sporolactobacillaceae bacterium, assembly GCA_963772845.1. Taxonomy (GTDB): domain Bacteria; phylum Bacillota; class Bacilli; order Bacillales; family Sporolactobacillaceae; genus CAVYYW01. The sequence continues at coordinate 4,904 of CAVYYW010000027.1, forward strand.
AAACCCATTCAAAAGGCGACGATTAAAGAGAAAAAAGATCTTAGTCATTTTATGATTAGGACTGAGGTACGGAGCAAGCAAGGGGATTCGCATCTTGGGCATCTTTTTAACGATGGTCCAGATGAAACGGGCCTCAGATATTGCATTAACTCCGCTGCTCTAAGGTTCATACCAAAAGACGACCTTGAAAAAGAGGGCTATGGTGAATACAGGGCACTCTTTTAAAATCATCTGATCTAACAAACCCATAAAGTCTCCATTACAAATAGTCATCGTTAAACCCCTTGGTCTGATAATAAGGTCAAGGGGTTTCATTTACATATTAAATCCTATGATAGGTGCTTAAATAACTTGAGGCTGGCACAAATGAAATAAGTTTTATGCGTTAGAAACGTTTATAATGGGTATATAGAATTAGAACCTCAGTCCTTTTTTTGTCCCGTGAAGCTTGTACTAACTATGAAAGTGTGATGACTATGACAAAATATCGGGAAAGGTTCCAACAGAAATTGGGGTACGTTTTTACTTCAATTGAGGAAGAAAATCAACGGCTTGAAGAGTTATATGCTTTGGAGATTTTAGATTCCCCTGCAGAAGAAGCTTTTGATCGCATTACAGAAACGGTAGCCCAGACGTTTCAGGTTCCCATTTGTCTAATTACACTGATTACTGAAGATAGAGAGTGGATAAAATCAGGCTTTGGTATTGATAATATGCTCCTCAAAGATTCCATTCCACGGGAAAAATCTTTTTGCCAGCATATTGTTGCCGGAAAACAAACCCTTGTCCCTGACAGAGTAGAGCTGAAGGATTTTCCTTTTGAATTTTACGTAGGGGCACCGTTAATCACCGAAAACAATCATGTGCTTGGAACATTGTGCATTGCAGATTATAACCCCAGATCCTTTTCTGAACAGGAAATTGCGATGCTGGAACGACTTGCCCAGTGGACGATGTCTGAAATTCAACTTCGCAGCCGACTGCTTGCAGCAAAGCGAAGAGAACAATTTCTTAAAAAGTTCTTTTCAATCACAAGCAATGAAGCTGACGAGACAGAAACGAAAATAAATAAGCTTTTGACGCTTCGGATGCGAACATTTCGGCTATTCCAATGGAGGGGTAGCCATATTGGAGCCGGATCAGGTTATTATTAAGCCATATTACGGTGAAATACAGGCCGGAACACCTCAATCTTTTAAAATTGATAACCGAGTATTTGAAGAAATGATCAAGCACGATGAACCGATCAGCTACAAAAAGAATGTTGAAAGCGACAGTCCTGCTTATCACCTTCTAAAATCAAATTTTGACTTCGATGAACTGATTGGCTACCGTGTTTATAATAAAGAAGGTAGTGTGCGGGAGAGCAGCATAACGTTCATTTATATGCATACCTCTCTTTCACCTGTTGGCAATCTGGCGCTTAATCATGAATTGTTAATGATAATGACCCAATGGATTGGTCAGGTTTATCAATCCAGAAAAGCGAATGCAGAACAGCTCAGTTCTGAAATGAGATACAGGATGGTTATTGAATCCGCGAACGATGCGATTATCCTTGCAGATGAAAACTTAATTATTCAATCGTGGAATCCCGCTGCTCGGAAAACGTTTCAATTTACAAGTGAGGAAGCGTTGGGAAGCAAGGTGGATATTATTATTCCTGAAAAGTTTCTAAATAAACACAGAAATGGCTCAGAACGTTTTAGGCAGAGCCAAAATGGTAAAATAATTGGTACTACGGTTGAACTGGAAGGGAAGAGGAAAGACGGAAGCTGTTTTCCGATCGAGTTGTCTCTTTACACTTGGGATAATGACAAAGGCCGATTTTACGGCTGCATGATCCGGGACATCACAGAGCGGAAGCGTGATCGTGATATGATTAATGATCTCGCCTATAACGATGCATTAACAGGTCTTTTAAACCGCACCTCTTTTGAAGAAAATATGGACAGACTTTTTGAGAAAAGTCAGGCCTTCATTCTTCTTTTTATCGATATTGACGGCTTTAAAGAAGTGAATGACACGTATGGTCATACGACCGGCGACTTGCTGCTGCAGACAATTGCCGAGCGGCTCCACAATGCTTTACAGTTTTCGGGCATGGTTCCCTATAGGTACGGTGGAGATGAATTCCTTGTTGTGATTGAGAATCACGAAGCTGCGGGCGTTTTAAATATAAAAGAAGAAATTATTAAATCCCTCTCCCGTCCGTATTATTTAAAAGGTGACGCAATCCACATTTCAGCGAGCATTGGTGAAGGCGCTTACCCGACTGATGGAGACGATCTGAATAAGCTCTTAAAAGCGGCAGATGATTATATGTACCAAATGAAGCAAAGGGGCGGTGGCCGAGCGTTTCTAAAAGAAAAAGTGCATGACGCGAGGCAGAGCTTTTGTAAGTGGATGAAAAAGCGTCTGATTTCAGGCGCTTTTTTTGTTGTTGTGTGCATTCGACAGAATTCGGGGCGTGACAGGCACCGCGTACTAAACAATCCTAAATCTTAGTCGATATAGTAAATAGATAATAAAGTAATTCGTTCTGCTGTTTTTTGAATTTCAGGCAGTCTGATGTGGTTTTCTCAAATGATGGATATCCTATGAAGGTTGGTAGATGTAATGTGGGTAGAGCTGGAAAGTCATCCGATTAGCTTTATTGAGGCTTTGATTATTATTTATTGGTAATCACTCTCATAAGATTCTTGCTGAAGATTGAAAAGGACAAGATGACATTACAAAGCCTGGATACAATGAAATCAGCATTTAACAGTCTGGTGGAAAGAACCCAGGTTGGTGTGTATCTTTTGAAAGGAAACCGTTTTTCTTATGTGAATCAGACTTTAGCAGATATTTTTGGTTATTCAGCTGGAGAAATGATCAATATGAAGGTTTCTGACGTAATGATCCGCTCAGAGTGGCATGAACTCCAGGCTTTGCTTCAAAAAGGCGACAGCGATCACTCTGCGGTTTAAATATCAAGGGGACCGAAAAGATGGGACAACGATTTACCTTGATGTGCATGGGAGTTCTCTGGAGCATCAGGAGCATTCCATGATTGGGACAATCATTGACCTGACTCAGCAAAGAGAAAGTCAAATGAAAGCTCATAAACTAACCTTTTTCGATCCGCTGACCTTGCTTCCTAACCGGCATTCACTGTACCAGAAGCTTGATGAAATGATCAGACTTTCTAAAATTAAAAACCAGAATTTCGCTTTGATTATGATTGATCTCGACCGGTTTAAAATGATTAATGATTCAATGGGGCATGAAGTCGGGGACAGTCTGCTCTCGCAAACAGCTAAACGCCTGATTAGGCATACAGGCTACGATGTCTATCGTCACAATGGTGATGAGTTCGCTCTCGTCGTGCCTCATACTAGTCGTGAGGCAGTGGCAGCCATTGCTGAATCTGTGATGGGTTTATTTGAAAAACCGTTTAATTTTAATGGGGTTGACGTCTATACCTCGGTCAGTCTTGGTATTAGTGTTTATCCAGGAGACGGGTTAACGAAGGAAGAATTAATGAAGAATGCCGACACAGCCGTGTACTATGTTAAAAAAGAAGGTAAAAATCATTATCAATTCTATGACCATGCGTTTGACCAGGATCTTCATCAAAAGTTGACTCTGGAGACTGAGCTTCGACAGGCTATAGATAAAATAGAATTTGTCCTGCACTATCAGCCGCAGATAAATCTTTCCACAGGCCAAATAATAGGGAATGAAGCGCTAATCCGATGGAATCATCCGACAAAAGGGATTCTTCAGCCAGGAAGCTTTATCGATCATGCTGAAGAAACAGATCTGATCATTCCAATGGGCGAGTGGGTGCTCAGAACAGCGTGTGCTCAAACAAAAAAATGGCATGACAAGGGTCATCTGCTATTTGTTTCTGTGAATCTATCACCGAAACAGTTATTTCAAAAGGATTTTGCAAAAACGGTTGCCACAATACTTAAGGAAACAGAGTTTGATGCCAGGTATCTTGAGCTGGAAATTACAGAGACAGGCATGGTAAATAAATTTCAAACGGTTCAGCATTTGAAAAAGATCAAGTCGCTTGGCGTTAAAATCAGTGTCGATGATTTCGGCAAAGGCTACAGCTCACTTACCTACCTTAAAGACCTGCCAATCGATAAGCTGAAAATAGATCAGTCTTTTATTAAGGAAAGTGACAGGGATAACAGCGATTCTATTTTGGTTAAAACAATTATCGGCATGGCTCATCATTTAAATCTTCAGGTCATTGCTGAAGGTGTTGAAAGGCTTGCGCATGTGGAATTGCTGCAAGGCCAGAAATGCAACGGCGCACAAGGGTATCTATTCAGCAGACCCGTTCCAGCTGAAGGTGTACTCGAAGGTATGAGGGATATTCAGCATAGGATGGGAAGTTATTTACTGCCTGCTAAGTAGGTGAGGATTTGGCAAAACAAGGACTATTTAACTATCATTTGTAATCTAACTGTAATGATAAGTTAAAAGCTTTGTATGTTATGATATCAATATTCTACATAAATATTTAAATTAACACATAATTGTGTTGTGATTTGTCATTTTCTTGCCACTAGCCAATAGATATAATTTCCAACTTTCAGGGGGTAACAAAGTGAAAAAGAAGCTTATGCCGTTTGTTTTAGCAGGAAGCATTGTCATGACCACAGGAGGGGCTGCATCAGCAGCAACTGGCACGGACATTATTAATACAGGGAATCAGTATTTAGGAGCAAAGTATGTATATGGTGCGCCGGTTGGTTCCACCACAAGCTTTGATTGTTCTTCATTTACATTAACTGTTTTCAAAAAATACGGTATTAACCTGCCGCGTACATCTGTTGCTCAGTCAAATGTCGGAACAGAAGTAAGTAAGAGCAACCTTCAAGCAGGAGATCTTCTCTTTTTTGATACAGACTACGATGGGGTCATTAACCATGTAGGAATTTATGCAGGCAGCGGGCAAATGCTTGATGCTGAAACAACTTACGGGGTTCATTTTACAAATCCGTTCTCATCTTATTGGGGACCGCGTTTTGTTAAAGCAATGCGTGTTCTTGATGATGGTTCAACGGCTTCTTCAACTAGCGGAAGCAGTGCATCCTCTTCAAGCAACTCATCTTCAAGCAATTCTTATACGGTGAAATCAGGCGACTCACTATCGGTCATTGCCTATAATAATAATATGACAGTTTCAGAGCTTAAAAGCCTGAACCATTTATCTTCTGATGTGATACAGCCTGGACAGAAGCTTCAGCTTACAGGTACTTCGCACACAGCTGTTCAACCGGCTGCGAAGCCAGCTTCATCATCCAATACCAACACATCGGATTACACTGTAAAATCAGGTGATTCACTATGGGTCATTGCCAATAATTATGATATGTCCGTATCTCAGCTGAAAAGTATTAATAAACTGACTTCAGACATGATTTTCCCTGGACAGAAACTCACTATTAACGGCAAGGCTCCATCAGAGACCTCAGCAGCTTCGAATTCTGTACAAGAGAATTCAACTTCCGGCGGATCAAGTTATAAAGTTGTCAGCGGAGACAGCCTTTGGGAAATAGCAACGCTGCATGGCACGTCTGTTAATAAGCTGATGAAAGCCAATAATTTGTCTTCTATTATCATATACCCGGGTCAAAGCTTAGTTATTCCTAATTAATGAAATTTGTTTAAAAAAAGCGGTTTTCCTCAATTGGGGATTGCCGCTTTTTTGTGTGCATGGCAATGGCGGAGACTTATGAAAGCAGAGTGTTTTTTGCTTTAAATGATATAAATAAAAAATTGGGGGAAAATGAAAAAGGTTGGTCCTCTCGTTGATAATCACGTTTTGAAAAAATGCGGATAAGTAAGGTCAAAAGAATTGTGTTAGCGTGCTCTAGAAAGAATATTCTCACTATTTTAAGGTGAATTGTCCGGAATTAGCTTGAATAGTGCGATAATTTGACCGTAATTCCGACAAATTATGATAGTTTCTTGAACAAGGGTATTTTTTTGATGAAAAATGGATTTATTCTGGTATGATTAGATATGCAAAGGGTCCACATTGAGGATGCTTGTTGAACTAATCTTTTATTCACGCTTCATGCAGCATTAAATATATGCGCATCCAGCGTATCACATCCGGTTTTAACATTTAGAAGGGAGGACAATGAAACAGCCATGAAAAAACTTACATTGAAATCATTTGGTGTACTATCTTTACTCCTTATTTTCTTGTCAGGCTGTACGAACAAAATTGCGGTATTGAATCCTCAAGGGCCGGTTGCGCGCTCTGAGTTTCATCTGATTGTCTGGTCATTTGCCATTATGGCGATCGTTGTGGTGGCCGTCTTAATTATTTTTGTCTATGTGCTTGTTAAATTTGGACGTAAAAACAGTACGGGGTATGACCCAAATGATCACGGAAGTATAAAACTCGAGGCATTGTGGGTTACGATCCCGATTATCTTGTGTATCTTAATCGCTGTTCCTACTGTCAACACATTATTTAACCTCGAAAAAGAGCCTGTGGCTCAAGGAAAAACAGCAGATAAAACTCCTATTACAATAGAGGTCACATCTGTCGACTGGAAATGGCTTTTCAGATATCCTGATCAAAAGATTGAAACGGTGAACTATGTCGTTATTCCTGAAGACCGTCCGGTTAATTTCAAGTTGCATGCCATTGGTGCCATGAACTCTTTCTGGGTTCCTGAACTTGGCGGGCAGCAATACACGATGCCTAATATGGATATGAAGCTTGCCTTAATGGCTGATCACCCAGGTGATTTTTTAGGCAGAAGCGCAAACTTCTCTGGACGCGGATTTACAGATATGGATTTCCACGTCCTTGCAAAGACTCAAGGCAACTATGACAAATGGATCAGCAAAGTTAAAAATACAGCGTCACCTTTGACAATGGATAAATATAATAGCTTGCTGAAGCCTTCAAATGTTGGAAGAATGACCTTCTCAGGCTACCCTAAAGCGCTTGAGAAAAAAGTGAACGCAATGCACATGTCCACTCCAAACGCTTTAAACGCAAAAGACGATAATTCATCAATGAAAATGGATGGAGGTATGGACGATGGACATAAATAGTATAAAAGTGTTCCTGACCCATTTCTTTGTAACAGGAGAACCCCTGATCTACGCAGCAGATGTGTCGATCGCACTGGTTTCTCTCGGGATTTTCTTTGTCCTCACATACTTTAAGAAGTGGAAATGGATTTGGCGCGAGTATTTAACAACCGTCGACCATAAGAAAATTGGAATTATGTATATCATCGCTGCGCTGGCAATGCTGTTCCGCGGCGGGGTGGATGCGCTCTTAATGCGTACCCAGCTTACGTTTCCTAACGGGCATTTCTTAGATGCCCAGCACTATGATGAAATTTTCACAACGCATGGCACGATCATGATTCTTTTCGTGGCAATGCCGTTTATTATCGGTTTAATGAACGTAGCGGTTCCGCTTCAAATCGGAGCACGCGATGTTGCATTCCCTTATTTGAACGCAATTAGCTTCTGGATGTTCTTTTTTGGTGCGATGCTTTTCAACCTTTCTTTTGTTATCGGCGGATCGCCTGATGCTGGTTGGACAAGCTATACACCGCTTGCTGGTGCACACCTTGATCCAGGTCCGGGGGAGAATTACTACTTGCTCGGCTTGCAGATTGCGGGTATTGGTACCTTGGCGACAGGGGTCAACTTCGCTGTAACGATTTTAAAAATGCGTGCACCGGGCATGACACTCTTTAAAATGCCGATGTTTACCTGGTCATCACTGGTAACATCAGTTATTATTTTGTTTGCATTCCCTGTATTAACAGTAGCGCTTGCGCTATTAACAATTGACCGTCTTTTCGGAGCGCATTTCTTTACTGTAGGTGCTGGCGGTGCGCCGATGATGTGGGCCAACTTGTTCTGGTTCTGGGGGCACCCGGAAGTATATATCGTTATTCTTCCAGCTTTCGGAATACTGTCGGATGTTATTAGTACGTTCGCGCACAAGGTTCTATTCGGATACAGATCCATGGTATGGGCAATGATCATTATTACCTTGCTCAGCTTTCTTACATGGCTGCATCACTTCTTTACAATGGGTAATACAGCGGCCGTTAACTCATTTTTCTCTATCTCAACAATGGCGATTGCGATTCCTACAGGGGTTAAGATATTCAACTGGCTCTTTACACTAAATAAAGGCCGGCTGCATTTCACCACTGCTATGCTTTGGGCATTAGCATTTATCCCGAACTTTCTTGTTGGTGGATTAACAGGTGTTATGCTGGCAGTTGCACCTGCCGATTATCAGTATCACAACAGTTATTTCCTTATTGCTCACTTTCATAACGTATTGATCGCAGGTACCATTTTCGGAGTATTTGCAGGTTACCATTACTGGTGGCCTAAGATGTTCGGTCACATGTTGAACGAACGTTTAGGAAAATGGTCTTTCTGGATCTTTATGATCAGTTATAACGTCTGTTTCATGCCAATGTACTTTGTCGGATTAATGGGTATGACTCGTCGGACTTACACATATCCATCAGGTCTTGGCTGGATGCCGATCAACTTTATTGAAACAGTCGGAGCATTCGGAATGGGTATTGGGTTTATTGTCATGGTTTATAATATTTATTGGAGCGCCCGTTTTGGTCAACGTGACACAACTGGTGACCCATGGGGCGGACGTACACTTGAATGGTCTGTTTCATCACCGGCTCCGGAATATAACTTTGCTCATATTCCTGAAGTAACTCAAATCGATGCTTTCTATCAAATGAAGAAAGACAATACAGTCGATCAAATTTATAAAGCACCTTACCAGCCGATCCATATGCCGAATAACTCCGGACGGCCGATTATTCTTTCATTCCTGTTCTTCACAATGGGATTCGGTCTTGTCTTCGAATGGTACTGGATGGCGATTCCATGCTTTATCGGTGTCTTCTTATGTCTAGTCTTACGCTCCTTCGAATTCCATGATCACCATCATATTCCGGTGAAGGAAATAGAAGAATCTGAGCGAGCAGCAGGGAGGTTTTCATAATGTCTTCAGCCGTCACTGAAAATAATAATTCCCATGGACCGCTCGAGTATTCTACAGAAGAAGGCAGACTTAAAATACTTGGATTTTGGATTTTCCTGGGAGCTGAAATTGTCCTATTCTCCTGTTTGTTTGCGACATATCTTGTTTTGCTGTCGCATACAGCAGGCGGGCCGGACTCACATGAACTTTATAAAGTTAAAGAATTTATGGAAGAAACAATTCTTCTTCTCGTCAGTTCGTTCACTTGTGGACTTGCCACGCTTTCTTTAAGAAATAACAATAAGCTCGGTATTATTATCTGGCTGATTATCACAATGCTTTTAGGTGCGGGTTTCATCTATTTAGAGGTTCATGAATTCGTAACTTATGCAACACAGGAATCAGCTACCATGCAAACAAGCGGTTTTCTATCTGCATTCTTTACCTTAGTGGGAACTCACGGAGCCCACGTAAGTCTCGGTATTTTATGGATGGGTGGAATCGTGCTGCAGCTTGCCTTTAAGGGCATTAACCCTACAACAGCACGTAAAGTATTTATTGTAGGTTTATACTGGCACTTTCTTGATGTTGTGTGGGTATTTATCTTTACAGCAGTTTATCTAACAGGGTTGGTGATATAAATGGCTACCACAATAAATAAAGTAGACAAAAAAAATCATCATAATGACCAGAATGACCACAGTCATCATGGCTTTCCCTGGAAGCACGTCATTGGATTAATTCTTTCCCTTGCACTGACTTTCATGGCTTTATGGATTGTCATGGCTGACACATTTTCTACAACGTTTGTTATGACATCAATTGTGATCCTGGCAGTTTTCCAGGTGTTCGTACAGCTGTTTATGTTTATGCATATAACCGAAAGCAAGAATAAATGGTATCAGATTTCCGGTATCTTTCTTGGATTCTTTATTGCTTTTGCAGTTGTTGCTGGATCGCTCTGGATCATGTATTACACATTATAATTCGTTTCAAGAAGACTTTAGGCACCCTCTTAAAAGAGGGTGCCTTTTGTGCGTGGTGGAGAGATTCTCTTGCAATGTGGCTCTTGATTTCTGCTCTAGGCTGCTCGCTTTCCACGGGCACGGCCACTGCTAACTTTGGCGTAGTATATTTGAGCGCCAAAGTGGATCTTCGGACGCATGCTGTTTCCGCAGGACTTGAAACGTCTTCTTTGAATCTTCACCGCACGAAGAAAATGCAATTGCCATCCATTGAAAGCGGAAATACCCTCGCTTTCCGCGGGCACGGCCTCAGCTAACTTTGGCGTGATTTCTTTGCGCGCCAAAGTGGATCTTCAGACGCGTGCTGCTTCCGCAGGAGTCTCGGGTATTTCTAGCTTTCAGCTAAGAGTGTGCGCATATTCGAGGAGTCTCGGGTATTTCTAGCTTTCAGCTAAGAGTGTGCGCATTTTCGAGGAGTCTCGGGTATTTCTAGCTTTCAGCTATGAAGGTGCGCATATTCGAGGAGTATCTCACTTCCCGGCAGCTCGACCTGTAGATGCAAATGGATTTCAGCCCTAGATTTCAGCCCTATAGAAATCCGGTAGACATTCAAGGCATCAGACTGAGCATTCTTTGATTAAATCTTAAGCATGAACATAATACAGAGGTCATTAATCCACATCAGCCACCACTTCAATCGGCAAGATGTGAAGTTATGCCGTCTTCATATTCCTTAACCCTGTAAAAGTCCATTATTTTTAAATATAGCGCATTTGCTCGCTTGCCACGGACGAACGTCTTCCGCACTCTATTGAAGAATATTTTCATCTCTTTTTGGTTGCCTCTTGACCGTCATTGTCATTGCTTGAGAGCTAAACCGCCGTTTAGCTTCTTCAAGACGGGCTCTTAACATAAAAGTTGATTGACTCGAAAGGTGCGAGACTCCTATGGGACCAGCACGTGTCCGAAGATCCACTTTGGCGAACAAGAGACCATGCCAAAGTTAGCTGAGGCCGTGCCCATGGAAAGCGAGCAGCCTTGAGCGAAAATCAACCACCACGACACCTTTGAATTTTTTCAGTCGCCTCTTCAGCTATCTAAGAGAAACCCCGATGCACCTACAGCCTTAACGGATCAAGCATGTTGGCTATCGGATTGCCTGTGGAAAGCGAACATTTTTCCGTTAATTTATTCCTAAAACATAAAATTTGCGGGCACTATGTAAATGTAAGGATTACTGATTTTTTTGCTATAATGACTGAATTTGATTATTTAAGATTGTTTGTGGTTGAAAATGAAAGGGCATTCATTTATAATCAAAATACAGATAACTTAATAGTCATTTCCTTAACAGGGCAAGATTATGGAAACAAGCAACTTTTGATCGGAGGCGATCATTTGCATACACCGGAAAGACACAAACAAATATTAGATTTACTAAAAACACAGCACTTTGTTACGATTCGTGATCTCGTAGAAGAAACAAGCAGTTCAGAATCAACCATCCGCAGGGATCTCAGCCAGCTTGAGCATGAGAATAAGCTCCTTAGGTTTCATGGTGGTGCGCAGGCTATTCAGTCAAAATCAGTGGAAACCTCCATTGGGGAAAGAACCACAGAGCGGTTCACTGAAAAGCATGCAATCGCTGAGTATGCCGTAGCAAAGCTGGAAAAGGGGGATTGCATCTTTCTGGATGCAGGCACTACTACCTCACATATCATCCCTTTACTGAGAGAGGATATTATTGTCGTTACAAATGGCATTTCATTAATTCAGCCATGTTTGGAACGCGATCTGGAGGTCTATTTGATTGGCGGTAAAATCAAGAATAAAACCAATGCATTGATTGGAACTGGCGCTGTGGAAAGTTTAAAGAGCTACCGTTTTGATAAGGCATTTATCGGTATTAATGGTGTCCATCCAAAATACGGGCTGACGACACCTGATCCTGAAGAAGCTCAGATAAAACGACTGGCGATGGAGCTCTCTTCCCAAGCGTTTGTTTTAGCAGATGCCTCTAAATTTGGGCAAGTGACCTTCAGTCATGTTCAAGACCTTTCATCGGCAGTGATCATAACGGATGATTTCGAAGATGAGGAAGAATTAAAAATGTATCGAAAAAAAGCAAAAATAGAAGTGGTGAAAAAATGATCTATACATGTACGTTAAACCCGTCACTTGATTATTTTATTCAAATCGATCAATTTCAGCCGGGAGAACTAAACCGGATGGCTTCTGAGAAAAAAATGCCAGGCGGAAAAGGCATCAATGTATCAAGAGTTCTAAAGCGCCTCCAAACAGATTCTTTAGCAACAGGTTTTCTTGGCGGTTTCACAGGGGATTTTATTAAAAAAAAGCTTTCTGAAGAAAATATTGAAACGAGCTTTATCCCTGTAGAAGGAGATACGCGGATCAATGTGAAGTTAAAGAGTGATGATGAAACAGAGATCAATGGGCTTTCACCTGTTATATCTTCCAGTCAGCTGCAAGAGTTAATTAAAAAAGCAGAAAAGCTTGGTTCTGAAGATATTCTCGTTCTGTCCGGGAGTCTTCCAGGGAGCGTTGATCACAGTTTCTATAAAGAAATGATTGAACATGTGCGCGGACGCGAAGTCAAAGTCGTTGTAGACACGAGCGGGGAGGCTTTAAAAGAAGCCATTAAAGCTAATCCTTTCCTTGTTAAACCGAATCAGCATGAGCTAAGCCAATTGTTTAATGCGAAAGTGGATACACCCGCTAAAGCCGTTCACTTCGCCAAAGAATTAGTGAACAGCGGTATCAGCAATGTCATCGTTTCAATGGGTGCTGACGGTGCCTTATTGGTTACGGCTGATTCCGTATATTATGCAGATGTTCCTGAAGGTGAATTGAAGAATTCGGTCGGAGCAGGAGATTCCCTTGTTGCAGGGTTTTTAGCAAACTTTATTAAGAGCAATGATATTAAGAAGGCTTTTCAATATGGTGCAGCTTCTGGCAGCGCAACAGCGTTTTCTGTGGACTTATGCACCAAGGAAAGTGTCGAAAAGATTTTGCCCGCTGTTAAAATAACTAAATGGGAAGAGGATGGTGACCTTTCTTGAAGATAACCGATTTATTAACAACCGATACAATGATAATGGATCTTAAGGCGAGGGATAAGAAGGGAACGCTTGATGAGCTTGCAGAAAAGCTGGATCGTGCAGGCAAACTGTCAAATGTATCCGATTTCAGACAAGCGATCGATAAACGGGAAAGCGAAAGCACAACAGGGGTAGGTGACGGCATAGCGATTCCACATGCCAAAACAAAGGCTGTAAAAGAGCCTGCTATAGCATTTGGGACGAGCTCCCTCTGGAGTTGAATATGATTCATTGGACGGAAAGCCCGCGCATTTGTTTTTCATGATCGCAGCAAGTGAAGGTGCAAACAATGAACACCTTGAGACACTCTCAAAGCTTTCCACTTATTTAATCCATGAAGATTTCAGGAAGGCATTGCTGGAGGCAGAATCGGAAGAAGAAATTATCCGATTATTTGAAGCAAAAGAGCAAGAAGGGAACGAGCAGCCTGAAGAGGTAACCTCTTCTATATCGACTGAGCAGCAGGAAAAAATTAAAATACTTGCTGTGACAGCCTGCCCAACGGGAATTGCTCACACCTACATGGCGGCTGATTCCTTAAAGCAGAAAGCGAAAGAACTTGGCTATGAAATTAAAGTTCAGACGAACGGCTCAACCGGAATTAAGAATAAGCTGACTGAAGAAGATATTGCTGAAGCAAAGGGTATTATTGTGGCGGCGGATACGAAGGTCGATATGTCACCCTTTGCTGGCAAACGAGTCGTCGAGGTGCCGGTAACTGCAGGAATCCGCAATCCGCAAGGCTTAATTGAGCAAATTGTTAATGAAGAAGCGCCTATTTATGGCGGGGATAAAAGCTATCAGTCGCAAATAAAAGAAGGCAAGCAGGAACAGAAATCTAGACAACCGGCTTTTTACAGGCATTTAATGAATGGTGTTTCTAATATGCTTCCCTTTGTTGTCGGCGGCGGAATTCTGATTGCGCTTTCTTTCTTCTGGGGGATTCATTCCTCTGACCCGAAATCCGATCAGTACAATGCTTTCGCTCATGCGTTGAATTTTATTGGCGGCGGTAATGCGATGACCCTGCTTGTTCCGATTCTTGCAGGTTATATCGCTTACAGTATTGGCGAGCGTCCCGGCTTTGCTCCAGGGGCTGTCGGCGGTCTGATGGCAGCAACAAGCGGCGCCGGATTTCTTGGCGGGTTAATTGCTGGTTTCCTAGCAGGTTATATTGTTGTTTTATTGAAAAAAGCATTTGAACGGCTGCCTGAATCTCTTGAAGGATTGAAGCCAGTGTTGATTTTTCCGGTACTCGGCATTTTTCTAACAGGCATTATAATGTATGGCATTGACCAGCCGATCGGCGATATTATGAACACGATCACCGGCTGGCTGAACAGCCTCGGAACGGCAAATCTGACACTATTAGGTATCGTTCTCGGAGGGATGATGGCGATTGATATGGGAGGGCCGATCAACAAAGCGGCTTACACATTCGGTCTTGCTTTAATTGCGTCTGGAAATATTCATCCGCAGGCAGCTACAATGGCCGGCGGTATGGTGCCACCGCTTGGGATGGCGCTTGCCACAACCTTGTTTGCGAGCAAGTTTAACCGTCAGCAGCGTGATGCAGGTAAGACAGCTTACGTTCTGGGTGCCTCATTTATAACTGAAGGAGCCATTCCCTTTGCTGCGGCAGACCCGATTAGGGTAATTATTTCGAGTGTGATCGGTTCGGCAATTGCCGGCGGGCTGTCCCAATTCTTTAATATTGGATTAAGAGCCCCTCACGGCGGTGTGTTCGTCGTATGGTTTGTAAATGGGAGCTTCCTGTTATACATCCTTTCGATTGTCGTGGGTACCGTTGTAACAGCACTTATTTATGGATTTTGGAAGAAACCGCTGAAAATTTAAACTGAATGATGAAAGGCTTGATGGAGCAAAGCTTTCCTCTGTTTCCAATCAAGCTTTTCATTGTTATAATTATTACAGATTTGTTTATTCAGAAAGGCGCCGCATGGCAACCTTTTACAACCCTAATAAATTAATGAACCAAAAAGGAGTCTTAACCATGGCAGAAAAAACATTTAAAGTAACAAGTGATACAGGGATTCATGCAAGACCCGCAACAGCGCTAGTAAATAAGGCGGGGCAATATACGGCAGAACTAACCATCAGCTACGATGGAAAAGATGCAAACCTTAAATCGATTATGGGTGTCATGGCAATGGGAATTATTCAAGGTGCCATTATTAAAATCACGGCTGAAGGCCATGATGCGGATCACGCACTGGATGGGATTGAAGAAATTCTGAAGACTGAAGGGCTTGGCGAAGAATGTCAGTAAAAATAACCGGCATTGCTGCGTCTCCAGGAATTTCCATAGCCCCGGCGTTTATTTTAAAAAATCCCAGAATTAACAATTGAACGAAAAACATCAGAAGACACGGTCGCTGAGCATGATCGCTTTGAAGCTGCCCTAGCCGTTTCCAAGGGTGAACTAGAAACGATTAAAAACAAGGCTGAGCAAGAGCTTGGTAAAGACAAAGCAGATATTTTTGCGGCTCATTTGCTCGTTTTAAGCGATCCAGAGCTTACGGGTGCCGTGAAAAATAAAATTGATAATGAGAACCTTACGGCAGAAAGCGCTCTTGACGAGGTTGCTGACATGTTTATCACGATGTTTGAAAACATGGATAATGAGTATATGAAAGAGCGGGCTTCCGATATCCGGGATGTTACGAAGCGGATTCTGAGTCATCTGCTTGGTCTTTCATTCGATTCTCCTGCCGCAATCACAGAGGAAGTGATTGTTATTGCTGAGGATCTCACGCCATCTGATACTGCTCAGCTGAACAGACAGTTTGTCAAAGGCTTTGCAGCAGATATAGGTGGAAGAACCTCTCATGCGGCAATCATGTCCCGTTCCATGGAGCTCCCGGCAGTCGTCGGTACCAAAGCGGTGACTGAAAAAGCTTTACAGGGACAGCTTGTGATTCTTGACGGTAATGCTGGAGAAGTGATCCTCAATCCATCAGAAGAAGAGCTTGGTCTGTATAAGTTAAAGCAGACTGAGTTTGAACAGCAGAAAAAAGAATGGGACAAGCTCGTTAATGATTGAGACAAAAACAGCCGATGGCAGGCATGTTGAACTTGCAGCAAACATTGGAAACCCTGGAGATGTAGAAGGGGTCCTGAACAATGGTGCGGAAGGCATCGGGCTTTATCGTACAGAATTTTTGTATATGGGACGGGATAATTTCCCAACCGAAGATGAGCAATTTGATGCGTACAAAACAGTGCTTGAGAAAATGGACGGTAAGCCTGTTGTCATACGTACACTGGATATTGGCGGGGACAAGGAGCTTTCCTATATGGATCTCCCTAAGGAAATGAATCCGTTTCTTGGTTATCGTGCTATCAGACTGTGTCTTGATGAACAGGATATTTTCCGGACACAGCTTCGTGCGCTCCTACGAGCAAGTGCATACGGACAGCTGAAAATCATGTTTCCGATGATTGCGACCATTGATGAACTCCGTCAGGCGAAGGCGGTACTGCAGGAAGAGAAAGAACAGCTTCTTCAAAAGGGTACTGAGGTCTCAGACAAGATTGAAGTCGGGATGATGGTCGAAATCCCTTCCACAGCTGTGATGGCAGATATTTTTGCTAAAGAAGTGGACTTCTTCAGCATTGGAACAAATGATTTAATTCAATACACAATGGCAGCGGACCGTATGAATGAGCAGGTTTCTTACTTGTATCAGCCATACAATCCGGCCATTCTTAGACTGGTAAACAACGTTATTGAAGCGGCTCATAAAGAGGGTAAATGGGCCGGCATGTGCGGAGAAATGGCTGGAGATGAAATTGCGATCCCGCTTCTGCTCAGCATGGGACTGGATGAATTCAGCATGAGTGCCACGTCTGTTCTTCCGGCACGCTCACAAATAGCCGGACTTTCAAAACAGGAGCTTTCGGCTCATAAAGAGCGGTTCTTGGGGCTGGCAACAGTGAATGAAGTCATCGCTTATGTAAAAGAGAACCTTATCTGAGCAAATTCCTATACACCAAATTGAACGCTTTGTATGATTATGAGTGAGTCAGGAGTGTGAAAACATTCCGGCTCACTGTTTTTTTTATAAAAATTAAAACTTAAACAGGGAAGGATGATGAATATGGCTAATAAAAGAAAAGCGGATTATGATATAGATCAAATTTTTCTGGATCGGTGGTCGCCGCGTGCATATGCTGAAAAAGAGGTTCCTGAGGACATTTTATTCAGTGTGTTTGAAGCAGCTCGCTGGGCACCGTCAGCAAGCAATGAACAGCCTTGGCGCTTTATTATTGCGCGGACTAAAGAGGAACGTGAAAAATTTTATCCTTTTATTATGGAAGGAAATCGTATCTGGTGTGAAAAAGCACCAGTCGTGGCACTTCTCGTTGGAAATAAAATAACGTCAAAAGCCCAGCCGAATGGTTCAGTCGCTTTCGATTGCGGGACAGCATGGGGTTATCTTGCTCTCGAAGCAGCGCGGAAAGGGCTTGCGGCACATGCAATGGCAGGTATCTTCAAGGATAAAGCCCGTGACATCCTTGAAATTCCTGAAGAATATGAAGTGTTCGCCGCGATCACAATCGGCTATGAAGGCAAAAAAGAGGACCTTGCCGATGTGCTTCAAGAACGTGAAACAGCTTCTGACCGCCGTTCACTTAAAGAGACCGTCTTTGAAGGTTCGTTCAACAATCCGGCATTGTAAGTTTATATGGGATGGATGGGAAGCTTGCTTCTAACAGGGCTCTTGCCTGGCACGATATTCCCGCAGCGACAAAGTCCTCCTGATTTTTGCGAAAATTGAGGGGACGGACTTTTCGCCATAAAAGAAAAAGGTGGTTCTGACAGCCGTCATACGGCATGATCAGGACCACCTTTTGTTAAGGGTTCCATGTTAACAATGACAAGAGAGCTTTCATCCGAGAGGATGCTTCCTTCTTCTTGTTATTTATGAAAGTAATCTTTAAATACATTCTTGATCATTGGAGCGACATAATGACTGCCGCCTTTATCCTGTGCATTTTGAATCACAACGGAAACCATTAATTTAGGATCCTCTGTGTTGAAAGCGACAACCCAGCCGTCTTCTTTTCCTTTCGTTCCCTGTTGCGCCTTAAACTCCGCAGTGCCGGTTTTCGCAGCAATTTTCAGTCCCGGAACCTTTGCGTCCTTGGCAGTTCCATAAGGCTTTTCAACAACTTGAACGAGGTCATTTTTAATAATGTTAGCCGTTTTGGCAGTCATCACATTCTTTTTCCAAAATGTCGCTTTGCCGCTGTCTGACATGACAAGATGCGGTTGGATCATGCTGCCGTCATTTACAAAAGACGAATAAACGAGATTAAAGAATAATGGGTTCACATTATTTTCGCCTTGGCCATAGCCAGTGTTGGCAAGCAGAATCTCATCGTCAGCAAGGCTGCCTTTGTTGGTTAGAATTGATTTTTGCATAGGATACTCGATCGGCAGAGATTCCCCGAAACCCATTTTTTTGGCATGGCTTTCAAATGCTTTGCCGCCGATTTTTACAGCAGTCCGTGCAAAGAAAATATTATCTGAGCGGACAAGTGCATCCTGAAGGTTGATTTTTTGTGGAGAATCAAGCCTTGTGACATAAAAATCTCCCCATGATTTATCTTTCTGCCATTTCTTACCCTCAATTGTCATCGTCGTATCAGGAGTGATCACCCCTTCATCCAAAGCGATGGCGGCTGTAATGGGCTTAAAAGTCGAACCAGATGTAAAGGTTGCGCTGAAACGGTTCAGCAGCGGTTTATCCGGATTATCACTTAAGGCCTTGTATTGGTCACCAGACACACCAAGTGAAAACTCATTTGGATTAAATGAAGGCGTGCTGACGAGAGCTAAAACGTCTCCGGTTTTTGGATCAATCGCTGACGCTGCCCCAGGATCATTTTTCATTTGTTTATAAAGTGATTTTTGAACCGCTGTATCGATTGCCAGTTGAAAATCTTTTCCGTTCTTTGGTTTTCTCTCGGCGATTGTTGCGCCTTCTTCGCCATCTTTCTTTTCGATATAAATCTTGGCGCCGTCAATTCCGCGCAGCTGGTCTTCTAGCACCAGTTCAAGCCCTTTTCGGCCAACGACGGAATGACTGTTATAGCCTTTGCCTTTATCCTTTTTTAATTGTTCGCTTGTTATAGGACCAACATAGCCTGTTAGATGGGCGCAGGCTTCCTGACATGGATAGACACGCGCTTCTTTGTCCTGTTCCATAACCCCTTGAAGGGCTGAGAGTTTATCAATCAGATTGACCTGAGATGCATCGATCGTTTTGACTGGAACAAAGCTGTCTGCTTTTACCCATGACTGCTTCATTTTTGCGTCAATATCGGATGTGCTGATACCGAGAAGGGAAGCAAGCTTGCTTTTGACACTGTCCGGGCTGCTGCCGAGTTTTCCTGGGACAACTCCGATTTGAGCCGCAACCCCATTCATTGCCAGTCCCTTCTGGTTTCTGTCAACGATTTCCCCGCGTTCAGATGGCGTGGTATCGACCCTCACTTTATCTCCGCTTTGCAGTTTAGGAAAGATCATTGCAGGCGTCCAATTGACGAACCAATTCTTTTTATCCTTTACTTTTTCCTTGTTCATGACAGCTTTTTCATTAAAAGAAACCGGTCCTGCCAGCGTCTTCATACTGACTTTGAAGCTTAAATGAACATCGCCATTTTTATCAGGTTTAGGATCATCCTTCGGTTTACTGTATGTAACCTTTAAATCGCTTGTTTCGATACCACTATAGATATCCTTGTAGCGCGACACGAATTTTTTCTCGGATATTTTTTTCTTCGCATCGGCTGAAAGGTAAGCATACATTTTTTTGAAATCCTGTTTTTTCCATAAGGATACGTATTCCTGAAAACGATCTCCTGGTTTAGGTGTGTGATCACAGGCGGAAAGCACAGCCATCATGCTGGCTAATATGACGACTGTCATCACGAGCTTGAGATAGTTCTTCATAAAGTCCCCCTAGCATCTTTGTCTACTAATCTAGAAAATATTTCTACATTTTCTTCTATTATATACCTTTTTATAAAAAGATGAACCGATTTGTGGGGGTAGATTATGAATAATCACTCATTTTTTGTAAAGTTCCTTTAAATTATCGGAAAACTATCTTGAGTTTCGACCCGGTGACTGGTAAATTTAGAATTAAGTGCAATTATATTTGTAATATTGTCGTATTTTTGGGTCAGGTGAAGCAGGTTTCTACATAAAAGGGGAAGTTGGGTCAAAAAATGATAGAATTCAAAAATGTCTCTAAACAATATCCAAATGGAACAATGGGATTGAAAAATGTTAACTTGTCGATGGGTAAAGGGGAATTCATCGTCATCGTCGGTTTATCCGGTGCTGGAAAATCGACTTTGCTGCGCTCAATTAATCGCCTTCATGAAATTACTAGCGGTGAAATTTTGATTGAGGGCAAATCAATTACTGCTGCAAGAGGAAAATCTCTTCTTAGAATCAGAAGAGATATCGGGATGATCTTTCAGAATTTTAATCTAGTAAAACGCTCTTCAGTGATTAGAAACGTCTTGTCCGGCAGGGTCGGCTATCACTCTACATTGCGAACAGTTCTTGGACTTTTCCCAAAACAGGATGTTGAACTTGCCTTGAAGGCGTTAGAGCGCGTCAACATTAAAGAAAAGGCCTATTCAAGAGCAGATGAACTTTCTGGCGGTCAGCAGCAGAGGGTGTCCATTGCGAGAACACTGGCACAGGAAGCAAAAATCATTCTAGCAGATGAACCGGTAGCGTCTTTGGATCCATTGACAACACGTCAGGTTATGGATGACTTGAAACGCATCAACCAGGACCTGGGTATGACAACAGTCGTCAACCTTCACTTTATTGATTTAGCTAGAGAGTATGCGACTAGAATTATTGGGGTTAGAGCAGGGGAGATTGTTTTTGACGGGCCGGTAGAAGAAGCCACAGACCGTGTCTTTTCAGAAATATACGGCCGTCCGATTCAAGAAGATGAAGTGTTAGGAGCGACAGAGGAATGAAGACGGTACAAATGAGAAGAATGGGGAAAATAAAAGTCCTTTTAACCATTGTCTTTCTTGTGCTGGTCCTATGGGGAAGCGCCGCCGGAACCGGGGTATCATATAATGATTTTGTTGAAGGTCTCCCAAACATCTGGACGTTAATAACGGAAATGTTTCCTCCTGATTGGAGTTACTTCAGCTATGTCACAAAACCGATGCTTGCCACTGTTCGAATGGCTGTTATCGGAACAACATTTGGTGGTATTGTGGCGATACCGGTTGCGCTCTTGTCATCGAGCAACGTTGCAAGAATCCCGGTTATCTATTATATTGCACGCTTCATTATGAATCTTATCCGTACAATACCAGAATTACTTTTAGCAGCTTTGTTTGTGCCTATTTTTGGTATCGGTGAAGTAGCTGGGATATTGGCGATTTCAGTGTTTTCATTTGGTGTCATTGCCAAGCTCTTCTATGAATCGATCGAAGCGATTGATCCGGGTCCAATGGAAGCGATGACAGCTGTTGGTGCGACGAAAATACAATTAATTTATTTCGGGGTTATTCCACAGGTAATTGCCCAGTTTATGTCTTATTTTCTTTATAGCTTCGAAATTAATATCCGCGCGGCGGCAATTCTGGGCTACGTTGGGGCAGGTGGCATCGGCTTATTCTTAAGCAATACTTTAAGTTTCTTTCAGTACGATCGAACGATGGCGATTATTCTCTATACGCTTGTCGTCGTTGTCATTATTGATACCATAAGCAACAGAATTCGGGAGAAATTATTATGAGCAGCCAAACAGTAAGAAAACCATTGAAGAAACGTATCCGGAACTGGACAATCGGCATCATTGTTCTTCTCATCTATGTCGTGTCATTTGGAACAATAAAAAATATTCATATTAACAGCTCCGCTGGTCAGGCGATTTCTGCCATTTATCATGGAATGACACACCCTGACTGGGGATATGTGTATGATCCGGGTGGAGAGGATCTCCTGAGAGGCCTTCTTCAAACACTCGAAATTGCCGTGCTCGGAACCTTCATTTCTGCCATTCTATGTGTACCGTTTGCTTTCTGGGCAGCGAGGAACATGAGTAAGCACAGAGCTGTGGCAAGCTCGGGGAAATTTGTTCTATCGGCAATTCGGGTGTTTCCCGAGCTGATCATGGCGCTCGTTTTTATAAAAGCTGTTGGACTCGGTGCTTTTGCTGGTATCCTGGCACTCGGGTTTCACTCGATTGGGATGCTTGGGAAGCTTTTCGGGGAATCAGTGGAGAATATGGATTTTAGTGCAACAGAAGCTTTGACAGCGTCCGGAGCGAATAAAATCCAGACGCTGTGGTTTGCGATTATTCCACAAGTGATGCCTGAGTTCATGTCCTACACGTTGTACCGTTTTGAAATCAGTGTTAGGGCAGCAACCATTCTCGGTATAGTCGGGGCTGGCGGAATCGGAACACCTTTGATTTTTGCCTTGCAAGGACACTCATGGGACAGAGTAGGCATTATTCTTCTCGGAATTATTATTATGGTAACCATCATCGATTTCATTTCAAGCGCGATACGTCGCCGGTTAGTGTAAAACGAAATAGAAGGGGTCTTGGAATTGGACTTGCTTATGCTGTCGGGAAAAACCCCGGCAGCATTTTCTATGTGGCGAAACTTCCAATCCATCGAAAGCGGAATAAAATACCCTCGCTTTCCGCAGGCGTTCCGCGAGCCTCCTCGCTGTGGCTGGGGTCTCACTGCCGGAGTCTCGCTTGATGAGCGCAATCTGAAGGAGTCCTTCTACGAAAAATGTGTATGTTGATTTTCGAGGCGTCTCAAGCTTTCCCTGCTGCTTGGCCTTAGTTGCATATGCATCTTAACTATTTGATCTCCAGCGGCCATGAGCTCCAATATACCTAGCTATGGTTAAATTTTAAGCAAGATCATAAATACAGAAGTTATTCAGTGGCGTTGATGGGAATTTCGAGACGCCGCGTGACCAACTAATATCCGCTGAATATCTATAGCCCCAAATGACATCTGAATGCATTATCAGGAAACAAACGCGTTGATTGAAACGTAAGGAGCCAGACGCCTCGGAAATGTGCATTCTCTTAGATGGAAGCAAGAAATACCTGAGACTCCTCGAAAATGCGCATTCTCTTAGATGAAAACAAGAAATACCTGAGACTCCTCGAAAATGCGCACTCTCTTAGATGAAAGCTAGAAATACCCGAGACATCCTGCGAGAATGCGCACGCGTCTGAAGATCCACTTTGGCAATACATTGAGACCATGCCAAAGTTAGCTGAGGCCGTGCCGCGAAAGCGAGGGTATTTCCGCTTTCAATAGATGGCTACAGCATTTTCTTCGTGCGAAGTGGATTCGAGGATGTTGCATCTTCAAGTCGCTGCGGAATCAGCACGCGTCGGAAGATCCACTTTGGCAAACATGAGACCATGCCAAAGTTAGCTGAGGCCGTGCCCGCGGAAAGCGAGGGTATTTCCGCTTTCAATAGATGGCTACCGCATTTTCTTCGTGCGATGTGGATTCAAGGATGTTGTTTCAAGTCCTGCGGAATCAGCACGCGTCCGAAGATCCACTTTGGCGAACAAAGGGACAATGCCAAAGTTAGCTGAGGCCGTGCCCGCGGAAAGCGAGGGTATTTCCGCTTTCAATAGATGGCTACCGCATTTTCTTCGTGCGATGTGGATTCAAGGATGTTGTTTCAAGTCCTGCGGAATCAGCACGCGTCCGAAGATCCACTTTGGCGTACAAAGGGGCAATGCCAAAGTTAGCTGAGGTCGTGCCCGCGGAAAGCGAGGGTATTTCCGCTTTCAATAGATGGCTACCGCATTTTCTTCGTGCGATGTGGATTCAAGGATGTTGTTTCAAGTCCTGCGGAATTAGCGAAAGGCTACTGAAAAACTTCTATATTTAATAATTTCGCTTCAAAATTAAATTAAAGAATAAGCAAAGTCTCCTGGAATTCTAAAGGCTGAGGAGATTCCTTAGGGATTCTTAAGGCGGAGCTGTCGGGAGAGTTTGAGACGCCTGCGGAATCAGCGGATAAAGTGAGACCCCGCAGTGCATATTTGATTAAAGCACGAGGAGGCTCACTGTCCGCCCGCGGCAAGCGAGAACTTTCCAAAGCTCGGCCTCGAAGAGCAAAAAGAAACTTTTTCAGTGGCCTCATCAGCAATCTAAGCGAGACCCCACAGGCATTTTTAAGGAAGATCGGCTAAGTGCCACGTCCTGTGAGAACGCAGATCCTACCTACTTCCTGTGAGCATGAAGAGGCACGCGGGCAGCCTGCAATCCGCGTGCGTTTTTCCGCTTAATAAATTTAATAGTTTTGCGGACAAATAAAAAAGAGCTTAGCCATGGGCCCAAGCTCTTTTTTATGTATTTATTTACCGATGTTCTGAACTTTGTCGCTGTATTCGCGTACGACGTCAAAGTTGGAGTCTTTTGATTTCACATAGCCTTCGTGAGTGTAGATATCTTCGATGATTTTTTTACCTTTAGGATCTTTTCCGATTGCGATGAAAGCATTCGCAATTTTATCTTTCCATTTTTGAGACATATCAGGACGAACACTGATTGTATCGTTAGGAATCTTTTTAGTTAAGAACAGGTAGTGCGTTTTATCATAAATGTTCGGGAATTCTTTTGAAACGATATTACGTGCATCTACGAAAACAGCAGCACCGTCAACATCACCGTTCATAACGGCTTCAACACCTTTATCATGACCTTGAAGCTGAACGCCGGTAACGTCTTTTTGTGCGTCAACGCCTTTATCTTTCAAGTAAACAGCAGGCCATACATAACCAGCTGAAGAAGTTGGTGACTGCCAGCCTATTTTTTTGCCCTTTAAGTCTTTGGCAGTTTTAATGCCTGAGTCATTTTTCACTAGCATACCAGAGTAGTAATAATCAACTAATTTGTCGGTTTGTTTGCCTGTCTTAGGGTCAACGCCATAACGTTGGGCTTGTAAAAGAACATCTGCATAGCCTTTCTTATGAGCGAGAACATAGTCAGTTGGAGGAAGGAAGCCAATATCGAGTTTCTTAGAGCCCATTGCTTCAACAACACCATTATAATCCGTTGTAACGGTTACTTTAACATCAATTCCGAGACGGTCTTTCAGTAACTTTGCCAGCGGCTTTGCTTTTGCTTCCAATGTTTCTGCATTTTGAGATGGAACAAAACCAATTGTAAGTTGTTTAGGCACGAAGTCTGCTTTCTTATTATCACCTGAAGAAGACTTGTCTGAGCTGCCGCAGCCTGCCAGTACGCCAATGGCTAAACCAAGTACAGCAAAAAGAGCGACGATTTTTTTGACCATTAAATTTACCCCCATAAAAATGTTTTTGAAGAATTCTCTCTAATCATATAACATAATAGATGATAAATAAATCATAATTTTTCATTCTTATTAATTTTTTTACATATCGTTTACACACTTCTTTTTAAGCTATATATTGGCAAAAAATATAATCTAAGGAGCAAATAAAATGAAACACATGAAACTTACGATCCTGGAAACATCTGATGTACACGGCTGTCTGTTCCCCATAAATTATGGAACAAATGACAAAGCTGATGTGGGGCTTGGAAAAATAGCCTCGCTTATAAAACAGGAAAGAGCACAGAATGAGCATGTGCTATTAATAGAAAATGGCGATCTTATTCAAGGCACACCACTCATGTATCATCATGCTCGATTTGAAGAGGATGAAAAGAACCCTATGATCAGCCTGACTAATGAGCTTAGCTATGATGCTGGGATATTCGGAAATCATGAATTCAATTATGGTCTGCCTTTTCTAAAAAAAGCAGTGAATGAAGCATCTTATCCAATGCTTGCCGCCAATATATTAAATAAAGAGACACGAGAACCCTTCTTTGGTACGCCATATATGGTTAAAGAAATCAATGACCTGAAAATAGGTATATTAGGGCTGACCACGCATTATATTCCGAATTGGGAAAAAGAAGAGAATATAGCAGGCATTCATTTTGAGGACGCATTTGAATCCGCGAAAAAGTGGGTACCTTATCTCAAAGAAAAAGAGCAGGTAGATCTCATTGTTGTTGCCTACCATGGCGGCTTTGAAAGGGACTTAGCAACAGGGGAACCGACGGAAGTTCTAACGGGGGAAAATCAAGGCTATGAGATAGCCGCACACATTCCCGGAATAGATGTTTTGCTCACAGGTCACCAGCACCGGCAGATTGAAGGTCACAGTATAAATGGCGTAGCAGTCATTCAACCGGGCAATAACGGAATGAATTTAGGAAAAGTGACGCTGGATTTGGAGAAAAGTGATGGGAGATGGACGGTGGTCCAGAAGCAATCTATGCTGCTTTCTGCTGAGCACGCAGAAGCTGATGAGACCCTTCTTAAGCAGGTTTCGGCTTATGAAAAACGGACTCAGGCTTGGCTGGATCAGCCGATTGGACGCATTGAAGGGGATATGGTTGTACAGAATGCCATGGAGACGCGACTCGGAGACAATGCCCTGATTGAATTTTTTAACCATGTGCAAATGAAAGCCGCGGGTGTTGATATTTCCAATACAGCGCTTTTTGATAACCAGTCTCCAGGACTGCCGCCCAATGTAACGATGCGCGATGTGGTGTCTAATTATATCTATCCCAATACGCTCAAGGTGATCCGGATGACCGGTCATGATATGAAAAAAGGGCTAGAACGTTCTGCCTCTTATTTTAAAACCTACGAAGGCGGAGAGATTGAAATCAATCCGGCTTTTACAACACCAAAGCCCCAGCATTATAATTATGATATGTGGGAAGGGATTGAATACCTCTTTGACATTCGTAAGCCTTATGGCGAACGTGTCATCAAGCTTGAATACAAAGGGAAACCGGTGAACATGGAAGCTGAATATGATGTGGTCATGAATAACTACCGCTCAGGTGGCGGCGGCGACTATTTTATGTACAAAGACAAACCTGTCATCAAAGATATTCCTGTTGACGTCTCTGAATTAATAGCGAATGAAATTATTGAGAAAAAAGTGATTAAAGCAACGGTGGATCACAACTGGAAAGTTATTTATTAAGAATATTAAAGGGAGGCACGGTCTATGAAACTGACAAATGACTGGGGAGGCTTCCTTAACGATGAGTTTGAGAAGGACTATTACAAGGAGCTCCGGTCGATTTTGAAGGAAGAGTATGAAACCCATGCTGTCTACCCGGATATGTATGATCTGTTTAATGCCCTCAATTATACGCCTTACGAGAAAGCGAGAGTCGTTATTTTAGGCCAGGATCCTTATCACGGACCCAATCAGGCCCATGGACTGAGTTTCTCGGTTCAGCCAGGTGTTAGCGTGCCGCCTTCTCTCAGAAATATGTACAAGGAGCTAAAAAGTGATCTTGGTATAGAACCGCCAAATCACGGCTGCCTAGTGGAATGGGCGAAGGAAGGCGTGCTGATGCTGAACACGGTGCTTTCGGTTCGAAAAGGGGAAGCGAACGCACATAAAGGATTGGGCTGGGAAGCATTTACGGACCAGATCATAAAGGCTTTGAATGAGAAAAAAGAGCCCGTTGTTTTTTTGTTGTGGGGAAAACACGCTCAAAATAAAAAAGAGCTGATAACAAACAGTCATCATGCCATTATTGAATCACCGCATCCAAGCCCATTTTCTGCGAACCGGGGGTTCTTTGGCAGCCGGCCATTTTCTCGAACAAATGACTTTCTGAAATCAGCTGGAGAGGCACCGATTAACTGGGAACTGACAAAGGATCCGGATGAGGTAAAAAAACGGATGACGATAGAACGATAATACAGCTATTAAGAAGGGAAGACGCAAGCATGAAGTCTTCATCAAAAGTTCTTCATTTCCACACTGAAGTGGCGATGAAAAAGCCTGAAAATATCGTAAATAAAACGGCAGGCTGCCCCTTTTGCAAGACAGAATTGCTGGAAGAGATCTATGAGAAACAAGGGTCGATCATTTGGCTGAAAAATAAGTTTCCAACTTTGCGGGATACGCTTCAAACCGTTTTGATTGAAACAGACCAATGTGATGGCGAATTATCGCAATATACGCCGGACCACATGAAAACACTTTTTCGCTTTGCAGTGGAAAAATGGCTGGAAATGGAAAAGAGCGGGGAATACGAATCCGTTATTTTATTCAAAAATCATGGGCCGCTTTCAGGGGGATCGATCCGGCATCCGCATATGCAAATTGTCGGCATGAAGCACGCGGATTATCGTGAGGGATTTTCACCCGCCGATTTTAGCGGAGATAAGGTCTCAGAGCAGGGAAGGGTTTCCTTGTCGCTTGCGGACCGGCCGATGATCGGCTTTACAGAGCTGAATGTAAAAATTGAAAAAGGCTATAGTGATGATGATTTAGATCAAGCAGCATTGTTCACTCAGACGGCTGTTCATTTTCTGCTGAATCATTTTCATAGGGGATGCCACAGCTACAATCTCTTTTTCTATGAGTTTGGCGGCTCAATCTATGTTAGAATCCTGCCTAGATTTGTTGTGACCCCGCTATACGTGGGGTATAAACTTCAGCAGATTTCAGACAGCCATGAACAACTGAAGGCTGCACTCATGGAACATTATTTTAATTGAATTGAGTTCATAATTAAAAAAGCCAAATTCAAACGCTAGTGAGGAAACTGAAAAAGTCCCCCCCGGTGTATATATGGTTGTTGATTTCCGTTTCAGGCACTCGCTTTCCGTGGACGAAGAAAATGCGGTAGCCATACTTTGAAAGCGGAAATACCCTCGCTTTCCGCGGGCACGGCCTCAGCTAACTTTGGCGTGATTTCTTTGTGCGCCAAAGTGGATCTTCGGACGCGTGCTGTTTCCGCAGGAGTCTCGGGTATTTCTAGCTTTCCTCTGTGAGCATGTGCATTCCGAGGAGTATCTCACTGCCTGACAGCTCCTCCTTTAATGGCAAAAGTCTTTAGCAATCAGTGGACTTTCAAGGAACCAGACTCAGCAATTCTTTGATGAAATCTCAACCAAGATCATAAATACGGAGGTTTTTCAGTGGCCTTACGCCTATTCTGCAGGACTTGAAATAGCATTCTTGAATTCACCCCGCACGAAGAAAATGCGTTGCAATACATTGAAAGCGGAAATAACCCTCGCTTTCCGCGGGCGATCTGTGAGCATCCTCATCGCTCGTTCCTCGCTTCTGCGTGGTCTCACTTAGATGAGTTAAATGAGGGCAATGTAAAAGTCCCCCCGGTGTATTTATTGTTGTTGATTTCCGTTTCAGGCACTCGCTTTCCGTGGGCAACGCTTCAGCCTCCTCATGCCCACAGGATGTGGGTAGGATCGGCGTTGTCACAGGACGTGACGTCCTTGGCCGATCTTCCTTAAAAAGTTCCTGCGGGGTCTTCAGCTGTTGTTTTTCCCACTGGAGTCTCGTGCCCTCCACTCCAATCAGCTTAAATATGAAGTTGAGCCAGCTTAATTTTCCCTAACATTTGAAATGAGTTCGTTTTTCATTGGCCTTACGCCTATTCTGCAGGTCTTGAAACAGTATCCTTGAATTCACCCTGCACGAAGAAAATGCGGACGCATTTTCGAAGGGTATCTCACTTCCCGACAGCTCGGCCATTGTGGCGAAGACATCTTAGCTATTTGAACTCTAGCGGACTTGCGATCCATCAGACTTAGAAATTCTTTTATGAAATCTCAAGCAAGATCATAAATACGGAGGTTTTTCGGTGGACTCTCGCGGATTCCGCAGGAGGACAATGAAAAAGCCCATTAAGAGGGTACTCACGTTCACTCGGCTGTGCTGCTGGAAAATTTGAGACGCCGCGAGCTCAACTGATGGCTACTGAATATATAGTCATAATTAACTTCAAAAGGACATCCCTTGACGTTGATTGAAGCGGAGGGCGCGAGACTCCTACGGGACCAGCACGCGTCCGAAGATCCACTTTGGCGCACAAAGAAACCATGCCAAAGTTAGCTGAGGCCGTGCCCGTGGAAAGCGAGCAGCCTAGAGCGGAAATCAACAACCACATTTACACCCCGGGGACAATTTTAGTTGCCTCATCTGCTGTAGAATTCACAACGATGAAACTGACTCAACTGAATAGAATTTGAAGAGTATATATTTCAAAAAAGATGATCGGCACCAGGATCATCTTTTTTGTTTTTGATATCGATAGAAAAGACCTTTACCTCTTACTTAAAGGAATAGAAAGAATCCGTGTCGAAGCTAACAAACCTGATACATAATTATCTTGATAGTAGGGGTAAAAAAAGCTAATAATGACAAGAGAGGTATTTCACATGAATAGTTATTTTTACAGTTTTAAATTCCATTTTGACTGGGAAGATTACGAGCAAAAAGTAATAATTTGCGATATAACTATTAGACATAGCGAAGATGACATGCATTACATTGGAACTGTGACATTAAATCTAAGGAGTAATTTTATTTGTATTATTAAAGGCAGTATTAATCTTCAAATGCCTGAAAAAGATTTTAGAGAATTCATTTTAAAAGCAGCCAATAGATGGGGAATAAACGAAGTAGAATAAATGCATTTAAAGTGCATCGCTGTAACATCCATGAGTCAAATTGCTAACTAAACGTTTGTTTGAAGGTGAAGGGATTGGCGCCGGGATGATCCTCAGCGTTTCGGGGTTCAATAAGAAGGCGGCCGGGGTTCCGGCCGCCTGAGTAATTTTTAATTTTATATTAATAAAAAAGCTTAACTGTTGATCGCGCCCCTTAGGAAGGCTTTGTAGCGCGATAATGCTACTAAAATGCCGCCAAGTCCAAATGCGAGAAGCACCACAACCGACATCCAGATATCACCCAGGTGAGCTCCGCGGATAATCACATTTTGAAGACCATGCTGGGCCCAATATTGCGGGGTGAATTTCCCGATTTTCTGGACAAAGGCAGGGAGCAGGTCAAATGGAAACCATAATCCTGCGAGCACGGCACCGCCAAGGGTGAAAATTTGTGTGACGCCAAGCCCCTGATTCTCGCCGCGCACCAGAAAAGCAAGGGCAAGCCCAAGCCCGGTTCCGCAAATGGCAAGAGAAAGGACAATCAGGACGATGGAGAGTAGGTCCCCCAAATACAAGCCGTAAACGAAATGCCCGAATCCGAGAAGGACAGTTGATTGGATCAGGACGGTGATGAGAAACGGCACCCACATGCCAATCAAATATTCCCAGGGGCGCATCGGCGTTCCTCTCAGCCGTGCGATCATGCCAGATTCTTTTTCGGTGAAAAAGCGGCGGACCATGCTGATCATAATGTAAAAGACGAACATGACAGTATAGCCAGGCACAAATTGTGCTGTTGCATTATAATGGGCGCTGCTCTCCTGCACGGTTTTGACAGAGACAGGAGGGGTCATGATTTTCTTAACCTGAACCTGATTCACCCCGTTTGCGCTCAAAGCCTGCTGAACATGCTGTTGCTGGTAGCCAGTGATAATGTTTTGCAGAACAGATTGAACAGGTCCTGCTGTTTGATCGGCTGCAGCATCTCTGTAAAACTTAATCATACCTTGCGTGGAACCGGATTTTAAATGGTCGCCAAAACCTTTCGGAATAACGATGACAGAGGTGCTTTTTCCATCTTTAATTTGCTGGATCTGATTCTGGATGGTTCCTGTCTGCTTTTCTGTACTGAATCCTTTAATTGTGTTCAGCTGTTTAATAAATGCGTGTGAGGCGCTGCTGTTATCCTGATCAAGATACCGCACACTGAGTGAGGAATCGGTATTGTTGAAAATGGAGCCAAATAAAACAATAAACATGATAGGCATAACGAGTAGGAAGAAAAAGTTCCCTTTTTCTTTTAGCGTCATCTTGAGCTCTTTGACAATAATGCTTTTCATTTCACCATCTCCTTATCGATTATCAATCTCTCAATGTCGTGCCTGTCAACGAGAGAAAGACACTTTCAAGAGAAGGGCGCATCACTTCAAGGCCACGAATCTGCCATTGGCCATTTTCTGCAAGCGTAATTAACCGGCTCATTGTATGAAGCGGGTGATCAGCTTCGATAATGTAACCGCGTCCTTTTGGGACAAAGCGGAAGGACTCTGATTCAAGATCAGCAGGGACGAGGCCTTCTGCTTCCACGTATACGGCTTTCGTTGAATGCTTTTCGAACAGTTCGCTAAGATGTCCCTGGGTAACGACTTTTCCGTGGTCGATAATGGCGATATCGTCACATAGCGTTTCGACTTCTTCCATATAGTGCGTGGAATAAATAATGGTGACTCCTTCATTTCTCAGATCCTGGATCATTTCAAAAATATGATTGCGTGATTGGGGATCAATGCCGACCGTGGGTTCATCAAGGACCAGCAGCCGTGGTTTATGAAGCAAGGCTGCAGCGATATTAATACGTCTCTTCATGCCGCCTGAGAAATTCTTTACTGGCTCTCTGGCGCGGTCAGCTAGTCCCGTATGCTCGAGAACTTCCTGAATGCGCTCTTTGAGTTGTTTACCTTTTATGCCGTACATTTCGCCGAAGAAAATTAAATTGTCCATCGCTGTCAATTTCTCATAAAGTGAAATGGTTTGTGGCACGTATCCAATTTGTTTTTGAACGTTCTTATCATTCTCTGTCAGCGGTTCGCCGAACAGGGTAATGGATCCTTCTTTAAAGCTGTCAATGCCTGTGATCAGACGCATAGTTGTTGATTTTCCTGCTCCATTTGGACCAAGCAGGCCGAAGCATGATCCGGTGGAAACAGAAAAGGATACATGATCTAAAGCAAGCTTGGAACCGAAAGATTTTTGAAGATGCTTGACTTCAAGAATTGAGTCCATAAGGCCCCTCCTTTTATTTTTAATCTATTTTCTTAAATAGTGTTTTCGATTCGAAATAATGATATGAAATGTCTATCTTTATAATGAAAGCTTGTGGTCAAGCAGATAGCTGGCCGCCTTGATCATAATAACAGCAATAATCCAGCTCAAAAGAATAGGAATAATGACTGTCAGCGAAAAAGGATTTTCGCCGCGCACCAGAAAAGCAAGGGCAAGCCCAAGACCGGTCCCGCAAATGGC
Organism: uncultured Sporolactobacillaceae bacterium; assembly: GCA_963772845.1. Taxonomy (GTDB): domain Bacteria; phylum Bacillota; class Bacilli; order Bacillales; family Sporolactobacillaceae; genus CAVYYW01. Next base: position 38,084 of record CAVYYW010000027.1, read on the forward strand.
AAGTGAAAGGACAATCAGGACAATGGAGAGTAGGTCCCCCAGATACAAGCCATAAACGAAATGTCCAAATCCGAGAAGGACAGTTGATTGGATCAGGACGGTGATGAGAAACGGCACCCACATGCCAATCAAATATTCCCAGGGACGCATCGGCGTTCCTCTCAGACGAGCAATCATACCAGATTCTTTTTCGGTGAAAAGGCGTCGGACCATGCTGATCATAATGTAAAAGACGAACATGACAGTATAGCCAGGCACAAATTGTGCTGTTGCATTATAATGTGCGCTGCTCTCCTGCACGGTTTTAACTGAGACAGGAGGGGTCATGATTTTCTTAACCTGAACCTGATTCACCCCGTTTGCGCTCAAAGCCTGCTGAACATGCTGTTGCTGGTAGCCGGTGATAATGTTTTGCAGAACAGACTGAACAGGTCCTGCCGTTTGATCGGCTGCAGCATCTCTGTAAAACTTAATCATACCTTGCGTGGAACCGGATTTTAAGTGGTCGCCAAAACCTTTTGGAATAACGATGACAGAGGTGCTTTTTCCATCTTTAATTTGCTGGATCTGATTCTGGATGGTTCCTGTTTGCTTTTCTGTACTGAATCCTTTAATTGCGTTCAGCTGTTTAATAAATGCGTGTGAAGCGCTGCTGTTATCCTGATCAAGATACCGCACACTGAGTGAGGAATCGGTATTGTTGAAAATGGAGCCAAACAAAACAATAAACATGATGGGCATAACGAGCAGGAAGAAAAAGTTCCCTTTTTCTTTTAGCGTCATCTTGAGCTCTTTGATAATAATGCTTTTCATTTCACCATCTCCTTATCGATTATCAATCTCTCAATGTCGTGCCTGTCAACGAGAGAAAGACACTTTCAAGAGAAGGGCGCATCACTTCAAGGCCATTAATCTGCCATTGGCCATTTTCTGCAAGCGTAATTAACCGGCTCATTGTATGAAGCGGGTGATCAGCTTCGATAATGTAACCGCGTCCTTTTGGGACAAAGCGGAAGGACTCTGATTCAAGATCAGCAGGGACGAGGCCGTCTGCTTCCACGTATACGGCTTTCGTTGAATGCTTTTCGAACAGTTCGCTAAGATGTCCCTGGGTAACGACTTTTCCGTGGTCGATAATCGCGATATCGTCACATAACGTTTCGACTTCTTCCATATAGTGCGTGGAATAAATAATGGTGACTCCTTCATTTCTCAGATCCTGGATCATTTCAAAAATATGATTGCGTGATTGGGGATCAATGCCGACCGTGGGTTCATCAAGGACCAGCAGCCGTGGTTTATGAAGCAAGGCAGCAGCGATATTAATACGTCTCTTCATGCCGCCTGAGAAATTCTTTACCGGCTCTCTGGCGCGGTCAACTAGTCCCGTATGCTCGAGAACTTCCTGAATGCGCTCTTTGAGTTGTTTACCTTTTATGCCGTACATTTCGCCGAAGAAAATTAAATTGTCCATCGCTGTCAATTTCTCATAAAGGAAATGGTTTGTGGCACGTATCCAATTTGTTTTTGAACGTTCTTATCATTCTCTGTCAACGGTTCGCCGAACAGGGTAATGGATCCTTCTTTAAAGGTGTCAATGCCTGTGATCAGGCGCATGGTTGTTGATTTTCCTGCTCCATTTGGACCAAGCAGGCCGAAGCATGATCCGGTGGAAACAGAAAAGGAAACATGATCCAAAGCAAGCTTAGAACCAAACGATTTTTGAAGATCTTTGACTTCAAGAATTGAGTCCATAAGGCCACTCCTTTTATTTTTAATCTATTTTCTTAAATAGTGTTTTCGATTCGAAATAATGATATGAAATGTCTATCTTTATAATGAAAGCTTGTGGTCAAGCAGATAGCTGGCCGCCTTGATCATAATAACAGCAATAATCCAGCTCAAAAGAATAGGAATAATGACTGTCAGCGAAAAAGGATACCAATTGTCCTGCCCAACCCCAAAAAGTTTTCCTGCGAGCCCTGTTGAGCCTAAGACAGGGAAGATTCCCCATATCAGAACCCATAAAAGCGGGAGAATGGGACGCGCCTTTGTTTTAGCAATAACAGCCATCATCGTACCGAACCCTGTAACAAACGGGATAAAAGCAATGATCGTGATAAACCATTTCAAACCGGAAAAAGCAAACATCATAAAGTCATGAGACAGGGATAAATGAGCGAGAATGGTGGCATAAAAGCCCCAAACGATTGCCAGCCCGAAAGCGATTGCTATAACTCGAATCGCTTGAGCCGTACTCCCTGCTGTTTTGGCAAGGACAAGCGTTAATCTGGAATAAGGAAGGGAAAGCCACCAGCCGGATGTCCCGTTTCGGAATTCCTGACTGACCTGCCGGATGGCAATTCCACATGTTGAGAATAACAAGCCAAAGGAAAAGTACCAGATATATTGAAGGCTGAGATGATTATTCCAACTTATAATGGCTGTCGTAGCCAAAATAGCGATCAGGATGACAACTGCATAGAATAGCCGCCAGCCTGCAGACATTTTGCGCCTGCCGGTTTTTCTGCTTCTGCTAAAAGATGACTCATGGCGGATTAACGGCATGAAGACTGACCTTTGCGACATAAAATCCCCTCCTATTTCATTAGTTTTTTGGGCAGACAATGGATTGCTCCGTATGTCTTACGGATTTGATCGCTGTCTTCAGCTAATCTGATTTTGCCGTCTTCAAGATAAACGACGTAGTCAAGCAGACCTTCCACCTCATATATTTCATGAGTACTGATTAAAATAGTCTGCTGACGGTCGCTTATATAATCAATCAATCCCTCCACAATTTTTTCGCGTGAAACAGTGTCTATACCGGAAAACGGTTCATCAAGAATGATGAGGGGGACATCGCGAGCGAGGCACATGATCAGCATCAGACGGGCTTCCTGTCCGCGTGACATCCCGCTAACATCCATTTCAATATCTATGTTCATTAAAGATAAAAGCCGATCGGCATCTTGGCGTACAAAGCCTGGAAGAAAATTTTCTCCCCAGACGAAAGCGTCGTTTACTTTGTGATCGGTATACCAGCGCGCTCTGTCGGGAAGATAAGCAATTTTAGCATTTGTATTGTAGCCAGGTTTCTGGCCAAGAATTTTGATGCTGCCTTCTTCAGGTGAGGAAAGACCTGTCAGCAATCGAAACAAAGTGGATTTGCCTGCCCCGTTTTCTCCGAGGATACCGATCACTTTTCCTGAAGGTAGACTGAGATTTAAATGATCGATGGCATATTTATTGCCAAACCGCTTGCTAACGGATTGACATTCTATGATATTTGACATTATTTCACTCCTCAACTCAAGCATTTAACTTCCCTAAGCAGGCTTGGATATCCTCCATAGAATAGCCGATGCTTTCCATTTTTTTAATAAAATCGTCAAGGTATTGCATGGCTAAATCTGTTTTAAACGTCTTAATACTGTGAGGGGATGTGGTGATAAATGTTCCCTGGCCTCTGCGCTTTTCTGTTATTCCGTCTCTTTCAAGCTCCTGATAGGCCCGCATGACGGTGTTCGGATTGACTTTGAGCACCTGAGCAAGTTCACGGACAGAAGGGATCTTCTCTCCCAAAGCGACTTCTCCTTTCGCAACGGCACTCCGCACCTGATCCAAAATTTGTTCATACAAGGGCTGACTGAAATCAATCGTAAAATGCATGGTGCCGACGAGATGTTCCTCCATAAGAAAACCTCCTAGTTATGGAGCGCTGTATTAAGTGATTTAAGTGTATTATATCAAGTAATACACTTAAAGCAATAGGCAGATCGATAAATCTTTTTCTTTTTTATAAAGACATGCTATGTTAAAGCTATAAAATGTAAGATTAATACAAATGAAAAACAGGAGGCCATACATATGTGGGAAGACTTGCTGTATCAAGGATTGGACGGCCAATCAGGCCACGTCAAATATGAATCGGCACTGGAAGACTTAAATTATACGCTTGCCGGAAAGCAAACAGACGACTATCCGCATACAATTTTTCAAATTTTAAATCACATGATTTTCTGGCAGGACTTTTTGATTGAAGAGTTAAGAGGAGGGAGCCCAAAAGCTCCAGAACATGCAGAAGGCTCGTGGCCAGGTGAACCTGTGCCTTTTTCGCAGGATGAATGGAATCAGGCGGTCGGGTGCTTTTTGGCAGGATTAAAAGAACTGATGTCGCATTGCGGTAAGAACCTGGATGAGGAAGGGTTTGGAAGACCTGAACGGACACGTGCAGAAGCTCTGATGATGGCCATGTCTCACAATAGCTACCATATTGGTCAAATCGTGCTGCTTCGTCAGATCATCGGTTCATGGCCGCCTCCGTCCGGCGGGGACACCTGGTAACCGGATCGTGGTTTAACAATCCTGTAACGTGTCAAGTTGAGCATTAGACAGGCATATTATTTCAAATTCTGTGGATATCTTTGTTATCGTAAAAGATGAATTAAAAAAATTAAATTAACTTTTGAAGCGAATAGAGGAGGGCGAAAAAATGATCAGCAGTCTGACAGATCGTGTTGTTTTGAATAATGGTGTTGAAATGCCAAGGTTTGGACTTGGTGTTTATAAAGCAGAGGACGGCGAGGAAGTTAAGGAAGCGGTCAAAGCCGCTCTTGAAGCAGGATACCGAAGCATAGATACAGCCGCTTTTTATGATAATGAAAGCGGTGTGGGAGCTGCTATTAAGGAATCAGACGTTCCCCGTGAAGAAATATTTGTAACGACAAAAGTCTGGAATGATCAGCAGGGATACGATGAAACGTTAGCTGCTTTTAAAGAAAGCAAAGAAAAGCTAGGTCTGGATTACATTGACCTTTACCTGATTCACTGGCCAATCAAAGGGATAATTCACGGACACATGGCGTGCGCTTGAAAAGCTTTATAAAGACGGCGAAGTCAGAGCGATTGGTGTCAGTAATTTTAAACCGCATCATTTACAGGAACTTATGAAAGAAGCAGAATATGTTCCAGTGCTGAATCAGGTTGAATTTCATCCTCGTTTGACACAGGAAGAGACCCGTGCTTTTTGTTATGACAATAAAATTCAAATGGAAGCTTGGAGTCCACTGATGCGCGGAGGACTATTTGACAATGAAACGGTTAAAAATATCGCTGAAAAGCATGGTAAAACACCGGCTCAGGTCATTCTCCGCTGGGACCTTCAGCATGATTTCGTCACCATTCCAAAATCTGTCCATGCAAAACGGATCAAGGAAAACGCTGACGTGTTTAACTTCGAACTAACACAAAGCGACATGGATCAGATCGACGCCTTGAACAGAGATGAGCGGACAGGTCCGGATCCTGATGAAATGAGCTGAAGGTTTATAGATTAACGATTTAAGGGAAATAATAAGCGTCTCTATTTTAGAGACGCTTTTCTTTTCCAAAAAAGGTTTTCGATAAGCCTCTAGACAAGCTAACAATCCTTTTAGAAACAGCATTTATTAAAAAAACACAAAAAGGAGATGCATACAGTGAGAGCCGTTGTAATTAATGAATATGGAGACCGCAGCAAATTAAAGATGGCAGAGATAGAAAAACCTAAGCCTGGGAAAGGCCAGGTGCTGATTGAAATGAAAGCCACTTCAATCAATCCGATTGACTGGAAAGTACGGGAAGGGTATCTGAAGGAACAGCTTTCATTTGAGTTCCCGGCAGTACTTGGCTGGGATGCAGCAGGCATTATTGAGGAAGTCGGGGAAGGCGTGGAAACCTTTGAACAGGGCGATCGTGTCTTCGTCAGACCTCAGACGACCAACCGTGGAACATACGCTGAGTATATTGTTACAGAAGCAGATTTATTAGCTAAAGTACCGAATAACAGTACCTTTAATGAGGCGGCTGCTGTACCGTTGGCAGGTCTTACCGCATGGCAAGCGCTTAATGACTTCGGGAAAATTAAAGAAGGCGACCGCGTCCTGATTCATGCCGGTGCAGGCGGAGTCGGAAGCATGGCGATCCAGATTGCCAAACGCCAGGGTGCTTTTGTCATTGCCACAGGCAGTGAGAAGAGTGAACAGATTATCCGGGACCTTGGAGCTGATCAATTTGTGAATTACAAAAAAGAAACTCTTACAGATGCGGTGAAAGATGTTGATTTTGTATTTGATACGATCGGCGGAAAAACGCAGGAAGAAAGCTACAAAGTTATAAAAGAAGGCGGATCTCTCGTTTCAATTACACAGCCGCCAAATGAAGAAAAGGCAGGGGAGCATGGTGTTAAAGCCGGCTTTCTGTGGCTTGAACCTAATGGTAAACAGCTGGCCATTCTGGCGGATATGATGGGAGAAGGCATCCTGAAACCCGTCATTGATGAGGTCCTTGCTTTCAGTGAAGAAGGTCTTCAAAAAGCGCACGAATTGAGTGAATCTGGCCGTGCAAAAGGGAAAATTATTATTGCCATGCAATAATAAGCTGTGAGTGAGGTGAGACGATGAATTTTAATGGGAAAAACGTTGTTGTGACAGGCGGGGCGTCAGGTATTGGCCTCGGCGTCTCTAAAGCTTACGCAAACGAAGGAGCACGCGTTTTTATTGCGGATATTAATTCTGAAAAAGCGGCACAGGCTGTAGAAGATATCAAATCAGCAGGTGGCCTTGCCGTCTCTATTCCCACAGATGTAAGAGACAAAGACGCGGTTGAGGCGCTTTTTTCTAGAGTGGAAGAAGAAGCAGACGGCGTGGATATTTTGATAAATAACGCTGGTGTTTCACGGTTTAAGCCGCTTGAAGAATTGACAATCGAAGAATATGATGATGTCTTAAGCATAAATCTGCGCGGGTATTTTATCTGTGCCAAATTCGCTTCCAGTCTGATGAAGAAGAAAGGCATTCATGGTTCCATTGTGAATATGTCTTCAACTCGGTCAGTGATGTCTGAGCCAGGATCTGAAGCATATGCTTCCTCAAAAGGGGGCATTGCTGGATTAACGCATGCTCTGGCACTTTCTTTGAGTGATTCAAAGATAACAGTGAATGCCATCAGTCCTGGCTGGATTGAAACAGGGGATTATGAAGCCCTGAGGGATGTTGATCATGAGCAGCATCCATCCAAGCGCGTTGGAAAGCCTGAGGATATTGCACGGGCCTGTCTGTATCTGACAGATGAGCGAAATGATTTCGTGACGGGCGTCGATCTCATGGTGGATGGCGGGATGACCCGAAAGATGATTTACGAACACTGATAATAGGAACAAGTTATTTTATGTAGAGTGTCGACATGTTATCTAATGACGTGTTCGACACTCTTTTTTTGCCTTGGTGCCGAGCTATGGAACATTTGCGCTTGCCGCGGGCAGGCGGTGAACCTCCTGATATGAAGGAAACTGTCATGCCCCCCACTTTAACTCTGTTTTTAGGCAATTCTAAGCAAAAAACCTTTCTTGCTTCTTATTTAATCGAGTGTTGATTTTCGTCAAAAGGTGAGTTGAGGGAAACCGAGGCGATTAGTGCCCTCCAAGGGTCAAAAAGGTGAGTTGAGGGAACCAACCGAGGCGATTAGTGCCCTCCAAGGGTCAAAAAGCTGAAATTGATGGAATCCAAAGAGGCGTTGGAGGACAAAAAAGCGGCCAAAACCGAAATAAGTGGAATCCAACGAGGCGTTGGAGGACAAAAAAGCGGCAAAATCCGAAAATAGTGGAATCCAAAGAGGAGTTGGAGGACAAAAAAGCGCCCAAAACTGAAAAAGTGGAATCCAAAGAGGCGTTGGAGGACAAAAAAACGCCCAAAAGCCGAAAAAGTGGAATCAACCGAGGTGTTTGATGCCTGCCAAGCGCCAAAAAGCTACTTAATATCATCGTTAATGGCTTTTGATCATTTTGTTGTTCGTAACATTTTTTTTGAAAAGATTAAAAAAACCGCCCTGTTTAGCTGTAAAAGAGCTAAATGGGGCGGTTTCGCTTTTAGTTTCTCCAGCTTCTGCTCTTAAGAAAGCTTCTCTTTGAAAACTTTGGCTCCATCAGGGCTACCCCGGCAAGCTTCACTTTTCATTGTCTAGCTATGCCGCACAGCTCCTCGGGGTCACTTCGAAAGCCCTTCAAAAATGAAAGAGCCATTTTTCGCCCAAATTGTCTAGCTGCGGTTGCCATTCCTTCGGATCCTTCAATTTCCCTTCAGAGGAAAAGAGCTCCTCTTTGGAAAACCTCCAGGCTCTTTCAGGACTAATCGGGCAACCTCGCTTTTCGCTACTCCAGTCTCTGGGAAAGAAATCTGCGACCATGTGCTCCTGCGTCTGCTAGACATGCTTCGAAGCGGGATTCCTCGTCGCAATTCGCAGTCGTTCGAGAGGTGATGCTTGTGCTCCTGCGTCTGCTAGACATGCTTCGAAGCGGGATTCCTCGTCGCAATTCGCAGTCGTTCGAGAGGTGATGCTTGTGCTCCTGCGTCTGCTAGACATGCTTCGAAGCGGGATTCCTCGTCGCAATTCGCAGTCGTTCGAGAGGTGATGCTTGTGCTCCTGCGTCTGCTAGACATGCTTCGAAGCGGGATTCCTCGTCGCAACTCGTAGTCGTTCGAGATGTGATGCTCGTGCCTGTCGGAGCTGACATGTGCGGCTCCGCTTTTCTTTGTCTAGTTCCGCTTGCCAGCCCTTCGGTTCCTTCAACTTTCTTCGGTGGACAAAAAGCGTCCCCCTCAGAAAGTCTCCAGGCTCCATCAGGGCTACCCCGGCAAGCTTCACTTTTCATTGTCTAGCTATGCCGCACAGCTCCTCGGGGTCACTTCGAAAGCCCTTCAAAAATGAAAGAGCCATTTTTTTGGTCTTCCTCCAGTGCCTGTCGGAGCTGACATGTGCGGCTTCGCTTTTCTTCTAATCCAGTGTGACTGGTTTGGTTTTTCTTTGGGCGTTTTCTTCCTCTTAGTTCGAGAACGCCATGCTGAAAGGAGGCGCGGATCTCTTCAGAAGAAACCATATATGGAAGCGTAACCGTTCTTTCAGCCTGGTGAAAGCGGCGTTCTTTATGGAAGTAATGCTGCTGGTCATTTTCAACCGTATGTTCTTGGTGGTCGGTTACTGAAATATGGACTTTGTCTCCAAAAGCTTCAACCTGGATCCGATCTCGATCAACGCCGGGAAGCTCGGCCTGAATGACCCACTCTCTGGCCGTTTCGTACATATCAATAGGAATTGAACGATTAAAGGGATACGTTTTTTGGAAAAAATTGTCCATAGAATGAAGCAGCGAAGATTTGCCGTTTCCCTTAAAGAAGCCGTTCATCTGCTCCATAATATCGTGCCCAAGAGGGAAAAAAGTTTCTTTGTTATCCGATGGTTTTTCCTTGTTGTCAGCCATCGTCATTCCTCCTTAATAGAAATAGTCATTTTTATCATATGAGAGAGAATGAAAATGGTCTGGGCGCTTTTCGGAAAAATTGGGAGGGAAAGTGTTTTCAGAGTTGGTGGCAATTATCCTTAAGACAACGACCTCATAGAAAAAAGGCTGCCGAGATCGCTCGACAGCCTTGCATGCTTTATAGTGTAGACTTAGCAAAAATCATCGGAGGATTTTGGCACTGACATGCCGAAGAGTGGACGCAAATACAAGGACACATAAGTGCCGAGTAGTCCAAAAATCATCCACACATAGCCATGAAGACTGAAAGAAGCAATGCCGCCAAAGTAGGCACCGATGTTACAGCCAAAGGCTATTCTTGAGCCATACCCCATCAGAATACCGCCGATAATCGCAGCCAAGAGGCGGCGCATCGGAATTTTTTTCAGAAGGAAGACGCCTCCAAGCGTTGATGCGGCAAACGCACCGATTATAACGCCAAAATCAAGATTGGTCGTGGTATCAACAAAAATTGATTGGTGCAGGGACTGAGCATTCGCTCCTGACCAATATCCCCAGGATGCGACGTTAATGCCTGCTGCACTTGCAACCTTTGATCCCCAAAGGGCAAAAGCAGATGTGATGCCCCATGGTGCGTTTCGAGTCATCAGCACAATGGCATTCAGCACAGCGAGAACAACAGCGGCTGTGAAAATTGGCCATGAGCCGCGCAGCACTCGTGCCCAGCCTGAAGTAGTAGGGACCATTGCTCTTTTAGGCGGGCGCTTTTTCTTTTCAACAGCAAGAGTGATCCAGGTGATGGCTCCAAATATGATCATTTGAAGCACCCAGCCGCCAAACCAGCCAAGTCCTGTGCTTTGTGCTAAAGAAATTGGCCCGAAGTGGGGCATATCCTGTGTCCAAAAGTTAAAATGCCAAGCGCCTAATACGGATCCGACAATAAAAGCGAGCAGGGTAATAAACATTTCTGATCTCCCGCCACCTACGGCATAAAGGGTACCTGATGCACACCCGCCGCCAAGCTGCATGCCGATTCCGAACAGGAAGGAGCCAACAACAACGCTGGTCCCGACCGGTGACACATAGCCTTGAGGATGGCCGCCAAAGAAGCTAAAGCCTGTAGATAAAATGATGGCAAACAGCGTACTGGCAACGGCCAGCATCAGCATATGAGAACGAATTGCCTGACCATTCCCAACTGACATCATCTGCCTGAATGCTGATGTAAAACCGAATCTCGCGTGAAACAGAGTAAAGCCGAGGGCTAAACCAAGCCAAAGCAGGAGTCCCTGTTTGAAACCGCCGATGGAAATACTGACAATACTTAATATGATGCCGATAATTATTGCAATAACAACAAGGATTTTCTGTGGAGCTCCCAGTTTGTTAGAGTCTGCAGCAGAAGCTGATTTATGTTCAGATGCAGTGTTTGAAGAAGACATGTTCATCTTTCATCCTCCTTATTCAGATAAGATTTGTTGGAATTAAACTCTTCTTATCCTACAACAGGATGGATTAATTTTAAAACATTTTGCTTATGCCATTAATAAGCGATGCCGACCCGTTTAAAATGGTAGCTTTCATCTGAAAGCTGGCGGTAAACAAAGTCTGCAGCATCGCAGACACTAATCTGCTCTCCATGCATGGGAAGATAGTTCGCCTCAACACGGTAACGGCCTTCTGGTTCACCATCCGGAAGGTAGGTAGGGCAAACCACCGTCCAGTCCAACTCACTGTTTTTAAGCAGTTCAAACGATTTTCGATGTTCTTCTGCTGCTCTTGTCAGCCTTCTTTTTGACTCATCTGTTTGAAAACGGTATTTCGTCTCATCCTGTCTGCTTGTCAAAATGCCGGCTGTCCCGACACTGATTATACGTGAAATGCCTTCGTGCCTCATTGAACGTATGATATTCGGCATGGCCAGTGATAGCGTTTCCCCGCCATCCGTACTGAGTGCACTGATCACTGCATCGTGCCCAGGCATGACCTCATCAAGATCCGATTGGTTAAGGACATCCCCTTTAAAGAGGGTTAAAGAGCCGGATTCAATGGAAAGCTTATCAGGATTTCTTACAAAAGCAGTAACCTGATAGCCATCCTTAAGCGCCCGTCTGGTGATTTCGCTTCCCACACGGCCAGAAGCTCCAAGAATAAGCAGTTTCATAAATAGCCTCCTTACAACATCATGATTCTACAAGTGATCATTCAAGAATATCTTTAGTTTAACATCAAATTTTTTTAAGGGTAAAACCCATTTTTAGTTTTTAAAAATAAAAAATGGGGAATTAAGAACTATATCTCAGTAGTCAAATTGAGAAGGAGAGAAAAACATGGCTAAAACAGTAGCAAAAGTATTAGGTATTATTTTTATTATCTTAGGAATCGTTGGCTTTTTTATTCAATTCGATAATTTTTTCTCGCTTACGGTAACACACGATATCGTGCATTTGGTATCAGGTATTATTCTTCTCGCTGCAAGCGGATCAGAAGCAACAGCAGCTCTCTGGTCAAAAATCGTCGGTATTATCTATGCGGTCGTTTTCATCATTGGGTTGTTCACAAACCACATTGCCGGCATCAACCTGCTTCCGGCTGATGATGTGCTTCACTTAATTATTGTGGCAGTGCTTTTATATGCGGGCTTCCGTTCAGGAGCTTCTACCGCATCAAGAGCTGCGTAATTAAGCTTTACCGCAAAATAAAGACCGGATCTCTCCGCTGCTATGCAGTGAACTGAACCGGTCGTTTATTTTGTTTAAAAAAGAAGATTGTTTTAATAGAACGAATATTTTATCTTTTGCTCCTTAAGGACAACCCATGTATAATAACTGAATAGCAATCAACTGCATAGCAAATCCTCATCAAACCAACAGATGGGGTAGAGGTCGCGGTTTTTAATAGTAGGGCGCTGAGACGATGGATGTCTTTGAAGCTGCCTGAAAGGATCAACCGCCGAAGTCTGGACAGGTATCCACACCTGACAGGCTGGGGCTGTTCCCAAACAGGGGCAGAACTGTCACATGGAGTATTTTTTCCATGTGTTGAGCTATCGATGGAAGGTCTGGATGGGGCTTTTTTCTGCCATCGTGTCGAGCATTCGCGATGGTTTTTTTAATTCCCTTTTTACCTTCCATAAGTCGAATCGAAAGGAAGAGATTTATGGATCAGCAGCAAAGAACAGACAGCAGTGCAGCAACAGGGACTTCTTTAAAAAGAGGGCTTAAATCACGGCATATGACGATGATCGCTTTAGGAGGCGCTATTGGCACAGGGTTATTCCTTGCAAGCGGCACCGCGATTCACTCAGCAGGACCAGGAGGCGCTTTGCTCGCCTATGGGATTATTGGCATCATGGTGTTTTTCTTAATGACAAGTCTTGGAGAACTGGCTTCTTATATGCCAACAAGCGGTTCGTTCAGTACGTACGCAACCCGGTTCATTGACCCGGCGTTAGGATTCGCTCTTGGCTGGAATTACTGGTACAACTGGGCCATCACGCTTGCAGCAGAGCTTTCTGCAGCAACGCTTGTGATGAAGTTTTGGTTCCCGCATACACCTTCTATATTATGGAGCGGAATATTTCTTCTGCTTATCTTTGGACTCAATGTATTATCTGTAAAAGGATACGGCGAGTCAGAATATTGGTTCGCTATAATTAAAGTCGCTACCGTCATCATTTTCATTATTGTTGGCTTGCTGATGCTTATTGGCATCCTGCATGGCGAGACGAGAGGCTTCGGCAACTTTACCAGAGGCGATGCCCCTTTTCATGGCGGTCTTTTAGCGGCCTTTGGTGTTTTCCTGGCTGCGGGCTTTTCTTTTCAAGGAACAGAATTGCTAGGAGTCAGTGCCGGTGAAAGCGAGGACCCTGCTAAAAATGTTCCAAAAGCGGTACGCAGTATATTCTGGAGGATTCTATTATTCTATATTTTTGCCATTCTAATTATCGGATTAATTATTCCTTATACAAGCCCAAACCTTGCAAGCGATAATGTGCTGGTCAGCCCCTTCACTCTTGTTTTCAAGCATGCGGGTCTCGCCATTGCTGCTTCCGTGATGAACGCAGTCATTTTAACTGCCGTCTTATCCGCGGGCAATTCGGGATTATACGCATCCACAAGAATGCTGTATGCTCTGGCGCGGGAAGGAAAGGCTCCGAAGTTTCTAGGGTTTGTTAATCAGCGCGGAATTCCAATCTATGCTTTGCTGATTACCACAGCAGTGGGGATGCTTGCGTTCTTAGCATCACTATTCGGGGATGGGGCCGTCTACATTTGGCTTCTAAATGCCTCAGGGATGTCCGGATTCATTGCATGGCTCGGGATTGCGGTCAGCCATTACCGCTTTAGAAAAGCTTATCTTCATCAGGGGCATGATCTGAAAAATCTTCCGTATCGTGCAAAATGGTTTCCGTTCGGACCGATTTTTGCTTTTCTGGTTTGTTTAGTTGTCGTTATTGGACAGAACTACCAGGCGTTTATGACAGGAGCGATCGACTGGAAAGGGATTGTGGTTTCATATATTGGGCTCCCGCTGTTTTTAATCGTGTGGTTCAGTTATAAGTGGTCTAAAAAAACAAAACTGCTGTCCCTTGATCAATGTGATGTCACACCCCATGAATAAGTAATTATTAAGATAAACGATAAGTGATAGACAATCGCATCAAGGGTTATTATAATTTAAATAGTCAATTTTCAAAAAACTCTTATCTTCCTTTATCTGGAATTTAAGAAGGCAACCGGAATAATAGAATGTTTCTAAACGAGGAGTGAGAGATGTGAAACCGGAAAAAGGAGCAACAGTAACAGATCCAAACGGATTGCAAAGGGGTCTGAAAGCACGGCATCTAACAATGATATCACTTGGAGGCGCAATCGGGACCGGTCTGTTTCTTGGGAGCGGCGCAGCCATTCATACGGCTGGTCCAGGCGGAGCGCTTACCGCATATATCATTATCGGCATCATGGTGTACTTCATTATGACGAGCTTGGGGGAGCTTGCTTCATTTATGCCTGTCAGCGGCTCCTTCAGTACGTATGCCACCCGTTTTATTGATCCGGCACTTGGCTTCGCATTAGGCTGGAATTATTGGTACAGCTGGGCAATTACGCTTGCAGCTGAATTATCTGCATCAACGCTTGTCATGAAATTTTGGTTTCCTGACACACCCTCTCTTTTATGGAGCGGACTCTTTCTGCTAATCATATTTCTTTTGAATTATTTATCCGTAAAAGGTTATGGAGAAGGGGAATACTGGTTTTCCTTTATCAAGGTAGCCACGATTATCATCTTTATTATCGTTGGTATCTTAATGATTATCGGTGTGTTTAATGGAAAAGCGATAGGATTTCAGAATTTGACCGTTAAAAATGCTCCGTTTAGCGGAGGGTTTCTTGCTACTCTCAGTATCTTCTTGGCTGCAGGCTTCTCTTTTCAAGGAACTGAAATTGTTGGGGTTGCCGCAGGAGAAAGTGAAAATCCAAGAAAAACGGTTCCAAAAGCAGTCCGAACCATCTTTTGGCGTATTCTGCTCTTTTATGTTCTCGCCATTCTTGTCATTGGCCTGATCATTCCTTACACAAACAGTTCACTGGAAAGCGACAGCATACTCGTGAGTCCGTTTACCTTGGTCTTTAAAAAGGCAGGTCTTGCATTTGCAGCCTCAGTCATGAACGCCGTTATCTTAACAGCGGTGCTGTCTGCCGGTAATTCAAGTCTCTATGCTTCAACCAGAATGCTCTATGCAATGGCGAAAGACGGCCAGGCTCCTAAATTTCTTGCAAAACTTAATAAACGCGGCATACCGATCGGAGCACTCCTTATAACAACATTTGTAGGAATGTTAGCCTTCCTGGCTTCCATCTTCGGCGACGGTGCGATTTATATCTGGTTATTAAATGCTTCAGGAGTCACAGGGTTTATTTTCTGGCTCGGTATTGCAATGAGCCATTATCGGTTCAGAAAAGCCTTCGTCGCTCAAGGGCGTTCGCTGGATGAACTGCCATACAAAGCAAAATGGTATCCGTTCGGACCGATTTTCGCGATCGTGGTTTGTCTTATAGTCATCCTTGCACAGGATTATCAAGCCTTTTTAAACAGCCATATCGACTGGATGAGTCTTGCTGTCGCTTATTTAGGCATTCCGCTGTTCCTTGTTATGTGGCTTGGTTATAAATTTATTAAAAAGACAAAAGTCGTTCCGCTTCAAGAATGTGAACTTGATGCTGAAGAATATAACGACTGATCTTAGGAGAGAGGTGCCAAACCCTTTGGGGCGAGGCACCTTTCTTAAGTTATAACGGACAAACAGATATAATAATGAGTAAGGATTTATAATGAAAGTCTTTGAAGAAGAGGAGCGGATGTTCATCATGGCACAGCAAAAGATTATCGGTTTCGCAGGCACAGGTGTGATGGGTCAGGGAATGGTCAGGAATCTGCTTGGAGCAGGTTACCGGGTCAATGTTTTTAATCGCACAAAACAAAAGGCTCTGCCATTAATTGAAGAAGGCGCTTCATGGTTTGATACGGTAAAAGGCCTTGCTTCACATTCGGATATTATCATCACTATGCTTGGTTATCCTGAGGATGTGGAATCCGTTTATTTTGATAACGGGGTTCTTGACCATGCGAAAGAAGGCACGGTTTTAATCGATATGACCACATCTTCGCCACAATTAGCCGCAAAAATTAGTAAACACGCAAAGGAAAAAGGTCTTGCCGCTCTGGATGCACCCGTGTCGGGAGGCGATATCGGGGCTAAAAACGGTACGCTCTCTATCATGGCAGGCGGAGACGAAACGATTTTTGAAGACGTGCTTCCCGTCCTTGAAACAATGGGGAAAGAAGTGGTTTATCAGGGCAAGGCAGGCTCTGGCCAGCATACGAAAATGTGTAACCAGATCACAATTGCATCGAATATGATGGGAGTCTGTGAATCTCTGTTGTATGCCAAAAAAGCGGGCCTTGATGAGAAAACGGTGCTGAGAAGCATTACAGGCGGCGCAGCTGGAAGCTGGTCATTAACAAATCTGGCACCAAGAATTCTGGATGAGGATTTTGCTCCCGGGTTCTATGTAAAGCATTTCATCAAAGACATGAAAATCGCTTTTGAGTCAGCAAAGGAAATGGGGATGAAGGCTCCCGGGCTCGAACTAAGCCTCTCGCTTTATGAAGAGCTTGCTGAAATGGGCCAGGAAAACGCAGGCACGCAAGCGCTTTATGAACTTTACGAAAAGAAAATGCAAAGCTGATTTTTGGCAAGAAACAGGCTGTCGAGACATCTCGACAGCTTGTTTTGCTCTATAAAATTTTAAGTAGTCCCTGCGGGGTGTTCTTGGAACGCTGATGAGGCCACTGAAAGAGACCACCTTTTTTGATGTGTTTGTTGATTTCCGCTCTAGACTGCTCGCTTTCCACGGGCACGGCCTCAGCTAACTTTGGCGTGGGCTCTTTGTGCCAAAGTGGATCTTCGAGCGCGTGCTGCTTCCGTAGGACTTGAAACAGCCTCCTTGAATCCACACCGCACGAAGAAAATGCGTTTGCTTTAGATTGAAAGCTGAAATACCCTCGCTTTCCACGGGCACGGCCTCAGCTAACTTTGGCGTGGTCTCCTTGTTTGCCAAAGTGGATCTTCGGACGCGTGCTGTTTCCGTAGGAGTCTCGGGTATTTCTAGCTTTCAATCTGCATGCGCATTTCGAGGAGTCATGGATATTTCTGGCTTTCAATTGTAGGCATGCATATTTTCGAGGAGTTTCGGGTATTTCTGGCTTTCTCTAGGCATGCGCATTTTCGAGGAGTCTCGGGTATTTGCTTTCAAAGCATGCAATTTTCGAGCGCATTGCTGCATTTTCGAGGAGTCTCGGGTATTTCTAGCTTTCAACTCAGGGCATGCGTATTTTCGAGGAGTCTCGCGTCTTCCGCTTCAATCAACGTCATGTGATGTCCTTTAGAAGTCAATTATTGCTACGCATGCCTTCAGGATGTGAATAGGTTCGCCGGTGGCACAGGACGTGACAAATTTAGCCAAACTTTCTACATAATTTTGCGCTGCCTTTAGAATTCCAGGGGACTTTGCGTTATTCTTTGATTAAATCTTAAAAAAGATCAATAATATAGAAGTTTTTCAGTTGCCTCAGTCTGATCCCGCAGATGTCTCACCCTTCAGATAAATTGGCCCAAAAATGCAATAATCAGCCCGAAGAACAAAAAAGCGTGCCACACAATTCTCTTTTGAGAATGTGTCGGCACGCTGCTTTAAAAAGACTTTTTTTGGCATCTCGCTGATTGCGCTGAAATTGAAATAACACCTTTTGGAACCACACCGACAGAACGCTGTATTGGCAAAGGCAGTCAAAAAGAGAGTGAAATGTCCTTAATGAGAGGGAGGAAGACGTTCGTCGGGGCAAATGCGCATCCCTATTGATGAAAGCTAAAAACTCGAAACTCCTTGAAAAAGCACATGCTCACTGAAAGGCAGGAATACCTGAGACTTCTCGAAAATGCTTTGTGCTCCATTATAAAAATGGAAATACTTGAGACTCCTCGAAATTGCCCGTGCTTATTGAAAGCAAGAAATACCCGAGACTCCTGCAAGAATCAGCGTTCCAAGCGAGACCCCACAGCCACAATGTCTTATGTGAGGAGGCTCGCGGAACGCCTGCGGAAAGCGAGGGTATTTCCGCTTTCAATTATGACATCGCATTTTCTTCGTGCGAAATCACAAAAATCGGAATTTTCTAGTGTCAGTTTCGCTATTTTAGTTGTTTACAAGTATTTATTAAGCGTTATTCGGCCATTTTTTTGCTTATATCGTGTAGCCTCCGAGCATAAGCGTCACAAATAGCGTGTCAATAATGATAAAGTACACAATCTCAGGCAGCATCTCCCAGTACTCTGTTCTAACAAAACGTGTGATCAGACCTGAAACCAGCGCTGCTGCTACGGCGATCAGATAAGGACTGCCGGTGAAAGTTCAAATAAAAAGGCAGTTCTGATGGGATGAGCTTTGGTATGAGAAAATCGTACAGGTAGATGAACTGCGAAATGAAAAAGATAATATAAGTGCCCCATCGGACAAAGGGGGCGCCATTTTCGACAGCTGTCGTCTTTGCAAAATAGCAAATGAAATAAAAGAGCAAGGCAATGAGCGAATAAATTAGTGCAAAGAACACTGCAAAAATATTAACCGACAGTATGATCAGGGCATTTGAGATGGCCTGGCCGATATCATGCTGAGTCGCTTTGATACTTTTGGCAATCGCCTTGGCGTTCGTACTTGCGGCATAAAGTTGATAATGATTTGCTTTTTGATAACCAAGCCAGATAATCAAGTTATTGCTCAATTCCTTTGGCTTGATCGACTGGTTATTCGTACTGTGACGTTCAGCAAGAGCCGTCCCATTATTATTGAGAATTGCAGAATAGACGACCTGTCCGTCATGATGAAATGACAGGGTACCTTGTGATGCGAACGTAATCTTATCCTTGCCGTTGATGACCGTGTAGCTAAGATCATTTAATTCCTGGATAGGTTCATGACCATCGGCTGTGTAGACATCAAAATGATGTTCGGACCATTCCGGTTTTCCGGCTGCAATCGCATGAGCGCTGACATCGGACATCATGTAAGTGGTTGTAATCGTGCTGCTGTAAGTCGTCTTTGAATATAACAAATGCACAGAATTTGGCGTCACAGAAAACATAAAACCGCTGTATCGTGCAGAGGGATTATTAAACGTGTGAAGCAGTGAATGCGGATACTGCTTGCCGTCTTTTTTAAAGTAAATAACTTTAGTTTCTTTATCCTTGTTTAACGTTGCAATGAAATCCTGACTGTTCGCACTGGTGACAAGTTCTGATACTGGAAGATTAAAAGATCCAAGGGTCTTAATATCTCCCAGTAGCAGGGTCAGCTTCTTTCACGATCGGCCCTGAAGAATAAATAATGTGGTCATTGTCTGCGGGCATAAGCTGTGCAGCATGTGAATCAAGTATTTTGGTATGACCCTTCGTATACTCAGTGAGCTTGCCGTTTTTTATGTAAATTAACGTGCTTCCTTTAGCCCAGATGCCATCATTGTCCGGGTGAACAGGGTAGGTATGGTTGGTCAAAATATCCATGGAAGGGGAGACCTCGACTTCAGAGATTCCCTTCTTCGTTACGGCATAAATGGCGGTATTGCTCCCGCGTTTCTGTGTGAAAAGCTTTGCTGAATCCGTCATGTCCTTCATTGGAAGGGGAATGGAGCGGCTCCAGTTCTTCGAAGGCGGGGTTTCTAAATTGTTCAGTTGCTTTAATGTAAACAAACCGAAAATGATAATCAGCACAATCAGGGGTAAAAACCATACGGAAATTTTTCTGAATAGATTCATAGAATATTACCTCAACTATTTTTCTAATTTATAGACCATTTTCTATTATATAACTTTTTTGAAATATTTGAAATAGGAAAGTAAGGGTTTCTTTTAGAAACAGAAAAGATTGAGAGAAAAGAGATGAAGGCATTAATCATCTAATAATTCCCCTTTGAATAAATCCTGGTGAACGAGCAAATAGACGAGGTGCTGTTCGTTGAGGGACAAGCAGAAAATGGTTATACTTATTTTAACAACGAATCTGGAAAGGGCGTGTTGTTGGCGGGGACTTTTATATTAGCCTTAATTGGTATTATAGTGATTAATATTGTCTTAAGCGGTGATAATGCCGTGGTAATTGCTCTCGCATGCCGAAATCTTCCTGACAAGCAGCAAAATAGAGCGATCTTATGGGGCAGCGTCGGGGCCATCGTATTAAGAATTATTTTGACATTTATAGCGGTTTGGCTGCTGCAGATCCCGTTTCTGAAAATAATAGGCGGGTTGCTTCTTATTTATATTTCTATAAATTTACTGGCTGATGATACTGATCCTGATTTAAAAGGAAGCTCGAATATATGGGGAGCAATCCGAACCATTATTATTGCAGATCTCATTATGAGCCTCGATAACGTTGTAGCAGTAGCAGGTGCAGCACATGGGAACATTGCATTAATTATCCTAGGGCTTGCAATCAGCATTCCCTTGATCATTTGGGGAAGCAAGCTGTTGATGAAGCTGATGGACCGTTTCCCGGTCATTGTGATGCTTGGCGCTGCCTTACTCGGCTACACGGCCGGGGAAATGCTGACTAGCGACAAAGCTGTTGCTCACTATATAGCCGGCACTGCTCTGCCTTGGGACTTGATAATATCTGTTATTCTCGCTATTGCAGTGGTCGCAGCAGGACTATTGATTAATAAAAATAAGAAAACATCTGAACGATAAGACCAAAGCATCATCAAGCACCTGAAAGGGGAATGGCCGATGAAAACACAATTAAAGCTTCATGAAAAGTGGGTTAAGGCTTTGTCTCCTGAAGGCAAAGCAGAGATATTAAATAATTATTTAAAGAGATCGGTAAGTCGTGATGAAGGGGTGGTTTATTCTCCTCTGAAAACGGCAGTCAACCATCAAGGTAGTCTTCTTGTCACCGTTTTTATAGAAAACAGAACAAGCATGCCCTGGAAAATGAATCATTCGATGATATGCACATATAGAGGAAAGAAGCTGGCTGCGGCTACTTTTATGGATTCCTCAATTACGGTCGATCCTTTTACACTTATGCCATGGACATTTATCTTTCCTAAGAATCAAATAGTAATGGGGACAGAGGCTGGATCTCTTTCTACTAATGAGCTGAGAGTGAGTGAAGCAGATGAAGAACACGACGCTGCCGCAGGGAATTAATACGATGACACTGGCTGATATGAAGAAAAAAATGGAGGACGGGCTATTGACGTCCCGAGACCTTGTTGCCTATTATCTGGATCGGATTGCTGAATATAATCCGAAATTAAAAGCCGTTCTGGAAGTCAACCCGGAAATTGAACAGTTGGCGCTTGTTGCCGATGCTGAGCGGTCACGCGGCAAAATTAGAGGGCCGCTTCACGGAATCCCGATTTTAGTTAAGGATAATATTGACACTGGGGACAAAATGCATACAAGTGCGGGCTCACTTGCTTTAAAGGATCATTATGCTGCCGAGGATGCTTTTGTTGTCGCACAACTAAGAAAATCAGGTGCCTTAATTTTAGGAAAAGCCAATATGACCGAGTGGGCGAATTTCATGAGTGACCATATGCCGAGCGGTTACAGCTCAAGAGGTGGACAAGTATTGAACCCTTATGGTCCCGGTCAATTCGATGTCGGAGGTTCCAGTGCTGGATCCGCATCAGGGGTTGCTGCTGGTTTAGGCGCAGCGGCAATAGGTTCTGAGACATCGGGTTCCATTCTTAACCCGGCCAGCCAAAATGCTGTGGTCGGAATTAAACCAACGATTGGTCTTGTCAGCCGTGCGGGGATCATTCCGATCGCCCACTCTCAAGACACGGCAGGACCGATTGCACAAACGGTTGAAGATGCAGCAATGCTTCTGGAAGCTATTGCGGGCGAGGATGAGAACGATCCTATTACCAGTCTTGCTGAAACAGGCACGTCTTATCTGTCTTTTTTAAAGAAAGACGGTCTAAACGGGGCAAGAATCGGGGTGCCTGAACGTTTCTTTGAGGAATGCACACCTGAGCAAATGGTGCTGGTTGAACTCGCTATTGCAGACATGGAAGAAGCTGGCGCTGTGGTCCTTACCGATATTGATCTTCCAGAAACAAAAGCAGAAGAAAATATAGATGTGCTTGTCTATGAATTTAAGACAGCTCTTAACGCTTATTTAGGTAAATTGCCTTCACATTTACCTGTTCATAGTTTGCAGGACCTGCTTGCTTTCAACAGCCAAAATGCAAGTGAGATGCTGAAGTACGGCCAGGCATTGCTAGAATTAAGCGAAAGAACATCCGGTACCTCAACGGATAAGGAATATATTAACAGCAGAAGCCAGGACGTATTTGAAATGAAAGAAAAGGTATTGGACCAAGCTTTTGACGAGCATCATCTGGATGCCATTCTCTTTCCATCTTCATATGGTTCACCATTAGGTGCGAAAGCAGGCTATCCATCGATCTGTGTGCCTTCAGGCTTTACGCCGGATGGCGAACCGCTTGGTCTGTCTTTTACGGGAAAAGCATTCAGTGAAGGGCGTCTTATAGAGATCACTTACAGCTATGAACAGCTGACAAACCATCGCAGGCAGCCAGTCTTAGAGTAGAGGAGAAGGATTATGGAGACCGATTTAACAAACAGGTGGACAATCCATAGGGTAACAGGGGATGAGATCGAGCAGACAGAAGATGTGATCGTCAATGAAACACCGGTCACATTGGTGATCAATGGAGAAGAGTTCGCGACAGTCGTCTGTTCTCCTGTGCAGCTTGAAGAACTTATCATTGGATTTCTTGCCGCAGAAGGCGTCATTCGATCGTTTCGCGAAATCCAAAAATTATCTGTAAATACCAGCCAAGGCTTTGTAAATATTGAAATCCAAAACTTTCAAAAGGCAGAAACAGCGGATATGACAAAACGGGTCATTGGGTCATGCTGTGGAAAAAGCCGACAGTTCTATTTTAAAAATGATGTGAAAACGGCCCGTACAATCATGAGGGCCCCAACGGCAACGATTGAGCAGTGCATGAACCTGATGAACGGATTAAAACAGACCTCGGATACATTCGATCAAACAGGCGGCGTTCATAATGCTGCCTTATGCCTTCCGGATCAAATCGTGGAAACCGCTACAGATATCGGCAGGCATAACACACTAGATAAGCTCTACGGCCACATGCTCCAAAATAATTTGCGCGGACATGATTATCTTGTGGCATTCAGTGGAAGAATCTCATCTGAGGTGATCCTGAAGGTATCAAAAATGGGCATTGGGATATTATTGTCAAAATCTGCCCCAACGGATCTGGCCCTGAAGCTCGCTGATGACCTTAATATTACAGCGGCCGGGTTTATTCGAAACCAAAAGATGAATATTTACACGCATCCGGAGCGTTTAATAAGACAACTTTAATGTTGAATTTGTCACAGTCTGATGAACAAGCTGTTCTTCCGTTGACCCGCTCTTCCCGAAAGACATATAATAAAGCTTGAAAAGAAATGTGCGTTTTGAATAGGATGATAAAAATGACAAAAGAAAAAAACATGACAGCGGCCGGTATGGGAGAACAGATTCTTACCCCTTGTTCAAATAAGCCGAACTGTGTATCCAGTGAACATAAAAATCTTAACCGCAAAATGCTTCCTGTTTCATATGAAGGAATGACCCTGGAGCAGGCAAAAAGCTGTCTTCTGGAAGTGCTGCACAGCATGCCGAGAATTGATATTAAGCAGGACAATCATCATTTTATGCAAGTGGAGTACCGGACTCAGGTATTTGAATTTTTCCATGATGCAGAGTTCTATTTTAATGAAAAAAGCAAAAAGCTTCAGTTTCGATCTTCTACCCGAATCGGATTTGCTGATTTTGGATCAAATAAACGTTGGTTGCAGTCAGTTATTGCCCGCTTTTTACAAAAAGCTGCAGTCTATCATTCTTCACTATAGGGTACGCTCCTGAACACCGATTGTAAGACACTTCCATATTAAAAAAGGAGTGATGACTGTGAGAGTAGGTTACCTTGGTCCAAAAGGTACGTTCAGCGAAGAAGCTGCCGTCCGTTACTTTGAAGACCAGAATGTTGAAATGGTGGCGTTTCAGACGATTTCGGATGTTTTTGAAGATGTAGAGGCCGGAAACGTGGACAGCGCAGTCGTTCCGATTGAGAACACCATTGAAGGTACCATTAACATAACCGTGGACAGCCTGGCTGACAGCCCTGAATTATTTATACAGGGAGAAATGATCTTAGGAATATCGCAGCAATTGCTCGGTGTAAAGGGCGTACTTCTGGATGAAATTCAAGAAATATGGTCAATTCCTCCAGCCTTGGCACAATGCCGGAAATTTATTAGAAAGAGTCAGGCTGAGACAAAGCATTTTGACAGTACCGCTTCAGCAGCTTTAAAGGTGAAGGAATCGGGAAGACGAGACGTGGGTGCCGTCGCTTCGGCATGGGCTGCAGAACAGCTTGGATTGGAAGTCATCGCAAGGAATGTGCAGGACACATCAGCGAACCATACCCGCTTTGTGGTGATAGCGAATGAACGCACAATGGCGGAGGATTCTCAAAAAACAATGCTTTTAATCACCCCTGGTGACGAGCATTCCGGCCTCCTTGCAGACATTCTTCAGGTGTTTTCAACATTGGATTTAAACCTCTCTTGGATCGAATCCCGGCCAACCAAAACAAAGCTTGGCACGTATCAATTTTATCTTGTTGCAGAAGCCGGAATGCAGGATGAACGCATGTCAAAAGTCCTGGCGATTCTTGATATTTATGGACATCGCACGAGAGTTCTTGGCACCTACAAAAGTAAATTACATGTAACCTGACAGCTCAGACAATAATACGATTTTTAAAGGACGGGGAAACAATGGGTAAACTATTTGTAATCATTGGAGCAGCCTGTGCACTGTTATCCGTAGCCTTCGGTGCTTTCGGGGCACACGGCTTAAAAAATAAGCTATCCGCACATTATATGGAAATTTTTCAAACTGGCGTTCATTACCAAATGATGCATGCATTAGGACTGATTCTTGTAGGCATTTTGGCAGCAACATGGCTGAATAATGGTTCGGCGCTTCTCAACTGGGCAGGCTGGCTGATGTTTTTCGGCATTATTCTTTTCTCAGGAAGTTTATACATATTAAGCTTGACGCAGGTTTCTGTACTTGGCGCGATTACACCGATCGGCGGTGTTGCATTTCTCGTCAGCTGGCTCTTAATTATCATTGCATTTGTTCGTGCCTGACCCTTTAGGGGCCAGGCATTTTTTCTTATCAGAAAAGGGGCGAGGAGATCGGAACGATTTTAGTGCAAAAATAAAAAGCCGCATTTTCATGGGCTTTATTGGATGGTCATGCTATTTAATTTATCTGAGGAGGGAAAGGAATTCTCTCTGAAAACCCTACCGGCTATTTCATGGTTATTCAGGCAAGCACCAGATTGAGCTATTCTTGGATTAAATCTTAAAAAAGGCAAATAAATACAGAAGTTTTTCAGTGATGTGTAGGAGCTAACAAGTGCGGCTCTTTTCTTTGTCTAGTTACGCTTGCCAGCCCTTCGGTTCCTTCAACTTTCTTTACAGAGAACAAAAAGCGTTCTCTTCAGAAAGTCTCCAGGCTCCTTCAGGGCTATTCAGGCAAGCTTCACTTTTCTTTGTCTAGTTCCGCCGCACAGCTCCTCGGGGTCACTTCGAAAGCCCTTCAAAAATGAAAAAGCCATTTTTTGGTCTTCCTCCATTTTCCGGGAAAGAAATCTGGAACCATGTGCTCCTGCCAGTCTGCTAGTCATGCTTCGAAGCGATTGGATTCCTCGTCGCAACTCAAGTAGTACGTTCGAGAAGTGATGCTCGTGCCTGTCGGAGCTGATATGTGCGGCTTCACTTTTCTAGGCATATGGGTAGGAGTAATTAATCGGGCCTTTGAAGGTGATATAGTCTACATAAATAAGCGGGATTAGGTAGCGTGTTCCTTGAGGGCCGCCGTCGTTAATAATCACGTGATCGCGTCCAGCTGCTTCAACTTCTCCCTTAAACACTTTAGCGTTCCATTCAGAGTTGTTTTCAAATGTACAGTAAACAGTGGCGACTTTTTCAAGATTGAGTCTTAAAATGTTCTCTATATAAGATTGCTGGTTGGCAGGCAGTGGTAAAGATCCAGGAGGTGGCATCATTTGACCGCCTTGCCCTTGCATTGGCTGACCTGGCTGTTGCATCATTTGGCCGCCTTGCATTTGCATTGGCTGACCTGGCTGCTGCATCATTTGACCGCCTTGCATTTGCCCACCAGGCATCATTGGGTAGCCACCCATCATTTGCTGAGGTTGCATTCCTTGACCTTGTTGCCGAAAATCCGGATAACCGCCAAAATCTTGAGGCATATATGGTATGCCGCCTTGCATTCCTCCCATTTGTGGATCCATTCCGTACTGTGACATCGGATACTGATAGCCATCTGACGGTGAACCTTGGGAAGTCCCTCCTTGCTGGGACTGCTGCCGCTCTTCGGATTGCCACCCATCCTGTGGATTTTGTCTTTGCTCACTCATGGAAATTCACTCCAATCCAATTGATAATGTCGACTTCCCGACTCTCAGATCATGTATATGTTTCAAGCCAGGCTTTTAATACAAAAAACACTTTGAAAGTCTGCCGATTAACGATGACAGGGCCTTCAAAGCGATGATTATAAAGTATTAATTATTAAGATACCGATTGTCGAGTTTGTTTTAACATCGGAGGATCCTGCTGAAAAAGTTTCTTTTTCGCTTCGAGCCGAGCATTAGAAAGTTATCACTTGCCGTGGGGCGGAACGAGAGCCATGCTTTAATTAAATGCGGCGCTGCAGGGTGGCATTTGGAGCCCAGCAAGAGCCGAAAACCTGAATTGAGGGCATTATAAGTTGCCGTTGGAGCCCATTGTGCCTCTGTAACTCGAAAGGATGGCCGTAAAGGAAGCGTTTAGGACCGTCTGAGACATGAAAACTCGAATAAATGGCCGTAAAGGTAGCGTTTAGGACCAACCAAGATTCCCATTACCAACTAAATGCCGAACTGCCGGGAATGTTCGAGATTCCTCGAAAATGCTTTTTGTTTCATTACAAAAAAGAAATACCCAAGGTTCTCTTGACCTCAAGGTATTTCCACTTTCTCATAGATTGCTTTGCCATTTTCATCGTGCGATGTGGTTCCAAAGACGTTATTCAAGTCCTGCGGAATCAGCGATCCAAGCGAGACCCCGCAGCGCAAACGTTGCCTTAAAGCGCGAGGAGGCTCGCGGATCGCCCGCGGAAAGCGAGGGTATTTCCGCTTTCAATGGATGGAAACCGCATTTTCTTCGTGCGGTGTGAATTCAAGGATGCTGTTTCAAGTCCTACGGAACCAGCACGCGTCCGAAGATCCACTTTGGCGTACAAAGAGACCATGCCAAAGTTAGCTGAGGGCGTGCCCGTGGAAAGCGAGCAGCCTAGAGCGGCAATCAACAACCACGACGACACCGGGGGACTTTTTCAGCCGACTTTGTCGGAGCTCCACGTGCGGCTCCGCTTTTCTTTGTCTAGTTACGCTTGCCAGCCCTTCGGTTCCTTCAGAGCTAATCAGGCAAGCTCGCTTTTCGCGACTCCAGTGCTTGGGAAAGAAGTCTGTAACCATGTGCTCCTGCGTCTGCTAGTCATGCTTCGAAGCGGGATTCCTCGTCGCAACTCGTAGTCGTTCGAGATGTGATGCTCGTGCCTGTCGGAGCTGACATGTGCGACTTCGCTTTTCTTGCTACTCTACGCTGAGCATTTGTGAGAAGCGCTGCGGGTCAAGGAGGACACCAGTGTAAAAGGAGCCGAATTCTCCGTACTGTGCACTGACTCTGTCAAAGCGCATTTCATATACTAGTTTCTTAAACTGAAGGACATCCTCAGAAAATAGCGTAACGCCCCATTCCCAGTCATCAAGCCCAACCGATCCGGTGATGACCTGTTTCACTTTGCCTGCATAGCTTCGCCCAATCATGCCATGGCTTCGCATCATTTCACGGCGTTCATCCATTGACAGCATGTACCAGTTGTCATCACCATCCCGGCGCTTGTCCATCGGATAGAAAGAAGCGTATTTGGTTCTCGGCAAAATGGGCTTCAATCTAGCCTGGATGCGTGGATCCTCTGAAGGATCACTGTCTTTAGGTGCCATATAATTGCTAAGCTCAACAACGGAAACATAAGAGTAAGCAGGAATCGTAAACGCTGCTAGCCTTGTTTTATTAAACGCTGTTTCGATATCATTAAGCTCTGCCATTGTCGGTCTCAGCCACATCAGCATAAAGTCTGCTTTTTGTCCCACGATGGAGTAAAAGGCATAGCTGCCCTGTTTTTGCTGCATGACGGTATCCCATTTATCAAGGAAAGCATTGAATTCCTGAATCGCTGCCTCACGCTCGTCGCTCGAGACGTTTTTCCATGAAATCCAATCAATTGTCCGGAAATCGTGCAGACAGTACCATCCGTCCAGTGTTTTTGCTGCTTCAATCATCCACTAACACTCCCTACAAAAATTCTCATTCTAAATATATCACATGAACGGGTCAACCGCGAAAGCCCTGTTTAATGCAAAAAAATGAATAAGTTTTAAAACGTGTGACGGTGGTGTAGACTAGGGTCAGTGAAGGAGGTCATATTATGACGAAATTGTTCGAAAACATGAAGGCAATTGTTAAAAAAGCAAAGCCTCTGATTGTATTCCCTGAAGGAGGAGACTCGCGCATTCAGGAGGCTGCTGTAAAGCTTGCCGAAGAAGATCTCTTAACACCTATCTTAATCGGAAAGATTGAAGCCATGCCTGATCCTATAAAACGTCTGACAGAACAAGGACGCATGCAGGTCCGTTATCATTTAAATGAAGAAAAACGCGAAGAACTGGCCGAGGCGCTCGTTGCTCGCCGCAAAGGTAAAATCACGCTTGATCAGGCAACAGAATTGCTTTCTGACGAAAATTACTACGGAACCATGCTCGTTTACTCTGGTGCTGCGGATGGTCTAGTCAGTGGTGCCTGCCACTCAACGGCTAACACGGTCAGACCAGCACTGCAGATCATCAAAACCAAGCCTGGAGTGAATAAGACATCCGGAGCTTTTATTATGGTAAAAGGGGAGGAGCAGTTGGTTTTTGCAGACTGTGCCATCAATATTTCACCAACATCTGAAGAGCTTGCTGAAATTGCAATGGAAAGTGCCAGAACGGCAAGAGCTTTTGGCATTGACCCCAAGGTGGCCATGCTCAGCTTTTCAACGAGAGGTTCTGCAAAAGCGCCTGAAGCTGAAAAAGTGACAGAGGCTGTCAGAATCATCAATGCGGGCGCCGGTTGATTTTCCTGTAGACGGCGAACTGCAATTCGATGCAGCCTATGTACCGGATGTGGCGAATAAAAAAGCGCCAAACTCTCAGCTTGAAGGGCGGGCAAATGTGTTTGTTTTTCCAAGTCTTGAAGCAGGTAACATTGGATATAAAATGGTGCAGCGGCTTGGCGGTTTTGAGGCTGTCGGACCGATTCTTCAAGGCTTGAACCAGCCTGTAAATGATCTGTCGCGAGGATGCTCAACCGAAGACGTTTACAACCTTGCCCTGATCACAGCACGCCAAAGCATGCAATAAGAAGAACCGATGACAACTGAGCAGTGAATGAAAAAGCCGAAGCGGGAATACCGCTTCGGCTTTTCTTTATTTTTGCTCTTGATATTCTTTCCGGTTAGGCGGAGCCATAAATTCTGGTCCGACCGGATCTTTAATGTTTTTCTCAAGAATGGCATCGATGTCTTTTTGTGTCTCCTCATCAATATGGAAATCCATCATGTCGTTCACCGGTTCCACTTGCTTAGGGTTTCTGCCGCCCCACAGAGCAATGCCGGCACCGGGCTGATCAAGACTCCAGCGGACAGCCAGATCAAGGATTGATTTGCCATACCGTTCTTTTGCAAGTTTTTCAAGTTCGTCAACCGCATTTAAATATTGGCTGAAGCGCGGCTCCTGGAACTTAGGATCGACGTTGCGAAGGTCATCACCCTCGAAGGTGCGGTCTTTAGACATTTTTCCGGACAGCAGCCCGCGGCAGAGACTGCCATACAGAAGGGTGGTCATCCCGTGTTCCTCACAATAAGGCAGGATGTCTTTTTCCATCTCCCGCTCAAATAAGTTATAGGGGGGCTGCACAGTATGAAGGGGGGCAACTTTACGAAACGCGTCGAGCTGTTTGGTTGAGAAGTTGCTGACGCCAATTGCCCGAATTTTCCCAGCCTTATACAGATCATGCAACGCTTCAGCGGTTTCCTCGATTGGAACGAGAGGATCAGGCCAATGAAGCTGATAAATATCAATATAATCCAGCTGAAGACGGGAGAGGGAATCGTCAATTTCTTTCTCGATCCGTTCTCTTGAGCCGTTGCGGATCATATCATCGCCTTCCCATTCAAGGCCAACTTTCGTAGCCACGTAAATGTCAGAACGGTTGCCTTTTTCTTTAATTGCTTTTCCGACAATCTCTTCTGAACGGCCTTTCCCATAGCCTGGCGCTGTGTCAATCAAAGAAATGCCATTATCAATCGCCGCATGGATGGTTTTAATGGATTCTTTTTCGTCTGTTCCGCCCCACATCGCTCCGCCAATCGCCCAGGTGCCAAGCCCAATGCGGGAGGGTTTCATACCGGTATTGCTGATTTCAATATGTTCCATTATGTGTTTCATCCTTTCATGATTGCCTTTTGGTATCAATTCCCTCTTTTTCAAACGGTTTAAACATGAAAGCAATATATTAGACGTTTAATGGTTAAACTTGCTAACATGGTCTAAATCAACGAAAAAGTATGAAACGTTATAAGAAAAAAGGAGGCGGAAAGCTATGGAATTAGAAAAATCATTGCTTTTCAGCGCACAAAAAGTGAATGAAGATGTGATACAGAATCGCTGGGTGGTGGCACCCATGACACGAATCAGTGCGGAGGACGACGGGACCGCGAATAAGCGGATGCTGGCCTATTATGAGCGCTATGCCAAAGGCGGTTTTGGCGCCATTATCACTGAAGGAATTTATACGGATAAAAAATACAGCCAGGGTTATTTGAATCAACCGGGGCTAGCGTCAGAGGCACAACGGGATGCCTGGAAGCCGATTGTCAAGACTGTTCAGCAGCATGAAACGAAAATGATTGCGCAGTTGATGCATGCTGGCGGGCAATCTCAGGGTAACCGATATTCTGATGAGACCGCAGCACCATCTGCTATTCCTCCAAAAGGCGAACAGCTTGGATTTTACGGAGGGTCCGGTCCATTCATGACACCGAAAGAGATGACGAAGCAAGAGATTGATGAGGCAAAAGAGGGCTTTGTCAAAGCGGCACGCTATGCAAAGGAAGCCGGATTTGACGGTGTCGAGATACACGGGGCAAACGGCTATCTTTTAGATCAGTTTTTGACAGATTATCTTAATAAACGTGAGGATGAATACGGCGGATCGCTCGAAAAACGGCTGCGTCTGCCTGTCGAAGTTATTCAAGCCGTCAGAAAAGAGACCGGTAAAGACTACATGGTTGGCATTCGCGTTTCTCAAGCGAAGGTAGCAGATGCCACTCATAAATGGGCAGGCGGTCAGAAAGATGCGGAGGTTATTTTTTCAGCGCTTGCCGAGGCAGGGGTGGACTATATTCATGTTACCGATGCTGATGGTGCTGCTCCTGGATTCGGTGAGGGGACAATGACAATGGCCGAAGCAGCAAGAACCTATGGCAATGTTCGAGTGATTGCGAATGGCCAGTTAAATCAGCCTGACACTGCTTTAAAAATGATCGAAGAGGAACAGACAGATTTTATCAGTTTAGGTACGGGTGCACTGGCAAATCCGGATTTCCCAAATCGGATGAGACAGGGTAAAGCATTCGACGAATTTAACTTCAAGGAAATCCTGCTGCCGCAAGCTGAAGTAAAAGATAAAGAACTGGAAATGCCTGTTCTTAGCGGGAGAGAATAGTCGAAAGCAGAAAGCCAAAGACAGCGGTGATTCATACCGTGTCTTTGGCTTTTTACTTATTGAAAGGCTTTAACGTTGCGGTCCACCATTCTTTGATAATTCACGTCATAGCGGAGACGTTCTTCTGCTGTCAGCTCAGTGGACGTGTAGACGGCGCCGAACTGCTGCAGGGATTGAATGACTTGATTCATCAGCTGAGGGACAGTGATTGGCTGGCCGCTTAATTCACTGAGTGAAGCCATCGTCTCGGGACGGATGGTTGGATAAACAAAACGGGTTTCTTCGCCTCGAACGCCTGCATCGTAAAAGTTCTTAATCAATGAGGCGCGGTCTGAACCGCTTCCATCTGCACACAAATAAATTTGAACGGCAACACCATGTCTGAGCCGGCGCTGGGAAATACCAGCGAATTTTCGGCCGTTAATGCTTAAGTCGTAGCGGCCAGGGCAGTAAGACCCCTCGATTTCTTTATCCTCAAAAGACAGACCATAAGGTTCAAGCAATTTTTTTATTAAAAAAACCATGGCCTCATAGCCATCATCTATGGAGATTGTATTATTTTGTTCAGGAAAGATCAGCGAAAGATTAAGCACGCCTTCATCTAGCACGACGGCAAGCCCGCCTGAATTACGGACCACATAATGGTAACCTGCTTGTTTCAGTACATCCAGACCTTCTTGAAGAAAAGGCAGCCGTGTATCCTGTATGCCGAGAATAACCGTTTGGTGATGGACCCAGGATCGAGCCGTACAGCCGGATTCTCCATGGCCGACTGAGTAGCAGAGGGTATCGTCTATCGCAAAGGATTGTTTTGCTTCAAATGCCTTTCCAAGAGCGGACTGGTCAATCACCCGCCAGATCGGCTGTTCCAATAAATGTGACATCATACTTGTCTCCTTATTCATGCTTCCGAAATTTATTATAGCAAATCCGTCAAACGGTCTCAGCAAAAGAAGGGATTGGCGGCGGTTAAACCGAATTTTTGTTTAGAGAAGTGCTTCGCCTGTTTTCAACATAAAGAGGAGAGGCTATAATAGTCACATGTCAGAACAGGAAGTGAAAAAATGACGCAAGTATTTGATCAGCTTGATGAAGAAAAAGTATTCAAGGACCCTGTCCATCGTTATATTCATGTCAAAGACCGGCTGATCTGGGAGCTTATCGGCACGAAAGAGTTTCAGAGACTGCGGCGTATCAAACAGCTCGGAACTTCTTATCTTACCTTCCATGGTGCAGAGCACAGCCGTTTTGGGCACTCGCTCGGCGTTTATGAAATCACCCGTAAAATGGTCGATGTTTTTGAGAACCGGCCATTCTGGAATGCCGAAGAACGATTGCTTTGTCTCACCGCAGCGCTTCTGCATGATGTCGGCCATGGCCCTTTCTCGCATTCGTTTGAGAAGGTTTTTGACACGGACCACGAGAGCTTTACCCGGCAGATTATCCTTGGTGATACAGAGATACATAATGTTCTAAGCAAGGTGGATAAAGATTTTCCAACGAAAGTTTCTGAGGTTATCGGAAAAACATATAAAAACAAATTGGTTGTAAGCATGATCTCCAGTCAGATCGATGCGGACCGGATGGATTACCTGCTGCGTGATGCCTTTTATACAGGTGTCAGCTACGGCCATTTTGATCTGGAAAGAATCTGGCGTGTGATGCGGCCAACAGAAGATCAGGTCGTTATTAAGCACAGCGGCATGCATGCCGTGGAAGACTATATTATGAGCCGCTATCAGATGTACTGGCAGGTTTATTTTCATCCGGTGACGAGAAGTGCGGAGGTGATCCTAGCCAAAATACTGCATCGGGCGAAAGCGCTCTATGAAGAGGGTTATGCGTTTAAGCATGAACCGACAGAGCTCATCCCGCTGTTTAACGGCTCTCTTACTCTCGATAACTACCTTGCGCTCGATGAAGCTGTTATTATGTATTATTTCCAAATGTGGCAAAAGGAAGACGACGGCATTCTTAAAGATCTGTGTTTCCGGTTCATGAACCGCCGTCTATTCCAGTATGCTGAATTCAGTCTGAATCACAATTACAGTCTTTATTCCGATCTAAAAGAGGCATTTAAAAAAGCAGGCATTGACCCGGATTATTACTTAACGGTGGATTCATCGTCTGATTTGCCCTATGACTTTTACCGGCCAGGTGAGGAAGAAGAACGGCTGCCGATTCATTTGCTAATGAGGAACGGCGACCTTCGCGAGCTTTCCCGGGAATCGAATGTCGTGGAAGCGATATCCGGAAAGAAACGAACGGACCATAAGCTTTACTACCCGGAGGATTTAATAGAGAGCTTGACGGCACAGCCTGAGCTCAAGCAGACAATTATGAATCTGATTAATCAAATGTAAGGAGGGCACTGCTGTGCTGGAAGACCACGCAAAACTTGTTTATTTATTGAAGGAAGCGGACGAAATCGTAGGGCGAAAAAAACTTCAGAAGATCATTTATATTATGAAGAAATGCGGCTTTCCTTTTCAGGAAAAATATCATTTTCATGTTTTTGGACCTTATTCAGAGGAATTGACACTTCGTGTGGAAGAATTATGCAATCTGGGTTTCATAGCAGAACTGAGAGAGGAGAAAGGCGGTTACCATCAATACCGTTATACAATGAAAAACGAAGGAAATACCTTTCTTTCTCATCAGCAGTGTGGAGCTTCCCCCGATGGATTCGGTCGTTAATCAGCTGAACGCCAGGAACTCCAAATTTCTTGAACTGGTGTCAACGATTCTCTACTTTGATGACCTGCCGCGTGAGGAGATTATCGAAAAGGTGCTCGTTGTTAAACAGAAGCAGCATTACAGTCTAGAAGATTTAGAGGAAGCGTTTCATTTTATAGAAACGATGCCGGTTAGCCGTCCAATAAATTGATGTAGCATGAACCGGACGAGCATTCTGGGAGGGGGCGAAGCATGTTCACATGGACAATTAATGAGCAGATTGAATTGAAACTGCTGGAACGGCGGGATGCGGAAGCTCTTTTTAGCGTCGTCGACAGAGACCGTATGTATTTAAGAGAGTGGCTCCCATGGGTCGATAAGACGCTGACGGCAAGTGACTATCATGCGGTCATCGATATGTGGCTGAAGCAATTCGCTGATCGCCAGGGTTTTCAGGCTGCGATTCTTTATGATGGTGACATTGTTGGTATGGCAGGCTTTCATGGAATTGATAGCTATAACGGGAAAACAAGCATCGGTTATTGGCTGAGCGAAGGTTGGCAGGGAAAAGGGATTATGACAACCGTTGTCCGATCGCTTCTTCATTATGCTTTTGAAATCGAAAACCTGAACAGAGTGGAGATTCGAGCATCTGAAGCGAATCTTAAAAGCCGCGCGATTCCTGAGAGAATCGGATTCAAGCAGGAAGGCATTGTTCGAAATGGTGAGTATCTCTATGGGGATTACGCAGACAGTGTCGTCTACGGTCTTCTAAAAAAAGAATGGCAGACATAATCATAACGTGCAGGGACGTAAAGAAACTCTATCGTTTTGATAACGTGGAGCATTATGAAGTAACAGATTATAAAAACATCAGATAGACACAGAGAATGATATATAAAATAACACTATAATTAGTACTAAAAAACGCTTGAGTATTTAATCGAAGCGTTTTTTAAGATATAAATTTCATATTCAATTAATGCCTTTCGTTACTTGAACAACGTATTCATTTTAAATAAGAAGTATTTAAAATGAATAATCATCGATAATTTCTGCAACTTCAATTTTTCCATTAATTAAAAGCTCAGAAAGCACGTTGTTTACATTCCCCTTCCAATATTCTCTTGCATGTTCTATTTTTTTTTGAGAAAGGAACGCCGTCTTCTTTTGGTAAAAGGTTTCCGTCCCCATCGAAATAGTTTCCTATAACGTTTAATTTAACGATCTGTAATACCTTACGATTAAATGACTCAAATACTTTTTTCCATTTAAGTATGTCTTCATAGCTTTTAGCGGCATATAAACAAGATAATCTTGAAGGATATTGAGGATATTCTTTTAGCCGGACCATTTCTACTATCACTTCTCTAATAGCTCTAGTTGTTTGCCCTATATACTTAATTGCTACTTCGCCATTTTCCTTATTCAAAGTTAAACCTTCGCTTGAGTAATGACTCTGTAAAATTTGAATAAAGTCTTCACCCTTAGAATTCACCTGTTCCTTGTCAAAGAAAAAATGAAATAAGGTGTTGCTTTGGTTATCGTCAAAGTGAATAATCTGCCCAACACTCATTTTATTTCTGGTAACAATGTGATAAACAAAGAATTGGTTTTCTCCCATAGTTAGTCTCCCGAAATCTTTATATTTTTTAGAATATATAATAAAGGGTTACTCTAGTATTAACATAATAATGATTTCGAATTTCTGGAATCGGTAAATTACTGGATTTGTTTTAAAAAAAGCGTAGTTTTTCACTAAGCGTATTTAAACTGTCTCTCATATATTATTAAACGATCTTTTAATTATCTCTCTTAATCAAAAATGGTTTAAACATAGGCACTGTTCTCAGAACATAACGGTATAATATATAACCTATAAATGCCCCAATTACATTACATATTAGATCGTTAATGTCTGTTGCCCTATTAAAATTGAGCATTGAATACTGCCATAAAAGTTGGAGTAATTCAATTATTAACGATGTTAAAAAGGCTAAACCAATCCCCTTTTTCCAATTTCTCAACGATTTAAAATTAAAGGCAAGCAAAATTGTATAAGGTACCATCATAATTATATTTCCAACAATATTTTTTAAAATAATTAAACTTGACAGATGAATTAATCCGTAAAAATTAAATGGATTTAAATTAACCATAATGGGTCTAAATCTATCTTCATAAGATAAAGGGAAAATAGAAAGCTTATTGCCTATATCAATATTTATTGGAAATAAAGTTGTACCAATTAATTCAGCAATATAGATCGTCAATAAAAGTCTTATTATTTCTTTATACCAATTAATTTCTTTCCTAATAATAATAAGAACCAATCTAATGATTAAGTATATTAAAGTCAATAAAAAAATAGGTGCTACTTGGTTTATTCTATAGGCGCTAAATGACATAACTAGTTCCGATACCTAATACTGAGCTGTTGGCCCATCAATCTCAGTCCAATGTTTATTGTTGCATAGACCGAACCTTTACTTAGATGGTGAAACTCGCCATTTTTATCACCTAATACAATACGAAAGTTTACGAACGTCATAGTATTCCTCCTTAATAATTAAAATAGGTTAAATACAAGAGTGGGAATATATTCTAGCAATTAAAAGTATAATTAATAAAATATTAAAATACAAGAAAAGGAAAAAATACCACAATAATTAAATATGAGCTTATCATGAGTAGATAAGGGACTTGTTTTAATTTTTTAATGGGGTACAAGCATAAAAATGCATAGAAGCTGACATGGCGTTCAGCGCCAGCGTGAGCCTGTCCTTATTGACATCCAATCAGGTTGTTTTATACTTAAACGCACAAAAGCATAAACGCATAAAAGTGATGAAGGATATGAAGTAATCGTCAGGTTAACAGCAATCAGAGACTTAGTGGCAGGTGAGAACTAAGGTGACTTGAATGATGAATTACGTGTTCTGAGCTGGAGAAATCCCGGGAAACCGTTAGCTGATTGAGTGAATCGTCTTTGATTAAGATTGGGTGGTACCGCGGCCAGTTCGTCCCAGTCCTTGATTAAGGGCGTTTTTTAGTTTCTAAATGTTTATTTAACAAAAATCGGAAGGATGTTATAAATGATAAAATCACCGCGTCGTCTCAGCGTTGCCATCCTGTTGCTGGCAATGCTTGCCCTTTTAATGAGCAGTTTAATTATTTTCAAAACGGATCCGCACATGCCGCTCGCAGGCTGTCTCGTTTTGCTCAGTCTTTTCGCTCTTTGGCATAAAGCCTCATGGGAAAAAATCGAAAAAGGAATAGTGGAAGGGATCAGTAAGGGGTTAAAGCCGATTCTGATTCTTGCACTGATCGGTATGCTCATTGGCGTATGGATGGCGAGCGGCACCGTTCCCTACCTTGTGTCCGCAGGCTTCGGACTGATCAGCCCGCAATGGTTTCTTATCACGGCCCTTATTTCAGGGATGGTCGTTTCTACATTTACCGGGAGTTCCTTTACAACCGTTGGGACCGTCGGGGCAGCTTTGATGGGGATCGGCACCGGATTTGGCATAAACCCTGCCTTATGTGCGGGAGCAATCATCTGCGGCGCATGTTTTGGCGATAAAATGAGTCCGCTCTCTGACACGACCAATTTTGCCCCAGCTGTAGCGGGGACAAATCTTTTTACCCACATCCGTCATATGACCTGGACCACTGTGCCGGCTATTCTGATTACAGCTATTTTATTTATTTTACTTGGCCAGCATGCATCACCACATCTTTCTATGACAGAAATTTCTCAAGCCCAAACCGCTTTGCATAAGCATTTTAACTTAAGCATCTGGGTTATGATTTCCCCGCTGATTGTGGTCGTGCTTGCTTTTCGAAAAGCACCGATCATCCCGGTCTTAGTGACGGGCATCGTCACCGGTGCGTTAACCGCCATTATCTTTCAATCAGTGAGCATCGAAGCATTAATGGGAACCATGCAAAACGGCTTTCACTTAAAAGGTGATAAAAGTTTAGTCGCGACCATAGTAAACCGCGGCGGCCTCCAGTCCATGATGTGGTCAATTTCCTTGATCTTTATCGCATTAGGGTTTGGCGGCGTGGCAAAGAATATCGGGTTGATTGATTTTCTCATAAATGGTCTTCTGGCAAAGCTTCATAAAAAAGGTCACTATGTTACGGCAGCCGCGCTTTCTTCGATCGGAGTGAATATCCTGACAGGGGAGCAATACCTCTCCATCCTTCTGCCTGGCCAGGCGTACCAGGAAGCTTTCGACGAGAAAAAAATTCCGAGAGAAACACTTTCCCGGTCGCTGGAAGACGGTGGAACCCTTGTTAATCCATTGA
This sequence comes from uncultured Sporolactobacillaceae bacterium, assembly GCA_963772845.1. GTDB lineage: Bacteria > Bacillota > Bacilli > Bacillales > Sporolactobacillaceae > CAVYYW01. Next base: position 76,948 of record CAVYYW010000027.1, read on the forward strand.
TTCCTTGGGGAGTCAGCGGCGCGTTTTTCGCCCAGACATTAGGCGTATCCGTGCTGGAATATCTCCCATTTGTTTTCTTTCTCTATCTTTCACCACTGTTCACGGTACTGTTCGCCTACATTCCTGGCATCAGCAACCATGCGCTAAAGCAGAAGCCGGAATTAAAAGAACAGCAGGCATTATAAAAAATGAGGCGTGATAGAAGATGATTCCTGTATACAGGGGTCATCTTTTTAAATCGAAGTTTATAGGTATTAAGTACTAGCTACCTTGCTGAGCATTGATAATAGGCGTGGAAATAGGCGGTATTCTTTGCAGCGGGCTGTTCCAAAATCTTTAGAGCATGGCAAGGTTTTTCTCTCAGACAAAAGGAGACAGGCAGGGGAGGTTATGTAATTTTTACGAACATAGGTTCGATTTTACTATTTTATTGCAGGAAAATTGTGTTATGATATTTATACAGCGAAGACCTTAAGGAGAGCCGCAGAATCCCCCACAGGAAGGGGGTGGTAGACGCGATGACGGCCTATGAAGGATTAATCCTGATGATCAGTTTCGGATCGCTCATTGTTCTGATAATGAAAGACAATGGAAAAAAATAACCCTCATCCAGTGAGGTGGATCAGGGTTTGGTAAGCATGATTGGCTCTTTTAAAGGAGCGCTGTGTCAAATTGGCCGGGTGCCGGCAGCTGAACATAGACAGCAGCTGCCAAGGATAGGCACCTTGGCTGATTTATTGTTGATTTAATTATAGCATAATTATCCTGATCGACAACCGGATTCTCTCTTTAAGCCAGCTGAAAATGCTCATGAAACCAGACGTCTTCATTAAGATATTCTTCACCGTCTGCAACGATGTGCGGAAAGTCCTCTTCATCAGCGGCCATCCACTGACCGTCTTCGTTTTCATTTGCCATGTAAAAATTTCCTTCTTTAAACAAACACACTTTTGTTGTATAGTCAATATAATCATATTCAGATTCTTTGAAAACATCCTTAATACAACGGATAAAAATCATTGGTATTCCCCCCGTCATCACGATCCTTCTCTTAAGAAAGAATATAATGAAAAGCATAAGGAATCAACTGTTCTGTTCATTTTGCGAGCCAGGCGGGTTTTTATCTTTTTCCAATAGGGAATAATGCGGAGGAGAAAATCAACGGCGGTTCGAGCTGTGCATGACAGTCAGCCCGTGTGATAAACTAATTGCAGGAGGGGTTTTGCATGGATATTTTTGATGGTAAAAATAAAAACTCAGGATTTAATATATTAGGCGGAGACTCAACCTCAGGCCACGGCGGGTATGGGGTCGGCGTCATCAACCTTGATAATATTTCACCGATAATTATTGATCCGGCTGAAGGCGAAGCCATGGTTGATATGGCAGCGCTTCATGCAAGAAGTCAGGTGGAGCGGCGGATTCGCTTTGCCCCGAACAAGGATCTGCTTGAAGATGGCGGGAAGCTTTATTGGATCGTATGGCTGAACTCTGAAAGAGGCAACGAGGGTCCTTTTTACGCGGGAGCAGGTGCCGCTGATATGATTGTGAACCGTGAAATCCGGCGCGGTTACAAAGTGCTTCCGGACCATGTTAACAAGATGGATAAAGCCTTGAAAAAGAAAGTCGAATTGGATCATATGGATGATGCATCCAAGAAAATTCTGAAGGATTTCCTCATTAACCATGATGAAGGCATGTGGGAAAGAGCCTCAGAGGACTTCAAAAAACAGCTGGACGTTTAAGCTGTAAATGGGATCGATTCAGGGTTTGGTTTTTCCTCACCAGATGGTTTCCTAAAAGGATCCACTGGGGCTTTTGAACCCCCTGATAAAATAAGCTGATGTACATCTTGTAACTTTATTTTCAATTTATTACAATTAGAATATACATTCACATAAAACTAGGACAGCAAGAAACCCGGGAATAGCGGCCCGGGTTTTTTGTGCTGTTTATTATGAAACTGTCTCTACTTTAACCTAGTGAAAAGGCCACCAGCCTTTAAAGAGATTGTCAAACAGATCCGATCCTGAGTTAGACTTCCCGCGTTTGTCACCCGGATGAAGGTGGCAGGTTTTTTTAGGCTCTGTTCCTTTTAGATAATAGGTCCACCGTGCTTTGGGACAGGCATCGGTAGCTAATTCACCTGAATCCGGATCAACGAGAACCTTAACAACACCGGCGGGGGGATGAAATTCATTTTTAGGCTTACCTTTCAGTGCGTCTTCCATGACATGGGCAAAAATAAGCTTCGAATAACCTGTATCGGGATAGGTGCTGATTGTTTCACCTTTGTCATAGCCGACCCACACGGCACCAACCAGTGAAGGGGTGAAGCCTGCCATCCAGCTGTCAGCAGCAGTCGACCCCGTTTTGGCTGCAATTTTGTGTGAAAGCAGAGGTGCGACGGTGGTCCCGGTAACTTTCGTGTAGTCATTCAGACTTTTATCAAAGACACCGGTCATCAGCTGGGATAGGACGAAGGTTGTTGGTTTATTTAAGACATGGGTAGACGAGGGGTCCGCCTGATAAAGAACCTTTCCTTCCCGGTCAACGACTTTTGTAATGTAGTAAGGATTAATTTTGTCTCCTCCGTTAGCAAAAGCACTGTATCCTCGTGCCATTTCCAGAACACTGACGGGCTTTGTGCCGAGGGCGAGAGAAGGAATTTTAGATAGAGGACTTGTGATGCCGACCTTTTTAGCGACATCGACAAGCTTCTCTTCCCCAATTGACATATGGGTTTTAACCGCATAAATATTATCCGAGAGAGCCAGGGCCTGTGCCAAAGTGATGGGGCCGTTCGCATAATAGCCTCCAAAGTTGCTCGGTGAGTACGTTTTCTTGCCTTGATCATAGGTAAACGGCGTCGGTTTGCTGATTAAAGTGGTCGACGGGGTAAACCCATTCCGTAAAGCCGCATAATAGAGATAAGGCTTAAAGGAAGACCCAGGTGACCGTTTCGCCTGTACCGCGCGGTCAAATGAACTTTTTTGATAATCTCGTCCTCCCACAAGTGCTTGAACGGCCCCGTTTTTAGGATTCATCAGAACAACGGCTGTCTGCACTTTTGAGTCTGGCTGAATAATTTCTTTCACCCATTTATCAGCAGTTTTCTGAAGCTTAGAATTTAGAGTGGTATATACTTTTAAGCCACCCGTTGCAATGGTTTTTTGATCAAAATGCAGCTTGTTCCGAAGCTCTTTAATGACTTCATCCTGAAAATAAGGAGCATTATGCTGGGTTTTCTTTTGAGATTTCACAAAATGCAGCGGCTCATTATAAGCCTGATCGGCTTCCTTCTGAGTGATTTTATGTGTGTCAACCATGGATTGAAGCACGATTTTTTGTCGGGATTTTGCCCGTTCATAGTTTATCAACGGTGAATAAAGGCTCGGCCCTTTGGGGATGCCAGCCAGGATACTAGCTTCACTTAAGGTTAAATCACTTGCTTTTTTATTAAAATACACTTCAGATGCAGCTTCAATTCCATAAGCACCGTGACCGTAGTAGATGGTATTGAGATAGCCTTCTAGGATGGTCTGCTTGGAGTAATTGGTTTCGAGCCGCATCGTATAAAATGCTTCCTCTGCTTTTCTCAGCCATGATTTCTGGTTTGTAAGAAACAGATTTTTAGCATACTGCATCGTAATGGTGCTCGCGCCTTCTTTTTTTGAGAGAGTCGCAATATCCTTGATGATAGCGCCGCCAAGCCTCCTTAAATCAAACCCGTGATGCTGATAAAACCGGCGGTCCTCAACAGCGACCGTCGCTTCTTTTAAAGGAGAAGCGATATCTTTTAAAGGAACCCAGCTTCTTTTGTGGCCAGCTCCAGCTTCACCTGCCAGTTGACCGCTTTGATCATAAATCTTTGCAGGCATCGGAGGGTGAATAGAAGGCGGGCCCATAGCCCAGGCTGCCATCCACATAACGATTAGCGTGACGAGGCCGGCTGTAATTGCAGCAACGAACGCCAGAAAAAATTTTCGCAGCAGGCTGGTATTCTTACGGCGATGGCGATAGCGACGATGTCTCATGGTGAACCTGCCTTTCAGGGTGTTTGCTCATAGTATGGGAAACGGGCGCATGATCTAAACCCCTGCCGTTTAAAACGTTCAATGTGCGGCTATAGACACATAATAGACTTGCATTTTCCCGCCATTCCTCTATACTTTTTTCAGAGAAGGAAGATGCGTAGTCTGATTTCCGAGGGAGCCTCCCCGGACTTTCTCTATAGAAAGGATGATAATAATGGATTTATGGTATACAGAAAAACAAACAGATAGCTATGGAATAACGGCGAAAATTAAACGTACTTTACATACGGAACAAACGGACTTTCAAAAGCTGGACATGATCGAAACGGAAGAGTTCGGAAATATGCTGACGCTTGATGGCATGGTCATGACAACTGAACGTGATGAATTCGTCTATCATGAAATGGTTGCGCATGTTCCTTTATTTACCCATCCTAATCCGAAGCATGTGCTTGTTGTCGGTGGAGGAGACGGCGGTGTACTCCGTGAAATTATTAAGCATCCGTCAGTGGAAAAGGCGACGCTTGTTGAGATTGATGGAAAAGTCATTGAGTACTCAAAAAAATTCCTTCCGACAATTGCGTCAGCTTTTGAGGATGCAAGAGTCGAAGTGAAAGTCGATGATGGCTTCATGCATATTGCTCAGAGCGAGAACGCGTATGATGTCATTATGGTTGATTCGACGGAACCGGTTGGGCCAGCAGTGAAACTCTTTGAAAAGGGCTTCTATGAAGGCATTTCAAGAGCGCTGAAAGAGGATGGCGTTTTTATTGCACAGACAGACAATCCATGGTTTAAAGCGGACCTGATCGGACAGGTTTTTAATGATGTAAAAGAAATCTTCCCGATTACACGTCTGTATACAGCAAACGTACCGACATACCCAAGCGGTCTTTGGACCTTCACCATCGGCTCAAAAAAGCATGATCCGCTTGAGGTTCCTGAAGAGCGTTTTCATGAAATAGAGACCAAGTATTATACGAAAGAATTGCACAAAGCAGCCTTTGCACTGCCGAAATTCGTTGCAGATATTATTAAATAAACGTTTAATTAATTCAATATAACGCTTGCCTAAGCAAGGTTAGTTCATGGTTTTGGGGTTTTGAACGCTTTTTAAAAGGAGAATTGTTAATGATTTTTGATGACGCCTACTCAGGTAAAGTTTTTATCATGAGCCGTAAAAACTATGATGAAGCTGAAGCGGTAATATACGGTATGCCAATGGATTATACGGTCAGCTTCAGGCCTGGTTCACGGTTCGGTCCAAACAGGATCCGGGAAGCATCGATCGGTCTTGAAGAATACTCGCCATATATGGACAAGCACCTTGAAGACGTTAATTATGTGGATATGGGCGATATGATGTTTCCTTTTGGAAACGCTGCAAAAAGCCTGGATATTATTGAGGGTTATCTTGATAAACTCCTTGAAGATGGCAAATTCCCGCTTGGACTTGGCGGAGAGCACCTTGTCACATGGCCGGTTATCAAAGCGATGCACCGGAAATACCCGGATATGGCACTGATTCATATAGATGCCCATGCCGACCTTCGTGAACAATACGAAGGGGAAGTCCTGTCACATTCAACGCCTGTCCGGAAAGCTTGCGGATTGATCGGACCTGAGAATGTGTATTCATTTGGAATTCGCTCAGGGATGCGCGAGGAATTTGAGTATGCCAGGACAAGCGGGATGACACTTGAAAAATTCAGTGTGGCTGAACCGTTAAAAAAACACCTGCCCTCTTTAGCAGGCCGTCCGGTTTATGTGACAATTGATATTGACGTGCTTGATCCGGCATATGCTCCTGGAACAGGGACAGCTGAAGCGGGTGGCATCAGTTCCAAAGAACTGCTGGATGCCATTATGGCCATCGCTCAATCTGACATGCGTATTATCGGTGCAGATCTTGTTGAAGTCGCACCCGCATACGATTCAGGCGAACAAACCTCTATCGCAGCAAGCAAGTTTATCCGTGAAATACTGCTTGGCTGGGTTGGTAAAGACAAATAAAATAAAAAGTGAAGCACTGATGACGACATCAGTGCTTCACTTTTTTTAGGGGTAGGGCTTGTCGTGCACGGTTGGCGGGCTGTGGGCACGGTGCCTGTCACGCCCCGGAATTTGTCGAATGGCCAGGGTGCATAGGCTTTCACTTTTTGACTGCTTGGTGTTGAGGGATGAGACTCCTCGAAAATCCGCATGTCTACAAATGAAAGCTAGAAATACCTGAGACTCCTCGAAAATGCGCATGCTCAAAATTTCAGCGGATGAAAAAGTTTTTGATGGGAAAAAATTTGCGACCATGTGCTTCTGCGTCTTCTAGTAATGCTTCGAAGCGGGATTCCTCGTCGCAACTCGTAGTCACTCGAGATGTGATGCTCGTTCCTGTGGAATCAGCGAGGGGTCGCTGAAAAACTTCTATATTTTGATCTTGCTTAAGATTTAATCAAAGAATAGCTCGGTCTAATGCCTCGAAAGTCCACTGGATTGCTAAAGGTTGAGATGCATTTTCCACTATGGCCGAGCTGCCGGGAAAGTTGGAGATGCCTGCGGAATAAGCGAAAGGTCACTGAAAATCAGTAGCCATAATTGACTTAAAAAGCTGCATCACAAGGTTATTAATACGTTGATTGAAGAGAAAGGCGCGAGACTCCAGCGGGAAAAGCACGCGTCCGAAGATCCACTTTGCCGCACAAGTAGACCACGGCAAAGTTAGCTGAGGCCGTGCCCGCGGAAAGCGAGCTACCGAGAGCGAAATCAACAGGCATGATAAGACCGATAGACTTTTTCAGTGGCCTCGAACCCTGAAGAGTGAGGTTTACCGACCATACGATTAGAAAAGAAGCCTGAGCGTCTCTGAGGGAAAGTAAGCGTCGAATCCGCCTAATTTAGTAAACAGCCTTTTAATAAGCATTAGAGAATTCATGTTAAGGTTGAATTAGGGAAGGCAGATTGACTATAATATAAAGGTTAAGGATAAATAAGAAAGCGGGTGAGAGACATTCAAGAAGTAACGCTCCAGTTAAAGAGCACGATCCATCACCCTGACAGCAGGAAGGCAGAAGAAACAACCGTGACCGTTAGCGGGCTGGTGACAGTCAAAAATAACACGACTTATCTCCGGTATGAAGAAGAGCTGGAAGAGATCGGGACGGTCCATCATACGATAAAGATTAAGCCTGAGGAAGTCACTGTGCTCAGACAAGGACCTCTCAGTATGAGAATGCCGTTATCGCTAAACCGTGAAACAGAAGGAAGCTATCAGACGCCGTTTGGCAGAATGGAAATGCTGACAAAGGCTAAGAAGCTTGATTATAAATGGAACGAAGCGAAAGAGACAGGTGTGATCCATCTTGTCTATGAACTGACAATGCAAGGCGACTATATAGGGCTTTGTGATATCCGTTATCAAATTACAGGAGGTCAATGATGACTGTTGTTGAAAAGGTAAAGCAGCAATTAAAAGAAGAGATCGTGAATGCCGTCGTAAAAGCAGGACTTGCTGAAAGAAGTGAGTGTCCGGATGTGGTGCTTGAACTGCCGAAGGATAAATCGCACGGTGACTTTGCGACTAATATGGCGATGCAGCTGGCGCGGATCGCTAAAAAAGCTCCGAGACAAATTGCAGAGGAAATGACTCAGCAAATTGACAAGAAGAAAGGTCATATTCAAAAAATAGAGATTGCTGGACCAGGCTTCATTAATTTTTTCCTGGATAACAGCTATCTGACTGATTTGATCCCTCAGATCCTTAGTGAAGGTAACAAGTTCGGTCATACCAATGCCGGCGGCGGTAAAAAAATTCAGGTGGAGTATGTATCAGCCAACCCAACCGGAAGTCTTCATTTGGGACATGCCCGCGGTGCGGCTGTCGGGGACACGCTTTGCCGAGTTTTAAACGCTGCAGGTTATGAAACAAGTCCTGAATATTATATCAATGATGCTGGAAAGCAAATCTCCAACATGGCTAAGTCACTTGAAGCACGTTACTTTCAGGCGCTTGGACTGGAAAAAGAAGTTCCGGCAGACGGGTACCAGGGTCAAGACATCATAGATTTTGGGAAGAAATTAGCTGAGGAGAGAGGGAATGCTCTCACGCTTCTAGATGAGGATGAGCGTCTGATTTTCTTCCGGAATTTTGGTGTGGAACGTTTAATGGACAACATCAAGGAAGACCTTTCTGAATTCAGGGTTGAATTTGATGTGTGGTTTTCAGAAACCTCACTCTATGAAACAAACCAGATTGATAAAGTTCTTAAGAAACTGAAAGATAATGGACACACCTATGAGCAAGAGGGAGCACTTTGGTTCGAATCCACGAAATTCGGTGATGATAAAGACCGTGTGCTGATTAAAAGTGACGGTTCTTATACGTACCTCACGCCAGACATTGCCTATCATCTGAATAAGCTGGAAAGAGGCTTCGACCAGCTGATCAATGTCTGGGGCGCGGATCATCATGGCTATATTCCAAGAATGAAAGCGGCGATTGAAGCGCTTGGATATGACCCTTCACGGCTTGAAGTTCAGATTATCCAGCTAGTGAACCTGTTTAAAGACGGTGAAAAGGTTAAGATGAGCAAGCGGACCGGAAAAGCGGTCACCCTTCGTGAGCTTCAGGAAATGGTTGGGCTTGATGCCATGCGCTATTTCTTTGCGATGCGCTCCTCGGATACCCATCTTGATTTCGATATAGACCTTGCACAGTCACACTCTAATGAAAATCCTGTTTATTATGTTCAATACGCCCATGCGAGAATCTGCAGCATGCTGAGACAGGCAGAGGAGAAAGGTCTATTAGAAACGGCAGGCGCAGACTTCAGTCTGATTCAAACAGAAAAAGAAATTGATTTAATGAAGAAGGTTGGGGAGTTCCCAGGGGTCGTTGCTGAAGCAGCAGAACGGCTGGCGATTCAGCGAATGACGACCTATTCTTTTGAATTGGCATCAAACCTTCATAGCTTTTATAATGCGGAGAAAGTGCTCGATCCGTCTCAGCCTGAGCTGACCAAAGCACGTATCGCTCTCATGCAGGCAGTGAAAACCACACTTAAGAACGCGATGGATTTAATTGGTGTAGCTGCCCCTGAAAAAATGTAAAACAATATAGTAAAAGCGCCGGTGCATGCACTGGCGCTTTTTATTGTGGGAATATGAGTGTTCTATCAGTGAAGCTGATGCTAAAGAAGAGGAGCAAGCAGACATGATAAAAACGTTTTGGCTTTTTCAACGGCCGAACGGTTTTCAATCATTTCGGCTGTCACCTCGGAAGAATTTGAATAAAGATCAATCTCAATATTCTCTGTTAAATGGCGGACGGTATTCGCATCATAAATAAAACCAGAGAGTTCATCATTCCAGAATAGGCTGCGCCGGTCAAAGTTGGCTGTGCCGAGATAAGCCGTGTCCTCATCGATGATAAACGTTTTTGCATGATAGAATCCTTCATGAAAATGATAAAGCTTTAAGCCTTTTTCAACTAGTGGCTTTAAGTAGTGATAAGAAGCTGGCCTGACAAAAGGATGATCTTTGCGGCCGGGAAGAATGACCGTCACGCTTACATCACTTTCTAGCCTGTTTAATAGGGCTGCCTGCAATCGGGCACTTGGGATGAAATAAGGCGAGCCGATGATCAAACGATGCTTGGCTTGGCTGATATGGTCAATGAAAACCTGCTCAAGCTGTTTGCCATATGTTGCAAGCAGTGTCAGTTTGACAGTGCCGCTGGTGGGCGAGTCGGGAGCAAACAGATCGTCGCTCGATACGGTTTGCCGGGTTGCCTCATGCCAGTCGCTAAGAAACTGTTCTTGGAGAAAATGAACGCCGCCGCCTTTAATTTTGACATGGTAATCGCGCCAGTCGCCGTATTTAGGGTCGCGGCCCATGTATTCATCCCCGACATTAAAACCACCGAAGTAGCCGGTTTGCCCATCAATGATTGAGATTTTGCGATGGTACCGCCGGCTTACATTGTAAAAGAAAAATGGGAACCTCGGCTTTTGGGCATGTCCCCATTCGACACCTGCTTCGGAAAGCCTGTTTTTTAACTTTCTGCGTAGCTTTCTGGTGCCAATGGCGTCCATGAGAATTCGAACGTTTACACCTTCCGCCGCTTTTTTCTCAAGAAGCTGAAACATGTTCGTGCCTAAACGGTCTTCCCGGAATATGTAGAAAGATAAATGAATGTGGCGGGTGGCCATGGTGATATCTTTTTCTAAAGCACTAAAAAAATGTATACCGTCCTGAAACGTTTCAAGCTGATTGTGGCTTGTTTTATATAAGCCTACAGGAAGCTTCGGATGTTGAATTTTTATGCCTGCATACAAATCGAGCCATACGCCGGCAATGAACAGAATAATAATTAGAATGATGATTCCAAATATAATATACCCCATAAAATCGACTCCTCGCGTGTTCCCATAATCTATCCTTAGCATAACCAAATCTTTCTCCATTAACAAAATAAAAAAATAATAAAAATATCCCGACTGAATGCTCATTCATTTTTATTTATGTTATAATTTAATCACAGAAAATTACTCACATTCAGAAATGTAATGGCTTTCATAAAGGTTTTTGTCGATTGGTGTGGAAAGGTTGGCATTATTAATGCGTTTTAATTAATTTATACTCAACAAGGCTGGCAGAGGGGGAGCGGCGTTATGAATACGTTACTCATTATTAACTGGATTGCTTTTTTAGCAGTCGTCATTTACGGACTTTATTTATTTTACCACGTCGTTAGAACGCGCTATGAGTTTATTAAGCTAGGGAAAAAAGCAGAGTGGACACTAACTGTCAAAGAAAGACTTAAGAATGTCGCAATCAATGTTTTCGGGCAGAAAAAGCTCTTAAAAGATAAAAAGAGCGGCGCAATCCACGTCATGATGTTCTACGGATTTATACTTGTTCAATTTGGAGCCTTGGATTTAATTTGGAGGGGACTTGTTCCAGGTTCACATTTGCCGCTTGGGCCCATCTATCCTGGATTTAAGTTTTTTCAGGAAATTGTAACCCTAGCGATTATTGTGGCAGTCGTGTGGGCGTTCTACAGGCGCTATGTTGAAAAATTAGTCAGGCTTAAGCGCGGCTTTAAAGCTGGACTCGTCCTTGTTTTTATCGGGGGTCTGATGCTTTCTGTTCTCATTGGAAACGGTATGCAAGTTATTTTTGACCAGGAGGCATATGCTTGGTGGGCACCGCTTGCGTCACTGATTGCATTCATCTTTCAGTGGCTGCCGTCAGCTGCAGCTGTCACTATTTTCTATATTGCCTGGTGGGTTCATCTATTAATCCTTTTAACGTTCCTTGTGTACGTTCCGCAATCGAAGCATGCGCATCTTATCTTCGGACCAACGAACGTTTACCTTGGCCGTACGCATAAAGTCGGCCGGCTAAAGCCGATTGATTTTGAGGATGAAACAAAGGAAACATTCGGTGTAAACAGCATTGTGGAATTTGACCAAAAACAATTAGTAGATCTTTATGCCTGTGTTGAATGCGGACGCTGTACGAATATGTGTCCGGCAACCGGTACAGGGAAAATGCTTTCTCCGATGGATCTGATTATTAAACTTCGCGACCATTTGACGGAGCATGGTGCGGCTGTAACCAGCAGGACACCGTGGATGCCGGCATATGCGTTTCAAGATACAAAGGCGAATACACTAGCCAGAAGCACGGCTCAGGCGGGTCATCAGGAAACGGCCGCTGCAGGTGTAGCTGCTCCTGTTTCCGAAATTATTGGAAACGTTATCACGGAAGAAGAAATCTGGGCATGTACAACGTGCCGCAACTGTGAAGATCAATGTCCGGTCATGAACGAACACGTGGATAAAATCATTGATTTGCGCAGGTATCTTGTTTTAACTGAAGGTAAAATGGATGCAGATGCACAGCGTGCCATTACCAACATTGAAAGACAGGGGAACCCATGGGGGCTGAACCGCAAGGAACGTGAAACATGGCGTGAAGGCCGTGAAGATATTGTTGTTAAGACAGTGAAAGAAATGGAAAAAGCGGAAGAGCCATTTGAATACCTTTTCTGGGTTGGATCGATGGGCTCTTATGACAACCGCAGCCAGAAGGTAGCCCAAGCGCTTGCCAAGGTCATGAATGAAGCTGGCATCAGTTTTGCTATTCTTGGAAATAAGGAGAAAAACTCCGGAGATACACCGCGCCGGATCGGTAATGAGTTCTTATTCCAGGAGCTAGCGCAGAAAAATATTGAAACGTTCAAGAAACATGGCATTACGAAGATCATTACAGCAGATCCACATGCCTACAATACGTTTAAAAATGAGTATCCTGACTTTGGATTGGAAGGCGTCGAGGTCTTCCACCACACCGAACTCATTGATCAATGGATTAAAGACGGCCGAATTAAGCCTAAGTATGAGGTCAACGAACGGATTACCTATCATGATTCCTGTTATCTTGGCCGTTATAATGCTGTCTACGAGCCACCAAGGGAAGTTCTTAAATCCATCCCGGGTGTGGAGCTTGTGGAGATGGAAAGAAACCGTGAAACCGGCATGTGCTGCGGCGCAGGCGGCGGAATGATGTGGATGGAAGAACGAACAGGCAACCGGACGAATGTCGCGAGAACAGAGCAGGCTCTTGAAGTCAGCCCAACGGTTATAAGCAGCGGGTGTCCTTATTGCTTAACAATGATGAGCGATGGGACGAAAGCCAAGGAAGTTGAAGACAACGTCAGCACTTATGACATTGCTGAACTCGTTGAAAAATCAATTGTCGCACCGAAGGAAAAAGCGGTTTAACCAGGGTTTTAAGGGGGATCGTGCCAGGCAGTGGAAGCGCTGAGGCTGAAGGGATCCCCCCTTCAAAAATACCAAAACTGAGCGAGCGTTCAATCGCTTTTATGAAAACGCTTACCGGGAGGAATCGAAATGACAAGAACAGTAATAGCAAGTGCTGCAAGAACACCATTTGGAAAATTCGGCGGGGGATTAAGCAGCCTTTCTGCAGTTGAACTCGGCGGCACGGTGATTAAGGAAGCACTGAACCGGGCGGGACTGCAGCCGGATGAAGTAGAAGAACTGCTGATGGGCATGGTGCTTCAGGGCGGACAAGGACAGATTCCATCACGTCAGGCAGCCCGTCTTGCAGGGTTGCCGTGGGAAGTCCGAACGGAAACCATTAACAAGGTATGTGCATCCGGATTAAGAACCGTAACCCTCGCTGATCAGATTATTCGTGCTGGTGATGGCAAAATTCTGATTGGCGGCGGAATGGAATCGATGAGCCAAGCCCCTTATGTCCTCCCGAAAGCACGCTGGGGAAGCAAGATGGGTGACACTCAAATTGTCGATTTAATGGTTCATGATGGTCTGACCTGTTCATTCAACAACGTTCACATGGGCATTTACGGGAGTGAAACCGCTGCGAAATTCGGTATTACTCGTGAAGAGCAGGACGAATGGGCGCTTCGCAGTCATGAACGTGCAGCGAAAGCGATTCAAGATGGGCATTTTGCTGAAGAAATAATAGGTGTCAGCATTCCTCAGCGGAAAGGCGAACCGTTGCTCATAAACCAGGATGAATCGGTTCGGCGCGACACGACATTTGAAAAGCTTTCGAAGCTAAGAGCGGCATTCAGTCAGGACGGAACGATCACCGCCGGGAATGCCCCTGGTATCAACGATGGTGCCGGCGCAATGGTGCTGATGGAAGAATCTGCAGCATCCAAACGAGGGATCACACCTCTTGCAACGATCATATCTCATACAGCCATTGCGACAGACACAAAAGATTTCCCTGAAACACCAGGGCTTGTCATCAATGAACTGCTTAAAAAGTCAGGAAAAAAGCTGGATGACATTGATCTTTTTGAAATCAATGAAGCGTTTGCAGCTGTTTCCCTCGCAAGTCAGCGTATTGCAGACCTTGACCCTGAAAAAATTAATGTCAATGGCGGTGCTGTCGCACTGGGTCACCCGATCGGGGCAAGCGGTGCAAGGATTATTATGACGCTCGCCTATGAACTTAAACGGCGCGGCGGAGGTCTCGGTATTGCCGCAATCTGCAGCGGCGGCGGCCAAGGAGATGCTGTATTGATCGAAGTCTAAACAGAATTGAATTCATGGAAATGAGAGGAGAAAAATAATGAGCATAAATAAAGTAATGGTTATTGGAGCAGGTCAGATGGGTGCTGGAATCGCTCAAGTCTTTGCGAGATCAGGCTATGATGTCCTGCTGCATGATGCGAATGAAGAAGCACTGGAGCGAGGCATCAAAGGAATCGAAGGACGGCTGAAACGCGATGTTGAAAAAGGAAAGCTAACTGAGGATGAGAGACATTCCACAGTGCTCAAGCTGAAAAAAACAGCTTCAATGGCGGATGCGAAAGAAGCCGATCTGGTTATCGAAGCGGTTGTTGAGAATATGGAGGTAAAAGCGAGCATTTTCAAAGCGCTGGACGAGATAACAGAACCGCATACCATTCTTGCGTCCAACACGTCCTCACTGCCAATTACTGAAATTGCTGCGGCAACAAACCGTCCTGATAAAGTGATCGGCATGCATTTTATGAATCCAGTACCCGTAATGAAACTGGTTGAAGTGATCCGTGGACTTGCCACTTCTGAAGACGTCTATAACCAAGTGAAAGAAACAGCCGAATCTCTTAACAAAACAGCTGTGGAAGTTACAGATTTTCCTGGGTTTGTCTCTAATCGGATATTAATGCCGATGATCAATGAAGCGATTTATACCTTATTTGAAGGTGTTGCCGATGTGGAAGCGATTGACGAAGTCATGAAGCTTGGCATGAATCATCCAATGGGACCGCTCACACTGGCAGATTTCATCGGGCTGGATACATGCCTGTATATCATGGAAACCCTTCATGAAGGGTTTGGAGACGATAAGTATCGGCCATGTCCGCTGCTTCGCAAATATGTTAAGGCAGGCTGGTTAGGCAAGAAATCTGGCCGCGGTTTTTATAAGTACAACTAGGAGGATCCCCATGTGAATATGCTTTTTACAGATGAACAGAACATGATGCGACAGATGGTGCAGGATTTTGCACGCAAGGAAGTAGCTCCACAAGTGGAACGGATGGAGAGAGAAGACCGGTTCCCGATTGAGACACTGAAAAGAATGGGTGAACTGGGACTGATGGGTATCCCGATCCCTGAAGCTTACGGCGGGAGTGAAATGGATTTTATTTCTTACACGATCGCAATACACGAGCTTTCAAAAGTGAGTGCCACCATTGGTGTGAATTTATCCGTTCATACCTCAGTAGGGACGAAACCAATCCTTTATTTTGGAACAGAAGAGCAAAAGAAAAAGTATATACCAAAACTTGCAAGCGGCGAATTCATTGGTGCCTTTGCCCTCACAGAGCCATCGGCAGGATCCGATGCAGCGGGGCTGAAAACCCGCGCAGTAAAAAAAGACGGCTATTATTATTTAACCGGCTCTAAAATGTTCATAACGAACGGAACCGATGCGGATACCTTTATTGTGTTTGCAACCGTTGATCCTCAAAAAGGAATGAAAGGAATTACTGCTTTCATTGTTGAAAAAGGCACCGAAGGATTCAGTGTTGGAAAACCCGAGAAAAAGATGGGACTGCACGGCTCCGGTACGGTTGCTTTACAGTTTGATGAGGCAAAGGTTCCAGCTGAAAACAGACTGGGTGAAGAGGGAGAAGGCTTTAAAATAGCGATGGCAAACCTGAATAACGGTCGGATTGGTATTGCTGCCCAGTCGCTTGGGATTGCCGAAGGTGCTTTTGAGCATGCACGACAGTATGCAAAAGAGCGTCAGCAATTCGGAAAACCGATCGGTCAACAACAAGGCATGAGCTTTAAACTCGCAGATATGGCGACACAAATTGAGGCAGCTCGTCTGCTCGTCTATCAGGCTGCGGATAAGGTACAGCACGGGCAAAACTGTGTGAAGGAAGCGTCGATCGCCAAGCTGTTTGCTTCTCAAACAGCGATGAAGGTCTCTATTGAAGCTGTCCAGGTCTTCGGCGGCTATGGTTATACAGAGGAATACCCAGTGGAACGCTACTTCCGTGATGCCAAGGTTTGCGAAATATACGAGGGTACTAGTGAAATTCAGCATATGGTAATCAGCAAACAGCTGCTGAAAGGTTAATTGAAAAGGACAAAAAGATAAGACGGGAAGGACAGATAAAATGAATTTTCAACTATCAGATGAACATGAAATGCTTAGAAAAATGGTTAGAGACTTTGCTAAAAAAGAGGTCGAACCAACAGCGGCAGAGCGTGACGAAGAAGAACGCTTCGACCGAGAACTTTTCACGAAAATGGCGGAGCTTGGCCTGACGGGTATTCCTTGGGCAGAGGAACATGGCGGGATTGGTTCGGATTACTTAAGCTACGTGATTGCAGTCGAAGAGCTGTCACGTGTCTGCGCTTCAACCGGTGTCACACTTTCTGCACACACTTCCCTTGCAGGCTGGCCGATTAATAAATTCGGTACAGAGGAGCAAAAACAGAAATTTCTTAAGCCGATGGCGCTGGGGGAGAAAATGGGCGCCTATGGTCTCACCGAACCTCAATCAGGTTCTGACGCCGGCGGGATGAAAACGACTGCCAAGAAAGATGGCGACGACTATATCCTGAACGGCTCCAAGATTTTTATTACAAATGGCGGGGAAGCGGAAATTTATGTTGTGTTCGCAACCACGGATCCGAATTCAAAACGCGGAACCAGCGCTTTTATTGTTGAAAAAGGAACTGAAGGCTTTTCATTTGGTAAAAAAGAGAAAAAGCTCGGCATTCGCTCTTCACCAACACTCGAACTGATTTTTGATAATTGCCGAGTGCCAGCCGAAAACCTTCTTGGAAAAGAAGGAGAAGGCTTTAAGATTGCGATGATGACGCTTGACGGAGGACGCAACGGTATTTCCGCCCAAGCTGTAGGGATTGCACAAGGCGCACTTGATGCTGCCGTCGCTTATGCGAAGGAACGGGTTCAATTCGGCAAACCGATCGGCCAGCAACAGGGCATCGGCTTTAAACTCGCTGATATGGCAACAAAAATTGAAGCGGCACGCCTTTTAACTTATCAGGCAGCATGGCTTGAAAGTGAAGGACTTCCATACGGCCAAGCATCCGCAATGTCAAAGCTCTATGCGGGAGATATCGCAATGGAAGTGACAACAGAAGCCGTTCAAGTCTTCGGTGGCTATGGCTATACAAAAGACTACCCGGTGGAACGTTATATGCGCGATGCTAAAATCACTCAGATTTACGAAGGCACAAATGAGATTCAGCGTATGGTAATTTCTCGCCACTTGTTAAAAGACTGAGAGATAAATGAGGAAGCGCTGGCTGTCCAGCGCCATAATAGGCATAGGCGAAGGATAAATTCACAGGAAAAAAGCAAGGAGGCCGACGAATGCACCCGCTCGCTGAAAGAATTGCAAAAAAGGAGATCAGGGCATTGGCCAAGGCAATTACCCTTGTCGAACGAGATGACGCTTCAAAGCTTGAACTGCTTCAATCCATTCATCCGATGACAGGCAGGGCTCACTGCATTGGCTTGACAGGTTCACCTGGGGCAGGCAAAAGTTCTCTTGTTAACCGCCTGATCGATTTTCTTAGAAATAAGGGTCTGACGGTTGCCGTTGTTGCGGTTGATCCGACAAGTCCATTCAGCGGAGGGGCGATTCTCGGGGACCGGGTAAGAATGAGCCGCCACTTCACAGATCCCGGTGTTTTCATCCGGTCCATGGGCACAAGAGGCAGCCTCGGCGGATTATCCAGAACCACGAAAGAAGCTGTGCGCCTGATTGATGCGTATGGGTTTGACGTGATATTGATTGAAACGGTCGGCGTCGGTCAATCTGAGCTCGATATCATGAAGGTCGCTGATACGACGGCACTGGTTCTGAATCCAGGGAGCGGTGATGTCGTACAGGTTTTTAAGGCCGGAATCATGGAGATTGCAGATGTTTTTGTTATTAATAAAGCGGATTATCCTGGGGTTGGAAAGCTTCAGGGACAGATCAACAGCCTGCTGGATCTGATAAAGAAAGACAAAGAATGGCGGCCGCCGGTGGTCCGGATGGTGGCCACACAAAATAAGGGGTTTGCTGAAATGTGGCAGCAGCTGGAGAAACATAAAGAGCTGTTAAGAGATGATGATGAAGCCAATCAGCGTAATTACAAGCGTTTCAAAGATGAAGTGATTGATATGGTCTATTATGAAATTTTGCGCGTCGTCACCAATCGTCTCAGCGAGGAAGACGGTACAATTGCATCGCGCTTTTAAGGAGCAGGACCCGTATACCACAGCAGAACAGCTGCTTGAGCAGGTATTTCCTCAACACGCTCAAGACCTGACTGGGGGAGCTTAATATGGAATCAAAAAAGGTCGAAACATCTGTAAAAAATGAAGCCCTGATCCAAAAGAGACGGGACCAGCTTGTTAAAGCAGCTGTAAAGCTGTTTATCGATAACGGCTTTCACCGGACGACAACACGTGAGATCGCAAAGGCTTCAGGTTTCAGCATTGGAACACTTTATGAATACATCCGTTCAAAAGAAGACGTGCTGTATTTGGTCTGTGACGATATCTATAATCAAGTGAAAAGAAGAGTCAGTGAAAATATTGATCAAAAAGGTGATGGTTTGGAGCGGGTCAAAGCCGCCGTGACAGGTTATCTGCATGTGGTTGATGAACTGCAGGAGGAAATTTTGGTCATGTACCAAGAAGCGAAAGAGCTTTCAAAGGATTCTCTCCCTTATGTGCTGAATAAAGAATTCGATATGGCAAAGATTTTTGAAGACATTCTAACAGAAGCTGCTGACGAAGGTTTTTTCAAGCTGAATCAGGAGGAAAAGGCATTTTATGCGCATCATTTACTGGTCAGCTGCCAGATGTGGGCTTTCCGCCGATGGGCGTTTCAGCGCCGCATGCCGGTCAAAACGTTTGCTGAATACCTGCTTCAGACATTATTTAATGGGCTTTCACTCAAGGAAACCGCTGGGAATGTAAAGCGTTCCAGCGGATTAGTAAGAAAGGGGCAAGAACATGCCGGAAACCATTTATAAACCCAAACACCATGTAAGATTTGTTACAGCATCCAGCCTGTTTGACGGGCACGATGCATCGATTAATATCATGCGAAGAATTTTACAATCAGGCGGTGCAGAAGTTATTCATTTAGGTCATAACCGCTCGGTGGAAGAGGTCGTTCAGGCGGCTATTCAGGAGGATGTCCAGGGCATTGCGATCTCCTCCTACCAGGGCGGCCATGTCGAATACTTTAAATACATGTATGACCTGCTGAAGGAGCGTAACGCCACACATATCCGCATATATGGCGGCGGTGGCGGCGTCATTATCCCTAAAGAGATTAAAGAATTGCATGACTATGGCATCGCCAAAATCTTCTCACCGGAAGACGGGCGAAAGCTGGGTCTTCAAGGTATGATCGGCAATATGCTCAAGGAATGCGATTTTCCTACCGTTACAGATCTAGCGAATGAGATTGAAGAAGCAAAGAATGGCGATTATAAAGCCATCGCACGGCTAATTACAGTCGTAGAAGAAGCACCATTCGCTCCCGAAGAAGTATCGGCGGCGCTTGAAGAGGTCAAGGAAAAGCTTAAAGAACACATCAGCCCAGCACCCGTGATCGGGATTACAGGAACAGGCGGAGCGGGTAAAAGCTCATTAACCGATGAACTGGTACGCCGCTTTATCACCCAATACCCGGATAAGCGCCTTGCAATTCTATCTATCGACCCGACCAAACAAAAAACGGGCGGTGCGCTGTTAGGTGACCGAATCCGCATGAATGCGATTCATCATCCGAATATTTATATGCGCTCACTGGCAACCCGAAAGTCAAAAACAGAATTGTCCCTTGCTATTCGTGAAGCGATTAGCATTGTTCAAGCCGCTCCTTTTGATCTTGTGATTGTTGAGACAAGCGGCATTGGTCAAGGTGACGCTGAGATCACGGAGATTTCGGATGTTGCGATGTATGTCATGACAAGTGAATTCGGTGCGCCATCACAGCTTGAAAAAATTGATATGATTGATTTTGCCGATTTGATCGTCATTAACAAATTTGACCGAAAAGGCTCTGAAGACGCTCAGCGCGAAGTCAGGAAAGCCTATCAGCGTTCACATATGCTTTTCGACCGCAATACGGATGAAATGCCGGTTTACGGAACCATCGCCAGTCAGTTTAACGACTATGGCACCAATCAGCTCTTTCATGCGCTGATGGAGAAGGTAAACGAGAAAGCGCATCGTGATTTTGCTGTACCAAGCACAGAAAGTCTGGTTGTGAAAAAAGAAAGTGTCGTGATTCCGCCTGAGCGCATTCACTATATGAATGATATTGTGCAAACGGTCAGAGGCTATCACTCCTTTATAGAAGAACAGGTATTAACGGCACGCCGCAGCTACCAGCTGAACGGAACAATTGAAGTTCTGAAGGAAGCAGGATCAACCGATGCAGAGGTTCAGCATCTCGTCGATCTTAAAGAGGAATGGCTGGAAAAGCTTCATCCTGAATCCCGGAAAATCCTTGCTAACTGGGACGGTTTGAAGGAAAAGTATGCCCAAAAAACACTCACGACAGTTGTCCGAGGAAAAGAAATCGTGACAGAGCTTTCCAGTCAAAGTCTTTCTGGAATCGATATTCCTAAAGTAGCTCTTCCAAAGTATGAGGACTGGGGAGAAATTTTGAAATGGGTGCTGAAAGAAAATGTACCAGGCTCATTTCCGTTCACAGCAGGCGTCTTCCCATTCAAGAGAAAAGGTGAAGATCCGAAGCGTCAATTTGCCGGGGAAGGAACACCGGAACGGACGAACCGCCGCTTCCATTACTTATCAGAGGATGAGGATGCGAAACGTCTCAGCACAGCTTTTGACTCTGTAACGCTTTACGGAGAAGATCCAGACCGCCGTCCTGATATTTATGGGAAAGTCGGCGAGAGCGGTGTCAGCATCTGTACACTGGATGATATGAAGAAGCTCTATGATGGCTTTGATCTCTGTGCGCCATCAACCTCGGTCTCCATGACGATTAATGGCCCGGCTCCGATTATTCTGGCGATGTTCATGAATACGGCGGTAGACCAGCAGATCAAGCAATTTGAAACCGAGCAGGGACGCCAGGCGACAGAACAGGAAATTCAAGAGGTTAAAGAGAAAACATTGCAGACCGTCCGCGGAACCGTTCAGGCTGATATTTTAAAAGAAGATCAGGGTCAGAATACATGTATCTTCTCAACAGAATTTGCGCTCCGGATGATGGGTGACATTCAGCAGTACTTTATTGATCAAAAGGTAAGAAACTATTACTCGGTGTCTATTTCCGGCTATCATATTGCTGAAGCAGGTGCTAATCCGATTTCACAGCTAGCTTTCACGCTTGCTAACGGCTTCACATATGTGGAATATTACTTAAGCCGCGGCATGAACATTGATGACTTCGCGCCGAACCTGTCTTTCTTCTTCTCAAACGGACTGGATCCTGAGTATACAGTGATCGGTCGCGTGGCACGACGGATTTGGGCAGCTGCGATGAAAAATAAATACAAAGGAAACGAGCGCAGTCAAAAGCTGAAGTATCACATTCAGACTTCAGGCCGCTCTCTGCACGCCCAGGAAATCGATTTTAATGATATCCGGACGACGCTGCAGGCACTTCTGGCGATCTATGATAACTGTAACTCGCTTCATACCAATTCTTATGACGAAGCGATCACGACCCCTTCTGAGGAGTCTGTACGCAGAGCCATGGCGATCCAAATGATCATCACCAAAGAGTTCGGTCTCACAAAGACAGAGAATGTCTTCCAAGGTTCTTTCATAATTGAAGAGCTGACAGATCTTGTGGAAGAAGCCGTTCTTCAGGAATTCGAAAGACTGAATACAAGAGGCGGCGTACTTGGCGCAATGGAAGTTCAATATCAGCGCGGCAAGATCCAAGATGAGTCCATGCTTTATGAAATGAAAAAGCACACAGGCGAGCTGCCGATCATTGGCGTCAATACGTACCTGAATCCGAATCAGGCTGACGAAGAATCAGATCCTGAGCTTCAGCTTGCACGAGCAACTAAGGATGAAAAAGAACAGCAGATCACGAACCTTAAAGGATTTCAGGATGGCAACAGCGCGCATGTTGATGCGGCGATCACCAGCTTGAAAGAAACAGCCCTTAATGGTGGAAATATCTTTGCTGAGCTGATGGAAACAGTAAAAGTGGCAAGTCTCGGCCAAATTACGACAGCCCTTTATGAAGTCGGTGGAAAATACCGTCGTAATATGTAGCTTGATTTTCAAGTGAAAACACATTATTGTAGTGAGAGGAACGGTGAATATTACCGCTTCTCTCGCTTTATTTTTCCATGGCATAAATGGTAGGATAGTGTCCATACTGTAATGTGTTACATACCTTAGGGACAGCCATTTTTTGAAGAAAATAGATCGCACTGATATGAACGGAAAGGGAGTATGTGTTGTGACAGCACAGAAGTCACCGGATAATAAGCCGATGCTTGAGAAATTTTTTGATCAGTTGGAAGGCGCCAAGCAGCCGAAAACATTTTACGACATTGCAAACCAGATCATGGATCATAGTAAGGACGATGAAGAAAAAGGAGAAATCCTTGCAAGACTCTATACGAATATTATCCTTGATGGCCGCTTTTTAAGCGTAGGGGATAATTTCTGGGGACTTAAACGCTGGTACCCGATTGAGCAGCGTGAAGAAGATGTTGCAATGACGCTTGCGCCAAAACGGAAGAAAAAGAAATCAGACGATGAGTTTGACGATTATGATGATGATCTAGAAGATTATGATGAGCTTGATATGAGTGAAGCGGATGACGATGATCTCGATGAAGACGATGAAACAGAAGACACCTTTAAGAAAACACCTGTACCCGGCAATGATTTTGACGCGACAGGTGACTTTGATGAAGATGACGATGAGCCGGAAGAGGAAAAGATCGGCGATGCCATCATCGATCTTGAAGACGATGAAGAGGAAGAAGACTAATTCAAACAGGAAGAACGGTCCCCGGCGGACCGTTCTTTTTTATGACTGTTTTTATTCAAAAAGAACCGAAAATCAACTTTTATTACATGGCGAAAAGGCTGAAGCAGCAGGAGAAACGAGAAATTGAGCAGAATTCTGCATAAAAAGGTGAAAGGGTGGCCGTAAACGAGGTGTTTAAGGCCATTCAAGAGCCCAAAAGCTGAAAAGATGGCCGTAAACGAGGTGTTTATGGCCATTCAAGAGGCCGAAAAGCTGAAAAGATGGCCGTAAACGAGGTGTTTATGGCCCTCCAAAGGCCAAAAAGCTGAAAAGATGGCCGTAAACGAGGTGTTTAAGGCCATCCAAGAGCCAGAAAGCTGAAAAGATGGCCGTAAACAAGGTGTTTAAGGCCATCAAAGAGCCCAAAAGCTGAAAAGATGGCCGTAAACGAGGTGTTTAAGGCCATCCAAAGGCCAAAAAGCTGAAAAGATGGCCGTAAACGAGGTGTTTAAGGCCATCAAAAGGCCAAAAAGCTGAAAGGATGTCCTTAAATAAGGTGTTTATGGCCATCAAAAGGCCAAAAAGCCGAAAAGATGTCCTTAAACCGCTAACAAGCAACCATTTCAATATTTTGGGAGGAGGCAATTTCAATTCCGCTTAATTAATCAAGTTTAATCACAATTATCTGTATTAAAAAAGTTTTTCTATATCAATTTCTTCACCCTGGCGAAGCACAGATAGGCGGCCTCCATTTTTTTAAAAACCAACTTGCCTAAATAACATTGATCTGTTAAAATCCATGTTGGGCTATTAATTTTATGACCATAATAAGAACGTGTTTTTATAAAACCAATGATCAAACCAAGCAAAGGTGAGTCCCCCTCAGTCAAAGGGAGCGGTGTCGCTTTTGCTTTTTTTATTTGATATTCTGAGGATCATGCAGTCCGGAAAACGATGCTGTGGAACGGAGAACACGAGAAGTGAGGCCGCACACATCAGCTTTTCAAAGCGCTGACCCATGCTTCTTTACATTCTTTTAGATAAGCTTCCCATAGTTTTTATTGCCAACAAGGAGGATACAGAAATGACCAAGTATATTTTTGTCACGGGCGGCGTTGTGTCGTCATTAGGGAAAGGGATTACAGCGGCTTCTCTTGGCCGGCTATTAAAAAACCGCGGTGTTAATGTAACGATTCAAAAATTTGATCCGTACATTAACGTGGACCCGGGAACAATGAGTCCCTATCAGCACGGGGAAGTCTTCGTCACGGATGATGGCGCTGAGACAGATTTGGATCTCGGTCACTATGAGCGCTTTATTGATATTAACCTAAGCAAGAACAGCAACGTCACCACAGGGAAAATATACTCAACGGTTATCAGCAAAGAACGCCGCGGCGATTATCTTGGCGGAACCGTTCAGGTCATTCCGCATATCACGAATGAAATTAAAGAGCGTGTCTTCCGGGCTGGTAAAGAAACGAATGCAGATGTTGTCATTACAGAAATCGGCGGTACAGTCGGAGACATTGAAAGTCTGCCATTCCTTGAGGCTATTCGTCAGATAAAAAGCGATGTCGGCAGAAACAATGTAATGTATATTCACTGTACACTGGTTCCTTACTTGAAGGCAGCGGGAGAAATGAAAACCAAGCCGACACAGCATAGTGTTAAAGAGCTTCGCAGTCTTGGAATTCAGCCGAATGTGATCGTGGTCAGAACAGAAACACCGATCTCTGAAGATATGAAGAGCAAGATCGCGCTGTTCTGTGATATTGATGAACAAGCAGTCATTGAGGCGTTGGATGCGGACACGCTCTATAAAGTGCCGCTGATGCTTCAGGAGCAGCACCTCGACGACATCGTTTGCCGTCATCTGCACTTAAGCAGTGAGGAAGCGGATATGACTGAGTGGACAACGCTTGTCGAGAAAGTGACGCATTTAAAAGATACGGTCACGATCGGATTAGTTGGAAAATATGTCGAGCTTCCGGATGCTTACATTTCAGTTGTCGAAGCGCTTCGACACGCCGGCTATGATTATGATTCAGATGTATCCATTAAATGGGTTAACGCTGAGAACGTGACTGAAGAGACGCTTCAGGAAGAGTTGAAAGATGTCGATGGCATTCTTGTTCCAGGTGGATTCGGTGATCGGGGAATTGAAGGAAAGATATGGGCTATAAATTATGCAAGAACGCATAATGTGCCATTCTTTGGTATTTGTCTTGGCATGCAGCTTGCATCCGTTGAATTCGCAAGAAATGTCTTAGGCTTACCAGGTGCGCATTCTTCAGAGATTGATCCGTACACTGAGGCGCCGATTATTGACCTCTTGCCTGAACAAAAGGATATTGAAGAAATGGGTGGCACGCTGCGCTTAGGTCTTTATCCTTGCAAGGTTATCGAGGGATCCAAGGCTTATGAAGCTTACAAAGACAGCCTGATTTATGCTCGTCATCGCCATCGCTATGAATTCAATAATGAATACCGTAAAGCGATGGAAGAAGAAGGCTTTGTTTTCTCAGGTCTGAGTCCTGACGGCAGATTGGTGGAAATGGTCGAAATTGCGGATCATCCATGGTTTGTCGCTTGTCAGTTCCACCCTGAATTTCAATCCCGCCCGACACATTCTGAACCGCTTTTCAGAGAATTTATCGGGGCATCAATTAAAAATAAGTAATTGTAGCAAAAGCCAGACCCTGTCGCCGGGGTCTGGCTTTTTTCACTCGAGATGAAATTTTTTCTAGAGAAATTCCTTGTCTTTGCATCTTTCGATTAAAGAAGTTCCGCCTTCAGTAAGGTGGGCTATTTTGTAAGCCATTAATATTCATCAAGGATGTCCATGACATTCAAATAAAGCGCGTGATACAGATATAGAACGCTTAAGGAGGCCGGATGACCAATTTTTTCACCATTGTCCATTGGAACAAGCGGATTCAGACCTGCGGCGGACAGAACGAGATCAATTGCTCCAGGTTCTTGTTCAGGAACCTCATCTCTTGTAATGACAATCACAGCAGCGGCGCGCTCACGCAATGCATTCAATTGGGCAAGCACGCTGGTATTTTGGCTAGTGAACACATCTCCGCAAAAGATAACGGCATCGATTGGCTCAGCAGGGCATGCGTCAATTTCACCCATCCATTTTATTGCGCCGGGCAAAGCATTGTCTCCTGCTGTCGCTTCCTGAACAATGCCTGTCATTTGTGCATCTCCGGTTATATAAACTTTTCCTTCCGCCATAACGGTCTGGGCGATCATCCTAGCGCAATCCTCGAGTGATTCTTCATTATTTTGCTCTATTTGCTTAAAAGCACCTAATAATTGGGTAGTGAAAATTTTCAACATAGCACTTGCGCCCCTTTCCTTTATTTATTTTAAAAGTTTAACATAGCTTTTAAGTGATCAAGAAATTGAGACTTGGGCAGAAAACCTAAGTCAGGTAAAGAATGGTGGACTAAATACTAAAATTTTCTGTGCAGAAACTTCATTGCATTGAAGAAAAAAGGGAGAAATTTGAACAATTTAGAGGAAATAGAGACTTTATAACGAATGTAAGAATGTAGAGAGCAAGTCTTATCAAGATCCTGTAGGTTTGGGAAAGGGGATTTATTTACTATGCCCAAAACGAAGGGTGTTCTATATAATAGAGAAGATGCCTAAGTTTGTTTAAGGAGAGCGAAATATGGAGAAAAAGGGACGCAGGAAAATTTTAATAGTCGATGATCAATTTGGGATTCGCATCTTATTAAATGAAATTTTTCAGAAAGAGGGTTACAAGACCTTCACAGCGGCCAACGGCAAACAGGCATTAGAGATCGCTGATAATGAAATGCCTGATCTTGTCGTTCTAGATATGAAAATCCCCGGAATGGATGGAATTGAAATATTAAAGCGTTTGAAAGCTAAATATCCTTTAATTAAAGTTTTGATTATGACTGCTTATGGAGAGCTTGGCATGCTGAATGAAGCAAAAAAATATGGAGCACTAACCCATTTTACAAAACCGTTCGATATTGATGAATTCATGAAAGCGGTTAAAAAAGAATTCCCTCTGTAATTCGCCAATTTATAAGCTTTTTACGCATCATTTCCTCTTCTTTTGTGGTATGCTAATAATGTTGTGCGGACACCACGATATGGCGTGCCGCAGGATTTCGTTTGCTGTTTTAAGCGAACGATGTCGACCATTTTGAGGAGGAATAACAATGCCTTTAGTTTCTATGAAAGAAATGCTTGAAAAAGCTAAAGCTGAACATTACGCTGTAGGACAATTTAACCTTAATAATCTCGAATTCACTCAAGCGATTCTTCAAGCAGCAGAAGAAGAAAAGTCACCAGTGATTCTAGGGGTTTCTGAAGGTGCAGCAAGATACATTGGTGGATTTAAATTCACCGTTGCTATGGTAAAAGAACTTATGGAAGAATACAACGTCACCGTACCTGTAGCCATTCATCTTGACCACGGTTCATCTTTTGAAAAGTGCATCCAAGCAATTCATGCAGGTTTCACTTCTGTCATGATTGACGGGTCTCATTACCCGCTTGATGAAAATATTGCACTCACTTCAAGAGTGGTGGAAGCGGCGCATGCTGTTGGTGTATCCGTTGAGGCTGAACTTGGCCGTATCGGTGGACAGGAAGACGATTTAGTTGTAGAAGATGCAGAAGCAGCTTATGCGATTCCTTCTGAGTGTGACCGTCTTGTAAGAGAAACAGGTGTGGATTGCTTTGCTCCAGCACTTGGCTCTGTACATGGTCCTTATAAAGGCGAACCGAACCTTGGTTTCGACCGCATGGAGGAAATCAACAACCTTGTCGGAGTACCGCTTGTCCTGCACGGCGGCACAGGTATTCCTACAAAAGATGTGAAAAAAGCAATTAATCTTGGACATGCTAAGATTAATGTTAATACTGAAAGCCAAATTTCTTCAGCAAAAGCTGTTCGAGAAGTGCTTGCAGAAAAACCTGATCTTTATGATCCAAGAAAATACATGGGTCCTGCACGTGAAGCCATCAAAGCAACCGTGATTGGCAAAATGCGTGAATTTGGATCTTCAAACCAAGCTTAATCGATTAAACAATGGGAAAGCATAAGTTTATCACGGACCGTGATCGCTTATGTTTTTCTTTACCCTAAATTCTGCTTTCTAAAATCACGAATCAGGCAGAGAGTTCTGAAAAAGGTCCGTTGATTTACACTCTAGGCTGCTCGCTTTCCACGGGCACGGCCTCAGCTAACTTTGGCATGGTTTCTTTGTACGCCAAAGTGGATCTTCGGACGCGTGCTGGTCCCGTAGGAGTCTCGCACCTTCCGCTTCAATCAACGTATTTATTGCCAGATGGTGCCATTTAGAAGTTATGTAGGGCATCGCATTTTCATCGTGCGGTGTGAACTTGGATTCCGCCTCGCACGATGAAAATGCAAAGCATTTTCGAGGAGTCTCGGGTATTTCTAGCTTTCATTTAAGAGGGCGCGCATTTTCGAGCAGTCTCGTGCCATCCATTCCAATCAGCAAAAATATGAATGTGAGCCATTTTCATTTACACTGAAGATCGCCTGCGGAAGGGGCGGAAGACCACTGAAAAAGTCCCTTGGTGTCGACGTGGTTGTTGATTTCCGATCTAGGCTGCTCGCTTTCCACGGGCATGGCCTCAGCTAACTTTGGCGTGGTTTCCGCTTTCAATGTATCGCATCACATTTTCTTAGTGCGGTGTGGAATCGAAGATGTTAATTCAAGGCTTGCAGAAGTAGGGAGTGGTCACTGAAGTCTTCTGTATTTATATTTATTAGCTTGCTTAAGGTTTAATCAAAGAATAGCTCAGTTTGATGCCTTGAAAGGCGACTGGATTTCTAAGGCTGAACCCCATTTGCCACTAAAGGCCGAGCTGCCAGGAAGTGAGATACTCCTCAAAAATGCTTAGCATTTTCATCGTGCGGTGAGGATTCGAGGATGTTGTTTCAAGGCCTGCGGAATCAGCGGGAAAAGTGAGACCCCACAGCGCAAATATCTGGATGAAGTTCGGCTAAATGCGTCACGTCCTGTGCCAACGCCGAACCTATCCACATCCTGTGGTCATGCGAGGAGGCTCACTGCCCGCCCGCGGCAAGCGAGAACTTCCAAAAGCTCGGCCCGTAGGGGAAAAAGAGACTAATTGAGGCGGCATGTTTAGTCGGGTGTGATCCCGGTAATACTTTCAGAGAAAATTTTATAAGTGTTTTTATTTAAATCAGGAGGGATATTATGAAATTTTTTATTGATACAGCAAACGTTGATGAAATCAAAGCGATCCACGAGCTTGGCCTGCTTGCCGGTGTAACGACGAATCCGACCCTAGTGGCGAAAGAAAATGTGGATTTTCATGACAGACTTCGTGAAATTACGTCTTTTGTAAGTGGCCCTGTCAGTGCCGAGGTCGTTTCCACTGAAGCTGAAGGCATGATTAAAGAAGGTAAAGAGCTTGCTGAGCTTGCACCGAATATTACAGTCAAAGTTCCAATGACAGAAGAAGGACTGAAAGCTGTACATGCCTTTGATGAACTAGGTATTAAAACGAATGTGACGCTTATTTTCTCAGCTAACCAGGCGCTTCTTGCTGCAAGAGCAGGCGCAACCTTTGTATCGCCTTTCGTTGGACGTTTGGATGACTTAGGGCAGGATGGTATGGAGCTTGTTGCTCAAATTGCTGAGCTGTTTGAAATGCATGATATCGAAACAGAAATTATTGCAGCATCGATCCGCCATACACTTCATGTCACACAGGCAGCAGAGAACGGCGCACACATTGCAACCATCCCTTATAAAGTCTTTGGGCAGCTGATGAAGCATCCATTGACTGATAAAGGTCTTGATGCCTTCTTAAGTGATTGGAAAAAATATCAGGACGGCAAGTAATTATCGTCAAATAACATCACGCGGGCGCTCAATTTGAGTGTCCGTGTTTTTATTTCTATCTAAAGTGCTTTTATTTTGCAAAAAAGCACATGATTTTTGGAAAAAAACAGATACTAAAGTTGCCTGTTATGAAAGGCTTAGGAACTGTGTGTTAAACAGGACGAAGCAGGCGTTCACGGCTATGTTTAAAAACTGATTTGAAAAAGACACAGATTGTGCCTCACTTCATAGTTTAATTATGTTAAAGTAAAGATTGAGAATATTTTCAATGAATCGCCAGCTTTTTACCAGTACCAGCTGACGGGAGAAAAGGAGTAAAACATGGAAAAATTAATGATTGAAGGCGGTCATCGCCTCAGAGGAACCGTTCAGGTGAGCGGTGCAAAAAATAGTGCAGTGGCTTTGATTCCAGCGGCTATCTTAGCAAACTCTACGGTGACAATTGAACAGCTTCCTGATATTTCTGATGTTGCTATTCTCTGCGAATTGCTGGAGGAAATAGGCGGTGATGTATCCTTTGAAAATAATACATTGACCGTTGATCCAAGTGAGATGATTGACATGCCGCTTCCAAATGGACGTGTTAAAAAATTGAGGGCTTCCTATTACTTGATGGGTGCCATGCTTGGACGTTTTAAAAAAGCAGTAATCGGCTTGCCTGGCGGGTGCAACCTTGGTCCGCGGCCAATCGATCAGCATATCAAAGGCTTTGAAGCGCTTGGTGCCAAAGTAACCAATGAACAGGGTGCGATTTATCTTCGTGCTGATAAGCTGACAGGCGCACGCATCTATCTGGATGTTGTCAGTGTCGGCGCAACCATTAATATTATGCTTGCTGCCGTCATGGCTGAAGGACAGACGCTTATTGAGAATGCAGCTAAGGAACCTGAAATTATTGATGTCGCTACGTTGCTTACCAGTATGGGTGCCAAAATTAAAGGAGCCGGTACAGACGTGATCCGCATTGATGGTGTGGAAGAGCTTCACGGCTGCCGTCACTCGATTATTCCAGACCGGATTGAAGCCGGTACATATATGATCATTGCTGCCGCCATGGGTGAGGAAGTCGTCATTGACAATGTCATTCCACAGCATGTTGAGTCTCTGACAGCCAAGCTTAGGGAGATGGGGATTCATGTTAAAACAAATGATGAACAAATCACCATTTCAAGAAATGTGGAGACCTTTAAGAAGGTTGATCTTAAAACACTTGTTTATCCAGGTTTCCCGACGGATCTTCAGCAGCCGCTAACAACCCTGCTTACTCAGGCGAGCGGCACTAGCATTGTCACAGACACGATTTATGGTGCAAGATTTAAGCACATTGACGAGCTGCGCAGAATGGGCGCAGAAATGAAAGTCGAAGGACGTTCATCCATTGTCAGCGGTCCGAGCTTTCTACAAGCAGCAAAAGTAAAAGCCTCCGATCTTCGTGCCGGTGCCTCCCTGATTGTCGCCGGACTTATGGCAAGCGGCGTCAGTGAAATTATGGGACTTGAACATATTGACCGCGGATACAGCCAGCTTGTCGACAAGCTAAGCGGTATAGGTGCTCAGGTATGGCGGGAAAAGTTACAGTCTCATGAAATGGAAGATGCCAAAATCACTGATTAAGTTACACTGTTTTAATAACTGACGGTAATTAGTATGACACATAAGCTTGCAATATGAGACATTTCTGTGTACAATACGGCTGGACAGGTTTTTAAATAGAAGCAGTTTTCTAAAAGAATTGTTGCGAATCATGTCATTTTTAAGGGGCTTTAGCGCTCATTAAAGTTCGTACATCTTTTATTATTTAAAAACAATAGAGATCGCCGAAATTGGAGAGGGGAAACACAATCATGGAAAGAAGTCTCTCAATGGAACTTGTGCGGGTGACTGAAGCAGCTGCACTTGCCTCAGCACGCTGGATGGGAAGAGGAAAGAAAGAAGAAGCGGATGATGCCGCCACAACAGCAATGCGAAATGTCTTTGATACCGTTCCTATGAAAGGAACCGTTGTAATAGGCGAAGGCGAAATGGACCAGGCTCCTATGCTGTATATCGGAGAAAAGTTAGGCACAGGTTATGGTCCGAGAGTAGATGTCGCAGTTGATCCTCTGGAAGGAACAAATATTGTCGCAGCGGGCACCTGGAATGCGCTTGCTGTGCTTGCTGTCGCTGATCACGGCAATCTCCTCCATGCACCGGATATGTACATGGACAAGCTTGCAGTCGGCCCCGAATCTGTTGGCAAAGTTGATATTAATGCACCAGTTATTGATAATCTTAGAGCCGTAGCTAAGGCTAAGAATAAGGATATTGAAGACTTGGTTGCTATTATTCTTGATCGAGAACGCCATCAGAAAATCATTGAAGAGATACGGGAAGCCGGTGCCAGAATCAAGCTGATTCAGGACGGCGATGTTGCTGCGGCCATTCATACTGCTTTTGAAAATACGGGTGTGGATATTCTGTTTGGTTCCGGCGGAGCGCCAGAAGGTGTTCTTGCTGCAGTGGCTCTTAAATGTCTTGGCGGCGAAATTCAAGGCAGACTGCTTCCTCAAAACGAAGAGGAATCGGAAAGATGCCGGGAGATGGGGATCACCGACGTTAATCAGGTGCTCAAAATGGAAGACCTCGTTAAGGGCGATGACGCTATTTTCGCAGCAACTGGCGTAACGGATGGCGAACTGCTTCAAGGCGTCCGGTTTGATGGAACAAAAGGCACAACGCAATCCGTGGTTATGCGTGCCAAATCCGGCACGGTCCGTTTTATTAACGGCGCCCATAGTTTGAAAAAGAAACCGAATCTTGTTATGAAAGAAGACTAATAACTTTATTGCAAAAAGCGCTGGCAGAGTGCCAGTGCTTTTTATCCCATAAGAGCTCTCAACAGCCTTCTATATGAAAAAATATGACAAATGGCATTTGATTATCTTGGGGAAATATGTTAAGAATAATATATTGTTAAATTTAGTTGTCACTAGGTTTTATAATATATATTGTGGTCAGTGATCCTTCCAAATCAGAGAGGCTCCATTGCACTGATAATGCTTCATGGCAGAATAGGTACAGCCCCTCCAGAATTTCATCATTTCGTAGATACCTTCAATTGAACCTTACCGAAATATCCATCCAGGATATTGCCGGGGTACACCGTCTCTATTTAAACAAGTAAATAATGAAATAAAGATGACTTTGTCTTTGATCAGGCGATGTTATCTGTCCCTTTACATGGATATCTTTCGTTATTTTATGTCAGCATGGCTACTTAGCATTTCCAGGTAAAATTTTTGAAACGTGGTGTAAGCATGAGTGTAACATTAGCAGAATTGGAAAATATGAAACTAAAGGATTTATATGAGCACGCGAAGCGATATAAGGTTTCTTACTACAGTAAGCTGACGAAGCGCGAGCTTATTTTTGCGATCCTAAAAGCGCAGGCTGAACAAGATGGTCTTTCTTTCATGGAGGGGGTCCTTGAAATTATTCCATCTGAGGGCTTTGGCTTTTTACGACCGATTAATTACTCGCCAAGCTCAGAGGATATCTACATATCCGCTTCCCAGATCCGCCGGTTTGATTTACGAAACGGGGATAAAGTGTCAGGTAAAGTCCGTCCGCCGAAAGAGAATGAACGGTATTACGGGCTGCTTCATGTTGAAGCTGTAAACGATGAAGATCCTGATACAGCGAAAGAACGTGTGCATTTTCCTGCATTGACACCTCTTTATCCTGAAATAAAAATGGATCTTGAAATTGACTCCAAAGCGCTTTCCACACGGATTATCGACATGATCTCTCCTGTCGGCTTCGGACAGCGCGGTTTGATCGTAGCGCCTCCAAAAGCCGGGAAAACCATGCTGCTTAAAGAAATCGCTAACAGCATTACCGCCAATCATCCTGAGGCAGAGCTGATCGTGCTCTTAGTCGATGAGCGTCCGGAAGAAGTTACCGACATTGAGCGTTCGGTCAAAGGTGACGTGGTCAGTTCAACATTTGATGAAATGCCGGATAATCATATTAAAGGTAGCTGAACTGGTGCTTGAGCGTGCGATGCGTCTTGTTGAACATAAAAAAGATGTCGTTATTCTGATGGACAGTCTGACCCGTCTGGCAAGAGCATACAACCTTGTTATTCCGCCAAGCGGACGGACCCTTTCCGGTGGTATTGATCCAGCAGCCTTCCACCGTCCTAAGCGCTTTTTTGGTGCTGCAAGAAACATTGAAGAAGGCGGCAGTTTAACCATCCTGGCAACAGCGCTTGTTGAAACGGGTTCAAGGATGGATGACGTCATTTATGAAGAATTTAAAGGGACCGGAAACATGGAGCTTCACCTTGATCGTAAGCTTGCAGAACGCCGTATTTTCCCTGCGATCGATATTCGTCGATCAGGCACAAGAAAAGAAGAAATGCTGATTGAAAAAGATCACCTTGATAAGCTTTGGGCAATGCGCAAAAGCATGGACGATTCACAGGACTTTGTGGAGCATTTCTTCAAACGTCTTAGAAAAACCAAGTCCAATCAGGAATTCTTTGATCTGTTTGAAAAAGAAAAAAGCGGCAGCCGTTAATCAAAGCTGATCATATCAATGGCAAGTTTCGGTACTTGCATTGTTATTCGGCGCTTGTTATAATAATTTCTGTGTTACAAAACTCTGGTTTGAAATAAAATCAGGGCGAAAAGGAGATGGAGTAAATGAAAGCTGGAATTCACCCAAGCTATCATACAGTTACAGTTAAATGTTCATGCGGAAACGAATTTGAAACAGGTTCAATTAAAGAAGGTCCAATCAACGTTGAAATGTGTTCAGAATGTCACCCATTCTACACTGGCCGTCAGAAATTTGCTGACAAAGGCGGACGCGTGGATCGCTTTAAGAGAAAATACAATCTTAAATAAGTTTCAGCCGATAAATGCAGGCAAGCCAACCTTGCCTGTTTTTTTCTTGGATAGAAACGTAAATATAAGCCCAAAACTCGCCAATCGGCGGGTTTTCTCATATGCAGGCCTGAAAAAAACAGCTGCGAAAAGTAGCGGGCAGGCTATTTTTCTGTGTCGATACACAACTTAAATAATGCGTTAACGAGAAAGGAATGCATCAAAATGCAATTAACAAATCAAAATGGCTGGGTTGAATGCATCTGCGGGAGCATGTTTTCCGGGAAGTCAGAAGAATTAATCCGGCGCGTGAGGAGTGCGAGCTTCGGTAAACAGAAGATCCAGGTTTTCAAACCGGCTATAGACAATCGCTTTAGCGAAACGGCGGTCGTCTCTCATACGGGAAATCAGGTGCACGCGCTGTCATTATCTACTTCAGAAGAAATCATGAATGCCGTTGAAAAAGACACGCGGGTGGTCGCGATTGATGAAGTCCAGTTTTTTGATGAAGAAGTCGTTGAGGTTGTGCAAGATTTAGCGAATCGCGGTATTCGGGTCATCGTCGCAGGTCTCGATATGGACTTTAGAGGAGAGCCTTTTCACCCGGTCCCGGCCTTAATGGCGATCAGCGAAACAATTACGAAGCTGAATGCTGTCTGTGTTGTATGCGGCTCCCCAGCCAGCCGTACGCAAAGACTTATCAATCATGAGCCAGCTTCCTACAATGATCCAATTATTTTGGTTGGCGCATCCGAATCGTATGAAGCCCGCTGCCGGCACTGTCATCAGGTAAATCCAAGCCGTGTAATCAGTAAACCTGCATATAAATAATTGTTTACGAAAACTAACAGCCGTTCCCTGGTGGGAGACGGCTGTTTTTTAATATTAACATTCAGTCGAGCCTTCTTGCTGCTTTTTGAATGGGGTCCCACACATTGTTGTATGGAGGAGCATAAGAGAGGTCAAGATCTTGTATCTCCTCAACGGTCAATCCGGAAAAAAGGGCTGTTGCAAGCACGTCGATCCGTTTATCGGCCCCGGAGCGGCCAACGGCCTGGCCGCCCAGCAGTCTGCCGCTCGCTTTATCAGAAATGAGCTTAACCTTCAGCCAATCGTGGGTGGGATAGTAGCTAGCAATGTCTGTGGTTTCAACCGTTTCTGAAACAGCATCAAATCCGAATTCTCGCGCTTCCTGCTCGGTGAGACCGGTCCGGCCGATGGTGATGTCAAAAAATTTCATAACGGATGTGCCGACCATCCCGGCATATTTCCTGCGGGATCCGACCATATTTAATCCTGCAATCCGGCCCATTTTGTTTGCATGTGTCCCGAGCGGAACGTAATCATCCGCGTCTTTTATACGATGATACTGAACCGCGCAGTCCCCTGCGGCAAAAACATCAGGAATACTGGTCTCCAAATAGCGATTCACAATCAGTGCGCCATTTTTAAACGTTTCGAAGGCATCCCCGAGGAAGTCTGTATTTGGGATAATGCCTGTTGCAACCAGCACCAGGTCAGCCTCATATGACGCATCTTTTGTTAAAACATGGCTCACTTTATTGTTTTGTCCTCGAAAACCGCTGACTTCCTCGTTTAAGCAGATCTTGATTTTCTGTTTGTGCGCCTCATCATTTATACAGCTTGCAATGTCGTCATCGATCTGGGTTCCAAGGTGACTGCTCCTTTGGATCATGCGGACATCAAGCTCATGTCGGCTGAAGGCCTCGGCCATTTCAAGACCAATATAACCGCCTCCAATAATCACAACTTTTTTTATGGAAGGCGTAAGCAGCCGGTGCAGCATTTTTGCGTCAGGAATGGTTTTAAGCGTCACGATGTTATCCAGGTCAGGTTGGTCCCAATCCGGCATGGAAGGACGTGCTCCTGTCGCAATAAGCAATTTATCATAGGAGAGCTGACAGCGGCTTCCGGTTTCCAGATCTTCCGCTGTTACTTTTTTCGCATGGGTATCGACCTCGGTCGCCCGTGTACGAGTCCGTGCATCGATATTATATTTCGTCCGGAACGTTTCGACTGAACGTGCAATCAGGTCATCCGTATCATGAACAAGACCACCGATGTAATAAGGCAGGCCGCACTGAGCGTACGAATAAGTCGACCCTTCCTCAAGAACGGTGATCTCAGCTTCTTTATCGTGACGGACGATTTGCATGGCGGCGCTCATTCCCGCGGCGTCCCCGCCTATAATGAAATATTTCAATTTTTTCACCTGCTTTTTCTTTAGGGTTCTACAAAAAAACTATCTATTGTTAAGTATCTTTATCCACTCGCCACAGGCGATGTCAGATCGAGATTAAAAATTGCTCGCTTTCCACTGACTTCTCGAGGCAACTAAAAAGTCCCTTTTTGCCCTTCGAGCCGATGCTTTGGAAAGTTTTCGCTTGCCGCGGGCGGACTCGTGAGCCTCCTCGCATGCTCCACAGGAAGTGGGTCAGGTTCGGCGTTGGCAAGGATGTGCTCGCTAATTAGCCGAACTTCTTCTAAAATAATGCGCTGCGTGGTCTCGCTTTGTCCGCTGATTCCGCAGGCGTCTCAAACTTTCCTGGCAGCATCGGCCGCAGATGGTAAAGGCATCTCAACCTTTAGCAATCCAGAAGGTCTTTCAAGGTATAAGAACGCGACTGTTATTTGATTAGATTTTAAGCAAGATCCTAAATATAGAAGTTTTTCAGTGACGCCTCCGCTAAAAATCTAACTGTTTTCAGTGTAAAGGAAAATTGATGACTGCTCAAATTCAATTTCGGCAAATTAGAGTGGAGGGCACGGAACTCCTCGAAAATGCGCATGCTTATTAAGGAAAGCTAGAAATACCCGAGACTCCTGCGGAAACAGCACGCGTCCGAAGATCCACTTTGACGCATATAGGACCCACGTCAAAGTTAGCTGAGGCCGTGCCCGCGGAAAGCGAGGGTATTTCCGCTTTCAATCTATTGCATCCGCATTTTCATCGTGCAAGATGGTTCCGCTGCAGACAACATTCTTTTAGAAAACAGCTATATTTCAGAGCTTCTTAATATTTCCCTTATATTAAGAGATGATAACCTGTTTACGCTTGTTGTATAAATACTTTTGACGGGTTTTTGAGCGTATACTATAATTAATAAGATATACAAGCGAAGAGCAGACCATGACAGTTCGAACAGTTCTGTCTTAGAAAATGAGGTGAAGGCTATGTTTGACCGTTTACAGTCCCTGGAGGATCGTTATGATAAATTAAATCAGCTGCTTTCAGATCCTGAGGTAATCAGTGATACGAAAAAGCTGAGGGAGTATTCAAAAGAACAAGCAGATTTGGAAGAAACCGTGTTGACCTATCGCCGGTATAAAGAAATCAGTGATGAGCTTAAAGAAGCCAAGATCATGATGGAAGATAAACTGGAAGCGGAAATGCGCGAAATGGTACGCGGTGAAATCAGCGAATTAGAAGAAGAGCAGGAAACACTTGAAGAACGTCTCAAAGTTCTTCTTATTCCTAAAGATCCGAATGATGATAAGAACGTTATTGTCGAAATCCGCGGTGCAGCAGGCGGTGACGAAGCAGCATTATTCGCAGGGAATCTGTTTAAAATGTATACAAAATATGCTGAAGCACAAGGATGGCGTCCTGAAGTGATCGAAGCCAGCCCAAGTGAAGTCGGCGGCTATAAAGAAGTTATTTTTATGATTAACGGAAAAGGTGCTTATTCCAAGATGAAGTATGAAAATGGCGCCCATCGCGTCCAACGTGTTCCCGAAACGGAATCAGGCGGGCGGATTCATACATCTACGGCAACCGTTGCGGTGCTTCCTGAAGCTGAAGAGGTGGAAATTACCATCCATGAGAAGGATGTCCGAGTTGATACATTTACATCAAGCGGTCCCGGCGGTCAAAGTGTTAACACAACCATGTCCGCTGTCCGGCTGACGCATCTTCCGACTGGTACGGTTGTCTCATGTCAGGATGAAAAGTCTCAAATTAAAAATAAAGAAAAAGCTATGAAAGTCCTGCGCGCACGGGTCTATGATAAATTCCAGAAGGAAGCTCAGGCTGAATATGATGCAACCCGGAAGTCAGCGGTTGGCACAGGTGACCGATCTGAACGGATCCGGACGTACAATTTTCCGCAAAGCCGCGTCACGGATCACCGTATCGGTCTGACGATTCAAAAATTGGATCAGATTCTTGAAGGACGTCTCGACGACATTATTAATGCTCTAATTATGGAAGAACAAGCAAAAATGATTGAACAGGCGGAAGCAAACTAATGACTAAGAAGCGATTCGAGGCCCTTAATTGGGCTTCTTCTTTTTTAAAGAGCCATCAAAAAGACGAGAATGCCGGAGAAATCCTTTTGCAACACAGGCTGGATGTGAACCGGACAGGTCTGCTCAGTGACCTGCATGCGCCATTAAGCCCAGAAGACTGGAATTGGTTTTATGAAAAGGTGACCGAGCATGCCTTGAATAGCACGCCGGTTCAGCACATAACAGGGACAGAATTTTTCTATGGCAGACCATTTAAAGTAAACCGCGCATGTTCTGATTCCGCGTCCAGAAACAGAGGAAGTGGTTCAGGCAGCTCTGAATCAGATCAACCGCTTTTTCGGGGAGACAAAGAACGTGACGGTGGCAGATATCGGAACCGGAAGCGGTATTATTGCGATTACTGTGGCTAAAGAGAGAAGCGGAACCGCGGTCACGGCCGTTGATATTTCTCCCAAAGCGCTTGAAGTCGCCAGAGACAATGCAAAACGCCTTAGTGCAGACGTGCGTTTTATTGAAGGGAATGTACTTGACCCTTTTGTTAACAAGGAAACATTTGATGTGGTGATCTCAAATCCGCCTTATATCTCTAAAGATGAAATGGAAAGTCTTCAGGATGTGGTCAGCGGCCATGATCCACATCTAGCGTTAACAGATCAGGGAGACGGCCTTTCTTTTTATCGCCGGCTTATCCAGGCCATTCCTAAAGTGATGAAGGATCAGATACTTGCTGTATTTGAAATTGGGCACACTCAAGGTCAGGCTGTGAAAGACCTTTTTACGGAGAGCTTTCCGGACACCTTAGTGGATGTTCAGATCATAAAAGATATTAATGGAAAAGATCGCATTGCCACAGCATTCATCGCCCGTCCAGATGCGAAGAGTGTCGGGTTTTGAAGAACGATTAACCGTTTGATTCCCTCTCGATCCGTCTAGACTGTTTGACACAAGGGGGCGGGGGAACATGAAAAAGA
Source organism: uncultured Sporolactobacillaceae bacterium (assembly GCA_963772845.1). Lineage (GTDB taxonomy): Bacteria > Bacillota > Bacilli > Bacillales > Sporolactobacillaceae > CAVYYW01. Next base: position 117,004 of record CAVYYW010000027.1, read on the forward strand.
AAACGGGAATTATACTTATTTTATCTCTTATGGTATTTATGCTGACATTGAATTTACAGGAACAGCTGTCAAAAGCGAGCGATAATAAAATGGCTATTCCAAAGGATGCCATCCGGTTGAGAATACTGGCTAACAGTGATCATGCTGATGATCAGAGAGTGAAACGCGAAGTCAGAGATGTGGTTAATCATCAAATCGAGGGCTGGGTTCAGGATCTTAAGACAGCGCCTCAAGCAAAACAAGTTATCCAGGCTCATCTGGGTACGATCCGTTCGCTTGTTAAGCAGCAGTTAATCAAGGAAGGTCTTCCACCGGTCTACACCGTGAAGTTAGGAGAAGCTGATTTTCCAACTAAATTGTATGGCGGAACCGTCTACCCAGCCGGTCAGTACCAAGCGCTGGTTGTCACATTAGGTAAAGGACAAGGGGCAAACTGGTGGTGTGTCCTATTCCCGCCGCTGTGTTTCCTTGATTTTGAGCATGGCGATGCCGTAAAGCCTGACCAAGCTAGTCAGAATACTGCCGAGGCCAAGTCAGCTGACACACAAGCCTCTGGAACAGATGCTGCACCAGCAGTTACAGCACAAAAAGAACAACCTGAAGCAGCGGCAGTCCAAAAAGAACAACCTGAACAAACTCAAACTAAAAAACCGGAAATAAAAGTTGAATTTTTTGCCTGGGAATGGGCCCAAAAGGCTGTTCATTTGCTCCGGTGAACTGGAGGGAACCATGGAAACGAAAATCTGGCAGCTTCCTGCCGGGGAACGGCTTCCTGACATAAAAGAAGCCGCCTTGCTGCTTAAAAAAAATGAAGTTGTCGCTTTTCCGACAGAAACGGTTTACGGTCTGGGTGGAAATGCGCTGTCCGATCAAGCCATTGATAAAATTTATCAGGCGAAAGGGCGGCCGGGCGACAACCCGTTGATTGTACATATTTCAGAAAAAAAACAAATCCATGATTTGTGTACGCAGGTGACCCCGGCTGCCGAAAAGCTGATTAACGCTTTTTGGCCGGGGCCATTGACCGTTATTTTACCAAGTAATGGAAGTGTGTCTGAGAAAGTAACAGCTGGCCTTCCAACCGTTGCGGTCAGAATGCCTGAGCATCCGATTGCGTTAGCATTAATCCGTGAAGCGGGGCTGCCGGTTGCCGCTCCCTCTGCAAATACATCTGGCCGTCCAAGTCCAACATCAGCTGGACATGTGATTAAAGATCTAAAAGGTAAAATAGCAGGAATCGTAGATGGAGGTATGACGGGGGTCGGTTTAGAGTCCACGGTTGTCGATGCAACATCTTCTCCTATTACCATTCTTCGCCCAGGCGGAATAACCCGTGCGCAGCTGGAAGAGGTTATTGGAAAAGTCACTGTCGATCCCTCTTTGCTGAACGAAAAAGCCCGTCCAAAATCGCCTGGTATGAAATATACTCATTATGCTCCGCAAGCACCGCTTTTTCTGGTGGAGAGCGGTATCTCAGGTATTAATAGCGAAATAGAGCATGCCCATAACGAACGAAAAAAAACGGGAGTGCTGACGGTGGATGAACATGTGCGTGAATTTCCTGCAAGCGGACATTATATTGTCCTGCGGCAGCCTGAAAAATCCCGCGACAATTGCCAGAGGGCTGTACAATGCTCTTAGGACATTTGATGATACAGAGGCAGAAATAATATTTTGCGAAGTTTTTTCGGAAGATGGCATTGGAGAAGCGATTATGAACAGATTAAGAAAAGCAGCAGGTGGCAGGGTAGTTAAATGATCCCCGCGTGCCTTCTAAACCCTTCTCGTCCAGCATAAAGTAAGGTAGCAGAACGAGAAGGAGCGAATAATCTTGATAACATACAGTTTCGCAGGCGAAGAATTTGCCCTGCTTATGATGGCCCTTGCCCTCGGAATGGACGCGTTCTCTGTCAGTCTCGGTATGGGAACCATGCCGATCCGGAAGCGCCAGATTGCAAAAGCAGGCGTTGTAATTGGAGGGTTTCACGTTCTCATGCCGCTAGGCGGTCTGTTTATCGGCGGCCTCATTTCTAAGCATTTCGGTCAAATCGCAATGATCGCAGGCGGCGCAATATCTAGTGATTATTGGCGGCCAAATGATACTAAGCAGTTTAAGTAAGAATGAGCAGGAGCATATATTCAGACCGGTTGGCATCGGTTTGTTTATTTTTGCGTTAAGCGTCAGTCTGGACAGTTTTTCAGTTGGGCTGAGTCTGGGGATTTTTGGAGCTAAAGGTCTTTTTGCTATTTTACTATTCGGCATGACAGCAATGGTATTAACTTGGGCTGGTTTTTTAATAGGTCAGAAAACACATGTCCTGCTTGGCCGGTCAAGTGAAATCCTTGGTGGCTGTATCCTAATTGGTATGGGAATCAAACTGCTTTGCTCCATGCATTAAATGTTTGGAAAAGGGCTGGGAAAAGCGTCCATTTCTAATGTCAAAATGGACAAAATGGTGTATGATAAAGCATAAAGAGGTGTTGTGATGACAAACGTTTTATTCGTCTGTACGGGGAACACTTGCCGAAGCCCTATGGCAGAGGTTCTTCTTAGAGAAAAAGGAATGGGGCGGTTTGAGGTAAAGTCAGCGGGGATTTTTGCCGGGATGGGAAGCCCTGCTCATCAGAATGCCGTTAAAGTACTCTCCACACGTCAGATGACAGTCGATCACCGTTCGCAGCCTTTAAATGACATGCTCATAGAATGGCCCGATTATATTTTCACAATGACGGAGAATCATAAGCAGCTGTTGCTGCAGCGTTACCCGGCTGCTTATAACAAGGTATACACGTTAAAAGAATTTCTAATAGATGATAAAGCCTCTCATGAATTATGGGGGAAATTGCAGGATACAATGATTCAACTTGAAGAAAAAAGAGCACAATATCTTTACAGTCTGACTGATTCGGATCTTACGGAGAAAGAGCGGGCTGAACGGGAAGAAGCATTCAATAATGAAATCGAGCATGAGCAGCGATTAATGCTTGAATTGGAGTCGCGGTTACCTGACGTCGACATTAAAGATCCATACGGGGGCGATGAAGCGACCTATGAATCGGCCTGTGAAGAGCTCGAACGGCTCATTGATCAATTGATCGACAAATTATCTTAAAGTTTTCCCGGGAAATAATCGAATCTTGTCATTGAATTTTGTATTTAAAGGTATAGAATGAAGTCGGTTGATCAATCCCACTGGACATGGCTAAGATAAATAAATGATTAATTGAAAGGACGAAAACTCCTAATGGATGAATTCCAGAAAGATATTCAGCGGCAATTGACACAAGTGCTAGAGGATTTGAATGCAGCGATGCCACTTAGCGACAGGCACGTACTTATTGTAGGGGCCAGTACGAGCGAGGTGATCGGTGAACATATCGGAACCTGTGGAACAGTAGAGGTGGCCGGCACGATTTATAAAGTGCTTTCTGAATTTCAAGAAAAGACAGGGGTTCATTATGCTTTTCAGTGCTGTGAGCATCTGAATCGCGCGCTTATTGTAGAAAGAACCATTGCCGACCAGAAAATGCTTGAACAGGTCACTGTTGTTCCCATGCGATCAGCAGGCGGAGCCATGGCTTCCTATGCTTATAACAAAATGAAGGATCCTGTTGTGGTTGAAGCAATCAAAGGCGACTGCGGCATTGATATTGGTGATACATTTATAGGTATGCATCTTAAAGCGGTTGCAGTGCCTGTCAGAAGCCAGGTACGCGAAGTCGGAAAAGCCCACATCACACTTGCACGAACACGGCCAAAGCTCATCGGCGGTGAACGCGCGATCTATCCTGAAAGAGAAAAAGTCAATCACTTTTAAACAATAAGAAACGCATACAAAGCCTGTCGGATTTCCGGCGGGCTTTTTTCGTTCTGAAAAGCCCAATATTATCCACTAAAATCGTTTTTCTCATGACGCAAATGATGTGTTAATATAGGGAAGGATGGAAGATAAGCTATAGAGTGGAGGGATAAATTTGGAAACAATAAAAACAAAAGATACAGAAGTTTTTGAAGCGATTCAGCAAGAGCTAGGACGTCAGAGGGATAAAATAGAACTGATTGCGTCTGAGAACTTTGTGAGTGAAGCGGTCATGGAGGCAGCGGGTTCCGTACTGACGAACAAGTATGCAGAAGGTTACCCTGGCCGACGGTATTATGGAGGCTGTGAATATGTTGATGTGATTGAAAACTTGGCACGCGACCGGGCAAAAAAACTCTTCGGCGCTGAACACGCCAATGTCCAGCCACATTCAGGAGCTCAAGCGAACATGGCAGTTTACTTTACGATTCTTGAGCATGGCGATACCGTTCTCGGCATGAATCTCTCTCATGGCGGTCACTTGACACACGGCAGTGCTGTTAACTTCAGCGGCAAACAGTATAATTTTGTCGATTACGGTGTGGATCAGGACACCCACACAATCAACTACGATGATGTTCTAGAAAAAGCAAAAGAGCACCAGCCTAAACTGATTGTTGCAGGAGCCAGTGCTTATCCACGGTCGATTGATTTCGCGCGGTTCCGTGAAATTGCTGATGAAGTTGGCGCTTACCTCATGGTCGATATGGCGCATATCGCTGGACTTATTGCTGCAGGACTTCACCCTAACCCTGTTCCTTTTGCTGATTTTGTTACAACGACCACTCACAAAACACTTCGCGGTCCACGCGGCGGAATGATCCTATGCAAGGAAGAATTCGCGAAGAAAATTGATAAATCTGTGTTCCCAGGACTTCAAGGCGGTCCTTTGATGCACGTCATCGCCGCTAAAGCCGTCGCTTTTGGCGAAGCACTTCAAGACGGATTCAAAGACTATTCCCAGCAAATCATCAATAATGCAAAAGCACTGGGAGAAGCTTTGGTTGCAGAAGGTATTGATCTTGTTTCAGGCGGGACAGACAATCATCTGCTTCTGCTCGATGTTCGCAAAGCCGGACTGACAGGTAAAGTGGCAGAACGCGCCCTTGATGATATCGGCATTACGACGAATAAAAATACGATTCCGTTTGACACCGAAAGTCCCTTTGTCACAAGCGGCGTAAGAATGGGAACAGCAGCGGTCACTACCCGCGGTTTTAAAGAAGAAGATATGAAAGAAATCGCTGGAATTATCGCCTTCACTCTAAAGAATCATGAAAATGAAGAAAAACTGAAGGAAGCATCTAACCGTGTCCTATCACTCACAAGTCGCTTTCCTTTATACGAAAATATGAAATAAAACGAACGCTGGCTCAATACTGAGTCAGCGTTTTTTTGAAATGCAAGAAAGGTATTTCCGCGGAAGAGGCAAATAAATCAGTTGAAACGGTGCGTCACAGCGCACCGCTTATTTTGAATGAAATGGAGCCTGCCGGGCAAATGCCGGCAGGTTTTCTTGTTTGTTGAGAAGGAAAAATTAGGGAAGTGGACAGTAAACCATCAAAAGTGGACAGTAAATCAGTGAAAGTGGACAGTAAACCAGTGAAAGTGGCAGCGAGCAAACCAGCGAAAGTGGCAGGCAAACACGGAAGCTGGACAATAGAGCCAACATGGGAACGGTCCCAAACGCCCTTGAAGAACGGATCAGATCAAGTCGGAAGCTGATTTATCATTGTTCTATTTAAAATCAGCGTAATTTCATGAAAAATCGTGATTTTTCACACCTTATTAGTTTTCAAAATGCAGTTGAAACGGTGCGTCACAGCGCACCGTTTATTTTGAATGAAATGGAGCCTGCCGGGCAAATGCCGGCAGGTTTTCTTGTTTGTTGAGAAGGAAAAATTAGGGAAGTGGACAGTAAACCATTAAAAGTGGACAGTAAACCATCGAAAGTGGACAGGTAAATCAGTGAAAGTGGCAGGCAAACACGGAAGGTGGACAATAGAGCCAATATGGGAACGGTCCCAAACGCCCTTGAAGAACGGATCAGATCAATTCGGAAGCTGATTTATCATTGTTCTATTTAAAATCAGCGTAATTTCATGAAAAATCATGATTTTTCACACTTTATTGCTCTTATTTAGCTGTGCGGAGATTGCTTAAGCAGAACACATCTTTGAAAATATAAAATTATAAATAATTTAAAGGAATTCAAAGAAAATTGTAGAAATTAACATTTAAAACATCTGGAGGGATGCTCTTGATTCAAAAAGAGTTAATGAAATCAATAAAGCTTATGCAACATGAAGCCTTGCTTAATCGTTTGTCTGAGACCCATCCTCAATATAAGAGAATCCAAAGGGAACATTGGAAATATTCCTCCGGTCATAAAGGGGAGCAATCGCTGAGTAATATTATCCAAAGAGAAATGCTTGATGAAGAGGGTATTATTTTATATGACATTAGACTCAAAATTTCTGAGGATGAATTTTTTCAAATGGATGTATCATTTTTCACTTCTCGTTTTATTTTGATTTTCGATTCTAAATATATCGGCGGAGAGCTTTATTTCGAGGAGAAATTTTCACAATTAATTCGAAAGTCTAATAATGGAGAGATCGATAGATTTGATAATCCCATAATTCAGCTTAAAAACCAGGCAAGGCATCTTAATGGGTGGCTACAGAAGAATAAATTCCGCCCTCTCCCTATTGATACTCTTGTTGTCATTACCCACCCCAAAGCGTCAATAAGCACCAGCCCCAATTATACCGAAGCAGAACGCACCGTAACGAACCTTCAAGGAATGCCATTTAAAATGAAAAAAGCCACAAGGAGATTCCAAAAATCATTAGTCATCGATAGAGAAGTCAAAAAAATGGCAAGAGCATTATATAAGCAAAATGTTCCATTACACTCAGATATTCTTTCGCTTTACAATCTAAAAAATGATGACATAAGCCAGGGTGTTTTATGCCTCAAATGTTCCTTTAGACCAATGGTTAGAATTTATGGGACGTGGTTTTGTCCTAAATGTGAAAACACTTCCAAGACTGCACACATTGACGCGCTAATTGATTATTTTCTCCTGCTGGGTACCTCTATTAATAACCACCAATTCCGGGAAATGGTAAAACTCTCTTCAATTTCAGTTTCTAATAAATTATTAAAACAATTAAATTTAAATCAGACGGGAACAGGTAAAGGAAGAAGATATAATCTAAACCTAAATGATCTGATCAAACGAGTGAATCATCCAAGGTAACCATGCTGGAGACGGTAGGCAAATCATAAGGAGCCAGCATGGGAACGGTCCCACACGCCCTTGAAGAACGGATCGGCTCAATTCGGAAGCTGATCAGCAGTACTTCATGATTTTTCACACCTTAATAATTTTTAAAAAATGTAGTTGAAACGGTGTGTCAGAGCGCACCGCTCATTTTGAATGTAATTGAACCTGCCGGGCAAATGCCGGCAGGTTTTCTTGTTTGTTGAGAAGGGAAAATTAGGGAAGTGGACAATAAACCATTAAAAGTGGACAGTAAATCTTCAAAAGTGGACAGTAAACCATCAAAAGTGGACAGTATATCAGTGAAAGTGGCAAGCAAATCATAAAGGTGGCCAATAGAGCCAACATAGGAACGGTTCCACCACCCTGAAAAGTGCTTTCGAGATCAATTCGGAAGCTGATTTATCATTGTTCTATTTAAAATCAGCGTAATTTCATGAAAAATCACGATTTTTCATTCCTTATTGCGCTTTTTTTACTGTGCACTTGAATAACTGACAGGCGTAGAGCGAAACCATCTTAGTGGCGCCCTAATATTAGGAAAGAGGTTCATATAATTCCTTCTTGTTTCGAATACTACTAAGGAAATATTTCGAATAGGTCAATTAAATGAAGAAAGATTGAAGACTTCGCTGTTTTTAGGTAAAATTTATCGAGAGAGATGATTTGAGGAGGATTCAATGGGACAAGTTAAGGTTTTAAACCATCCGTTAATACAGCACAAATTGACAATGATTCGTGATCAGGAAACAGGAACGAAAAATTTCCGGGCCCTTGTTGATGAGGTTGCCGCTCTTATGGCATTTGAAATTACGCGTGACCTGCCTTTAGAAGAAGTTGAAGTTCAGACCCCTGTCACAAAAGCCAAGGCTTATTTATTAGCAGGAAAAAAATTAGGCATCGTACCGATTCTCAGAGCAGGACTTGGAATGGTGGACGGCATGCTTCGTTTAATTCCAGCTGCTAAAGTCGGACATGTTGGGCTATACAGAGATCCGGAAACGCTTTTGCCTGTGGAATACTATGTAAAACTCCCGCCTGATATTGAAGAGAGAGACTTTATCGTTGTGGATCCGATGCTTGCAACAGGGGGTTCTGCTTCGGCTGCTTTAACGTCATTGAAAACACGCGGCGCGGTCAACATCAAATTGATGTGTCTGATTGCTGCTCCTGAAGGCGTTGAATTGATCCAAAAAGATCATCCGGACGTTGATATTTACCTTGCTTCATTGGATGAAAAACTAAATGAAAAAGGCTACATTGTTCCTGGCCTCGGTGATGCCGGCGATCGTCTATACGGCACAAAGTAATAAAAAGGTCAGGGTTTAAAAAGCGGAAAGCCATGACCGGTATGCTGTTTTATAGGTCCAGTTTGGCTTTCCTCTTTTTTGTCCAGCTTCGTCACACAGCCCCTCGGCGTGCTTCAATTCTCTTCCGGTGAGCAAAAGCGCCCTCCTCAGAGAATTTCCACGCATCGGGCTAAGCATGTGTGACTCCGCTTTTCTTGTCAGCTGCGAAACGCAACGCCTAGCGGCACTTCAAACGTTTTCCGGCCGCAACAGCGTCCTCAAACGTCTTCCAGTGCGTACGGCGTTGAACGCGTTTCTCCGCTTTTCTTTGTCCAGCTCTGTCACACAGCCCCTCGGCGTGCTTCAATTCTCTTCCGGTGAGCAAAAAGCGCCCTCCTCAGAGAATTTCCACCACGCATCGGGGCTAAGCATGTGTGACTCCGCTTTTCTTTCAAAATGTTAACGGAATGGACACATTATGCGGATGCAGAAATAGGACATTCCAATATAATAAAACTGAACAGAGATTCAAAAAAAACGAAATGTGACAATATCGGTAATGAACGTCAAATTTTTTGCGAGGATGTTTTCAATTATATTGACAACAAGATAGCGCTTTCGTTAAGATATATGAGGGTTAAGCTATATTTAAAGCTTGAACTGTCAATAATTATAAAAGATTTTTGACGTCAAAACTTCGACAATTTTACACCCGGTTCTTCAAGTTCAGGATGCTGCAGGTTTTGACAGGCGGTAAGTGAAGCAGAGGGTCAGGAAGTTTAATTTCCTGGATTGCCGCTTCGTACATAGCCAGTCTCCTACTAATGTGATACTTTTGATGGGACACCTTCCATCAGAGTTCATATCCATTGCTCTTTGCCTCTTGTGTTAAGTTCCCAATCCAGTATTGCGTCTTGAGACGCGAAATTATTCAGTTACATCCGCTATGCAACACACATCATGATTCACCACACTTTTACCTTGGAAGAGGAGAAACTAATTTTATGCTCTGTAAAAGGAAAGGGGTATCCTTTGAAGAAAAATTCAAATGATCCTTTGCGTATGGTAGGACTAGCTGGAACACTTGGTTTTGAGATACTGATCTTCATTTTTGGAGGAACATGGATAGGCAAGAAACTTGATGCCGCATTTGGAACAGCACCACTTTGGATTGCTGTCGGAGTGATTGGCGGAATAATCATTGGCATATTAAGTGCATTCTTAACTCTGAAATCCTTTATAAAGGACTGAGCCGGATGAAAACTGAAATGGCACGGTCTTACCGCATGATTGTTATTATTTCGAGCATTATCTTCTTGATTTTGATTATTTTGTGGTTTTCAACACCTGTTAAATCCTTGATTGCCGGCGCAATTCTCGGTGGACTCATAAGTCTCTACAATATTTTTCATTTGGCATTGCGTGCCAGGCTGGCCGGTAAACAAGTACTAGCAGGATCTAAGAAACTCGTGGGAATTAATACGTTGACCAGAATTGCAATGGTGGGATTTGGCATTCTTTTAGCTTACCGATTCCCGGCCTGGATCGATTACAGATCTCTGGTATTGTCATTGCCGTATGGCTACATCCTGTTGGTGGTTGTCCCGAGTTTCTACTATATAAAGGAAACTAGATCACGCCACGAAGGGAGGGATATTCTTGGAGATAACTCCAAAACTTAGATTCCTAGGAATGACGTTTGATGTGACAGTGATGATAGGGACTCTTATCACAGCACTGCTTGTTATCCTATTTGTGTTCATGCTGACGCGTGGAAAGAAAATGAGACCGCGCGGCGCCCAGAATGTGATGGAAATGGTTATAGAATTCATTCGCGGGGTCACAAATATGATGCTTGAAAGCAGGAAAGCGGAAAAGTATTTAAGCTTTGCCGTTACCATTTTCCTTTTTGTTTTATTCGCAAACTTACTCGGTGTTATCGTCATGGTTAATGCTCAGGCTCACGGTGCAATTCCGGGACTTGGGATTACACAGAAAGCATTAGGGGCTGTAGATGGTGAAGTCAGCTGGTTTAAATCACCGACTTCTGACATTAACGTTACAGTAGCAATGGCTTTTGCTATCACGATTTACGCACACTTTGCAGGTCTTTTCAAAAGCCCGAAGAAGTACGTTGCTCATTACTTCCAGCCATATGCCTGGATGTTCCCGCTTCATGTAATTGATGAATTTGCGAAGCCGACAACACACGCTGCCCGGCTCTGGGCCAATATTTTTGCAGGTGAAGTTTTGATTCTTATCCTGCGGGATGGCGCGTTTTACTTCACTGCCGTACCAATGTTTCTTTGGATCGGTTTTTCAATCTTTGTTGGTGTGATCCAGGCTTACATTTTCACTGTTTTAGCCATGGTATATATTTCTCAAAAAGTATCAGATGAACATTAATTTAGTAAATAATAGGGAGGAATTTTAATATGTCTTTTGCACTTTTAGCTGGTGGTATTATGATCGCGTTTGGCGCCCTTGCGGCAGGTATTGGTAATGGTATTTTGTTCAGTCGTTATTTGGAAGGAATTGCTCGTCAACCAGAAGCTCAAGGTAAGCTTTTTGGACAAGCAATGATTGCACTTGGTCTTGTTGAGGCATTGCCGATCATTTCTATTGCTTTCGGTATCCTTGTGCTATTCGGCATCATATAAGTTGGTACATAGCTGGGGTAGAACTTACCCCCGCTTTCTTTTACGTCGGGCACAGATTTTGATCTCTGGATATTGAAGGGAGTGGCATAAGAGTGCTGGAATTTCATTTTGGTACGATACTATTTCAACTAATTGTTGTTATTATATTAATCCTCATTGTGGGGAAAATGGGCATGCGCCCGATGCTGGATGTCATGCGAAAGCGTCAGGACCACATCGAAAACGAAATCACAACTGCTGAAGCAAACCGTCAAGAAGCTGCACAGCTTTTGGAACAGCAGAAAGCAGAACTAAATAATGTGCGCCAAGAAGCGCAGGAGATCATTGAACGTGCGAAGAAACAGTCTGAAGGCGAGGCACAGGAAATTATCAGTCTCTCAAAAGAACGCGCGGATCGTCTGATTGAAGATGCACGCGCAGAAATCAGTCTTGAAAGAGACAAAGCGGTTGCTGCATTACGTGATGAAGTCGCTCACCTTTCTGTTCTGCTTGCAACGAAAGTTCTGGAAAAAGAAGTGGACGCGAAATCTCATGAAAAAGAAATCAATCAGTTCTTACAGCAGGTAGGGGATCGTCTATGAGTGAAATCGTAGCGAAACGCTATGCTAAGGCTCTCCTTGATATAGCGATGGAACATCAGACAGTTGATGCGTTTGAAGAACAGCTGGTTCTTGTAACAGAAACGATTGAAGCGCACGATGAATTGCGTAGAGTCTTTCTCCATCCGCAAATAGCTCCTGAAAACAAAAAAGCGCTTATTGATCAAGTGTTTAAAAACGACCTTAATAAGGACGTATTGAACCTTATCAAGCTTTTGGTAGATAAACAGCGTGAAAATATCATTTCGGATTTAAAAACGGAATATATTGCGATGGCTAATGCAGAAAGAGGCGTCGTAGAAATGACGGTGACCACTGCACAGCCATTGGATGATGAAGAAACAGCAGAATTAAAACAGAAGCTAAGCCAGGCTTTTCATAAAAAATTGCGTATCCACACAAAGGTTGATCCTGATGTTATTGGCGGTCTTCTGGTACGTGTTGGAAATCGTCTGTTTGACGGAACGGTTGCCGGTAAACTGCAGCGTTTCGAGCAGGAGTTAAAAGTCGGAAATTAGGAGTGAACATAACGTGAGCATTAAAGCTGAAGAAATTAGCTCGTTAATTAAACAGCAAATTGAAAATTATGAGTCAGTGGTTACAGGTAAGCGAAATTGGCAGCGTTATTCAAGTAGGTGACGGTATTGCCCGTGTTCACGGTTTAGACAGTGTCATGGCCGGAGAACTTGTTGAATTCAGCAACGGCGTGATGGGTCTTGCCCAGAACCTTGAAGAAAATAATGTCGGTATCATCATTCTTGGTCCTTACACAGACATTCACGAAGGTGATGCAGTAAAACGTACAGGACGCATCATGGAAGTTCCTGTAGGTGAAGAGCTTCTTGGACGCGTGGTAAACCCTCTTGGCCAGCCGATTGACGGCAAAGGTCCAATTAGTACCACGAAAACTCGTCCAATTGAAGGTCATGCACCAGGTGTTATGGATCGTAAATCGGTTCATGAGCCGCTTCAAACAGGGATTAAAGCTGTTGACTCCATGATCCCGATCGGCCGCGGACAGCGTGAACTTATCATCGGTGACCGTCAAACAGGTAAAACGGCATTCGCAATTGACACCATCATTAACCAAAAAGACGAAGGCGTTATCAGCATTTATGTTGCCATCGGACAAAAGGAATCAACGGTTGCAGGTGTTGTTGAGACACTTCGTGAATACGGTGTTCTTGACCGGACGATCGTCGTTGTTGCTGGTGCATCAGATCCCGCTCCGCTTCTTTACCTTGCACCATACACAGGTGTCGCAATGGGTGAAGAATTTATGTATAACGGCGGCCACGTGCTCGCTGTTTATGATGATTTATCAAAGCAGGCGGCAGCTTATCGTGAACTTTCCTTGCTGCTTCGTCGTCCTCCAGGTCGTGAAGCTTATCCCGGAGACGTTTTCTACCTGCATTCAAGACTTCTTGAGCGTGCAGCGAAACTAAGCGATGCAAAAGGCGGCGGTTCACTGACTGCGCTTCCTATTATCGAAACGAAAGCCGGCGATATTTCGGCTTATATTCCAACAAACGTTATTTCCATCACAGATGGCCAGATCTTCCTTGAATCTGACCTGTTCTTCTCAGGTGTTCGGCCAGCAGTTAACGCAGGAAGCTCGGTTTCCCGTGTCGGCGGTTCCGCTCAGATTAAAGCGATGAGTAAGGTTGCCGGTTCACTAAGACTTGCTCTTGCATCTTATCGCGAACTGGAAGCTTTCTCAGCATTCGGCTCTGATCTGGACAAATCGACTCAGGCAAAACTTAGCCGTGGACAGCGTACTGTTGAAATCCTGAAACAGGACCTTCACAACCCTTATCCGGTTGAAAAGCAGGTTATGGCTCTTTACACATTAACAAGAGGCTTTATGGATGATGTATTAATTGAGGACGTCCGCCGATTCGAAAAAGAATTACTGGCCTACGTTGAACAGAATCACAGTGAGCTTTATCAGGTGATCCGTGAGAAGAAAGTTCTTCCGAAAGACGATGCCATGAAAGAAGCCATTGAGTCCTTTAAGAAATCATTTGTAGCTTCAAACATTTAATGCGTTAAAGTCAAACTTTCTTTTGACACGTTTAAGTATGCTTAATTTCGTTAAGCGAAAAGGTGGTGAATCGACATGCCCTCAATGCGTGATATAAAGTCGCGGATCACTTCGACACAGAAAACCCGCCAGATCACAAAAGCCATGGAAATGGTATCGGCGGCTAAGCTGAACCGCGCTCAGGAAAAAGCTCAAGCTTATACAGAATATACGGATAAGCTGCACCGCATCGTGACTGCCATTGCTGCAGGAAACCGCGGCTCTGTCAGACATCCAATGCTCGAATCGCGTCCGGTAAAGAAAACAGGCTATCTTGTTATTACTGCAGACCGCGGACTGGCTGGTGCTTATAACAACAGTGTTCTTAAGCACGTTAATGAAAAGATCAGCGAACGGCACAGCTCTAAGGACGACTACTCAATCGTTGTTGTCGGTAAAGTAGGGATTAAAGCATTTTACCAGCAGAAAGATGCCGGTTGCCGGGGAAGCGACAGGTCTTCCTGATCAGCCAACATATGAAGACGTCAAAGATTTAGCCAAACAGGCTGTCGATCTTTTTGCAGATGAACACATCGATGAACTATATCTTATTTATAATCATTTTGTCAGTGCGATCTCTCAAGACCTGATGGACGTGAAACTTCTTCCACTTGCCGAAGAGGTGGCTGAAGAAGCACCGAAGCTCACTTACGAATATGAGCCGGATGCACGTGAGGTTCTAGAGCGCCTGCTTCCTCTCTATGCAGAAGGATTGATTTACGGGGCACTGCTTGATGCAAATGCTGCAGAGCACGCTGCCCGTATGACAGCGATGAAGAGCTCGACAGACAATGCGAGCGATATTATTGACGATCTGACCTTGTCTTATAACCGTGCCCGTCAAGCAGCAATCACACAGGAAATCAGTGAGATTGTCGGCGGCGTCGCGGCGCTTGAATAGGTTTTGAAGTTAGAAACGATAGGAGGTAACGTCATGAACAAGGGTTATATCACTCAGGTCATGGGACCGGTTGTAGACGTCAAGTTTGAACGCGGCCATCTGCCTGAACTGAACAATGCTGTAACAATTGATATTAAAGCAGCTCATGCTGACGAATCAGATATTAAATTAACACTTGAAGTGGCACTTCACCTTGGTAATGATACTGTCCGTACGATTGCAATGTCTTCCACAGACGGCGTTGTCCGCGGATCAGAAGTCACTGATACAGGTGCGCCAATTTCAGTTCCTGTCGGTGAAGCAACTTTAGGACGTGTCTTTAATGTCCTTGGAGAAGCAATCGACTTAAGAGAAGATATTCCGGCTGAAGCACGCCGTGACTCTATTCACCGTGAAGCGCCTTCATTTGAAGAGCTGACAACAAAGACTGAAATCCTGGAGACAGGAATCAAGGTTGTTGACTTGCTTGCACCATATGTAAAAGGCGGAAAAATCGGTCTTTTCGGTGGTGCCGGTGTAGGTAAAACAGTACTGATTCAAGAATTAATCAACAACATCGCGCAAGAACACGGCGGTATTTCCGTTTTTGCTGGTGTTGGTGAACGGACACGTGAAGGTAACGACCTTTATCATGAAATGAGCGATTCAGGCGTTATTGCTAAAACAGCCATGGTATTCGGTCAAATGAACGAGCCGCCTGGTGCCCGTATGCGTGTTGCTTTATCAGGCCTGACAATGGCTGAGTATTTCCGTGATGTAGAAGGCCAAGACGTGCTTCTTTTCATCGATAACATTTTCCGTTTCACGCAAGCCGGTTCTGAAGTTTCCGCTCTGCTTGGCCGTATGCCATCAGCAGTTGGTTATCAGCCGACTCTTGCAACTGAAATGGGTCAGCTTCAAGAACGTATTACATCAACGAAAAAAGGTTCTGTTACGTCAATTCAAGCGGTCTATGTACCTGCCGATGACTATACTGACCCGGCTCCGGCAACAACGTTTGCCCACTTGGATGCCACAACGAACCTTGAACGCCGTTTAACACAAATCGGAATTTTCCCTGCAGTTGATCCATTGGCATCGACGTCACGTGCTCTTGCACCTGAAATCGTTGGTGAAGAGCATTATAATGTTGCTCGCCAAGTTCAGGAAACACTGCAGCGTTATAAAGAACTTCAAGACATCATCGCCATTCTTGGTATGGATGAGCTCTCTGATGAAGATAAAGTTATCGTGCAGCGCGCGCGCCGTGTACAATTCTTCCTTTCACAGAACATGCACGTTGCTGAACAGTTTACTGGACAAGCAGGCGTATACGTTCCAGTGAAGGATACTGTACGCAGCTTCAAAGAGATTCTTGAAGGCAAGCATGACGATCTTCCTGAGGATGCTTTCCGCATGGTTGGCCCAATTGAAGAAGCCGTTGAAAAAGCGAAGGAAATGGAATAACAACCGTTAGATCTTTATAAAAATTTATCTCTCTGAGAATAAGCGCTTAAAGACTTAGGGCTTGAGGCGTGATGCATTGACCCAAGGAGGGCTTGCACAATGAATATGATCCATACAGATATCGTTACACCGGATGGAAAGATTTTTGCCGGTGAAGTGCATATGGTTTCTGTAAGGGCGACAAGCGGTGAACTTGGTATTTTACCGCAGCATATGCCGCTCGTTGCACCTCTGGAAATCAGTGCTGTTCGTCTGAAAAATTACGGTGAAACGGACTACGTCGCAGTCAGCGGCGGTTTCATAGAAGTCCGCCCGGATCACGTCACGATCCTGGCAGAAGCAGCGGAGCTTCAGGAAGATATCGATGTCGCCCGTGCCGAAAAAGCTAAGCAAGAAGCGGAAGCCCGTCTCAGCCAGCTTAAAGAAGGTACGAGAGAACATGATGAAGCAATGCTTGAATTGAAACGCGCCGAAAACCGTCTGGATACAGCAGCAAGAATTTAACATCCAGATATAAAAAAAGGAAGAGACCGATGCAAGAAATCTTGCGCGGTCTCTTTTT
Organism: uncultured Sporolactobacillaceae bacterium; assembly: GCA_963772845.1. GTDB lineage: Bacteria > Bacillota > Bacilli > Bacillales > Sporolactobacillaceae > CAVYYW01. The sequence continues at coordinate 133,693 of CAVYYW010000027.1, forward strand.
TTGCTTTTTTAACTGATAGAAAAGCCAACCATTCAAGTGGGATCGAATAGGACCGGTGGTTGGTTTCGCTCCAGGATGCTCGCTTTCCACGGGCACGGCCTCAGCTAACTTTGGCATGGTTTCTTTGTGCGCCAAAGTGGATCTTCACCGCACGATGAAAATGCGTTCGCCATACATGAAAGCAGAAATACCCTTGCTTTCCGCGGGCACGGCCTCAGCTAACTTTGGCGTGATTTCTTTTGCGCCAAAGTGGATCTTCGGACGCGTGCTGTTTCCGCAGGAGTCTCAGGTATTTCTAGCTTTCAGCTAAGAGTCTGCGTATTTTCGAGGAGTCTCGTATTTTTGGCTTTCAATAAGCATGAAGTATTTTCGAGGAGTACCTCACTTCCCGGCAGCTCTGCCTTTATTGGCAAAGCCTTTTCGATTTTTTGGCAATCTTAGTGGCTCCATGACGTTCTTACGCCAAACTGATTCGGCTAGCTCTCTCACAAGATATTAAGGAATCGAAGTGGCTTCCTTAATTTCAAATATTAGACTTTTTAAATGTCTTGCTGACAAGAGAACCTCATGTATTTCCATTTTTAAATCTTATACAGAACTTTTCGTTAGCTCGACCGAGGCCCCCTAATGGTGATGAAGGACAAAACGGGGTTGAAAAGGAGGAGAAAGGGCGTTCATAAGGGCGATGAACGACCAAACGGGGTCAAAAAGCAGGAGAAAGGGCGTTCATAAGGGCGATGAACGACCAAACGGGGTCAAAAACAGGAGAAAGGGCGTTCATAAGGGCGATGAACGACCAAACGGGGTCAAAAACCAGGAGAAAGGGCGTTCATAAGGGCGATGAACGACCAAACGGGGTCAAAAATCGGAGAAAAGGGCGTTCATTTGGAATATAATGGATAACAAAACCAAAAAGCGGTAGAATGGCCCTTCGTTAGGCAAATAATGGATATAAGGAAAAACAAGTGAAATATCCTTGCTGTCGTCCGCCGCAAGCGATCGGATTCCCTTACCCGAGACACCTCGAAAATGCTTTGCAATTTCATCGTTCGAGGTGGTTCCAAAGATGTTATGTCAGGTCCAGCAGGATTAGCGTGTGGCCACTGAAAATGTTTATTTAGAGATTTTCCACGTTCACTCGGCTGTGCAGCCAGGAAAATTTGAGACGCCACCTGCTCCTCTGCTACTGAACATTAAGCTATAATTAACTTTTAAAAGCCCTCCCAAGACGTTGATTGAAGCGAAGGGCGCGAGACTCCAACGGGAACAGCACGCGTCCGAAGATCTACTTTGGCGCTCAAAGAAACCATGCCAAAGTTAGCTGAGGCCGTGCCCGTGGAAAGCGAGCAGCCTAGAGCGGAAATCAACAACCACATTTATACCCGGGCGACTTATTTCAAGTCTTGTGGAAACGAGCAATTTTCTTCTTATTTAATATAGTGAAACAACAGAAAGGTTACGAGAACAATTTTTAATCAGAAAAAAACCTGTTATGATGGGTAAACTAAGGACAACGGTGTCAAAGGACGGATATAAAATAGTATTCAAAAATCAGAAGGACCATTATCATGTTTATATTTAACTATTGAGGGAATAAAAATGAAAGGCGGTTATAAAATATGACGAATTTTGGTTTCCAGGCAGCAACCGATTTAACAATACATCTGGTCACGCTTATCGTTACATGGTGGGCGATGCAGAGCATCAAGTGGGAAGCTTTTCTGCGCCATCCAAAGAGCGCCAGAACCAAGGTGCTGATGATTTTCATTGCCATTTCCATCAGTTATCTTGTCGCAAAATTTTTCATTGATTATGTCACCTGGTCTTTAAATTTGCCGGAAATTTATAACCAATAACCCGTCGTTTCTTTATTCAACTTTATTTTGTCAAAAATTGATAGATAATGCTGAAGAAGTAAAGGTATGTTCCTCCTCACTCTGGAAAAACTGTTATTAACAGAGGGGGAACGGAAATGAAGCGGTTGGGTTTGATTGGTTTAGTCGTCACTATTGTCAGTCTTAACTTTTTATCGGCCGATACAGTTTCTTTTGCGAGACCTGAAAACACAGGATCGATTGAGTCATCTTTGACTAAAATTGAACGATTCGAATCGGTTCTGCAACAAAAAAACATTCAAGCTGATTCTTGGCAAATATTCACAAGGGAAAAAAGTTCAGACATTAAAGATATTCAGGTCTTTCAAAAAAAGGTCAACAAAATAAAAAGGGACTTATCATCTTTTCACTGGAATAAGATTTCCGAGGTGTCCGGCTATTATACGTTTACAGGAACTTTTATTGATCCAAAAAATGGGGTAAAAGGAAGCGTGAGCCTTTTCGCCTACCCCCATAAAGGCCATTTTCAATCGTATCTAGTATATGAGATTGCAGGTACAAATTGGGATGAAAAGATTGCGGAAACAGTAAAGCGACAAACTGCAACAAATTTGTCAAAAATTCAGCATCATCAGATGACTTTTTACACTTGTGTTAAAGCTCACGAAGGTGCTACAATGAACAATGGTTTATCAAAATCAGTAAATGGGATTTTGCATACGTTACATGCCCAGCCAGTAGAGGAAGTATCGGAAAAAACGTTTGTATCGATTTCTGCATATACTAACTACTGGAAGGACAATTTGACAACAGGACATAAACTCATGAATGTACAAGTGGCAATGAGGCAGACTGGGGATTCGGCCACACTGATACTGGGAAGTCCAATTATTACGACGGCATACTAGCGATCACTGCTTTTGCAATCATACCCACAATGTTAATAAACGATCGTTGCCGTGGAATATCTGACGATCAGTAACAGTTGTGTACGGCAAAATGTCTGCAGAATAAACAAAGTACTTAACTGAAATCCATGGAACCTGGCTGAATGATAACTTATAAAAAACGATTGGATCTCCCCAGGAGACCAGTCATAAAGGACAGACAACATTGTACGCGGAGGGGAAAACGTTGGAAAATATCATTGTTCGTGGCGGGAAGCGCCTATCAGGAACTGTAAAAGTAGAAGGCGCAAAGAATGCGGTTCTTCCCGTAATTGCTGCAGCACTGCTTGCAGATAAAGGAACCAGTACGATTTATAACGTACCGCCATTGGCAGATGTGTATACCATTAACGAGGTATTGCGTCATTTAAATGCGGACGTGTCATATGAAAATAATGTGATTTCGGTTAACTCTGAAAAACCATTATCGGTAGAAGCACCATTCGAGTATGTAAGAAAAATGCGGGCCTCTTTTCTTGTTATGGGACCTCTTTTGGCCCGGGTAGGCCATTCGCGTATCGCCCTTCCAGGCGGCTGTGCGATCGGCTCTCGTCCGATTGATCAGCATCTTAAAGGCTTTGAAGCCATGGGTGCACAGGTCACAATCGGAAACGGATTTATTGAAGCATCCGTAAACGGCAAGCTAAAGGGCGCAAATATTTATCTCGACTTCCCAAGTGTCGGAGCCACAGAGAACATCATGATGGCTGCTGTACTGGCTGACGGGATTACATTGATTGAAAATGCAGCACGTGAGCCTGAAATTGAAGACCTGGCAAAATATTTGAATGCAATGGGCGCGAAAGTAGAAGGTGCTTCTACTGGAACGATCCGTATCGAAGGTGTTGAACGTCTTCATGGCGGAGAGCACGAAATTTTACCAGACCGCATTGAGGCAGGAACGTTTATGGTTGCAGCTGCGATCACAGGCGGAAATGTTCTTCTCGAAAATGCAAAGGCATCTGATCTTCGTCCGATCATTGCAAAGCTTGAAGAAATGGGCGTCATCATTGAGAATGAATTAGATGGTGTCCGAGTAATCGGTCCAGACCGTTTGAAGGCAGCTGACATTAAAACAATGCCTCATCCGGGATTTCCGACAGATATGCAATCACAAATGATGGCCTTGCTGTTAAAGGCTGAGGGCACATCGGTCATTACTGAAACAGTCTTTGAAAACCGTTTCATGCACGTCGAAGAATTTCGCCGCATGAATGCAGATATTAAAATAGAAGGACGTTCCGCAATCATTACCGGACCGGGATCACTGCAGGGAGCAGAAGTTTCCTCAACAGATCTCCGCGCTGGAGCAGCACTTGTCATTGCTGGCCTTGTTTCTGAAGGCGTGACCCGTGTGAACGAATTGAAGCACATTGACCGCGGCTATGTTAATTTCCATGGCAAACTGAGCGCACTTGGCGCCGACATCGAGCGCGTCGAAGTCGCCAGTGAAGCAGAAAAAGAAGTTGCCGCAGCAGAAGAAACCAATATCTAATCTAATTATAGAAGGCCGAATCCAATTAGGATTCGGTCTTTTTTTGTCTTATAACCGGTTGGCTAATAGAAGTGCGAATTCGGCTAATAGAAGTGTGAATCGGCACATTCCGCTTATACGTGTATGAAAATAACAGGATGGGATCGTTCCCACACAGGCAAAAGAGGCATCTGAGCGCCGTTTTCAGTTTTCATCAAAAAAATAAGCTGGAAGAAGCCCAGAACCACAAAAAAAGCGGTTTGGCTATAAATCCCCCCTGCTCAATTTTTTCAAACGTTACCCACGGCCGTTCCACAGACATGCAGTCGTCCTCCCGTTAAAGCTCGCGTCTATTTTCACCTTTTTCAGCATAGATTTAGTCTAGGATCGTTATGCTGAGGGGAGGATAGGCATGAAGCGTCTTTTAATTATAATTTTGATTATTTTTACGGCCTTTTTTTTGCTGCCGGCGATGATTGTCATGATCTTCTCGGGTGCAGGGCACCACACACAGGGTTTGACGCTGACGGACACATCTACGGCCAAAGCTGCTAAGGAAAGTAACAGCCATCGATCGCTGTGTACAGGAGCGGGAGTCACAAGACGGAGAGTGTGCCGCTGGAATCGTACATTATTGGTGTTGTTGCTTCAGAAATGCCGGCTGATTTTAATCTTGATGCCTTAAGGGCTCAAGCACTTGCCGCCCGTACCTACATTCTGAGAGAAATGATGGCTGCAAAACCGGCTTCGCTTCCAGGTAATGCCGAGGTTACCGATACGACTGCCAACCAGGTTTACAAAAATAAAGCAGAGCTGAAGAAGCAGTGGGGCAAGGATTTTCAGAAAAAGTACGATAAAGTGGCAAAGGCTGTGACGTCAACAAAGGGACAAGTTATTACGTATAAAGGGCAGCTGATTACCCCATCATTTTTTTCAACGAGCAATGGTTATACTGAAAATGCCGAGGACTATTGGGTGAATCCGATTCCCTATTTAAAAAGTGTCCCAAGTCCATGGGATGAGCAATCGCCGAAATATCTGGATGATGTGACGTTGCCGGTTAAGAAAGCGGAGGCGCTGCTTGGCGTGCAGATTCCTTCAACAAACGGGCAGGTTGGCAAAGTATTATCCTACACAGCTGGGCATCGAGTCAGCCAGTATCAACTTGGTGGGCATACTTTTACCGGGCGGCAGGTTAGAGAAAAACTTGGACTGCGTTCCACCGATTTCACCATAACCGAAAAAGGGACGGCGCTTCATATTGAAACGAAGGGCTTTGGACACGGTGTCGGCATGAGCCAGTACGGGGCGAATGCACTGGCGCAAAAAGGAAAGTCCTACAAAGATATTCTGCATTATTACTACCAAGGAACGACGATCACCACTTGGCAGAATAAAGATTTCAGCCACTTAATGGCTATGAAAAAGTAGTCTTTCATTTTTTATTCATGAAATTTGTCGAAAAGTTGTGGTTCTTTTTTCCATAAAAACAGGTATACATCTCACGCATTCTGTTCAGAATGATGCTTGAGGTGATGAATTATGACAGACTTTAAGAAAAAAAATCCGAATGGTGAAGCAAAAGGCTTAAGAAAATGGACGGGGAAAAAATGGTTCTATCCTGCAGTCTATCTTTGTTTAGCCGCTGTCATTATGTCGGGGGTCCTTTGGTATCAGATGGATGGTGGATCGACGAATCAAGCGAATACGAAGAATAACGATCATCCTGTAGCCTTTCAAAAAGGCGGGAAAGATGCACAGCCAGTCAACGGCTCACAAGAAGTAATCCAATGGCCGATTGGCAACAAAGATTCTGTGGATGTGACCCAGCCGTTCTATGATGTGAAAGGTACGACAGAAGAACAAACAGCCGCTCTCGTAAATTATGATCATTCCTACTCACAAAATACCGGCATCAACTTGCAGGCGAAAGATAAAAAAGCTTTCGATGTAAGAGCTGCTATGAGTGGAAAGGTTGTTAAAGCGAAGAAAGACGCGCTGCTTGGCTATGTTGTTGAACTTCAGCACAAAGATGGTGTAACCACGGTTTACCAAAGTCTTGCATCAACCGATGTGAAAAAAGGACAGGCTGTCGCTCAAGGTGACTTGCTTGGTAAAGCAGGCACAAACGTCTATAACAAAGATGCCGGTGTTCATCTGCACTTTGAAATCAGAAAAGACAGCATGCCTGTTGATCCTGTCGCTTACTTTACGAAAGATTTGTCCAGCCTTGATAAAATTAAGGCGAACACAAATGCCACAAGTGATGTTGTTGCGGATGACAGTGCAAAGAATGATGCTACAAAGAACGATTCAACAAAGAACAATCCTTCAGACACTGAAAACGCGAAGCAGCATGATGCAATGTCTCCTGCTGCGGATAAAAAATAAACGTAATCAGCTTTCAGAGAGCCGGTCCTTCGGGATCAGGCTCTTTTCTTTTGCTCATCGCGTCAGCATTCTGTATGGACGTCCCCTCTGTTTTTTTGTAAGATTAGATTTAACATCCTAAATTCTACATAAGAAACCGGTTTCAAATACAACCAATTGCTGATAAGACAGAGGAAAGGGTGACAAACTATGATAAAGGTGCCAAACGACGTGGTTGCTACCTATTCGATTGTGGGCTATGACCCTGAGGCCAAGGAGTGGGGGATTGCTGTCCAATCGAAATTTCTTGGTGTCGGAGCGGTGGTTCCTTTTGCAAAAGCAGGAGCAGGGGCTGTGGCCACCCAGTCATATGCCAACACCTCCTTTGGCCCGCGCGGACATCGCTTTGCTTGAAGCGGGAAAAGACGCAGAAACGGTGCTCGAAGCGTTGCTTGAAGAGGATCCAGACAGGGAGCTTCGCCAAGTCGGAATCGTTGACCGGAACGGCCATGCGGCAACCTTTACCGGGAGTGAATGCTATGACTGGGCAGGCGGCAGAACGGGAACCGGCTATGCCGTTCAAGGAAATATTCTGGTTGGAAAAGAAACAGTGGACGCCTTGGGTCAAACCTTTGAATCGTCCACTGGCCCCCTTTCAGAACGTCTTCTTGCAGCCTTAGGGGCAGCACAAAAAGCGGGCGGCGATAAGCGGGGAAAACAATCTGCTGCACTTCTTGTGGTAAAAGAAAAAGGCGGGTACGGCGGGTATAACGACCGGGCGATCGACCTCAGAGTCGACGATCATCCTGAGCCGATTAAAGAACTGAACCGCATTTTTCAGCTCCATCAGCTTTATTTTTCCAAGCCTGCGCCCGAAGATATTATTGAGATCACGGAAAAGGTAAAAAAAGATTTAATCGTTCAGCTGCTCCGTCTCGGCTATCTCGACAGCTCAGACGCCACCGTTGACGAAGCTTACGAGGAGGCGCTTACCGCTTTTTATCTCTCGGAAAACTTCGAGGAACGCATGCAGCCGAGAGGGAAAATCGATAAAGCCATCGTCAATTATATGCGTCAAATGGAAGCAGGAAGCGAAGCCTGACTGGACCATGCAGCCGCAAAAGGAGGTCATTTATGAAAATAGACGAGACAGACCGGAAAATTCTCGCCTGCTTAACTGAAAACGGCAGGATGTCCTATGTCGATATCGGCAAGCATCTTAACTTATCGCGTGTGTCCGTTCGTGAACGGGTCAACCAAATGATGGATGCCGGTGTTATTGAAAAGTTCAGTGTCGTTATTAATTCTGAAATGATTGGCAAGCAGGTATCCGCATTTTTTGAGGTCGACTGCGAACCCGCATCTCTTGTTGAAGTAGCCGAAAAACTAGTTGAGAACCCGGTTGTCGCCAGCTGCTATCAGATGACCGGCCCAAGCACATTGCACATGCACGTCCTCGTCAGCGATTTCCACGCTCTTGAAAAATTCACCAATGAAGAGCTCTACGCCCTTGAAGGCATTACCCGCGTAGAAAGTCACATCCTGCTCCGACGATTCAAAAGCAGAACCGGCATGAAACTATAACTATAATGACCCGTGATGGAATGTCCATCACGGGTTTTTTTTGTGAGAGGGCATCTTGGAAAGAGTGAACGATTTGAAAACCTGCGCTCTCTTACCGACGGACGAAGGTCCAAGCTTCTGCTTCTGTTCAACATTTGCGGGGATCTCGGCCGCCCGTTATGCGGCAGGCAACAAGAAAAGTGTAGGTTGCCATGTAGAGCCATGAAGGCCAGTGGACATAAGGGTGATGAAGGACAAAACAGGGTCAAAAAGAGGGTGAAATGTCCTTCATAAGGGTGATGAAGGACAAAACGAGGTCAAAAAGATGGAGAAAGGGCGTTCATAAGGTCGATGAACGACCAAACGGGGTCAAAAAGGAGGAAAAAGGGCGTTCATAAGGCCGATGAACGACCAAACGGGGTTAAAAAGCAGGAGAAAGGGCGTTCATAAGGTCGATGAACGACCAAACGGGGTTAAAAAGGAGGAGAAAGGGCGTTCATTTGGAAGGTAATGGATAAACGGCCCCAAAAACGGGGGAAATGTCTTTCAACATTTATCGAAAGTTAAAACCCTTTCACTTGGTGCTTATAAAAAGGTGCTTAATGTCCTCATAACAACGATAGCACGCGTCCGAAGATCCACTTTTGAGGACAAAATAGCTCCCTCTCCAAAGTTAGCTGAGGCCGTGCCCGTGGAAAGCGAGCCCGCCTAGAGCGGAAATCAACAGCCATGACGAACACCGATGAACTTTTTCAGTCTCCTCATCAGCGATCCAAGAGTGCCCCCGCAAGGTTCCTTAAGGAAGCTCGGCTAATATCAGTCGCAACGGATTCCCACGTCCCTCAGACATCGTCTCGCTCGTTTTACCGAAAAGATAAATTTGCGGAAGTATTCATATTTTTTTGATAAATGTATTGATTGTTTAGATAATTTGCAATATAATCATGAATAATATAAAAACTAACCACTTGTTAATTTAATAAGTGAAATAAACTTACATATGCAGGACATTTGACCTATTTTCGATCAAATCGGAATCACACCAAGAAAGCGTTTTCATTTACAAAAGGAGGCGAATGGCTAAAATTTAATTCATTTTGATGAAATGGGGGGTTGGCATGGCTTCACTCATTACGAAGCGTTTGGTTCAAATGATATTTTTGCTGATTGGTATTTCCTTTATCGTTTTTATAAGCATGCATCTTGCGCCGGGGGATCCCGCAAGCATTATCGGCGGACCGACCGCCACAAAGACAGATATTGCTGCCATCCAGCAGAAGCTGGGCTTAAACCAGCCGCTGCTCGTTCAATACTGGCACTACTTAAAGGGGCTGCTGCACGGCAATCTTGGCTATTCGTTTCAGTCGCAGGCTTCTGTCGCGCACGCCCTCATGATCAGGCTTCCGAATACGCTTGACCTCGCTGTTGCGAGTGTCATCGTCTCGGTGATCATCGGCATTCCGGCCGGTATCATTTCGGCTCTGAAGCAGAACAGCTGGCTTGATGTGTTCAGCACCGGCTTTTCGCTCGCCGGGATCTCGATTCCTAACTTCTGGCTTGGGGCCATGCTGATTATTGTGTTTGCTGTCAATCTTCAATGGCTTCCTGTTGGCGGGATTAACAAGTCCCTTCTGGACGCCGGCAGGGTTTCAGCAGGTACTGCTGCCAGCCATCACACTAGGAACAGGGTCGGCGGCAATGATTGCCAGAATGAGCCGGTCAGCGATGCTTGAAATTATCCGGGCTGATTTTATCCGGACCGCCCGTGCGAAAGGCGTCAGAGAGAACACTGTTATCCTGGTTCACTGTCTCAGAAATGCAATGATTCCCGTTATTACGGTGATTGGCTTGAATTTCGGGGCGTTACTCGGCGGAACGATCATAACTGAGCAGGTCTTTGCGATCAATGGCGTCGGCAGGCTGATGATTGAATCGATCTCAGCAAGGGACTTTCCAATGGTTCAGGGAGCGGTGCTTCTGGTCGCCGCGATTTTCGTTATCGTCAATCTGCTCGTCGATATTGTCTATGTCCTTATTGACCCACGAATCAACTACGAATAGAGAGGAGGAAGGGGAATGGCCTTGCAGCCGCAGACTCAAGCTGTGAATGAAACGATTGAAGCGGTATCCGTCAGAAAGAAAGAAAAATCCGCTTTTCGAAAAGCAATCCGAAAAATCCTGAAGAACAAGCTCGCGATCGTCGGACTGATTATCATTGCCGCATTAATTATTTGCGCTGTCTTTGCCAACTGGCTGACGCCCTACAGTCCCGTCAAACAAAGTCTGGCAGATGCTCAGTTAAAACCAGGGGCACCCGGGCACTGGCTTGGGACGGACAACTACGGCAGGGACATCTGGGCACGGCTCTTGTACGGCTCAAGAATCTCCTTGCTCGTCGGATTATTTTCGGTCATCGTTGGAACGTTTTTTGGCATTATTCTTGGCTTATTAGCCGGTTTTTACAAATGGCTCGACGGAATCATCATGAGACTGTCTGATCTGATGTTTGCTTTTCCGGGCATTTTGCTTGCCATGCTAATTATCGCAGTCCTTGGTACAAGCCTCGTTAATGTGGTGGTGGCGATCAGCATCTGGTCGATTCCGTCATGTGCTCGGATTGTCAGAGGCAGTGTCTTAACGGTGAAAAAACAGGAGTATATCACCGCGATGAAGTCCCTTGGGGCAAGCGATATCCGAATCATGGTGAAGCATGTGCTGCCTAACTGTATGGCGCCGATTATTGTTTTTGCCACCATGCACATGGCGACAGCGATTTTATCAACAGCGGCACTGAGCTTCCTTGGTCTTGGCGCACAGCCGCCATCTCCTGAGTGGGGGGCGATGATTTCTGCGGGACAGCAGTATATGTTCTCCTCGCCGCACATGGTCATTATTCCTGGTATAGCGATTATGTTGGTTGTCTTTGCTTTTAATGTTGTCGGTGATGCATTGAGGGACGCACTGGATCCAAATATGAATATTGACCAATAACTTAGGGGGTTGAAGAATGAAAAAGCTATCCATATTCTTTGTCGGCGTTTTTCTTGTATTAGGCGGCTTGCTTGCGGGCTGCAGCAGCGGTGGTTCAGGAGCTTCTAGCGCTTCCGGCAGCGGCGGAAAGAATCCACCGCAGGAACTCACGTATGCGAGCACAACGAAACCGGTTGGCTTATCGCCGATCATGACGAATGATTCAGTCTCTGCGAACATTATTAACCAGATCTATGAAACACTGTTTATCAAAGATCCGAAGACGATGGAAATCAAGCCTAATCTTGCAACTTCCTACGATACACCGAACGACACGACATGGGTCATTCATTTGAGAAAAAACGTCAAGTTCACGGACGGCACCCCTTTTAATGCACAGGCCGTCAAGTATACGTTCGACAAAATCCGTGACCCAAAGACGGCGGCACCAAGGGCGTCCTTGCTCGAGCCGATTAAAGATATCAAGGTAAAAGATGACAACACTGTGGTTATCACGACGAAAAAGCCTTACGGACCCTTCCTTGCTGCGCTCGCCCATACGAATGCCTCCATTGTCAGCCCGACAGCAGACAAAAAGCAGGATCTAATGAAGCAGCCGGTCGGAACAGGCCCTTTTAAACTGAAAGATTATGTTTCAGGCGATCACGTCACGTTGGTAAAAAATAAAGACTACTGGAAGGGCGAACCGAAGCTTGATAAAGTCACCTTTAAAGTGGTTCCTGATGTGAATACGGAAATCTCAATGCTTCAGACAGGCCAGGTACAATTTATTGATGGCATCCCTGCTGAGAACTGGGATCGCGTCAAGAAGTTAAATAATGTGAACACCATCAAAGCCCCTGGAACCCCTGTCTCGTATCTTGGTTTTAACATGAAGAAAAAGCCGATGGATAATCTTGATTTTAGAAAAGCGGTTGCTTATGCAATGGACAGAAAAGCCTACGTCAACCAGCTTAACGGGCTTGGTGTTCAGTCCAACAGTATCATTGGACCGAAAGTCACCGGCTATACGAAGTCAGCTGAAAAAGAAGGCTATAACTATAATCTCGATAAAGCGAAACAGCTGATTGATAAGAACGGCTGGAAGGGCCAAAAAATTAAAATGCTTGTTGCGAACACACCCGCTTATATGAAAATGGGCGAGATCGTTCAGGACCAGCTGAAAAAAGCAGGACTCGATCCGCAAATTCAAACGATGGAATGGGGCACGTATCTTGATGTTGTGAAGCAGGGCAAATATGATATCACGTTCCTTGGCTGGTCAAACAGCACAGGTGACGGCAGTGAGCTTCTGTATCCGAATCTTCACAGTGATAACGCCGGCTCTTCGAACGTCACGTTTTATTCAAATCCTGAGTTCGATAAGCTCGTTGAACAGTCAAGAAATACAGTGGATCAAGACAAACGCAAGATGTATCTTGATAAAGCAAATAAGCTTGCCATTAATGACGCACCATGGATTGTGATGGATCATGGGGTCGTGACAGGCGCTGTCGACAAATCCGTCAAAGGCCTGCAAATTGACCCAACAGGACAATGGTCCTTATATTCTGTCCATAGAGAGTAGGGAGATCATGGCGGACACCATTCTGGATGTACAGGACTTAACGATAAAATTCAAGACGGCTGGGGGATTTCTCCCGGCCGTTCATGGCATATCCTTTTCTGTGAAATAAAGGCGAGACGGTCTGTATCGTCGGGGAATCTGGATGCGGCAAAAGCATCACAGCCCTCTCGATGATCGGCCTTCTGCCTAACAACGGGAGTATTGATACCGGACACATTCAATTCAATGATCAGGATCTGACGAAGCTGAAGAAAGACGCGATGAGACGGATCCGCGGGAATGACATTTCAATGATCTTTCAGGAACCGATGACGGCTCTGAATCCGGTGTTTACGATCGGGTTTCAGCTCAGAGAGCCGCTTAGAATCCACCGGAATATGAGCAAAAAAGAGGCCCATCAGGCGGGCATTGAACTGCTGAGGCAGGTCGGTATGCCGCTTCCTGAAAAGCGGATGAAGCAATACCCGCATGAACTGAGCGGGGGAATGCGGCAGCGGGTCATGATTGCGATGGCGCTTGCCTGCCATCCGCGGCTGCTGATCGCTGACGAACCGACGACGGCCCTCGACGTCACCATTCAGGCACAGATTTTGGACCTGATTGCGGATTTAAAAAATAAAGTGGATACGAGCGTTGTGATGATTACGCATGATATGGGGGTTGTGGCAGAAGTCGCCGACCGAGTCATCGTCATGTATGCCGGGAAGCATTGTGGAGCAAGGCGATCTCGAAGCGATTTTCAACCATCCTCAGCATCCTTATACCCAGGGGCTGCTCGCTTCGGTTCCGAATGTGGACACCATGGACGAAGAGCTGCAGGCGATCCCGGGCACACTCCCGGGTCTGGACGAACAGATCTCCGGCTGCCGTTTCCACCCGCGCTGTCCTTTTGCAATGGATATCTGCAGGCAGAAAGACCCGAAAACATACACCGATCCAGGGAACCATCAAGTGAAATGCTGGCTGAAGGAGGAACAGGCCGATGGCAGACAAGATGCTCTATCAACTTCGTGATATTGAAAAATATTATCCTATTAAAAGCGGTCTTTTCAGCCGGAGAAAAGAAAGTGTCAAAGCGGTCAACGGCGTTTCCCTTGATATCTATGAAGGCGAGACGGTCGGGGTCGTCGGCGAATCAGGCTGCGGCAAGTCGACACTCGGCCGCACCATCCTTGGCCTCGAGACGCTCACAAATGGTAAACTGGTCTATAAAGGAAACGATATTACAGGCTACAGCCGAAACCGCTTGAAGCCTTTTAAAAAAGAAATGCAGATGATTTTTCAGGATCCTTTTGCCTCTCTTAATCCACGGCAAAAGATCGGTCCAGCCATTGAAGAAGCGTTTATTATTCATACGTCGTTAAAAGCGAAGGAACGTAAAACGAAAGTACTAGAATTACTGGAAGTGGTCGGACTGAATGAAAGCCACTACAACCGCTATCCGCATGAATTCAGCGGCGGGCAGCGGCAGAGAATCGGCATTGCCCGTGCCCTGGCGCTCAACCCATCGTTCATTGTCTGCGATGAAGCGGTCTCCGCCCTCGATGTTTCTGTTCAGGCGCAGGTCCTGAAACTATTAAAGAAGCTGCAGGCGGATTATCAGCTAACCTATCTTTTTATCTCCCATGATCTCGGGGTGGTAAAGTATATCAGCAACCGGGTCCTCGTGATGTATCTTGGGCATATGGCCGAGCTCGCACCCGTAGAAAAGCTGTATAAGAACCCAAGACATCCGTATACAAAAGCTTTGCTGTCAGCTATTCCCCGCCCTGTCGTCAATCATAAGCGCGAGAGAATCCAACTGACCGGCGACATTCCAAGCCCGACAGACCCGCCAGCAGGCTGTCCGTTCCATACACGCTGTCCGATTGCTGAAGAGAAGTGCAGTCAAGAGCGGCCGGAATGGCGTCAGGTGGATGAGGGACATTTTGCGGCTTGCCACTTCGTTTAGGAAAACCTTCTATATAAAACGAGACAGAGAAAAGGAGAGAAGACCTTGCTTAATTTTGATGCAAACACAAATCCGTACCCTTCAAAAAGACTGCCGGTGATCGGAAGACGCGGCATGGTAGCGACATCGCAGCCGCTCGCAGCCCAGGCTGGACTGGATATTTTAAAAAAAGGCGGGAACGCCATTGACGCAGCCATTGCAACGGCTGCATGTCTGACTGTCGTGGAACCCACCTCAAACGGCATCGGCGGCGACGCCTTTGCGCTGATTTGGACAAAAGGAAAGCTGCACGGATTAAACGCAAGCGGTACTGCCCCACAAGCGATCTCAAGAGAAGCCTTACTAGAAAGAGGCGTATGAAGCGGTGCCGCCGCATGGCTTTGAACCGGTTATGGTACCTGGTGCACCTTCCGCTTGGGCAGAGTGCTCGCGGAAATTCGGCAGGCTCCCCCTTTCAGAGGTGCTCGCCCCAGCCATTGATTACGCAGAAAACGGCTTCCCGATCTCACCGGTTCTCGGCAGGTTCTGGAAGCGCGCTTATCGTACGTTCACCGAACGCCTGACCCATCCGATGTTCAAGCACTGGTTTGATACCTTTGGAAGCAAGCAGGCTGAAGGCCAGGCGCCGGAAATCGGTGAAATGTGGGCATCCAAAGATCATGCCGCCACATTAAGAGCCATCGCGGAAACCGGAGCAGATGCTTTTTATAAAGGAGAACTGGCTGACAAAATCGACGCCTTCTCAAGAAAGCATGATGGCTTTATCCGCAAGGAAGATCTGGAAGCCTACCAGCCGGAATGGGTGGAGCCGATTTCGGTAAACTACCGTGGCTATGATGTATGGGAGATTCCGCCAAACGGACAGGGCCTGATCACCTTGATGGCGCTGAACGTTCTGAAAGGCTATGAATTCAGTGACAGCGAAGCTATGGAAACCCGCCATAAGCAGATCGAAGCTTTAAAGCTCGCTTTTTCAGATGGGCAAAAATATATCACA
Organism: uncultured Sporolactobacillaceae bacterium; assembly: GCA_963772845.1. Classification (GTDB taxonomy): domain Bacteria; phylum Bacillota; class Bacilli; order Bacillales; family Sporolactobacillaceae; genus CAVYYW01. Next base: position 149,388 of record CAVYYW010000027.1, read on the forward strand.
GATCACAGCCACATGACGCAGACAATCGAGGCAATGCTGTCTGAAGGCTATGCAGAGGAACGCCGCAGTCTTATCGGCACCGAAGCACGCCAGCCTGAACCCGGCGAACCGCCAAAAGGCGGAACGGTCTATCTTGCAACAGCGGATAGCGAAGGAAACATGGTCTCTTTTATTCAAAGCAACTACATGGGATTCGGCTCCGGCCTTGTGGTCCCAGGGACTGGCATTGCTTTGCAAAACAGAGGGCATAATTTCTCCATGGATGAAAATCATGACAACTGTATTGCACCTGGCAAAAAAACATACCATACCATCATTCCAGGATTTTTGACAAAAAATAATCAGCCTGTTGGACCATTCGGCGTGATGGGCGGCTTCATGCAGCCTCAGGGTCATCTGCAGGTGGTCATGAATACCGTCGACTTCCATCTCAATCCCCAGGCCGCACTCGATGCACCCCGGTGGCAATGGATTAAAGACAAGACCGTTGAAGTGGAGAGCACCTTCCCGCACCATACCGCACAGGGGCTGAGCGATAAAGGCCATGATGTAAAAATCGCGCTCGAACCGAACAGCTTCGGCCGTGGCCAAATTATCTGGCGCGATCCCGAAACGGGCGTCCTGACCGGTGGATCCGAAACACGAACTGACGGGACCGTGGCCGTTTGGTAAGATAACAGAAGGGGACGAGAAAAGGAGAAAGGCTGACGCAGATTTGGCGAGGTCCAATGGAGACCTGAAGCCGATTCAGCGGCAGTCCTGCCTTCAACATAACAACAGCTCAGAATCCCTCTGGAAAGGAACAGAAGCCTATGACGGATTACATACAATTAATACTCGCTTTTTTCCGAGTCGGCATGCTCGGCTTTGGCGGCGGTCCTTCATCAATTCCGCTGGTCCATAAAGAAGTAGTGGGAAAATACAAATGGATGACAGATGAAGAATTCTCCGATATTCTTGCGCTTGCCAACACGCTTCCCGGCCCGGTCGGCACGAAGCTTCCCGGCTACATCGGATGGAAAATCGAGGCCACATGAAAAGTCCCTCGATGTAAACTATGGTTGTTAATTTGCGTTTAGGGCACTCGCTTTCCGTGGGCAACGCTTCAGCCTCCTCATGCCCACAGGATGTGGGTAGGATCGGCGTTGTCACAGGACGTGACGTCCTTAGCCGATCTTCCTTAAGGAGTTCCTGCGGGGTCTTCAGCCGTTGCTTTTCCCACTGGACTTGAGATAACACCATTGGGATCACTTCGCACGATGAAAATGCTGAAGCAACCCATGATAAAATGAAACACAAAGCATTTTGGAGGAGTCTCGTGCCCTCCACTCTAATCAATCAACATGTGAATGTGAATCTGCTTCAATTTCCATTACACTGAAAAAGCGCTAGATTTAGAGGTATTCCCTCAGCTCACTCGGCGGTGCTGCTGGAAAATTTAAGACGCCACGAGATCAGCGAGTATCCGTTGAATATTTAAGGACAAAAATGACTTCGAAATGGCTACAGCAGGCAACAAATACGTCGATTCGGATTGAAGCGAAAGTATGCGGAGACTCCGACGGGAAAAGCAGCGTCGAAGATCCAACTTTGAGTGCAAAAGAGACTATGCCAAAGTCTGAGGTATCAGCGATCCAAGCGAGAGCCTGCAGCGGAAACATTGCCTTAAGGCGTGAGGAGACTAGCGGATCGCCCGCGGAAAGCGAGGGTATTTACGCTTTCAAAGTATTGGATCCGCATTTTCTTCGTACGATATGGATTCAAGGATGCTGGTTCAAGTCTTACGGGAATCAGCACGCGTCCGAAGATCCACTTTGGAGCACAAATAGACCATTCATAAAGTTAGTGGAGACCTTAAGCCGAATCAGCGCCAGTCCTGCCTCCACAGTGACAACAACTCAGAAGCCCTCTGGAAAGGAACAGAACCCTATGACGGATTACATACAATTAACACTCGCTTTTTTCCGAGTCGGCATGCTCGGCTTTGGCGGCGGTCCATCATCAATACCGCTCGTCCATAAAGAAGTGGTTGAGAAATACAAATGGATGACAGATGAAGAATTCTCCGATATTCTTGCGCTTGCCAACACGCTTCCCGGCCCGGTCGGCACGAAGCTTCCCGGCTATATCGGCTGGAAAATCAAAGGCTTTGCTGGAATGACGGTATCCGTACTTTCTTCCATCATACCCACCATTCTGATGATGATCGTCCTGCTGACATTTCTGTCAACGTTTCAGGACAAAGCGTGGGTTCAAGGCATGACGAGAGCAGTTGTGCCGGTTGTTGGTGTCATGCTGGCAACCTTAACATGGCAGTTTTTTGAAAAAGCTAAACAAGGCCTTGGTTGGGTATCGAGCCTGATCCTTGTCGCTGTCAGCCTTGTGCTCATGCAATGGCTGAATATTCATCCAGCAATTCTCATCGGGATCATCCTTGTGGTGGTCATTGCTCTGCCAGCTAAAAACGCTTCTTCTATCCGGAAAAAAGAGGAGGCAGCCAAATGATTCTCTGGAAAATCTTTATCGCATTTTTTATTCCCGGTATTCTCGGCTACGGCGGCGGCCCGGCGTCAATTCCGCTCGTTGAAAATGAAGTCGTCTCACGCTTCCACTGGATGAGTGTCAGCGAATTCAGTAAAGTGCTCGCCTTGGGTAACTCACTCCCGGGACCGATCGCCACAAAAATGGCCGGTTATATCGGATTCGAAGTGGGCGGGGTGGCGGGCTCTCTCGTCGGATCTGATCGCCACTGTTGCCCCCTCGCTCCTATTAATGATTCTTCTGCTGCGGCTTCTTTATAAATATAAAGATTCACCAAAAGTGAAGCGGCTGACACTGCTGATTCGCCCAACCATCGCCGTTCTACTGGGAGTGATGGCCTATGATTTTTTCGCCACCTCCACACAACAGGCCGGCTGGATTCAAACCGCTGCTATCGTTGCCGTCAGCTTCCTTCTGCTCGAAAAAATTAAGCTTCACCCGGCATTTGTCATTGTCGCCGCCCTCGGCTACGGCGCCTTATTTCTTGGTTAGCCAGCGGATCCTATGGAAAAAGCACTCCTAAAATTCTTATATAAAAAAGGCTGCGCCGAATTCCGGGTGCAGCCTCTCTTTTTTAAGAAAATCCAAAATGAGCGGTGCGCTCTGCCGCACCGTTTCATTATTGCTTGAAAAAGGGGTGAAAAATCATCAATTTTTAGGATTTTTCATGAATTTCAGCTGATTTTTACAAGATCGACGAGAAATCAGCTTCCGAATCGGATCTTGAAGGTGCTTTATGAGAGGGTGGGACCGTTCCCATCTGAAAGCTAGTGTCCACTTTACAGATTTACTTGCCACTTTAGGTGATTTACTGTCCACTTTCGATGGTTTATTGTCCACTTTTGTGATTTATTGTCCACATTCAGGATTTACTTGCCACTTCCCTAATTTTTCCTTCTCGCCATAAGAAAACCTGCCGGCATATGCCTGGCAGGCTCAATAAAATCCAAAATGAGCGGTGCGCTCTGCCGCACCGTTTCATTATTGCTTGAATAAGGAATGAAAAATCATCAATTTTTAGGATTTTTCAAGAATTCAGCTGATTTTTACAAGATCGAAGATAAATCAGCTTCCGAATGCGATCTTGCAGGTGCTTTATGATGGGGTGGGACCGTTCCCATCTGAAAGCTAGTGTCCACTTTACAGATTTACTTGCCACTTTAGGTGATTTATTGTCCACTTTCGATGGTTTATTGTCCACATTCAGGATTTACTTGCCACTTCCCTAATTTTTCCTTTTTGCCATAAGAAAGCCTGTCGGCAGCTTTGAACGTGGCGACACCCTTGGCTGGTAAGCAACCTCTAGAAATTCTAATGCCAATTGCCAATAAGGAAGCGCCGGAATTCCGGCGCAGCATCTTTCCTGGATTTTTGAAATAAAATGAGCAAAAGAGCTCCCCCCGAACGTCTCTTTTAAGAAAAATCAGTCAGAAAATTCCTTCAATTGCTTAATTGACCTGTCCCCATGGTATATAACGCCTTCCTCAATAATAAGATGTTACAAAGTCGCATGTCTTAACTTTTCTGGGAGGCGAGAGGGGTATGCACGATTACATCAAAGAGAGAACCATCAAGATAGGCAGGCATATCATAGAAACAAAGAAGACAGTGCGGGTCATTGCAAAAGAGTTCGGGGTGTCAAAAAGCACGGTTCACAAGGATCTGACAGAACGGCTGCCGATTATTAATCCTGAACTGGCAAATGAAGTGAAGGGTGTTCTTGACTATCACAAGTCGATCCGGCATTTAAGAGGCGGAGAAGCGACACGTCTCAAATATCGGAAACACGCTGAAGAGAACGTCCTTAATTAGTATTCAGGGGCCTGTAGTAAAGAGGGTGTGCAAAAAGTCCGGGAGAAAATAATAGCAGTAATTTATGACTGCGATACGCAGGATTTGCTGGTGCAGACGGTATAAAATGAATTTGACAGGTTGGGCCGCGTGCTTTTCCATTTCTGTAAATGATGATTCCCTGCGCTGTAAGCCATGCTTCCATGAAAAAGTTCCCCTTGTAAGGCGATGAATGCCTTATTTTATAAGGTGCCGCCTTAATCTTCTCGGTTCTTTTTGTCCTCTTTTGATCGCATAATGCATGCAATCAGGTCCCAGAAAAATAATATCTCCCTATTAATTCGATTTATGGTAAAATATATAGATGAATTCGTCGAATAATAGCATAATGAGAAAGCTCGTTATCAGGGAGGATATTGAATGTTTTCTAAGGATATCGGCATTGACCTTGGCACAGCGAATGTACTGGTCTATGTTAAGGGTCGTGGCATTGTTTTAAATGAACCGTCCGTTGTTGCCATTGATACAAATACAAGAAGAGCGTTAGCCGTCGGAGAAGAAGCAAGACAGATGGTAGGTCGGACGCCAGGAAATATTGTGGCCATTCGTCCGCTTCGCGATGGCGTTATCGCAGATTTTGAAATCACCGAAATGATGTTAACGCATTTTATTAACAAAATTAATGTAAAGGGTTTCTTCACGAAGCCGCGCATACTTATTTGCACACCAACAAATATTACCTCCGTTGAGCAAAAAGCCATTCGGGAAGCTGCTGAAAAAAGCGGCGGGAAGCAGATCTATCTTGAGGAAGAGCCAAAGGTTGCAGCAGTCGGCGCGGGCATGGATATTTTCCAGCCAAGCGGCAATATGGTCATTGATATCGGGGGCGGAACAACCGATGTTGCGGTTCTTTCAATGGGCGATATTGTGACGGCAACCTCAATCAAAATGGCCGGCGATAAGTTTGACAGTGAGATTTTGAATTATATCAAAAAGACCTATAAGCTGTTAATCGGCGACAGAACAGCTGAGGCAATCAAAATGACAGTCGGCACCGTTTTCCCTGGGCTTCGCCAGGAAGAAATGACGGTCAGAGGACGGGACATGGTCAGTGGTCTTCCACAGACACTAACCGTGAATTCTGATGAAATCCGTCTTGCACTTGAAGAGACGGTTGACCATATCACTCAGGCAGCCAAAGGTGTTCTTGAACAGACACCGCCGGAGCTTTCTGCGGATATTATTGACCGCGGCATTATTTTGACTGGAGGCGGCGCTCTTCTTAATGGGATCGATCAGCTGCTTGCAGAACAATTGAAAGTACCGGTTGTGATTGCCGAAAACCCAATGACATGTGTCGCAGAAGGAACAGGTCTGATGCTTCAGCATTTGGACAGGCTTCCAAAAAAACGCGCCTGATTCAACGTTCATCGTAGTGACCCGGATAAAAGGAGGAGCACATGCTTAGAGGATTTTACACAGCGGCAGCGGGAATGATTTCAGAGAACCGCCGCCAGCAAATGTTGACGAACAACTTATCCAATATGAATACACCAGGGTACAAAGCCGATCAGAGTTCTTTGAAAAGCTTTCCAGATATGCTGATTGAACGCATTAACGGGGACAAGCCCGGTGCGTCAAAAGTCGGTTCAATGTCAACCGGGGTTTACATGCAGGAAACCATTCCGGATTTTTCGCAGGGACCGGTTAAGCAGACAGACCTTAACACGGATATGGCACTGATTCAGAAACAAATGCCGGCAGGCGGGACAAGCCAGTCGCCGCATGCGCTCTTTTTTACCGTTCAGACGGATCAGGGTCCGCGCTATACGAAAGACGGGCATTTTACGTTGGACGGCGCAGGCAACCTGACGACAACCGAAGGCCGTTACGTGCTGGATGACCAGGGGAACCACATTCAGCTGTCCTCAAGCGATTTTAAAGTTCTGGACAATGGGACGATTTTATCATCGAATGGTGCCCCGGCCGGCAAGCTCGGGATCGCCTATGCGGCGAATGCGGACAAGCTCGTCAAGGAACAAAACGGTCTTTTCAAAAGTACGACCGGTGCGCTTCCTTCAGCGGCCAACACGCCGAACACGTCCTTCGCCATTCAGCAGGGTGCTCTTGAAGGCTCGAATGTCGCGTCAGATAAGACGATGGCAGATCTCATGACCGCTTACCGCGGTTTTGAAGCCAACCAGAAAGTCCTTCAGGCTTATGACCAGAGCATGGACAAAGCCGTTAACCAAGTCGGACGGATCGGATAAGGAGGGGCATATGGATAGTTCAATGATCACTTCAGCCGTAACGATGGGCCAGCTTCAGCAGAAAATCGACCAGATTTCGAACAACCTTTCGAATTCAGGAACCAATGGCTACAAAAGCAGAGACTCTGAATTCACCGCCTTATTATCACAGCAGGTTCAGAATATCCCGGCAAAAGCGGACAGCGCTGGACGCTTAACACCGGCAGGCATCCGTGTCGGATCCGGTGCCGCAATCAGCGACACGCAATTAAACATGGCACAGGGCGCACTGAAAAAAACAGACCGGACTCTTGATCTCGCATTAACGAATCCCAATCAGTTTTTTCAGATTGGCGTGAGCGGAAGCAACGGCAATCAGACCGTCCAGTACACGCGTGACGGCACGTTTTATCTGTCACCCGGCAACGGAAACGGTCCCCGCCAGCTAGTGGATGCAAATGGCAATTTTGTGCTTGGCGCAAACGGCAGCCCAATCAATATTCCAGCTAATCTGTCTGATATTAAGTTTCATGAGAACGGAACGGTTGACGGACAGCTTCCGAATGGTCAAACTGTTAATGTCGGCACATTAGGCCTCGTCAACATTTCCAAGCCGCAGCTTCTTCAGTCACAAGGCAGCAATTTGTTTACATTGCCGAATTTGCAGGGTCTAGGCATTCAGCCAGGCAGCGTCATTCAGCAGGCTAACGGCCAGGGCAGTGTGATGCAAGGTGCTCTCGAAGGCTCGAATGTGGATACAACCAAGGAAATGACCGACCTGGTCGGCATTCAGCGTTCCTATGAATTTAACGCCAAAGCACTGACTATCGGCGACCAAATGATGGGACTCATTAATAACTTAAGATAACAGCTGTGTTATAATATTGCTGTGATTAATGGAACGACAAAACTAGATGTACATAGGGGTCTGGATCGAAGGGGATCGAGTTGCTGGTTTTCGCTCCAGGTTGCTCGCTTTCCACGGGCACGGCCTCAGCTAACTTTGGAGTGTGGTCTATTTGATGCTCCAAAGTGGATCTTCGGACGCGTGCTGTTTCCGTAGGAGTCTCGCACCTTACGCTTCAATCCTGCAGGGGTCTTTAGCTGTTGGTTTTGTCACTGGAGTCTCGTGCCTTTTACTCAATCGTTCAAAATCTTAGAAATGACTCTATGTATTATTAAATAAATGGAAATACTATTGGTTGACTTGAACGATGAAGGACAAAACAGGGTCAAAAAGTGGATGAAATGTCCTTCATAAGGCGATGAAGGACAAATAGGGTCAAAAAGCGATTGAAATGTCCTTCATTTGGAAAATAATGGCCAAAAGCGACTGGATTCCACAAAAATGTCTTTCATATTACTCCACCGGAATAACGGCCCGAGATCCGCGTGAATGTTAACAATTGCGTCTGTCTGAAGAGAATATCAAATTGTTCGGATTCTAAGATTATATGTTTAACTATGAAGTGGATTCAAGTCATATCGAAATAACTAAGATAAACACGTCATGTGAAAACAGCATTCATGAAGAATTGAGAGGTCGTATACATGTCCATGAACAAGGATAGCAACAAGACGCCAGATAAAAAAGCAGAGAATCCGGAAGCACAAAGCCGGATTGAAAAGAAGAGCCAAGCCTCTAAATTGAATAAAAAGCCTGAAGCGCCGGATAATAAGGGGCAGCAGGAACCAGAGGAAAGACTTATCGGATGAACAGCATGAGGACGAAAAAGAGATTGGCTGGTTCGGCATGCCAATGTCGAGAAAACGTCGATTTCCGATTTGGCTCCGCCTGCTGACTGTATTTGTCTTATGCTTCATTGCTCTTGTCATCGGTGCCATGATCGGTTTCGGTGTCGTTGGCCATGGACACGTGCTTGATGTCTTTAAAGTGGACACATGGGTACATATTCTGAAATTCGTTACTAAAGGAACATAATAAAGAGGAGGAAGACCGCATGCTCACCATCGAAGAAATTAAGGATATCATTCCGCATCGTTATCCCTTCCTTTTGATTGACCGCATTTTGGAAGTGGAAGAAGGCAAGAAGGCAGCCGGCCTAAAGAATGTCACAGGCAATGAAGATTTCTTCAACGGCCATTTTCCTGGCTACCCGGTAATGCCGGGCGTCCTGATTGTCGAAGCGCTGGCACAGGTTGGCGCCGTTGCTATGCTGAAAAAGGAAGAAAACAAAGGACGTCTCGCGTTCTTCGCTGGCATCGATAAATGCCGCTTCAAGCGTCAGGTCGTGCCAGGCGATCAGCTGAAGCTCGAAGTGGAAATGACCCGCGTCCGTGGTGCCATGGGCAAAGGGAAAGGCATCGCCACTGTAGACGGCGAGCTCGTCTGCGAAACAGAGCTCATGTTTGCTCTAGGCGACAAACAATAGGATTAGAAACGTGTCAGCTTTCCTCAGGGGGGCTGGCACTTTTTTTATGACTGTCCCTAATTTACGAATGAAAAAGTGAAAAATGAAGCGATCGCTTCATTTCCTTATAGAAAAAAAGATTTGGAACCGTTCCCATTAATTAAAACGATGCATTTTCATGCTGCCAACCTGAAAAAGTGGATAAATATTAAAATGGGACCGTTCCCATCCGATCGTTTTTCCTGCTACATCAAATTTACGCGCCAAACTTAATGATTTATGCGCCAAATTCAATGATTTATGTGCCAAACTTAATAATATATGTGCCGAACTTCATGATTTATGTGCCAAATTCACGATATATGCGCCAAACTCAAAATAGTGCCCATCTTTCGGATCATATAGGAAAATTCAAACCCCCCTCATCAGGTTCAATTGCTTTTGCTGGCCCACGTTTTTACTGTAAAATAAAGACACATAATAATGGAAATGACTAGAGGAGGCCGATTCATGCTAATCAAAGGCTTACACCACGTTTCAGCACTGACGGCGAATGCGAAAAAGAATCTTGATTTTTATCAGAATGTACTCGGGTATGCGACTGATCAAAAAGACCGTGAACCAGGATGACACGTCTGTTTATCATTTGTTTTACGGAGATGAAGTGGGCAATCCGGGCACAGAACTGACGTTTTTTGAAATTCCAATGGCGGCGCCGGGACATCCAGGAACGAACAGCATCTCGGCTGTCGGCTTGCGTGTGGCGTCCGATGCAGCGATCGCTTACTGGGAAAAACGATTGGACGAGCATGACATTGCTCATGAGCCGGTCACTGAATCGTTCGGCCGAAAAACGCTGACGTTCAAAGATCCTGAAGGTCTGCAGATCAACCTTGTATCGGATGAAACGAATGCTGGAGTGGCAGGCGGGACGCCATGGGCAAAAAGTTCGGTGCCCCAGTCAGAAGGCATTACCGGGCTCGGACCGATCAGACTGACGGTTCCAGACGCTGCACCGACCGCGAGTGTGCTGACTGAACTGATGGGCTTTCGGGAAAAAGAGACCTCAGAAAAAGATCTCCATGTTTTTGAAACAGGAGAAGGCGGAACAGGAGCTGAAGTGCATCTTGAAGTCCGGCCGGATCTGCCGCGTGAACGCCAGGGAAGAGGCAGTGTCCACCATGTCGCGTTCCGTGTCCATGATGAACAGGAATTAGAAAAATGGGCCAAAAAAGTAAGCGATGCAGGACTCATGAACTCCGGCATTGTGGAACGCTACTATTTTAAAGCCTTGTATTTCAGAGAACCGAACCATATTCTGTTTGAGCTTTCGACAGACGGGCCAGGCTTTGCGCAGGATGAAGACCCTGAGCATTTAGGCGAATCTCTCGCACTGCCGCCATTCCTCGAACCACAAAGAGAGGAAATCGAACGCCGATTGAAGCCGCTGTAATTAAACGTCTCGGGTCCAACTTGTAAAAAAAATCCCACAACTTGCCCCTCCAGGTTTGTTTTATAAAATGATTGGGAATCCCATATAGTAGTAGGATACTCAATATGATGGAAGATCGCGAAAAGGCGTGACTGCTGAACCATCCCGCACGCTTTTTTGCGGTGTTCCTGCTAACAATACAGGAGGGGTAAAATGCGTAAAATCATTAATAATGTGAAAGTTTACCAGCCGGATAACCGGACCAACGAGCCAGATTTGTATCATGTCGTTCTCAATCACGGGAAAATCGAGGCGATTGAGCCTGGCTTAACGGACGAGACGGGTGACCATGTATACGACGGAAAAGAACAGACGCTGACCGCTTCATTCAATGATTCCCACCAGCATCTGCTGCGGTATGGGTTGATGAAGAAGGAATTCGATCTGCGTCACGTTTCTTCATGGGAAGATATGAAAAAAGAAGTGAACAACCATTACAACGAAAAAATAATGAAGGAAAACGACTGGGTCGTCGGCCGAGGCTTGGATGACAGCAAATTCGATGATATCGATCATCTGCTGACGGCAAAAGATCTTGAAGAACTCGATCACAAACGGCCAATGTTTTTCCTGCATGAAGATGGCCATGAATGTGTTCTTAATGAAGAAGCGTTGAAAATTGTAAAAAAAGATGACAACCTTGAAAAAAATCACGCACCGTTTATTGAAAAAGATGAAGACGGCAACTGGACAGGCCGTTTCAAGGATACAGCCGTCCACTTTATCAAGTTCCACTTCCGTCAAAAAACCGAAGAGGAAATCTATCATGCTGTCAAAGATGCGGTGCCTTTTCACCTTGAACGAGGAATTACCTCTGTGCATACCGATGACCTGAACTTTGTGGGTGACTATCACAGACTGTGGCAGAATTATTTAGATCTTGAGAAAAATAATGATCTGAAAATAAAAGTCTTTCTTCACCATTATATTTTCAATGTTGATGACCTTAAGAACTTCCTTAAAACCTTCGACAAACGGACAGGCGAAGGCACGGATCATGTAAAAGTCGGTGCGATCAAAATATTCTTGGACGGCACGCAGCGTCTTCATACATCAGCCCTTCGAAAGCCATATCTCGACAAGCCAGAGACAAGCGGAAATCTGATCTATTCAGAGGACGAGCTTTATGAAATGGTGAAGCTTGCGGATGATAATAATATGCAGGTTGCCATGCACGCCATCGGCGATCGGACCGTGGAAGAAGCGCTGAATGTACTCGAAAAAGTCGGCGTCAAGAAAATGCGCCACCGGATCATCCATGCTCAGGTACTTGCTGAAGATCTTCTAGATCGTCTGGAAAAACTGAAGCCATACCTCGAAATTCAGCCAGGATTCATGATGGGTGAATATGATAAAACGGCTGACTGGGTAGGACACGAACAGGAGAAATATTGCAACCCTTGGCAAAGTGTCGCTCAGCGGAAGATCCCTTATACTGGAAGCTCTGACGCACCAATCGGGGCACTTTCACCAATGATCGAAATCTTCGCGGCAGTGAATCGGACAGACATGAACCACCAGCCGGAAGGTGGCTGGATTCCTGAACAGAAACTGACCGTGGATCAGATCTATCATGCCTACACAGCGACCCCGGCAGAACTGGAATTCCAGGAATCTGAAAAAGGAAAGCTCGAGCTCGGCTATGTCGCCGACCTTATTCTCTTGGACGAGCACCCGAACATGGTCGATCCAAAAGAATTGAAAGACATCAAAGTCAAAGCAACCTGGATCGACGGCGAACAAGTCTACTAATATAAATTTTAAAAGCCTGCTGGCGAGTCCAGCAGGCTTTTTTTACGGCGAGAAAGGGAAAATTAGGGAAGTGGACAATAAATCATCGAAAGTGGCAGCAAATCAACAGAAGTGGACAACAAACCAGTAAAAGTGGCAAGTAAATCACGAAAGTGGACAATACCTTTCAAATGGGAACGTTCCCACGCCTACTTGAACACCTTTCAAGACCAATTCGGAAGCTGATTTCTCATCATTCATATAAAAATCAGCTTAAATCCATGAAAAATCCTAAAAATTGATGATTTTTCATTCCTTATTTGAATTTTTAAATGACAAAGGAAACGGTGCGGCGGAGCGCACCGCTCATTATGGATTTAGTTGAGCTTCCTGGCGTAGGCTTTAGAGGAAAATTAGGGAAGTGGCAATAAATCATCGAAAGTGGACAGTAAATCATCGAAAGTGGCAAATAAACCAGTAAAAGTGGCAAGTAAACCATGAAAGTGGACAATACCTTTCAAATGGGAACGTTCCCACGCCCTCTTGAACACCTTTCAAGGCAAATTCGGAAGCTGATTTAGCATCTTTCAAATAATAAATCAGCTTAAATCCATGAAAAATCCTAAAAAATGATGATTTTTCATTCCATATTTGAATTTTTAAATGACAAAGGAAACGGTGCGGCAGAGCGCACCGCTCATTTTATTGAGACGTGTAACGAATGGGCCAAATGTTATGGTTGAACAATGCGTGGAGTAATAAGGGAAAAATAGCCTCTTGAAGGAGCAATGAGTGGACAATGAAAAAGTTCCTGGTCAAATCTTGATAGCTTGATTTCCGCTCTAGGCTGCGCGACTCCCACGGGATCAGCACGCGTCCGCAGATCCACTTTGGCGCAATAAGAGATCCGCCAAAGTTAGCTGAGGCCGTGCCCGTGGAAAGCGAGCAGACCTAGAGCGAAAATCAAAACTGATTAAATAAGTAGCAAGGAAGGCTTAATTTGCTTATGGAGTTGCCTAAAAACACAGCTAAAGTGAGGCGGGAATGACAGTTTCAAGTCTGAAGCGTTGCCCACGGAAAGCGAGTGCTTGAAACAGAAATCGATACCAAGCTCAAACCAAATAAAAATGCCACCAGCCGATTGCTGGTGGCACTCTCTTTTTAGGGGGTAAAAAGAGAGGAGGTCAAAGTCTCTTAAAATGGTAATGGCATTAGCCAGGTTTAAGTATAGATTACCCCATCTTTCGATAAATAAACGCAAAGTCAAAAAAATTACATAAGCTTATTGACAAACCAGGTCGATAGAACTAGAATATGTGTAACGGGTTACATGCTTACATCATGTAAGAAATATACATACTAGCAAGTATGGATCCGTTCTTAATTTTTCATTTCATGCCGAATCGACAAGGTTTGGCATTTATTTAAACAAGAAATGTAACCGGTTACATACTACTAAAATTACTCAACGTAAAATGATCGTCATAGACATGTGGCTTTATAAAGAGAGAAGAGGTGCACGGCCATGGTAACGATGCGTGAGGTTGCGAAAGCAGCGGGGGTTTCCGTTGCGACCGTATCCAGAGTCCTGAATAGCAATGGCTATGTGAACGAGGATACAAAAAAGAATGTGCTGCAGGCTATTGAGCGGCTGGAATATAAACCGAATTCTGTTGCCCGCAGTCTTTTCAAAAAGCAGTCCCGCACGATTGGCCTGATCGTCCCTGACATTACAAACCCCTTTTTTCCGGAGCTTGCCCGTGCGGTGGAGGATGTGACGAATGATAAAGGCTACACGATCATTCTTGGGAACTCCGACGAGAAGCCGAGCAAAGAGCGCGCTTATCTGGATATGATGGAGCAGAAATATGTCGATGGCATTATTATTGCGACGAACACCCTGAACTACGAACAGCTCCAGGCTCTTAAAAAGCCGGTTGTCGTCATTGACCGTTATATCCATGCGGATGTCCCGACGGTCGTTGTCGAAAATTACAACGGCGCAGGAGTGGCGGTCGATCATTTAAAGGCGTCAGGATGTAAGGTTATTGCGCACATTCGCGGGCCGGTTCATGTTGTGAATGCCAATGAACGGTGCCAGGGCTACATCGACGCTGTTCAGAAGGAACCTTGGTACAGCCCTGTTTATATAGTTGGCGGGCAGTATACGATCAAGGATGCCTATGAATCCACTAAACAACTGCTGACGGATTACCCCGAAGTTGACGGGATTTTTGCCGGGAACGATCTGATGGCAATCGGAGCGATGAAAGCAGCCCGAGAGCTTGGCCGTCAGATGCCTGACGACTTATCCATCATCGGCTTCGACGGCATCAACATGAGTGAAACGACTTTTCCTGAATTATCAACAATGGTGCAGCCCATCTATGAAATCGGTGAGGCCGCAGCCAATCTATTAATTGATCTGGTAGAGAAAAAGCCGATCACTGAGAAGTTCTTTCATTTTCCAGTCAAACTGGAGGAACGTGCATCTACGAAACCGCGAAAGGAGATCACAGAATGACAGCACCCAAAATAACTATTATCGGCAGCATCAATATGGACCTTGTGATCGAGACCGAACGCATGCCGAAGCAAGGCGAGACCATCACCGGCCGTCAATTTTCCATGATTCCCGGAGGGAAAGGTGCCAATCAGGCGGTAGCCGCCGCAAGACTTGGTGCCGAGGTCACGATGATCGGCGCCGTGGGCAAGGATGCTTTTGGCGACGAATTATTAAAACAGTTGGAAAAAGAAAATATCAATATCGCAAATGTGAAACCGGTTACAGATCTCGCAACGGGTGTCGCATCGATCACGCTTGCTGAGCAGGATAACAGCATTATCGTCGTCCCGGGTGCCAACCATTCACTAACTCCGGAGGACCTACAAAGCTATGAAACAGTGATCAAAAACAGCGATGTCGTGCTGCTTCAGCTGGAGATTCCGATTGAGACGGTTCAAAAAGCGGCTGAACTGGCACACAAGCATCATGTCAAAGTCGTACTGAATCCCGCACCAATCCAGGAGCTCCCGGAAACGCTGCTTGAAGTGGTCGACGTCATCACACCGAATGAACATGAATATGAAGCCTTAACTCTATCTCAACCCAACTATTACACGAGCTTGGAAGAGAAACTGATTATCACGCAAGGCGGAAACGGAACGGTTTATTTTGACCAAGGTGAAAAGCGGCATATCCCATCCCACAAGGTGGACGTCGTGGATACGACCGGGGCAGGCGACGCGTTTAACGGCGGACTCGCTGTTAAGCTCGCTGAAGGCGCAAGCCGATCTGAAGCGGTCGCCTTCGCCAATGCAGTCGGCGCCCTTTCCGTCACAAAATTCGGCGCCCAAGCAGGCATGCCAACGCTTGAAGAGGTCACACAATTCATTAAATAAACGTTTGTTTAAAGAAAAGCGGAAGCACCCATGTAGCCCCGAAAGGCACTGGAGGCATAAGAAAAGCGGAGCTGCACATGTCAGCTCTGACAGGCACAGGCGAAGCATTGTGCGAGGAGCTGGCTGTCTGAGTTTGACAGCAAGCAATGCGCGAAGCGACCCATGAGCTGCGCGGCGCGCTGGACACTGTGTGAGAAAATGGCTCTTTCATTTTCAAGCAATGGCGAAGTGACCCCGAGGGGCTGGGTGCTGCAGCTAGACAGAAAGAAAAGTGAAGCCGCACATGTCAGCCCTGACAGGCACGAGCATCACTTCTCGAACGACTACGAGTTGCGACGAGGAATCCCGCTTCGAAGCATGACTAGCAGACGCAGGAGCACATGGTCTCGCAGATTCCTTTTCGCATTAAAGCTTTTCGGACCAGCTTTGAAAAGTGCTCGCTTGCCGCGGGCGACCCGCGAGCCTCCTCACGCCTTGATGCAACGTTTGCGCTGTGGGGTCTCGCCTGGTTCGGTTCCCGCATCGCTTCCAATAGCTAAAGCGCCACCTAGACGATTCAGCGCCACTGTTTCCAACAACAAGCGGTGAATCTCGGCGACCTGATCGTAAACTATCTAATTAGCAACAGCCAAATATTAATTCTAGTGACCTGGAAAGGAGTGATCGAATGAAAAAGCAAGGCATATTAAACAGCCGGATTGCAGCGGTGCTGGCGCGTCTTGGGCATACCGATACGATTGTGATCGCGGACTGCGGTCTGCCGATCCCGGATCATGTTGAGCGGATCGACCTGGCTCTTAAGCCGTGGCACACCGGGCTTTCTTGAGACATTAATGGAAGTGGCGGATGACATGGCGATTGAAACCATGACCGTCGCTGAAGAAATCAAAACAGAAAATGGCACGCTGCTTCAGTCCATTGAGCAGACGTATCCCGAGACAGCGATACAGTTCACGGACCATGAGGCCTTCAAGCAGGCAACACATCAGGCGAAGGCCGTGATCCGGACCGGCGAAGCAACACCTTATGCCAATGTCATTTTACAGGCAGGAGTGATTTTCTAATGAATCCAATCGTTCGCATGACCGATATCAGTAAATCATTTTCAAGCAATCAGGTGCTCGATCACGTCAAGCTCGACATCTACCCAGGTGAGATTCATGCCTTAATGGGTGAGAACGGAGCGGGAAAATCGACCATGATGAAAATTTTGACCGGCATTTACACCCGTGATACCGGAACGATCGAGGTCAATGGCTCGCCCGTTGAATTTAAAGATGCAAGCGAGGCGGAGCATGCAGGAATCAGCGTGATCCACCAGGAGCTCAATATCATCCCGCATCTTTCTGTGATGGAGAATCTTTTTCTCGGAAAAGAAATGACCTATCGATGGACAGGAATTCTTAAATCAGCTGAGATGAAAAAAATCACGAGAGACCGCCTCCAGCTGCTTGGTCTGAATATGGATCCGGATAGGCGGGCAGGGGATCTTTCCGTCGGTCAGCAGCAGATGGTCGAGATTGCGAAAGCCCTTGCGACGGATGCAAAGGTTCTGGTCATGGACGAGCCGACGGCAGCCCTTACGGATCGTGAAATTGAAGCGCTTTTCAAGGTGATGACAAAGCTCCGTGAGCAGGGTGTCGCAATTGTCTACATTTCGCATCGCATGGACGAGATCTTCCGGATGTGCGACAGAATCACGGTACTTCGGGACGGAACGTATGTCGGGACCGAGCAGATTAGAGAGACGTCCATGGCACATATTGTGAAAATGATGGTGGGACGTGAGCTTGGTGAGCTGTTTCCAGCGCGGAGTGAAACCGTCGGAAAAGAGCTGCTGAAGGTCGAGAACCTTTCAAGTGACACGATTTTTGAAAACGTTTCCTTTACTGTCCATGAAGGCGAAGTCCTTGGGGTTGCTGGGCTGATGGGAGCCGGCCGGTCAGAGATTGTCGAAACGCTGTTCGGCGCACGACCAATGGCAGGCGGAACCATTACGCTGGAAGGAAAAACACTCACGATCCGCAGTCCGTATGATGCGAAGAAAGCGGGCATCGGCTTTGTCACGGAAGACCGCAAGAGTGAGGGTCTCGTGCTGCCGCTATCCGTAAGAGAAAATTTATCACTTGCCTAATTTGAAAGCGGTTTCCAAAGGCGGGATGATCAATAAATCTGCTGAAAAAGAGTCGGCCAATGATTTCATCAAACGCCTGAACATCAAAACGTATTCGTCCGAGCAGGAGGTCAAGTCGCTTAGCGGCGGCAATCAGCAGAAGGTCGTCATCGGTAAATGGCTCGGCATCAACCCGAGAGTGCTGATTCTTGACGAACCGACCCGCGGCGTTGATATCGGGGCAAAACAGGAGATCTACAAGCTGATTAATGAACTGACCGAGCAGGGAGTGGGCATTATCATGATTTCATCCGAACTCCCCGAGGTGCTTGGCATGAGTGACCGGATTATGGTGATTCACGAAGGACGCGTCGCGAAAATCCTCAATAAAAAAGACGCCAACCAGGAAAATATTATGCATGCCGCAACAGGAGGGGAATAACATGTCGAAAAAATGGCTCGGTAAACTGCAGACACTCGGTCCGGTCATCGGACTCGTGCTGATCGTCATCATTCTATCGGTTATGAGCCCGAACTTTCTATCACTCGATAACATTCTGAACGTGCTTCGCCAGGTCTCCATTAATGCATTAATTGCCTTTGGGATGACCCTTGTTATTTTAACGGGCGGCATCGATCTATCCGTCGGTTCCATATCTGGCTCTCGGCGGCGCCATCACAGCCAAGCTTCTCGCAAGCGGGATGGACCCGGTGCTTGCTGTTCTGATCGGTATGCTCGCCGGCGGAATCATGGGTGCGATCAACGGCTTTATTATTACAAAAGGAAAAGTCGCGCCCTTTATCGCGACCCTTGCCACAATGACCATCTTCAGGGGACTGACGCTCGTCTACACAGATGGCCGTCCGGTCACCGGCTTGTCGGACAGCACCTTTTTCCAAATGATCGGGAAGGGCTATATGTCCTACATCCCGCTGCCTGTCATCTGGATGCTGATTGCTTTCGTCATCCTGCTGTTTGTCCTTAAGAAAACCGTCTTCGGACGCGGCATCTATGCGGTCGGCGGAAATGAAGAAGCATCGATTTTATCCGGTATCAAAGCGGACCGTGTGAAAATCTGGGTCTACATCATTACAGGTGTGCTGGCAGCTTTCGCAGGGCTGATCCTGACGTCACGCTTGAACTCCGCTCAGCCCAATGCCGGCATGTCCTATGAACTCGACGCCATCGCAGCCGTTGTTCTCGGCGGGACAAGCCTTGTCGGCGGACGAGGCTGGATTCTCGGTACCCTTGTCGGGGCACTGATCATCGGTGTCCTCAACAACGGACTCAACCTGTTGGACGTCTCACCATTCTTCCAGCAGGTCGTCAAAGGCGCCGTCATCTTGCTTGCAGTATTGCTGGACCGCCGCAATAAATAGATTGAAAACCTATTAAACAAACGTTTGATTAAAGAAAAGCGGAGCCGCACATGTCAGCCCTGACGGGCACTGGAGCATTTCCGAAAATGGCTCTTTCATTTTCAAGAATAGCGAAGTGACCCCGAGGGCTGTGCGGCGCAGCTGGACAAACGAAAAGTGAAGCCGCACATGTCAGCTCTGACAGGTACCGAAAAAGTCTCCGGGTTTAGACGTGAGTGTTGATTTCCGCTCTAGGCTGCTCGCTTTCCACGGGCACGGCCTCAGCTAACTTTGGAGGGGGCTACTTGTACTCCAAAGTGGATCTTCGGACGCGTGCTATTCCCGTTGGAGTCTCGCGCCTTCCGCTTCAATCAACTGTTGTTGTCTGATGATGCACTTTAATAAGCCAATTGTAGCTATAGATTTTCAGCGGCCATCAGCTGATTCCGCAGGCGTCTCGTACTTCCCGGCAGCTCGGCATGGTGATAAAGGAATTTCAACTTTTAGCAATCTAGCGGCATTTCAAGGCATCAGACACGGAGTTCATTCTTAATGTAAGCAAGATTATAAAAACAGAAGTTTTCAGTGGTGTCCCCGAGAGGCACTGGCAGCATCTAAACAAATCAACGGTGATAAGATGGCTTGCCATCTTCACATAAAGCATTAGCATTACCATATTCCAAGGAGGCGTTTCCTAATGAGTAAGGTTTTAAAATCCATAGTTTTTGGTATTCTCTGTGTTGTTCTTTTAGCGGGCTGTTCCACAAAGGCTCCCGGATCCGATAGCAGTTCGAAAAAAGATGATGGCAAGCTGAAAATCGGCTTAGCGCTGTCGACTCTAAACAACCCGTTCTTCGTGTCGCTTAAAGACGGCGCTGAAAAAGAAGCAAAGAAAAAAGGCTATACACTGATCTCTGTCAGTGCAGGCGATGACTCGGCTAAGCAAGCAAACGACATTGAAGACTTGATTCAAAAGAACGTTGATGTCCTATTGATCAACCCAACCGATTCTGATGCTGTTGTTTCTGCCGTTAAATCAGCAAATGACGCTGGTATCCCGGTTATTACCGTTGACCGTGAATCAAACGGCGGTAAAGTGGCAACGCATATTGCTTCCGATAACGTAAAAGGCGGCGAAATGGCAGCCAAATTCTTGATCAGCAAACTGAATGGTAAAGGCAATGTGGTTGAGCTTCAAGGTGTGCCTGGTTCATCTGCAGCCAACGAACGCGGAAAAGGCTTCGATGACGCGATCAAGAAAGCCGATGGCATTAAAGTCGTGGCAAAACAGCCAGCAGACTTTAACCGTTCAAAAGGCTTGTCTGTAATGGAAAACATCATCCAAAGCAATAACAACATCGACGCTGTCTTCGCTCAGAACGACGAAATGGCTCTAGGCGCGATTGTTGCTTTAAAAGAAGCAGGACTTAAAGATGTGAAAGTTGTCGGTTTTGACGGCACTGACGATGGTCAGAAAGCCATCAAAGACGGCAAGATGTCCATGACGATTGCTCAGAAGCCTGAATTGATTGGCCAAAAAGCAGTAGACTACGCTAAAAAAGCAAAAGCCGGCGACAAGCTACCTAAATTCGTCCCAGTTGAGCTTAAAGAGATTAAGTAAGTAGAAATAAGAAATAAAGTAAATAGCCCGAGCATAAAAATGCTCGGGCTTTTTGCTTGTTTTCAGAAGTGCCTGTCACGCCCCGAGATATGTCGAATGAACACGTGCACAGACATGCGAAAGCGATATTTCCAGTTCTAGAAAGCGAGCTCTATCCACTTAATTGAATAAGTGTCCTAACAAAGCATTTACTCATATACTTAATAAAAACAGGCAGTCGAGTTTTCTCGACTGCCTGAAATCTAGTACTTTATTTTTCTTCTTCGAATCACAATCATAGCTTCACCGAATCATCCCGAATCTTCCTTAAAAGACTCTTCCGAGTCTTCTCGAATCCCGTGCACACACTCGACTCCCCATTCACAGCTTCCGGCTGAGCATTTCCGAGCGTTCTTCACAGAAGCCTTCGTAAGGTTCAACAGAATGGCTGACGCTGACCAGGCGCTTCGCATCAAAATTTTGCCCCTTACGCTCCATGACGTCCAGCAGATACATAAAGGCATCGGTCAGCTTCCACTCAATCTGGTTCGACAGGTCGTGCAGCCACTCCCCGCCATAATCAGAGAGGAAATTCGAACCATAGGTTTCAATTAAACGATGATAAAGGGACAAGCGGTTTTTCAGCGGCCGGTCCGTAATCGTTAACCGTTCAATATCTCTAATGTAATCGACGAGATCACATTCAATCAACGTATTAATCGCGACATAATCACGCGTGATCACCAGGGCATGATGAAGGCTTTCATCAGAATGCTGCTGGAAGATTGATTTCAGATGTGCCAGCTGGACCCGCAGCCCGTTCTTCGCATCTTCCTCCGCCTTTTCCGGATGGAAGACCGTCAAAAGCTCGCTTCTCGGCACTTTCTTGTGAAGGGCAAGGTAGAGAAGCAGCTCCTTCGCTCGGCGCTGGCTCCATTTACCGATCACCCGGTGGCCTTTCCATTTCACGGAGAACTGATGAATAAATTTAATATCAAGCGCTGCCAGCAGGGCTTCCTTCCGGTAACCGCTCTGAATGATGTGATTCAGCTTTTCAACGAGAAGCTGATGCGTCACTGAAAATTGTACCGGCAAGGGATTCCGAATAAACTGATCCAGGCAATTGGCGACAAATTCTGGCTGGTCCATCGTAATCAGATTCGAGGCGTTCGGAACAATGATGAAACGGTTATTCTTAATATAGCTCGAATAAATCATTGATAGATTAGCAGGATAGACGGGATCTAATTCGCCGTGCAGAATCAGCGTCGGGACCTTGACCTTCTGCAGATCAGCTAGAAAGTTGTGATCATCCGTCGGCATTAAGAGCTCCAGAACCTTGGCGTATGTCCCCGGATCCAGGCGATTGAAGGCGTTCAGGATGATCCGATGCTTATACTCCGTAATCGGATAGACCATCTTCTCGACCAGTTCCTCGGCATATTGCTGGGGACGGTGGATCATTTTCTCCGTGCGTGCCTCGTACTCATACAAGTAAAGCTCATCCGGAAAGTAAAAGGGGGTGGACATAAGCGTCAATGTTTCGACACGAAGCGGAAAGTGATTCGTGAAATCCAGTCCGACAATGCCACCGAAACCGTTCCCAATCAAGTGGCACTTATTAATCTCTAAATGCTTTAACAATAAACGAAGCTCGTCCCGGACCTGGTTCACCGAAATGGTTTTGTCGCCTTTCGTTGTCAGACCGTGACCAAAGACATCGTAGATTAGCAGATTATAATCAGAGGGCAGGGCAGGTATAAATGATTGCCAAATGGTCAGATCCACCCCAAGACCATGAATAAAGACGAGCGTCTCTGCATCGTCATGTCGTTTATCCCATTGATAATGGACTTTGTACCCGTCTGCATCCAGAAATGGCATATCATTTAACCTCCTTTTTCCGAGTTCGATCAAAAAAGTCGTTTACGTTCGATTATAGCTATAATGACTCATTCTATCAATTAATAGTATGTGTAAATTTATTAAAAGTAAATTTATACATAGTTCGTAAGTCTTGTAATGGTTCTGTAATGTCCTGAATGTTAAGATATCGAACGTTGACATATTTAAGGGCTGTTTGCAGATTTTTCACTGCTACTGTTTGAAAAAGAGAAATAAGAGTGGCTAACGATACTGTAGAATCGTCATTTTTCCCAAAATGCTTCCTCTCTTAAACGTACCTTTG
>CAVYYW010000028.1:0-6940 GCA_963772845.1 uncultured Sporolactobacillaceae bacterium
GGGCGCGTGCTGATTCCGCAGGAACGAGCATCCCTTCTCAGAGACTGCGAGTTGCGACGAGGAACCCCGCTTCGAAGCATTCCTAGCAGACGCAGGAGCACATAGTCACAGATTCCTTTCTTATCAAAAGCTTTTCAGTGGCAACTGACCTCGGTGGAGTGGTGGTTGTTGATATTCGATCCAGGCTGCTTGCTTTCCGCGGGCACGGTCACAGCTAACTTTGGCGTGATTTATTTATGCGCCAAAGTGGATCTTCCGGCGTGTGCTGATTCCGCAGGACTTGAAACAGCCTCCTTGAATCCACATCGCACGAAGAAAATGCAAAGCATTTTCGAGGAGTCTCGGGCATTTCTAGCTTTCACCTAAGAGGTTGCCGCAATTTCGAGGATCTCGTACCTTCCGCTTCAGTCAACGTGTCCTTTAAGAATGTTTAACTTCGCTATTTGTTGCTTGATGATGCCCTAGAAGTTCTATAGATATTCAGCGGCCGTTAGCTGATGGCGTTGGTTCTCAAATTTTCAGCAGCACAGCCAAGTGAACATGGGAAATATCTAAGTGGACTTTTTCAGTTGCCTCGTGCTGTTCCTGTCTGAGTCTCGCACTCTTAAATTAACTAAAACGGCGCATAAAAATAAAAAATGGCGCATAAATTGCCCAAAACGGCGCATAAAAATAAAAAATGGCGCATAAATTGCCAAAATCGGCGCATAAACGCCATAAGGAGAGATTGTAGCCATCACAGAACACCAAGTGGGAACGGTTCCACCTTAAATTGAAATAACTTTTAATACGAATCTGAGACTGATTTTCTTTTTTCTTCAGAATATCAGTCTGAAATCATGAAAAAATTGATTATTATTTAATTTCTACTTGTCTATAAGAAAAGGGAGTGGATTTCTTTTCAAGCAGAGTAGACATAAGCATCACATCTCGCATAACGACGAGTTGCGACGAGGAATTCCTCCCAAGCATTACTAGCAGACGCAGAAGCACACTCACCGATTCCTTTGCTTTTCTAATATTGGTTCTTTACATCATTCGCGTGATATCCTAGGGGCAGAAAAACAGAAAGGGGAGATCTCGATGAACATCTTAATGATCAATTTTCCAGCTGAAGGTCATGTGAATCCGACTCTTGGGATGGTAAAAGGCTTCACGGAACGCGGGGATCATGTCCATTACATAACGACTGAAAAATTCAAAACGCGCTTGGAAGGTGTGGGTGCGGTCGTCCATTTGCAGAAGGACTGGTTACGTGTTTATTCGCCTGATCCAAATTCTGCAGAAGGGATGAACAATTTTTTGAAGGTTCATATCCAAACCTCCATGGATACCTTAGAGATCACAAGAGAGATAGCTGAGCAGCATGATTTCGACCTTGTTTTTTTCGATAAATTCGGGGCAGGGGAACTGGTGAGAGACTATCTTGGCATTCCAGGCGTCTCATCCTCCGCATCATTTTTGATGCCAGACATTGCTTTAAAGCGATTGCCGTTGCATCCTGATTCTGAAATTCCATTTGAGCCGTCAGCCGAGGCAAAGAACATGATGACTCAGTTGGAGAAAAAATTCGGCGTCTGGCCAAAGAATGTTCTCCAGTTTATGACGAATAAAGGGGAGTTGCAAATCGTTTATACGAGCCGGCACTTTCAGCCGAATAGTGAGAGCTTTGGAGATGAGAATATCTTCATTGGACCAAGCTTTCCGAAGAGAGAAGGAAAGCATCACTTCCCGATTGAAGATTTAGAAGGTGAACAAGTTATTTACATTTCGATGGGCACTGTGTTGAAGGACCAAGAAGCGTTCATTAATACCTGCATCGAGGCCTTTGGCGATTTCAAAGGGAAAGTCATCATCGCGGCCGGTGAAAGAGCCGATTTTGCGAAAATCAAAACAGCTCCTGAGCACATCAGAATTTTCTCTTATGTGCCACAGCTTGAAGTTCTGCAGCGGGCAGATGTCTTCATCACGCATGGCGGCATGAACAGTGTTAACGAAGCCGTGCATCATCACGTCCCACTGGTCGTTGTGCCACATGACAAGGATCAGCCAATGGTTGCCCAGCGTCTGAAAGAACTGGGAGCGGGTTACCGGCTAGCGAAACAGTCCATCACTGCGGGAAAATTGCAGGAAGCAGTCCAAAATGTTCTATCCGATGGTGCCTATAAAGAAGGGATCCAGAAGATTGATCGCAGCTTTCAAGAAAGTGGGGGCGTCACGCTCGCCTTAAATCGAATTGATGAGTATGTGAAGAAATATTAATGTGGTAGATGACAAAGTCAATGAGCCAGAGATGGTCCCATCAACAGGATCTTATCTGACTCTATTTGTTTTGAATCAATTATGGAAACGGTGCAGCAGAGCGCACCGCTCATTTTAGGCTTAATTAAGCATTGTGGTGAATATAAGGATTTTTTATGTAAAAAAGGATGTCATTTGGGAAGTGGCGGGCAAATCCTGAAAGTGGCAAGCAAACGACCTAAAGTGGCAAGCAAACGACCTAAAGTGGCAAGCAAACGACCTAAAGTGGCAGGCAAACGACCTAAAGTGGCAGGCAAATCTCGGAAGTGGCCAATAACTGTCTAATGGGAACGGTTTCATATCTGCCTTAAGCCCTTTCAAAGTCAATTCGGAAGCTGATTTGACTCATATCCTATGTAAATCAGTTTTTCATCGTGAAAAATCCTAAAAAAGGATGATTTTTCATACTTTGTTGCTCAAATGATAGATACCTTTTTGAAGGTAAGATATAAAAAGCCAGAAAAATCCTGTTCATAAGGATCTTTTCTGGCTTAATTTGTTTTGGGATCAATTCACGACCAAAGCACGCTTACCCATTGCGTTATAGATTTCAATGAATTTATTCTTGGAGACTTTCATATTTTTACCTTTGCTTGATTCACTGTCGTTAAAGTATACGTAGTTGCTGTCCACTCCAGTAACAACTATGCAGTGCAAGGGTCTTGGTGCGAATATTGTTTTACCTTTTGGCGTTTCCCATGTACGATGCGTAGGCATTTCATGAGTTATGGTAAACCAGACAAGGGTCGGTTTGCCTTTTTTTACATAGTCCTCGATTACGCTGAAGTTTTTTCCGTAGAGAGGAATGCCGCCTTTGCGATGCTTATCCAGAACTTCTTTCAACGGGTTTGGATTGATGGTAATCCCCACATTATAAGGGTCGCCGACAAACCCTACTTCTGGGTCTCCCCACGTTTTAATTGATCCGTTGCTATCTGTTTTTATAGGGGTGTGGTCATAAGGCATTTCTGCCGCCAGCTTTGTTTTGTTCACATTAACTTGGTAGTATGCTAGTGCCATTGACAGTGCGGTCACTTCGCATCCAGATGGTAATTGAGGATTTTGCTGGATCAACGGAACATTCAAAAGTTGTGTAGGGGTCCCTGATTTTGACGGCGTCACGGTTACTCTTTTCACATACTGGCCGCTGACATATCCCGTTTTTCCTTTGTAGTTAATTTTGTACCAGCCATTCGACAATCTTTGTTTGACGGAGAGCGATTGATTTCTTTTGACTAAGCCAATGATGGAGTAATGAGTGCTAGCCCCTTTGCGGACATGCAATCCGGATGCCGTGACTGTATATTTAATGACCGTCCGTGTCGCCGCATCAGCTGAATCGACTTTTGACAAGCTACCTGCGCCCACCGTGGTCAGAATGGATGCCACCGCAACCTTCACAACGAATCTTTTCATCTGAAAGGTCTTTCTTTCTCCATCTTTATTCATCTGTATCTCCTCCCAAGTTAGCCATTCGATTTGCGTATGTATTCTAGAACTCTATTAAATATAACGTAATTTTAATAGGGAAACTATCATTATCTCAGAAAATATTTCCATATATGTATATGAAGAAATAAAATAACCGATGAATTATCTGAATTTATGATAAAATCAACTTATATAATTGGTAAAATATTATTTGGTTTTATGTGTAGAGAATAAAGTGGATCACAATTGAAAATGAGATCAGTTTTTTAATCAGTTTGGAATCTGCGTATTTGAATTCAATGCTCTCAAAGGCTGAAATTGCCAATAGCGCTTGCCCTTTTCCTCTATTTAAAGGAATTATTATTCTGATTAACGAAAGTAGTTATAAGAATCTAAAGGACAAAATCAAGAGGAGGGGACGGCTTGGTTCAAGCAGATAGGCCTGGAAAGATTGTTATTCTCAACGGAACGCCGAGATCCGGGAAGTCTAGTATAGCCGCTGAAATACAGAATACGTTTGAAGGTGTATGGATGAATATAGGGGTTGATCAATTCATGCAGATGACCCCAAAGCGTTATCTGCCTGGTATTGGGCTGCGCCCAGGAGGTGAATATCCTGACCTCGAGCCTGTTATTATGATTATGTATCGCGCGATGTACGAAACGATTGCGATCCACAGCCGCTTAGGACTCAATGTGGTGGTGGATGTGGGTCATCATGACGGGTATTCAGTTCCTCGGGGGATTCTCTCAAAATGTGCCCGGATACTGAAGGGGCTTCCTGTTTTATTTGTAGGTGTTCGGTGTCCTTTGGAAATTGTCATGGAGCGGCGGATTGAAACATGGCATGGGGCTTATGATGAGGATGGCAAGATACCCAAACCGGTCCGTTTATGGCAGCATCACGTCCATGTGCCGGGTATCTATGATATGGAGGTCGATTCCTCAGAGCTTACTCCAGCAAAATGTGCCGACCTGATCCGACAACGACTCGACAATGACCACCCTCCAACAGCTTTTGAGCGCATTGAGGAAATGGAAGCTGAATAATATTATGTTTCAAGAATTATTCAAGGATTTAACTAGGAGGAAAAGATCGTGCAAAGCTTTAATTGTTATTGATGTTCAAAATGGCATGTTTCAAGAAGGGAACGCCGTTTATAACAGTGGAACTTTCCTTCGCAATTTAAAGAACCTGCTACTAGAGGCACGTGCTGCAAACACACCTGTTTTTTACATACAGCATAATGCTCCAAAGGGAAAACCATTAGAACATGGAAAAGAGGGGTGGAGAATTCATCCTGAAATCTCTCCAAAAAGTGACGATATTATCATTCAAAAAACGACTCCGGATTCTTTTTTTAACACGAACTTAAATGACGAATTGAAAAGACAGGAAATTAATCATCTCATAATAGCAGGAATCCAAACAGAAGCTTGCGTGGATACAACGTGCAGGCAGGCTTTTAGTATGGGATATAAAGTAACTTTAGCTTCAGATATTCACAGTACTTGGGACTCAGAGGAATTAAAGGCGCAGCAGATTATCAACCACCACAATGCAGTACTAAGATGGTTTGCTGACGTTTGCCCAGGTGATGAAATAATATTTAATCGATGATCTTAGAGATCAGTTTAGATAAAGGTTGGGATGTTTAGTATGGAACGATATTTTATTAACGATGGGGAAATCAACGTTCATATTACTGAATGGGGGAATCGGACGAATCCGGTCATCTTTTGTTTACATGGCCTCGGCTGCACAAGCCTTAGTTTTATTGAGGTTGCAGACCAGTTAAAGGATGAGTTCAGAATCATCTCTATTGATGCGCCGGGACATGGTAAGACGGGTTCTTTTGATAAAGGGGAAAAATATGAACTGCCATCGCTTGCAAAGTGGCTGAATAGAATCGTAGAGATGCTTGATATTGAAACGTTTTATTTCCTATCCCATTCATGGGGGAGTTTTGCAGCGTTATTTTATCTCCTTACATATCCTGAAAAAGTGAAAGGGAGCATCCTGATCGATGGCGGTTATCAAACCAAAAGGCTGAAGGATCAGTCCCTTGAGGAAGAAGTTGCTTACTATGAAAAGGACTTTGAAGAGTATGTTGAAACGTGGGAGCAATTTTTAGAAGAAGCTGTCTACGGGGAAGTAACCAGCCGGTCTGCATTACTGGACCTCGCAGCAGAAGATCTGGCTCTGAAAAAAGATAATCGATTCTATTGGCATGCACGAGGAAAAACTGCCGGCTATTTCATAAAAGCCATGCACAAGCACGAAACAGTGGACATTTACGAGAATCTTCCTTCTAATATTCTGTTGCTTAGAGCAACGCTGCCTGAATCTCAAGATGACTATAGGAATATGACATCTAAAATTTTTGAACAAAAAACGGGTGGAACGGTAAAGTTAATCCCTAATACCACTCACATGCTGCACTGGGATAATCCGGACTTGGTGGTTAATGAAATCAGGGAACAATGGGCAGGGAATGAATAATGAGAGAAAAATAATTAAGGTGGCTTAAGATGAAGAAAATATTATTGACCTCAATAGGTCTTTTTAATAATAAAATAGAGAATGTTTTTCTCGATATGATAGAAAATCAACCCAAAGATACAAAGATATGTATTGTACCTACCGCAGCTATTAAGTTAAAACAAAACCACCTTCGGATTATACAAGCGAAAGAAATTTTTCATAAGTTAGGCTTTATAAATGTAGAATACTTAGATGTAGAAGTTGATGATGTCACGAAATTATTTGAGTACGATGTTATATACATTGGTGGTGGCAATCCTTTTTATCTTCTCGAACAATTGAAACGTTCTGGGGCAGATAAAATCATTACCGCTATGTCTAATAATGGGAGCATTATTATAGGAGTGAGTGCAGGGGCCATTGTTTTAGGTCCACATTTAAAAGTTATTGAGCACTTTACGCCTAAATTAAAAGAAAACGTCAAAACTACTGGACCAGGTTTGAATTTATTTTCTTTCCCCATAATGCCGCATTCCAATCGTGAGGATCTTTTTTTAAGCGAGGTATCAATTGAAGAGAGACTACACGGACTTGAAGCAGAATTAGGTGAAAGTGTTATGAGGCTCAATGATAATGAGGCCATTTTAATAGATGGTGAAGAAATAAAAATAATGAGCGGAAGCGAACTTACCTTCACTAAACTTTTAAAAAAGTATAAGAAAT
>CAVYYW010000029.1:0-5396 GCA_963772845.1 uncultured Sporolactobacillaceae bacterium
TCCAGCACGTTCCGCAACCGCTCTGTCGGAGAGTTCCCCAGTATCAACCATGCCCTTAATCCTTGCTTCAGGTATTTTTGCCTTGATAAAATCTTCTAATTTACCGAGCTTTTCTTTTAAAATAATATGGTAATCGGTGCCCCATGACGCTCTTGAAAACGTTCCGCGTCTCTTTCCCTTACCATGCTCCGGTCTTTCTGGCATTTTTGAGGGGTAAAAGGGCAATGGCAATAATTGAAGCGGCACCATCCATAATTAAGGATGGCTCTGATCGCTTTTCAATATCTTTTCCTCAAACCCTGACTGATAGCCAAGCATCTGCGCTATAGAGTCTTGCCTTCAAATCCTGAAAAGGATAAGCTGTTGTAAATCCAATTTTATCAATTCCGATTTCCTGGCTGTACTCTATTATTTGCTGTTTCAGGGTAGCTGCTTGCTGATCCATTAATTCTCTCTCCTTTCTGCCGTCAACCATTTTAAATCTCAGGAATATTATGTTAAACTGAATATAACCAACAATGAAGGCGGGGGGATTCCAATTGGCCAATGTAACAATTGATGATACTTTATTCGAGCAGATTCCCGATTTTATTCTGGGTGTCATTACTTACCATGATATAACGGTCAGTCCAATGCCGCAATTGGTTAAGGGCAGATTCCATTATTTTCAGGACGAAAAAATGATTGAGCTTGAAGATAAAGATGTATCAGGTCTATCGGGAGTAAAAGCCTGGCGCCAGGCTTTTAAAGCAGTCGGCACTGATCCTTCCCGGTACAGACCCTCCCATGAAGCGTTAATTCGCCGCCTTAAAAAAGGTGAAAGACTTCCAGACATCCACTCGGCTGCTGATATGAATAACTATTTTTCAGTAAACTATGAATGGCCAATGGGTATCTATGATCTGGATAAGCTTCATGGAAACGTCACGGTCAGGGTTGGCAGTGAACAGGATACGTATGACGCAATCAGCGGGCGCGAAATGAAGCTTGATAAAAAGATCCTATCTGCTGATGAAACGGGCGCTTTTGGAAGTCCAATTGTCGATTCAAAGCGAACATGCACAGATATTTCCACACGAAATGCTATTCATTTTATTTACTTTACTCCCGGCACCCTAGAGGAAAGTGCACTTGAGAAGCTTAATAAAATGGCTGAGGCAATGACTCACGTTCATGGCGGACGAGCTTTATGTGATGTGATTTACCGTGCAAAACAAACAAGCGAGGAGATTTCATAATGTCAAATACCGATAAATTCAGTGTTGATTATTTTAAAGAGGCTCTTACTGTCCATATAGAAAAGAGTAAAGATGTCTTGACTCCAGTGCAGGCAGCAAACAGCTATTACCGGTCAGTCGTCTCGACGATCATCCGTGACCATTTAAATAAAAATTTCGAGCTTGTCCGCAGAATTAGAAACCTTGATGAAGCTTATAATGAGATAAAAACGCATTATAAATCCATCGTTAAATAATAAAACCTTGGCTGCCTAAAGTCCACTGGAATTTTTTTGTGAGCTTATTCGAATATCATCCAAGATCAGGAGGCACTGAGGCCATATTATTGGCCATCATAACCTCCTTTTTTTCGTTTTTACAGTTTTTCATTGAGGAAATCCCCTCATTCGCGACCCTTGTCATGCCCCGGAAGTGCAGGATTTGGCCAAACTTCATCCAAGGTGGCTGTGGGTCTCGCCTGGTCACGCTGATGAGGGCACTGAAAAAGTCCCCCGATGTAAACAAGGTTGTTGATTTCCGTTTCATGCACTCGCTTTCCGTGGGCAACGCTTCAGCCACCTCATGCCCACAGGAGGTGGGTAGGTCGGCGTTGTCACACGACGTGACGCGCTTAGCCGATCTTCCTTAAAGAGTCCTGCGGGGTCTTCAGCTGTTGCTT
Source organism: uncultured Sporolactobacillaceae bacterium (assembly GCA_963772845.1). GTDB lineage: Bacteria > Bacillota > Bacilli > Bacillales > Sporolactobacillaceae > CAVYYW01. Next base: position 1,897 of record CAVYYW010000029.1, read on the forward strand.
TTCCCACTGGAGTCTCGTCCCTCCTCTCCAATCATCCAAAATGTGAATTTGAGCTGTCTTAATTTTCCTTCACTCTGTTAATGAGTTAGATTTTCAGTGGTCTCCACGCTGATTCTGCAAGCGTCTTTAACTTTCCGGCAGCTCGGTCTTAGTGGCAAGGGCATTTCAATCTTTAACAATCCAGTACCCTTTTAAGCCATCAGACTGAACTATTCTTTGATTAAATCTTAAGCGAGTTCGTAAAAGAAGTTTTTCAGCAGCGTCATGCTAATCCTGCTGGAACGAGCATCACTTCTCGAACGACTACAAGTTGCGACGAGGAATCCCGCTTCGAAACATTCCTACCCTCCAAAGTTAGCCCAGGCCGTGCCCGCAGAAAGTGAGCAGCCTAGAGCGGAAATCAACAACCACGACGATACCCATGGGTTTTTTTTAATGACCACCAATCAAAACCTCCAGTGTGAACGGGTGATATTAATTGCGAAATAAGGAAAAATTAGGGAAGTGACGGGCAAACCATGAAAAGTCGCAGGCAAACTACTCGAAGTGGCAGGCAAACCACCCGAAGTGGCGGGCAAACCATGAGAAGTCGACAAAAGCATTCGAATGGTAACGGTCCCACCCTATCTTGACGCATGTTCAAGACCGATTCGGAAGCTGATTTTTCATTGTTTTTGTGAAAATCAGCTTAATATCATGAAAAATCCTAAAAAACTGATGATTTTTCATACCTTATTTGAATTTTTTATAATGCAGCTGAAACGGTGCGTCAAGGCGCACCGCCCATTTTGTTCGGTTGTCTGTAATCCCGCTGATGCAATGAGATAGGACGACTAAAGCCACAAAGGACTTCTATAAAGGGCTTCATCCGGCAACAATACGTTGATTGAAGCGGAAGACGCGAGACTCCGACGGAAACAGCACGCGTCCGAAGATCCACTTTGGCGTACAAAGGGACCACGCCAAAGTTAGCTGAGGCCGTGCCCGTGGAAAGCGAGCAGCCTAGAGCGGAAATCAACAACCCTACTTATACCCCCACCGAGAGACTTTTCGACAGCTCGACTACCCTGATTTTCAACGGCATAGGCACCGCCAAGTGTTGTTGCATGCTTATGACAGTGAATTGTTTTTAGCTTCTTCAAACCTTTCGATCGCCTTCTTCCTCTGCACCTTGTGGTCGATCACCGGGTTTGGATAATCTTCACCAATTATGCATGACGCTTTTTTCTGCTGGTCATCATTCATCTTCCATGGTTCATGAATAAATCGTTTTTCCACCTGTTCGAGCTCTTTAACATACTTACGGATATATTCCCCTTCCGAATCAAAGCGTTTTGATTGCGTCACCGGATTAAAAATCCTGAAATAAGGAACAGCATCTGTGCCGACTGAGGCTGCCCATTGCCAGCCACCGATATTCGAAGCTGGGTCATAGTCGATCAGCTTTGCAGCAAAGTAACCTTCCCCTTTGCGCCAATCAATCAGGTAATCCTTGGTAAGAAAGGAAGCCGTGATCATTCTGAGACGATTATGCATCCATCCCTCTTCGTTCAGTTGACGCATTCCCGCATCGACGATTGGATAACCAGTCTTTCCTTCACACCACGTTTTAAATAGATCCTTATCCGCATTCCACTTTAACTCTCGGTATTGCTCTTGAATTTCTTCAGATTTCTGCATTGGGTTTTCTTTATATATCATATTATAAAAATCACGCCAGGCAAGCTCCTGAATAAACGTTTCCTTACCCTTGCCTGACGCCGCTTCCATCGCTTTTTCATAGACTGTCCGGATACCAAGAACGCCTGTTTTTAAATAAGCTGACAGCTTGCTTGTCCCATTTTCTGCAGGAATATCACGCTTTGCATTATAATCGCTCAGATTAGTGTTCACAAATGAATCAAGCTGTTTCAAGGCAGCTTTTTCACCAAGCCGCTTCCATGTCCCAGAGGTCTTATTGAGAACAATACTAAGGGCTTTATTACCTTTTGGATCAACTTCACCGATCTGTTTAGCATACGTCGCGGCGAGCGTTTTTTCAGAAAGTGAAAATGATGCCGCTTTCTCAACCTGTTTCCAGGCTTTAAAATAAGGCGTAAACACCTTATAGGCCGTACCGTCTTTCTTTAAAACTTCTTCAGCCCCAAGAAGATGCGCATCTACAAAACTCTTGCATTTAATATTGTTTATCTCAAGGTATGTCGACGCTTTATAATCTCTGAGAGCACCATACCCCGATTCATCTTTATTAAAATAGACGCCTTTTAAATTAGTAGTATTATCAATTAGTTTTTTCATCGCTTCTTCAACTGTTCCTGTTACCAGTTGAATAGGCATACCAGCTTTCTCATTCTCCCTCAAAAAGTTGCTTAGCGATTGAAAGTAATAATCATAGCGCTTATCAATCGATTCGTTAAAATCAGGATTAAGATGAAAAATACCGATCCACTGATCATCCGATTCTTTCAGTTTTCTCATGAGCTGATACAATCCCGCATTATCGTGAAGTCGGAGATCACGTCTGAACCAAAAAGCAAGAGCCCACTTGGCATTACCTTTCCCTCCTGGTGTTTACTATTTAGATGCTCTAAACCCATCCAATACTGCATCTTTTACTGTTTTATAGCATGCTTCTGCTTTCGTTACCTTATAATATCGGTCAGAAGGCAGATGATAAATTTTACTGTTACCGCTGGAAATATTCCCTTTAATACCGCCTGAACAGTTGCCGTTTGAATCCGGCGCATACCCATGGGGATTATCTTCAGCCGGCTGTCTTATTTTATTTTGATCTGAAGAAGAAGAATCTTCATTACTATTAATGACCTCTGGGTGGTATCCGTCTTCCCTGGCATAATTATCGACAGACCAGATTCCGATTTTTTTATTCTGAGCTTGCTTTTGGACGGACCGGTATTCTTCTACTACTTAGTGTTTGGAGGATACACATAGGCCACGCGCGCCACCCTCTTTTAAGAAGTTCCTCTTCAACGGACTTGCCATTATGAAAAATATAAGCTAGCACTCTCCCGTATTTATCCCTTCCATTGTCTTCAGCAAGCTCAAGCTGTACTTTACCACCGTCGAGGAGCTGGTGCATATACTGGCTTGCCTCAGGACCAAACGGCTGCACGCCTAATGTTGGGTGATGGGTTTCAGGTGTATCAACAAGTAAAAAGCGAACAGTTTCTTCTTTTCCTTGATATTGAACGCTTATTGTATCACCATCAATTACTTTCACTACGTTTGCACTGACAAGATTTTTGTCACTAACGTTTGCAGCTGATGCACCAGCTTTGGTTGTCTGATCGATTGATGATCCGCCGCTTGAAGCAGCCGACGAGCATCCGGAGGTTACAATTAACAAACTCATAATAAAGACGCTTAATAATTTTTTTATTAGTCTCACCTCTTATATATTTATAGTGCTCCTAGAATAGGTAATAAGCGTCATGCTGAGGAATTCACTTGATCATTCTTGATGATCAGTTAACCGCTAT
>CAVYYW010000030.1:0-21106 GCA_963772845.1 uncultured Sporolactobacillaceae bacterium
CATTAGGGCTAGTTAGCCTGATCTCAATTCCAGCTCTGATTCTTGTCTTTCAAGGATTAATCGGCATGCCGCTTACCTCGAATCTACTACGCCGACACGCTATGAAGCTTCGCGGGACTCTTGAAACCGGCACATTAATCGCTGCTACCGTCGCTCTCGAAGATTCGCCTAAAAAAGAAGACGTAAAGAATGAAGAGAAAAGTCTTGAGAAAACCAACGTAAAAAAAGAAACCGGGCTGATTCCGGAAAAGTTCCAAACCAATCTGGTGCTGCTTTTCCTTCTGTTTGCAGGTGCAGCTCTGGCAACAACCCTAGGAACATTAACAGGGATTAGCTACAGCTTGTGGGCACTGGCCATTGGGATGATTGGAACGTTCGCCGGCATTTTCCGCAATAAACTGATGGAGCGGGCCAATGCATTCAGCGTTGGTATTGCAGGTCTGATTATCATCGTCATGAACGCGATGAATGATACCACGATCAGTATGTTCCTAGACTATCTTCCAACGGTTGCTCTCATCATTATTGTTGGGACGGCTGGCCTTGTGGTCGGCGGCTTTATTGGGGCGAAGCTGTTTAAATGGGATCCCTTCAAAGGCATTTCAATTGCTCTTACGGCTTTATACGGTTTCCCAGGCGACTATCTTATTTCACAGGAAGTCAGCCGGAGCGTCGGCCGCAATAAGGAAGAGGAAGAAGCGATCTTCAATGAAATTCTTTCTCCCATGCTGATCGGCGGATTTACCTCAGTCACGGTCGGATCGGTGATTATCGCAACGATCCTAATGAATACTTTGTAGGATAAAGGAGCCTGTTCAATGAAGTTATTAACAAAGCTAAATGATCATTATGATGAGCTGGTTGAGATCCGGAGATACCTACATCAAAATCCTGAGTTATCTTTTCTGGAGGTGGAGACAGCCAAATTTATTGCTGACTATCACCGGGAGCTTGGACTCGAGGTACGTACAGGTGTTGGAGGGAATGGCGTGGTCGCGACACTTAAAGGCGGCCGGCCAGGAAAGACAGTCGCGCTGAGAGCTGATTTTGATGCACTTCCTATTCAGGAGGAAAATGACGTCCCTTATAAATCGACGGTGCCAAATGTGATGCACGCATGCGGTCATGACGGGCACACGGCTACGCTTTTAGTCCTTGCAAAAGTACTTAATAGTATGAAGGAAGATATCGCGGGATCGATTGTTTTTATTCATCAGCATGCAGAGGAGTTATTGCCTGGCGGGGCCGTCGCCATGATCGAAGATGGCTGCCTGGATGGAGTAGATGTGATTTTTGGGAACCATCTTCAGGCCAATACGCCGTTAGGAGAAGTCATCTGCCGCACGGGGGCCTTGCAGGCTGCGGCTGATAGCTACGAAATCACCGTTCAGGGAAAAGGAGGGCACGGCGCACAGCCACACTTAACGAAGGATGCGATTGTGATCGCTTCACAGATTGTGCTCGATTTGCAGCAAATCGTCAGCAGGCGTGTGGATCCTCTCGAAAATGCGGTCGTTTCTGTCGGTTCCTTTGAAGGGAAAAATGCCTTCAATGTCATAGCCGATAAAGTGGTGCTGCGCGGCACCGTTCGAACCTTCAATGACGAGGTTCGAAAAGCGATTGAACAAGAAATGGAGAGGGTTGTTAAGGGAGCCTGTGTCTCGTCGGATGCCGCTTATAACTTTAATTATACGTGGGGTTATCCCCCATTAATCAATCATGCCGAAGAAACGGCCTTTGTAGCGGAAACAGCTAAGCAAATTCCGGAAGTACTTAATGTAACAGAAGGCCGTCCTGTTATGGCAGGCGAAGATTTTTCCTATTACTTACAGCATGTTAAAGGCTGTTTTTTTCAAACGGGCGCAAAATTAGCGGATCGAAAAACTACTTATCCACATCATCATCCGAAATTTGATTTTGATGAGGAGGCATTATTAATCGCCGCTGAACTGCTGGGTCAAGCCACACTGGATTATTTGAAGCTGCAAGGGACTGAGAGGAAGACAAAGCAGCATGGAACGGTTATAAAATAACAATTGTTAAGGATGGTGTTCAGATTGGTCTACACATTAGTGAAAAACGGAACGCTTATTGATGGACGAGGCGGCGAGCCGGTGCATGATGCAGCCGTGCTCATTAAGGACAACCGGATTGAAGCAGTCGGAAAATGGAAGGATCTTATTCTTCCAAACGAAGACATTGAGGTGATCGATGCGGAAGATGGCTATCTGCTTCCAGGACTGATTGATACACATGTTCATCTCATGATGGAAGTTCAGGATCAGCGAAAAACACTTGCTGAGCCGTTCTCATACCGTTTTTTCCAGGGCATGCAGTATATGAAGCGGACGGTGGAAGTCGGTATTACAACCGTACGCGATGCCGGCTTTACGGATATTGGCGTAAAAGAAGCGGTAGAAAAGGGACTGGTTGTCGGTCCGCGCATGCAGATCAGCATTAACCCGCTGACCATAACCGGAGGCCATGGCGATTCATGGATGCGTTCTGGCCATGATCTGACGCGTGTCACCTATCCTGGCATGCCGAGCGGCTTATGTGATGGGCCTGAGCAGGTGCGCCAAAAGGTGAGAGAAATGCTGAGAGCGGGCGCTGATATCGTAAAAGTTCATGCAACAGGCGGGGTAATGAGCCCGACCGATCATCCGGAATTCACACAGTTCTCTCAGGAGGAGCTTGAGATCATGGTGCAGGAAGCGCACTTCCGGCGAGGGGCGAAGGTGATGGCTCACGCTCAGGGAGCGGAAGGTGTAAAAAATGCCGTCCGGGCAGGCATTCATTCCATTGAACATGGCATTTACCTTGATGATGAAGCGATTGAATTAATGCTCGAGCATGGGACTTATCTCGTTCCAACTTTGCTCGCTCCGGTTGCCGTACTTGAAGCCGGAGAAAATTCGGAAGACATGCCGGCGCATGCGATTGAAAAAGCACGCGAAGTGGTTGATATTCACCGTGAAAGCGTAGCGAAAGCCTTTAAGTCAGGGGTGAAAATCGCAATGGGGACAGATGCAGGCGTTATGCCGCATGGAACCAATCTGCGTGAACTCGGTCTGATGTGCAATATTGGCATGTCGCCAATGCAGGCACTGGTGGCCACAACCAAGGTGGCTTCAGAATGCATGGGCTGGGAGGACCGGGTAGGAACTCTTGAAAAAGGTAAGCTTGCCGACCTGGTGATCACGAGGACAAACCCAGTTGATGACATCCGCTCCCTCGAAAATGCCAGAAACATCGTGACGGTAATAAAAGAAGGACAGATCAAAAAAGATTTACGAGATACAGCCAAGCAATTGGTTACTCTGTAAGATTAGAAGGTCTGTAGAGTGCGGGGAAATCTCCGCACTCATTTTTTTGTGGTTTTGAAAACTCTCGGCCAAAGACAGCCTGCTGGAACGCCCCCGGCAGGCATAAGTCCAAAATGAGCGGTGCGCTTTGCCGCACCGTTTCCTTTGTCATTGAAAAATTTGAATAAGGGTATGAAAAATCATCAGTTTTTTAGGATTTTTCATGATATTGAGCTGATTTTCGCAAGATCCACGAAAAATCAGCTTCCGAATCGGTCTTGAACGTGCTTCGGGAGGTCGTGGAACCGTTCCCAATGGGATTCTATTGTCCATTTTCAGAATTTGCTTGCCACTTTTGATGATTTACTGTCCACTTTCAATGATTTACTGTCCACTTCTGAGATTTACTTGCCACTTCCCAAATTTTCCCTTTTGTCCGTCTCTTCCAAAGTTAACTGTGGCCGTGTTCACGGAAAACGAGTGCCTGAAACGCAAATCAACAACCACTACGATGTCGGGGAACTTTTTCAGCAGCCATTTCCTCACCTCGCAGGCTATTCAGTGCTGCCATTTTTTTGGGGAAGGAAAGGGATAAATCGGTAAAATCATGATAACGCTGTTTCAGTTCATAGAATTACGGGCAACGTTTTTAAAGACGTCAAAAAAAGGGGGATTCGGGATGAAGAATGTGACGGTCGCAGCCATTCAAATGGATTGTGTACTAGGAGAAAAGCAGCCGAATCTTGAAAAAGCTGCTCAATATATTAAGCAGGCTGCAGGCAAAGGGGCTGAGCTGATTACGCTTCCTGAACTTTTCAGCACAGGATATCGAACAGAAGCAGAGGACAGGCAGCTTGCTGAGCAAATTCCTGGTTTCACGACAGAGTGGCTAAAAGATAAGTCTAAGACATACCATGTTTATTTAGCTGGCGCGATATTAGAATATGACCCTGTCGATGAACAAATCTATGATACATGCATCCTCACTGGTCCTGAAGGTTACATTGGAAAATATCGCAAAACGCATCTATGGGACAATGAAAAGGAGCGGTTTTCTAAAGGGACGGACCTCCCAGTGTTTAAAACGGCAATAGGCACGATTGGCCTGCAGATTTGCTATGAGATTGGTTTTCCTGAAATTAGCCGGATTATGGCATTAAAAGGAGCTGAGATCATCGTCTGCACCTCCGCTTTTGGGATGCCGCGCCTTTACGCTTGGGAGCTGGCAACTCAGTCGCGAGCCCTTGAAAACGGGGCTTTCTTGATCGCTGCAAACCGTACTGGCACGGATAAAGGAACGACGTTTGCGGGACATAGCCGAATTGTAAATCCCCAAGGCAGCATTTTTGCCACTCTAAAAGAAGAAGAAGGCTACGTGATTCAAACACTGAATCAAGAAGAAATTCTGGCACAACGGGAAAGGATACCTTATTTATCCGACCATAATAAAGAGTTATACATGAAGAACCTATAACTTCGATAAACCAAGAAAGTATCGTCCTGTAAAGCTGTTGTAAAGAATTTTTACCATTAATCAGCCTAACATTAAAAATTTGTAAATTTACATCATAGATCTTCGTGGATACGTTATAATTGAAGAGAATTATTCAGAATAACTCACGGGGGTTGAAGCAATGAGTAAAATTCGTAAAGCGATTATTCCGGCTGCTGGTCTTGGGACGAGGTTCCTACCTGCTACAAAGGCAATGCCAAAAGAAATGCTGCCGATTGTCGATAAACCGACCATTCAATACATTGTGGAAGAAGCGATTGAGGCGGGGATTGAAGATATTATTATCGTTACAGGTAAAGGGAAGCGGGCAATAGAGGATCACTTCGATATTAACTTTGAACTGGAAGAGAACCTTAAAGCAAAAGGGAAGTTGGAGCTTCTTGAAAAAGTCCAGCAGTCCGGCAAGGTTGAGATCCATTACATACGTCAAAAAGAGCCGCTTGGCCTTGGTCATGCTGTCTGGTGCGCCAGAAAGTTCATCGGTGACGATCCGTTCGCAGTCCTGCTTGGGGATGACATCGTGGAAGCGAATCAGCCGTGTATCGGGCAGCTTATGGATCAGTATGACAAAACCGGTCAATCAGTGATTGGTGTCATGGAAGTACCCGAAAATGAGACGGACCGGTATGGGATCATTGATCCGTCATCAAACAACGGCCCGTTATACAGCGTAAATAAATTTGTTGAAAAACCGAAAGAAAATGCGCCGTCCAATCTGGCTATTATCGGTAGGTATGTCCTGTCACCTCGGATTTTTGATTTTCTAGCAAATCAAGATATCGGTGCGGGAGGAGAAATTCAATTGACGGACGCGATTCAGAAATTGAATGAGCTGGAGGGCGTCAACGCCTTGGATTTTGAAGGTGAACGGTACGATGTTGGGGAGAAAATAGGTTTTGTCCTGACTACGCTCGCCTTTGCCCTGAAGGATGAAAGCATCAGAGGCGATGTCCTGAAAGGCATTGACCGGATTCTGAGTGAGATGCAAGCTAAAGAAAATAGATAAATGGCATGAAAAGCGTCGAGCCATTGGCTCGACGCTTTTTATTAAAAGGGAGGGAATTCATAAGACATATCTCCAGTGGCGATAAATTAAAGATTGAGGCAGGTCATTGCTTGCCACGGGATGAATGATTTCGATCAACTTTACTTTCGATGGAGGGGATGTCCTTAATTTGAAGTAGAATCGGCTGTAGTTAGCAGGGATAGACTGGTGGGTTGGAGGAATTCACTTGCAGGCTGAGTAACCACAGGAATATCGCATTAAAACATACAAAAAGCCCAGCTGCGCTTGAGCACAGCCGGGCCATTGATTTCTTATTTTAATTCAAGGGTCAGATGCTCAACCATGATCTCTGAATTAGCATGGTGCTGAAGGATCGATGCCGGAACAGCTTCCGTTACGTCGCCATCAAGCGCCTGATGAATAATGTCTCTTTTCTTCTTTCCTTTTGCCATAAGAATGACATGATGTGATTCCATGACATGCTTAAGGCCAAGTGTTATGCCCTTATTGAGTGTCTGTTCGGATTGAAAATACTTTTGCCCAACGGTTTGTGTGGTTTTATCCAATTGAATAATGTGGGCATAGCTTTCAAAAGAAGCTCCTGGTTCATTAAATCCGATATGCCCATTGAGTCCGATTCCTAAAAGCATCAAATCGATCGGACCTTTGTCCGCTAAAAATGTATTCATTTTTGTAAGCTCTAAATTTAATTCCTGTGCTGCTCCATCAAAAAAATGAATATGATCCTCTGGAATGTCTAGGGGTTCGAATAAATAGTGATTCAACGTATGCCTGCAGCTTCCAGCATCGCTTTTGCTAAGCCCGACCCATTCATCCAAACCGACAAACTGTATATCTTTAAAGACTTCCTTCGCTCTTGGCAGTTTTGTTAAAAGAGTAAAGGTATTCACGGGTGTATCGCCGGCGGCAAGACACAGGATCGCGTCTGGCTTTTCCTTTGCAAGTTGATATATCGCCTCCGCGACTCCTTGATCAAGCTTTTCTTCTGTTTCAAATGACATAACATTCATTCTTTAACCCCTCCAGCAGACATTCCTTGTACGAGATATTTTTGAAAGACCATTGCGATAATAAAAGGAGGAAGACAGGCGAGAATTCCTCCGGTCGTGACCATGCCGTAATCGACGGCATTTTTACCGCTGAATTCACTGATCGCAACAGAGATGGTCTTAGCATCTAGGTTGGATGTGAAGAGCAATGCATATAGAAATTCGTCCCATGATAAAAGAAAACTTAGTATCGCTGTGGCAATTAAACCTGGCCTTACGATCGGGAGGATAACGAACCACAGTGTTTGGAATCTGTTACAGCCATCAATGGCAGCTGCTTCTTCAAAGCTTTTTGAAAAGGAAGCAAAATAACTTTGCATAACCCAAATAACGAATGGGATAACGAGGGTCAAATCTACCAATATAAGAGTCCACTTGTGATTCAGCATATGCAGATTGCTCAGAAAGAGATAGAGCGGAATGACAATGACCACAGGCGGAATCATATAAGTGAATAAAAACAAATAGATAAGTGATTCTCTGAAACGGAATTTCAGCCGAGCAAACGCATAGGCAGCGAGACCGCCGATAAATAAAGCAACAATCATGACACTGATTGAAATTTCAATTGAGTTAAGCATCGCTATTTTAAATGTATGGGCGGCATTATTATTTGGATTGACGAAAATATCAATATAGCGTTGAAAGGTGATATGCTTGGGTATCCATTTTAAAGGAACGCTTGTCAAATCACTCTGATAAGAGATGCTCGATATAAACAGCCAGCCAATGGGGGCAAGAACGCCAAAAGCGACACAAACAGCAAATAAATATTGGACCGTTCTTAATAATTTGCTGGTTCTCATGGTGTCTCACTCCTCAAGGTTCTGACGTAGAGAATCGTTAATAGCAGGATCATGAGTGCGATTAAGTAAGAAATAGTGGCACCGCTCGAATAGTCCAATTCTGTAAAAGCGTTGATGTAAGCCTGATAAGTCAGGGTAAGAGTTCCATTTGCTGGTCCGCCTCGTGTCGTTGCATAAATTAAATCAAAGACTTTAAAGGCTTCCATTGTCCTCATAACAACCAATACGAGAATCGTAGGCTTTAAATAGGGCAGCGTGATAAAAAAGAATCGTTTGAAAAGTCCTGCACCGTCAATGGCTGCTGCTTCATAGATGCTTTTATTTCTAAGCTGAAGCGCTGCGAGAAAGAAGATGACGATTAAAGGTGTCATTTTCCAGGCATCAGCGAGAATAATCATATTGAGGGCAAGCCAAGGTGTTCCTAGCCAAGAATGATAGTGGTCAATAATGCCTAATTGGCTCAAAAAAGCATTGAGTGCGCCATAATCTGGATGATAGATCCATTTCCATAATGCGCCGTTTACAATAGTTGGCACGGCCCATGGCAAAATAATAATCGCTCTTAGAAACCTTTTTCCGTACAGATCTTCATCTAACAATAAAGCGATGAGCAGTCCGAATCCTAATTCAATAATAATAGAGACGACCGTGAAATAGCCTGTTCTAAATGTGGTCATCCAAAATTCATGATCGGACAGAACGCTAAGATAATTCTTTAATCCAACAAAGCTCCCATAATGGTTGGACATAATATTCAAATCTTTAAGACTGTATATAAGTGTGGTTATGAGCGGGAATAGTACAATCCCAAAAACCACAATAACTGCTGGCAGTATAATCAAATATGCAAATCGCTGCTCCTTCACAGAAATCACCTCTTAAGTTTGAAAAGGGGCAATAACGCCCCTTTCAGACTGATAACAAGCGGCTCTGCCCATTATTCATTTGGCAGGTACCTGTTATATGATGCTTTATTTTGCTAATTTCTCGGCTTGTTTTTGTATACCATCCAATGCGTTTTGCGGAGACGTTTTATCTAATAAGGCTTTCTGTAAGGCAACTTGTAATTTGGTGGAAAGCTCACCATACCAAGGAACAATCGGACGGTTGGCAATCCGTGAATATTGCTCTTTGCTTGCTGCGACAACGGCAGGGTTGGTGTTCTTGACTTTAGGATCATCATAAAGTGACTTCCAAATCGGCAATGCGTTTTTTGCATATTGTTTTTGGACAGATTTTGAAGAAAGGTACTTGATGTACTTCCAAGCAGCATCAGCATTCTGAGAGCCTTTGGTGATGGAAAGTCCCATTCCGCCATTCACTGAGTAGCCCGGATGCCCGTTTGCACCAGGAACTGGCATAATCCCGACGTTTCCGTTTACTTTTGATTGTTTAGGATCATTAGCAAGGTTATACATGTACGTCCAGTTCAGAGCAAAGGCTGCTTTTCCACTCGAGAAGACACCACGTACATCTTCTTCAAGATATTGTGTTGATTTTGGGTTGCTGATGCCGCTCTTAAGAGAGTTAACCATAAATTGAAGCGCTTTCACATTTTCGGTGGAATTAACGGTTGGTTTCCCATTCTTATTAACTAGACCGCCTCCAAAAGAGGAATTAAGCACAACATCATCACAGATCAAGGCCTCGGCCTGTGACCAGCTCCATACCAGCGGATAATCAACTATGCCTTTCTGCTTAATGATTTTTGAATCAGCCATAACTTCATTCCATGTCTTAGGAGGGGCAGAAATGCCGGCTTTTTTGAGCATTTCTTTATTATAGAAAAGGAACTTTGTATCGTTTAGCCAAGGCATGCCATAAATTTTGTTTTTATACGAGACAGAATCAATAGCTCCTTGGAAAATATCCTGTTTCATATCTGAGGTTAATTTGTTTGAAATGTCTTTCACTAACCCTGCTTTGGCAAACTTCGCTGTCCAGGGTGCATCTGATAAGACCACATCATAACCGCCTGAACGCGCAGAGGTTTGGATCTTTTGTTCTAGGGATTCATAAGGAACAAATGTCAGTTTAACTTTTATATTAGGGTTCGCTTTCTCGAATTTCGTTGTGATTGCGCGAATATCTTTCTCACTGTATCCCGCCTGTTTCATAAATAAGGCATTAATTGTCTTTTTCCCATTGCTTGAAGAGTTGGAACCGCCGCCACCGCAAGCAGTCATTGCCACAAGCAAAAAGATACTCATTAACAGGACAACTATTTTTTTCAATTTAAATCCCCCTTATAATTGTGTGATTTGTTCAAAAGCGTAAGCAGATGCTCCAATCGCACAGGCTTCCGTACCTAAAGCGGAAAACTCGATTTTTATCGGAATGGGTGTGAATTTTTTTATCTGACTGTTGAGCTTGTCCAAATAGGGAGGCATGGATTGGGCGACACCTCCGCCGATAATGACCTTCTCAGGATTTAATAGATTGGAAAAATTAGCGATGACCATCGCAATATCGTCAATAAAGGCATCAACGACTTGAATGGCCTCTGAGATGCCATCAGCACAATCCTGAAAAAGCTGTCTGCTGTTTCCATAACGCTTGGTTAAACCAGTACCTGATGCTCTTTGTTCAAATGGACCAAATTCCCCAATATGACCAAAACGTTCTTCAGAGATATCCTTGCGATCAATAAAATAACCGATTTCACCTGCTGCAAAGGAATGGCCTTCAATTAGTTTATTATTGGCAATGATGGCACTGCCGACTCCGGTACCGATAGCAAGAAAAACAAAATCACGGCACTGTCTGCCATTTCCTATAAGCTTCTCACCATATACTGAACAGTTCACATCATTGTTAATGAAAATAGGGAAGTCAAAGGATTCAGACAAATTTTCAATGAGATGAATGTCTTCCCATCCAAGGTTGGGAGAATCCACGACAACCCCTTTCTGACTATCAATAATGCCTGCAAGTCCAATTCCCATCGATATAATCTTTTCCTGGTCAACAGGTGCATCCTTTATAAAACGTTTAATGATCTGAACAAGGGGATGAATCTTCTTCTGGGTGGGGACTTCTCTTTTGAAAATCACATCCCCATTGAGATCGGTTAACACCATTAGCAATTTTGTTCCACCGATATCGATACCCAGCCCATATCTCGCATTGGGATTGAAAATAAGCTGAATCGGTCGGCGGCCTCCTTTTGTCGTTGATGCGCTTTTTCCAGTCTCCTGGACAAAGTCTTCATTAATTAATTCATCGATAATAATTGAGATCGTGGAACGCGACAAATTCAATTCTTTTGAAAGTGCACTCCTTGAAATGGGCTGAGAGTGGCGGACAACATCTAGCGTTTGTCTGCGGTTCTCAAGCTTTATATCTCTGTCCATAGTTCACCTTCTTCTAGTTAGTTTGTTTTTCGAATAAACAAACTTTAATCTTAGTATAACTTAATGTAAGGGCTTTCACAACCGTTATCAGAAAAATGGATTATTTTGATGGTGGAGGAGAGTTATGAGAGGTTCTTCCGTAAAAGTGGACAACAAATCTCGGAAGTGGACAATAAATCTCGGAAGTGGACAATAAATCTCGAAAGTGGACAACAAATCTCGGAAGTGGACAATAAATCTCGAAAGTGGACAATAAATCTCGAAAGTGGACAACAAATCTCGAAAGTGGACAATAAATCTCGAAAGTGGACAATAAATCTCGGAAGTGGACAACAAATCTCGGAAGTGGACAACAAATCTCGGAAGTGGACAATAATTCTCGGAAGTGGACAATAAATCTCGAAAGTGGACAATAAATCTCGAAAGTGGACAATAAATCTCGGAAGTGGACAACAAATCTCGGAAGTGGACAACAAATCTCGGAAGTGGACAATAAATCTCGAATTAGGAACGGTTCCACGCTACTCGAAGCACTTTAAAATTAATTCGAAAGCAGATTTTGAATTTTTCTTATATATAAAATCAGCATCATTTCATAAAAAATGATAATTTTTAGCACTTTATTTCATTTATTCGGTCAATGCGAAGGCCAGTTCTTCAACTGCGAAATAAAACCTCTCCGCATTCTCCGCGGACCTACTTTGGCCCGCAGTCATGCAAAATTTATCCGAACCTTCTTCAAATAGTGTGTTGGGAAGTGGATTCCCGCTTAATCAATTGGGAAGGCAGCAGAATTTCCTGAAAGGGGGCATCCGGATTGGCGGTGCGCCAGAGGATCTGTTCGACAGCTTTTTTACCGAAGTATTCAAGGTTAATACCAACAGTTGTCAGCTTCGGAGTGGAGATCCGGGAAAGATCTCCATTATCAAAACTGCAGACGGACGCATCATCGGGAACAAGGAGCCCATTCTGCCGCAGTGCTGACGTCACCAGAAAGCCAAGCCCGTCATTAACGCAGAACCAGGCAGTTGGCTGCTGTTCCAAGCCTTCCACCACGCTCAGCACCTCTTCGTCATTTTCCTCAGTTTGTGAAAAAATCAGCCTGCTGTCGGGAGTCAAGCCTCTTTTGTAAAAGGCAAGTTTGTAGCCTTCGAGTCTTTCATAATAACTTGGGGAAAAATCAATATTCCCGACAAAACCAATTTCCCGGTGGCCAAGCTCAAGCAGATAGTCGACCGCTTCAAAGGCGCTGAACCGGTTGTTCGTTAAGATTGCGTCGGCCTGCATGCCGGGAAAGTGGTGATCGATAATGACAGTCGGCAGACCTGTAGAAAGCACCATTTCTGTGTATTCTTTTGACGTATGCGACAGAATAATGACTCCATCAATGTCCTGCTGGTCAAACAAGGCCGGTAACAGTAAATTTTCTTGAGTAAACTGGTCGATGGACTGAATAAACAGGTGCATGCCCCGGCTGTTAAGTTCTTTTTCGATGCTCAGATAAATTTCTCCAAAAAAGCTCTTTCGGGAAAATGCAAAGTCCGAAGCGATTAAAGCAATATTTTGAAGGGATACAGTATTCCCAGTCTGTTTTTTGCCGGAGTATTTATAGCCCATTTCTTTAGCGGTTTTCATAATAAGAAGGCGAGTGTCCTCACTGACGCCTGCTTTCCCGGCCAGAGCCTGAGAAACCGAGTTTTTTGATATCTGTAATTTATCAGCAATATCTTGCATTGTAATTTTTCTAATCATATTATAACTCCTTATTAAGGTGTTCGTTGGAATTTGTCACGTTACAAATATAACTATACTTTACTCTTCTAATAATGTAAATATAAAGCATTGAATAAGTCTTTTAATTTATTAAACAATTTGTTGACGGCTTATACATAATGTGAAATAATGTTTTTGTAAGGTTACAAATTAAATTACATTATTTATTTTTTAGGTTTTGTAATTTTGATAAGCAATCTCTTCATTTTAATTTTTAGACCCTAAATGATAGCGCTATCATTTGAGTGAATGACATTTTTTTGCGCAACATAATAAAAAAAGGCGGGGGAAGAAAATGAAAAAAATTTCGGCTTTATTCTTTTCTATTGTGCTCTTGATTGGCGTGCTTGCAGGCTGTTCAACCGGCAACAGCAGCAACAAGGATGCGTCCACAAAAAATGGCGTAACTACCATTGATTTCTGGGCAGCGCCAAATCCGACACAGCAAGTATTTTGGAAGAACATGGCGACGCAATTCATGAAAGAAAATAAAGATATTAAAGTAAAAGTTAGTCCTATGAAAGAAAGCCCAACTTCGGAAGCAAGTATTCAATCGGCAATTGCCGGGGGAAGTGCTCCGACCATCTCCGAAAATATCAGCCGCGGCTTTGCAGCCCAGCTCGCTGACAGTAAAGCACTTGTCCCGCTCGATCAAATGGCGGGATACGACAAAGTTCTTAAAGAACGTCATATGGAAAACACCATTAAGGGCTGGAAATTCTCTGATGGCCACCAATATGTTCTTCCTGTCTATTCTAATGCGATGCTGTTTGGATGGAGAATCGATATTCTGAAACAGCTGGGTATAAACAAAATGCCTCAAACGTACAGTGAGGTTTATGATGCCGCCAAGAAATTAAAGGCGAAATACCCTGAGAAATTTATCTGGGCGACTCCTGATCTTGCCGATCCGACAGCATTCAAGCGCTGGTTTGATTTCTTCATGCTTTATGATGCAGCGTCTAACGGCAACAATTTCATTGAAGGAAAGAAACTGGTTGCGGATGACAAGGCTGGTATTAACACATTGACATTTTTAAGCAAGCTTCAATCACAAAATGCTTTAATGACGAAACAGGTGAAAGATCCTTTTGAAAATGGTGTCGGTATTTTCTCCTCAATCGGACCATGGACATTCACCGCTTGGAAGCAGAATTATCCGAAGATGCAATATAAGAAAACGTATGACTTATCCGTGCCTCCGGTTCCAGATAATATGGAAGGCAAACATGTCAGCACGTTTGCGGATACAAAAGGGTTAGTCATTTACGCTTCAGCAACGAAAGCACAGCAAAAAGCAGCGATGAAGTTCGTGCAGTGGGTTTACTCTAAGCCAGCAAATGATTTAGCTTGGCTTAAAAAGACAGACCTGCCGCCAGCACGTGATGATCTATCAACAAATGCTGCCTTTAAAGATTTCTTTAATAAAAATCCTGAGCTTGTCCCTTATGCAAAAGAAATTCCTTATGCCATCCCTGCAATCGACAACTCAAAATATAATGAGTTACAAACATTCATCGGCCAAGATGCCGTTAACCCGATCGTGAAAGGCCAAGCAGAACCAAAACCTGCCTGGAATAAAATGAAACAGGCGATCAAGGGGGATCTTAAGTAATGCGTTCTAAAGGGCAAGGAAGGTTGGGCTGGCTTTTTGCCAGCCCTTACCTTTTATATGCGATCATTTTTTTCGCCATCCCGCTCGTCTGGAGCTTATTTTTATCTGTTACTGACTGGAATCTCATTGCTCCGACCTTTAGCTTTGTGGGCTTTGCGAATTATCTTAAAGCCTTCAACAGTGCGGGTGTTCATGCGGCATTTTTTGTTACGTTTAAATTCCTGATTGTCTTTGTTCCAATGGTCATTGCGTCATCCATTCTTGTTGCATTTATTGTGCATGGACTCCCGAAGCTGAAAGGTCTGTTTTTGATCGGCTTTTTCCTGCCTTATTTAGCGTCAGGTGTTGTTTCCTCACTGATCGTTAAAGGTCTTTTATCTTATAACAGTCCCGTCAACGAATTTTTACGGCATAACTTTGGTTTGGATATAAACTGGCTCGGCAGTCCTTTTTCTGCATTAGTCGTTGTGGCAGTGATTATTGCCTGGAAGTTCACCGGCTATTATGCGTTGATTCTGACTTCAGGTTTTGAAGGCATTAATGAAGAGATCTATGAAGCGGCTAAAATCGATGGCGTCAATTCTTGGCAGAAATTCTGGAAAATCACGCTTCCGCTTCTGTATCCTGCTCTGTACACCGTTTTAATTCTTTCAATCGGTGTCACTTTCGGGATTTTTACAGAGGTTTACCAGCTAACAGGCGGCGGTCCGGCTAACGCAACCACAACCTGGCAGCTTGAAATCTTTCAGCAGGCCTTCTCGAATCTTCAAGCGGGATATGCGTCAGCGGTTGCCATCATCGCTTCGATTGTCACGTTTATTTCCATTTATATTATAAGAAAACTATTAGAATGGTGGGGGAAACGAAATGGCTGGACATAAGAAATCACGGCTTGCATGGCGATACACGATTGCTGTCATTTTACTTCTGATCATGGTGTTCCCTTATCTTTATATGGTTCTCAGTTCATTTGCCGACTGGCAGCAGGTTAACCAGAAGCTAATTCCCACCCATTACACACTGAAATCATACAAATGGCTGTTTGGCGGCGGATCAAACGTTATCCCAAGGCCATGGCTGCACGCCTTTATGAACAGCTTTATCGTTTCAGCCGGATCGACACTGTTAATGATGGCATCTGCAATTCTTGTCGCCTATGCCCTTGCGAAAATTCCGTTTAAAGGAAGACACACCATTAATAATGTCATTCTTTTTCATATGTTCTTTCCAGCCATTATTCTGCTCGTGCCCACTTTCCTGATTATTCAAAGAGTGGGGCTGTATGATTCTTATCTAGGGATGATTTTCCCAAAGGCAGTCAGTTTGTGGGCGATCTTTATGTACACGAACTTTTTCAAGGCGATTCCGAATACCTTTATTGAAGCAGCAAAACTTGACGGCGCTTCTGAGTGGCAGATTGTGACACGGATTATGATTCCGATGTCGAAGTCCATTACAACCGTTATCTTTCTCTTTTTGTTTATGGAAAGATGGACAGAACTCTTATGGGATATGATTGCGACGAAGAGCGACCATATGCTGACATTAAACGTCTTAATTTCGCAAATGTTCGGACCCTACGGTCAATACCCGGGACCGATGTACGCGGCATCTGTGCTATTGACCCTGCCGATTATTATTATTTTCCTGATATTCTCGAAGAAATTCCAAGAGGGCATGCAGTTTACACTTAAATAAGAAAGGAGGGCTAAATATGACAGCTCTCACACCTATTACGTGTCAATCTTTAAGAAAAAAATACATGGCGTCATCAGGCGCTTATAATCCTGCTCGTATTGAATTTTCAGGGGTTGGCAATAAGGATGTCTATAACATTACCGCGCCTTTTGAAGTTAAAGGCGAAACAGTGATAGCAGGACGGGTTGAAGCGAGAGATTCCGAACACTCACACGTGATGTTTTTTCATAAAACCGATACGGTCTGGACACCGATTGAAAACACTCCTGTTTTAGAATTACAGGATCCGTTCGTCTCATTCATTCATGGCCAGTTGGTGATCGGCGGAGTTGAAATCTTCCCGCATCCGGTAAAACAAGGAGCACTTGGCTGGCGGACCGTTTTTTATAAAGGAGAGTCATTAGATCAGTTAAATCCGTTTGCCAAGGGACCGGATGGCATGAAGGATATCCGCCTTGTTGAAT
The DNA here is from genome assembly GCA_963772845.1 of uncultured Sporolactobacillaceae bacterium. Classification (GTDB taxonomy): domain Bacteria; phylum Bacillota; class Bacilli; order Bacillales; family Sporolactobacillaceae; genus CAVYYW01. The sequence continues at coordinate 16,604 of CAVYYW010000030.1, forward strand.
TGATGAGTGGACGCATTGGGGTGTTCACTCGACCTCAAGGAGAAAAAGGTGGAAGAGGAAGAATCGGCTACACAGAAATCAGTAAGCTGGAGGAATTAGAGCCCGCTGTGATTGATGAGGCGCCTCTATTGGATCTTCCTTTTCATGAGGATGAATGGGGCGGCGTCAATGAGCTTCACCTTTTATCTGAAGGAGAAGTGGGTGCGCTTGGTCATATTGCTTGTTTTGATGAAAAAGGAGACAGACATTATTATGCGGTCAGCTTTGTTTTCAACCCGGACACGAGAATATGCACAGATTTGAAAATGATTGCCCAGCGATCTGATTTTCTGGACAGTCCAGCCAAACGACCTGATCTGCAAGATGTTGTGTTCAGCGGCGGACTCTTCAGAAAGAATGACGGAACCGCAGTGCTTTATGCGGGTGTTGCGGATGCATCTGCACAATCTATTCATCTAAATGATCCATTTAAGCCACAGCCAATCGAGGAGTTATAATGTAATGAATGTCTATAGATATGAAGAGAACCCTTTAGTTGTACCTGGAAATGTGACCCCTCACAGAGATGACTTTGAGGTCATCGGCACCTTTAATGCTGGAATTGCAGAATATAAAGATGAAACGATCATGCTGCTTCGAGTGGCCGAACGGCCGATCAGTGATGATCCCAATGTGATTAAAGCCCCTGTCTATAATGTGGAACAGGGCGAGTTAGCGATTCTCTCATTCGATTTGAACGATCCCACTTACGATTTTTCTGATCCACGTGTGATCAGGAAGCAAGGGGATAAGGGGAGCTTTTGTTATTTAACCTCACTTTCTTACTTAAGAATTGCCCGGAGCAAGGATGGCCACAATTTTACGATTGATCCAGAACCGTTTGTCTATCCCTCAAACAAGCACGAGATTTTTGGGATTGAAGATCCTCGGATTACACAGGTTGAGGATACCTATTATATTTACTTTAGCGTTGTATCCCCAGCTGGTGTTGGAGAAAGTCTTGTTTCAACGGCGGATTTTGTTAGCACGGTCCATCACGGGATGATTTTTTCACCTGAAAATAAAGATGTGCTTATTTTTCCTGAGAAAATTAATGGAAAGTATTATGCCCTGCACCGGCCAGTTCCAAAAAGTGTGGGCAACCCTGAAATATGGCTGTCAGAGTCGCCGGATCTTCTTCACTGGGGGAATCATCAGCATCTTATGGGACTGAGAGAGAACAAATGGGATGACGCCAGAATAGGCGGAGGCGCTGTTCCGATTAAGACAGAGCAAGGATGGCTTGAGCTTTATCATGGCGCGACTGAGGATCATAAGTACTGTATGGGTGCCGTGTTGCTCGATTTAAATGATCCATCAAAAATCCTAGCGCGCTCTGAACGTCCGATTCTTGAACCAGAGGCACAGTATGAGGTAGAAGGATTCTTCGGCAATGTTGTCTTTTCATGCGGGGCACTGGTAAAAGGGGATGTTGTGAGAATGTATTATGGTGTTGCAGATACCTCGATGGCCTGTGCCGAATTAAGCCTTCAAGAAATTTTAGATTCCCTGGAAAATACACCAGTCAGCCAGACCCCATAGGGTCTGGCTTTTCGTTTATTTAACTTTTATCCGTAAACATGCTTTTCGTACCATTGAATTATAAATGCCCGCATATATAATAGTGCTAAAGAGAGAGCATAGGGGGTTAAAAGCATGCTGCTGTTTTTTAGAATAGGGATTCTGTTTTGTATTGCTGTGCTGCTAATTTATCTCGGCTTTTACTGGTGGAGACCGCGGACGGTTGAGCGAAGAATGCTGATGATTCGAAAAAGCTGGTACACCATTTACTTCATCGGAGCGGCAATCGTGCTGCTGAACAATCCGGCGGCAGCGATCGACAATTGGCAGGCATTTATGATCACGGCCATTATTTTTGCGCTTGTGGATATCTTTGTCTTCCTGTCCATGTACATTAAAAAAGTAGGAAACAGCGAGCTCGTAAGGCAGATCCAAAACTTTCAGGAGAGTGCCGATATCGTAGTGAGCAATAAAGAGAAGCTGAATGCTTATACCCGTTTTTTAAATGAAGAAGGGGTGGATTTATATGAAGGAGGCTCCGGAGGTTTTTTAAAGGGATTTGTTGCATTGACAGAAAAATGGGCGGAAGCTGGTGGGATGCGTGTGAAATTCTACCCCTTTAAAGATCAGGAAGATAGGGAAACTCTCCTGTCTATTATTCCTCAGAAACAGTTAAAGGATAAGCCGATCGTCAAGCTGAGTGAACGCATTCCGTATTTTTTTGGTAAAAATAAACAAGTGCTAATGCCTGTTCATTTAAAAGATCAAGGGGAATACATTGTTCATTTAATGTCAGAAGATGTACTGACAGAGACGGACTGTCTGCTGCTTTCGGCGCTGCTTTCCACTTACGACCTCGTCTTTCAGATGAAGGGGCAGCAGGGTCAAGCCGAGCAACCGTTAAAAAGTGAATCATTGACCGCCGCAGCCTCCAACAACATTGTGATTAACGCCAAGCCGTTGACCGGAGTGCCGGATGTCCCATTCAGTCCTCACACAAGCTATTTGCTGGAGGAAGCAGAAAAAGCGGCCCGGGAAAACGGCTTGTAAAGCGAATTTCCGCTTTTTACTAGGGTGGGATAGCGTTATTTATCATAGAGAAAACCGCTGACAAGATACTTTGTTAGCGGTCATTATTTTTGAGACATAATGTAACGTTAGGGGATTCAATTTTTAATTTTCAAAGATTCATTTGACAAGCACATATGTTATGATCGGAAAAGGAAATAATTGAAATAAAAGGAATGATCAAGTGAAGAATCTAACGAAATTTTGTTATTGTATTGTTTCCCTAAGTTTGCTCATTTTGTTGCTCGTTGGGTGTACAGGCAGTAAGAACGAAGAATCAAAATCAGAGAAGGACACGGCTTTCGTATCGAACTCAACCACAGGATCTGAAAAATCCGCAAACGACGCCGCTACGGATCCTTCATCAGAAAATCCTAAAAATGAAAAGTCGAAAACGACATCTGGAAGCGAAGAAGAGAAAGCTTTGGCTAAAGATTCTTCTAAGGAAAAAAATGAAACTATTGGAGCAGGGAAAAACAGCACGAACAAAGAGACTTCTGAGAAAGAAAACAATAATGATAACAATGGCGCTCAAAAAAACATACATAACGCTAATAATCAAAGCGACCCTCAGGATGCCAAAAAGCAATTATCATCCGGGGAAAACAACCAAAACAAGGCAGTTTCCTTAGTCAAAGACTATTTACGAAACCAGAACGATTTAGTCGAAGATAAAAACCACTTTGTTGAATTCGAAGAGGTTCGTAATAAGTACTACATTGTAAGGTATTCTACCTTAGTATCAGGTCATTCTTCTACCAATGGGCGTTATGCAGTAGACATAAATAATGGAAAAGTCATAGAACTAACGGCTGCCACTGATTTAGATGCTTTAAACGAATGAAAAGGGGCGCTCATAGTGGCGATGAACGACCAAACGAGGTCGAAAAGGAGGAAAAAGGGCGTTCATAAGGGCGATGAACGACCAAACGGGGTCAAAAAGCAGGAGAAAGGGCGTTCATAAAGGCGATGAACGACCAAACGGGGTCAAAAAACAGGGAAAAGGGCGTTCATAAGGAAGATGAACGACAAAACGAGTTCAAAAAGAGGGAAAGGGCGTTCATAAGGGCGATGAACGACCAAACGAGGTCAAAAAGGAGGAAAAAGGGCGTTCATAAGGGCGATGAACGACCAAACGGGGTCAAAAAGCAGGAGAAAGGGCGTTCATAAGGACGATGAACGACCAAACGAGTTCAAAAAGCAGGAGAAAGGGCGTTCATAAGGGAGATGAACGACCAAACGAGGGTCAAAAAAGCAGGGAGAAAAAGGGCGTTCATAAGGGCGATGAACGACCAAACGAGGTCAAAAAACAGGGAAAAGGGCGTTCATAAGGGCGATGAACGACCAAACGAGGTCAAAAAAAGGGAAAAGGGCGTTCATAAGGGCGATGAACGACCAAACGAGGTCAAAAAGCAGGAGAAAGGGCGTTCATTTGGAATATAATGGACAAAAGTGGCTCAAAAAGCGATCGGAATGTCTTTCAATAGGGCGATGGCGTCACTCACTGCTGCAGAAATGTTTTAAACGCATGGTGTAGAACTGGTTTTTGTTTCCGCTCTAGGCTGCTCGCTTTCCGCGGGCACGGCCTCAGCTAACTTTGGCGTGGTTTCTTTGTGCGCCAAAGTGGATCTTCGGACGCGTGCTAGTCCCGCCGGAGTCTCGCGCCCACCGCTTCACTCAACGTATTTGAAGCTCTTTAGAAGTCATTTATGGCTGTAGTCGTCCTGTCTAGTTACACCAGCGGCATAACAGACACCTGATATAATGGTAGACTTTCTCAGTGACCTTCAGCTGATCCCAGTGGGCTGCCTTTGACGCTCGGTCCGCTTTCATAGGTTTTGGCTTTTCATATCGGGAAGAGATGTTTATGTTAGA
>CAVYYW010000031.1:0-13486 GCA_963772845.1 uncultured Sporolactobacillaceae bacterium
TTCAGTCTCTTCCGCCAATGTTCGTAAAGGTCCCGGCACATCTCATCCAGGGATCGGTGTTGTAAAAAAAGGAACCAAGCTTTCTCGCTGAAAAAGAAACCAAAAGCGGGAACACGACCTGGTATTACATAAGCAATCAAAAAGGCTGGATTTCTTCAGCGGTTTTGACAACAAAAAAACCGGTTATTGCGGCCGTACCTAAGCCTGCAACGAAAAAACAACACAAACAAAAACAACACAAACAAAAACAACTCAGACGAAAACCACCACGACACATACTGCCTCAACTAAACCGGCAGCTCCTGCAAAAGCAACTCCTGCAAAAACAATCTCGACGACAGATAAACTGTTGAACAAAGCAAGAACGAGGTATAACAGCACACAGGCAATGATCGTTACTGCAAAATCTGCTTACAGCTATCATGCAACATTAACGGCTTATTCCTACCATAGTGGAAAATGGGTCAAAACCTATTCAATGCCTGCAGCTATAGGCAAAAAAGGCATAACATCTAACATGCATGAAGGCGGCATGAAGTCTCCGGTCGGTATTTATTCTATCGGTCGTGCCTTTGGTGAGGTTTCAAAACCTTCTGGCGTCAAGCTTTCCTATACGAAAACGACCAGCCATGACTATTGGATCGATGACCCGTCATCCGCAGATTATAATAAATGGAAAGTATACAGCGGCGATCCGCACAGCAAGTGGAAATCCTTTGAGCGCCTCAGAATTCCTCAATATAAGTACGCGGCAGTCATCGAGTACAATACGTATGCCACCGTAAAAGGAAAAGGAAGCGCAATCTTTTTGCATGTCTGGTCGGGACCCTACAGTCCGACGGCAGGATGTACGGCTGTTCCGGAAAGCAGCATGCTGAATTTACTCAGGTGGATGAACCCTTCCCAACACCCTGTTATCATCCAGGGGACTGCATGGACAACTGAAGGCAATCGCGGGATAAATAGACAGTCCCTGACCTCAAAGATAGGAAGTGTAGCTTATGTATGAAATTAAAGCAATGTCTCAAAGTGACGCGGAAGAGATTGTGACGTGGACATATGATGAGCCCTATTCTTTTTTTAACATGGAAAATGACCCGGAGGACCTAGCTGAACTGCTCAGTCCTGAAAGCAGAGAAAACCGTTATTTTTCTGTCTATAAAAAAGCAGACCTGATTGGCTTTTTTGAATATGAAAAAAGAGGAAAAGTGATTGATATTGCCCTTGGAATGAAGCCTGAATTGACAGGAAAGAAGCAGGGGTTTGACTTTCTGAAGGCTGGGCTGGCATTTGCAAAAGAACGGTTCGCTCCCTCTCAGATTACATTATCGGTTGCACCTTTTAATAAAAGAGCGATTAAGGTTTATGAACGTGCGGGTTTCATCGAACAGGACCGGATCATTCATCGATCGAACGGCAGGGAATACGGCTTTATTAAAATGGGATTGGAAGTGAGTAGCGGGAGAAATAGGGCATTAAAAACCGATCGCTCGTGAAGCAACTGAAAAAGTCCCCCAATGTAAACGCAGTTGTTGATCTCCGGTTTAGGTTGCTCGCTTTTCGCAGGGCTTGAAATTTATATTTCCATTATTTTACTTCGGCACATAAAACTCAAATTCGGCACATAAATTACTGATTTTGGCACATAAATCTTAAAATCGGCACATAAATCACTGATTTTGGCACATAAAACTAAAATTATGATGAGTAAACTAAGAATTTTGATGCGCCAAACCCTGCATGAAAGGTTGAACACTCTATTTTTCATCTAAACGTGCACTATAAATGGCTTTTTTCATGAATATTAAATAAAAAGAGGAAATATAGCCACCATTAGAGAAACAGTTGATTAAGAACGGGCGGTGGCGATGATGTTAAGAACAGAAGCAGATATCATTCGGCTTGTAAAAGATGATAAATGGATGATGAAGGTTTTGACAGCTGCGGCTTCCCTGGATCTACCCGACTGGTGGGTATGTGCGGGATTCGTCCGCTCGAAAATATGGGACACCATGCATAATTCTCTCTGAAAGAACCCCTTTGCAGGACATTGACGTTATTTACTTTGATCCGTCTAATACTGATGAATCTGAAGAAAAAGTTCTGGAAGATAAACTGAGGAAAGTGCTGCCAGATGTCCCTTGGTCAGTCAAAAATGAGGCAAGAATGCATCTTATAAATAAACTTTTACCGTACAAGTCTTCCGAGGATGCGATCTCCCAATTTCCTGAGACGGTAACAGCACTTGGGCTAAAGCTTGATGAACAAGGTGAGCCCATGTTAACCGCGCCTCATGGAATACAGGATGTTCTGCAGATGGAAGTAAGGCCGACACCGAATTTTGAAAAGGGCAAAGAGCTTGAAGCCATTTATGAAGAACGGATGATTAAAAAGAACTGGCAGGCGGTTTGGCCAAAAGTAAAAATCGAATCTATTAAAATTACAAAAGAAAAGGGAGTTTTTAAATGAACCAAGCATTACTCGTCATTGATGCACAGCAGAGTTTGATTGATGGAAGCGCAACGGAAAAACCGGTCTTTGCAAAAGAACAACTGATCGAAAATATTAACCGAATGGTCAAAAAAGCAACGGATGAAAACATACCGATTGTGTTTGTCCGCGATTTAGACGTTGCAGAGGGAGAGGGAGAAGGGTTTCAGGTACATAGAGACATCAATGTACCAGCTTCAGCAGAAATGATTGATAAAAAATCCACAAGCGCTTTTCATAAAACAACATTATTAAACTTTTTGAAAAACAAGGAAGTTGGGCATGTGGTGATTATGGGGTGCGCAACGGGATATTGTATCGACACCGCGGTCAGAGCGGCCACGGTTAATCAGTTTGATGTAACCCTTGTCAAAGAAGGTCATTCGACTGCGGACTCCGAGGTCTTATCTGGCGAACAAATCATCAATCATCATAATGACATCCTTCATGGGCATTATAACGTGGACAATTTCTGTATGGTGAGAAGTGTGGAGGAAGATCTGTTTAAACCGCCTCATGATACCCATCGCTAAAATGGATTTTAAAATCAAAAAGGCAGCTGCTGAAGACAGACAGGTGCTTGGCAATCTCATGCAATATTACGTTTACGATTTCTCAGAGTTTCTGGATTTTCACGTTAATCAGAGTGGCCGTTTTGGGGACTATCCAGGTCTGGATAACTACTGGATTAAAAAGACGCATTTTCCTTATTTGCTAGAGTTCGAGGGAAAGCATGCCGGATTCGCCTTAGTGAACTTTAAAGAGTCAGAAGACAAGGCTTACTTTACCATTGCGGAATTTTTTATTATGAAGAAATACCGAAAGAATGGATTTGGCAGAACGGCGGCTCACCAGATTTTTGATCTGCACAGAGGCAATTGGGAAGTTCTTCAGGTCGAGAAAAACACTCCTGCCCAAGCTTTTTGGAGAAAAGTTATTGGTGAGTATACAAACGGAGATTACACAGAGCGGACTAACGATAAAGGAAGCAAGATTCAGGAATTTAATAATTTACTTGAAGAGTAAGGTGGGCAAGCAATGAATCCTGTATTAAATAAAATAGGGACAGTCTTTATACCTGTTTCAGATATTGAAAAGGCAAGAGATTGGTATTGTGATTTGCTGGGTCTGCCTCCAGAAGGCGAAGTCCTTTTCGGACACCTGTATGTGCTGCCGATGGAAGGGGCTGGAATCGTCCTCGACAGTAAAATTTATTCTGAAGAAACGACATTTAAGGTCCCGGCATTCCATTTCGATACAATGGACATTCAAGAAGCTTACGAGTATATGAACTCAATAGATGCCGAACTGACAACTGGCATCGAAAACGAGCACTGGTTCAATTTCAAGGACCCGGATGGGAATCATCTGATGGTGTGCAAGTGCTGAGAGGAAAAGGGAGGATTTGAATGAATACCTATTTTCAGCCAATGACGCAGGAAGACGTGGACCTGATTGTCAAATGGCATTATGAGCCTCCTTATGACTTTTATGACGCGGAAAGCGATAAGGAAGACATGGAAGAATTGCTTAACTTCAAGGAAGATAAAGAGACCTCCTATTACACTTTGCATAAAGACGGTGAATTGAAGGGTTTCTTTTCATTTACAAAAAAGGACGCCGATAAAATTGATGTTGGGCTGGGCCTGAATCCTTCTGTAACAGGCAAAGGTCAGGGACTGGCGTTTGTCCAGGCCGGTATGGAACTGGCAAAGGAAAGATTTGATCCAGCAGCGTTAACACTGTCCGTGGCGACGTTCAACAAGCGGGCAATTAAGGTTTACGAGAGAGCAGGTTTTCAGCAGGTGAGACGATTCATGCAGGAAACGAATGGCTCAAGCTACGAATTCGTGGAGATGGAGAAGGAGTGCCTGGCGTAAGTAAACAGTCTTCATGATAGAAACCTTCGAAAGGGAGCTGTGGCTTCCTTTTTCTTTTTATTAAAAAGGATTTCAGTATAGATTACCAGAATCAGTTATGGACGTAAGGTGTCCAACTGAAAAAAGTCAGCAAGATAGATAGAAAAGAGGCGAATTGTATGCTCCATTTTAAAAACCGCTCAATTACCGTTTTTCAGAGTGCTTTGTATAAAACAACCTCAGCGGTGATCGAAACGAATGATCTCGTGCTGGTGACAGACCCAAACTGGCTGCCGGAAGAGGTTGAGGCGATCAAAACTTTCGTGGATAAAGTAAAAAAGGATCGCCCTGTTTATCTGCTTTTTACTCATTCAGATTACGACCATATTCTCGGTTATCGAGCGTTTCCTGAAGCAAAGGTCATTGCCAGTAAGACTTTTATGGAAAACCCTGATAAAGATTATATTCTAAAGCAAATCCGGGATTTTGATGATAAGTATTATCTGGAGCGAAATTATGAGATCGCTTACCCGGAAGCTGACGTTATTGTGGAAAAAGACGGACAGGTCCTAACCATCGGTGAGACCGAATTGACATTCTACCTTGCCCCTGGCCACACCCCGGACGGGATATTTACAATTATAGAATCCGAGGGAATCTGGATTGCCGGTGATTATCTATCAGACATCGAGTTCCCGTTTATTTATGACAGCAGCTTCGCCTATGAAAACACAATGCTAAAAGCTGCCGCAATTCTTAATGATCATCAGATAAAACTTCTCGTTCCGGGGCATGGCAATGTCACTGAATCTCGTGAAGAAATACGGATACGGCTTAATGACTCATTAAATTATATTCGGGAGCTCAGGACCGCTGTGAAAAATGAAGATCAAGTATCGATTGCAGACTTTTCGAAGACCGTCCATTTCGAAACGGTATGAAACCAGCCCATGATGATAATCAAAAACTGATGGAGAGAGAGCGGCATAATAAAAAATCATAGGATACTCATCCTCTAGATTGTAAGACGAGCAGATCAGCTTCATCTTCAAGAAGGCCGTTTATGTCCTGCAGGATTAGCGCTACAGATGCCCTGGATTTTTAAAGATTGAGTTGCTTTGCTACCGGCTTAGCTACAGGGAAGTACGAGACGCCAGCCATTGAGAGGCAGCTGAAAAAGTCCACTCAAAGGTTTTCCGCGAGCACTAGGGCGAGCTGCTGGAAAATTGAGTCGTCAATTGATCAGTTGATGGCCAATAAATAGCCATAGCCACAATGACTTCTATAGTGCACCACAGGCACAAACATTTTGATTGAGGCGTAAGGTGTGAGATTCCTTGAAAATGCGCAAGCCCAGAATTGAAGGCTAGAAATACCCGAGACTCCTCGAAAATGCGCAGGCCCAGAATGGAAGGCTAGAAATACTCGTGACTCCTCGAAAATGTGCAGGCCCAGAATTGAAAGCGAGGGTATTTCCGCTTTCAATGGATTGCAACCGCATTTTCTTCGTGCGGTGAGGATTCAAGGATGCCTGTTTCAAGTCCTACGGAAACAGCACGCGTCCGAAGATCCACTTTGGACACAAAGAGCCCACGCCAAAGTTAACTGTGGCTGTGCCCGCGGAAAGCGAGAAGCCTTTAACGGAAATCCACCATCACATCTACACCTGCAGGACCTTTCAATTGTCTCATTAGCATTCAAAGCCCGCCCGAATGCCTTTTAATATAAAACCTAAGGAGATAATATATGTTAAAAACCGAACTGCAATCAATTGTTAAAAATAACTATGCTATACCAAACGGATTGGATGAGTTTCAGGCTGTACAGCAGATTGTGACGGTCCTAGGATCAACAGACCCTGAACTGCGGGATGAGCTAGGAATGACTATCCTTTCTAAGTGGCTGATAAATCAATCGTATCTTACCAACGAGCAGCTGGAAGAATTGCTTCATCAAACAATCTCTGAAGATTTTCTTTTTCATAAAATAGGTGAAGTCAATACTGACAGTGTTTTTTTAAGAGCCTTTTCAACCTTACTTATTGCCTTGATCCTTTATAGGGACAATCAGGAACAATTTTTGACTGAACATTCTTTTCGGCAAGCCATGAAGCATCTTGTAACGTATTGTGAGCAGGAAAAAGATTTGAGAGGGTACGTTGAAGGCAAAGGCTGGGCGCATGCCGCAGCTCATGTCTCAGATGCAGTCGATGAATGTGTCCGCAGCCGTTTTACGACATTCGATGAGTGCAAGGACATGTGCAAAGGTCTTTTTCAACTGCTTATCCATGCACCATTTGTATATGATGCAGAGGAAGATGAACGCATTGTCATTGCGGTCGTTGCTATGATTGAGTTGGAAAAAATCTCTTTGTTAGATTTAACGGACTGGATATCAGAAATAGAATGGTCTGGATTGAGTGAGGAATGGCAGCGTTATCAAAGGGTAAATTGCAAGCACTTTTTGCGCAGCCTTTACATGAGATTGCGGGAAAAGAAACTGCTTGGAGAAAATGAACATAAACTAATTGAGCTTGAACATCGGTTTAATCCAACCTTTATTAATATATAAAAAAAATCAGGTCAGGTTTTTTTCGGGAATCGAGTGGGTTTTGTCACAAAAGGTGAGCTGACGGAAAGTGCGAGACGCCTGCGAGGACTTTCAGAAGCTCGGCTAGAGTACAAAAAATGCATGTCGACACGCTATATTTAAAAAAGACTTTTTCAGCGGCCAGCGGAAAGTGAGTGTCTTCCCGCTAAATTAATAAAGTAAAAAACAACAATGTCTACGAAAACAGCCTTCGGAATAGAGGTGGAAGCATGAATGTGCAATTAAAAAATGTCACAAGGGAAAACTGGGAGCAGGCGTTAAAATTAAAGGTAAAATCCGGTCAAGAGGATTTTGCGCCGTCAGTTGCTGTTTCACTAGCCAAGATCTACATTAAACCAGACGGGGAAAACGTCGAGTACCTGCCATTTTCCATTTATGAAGGTGAAAAGATGGTCGGCTTCATCATGCATGCTTATGAAGAAGAAACATGTGATATGTACTGGATTAATGGGTTTATCATCGATGAGAAGGAACAAAGGAAGGGGTTTGGACGCGCAGCGCTTTTAGAAATGATCCAGTGGATATCGAATAAATTTCCGCAGTGCAAAGAAATCAGGCTAACGGTTCACAAGAAAAATGACGGTGCGCGCAAACTCTACGAAACTGTTGGGTTTACGTTAACTGGACAAGTTTTTGGTGATGAGCATGTCATGAAACGTTTGGTGGAGGACCGAACTTCAGAAATCAGCTTATAATTGCGATTTTCTCAAAGAACCCTCATTCCGAAATGGAAAGAGGGTTTAATTCATATAAAACAAACGTTTGTTTAAATTAAAGAATATTCCTAAAAAACCTTGATACTCGCCTATTAAACTGTATAATATTAGAAAAGTTTAGGGGGGTACTGGCTACGAATTCAATCATTAATTAATATTTGAGTTCATTGATATTTTTCATTACATAGTTAACGATCTTCAACCGAGCTAGGCTTATCTTCGCATTTGATTTATATCGGCAAGAAAAAAAGAAGGGATGATTTAAATGAAGATTATCAGGAAGCGTGTTAAAGGCTACAATGATATAGAAATCCCTTTTAATATCATAAGTAAAGCAGAGGGGACGAGAAAACTAGCGATTGTTCTCCCTGGGGCAGGATATACTGTGCAAGCACCATTCCTTCATTATGCGGTTGGTATATTTATAAACAGGTCCTATGATGTCCTCGAAATCAATTATAATTATGAAGACGAGAAGTATGAGGGGTTCGGCATGGAAGAACTGGCGGAAGCTGTGAAGACTGATGCAAGGTGTGTGATTGATGCTGTGCTTAGCAGTCAATCGTACGATACGTTTTTCTTAATCGGGAAGTCTTTAGGAACGATCGCTATGGCTTCAGAATTGAAAAGAAAGACGTTTGAAAACGCTAAGGCAGTCTGGCTCACGCCTCTGCTTCAAAGAGATGATGTCTTTGAATCCATGCAGAATGACCGGTTTAAAGGACTCTGTATAATCGGCAGTGATGATCGGTGTTATATTGAAGAGCGATATAAAATATTGACCAGAAATCAGAGCCTGAATTTGAAGCTAATACCCGGTGTAAACCATAGTTTGGAATACGATGAAAACCCTGTTAAATCGATTGATGTGTTGAAAAACGTTATGCAAGATATTAATAACGTTTAATAGTATCTTTACGGCTGATCATTATGAGAATGTATTCTTTTTGTTGATTCAAGGCAAAGGGGAACTTTTTTGTGTAAAATGGAAGGGTAGATACAATTTATTATGTTTTAATCGAGTAGGATTATTAATTTAAGAGATAGGGCGGGATATTTTGTATAAAGATATGTTTACAGTATTCGGCTACACTGTGCAGACGCATTCGATTGTCTCCGTTTTGGCGATCCTCCTTGGCTATGGTGTAGTACTGGGTATGACCAGAAAAACAATTTACTATGAACACATCAAGAATTTTATTATTTATGCAATCATTGGGGCAATTATTGGCGCACGGTTATGGCATGTTTTTGTCTTTCAATTTCCTTATTATTCTCAGCATCCTCTTCAAATTTTTGCGATCTGGAGCGGCGGCATTTCCATTGAAGGAGCAATTGTCGGAGGAATCATTTCTCTTATTATTTATACAATTGTTCATAAAATTGATTTTTGGGAAATGGCAGATTATATGGCACCCGCGATGATTCTTGGCCAAGGAATCGGAAGAATTGCCTGCTTTTTAGCGGGGGATGCTTTTGGACGGCCGACAGGAAGCAGTTTTGGTATTGTTTTTCCTAAAGGAACCGTCGCCTATTCATATTACGGGAGCAAACCGCTTTGGCCAGCGATATCATTTGAAATCCAAGGTGACATTGTTATCTTTGCGATATTATGTACCGTCCTTTTGCTGGCAAGACATCGCCTGGCCATTGGCTGGATCTTTTTATTCTATGTGCTTTCGTATGATGTTCTTCGGTTCATTCTTGAGTATTTCAGAGGTGACTCACCTCGATACGGTCCATTAACGGGAGGACAATGGGATGCCATTGCCATTGTTATCATAGCAATCGGTATTATGATCTACTTCCTATTTACCAGGGGCTTTTACAGAAAAGAACCTGCTCTTTCTGAACATGAGCCGATTGGAAAAGAAGAATAATGGACTAATCCATTGAAGAGGGAAGCTGCACACAAAAAACGCTTGGGGGTGTTTCATAGAACCCCAAGCGTTTTAAATTTTTACTTTTTTATCCTTGAGCATTGATACATGATAGCGGTTTGATGCCCCTAATTGAGCTTATTGGCGCTTGAAAGGAACCAACCGCCTCTTTGAAAACTGCTATTTACTTAAGGCTACTTTTTTTATTTTCCCCGGATCATTCCTTCAGCTGTGCTCTGGAATTGAAGAACGTCTTATACCCATAGACAAGAAATATAATCACTGTCAGGGCGACACTGCCTGTAATGCCGAGCATAATCGCAATTTGATATTTGATAGCAAGCAACGGGCTCGCTCCGGAAAGAATAACACCCGTCATCATACCAGGAAGGAAGATAATTCCCATCCCAACCATGTTGTTGATTGTTGGCAGAATAGCTGAGTCAAAGGCATGATTGACGATGTTTTTTGTTGCCTGATAAGGTGTTGCGCCAAGCATAAGGGCAGATTCGACGAGATGTTTTCTTGATTTAAGTCCCTCAATTAAGGCGGCAACACCTAAGGAAACGGCTGTCATTGAGTTGCCGATAATCATTCCGCCGATGGGGATAAAGTACCGAGCATTATACCAAGGCTTGAAATGGATCACGATGAAAGCAAAATACACCAGGCTGAAAAGCGTCCCAGCGACCATTGCAAAAGCGATAACTTTTTTTAACTGTTTATTAATTGTTTCTTTTGATCGCCTGAATACATTATAGACCGCGAAAGTTTCCATGATCGCCAGAATGATCAAGGTGTACCATGGGTGGCTGTGCTGAAAGACATAGGTCAGAATGTATCCGACAATCACCAGCTGAAGCGTCATTCGGATCGACGCGATCAAGATTTCTTTTTCACGAGGGATTTTTCTCCATCGTACGATAAGAAGCAGGATGATAATGAAGACATAAGCAGAAAGAAGCTGGAGCAAAGTGATGTCAATGATATTATTATGCATGCTCTGGCTCCCCTCTGTTAATCTCACTCATTTGGATGATTTCATCTGAGTAATCCTCTGCCACTTTTTTGGAGTGTGTTATCATAATGACTGATTTACTGTTTTTTCTTGCTTCTTCTATAAAACGATCCATAACTATCGCTTCTGTCTCGTCATCAAGGGCAGACGTCGGTTCATCAAGTAAATAAACAGGAGCGTCCATTAAAATGACACGAGCAAAAGCAACACGCTGCTTTTCACCGCCTGAAAGAGACTCGGCATCATCATCAAGCTGTTTATCAAGCTTAACCATTTTCAGCGTCTTTTTAAGATCCTCATCACTAGCCGCTTCTTTTCCCGAAAACGTCAACCCTATCAATAGGTTATCCCGAATGTTTCCTTCAAAAATGGCAGGTGTCTGTGAAAGCATCACCACTTCTTTTCTAAGTTCAATGGTGTCGAGCTCTTCAATCGGTTTATCATTGTATGTAATGCTGCCCGAATCCTGGCTGATTAGCTGATTAAAGAGCTTTACCAGCGTTGTCTTGCCGCTTCCACTTGCCCCGATAATTGCCGTTACTTTGTTCGGCTTAATTGAGACTTCTTTTATATCTAAAATATCCTTATACCTTACATCGTTTAGTTGGAACATATTGACCTCCTCAAAAATACTGCTCTATTATATATATTCCTCTCAGAATGTCGTTTTAAACCCGCCGCAGGTTGACAAAGCAATGCTTTAATGTGATAATGAGAATCGTTATCAATACAATCGGAATGCACGAAACGATCGATAAATTTTTGATCCGGAGGACAAATCATGAAACGATTTGGCATCATAATGGTGATATGCTTTATCAGTATACTTATTATCAGCCCTCTTCAATCCTTTGCAGCAGCAGACGGTGTGCAGGAGATAAAAGCGTCTCAGACCGTTATTGACGCTGGTATTCATGCTGCCAAAAAAGGGAATTTGACACAGGCGAAACAGAGCTATGATGAGTTTAATAAGAATTGGCATCAGTATGAGGACTCCGTGAAAAAGGATTCAACAGAAGCCTATAGCCAAATTGAAACCGGCATGGGACAGGTGTCTTATGCATTGATGCAAAAAGATCCGCAAAATGTTCTTGAGGCGTTCAAAAATTTAAAAAAAATTAATTTAAAGTATATCAATGGCGGGTTTAAAAGCGGGGATACCAATGTCAGTAAAGACGTGACCGTTCCTCAATTTGTTCAGCTTGTTAACAAGGCAATAACAAATACAAAAGCACATCATCAAAAAGCCGCACAGCAGAATATTCAAGATATTCGCCAGTCTTGGCTGAGTATCGAAGGCACCGTGGTTGGTCACTCAAAGAGTATTTATGATAAGACAGAGGCAGACATGGTTACGATCGATGCCATGTTAAATGCAAATCCGCCGAAGTATGATCAAGCCCTTCCTCTTTTGAAAACCATGCAATCGAATCTTTCTTCTATTGCTCAAACGTCCGGTTACACGATGTGGGATGCTGCAATGATCCCGATTCGCGAAGGACTTGAGGCGCTGCTCGTCATCTCAGCATTACTGGCATTTATGAAAAAATCAAATGCACCCAGAGGCAGGACCTGGATTGGGCTTGGTGTCGGCAGCGGTGTATTAGTCAGCCTTATCCTCGCCTTTATTGTAAAGTTTGCATTTGCTGCCGGAACATTTGGCAACAATAATTTTCTAATTACTGGCTGGACGGGATTAATTGCGGCCTTCATGCTGCTCTACATGAGCTACTGGCTACACCGTCAGTCCAAAATTAAAGATTGGAATTTATTCATAAAAAATAAAAGTCAGAAGGCATTAAAGAAAGGCAGCTTTGCTACATTTGGCCTTTTGGCATTCCTCGCCGTTTTCCGAGAAGGAACGGAAACAGTGCTCTTTTATATAGGAATGGCCAATCAAATTAGCCTGCAAACGCTGTTGCTCGGTTTAGCGATCGGTTTTGGCATCTTATTTGTTCTCGGCTTTCTAATGATATTCATAGGTATGAAACTGCCGATTAAACCGTTTTTTGCTGTTTCAAGTCTGATCGTTTTCTACTTGTGTATTAAATTCTTGGGTATGGGGATTCATGGCCTGCAGTTGGCTGATGTAGTTCCTTCAACCCACATACCGGATCTTACACATATCTCTTTCTTTGCCCTTTATCCATCTCTGGAAAGTGCATTACCTCAGCTTCTCGTGGTTATCGCGGCAATCATTGTTATTGTTTGGAGCCGGATTCAAATGAAAAGCAATAAAGACATGGCTTAAACTTTTTAGGAGGCTCATTTTTTGATGCTAAAACGAACGGCAGTTGTGATATTCAGTGTATTCATATTAGTGGTTTCCGCTGGTTGCGGGCAATCCCATTCTTCAGATAAAAGTGCAGGCAATAACGAAAAGGCGACGACGGTCCAGTCCGGCGCCAAAAAAATGATTTCCTTAACCTCGGACTTAAAAAAGCAATTATCGAGCCAGCCGAAGCCTGATAAAGTCAAAGCGGTCGGAGAAGACCTCGAAACAACGTGGTCTTCTTTTGAAGACAAAGTTAAAAAGAACAATCCTTCGATCTATAAAGAGGTGGAGGACAGCTTAGACCCGCTGGTTACCGGGACAAAGCAAAAGAAGCTGGACACGTCAATTTTGACAAAATTAGATCAGCAGCTGCATGATTCTGTGCAAGAGCTCATTAAATAAGGCACTACAAAAAGCGCCCGAGCTTATGGGCGCCAATAAAAATTTTTAAAAGGCAGGGTGTTGGCATGTTCTCAAAAGAGAGACATGCTGGCACCTTTTTTTGTCCCTCGTTCCGGGTTTTGGAAACCCACCGATTCAAGCGAGCGATTCCATAGGAGAGCTGAAAAGCAGAAAAAGTGGAATCCAAACAGGCGTTTGAGGACAAAAAAGTGTCCAAAACCGAAAAAGTGGATCTT
>CAVYYW010000032.1:0-18695 GCA_963772845.1 uncultured Sporolactobacillaceae bacterium
TGTGGATGTCTGTGGAAAGCGAGGGTATTTCTGCTTTCAATGGATGGCAATCGCATTTTCATCGTGCGGGGCGGATTCGAGGATGCTTTTTCAAGTCCTGCGGAACCAGCACGCGTCCGAATACTCACTTTGGCGCACAAAGAAATCACGCCAAAGTTAGCTGAGGCCGTGCCCGCGGAAAGCGAGCAGCCTAGAGCGAAATCAAAGGGCACATGACGATTCTGAGGAATCTTTTCAGTGGCCACATCAGCGTTCCAAGTGTGACTTAGCAGTAACGAGTGACATATACGCTTAATTATTAGAGAAACAACAATGTTTACGAAAACACCAAATAATAAATTTTCAATCCTCTGCTCCGCATCGTCATGCGGTTTTTTATATGTCGATTCAAATAATTCATTACTCCAGTCAACTAATATTATCCTGATTTTTACCGTTTTTTGTCATTGTTTACTTACAACAGGGAGAAGGTTTTACTTTAAATGAAAACGCAAAACACATCTGCTCGTCCGATTCGAACGGGTCCTATTTTTGGTGTCATGCTCGCAGGTGCCTTAATCGCTTTCTTGAATCAAACATTAATTAATATTGCTTTGCCGCAGATTATGAACCGCCTTCATATCACAGCTGCAACAGCTAACTGGCTGACAACAATATTCATGCTCGTTAACGGGATTGTTATTCCAATTACTGCTTTTCTAATGAACCGGTTCACTACAAGACAACTGTATCTGTCTGCCATGGGATTTTTCGCTTTAGGTACCTTGGTTTGCGGAATCGCCCCAAGCTTTTCATTCATTTTGATTGGTCGGGTAATACAGGCTGTGGGAGCAGGAATATTATTTCCATTAATCACAAATGTTATTTTTACTTTATTTCCGCCTAACCGCCGCGGCTTTGCAATGGGAATCTTCGGCATTGCAATGAACTTTGCACCAGCCATCGGACCGACACTTTCTGGATGGATTGTGCAGAATCATTCATGGAGAGTGTTGTTTTTTATCATCTTCCCGATTGCTTTGATCAATTTTATCGTCGCTGTTTTTCTTGTAAAAAATGTATCAGAGACGAGCCGTCCTAAGCTGGATATTTTCGGTGTCTTATTATCGACGATTGGTTTCGGAGGCATCCTATATGCTTTTGCAACAGCTGGTTCAAAAGGCTGGGGCAGCACGGATGTTGTAACGATGTTTATTGTGGGAGGGATCAGCCTAGGCTTATTTGTTTGGCGGCAATTTATGGTTAACAACCCGATTCTGGAGTTTAGGATTTTTCGTTATCCAATTTTCTCATTGACGACTATTATTAACGTTATCGTTACCATGGCAATGTTTTCGGGGATGATTCTCATGCCCATTTACATGCAGAATGTGCGCGGTTTCTCACCGCTGATGTCAGGGCTTGTTTTGTTGCCGGGTGGTATTGTAATGGGAATTATGTCTCCAATTATCGGCAAGCTTTTTGATAAGTTCGGGGCAAAATGGCTTGCTGTCATTGGTTTGGCACTTACCATCTTAACGACATTTGCGCTTACCAGGCTAACGACAGACACGACGTTTACCTATGTTGTCGTTGCGTATACTGCACGAATGTTCGGGATGTCCCTTCTGATGATGCCAATCTTCACAGCCGGACTTAACGAGTTGGCACTTAGCCTCAATCGATATGGAACGGCAATGGTCAATACGTTGCGAAATGTAGCTGGGGCTGTTGGAATGGCTTTTTTCGTTACAATTATGACAAATAAGGGCTCCATGCACGTTAAGGAAATCATTCTAAACAGTCATATCCTCCCAACTGACAAGGCACAAATGGCTGCCGCCGTCCATCAGGGCACAGCTATGGGGATCAATGATGCGTTTATGGTCGCTACCTGGCTAACAGGTGTTGCGTTTGTATTGTCTTTCTTCATTAAGAAAACGTCCCCGCAGGAAGATACGATAACAAATCGCGTAAAAAGAGAGAAGAAGACGGTTCGGATAGCACGGGGTATTCAATAAAAAAAACACTCATTCCTTTAGGGAATGAGTGTTTTTTTAGTTATCCTGCTGCTCTCATCTGCCTTAATTTTTGTTCATTTTTATTCATGTTTTTTACCAAAGTAGGGTGCCGTACCATAAGCATTAAATATTTACCTAATAGAAACCCTGAAACGGAGTAAAAATAGCTGGCATAGCTTGAAAAACCATGTAAGTGCAGTTGAATATGAAAATAAGCAACAATAATAGACAGCAAAGCCGTTTTTATAGGTACCGAAACAAGCCAGGCAAAGACAGACAGGGGAGATCCTGCAATTCGCCATACGCCTCCTCTATTTACCAACTGATTGTAGCGGCCTTGTATTAACCCGATTCCAAAAGTAAACAAAAAACCAACGAGAAGAATGATCCAATCCCCAATCGAAATGGAAGGTTCAAATGACACAAAGACACTCCCCGAGATCAATAACAAAAATGGCAGCCGGTAAAGCTTTCCCGTCATTGGTTTTTCTCGCAACTGGTTGGCAGCAATGATAATTAAACTCAGTACCCCAATCATTATAGGCATGTGATCCGCTCCTTCATGGCCAGTTTTGACGGTTGTTAAATATATATGCGATGGGTCGTTGTCCTAAATCATTTTCGGGCTTTAATTAATGGCTTGCTGCATGTGAAATTCTATACATATTTTATGATTTAAAGGAATGACCATTGATTTATCGAATAATGGTAATGAATCATTATACGTTTAAGTCTTAAACTCTTTTATCTTGGAGGTAAATGAAATGAAGTGTGTAGCCGTCCATGGATTTGGTGGTCCGGAGGTTTTGAAAATTGAAGAAAGAGAAATACCTTTAATTGGTGATGATGAAGTTCTAATCAGAGTGGAAAAGACAAGTATTAACTTTGCAGATATAAAAAACAGAACCGGGATAAAAGGGAAGGGGACATTCCCTTTTATCCCTGGGCTAGACTGTGCAGGGACAGTTGTACAGACGGGTAAAAATGTGGGAGATTTAAAATGTGGGCAGCGGGTGATCGCCTTTCCAAATAACGGTTCCTATGCTGAATTCGTTGCTGCAAATGAAAAATTAACATTTGCGATCCCTGATCAGATTGATTTCACGTCAGCAGCAGCCTGTCCAACAGTCGCTATCCTTTCATATAAGCTGCTTCACGATATTGCAAGGATAAACAAGAACGAGTCTGTGTTAGTTCATGCAGCAGCTGGTGGTGTAGGAACAACTGCCATCCAGATTGCTAAGTTACTAGGTGCGGGGACAGTCATTGGAACTGTCAGTAACGAAAAGAAAGCTGATATTGTCCGTGAGGCAGGTGCTGATCACGTTCTCTTATATGAGAATTTTTTTGAACAGGTAAATGAGCTGACAAACGGAACTGGTGCTGATATTATTTTAGATTCTCTTTCAGGCCATATTTCAGAGGAGAGCATGAAGTGCCTCGCTATCTATGGCAGGCTTGTTCACTTCGGCAATTCGAGCGGTGAATCAGGTTGCTTTAAAACAAAAGACCTACATTCAAGCTGCCGGTCTGTGCTTGGATTTAGTCTTGGAACAACACGAAAAAGAAGACCTGAACTTTTGAAAGATGCAGCCGAACAAATCCTGAATTTTATGGTATCAGGCGGCCTTAAAATGAAAGTGAGCCGGTCATTTTCTTTAGAAAACGTGAGTGAGGGGCATCGGCTTCTTGAATCAAGGAAAAGCACTGGGAAGATCCTGTTAGATCTGAGATGAAATAATTTAAAGAAAAAACAGTAATCGTATCAATAATTCTGATATCATTATCTGTTATTGAAAGATTAGAAGGGGGATTAAGTTGAAGAATTCGAGCTGTTTTATTACTAGTAAAACCATCTTGATAACAGGGGTGACTGGCACTCTAGGTGGCGCAGCAGCTAGGCGTTTTATTCAGGAAGGGGCGAATGTTAAAGGGTTGATTCGCAGTAAACAACATAAACATGAACTTATAAAACAAGGGATTGAACCGGTAGAAGGCATTCTGGAAGATTACGATAGATTAAAAGCGGCCCTAATGGACGTCGACATCGTTATTCATTGTGCAGCTTATCTAGGAGACGATAGACAACTGGCAATAAGATCAAACGTAGAGGGTGTCGACAACCTTGCAAGAGCATCCCTTGAAGCTGGAGTAAATCACTTTATTCACATCTCAACCACGTCCGTATTTGGCGAACCTGCTGAAGGCTATTTCGATGAAAATCACCCTATTGCAGAGAAGAATCATCCAGAACCTTATGTTCGAACCAAGGCTGAATCAGAGAGAATTCTTAAATCGTACTCAAATAAAGGACTGAACTGGGTTATTTTGAGACCCGGAGCCATTTGCGCTGAAGAGAACTCGCATTGGGGAGATCGCCAGGTTAAACGGATTATTGAAGCTGAAGCCGTTGACTGGATTCAACCAAAAGATCTTGTCCCATGGGTTCACACTGACAATGTTGTAGAAATGCTGGTGCTTATTTTAAAGAAAAACGTCACGCATGAAATTTACCATGCAATTGATGGTAATTTTCCAGAGACAGAGTTTAGGGTAAAGCTATGTGAAGCGGCCGAAAAAACCATGTTAATTCCAGATCGTAAAATTGAACGACCTGTTTATGCGAATCAAAAAATTAAAGATCTTGGCTACATTCCAAAGAGAAACTTTGAGGAAACGGTGACGAATCTCGAAAAGTTGACCAAGAGTTTAATGCTCAAAAAAACAAAGGGTTAGGGAATGTTAATTTATTAGAAATACTGTTTTCGAAGGGATGGTTATGAAAAGCACGCGCATTTATTATTTTAAACAAGCTTTCGCGTTCATAAAGCGTAGAAAGAGCGATTTTCCACTATAGAAAGGATGATATAAACATGCCGCACGTTAGTCTTAAAAAGATCGATTCAACAAACTGGAGAGACGCTCTTGCGCTTTCTGTTGCTTCAGATCAGCAAGCATTTGTCTCTTCAATCACACCGCCTGTAGCCATGGCACTGTCTAAGGCATACATAAAACCTGACGGAAGAACCATTGAACCTTTTGGTGTTTATTTTAAAGAAGAATTGGCTGGTTTTCTGAATTTCCACTATACACCAGGCAGTAAGATGGACTATTGGATTTACCATTTCTTTATAGATCAACGCTTCCAAAGAAAAGGACTTGGCGGGGCGGCGATAAATGAATTAATCCGTTACGTTAACGAAGCACACCCTGCATGCGAAAAAATAAGCCTGACGGTTAAGCCCGATAATAGAGGCGGGATTACGTTCTACCAAACACATGGTTTTGTTGAAGAGGATTATTTAACCCATGATGAACCCACCTATTCGATTTCTCTCAACTGACAGTTTACAGTGACAACTCCTGCTTTTGTAATCTTGCGCTTGTATTCTAGGTAACTTACTTATAGATCCATTCCACGGTATACTTATTATGGAGGTGGTTTCATGCAGGAGAGTAAAAAGGTTAATGGGAAAGAAATCATCGCTGATAAGTGGTGGCGGGCAATTGTTTCTAATGATTCGTCATATGATGGAACATTTTATTATGCAGTGAAAACAACCGGGATTTTTTGCCGGCCTTCTTGCAAATCTCGGCTTCCTAAAAAAGAAAATGTTCTATTTTTCAGGACGAGTAAACAAGCACTCTCTGAGGGTTTTCGTTCTTGCAAGCGATGCAAACCTGATGGAATCCTGATGCCGGATAAGGAATGGATTGGACAGATTTCGCATTGGATTGGATGCCACTACACCACCAGAATCACACTTGCGGGTTTAGCCGAACAGTTCCACGGCAGTCCTTATCATTTGCAGCGAACATATAAACGAGTGCTTGGAATGACACCGGCTAAACATATACTAGAGCTCAGACTTGCAAAGGCAGAGCAACTGCTGGTCAGAACTGATCTAACGATTACGGAGATCGCCTCAGCTGCCGGTATGCGTAATGCCGCTCATTTTGCTACGGTCTTTCAAAATAATAAAGGTTTGACACCAACAGCGTTCCGTCAATTACACAACAGTCAGAGGAGCGGACATCGTGAATCAATCAGGTAAACGAATCATTTATTGGACGCATTTTCTGCACGAGAATTGGAAGCTGTATATTGCTGCAACGGCAAACGGCCTTTGTTATGTCGGTTCAGCAGATGGAGATTATGAGGAACTCTTAGTATGGGTAAATGCGCATATTCCGAATCATCAACTCGTTAATGATGACTTTGTAATGAAGCCTTATACTGAGCAGTTAAAAAGATATTTTCATGGCCAGGTTAAATTGTTTAACGTACCGATCGACTTCCATGGAACAGATTTTCAAAAAAAGGTTTGGAAGACGCTAATAAATATCCCTTTTGGAAAAACTATTTCCTACTCAGACTTTGCAGAGAAACTGGGTAAACCAAACGCTATCAGGGCGGCTGCTGCAGCAATAGGCAAGAATCCTATCCTGATTGCAGTCCCATGCCACAGAGTCATCAGTAAATCCGGAGCGCTAACCGGGTATAGAGGCGGGCTCCCCATGAAAGCAGATTTGCTTGCCTTGGAAGAGACGTCTAGATATGATGAACCTTCTCAAGTTTGATTTTTAGTCCAAACTGGGGTAAACTTCAAACCAAATGAATAATGAATCACGGGAGCTTGTGGAATCAGGCTGAGAGTATGACCAATCCGTCATTAACCGTTGAACCTGTTGGATAATGCCAGCGTAGGAAAAGTTACGAAATAACGAGGACACTTTGCTTACGCAAAGTGTCTTTTTTGCATTTGAAGATCAAACGATAACCAATAGGGGGAAATGAATATGCATCCGGAAAAAATTTCATTATTACTTGAAAAGGTAAGGGAAGAAGCACCTTTAGTCCACAATATAACCAATGTCGTCGTTACAAATTTCACAGCTAATGGTTTGCTGTCATTAGGCGCTTCACCAGTCATGTCTTTTGCAAAAGAAGAAGCGGCAGATATGGCAAAGATTGCGAATGCTTTGGTGCTCAATATCGGCACTTTAACAAAAGATACAGTAGAAAGCATGATCTTGGCAGGAAAATCGGCCAACGAGCAGGGAGTGCCAGTGGTGTTTGATCCAGTAGGAGCGGGTGCGACCCCATTTCGGAGTGATACAGCACAAAAAATAGTTAAAGAAGTAAATGTTTCGATGATTCGAGGGAATGCAGCGGAGATCGCCAATTTAACCGGAGAATCAGGGAACATCAGGGGTGTTGATGCAGGGCATCACAACGGTGATATCATTTCGTTGGCCAAATCGGCAGCCACGAAGCTTGGGACAATAATTGTGATGACAGGAAAGAACGATATTATAACGGATGGTAACGTGACCTATAGTGTCCACAACGGCCATGAAATGCAAACTAAGGTTACTGGTACAGGCTGCCTTCTCACCTCTGTGATCGGAGCGTTCGCCGGAGTGCATCCTGTTCTGAGAGAAGCAGCGTTAGCGGCTGTTGTGACTTATAATGTTGCAGCAGAAAAAGCCTTCCTGATTACAGGTGAAAATGGTCCGGGAAGCTTCCAAACTGAATTTTTAAACCAGCTCAACAGAATTTCAAAGTCTGATTTACAGCAACGTGCGGACTTTGAGCTTTATTAAAAGGGGGAAACCAGAGTTATGAAAAAAGCACTTACGATTGCAGGATCTGATAGCGGAGGCGGAGCCGGAATTCAAGCAGATATAAAAACGTTTCAAGAGTTGAATGTCTTCGGAACCTCCGCCATTACTGCTGTCACCGCACAAAATACGCTTGGTGTTCAGGGGATTTATCCGATGACCGTTGAGGCTGTTGAAAAGCAGATCCAATCCATTGCTGATGATATCCCACCAGACGCGGTTAAGACGGGCATGCTTTTCAGCGCTGAAATTATCAGCGCCGTCGCGAAATTGATCAGAAAAAACGGCTGGGATAAAGTTGTTATTGATCCAGTAATGATTGCAAAGGGTGGCGCTTCATTACTTCAGCGGGAATGCCATCCAGGCATTAAAGCTGGATCTTTTGCCTCTTTCTTTTGTGATGACCCCAAATATCCCAGAAGCCGAGCAGATTGTGGATATGTCGATCAGAACCTCTTACGATAAAAGAGAAGCATCAAAACGCTTAAGTGAATTCGGATGCAAGTATGTTCTTTTAAAAGGCGGACACGATACAGAAACGAATCAGGTTGAGGATCTTCTGTACGACGGTAGAGATTTTTATGCATTATCTGATGTCAGAATACAAACGAAAAACACACATGGAACAGGCTGTACTTTTTCAGCAGCTATTGCAGCTGAATTGGCTAAAGGAGAAACAATGATAAAGGCTTTTGATACCGCAAAAGTCTTTATACAGAATGCCATTGCACATCAGCAAAACATTGGACATGGGCACGGGCCGCTGAATCATGGCGCATATAGACGAATTCAGAATGGAGGAATGGGATGATGAGAATACATGCAGAGAGGATTCGCGAGCTGTTAAAGGTTTACTTTATTATGGGAAGCCCAAATTGCAAAGTGGACCCATCATCCATATTGAAGGCTGCCATTGAAGGTGGTATAACGTTATTTCAATATCGTGAAAAAGGCTCTCTTGCTCTGTCTGGCAAAGACAAATATAAACTAGCAAAATCTCTCCAGGATATTTGTATGTCATCGAGCATTCCGTTTGTCGTTAATGATGATATAGAGTTAGCCCTTTCATTGAATGCCGATGGCGTCCATATTGGTCAAGAAGACGAATCAGCTGAAACTGTGCGCAGAAAAATTGGAGATAAAATTCTAGGTGTCTCTGTTCATACGATCGATGAGGCTAAACGCGCTATAAATCATGGGGCGGACTATTTAGGAATCGGTCCGATTTACCCGACAGATACGAAACCGGATGCGAAAAAACCGCGTGGCTTTATTTTAATCCAGCAGTTAAAGGACTCCGGTATTGATATTCCAATTGTTGGAATCGGGGGTATTAATGAAGTAAATGCCAGTTCTGTAGCCGCCGCTGGTGCTGACGGTGTATCCGTCATATCAGCGATCAGCCAATCGAATACGCCGCAAGCATCTGCTTCATCTTTAAAAAAATCAGTTGAAAATGGGTTAACAATCTATTAAAGCGATTTAAAAGTTAAGCGTCCTCAAATGATGCTTATAGAGTATTCAGGATAAAGACTTGGAGAATGATCCAGGTCTCTTTTTTTGTCAATTTAATTCCTAAAACGAATACGAGCAATCGAGAATGAAAGAACCCATTTACCAATATAAATAACAATGCTACAGGTTTATATTGAGGGCTAGAAACTGGAGGGAATGCCATGGCCATCTTACCACCTATTTTGCAGCCTGGAGATACGATTGGGATTGTAACTTTAGGGAGCCCGTTGTCTGCAGCCATAATAGATGCGCGTATTAATACACTGAAAAGTCTTGGGTTTAATATAGTGATGGGCAACTATGTGTACTCACAAAACGGGTTTCTTGCAGGTACAGCTCAGGAGCGCGCTTCTGATTTAATGAGCATGTTTAAAAACCCAGCCGTTAAAATGATCCTTCCCACTAGAGGAGGTGTCGGCGTAGCTGGAATTCTTGAATATCTTGATTTTGAAGTGATCACGAAAAACCCAAAAATTATCAGCGGGTATAGCGATATTACTGTTTTATTAAACTGTCTGTACGAATATGCGAATTTAATGACGTTCCACAGCCTTTTACTTATTGACTTTACGATGGAAACGCCTGCCTACAATTTCGATCAATTTTTTTCCTTGACCTCCACAATAGCAGCAACCCGTCCCATACTTAATCCACCTGGCTTGCCGCTATCAAGTAGAATACCCGGCAATGTTACTGGCAGAATAGTAGGCGGTAATCTTACCTCTTTTATTGGTACACTTGGTACGCCATTTGAGATCGATACAGCCGGAAAAATCCTTTTTTTAGAGGACGTTCACGAACCCATTAATACCATCTATCGGTATATGACTCAATTGAAAATGGCAGGTAAATTTAAGGATTGCGCAGGAATTATTATTGGCGAATGTACTGCGTGTCCGATTGCTTATGGAAAAACGTATAAGGATCTCATTAATGATTTATTCGTACCGCTTGGCAAACCGCTTATGACAGGTCTTGCGACGGGACACGGTACCTACAAAGCGGCCATCCCTATTGGAGCCAGAACAAATTTAAATACAATCACCAATACTCTAACGATCCTTGAGCCTACAGTATTTATATAGAAGTACCTTCTGCTAATAGGGTGCTCAATTTAGGGGCACCCAACGTTACATTTGAAAAAAATATTAAGAATTATACAATCTTCGAATCTATTTTCCATGTATCATACATAGCTTTTAAAGAAACCTTTTTTATATGGTAAATGATGTGAGGTTTGCGGACAAGGTCCTATACCTTTAGAAGGCATGGCTTTTTATGAACATGCAGACGCGTTTTCGGATATGAGAACCTGGGACAAGTTTTCTACTCGGAGGTATACAAATGAAGAAACCGGTTGTCTCTATTAAAGAAAAAACGCCAGAACAAGCTATTAACATGATTGAAGATGGTGACATGCTTATGGTTGGCGGTTTTGGGATATGCGGTACGCCTTTTACGTTAATTGATGCAATTTCACAGCAATCAAGGGCCAGACATTTAACCGTAATTAGCAATAATTTGGGAGAACCAGGGAAAGGACTGGGGAAACTTCTTCATTCTGGGCACTTAAAAAAAGCGATCGGTTCTTACTTTACCTCGAACCGGGATGCTGTGAAGGCATGGAAGAACGGAAACTTAGAAATTGAGTTGATCCCTCAAGGGACACTTGCTGAAGCAGTACGGGCAGGGGGAGCAGGCATCGCAGGATTTTATATTAAAACCGGTGTCGGGACTAAACTTGCGATCGGAAAAGAAGAAAAAGTGTTTAACGGTGAAAGGCATATTTTAATTGAAAGCCTATCGGCCAGAGCAGCTCTCATCAAAGCCTGGAAAGCGGATACGCTTGGCAATCTCATTTACTCGAAATCAGCCCGAAACTTTAATCCAATGATGGCAACCGCAGCGGAAGTGGTTATTGCAGAGGTTGATGAAATTGTTGCTGCAGGTGAACTTGATCCTGAACGAATTGTAACCCCGCATAATTACGTTGATGTCCTAGTAGAGAGCAGATATGAAAAGTCGGGTGGAAGATATGTCGAAAAATCACAATGACTATAAACTCAGGATAGCTAGGCGGATCGCAAGAGAACTTACCGGCGGGATGGTGGTTAATCTTGGCGTTGGTATTCCTACGCTGATTCCATATTTTCTAACCTCCCAGCAGGACGTTTATTTGCAATCGGAAAACGGGATGCTTGGAATGGGGCTTGAACCAGAACCCGAACAGCTCGATATGGATTGCATCAGTGCCAGTAAACATCCGGTCACTTTGAATCCCGGTGCGTCCATTTTTTCCAGTTCTGATTCCTTTGTAATGATACGAGGAGGGCATATTGATGTGGCGGTTTTAGGAGCCTTACAAGTCAGTGAGAAAGGTGAAATAGCGAATTGGTCTGTGCCTGGACAAGACATTCTTGGTGTGGGGGGAGCGATGGACCTTGTGCCCGGCGCGAAGAAAATTATTCTTGCCATGACACATACCGCTAAAGACGGAACGCCTAAACTGGTGAAATCGCTAACTTACCCAAGCAGCGGCTTACGGACGGCAGAACTCATTGTCACGGAAAAAGGGGTTTTCTCGTTTCATAAAGGGGTCTTGTTGTTAAAGGAAATAGCTGAAGATACGACTTTAGAAGAAATAAGAGCTGAAACACTTGCAGAATTTCATATTTCCGACACCCTAAAACCCATGGCGTTGTAAGGAGGATAAACATGGACTTTCAATTTACGGAAGACATTGATCTCATGCGAAAAGCAGTCAGAGATTTCGTTCAAGATAAGGTAGAAGCCGTTGCTATGGAAATTGAAGACAACGATGAGATCCCGAATCGTATCATTCAATTGTCAAAGGCGATCGGTTTATTTGGATTAGGCATTCCTGAACAGTACGGTGGACTTGGTCTTGATATGGTTGGTAAATGCGCCATCTATGAAGAATTAGGAAAAACACATAACGGCTACACCACGCTAATCGGCGCCCATACTGGAATTGGATCTGTCGGCATTGTTGAACTAGGCACGGAGATTCAAAAAAAGAAATACTTGCCGAAAATGGCAAGCGGGGAATGGATCGGTGCATTTGCATTAACAGAGCCCGGAGCGGGATCGAATGCAGCCAATTTAAAAACCACAGCAAAAAAAGTAGGCGACCGGTTTATAATTAATGGCTCAAAACATTACATTACGAATGCTGTGTGCGGAAATATCTTTACTGTTATGGCTGTAACCGATTCTTCAAAAGGGGCAAAAGGAATTACCTCTTTTATTGTCGAGAAGGATTTTCCGGGTTTTCAACTGGGCACGGTTGAGCGAAAAATGGGCTTGCGGGGTTCCCATTCAGCAGAATTGTTTTTTGAAGATATGGAGGTTCCTGTAGAAAATGTATTGGGTGAAGTGGGAAAAGGCTATGTCAATGCGTTGAAAATTCTTGCAAATGGACGGGCTGGCCTCGCCGCCAGAAATCTCGGATCCTGTGAAAAATTGCTGGAAATGAGTCTGGATTATGCTATGAAAAGAGAGCAGTTTGGCAAGACAATATTTGAACAACAAGCTGTCCAGCACATGCTAGCAGATATGGCTGCAGAAATTGAAGTCCTTCGTTCAATCACGTATCGCGTCGCCTGGATGAGTGATCAAAACATGCGGGTTGTCAAAGAAGCCGCTATTGCTAAACTTTACGGCTCAGAGGTTTACAACCGTATCGCTGATCTTGCAGTCCAGATCCATGGAGGCATTGGCTATATGAAGGATTACCCGATTGAGCGGTTTTACCGCGATGCCCGGATTACAAAAATTTATGAAGGAACAAGCCAAATTCAAAAAAATATCATTTCTAGTGAGCTGAAAAGAGAACACTTTCAATAATAAATCGTGAGGTGCTATACGTGCAGCATGCTGTCATTATAGATGGGGTCAGAACGGCGATTGGCAGAATGGGTGGAACATTAAAAGATGTCGAAGCAGATACGTTGTCAGAACACGTGATAAAAGAAATTGTGAGAAGAACAGGTATTGAAGGTGAGGCAATTGATCAAATTGTGTGGGGACAAGCGAAGCAGAGTGCAGATCAGCCTAATTTGGCGAGGGTAGCGGCGTTAAAAGCCGGTTTGCCAGTTAGTTTGCCAGGTTATACGGTCCACCGGCAAT
The DNA here is from genome assembly GCA_963772845.1 of uncultured Sporolactobacillaceae bacterium. GTDB lineage: Bacteria > Bacillota > Bacilli > Bacillales > Sporolactobacillaceae > CAVYYW01. Next base: position 13,290 of record CAVYYW010000032.1, read on the forward strand.
GCGCATCAGGACTGCAGGCAGTTCTTAATGCTGCACAGGAAATCATGTGTGGTCAGTGCAAGGTTGTTGTGGCTGGCGGTGCCGAAAGCATGAGTACAGCACCTTACTATTTGCGTGGAGCTCGCTACGGGTTCAAGGCAGGAAACGCTGAAATTCTAGATCCTAATACTGAAAGTCAACCTCGTGCTCAACCTATAGAGACTTACGGCAACTTAACAATGGGGCTCACTGCAGAAAATTTAGCCGAAAAGTACCAACTCACACGTGACGAGCAGGACGAATATGCACTGTTAAGCCAGGAAAAAGCAGCAGCAGCAATCTCTGGAGGTCTTTTCAAAAAAGAAATTGTGCCCGTTTTGATTCAGGATAGACGCGAGACGATTTTATTTAATAAGGACGAACACCCAAGAGAAACGTCCCTAGAGAAGCTAGGTAAATTAAAGGCTGTGTTTAAAACCGGGGGAACAGTCACGGCTGGAAATGCTAGCGGGAGAAATGACGGGGCTTCTGCGATCCTGGTAATGTCTGAAGAAGAGTCTCGAAAACGAGGGATGAAACCGCATCTTAGAATTCTTTCTCAGGCTTCAGCTGGTGTATCGCCTGAAATTATGGGCATTGGTCCGGTTCCTGCAACGATAAAAGCCTTAAAGAGAGCGAATCTTACACTTAAGGACATTGATCTCATAGAATTAAATGAAGCGTTTTCTGCTCAAGCTCTGGCGGTCATAAGGGAATTAGGTATGAATCCCAAAAAAGTGAATGTGAACGGCGGGGCGATTGCACTTGGCCATCCAATTGGAGCAACAGGTGCCATTTTAATGACAAAGCTGATGCATGAGATGGAGAGAAGCGGCAAAAGGTACGGACTTGTTACGTTATGTATCGGCGGCGGGCAAGGACTGACAACGGTCGTTGAAAATCTAAGAGTTTGATAGGAAGGTGAATCAGATTGGCAAAGCCAAAAATTCTTCAGATTCTATCCATGTATCATGAAGCAGGAGAAAAAATCCTGCAGGAGGGGGCAGATGTGATCCGCACGGACCTCACCGATCCTGTTTCTCTTTGCCAATTGGCAGCTGAAGCTGAAGGAATTGTCCTTCGTGCGCCAGCCAAAATTACAAAGGAAGTCATCGATGCTGCACCCAAGCTTGCTGTTATTTCTGGGGCTGGTGTGGGTTTAGATAATATTGATGTAAGTCATGCTACCCGAAAAGGCATCCCGGTTCTCTATGCCCCTTCAGTGAACAGCGTTTCAACGGCAGAACACGCTATCATGCTGATCATGGCACTAAGTAAGAAACTCGTGTCTTTTCATTCAGCAATGCGGTCCGGGGACTACGATTCAAGAACAAGCCTTAAATCCTATCAGCTACAAGGAAAGCGTGCAGGGCTCGTAGGGTTTGGCAATATTGCCAAGGAAGCAGCAAAAAAACTGAAGACTGGACTAGACATGGATGTGCTCGTCTGGGTCAGGCAGTATGATGAGAATAAGCATGCTTTGGTAAAAAAGCTGGGCCTGAAGGTTACAACAGACTTGGATTATTTATTCAAAACATCAGATTTCATTTCCATGCACATTCCGTTCAATTCGCTTACAAAAGGAATAATTAATAAACATTTTTTTCAGCAGATGAAACCTACCGCCTACCTTATTAACACAGCACGAGGAGGTATTATTAATCAAGACGATCTCTACACGGTGCTTCGAGAAGGAACAATAGCCGGCGCAGCATTAGACGTCTTTGATCCAGAACCGCCACCAAAGGATCTCCCCCTATTGTCATTGCCAAATGTGATTGTCACCCCTCATGTAGGCGGAACGACAGTTGAGTGTAATTTAATCATGGCCACGACCGTCGCCAAAAATGTTTTAAAAGTTCTGGCAGGAGAGAAGCCTGAATATATCGGAAACCCTGAAATTTATCATCAGGCATAGAATGAAGATAAAGGTTGTTTTTATTGATATAGATGGCACGTTAATTGACCCAAAATCTGGTGTTGTTTCTGTACCAGTCCAAAGAGCAATCTATACCATTCAGGAAAATGGTATCCTTCCGGTATTGATCTCTGGGAGGCCGACCTTTGCTATTAAACCGCTGGCAAAAGCGTTATCCCTCCACACATATATTGCGTTTAACGGCGGGATGATTGTGGATAACGAACAACCAATCTATAAAAACCCTATGGAGAAAAGCACACTTGAGCAATTTGTTGCTTTTGCAAATGAACGGCACCATCCATTGATCTTTCCAGGCCATGACCGCTATTATCTGACATTAAATATGCATCCATTCATAAAAAACATGCTTAAGAACATCCCCTCGCTGCCTGTTGCGTTTGAAAAAGAGTATTGGAAAACCAATGACATCTATCAAATAGAAATCCTATCTTCAGATGCGGCCATAAAGGCTTATTATAGAAAATTTGAAAAGCAATTACGCTTTTACCCTTGGCATATTCTAGCTGGCGCTACGAATGTCCTTCCTGTCCATACTGGTAAGGCGGCGGCCATGAAGAAGCTGCTGAACTATCTATCATTAAGCAGAAATGCTTCCGCAGCTATAGGTGACGGACCAAATGATATCGAAATGATTAAAACAGCCAGGCTGGGAATAGCAATGGGAAATGCTTGCAGCGAACTTAAAAAAACAGCTGATTTCGTGGTTTCAGATGTCACTGAAGACGGATTAGCAGAAGCGCTAACTATTCTGATTAATAGTAGGTGAAAACCATGGTGTTGTGCGTTCTTATGAGGGTATAGGGGGTTTTATATTGGGCATAGTATGTATATCATCCCAATAAATGGAGGACTTTCTGTGACTCAAAATGAAACCCAAGAAGAAAAAATGCCTGTTTTTCCCGAACCCTTTTGGAGGGAATCTGTTGATTTGCAGTCTTTTGCTCCTTTAAAAGAAGATATTGAAGCGGATGCTATCATTGTCGGAGGTGGCATTACCGGAATCACAGCTGGCTACTTGCTTGCGAAAGAAGGACGCAAGGTCGTCCTCCTTGAGTCAGGTCAACTTTTAAACGGAACGACCGGTCATACCACAGCTAAAGTAACCGCTCAGCATGGATTGATCTATGATGAATTAATCAACCACATGGGGAACGTAAAAGCTAAACAATATTATGACGCCAATACTGAAGCCTTAGCGTTTATTAAAGAAACCGTAGCGGCTGAAAAAATTGACTGTGAATTTACAGAGGACGAAGCGTTGATCTTCACTTTATCCGATAATGAGGCACAAAACCTAGAGAACGAATACCTTGCCTATCAGAAGCTAGGTATTGAAGGTGAGCTTAAAGACAGCATCTCTTTGGATCTTCCTATAAAAAAAGCTCTATCTATGAAAAATCAGGCACATTTTCACCCACTTAAATATTTGATCCATCTGGTGAAGGGAATTCTTGATAATGGCGGACAAATTTTTGAAAATACGACAGCTATTGATGTTAAAAATGAAAAAAAGCCGACTGTAATAACCCGTGAAGGCCATAAAGCTTCCGGAACGTTCGTCTTTGCCTGCTCGCACTTTCCTTTCTATGATGGAAAAGGATTTTATTTTACCAGAATGCATGCAGAGAGAGCTTACATATTGGCAGTGAAGACAGAAAGAGATTATCCTGGCGGCATGTATATTAGTGCAGAACAGCCTACCCGCTCTCTCAGACCTGTTATGATAAATGATGAGAAAATGGTCCTGATCAGCGGTGAAAGCCACAAGACAGGTCAGGGTAAAGATACGATGGACCATTATAAAGCACTAGAAGAATACGGGGATGAATTGTTCGGTATAAAAGAAGTGAAATATCGCTGGTCTGCACAGGACCTTTACACATTAGATAAGGTCCCTTATATTGGTGAAATCACTTCAGGAAATCAACACGTTCTCGTTGCCACGGGTTATAAAAAATGGGGGATGACGACCGGTACGGCAGCTGCCTTATTAATGCGTGATATTGTTTTGAATAAAGATAATCCCTATAAAGAACTGTTTTCGCCGTCACGCTTTTATGCGGATCCGAGCTTAAAAAAATTCTTAGTGGCCAACGGTGATGTAGCAAAACATCTAATAAAGGGTAAATTCGACTCGAACTTCAAAGATGCTGAAGACTTATCACTTGATGAAGCGTGCATCATCGTTCACAAAGGGCAACGCGCTGGTGCTTATAAAGATCGAGAGGGCTGCGTTCATATAGTAGATACGACTTGTACGCATTTAGGCTGTGAGATTGAATGGAATCACGGTGACCGCAGTTGGGACTGTCCTTGTCACGGTTCACGATTCTCGTACCTCGGTGAAGTGATTGAAGGACCGGCAAAGAAACCATTAAAGCGGATTGAATGAAAGGCTGAACCATTTGCCACCTTAAGGCAAGTGGTTTTGTTATTCCTAGAGGAGATTAGCTTTTTCTGTCGAATAATGGTATATACATTTTTTTAACTCAATTATACTTTCGAAGGAGTTTATCATGATTTTTTCTAAGCTTTTTAAACGATCCGTACCAAAAACAAAATCTGAGAACTTAAAGGGGCAAACCACTAAAAAAATTAAAGTGAAATCAACACGCATCGGAGAATTAGGAGAATACAAAATTAATATTCAACTTGATCAATTCTCTAAAGATTGGAAGCATGTATCAGATCTTATGATTGTAAACGACAAATCCAAGTCTGGTTATTCACAGATTGATCATGTTGTTATTACGCCATTCGGGCTTTTTGTAATTGAAACAAAAAACTACGCTGGAAAAGTCTCAGGGAGATATGACGATAAATACTGGATCGTAAATGGCAAGTTTAAGATGTATAATCCCTTTCGTCAAAACTACGGCCACATTAAAGCGATTCAAAAATCTCTCCTCTTAGATGAGACCATCAACGTCTACTCAATGGTTTCGTTTACACAAAGGTGTATGTTTAATGTTGAACCAGCCCTCCGTAAAATCACTTCAGATCATTTGATTATTTATGATACAGAACTGACAGAATACATAAACCGTAAGATAAGCATCTTAAAAGTACAGGAAATTGCGCCTTGTTTAAATGAAAATGAAGTAACAACTATTTTTAACAAATTAAAAAATGCTAATATTACCGACCTTGCAATAAGAAAAGAACATATTGATAAGGCTAAACAGGCAAGTGAAAACAACTCAAAAACAACATTAAGCACTCATAAATGCTATGAATGCGGAACAAAGGTATCTGAAAAAGTAGAACAATATTGTCTTTTAAATAGTGTGAAATTCAAAGGAAAGATCTACTGTTTTACCCATCAGAAAAATCTTTAATACTTATAAATCACTCACCCCTGCCTCCTTTATTTATTCTGTTAGAAGCTCAATCAGCAAATGATTGGGCTTCTTTTAATTCCATGGCAAAAGGCTAGCCTAAGTTTA
>CAVYYW010000033.1:0-11184 GCA_963772845.1 uncultured Sporolactobacillaceae bacterium
GTCGAATAAGATGTTAAATTTTGGGACCGGAGGCGTTCTTAACGAATGATACATGATATTTCTTATAACCCAAAAAAACTAAATGAGATGCTTACCATTATTAAAAATGGACTGCCAACAAGCAATAATCGTAAAAGTATCACAATCATTGGCGCCGGTATGGCTGGCCTGTCAGCTGCAAGTTTGCTGAAAGCAGCGGGCCACACTGTGAATGTAATAGAGAGTTCTAACAGACTGGGCGGACGTGTTTTTACCGAACGCAACGCTTTTACAAATGGTCTTTATCTTGATATGGGGGCCATGAGGATCCCAAGTTCCCACCTGCTTGTCCTTGAATATTTAAAAAAATACAAGATTCCAATCAATCCTTTTATCAACAGCACGCCTCAGGATCCTATCTTTGTAAATGGCGTTCGGACCCGTTTGAAAGACTTCAAATTGGATCCAGACTTGCTACGTTTCCCTGTACTCCCTGATGAAAAAGGAAAAACGGGTAAAGAGCTCTTTAAATATTCAGTGGACCCCTTTATTAAGCTGCTGGAGAACACGACATTAGAAGAAAAGAAAAAAATTTTAGCAGAATTGGATCGGTACTCATTTCAGAATTACCTGCTCTATAATCCGTTTAATCGTTCTTTATCGGCTAATGCAATAGATTTGATCGGAACGATGGCTGGGATCACAGGCTTCCCGGAGTTATCTTTTCTGCAGATTTTTTTCGATGTTTATGAAGTTATTTCCAACCCCAATACTAAGCTTTATGAGATTACAGGGGGGATGGATCGCTTGCCTCATGCTTTTTTTCCCGAAGTGAAAGATATTATTCATTTTAATGAACCAGTGACCGTTATAGCGCCTTCTGAAAAGAGTGTCACCGTCTACACCCGCAAAGGCAGCTTACAAAAAGCTTATACGTCTGATTATCTGCTTACCACCGTTCCGTTCCCTGCCATGCAGTATATAAGAATGGATCCCTATGATTATTTTTCCTACAAAAAGCGCGTGGCCATCAGAAACCTCCATTACACCACATCGACGAAGATCGGTTTGGAGTTTACCCATCGTTTCTGGGAAAAAGAAGGGATATTCGGCGGCCAGTTTGTTACAGATTCTCCCATAGGTGTTGGCTACTATCCGAGCCATAATCTTGGCAGTTCTGGTCCAGCCGTCTTACTTGCAAGCTATACATGGGAGGACGACACCTTAATATGGGACTGTTTACCTCCAGATAAAAGAATTACGAAAGCATTGGAAAATCTTGAACTGGTTCATGGGAAACAAGTCTATCGTTATTTTATTACAGGTGCGTCAAAAAGCTGGGCACGTGATGACTGTATCGGTGGGGGCGATTTCTGTGTGCTCAAGCCCAATCAACGATTAACTTTTGGTGATGTCGTTGCGTCGCCTGAAGGAAGGGTTCACTTTGCCGGTGAACACACCTCAAATCATAGAGGGTGGATTGAAGGCGCCGTTGAATCCGGGATCAGAGCCGCCATAGAAATACACGAAAGCCCCGGCAACGGGAACGGACCCGGGCCCTCTTGAACCACTTCCAAGACCGATTCGGAAGCTGATTTAGTTTAAATCTTCTAATACAAATCAGCTTTACTTCAGAAAAAATCGTGATTTTTCGCACTATTAAAATGTCGATGAAACGCTGCGGAAGCGCGCACCGCTCCTTTTGGATCTAATTGAGCCTGCCGGGCATATGACGGCAGGTTTTTGTTGTTGAGAAGGAAAAATTAGGGAAGTGGCAAGCTAAATCAGCTGAAGTGGACAGCAAAGTAATGAAAGTGGACAGCAAATCGCCGAAAGTGGCAAGCAAATAATGAAAGTGGACAATAGAGCCAATATGGGAACGGTCCCATGCCCTATTGAACCACTTGCAAGACTGATTCGGAAGCCGATTTGGTTAAAATCTTATATAAATAAGCTTTATTTCATGAAAAATCCAATAAAATGATGATTTTTCATACCTTATTTGAATGTTTCAATGAAATCGGAAACGATGCGGCAGGACGCACCGCTCATTTTTAAATTTATTGAATCTGCTGGGCAAAATAAAAAAACGTCTGGCAATAAGCCAGACGTTTTTACGGTTAATCATTAAGTTATCCCAGTTTAATAATTTTATAGGCAAGCATCAGAACAAGAGCGAGGAAGATCACTAGCAGGATCCATGCCACTGCAGTCGGTTTGCCCTTGCGGCGATTCATCACGATCAGTTCCATCAGGCCCATAAGAATAAGCGCACAAATTCCTTTAATCACATATTGCAGCGGGAAGCCAATCAGAGACAGCATCCAAACGCCTGAAACAATCATAACAAGGTAAAACAGCCGTTGAATCATTAAAGAAATTTTTTGTTTAGGGAAAATTGCACTGATTAAAAACAGGATAACGAGAACAATCCAAGATCCTGAGTGGGTTTGAAGCAAGGCATCGAACATTCTTATACACTCCTTTTTCATTGAAAGTCATTTCAAAAGATAAACCGTTCCATAAAAATTTAACTATGTAATCATTCTTTAGCATTATTATAAACCAATAATGCACTCTCTTCATCATATCTATAAAAACGATTCTGTACAATCTTTTTAAAAGAAAATTCATAAAGCGCCCACACAGGAGAATGAGCGCTCCCTCCTTTACTGCCTGCTGAAATAAATAATCATCGTCACGAACAAGCACGGAACCGCTGCTAAAATGAAATTTTGGGCCCATTTGAACCGTAATTGCCTGTCTTTTACTGTTTCGGACGCATAATTTGCCCGACCACTGTCTCCACTGACCGCAGCACCAGAAAGAATAATCGCTAATAGGATAAGCGCGGCTGATACCGCAGCTGAAGAGGTCATTAACACCCTCGCACTTCCCTCATAAATACCGATGCACAAGCTAATTAAAAGCAAAACCATGCCTGCTGCTAATGCTTTAATCATCTTGATCCCCCTTGAAAGGCTCATGTTTTTCTTTTTGCACGAATTGTGTCCCTACTAGTTTACGGATCAATGCCTCATTTTGTTTCACAATATTTCCCTTAATGTTTATGAGCATGGCATCTCAAAGTGCTTTTCTGTATAATTGGTAAAAGAAAACCCGGCTTGTCGACAGAATTTGCATGGTGAAAGGCATCATTCATCTATTTCTTTTTTTCGGATGAAAATCATCATGCATTGGAACAAACCGCTTAAAAGTATAAATACAAACAAGGAGTTATTTCATATGCGGCATAAGCTGAATATCATCTCGGTGGCTTTTTTTGTCATTTCTTTTTCATTCTTTCAATTGGGCATCATTTTATATAATCACGGAAGTATTTATGGCACCATCCTTCTATGGATCGTCCTTGCCTTGCCATTGATCGGTATCATTTTGGCATTGTTCGGCCAAAGAAGTTTCTTAAAAGGCATCGCAATTATTGGGAATATCATCGCATTAATCTTTTGCACACTTCCTTGCTTACCTCGCCATCTTCGCCTCCGCAGCACATTGATTAAGAAAAGTGGAGAAACGCGTTTAACGCCGTACGCACTGGAAACCTTTTGAGGACGCTGTTGCGGCCGGAAAAAGGTTGAAGTGCCGCTAGGCGTTGCGTTTTGGAACTGGACAAAGAAAAGTGCAGTCACACATGCTAGCCCCGCCAAGTGCTGGAAACTCTCTGAGGATAGCGCTTTGTGCTCCCGCAGGAGAGTTGAAGCAACCTCGAGGGGCTGTGGGACGAAACTAGACAAGAAAAGTGGAGAAACGCGTTTAACGCCGTACGCACTGGAAACCTTTTGAGGACGCTGTGCATTAAAACACAAAAAAGTGACCATTCCGGTCACTTTTTTGCTATTTCATTGCAAGAACGTTCCAATGACAGGCAGCTGTCTGGGTCCACCTTATGTTTTTGAAGCCGGTGTATAAGAGCATGGCGTCCAGATCACCAACAAGACTGTATTCCTCGCTGTGATCCCAATGTTTTATACGCGCCTCTCTTTCCCGTGTTAATGCGGTGGAAGAAACGAACATAATATCCAGCAGATTTAAAGTCCCCCCGTCCTTCAGTACGCGAAGTGCTTCACGGCATGCTTTGTATCTTTCCTCTAGCTTTACCTCATGAAAACAAAAGCTCGAAATGACCTTATCAAAGTGCCGATCCGGAAAATCAATTCGCGTAAACCTGCCCTGCTTCAAATGATACTCAGGATGCTTCTCATGACATGCCTCCAGCATTTTCGTTGAAATATCGAGACCATAAATTTTTGAGGCATCCTCTTGTACTGCTTCCGCAAAATTTCCAGTCCCTATTCCGATATCTAGAATAGAATCTTCAGCCTCGCCCTTCCCTCGGTTCGCAGCAATATTTATGCTGTGGTGATAGCCCTCCAACGGACCTTTTGCCATTTTTAAATCTTTATCATATGTCAACGACCATCGATCAAATAATTGTTCTTTTTCCAAATGATGACCACCTTACGTATTATACTTCAATAATTTGCTGCCTCGCTTAATGAACAAAGCGGGTTAAAGTATAAAGGGCAGCGAAAGCTAGCGGAGTCTGGCAGACGAACTGGTCTTTCGCACCGCAGTCTGCCCCATCCCATGCTCTTTACTTGTTGCTTCATAACCTCACGTCCCATCTATCTATACTCTAAGTATTGGCGATCGAACGCTAATTTTCCTTTAAATTACATAATATTACTAGAATTTAATTCTTTTGTAACATTTTTAGAGCTTCTTCCACATTCATGACATATAATTCCGGCTTTTGCAAATCCTAACCTTGATTATATGTGAGGTGAGAAAATGAATGAGACTCTGGTGATTATAGTAAGAAGCACCATTGGCTTTCTAACCCTTCTTTTATTTACACGCATTCTAGGAAAACAGCAAATCAGCCAATTAACCTATTTTGATTATGTGCTCGGTATAACGATCGGATCAATCACCGGGACGCTTTCAACCGAATTGTCCGGCCGCGCGTTTCCTTACTGGGCAGGTCTTGCCACCTGGGTCATCTTAGTTCTTATTTTCCAATTTTTAAGTATGAAATGGCGTTACTTTTCCAAATATGTTGATGGAGAACCCACCGTTGTCATTATGCACGGAGAGATTATGGAAAAGACATTAAGAAAAATGCGCTATAGAGTGACTGACCTGCTGCAGCAGCTTCGAGTAAAAGGGGTTTTTGATGTGAATGAAGTCGAGCATGCAGTGATGGAGACGAACGGCAAGCTTTCTGTGCTAAAAAAAGCGCAGTACCTGCCGCTTACACCGAAGGATACAAATATTCAAGTGTCCTATAAAGGACTTAGTACAGAATTGATCTATGATGGGGTCATTTATGATCAAAATTTACTTCAAGTCTCTAAGGACCGAACATGGCTTGAAAATGAACTTACTAAGCAGGGTATTCAAAGTGCTTCTGAAGTGTTTCTATGCCTGCTTGATCAAAATGGTCAGCTTTTTATTGATAAGTATAAAGATCATAAACAGCACATTATCGATGTAAGTGACTATAAAGGACCAAATTAAGGAGAAAATAATGAAAATTTTATTGTATTATGTCATTCCGGCAGGCTTGATTGTCTTTTTTATTTTTCTAATGACCTCGGCTCCTATTCTTAAGGACCCAACCAGAAAAGCAGATGATGTCTCCATGTACCTAAAGAAGGTGAATAAAGATATTAAAGAAGAGCAATGGGTTCAAGCCAGCCGAGATCAAGACCGTTTAAAAAAAGCCTGGCAGGAAGTCCTTCCACGTGTTCAAGTCGCCACGGGTAAAATGGAGACAGATCACATTAGCACGAATATCTCGAGACTGTCCGGCTTTATTGAAGCCCATGGCAAACCCGGCGCACTTGCTGAATTGTCCGAGCTGACCATGAATTGGAAGCATCTTTGAGCCGGATAAGACTACGCTTTAAGGAACGCTAAAGCTTCAGGCAGAATGGCACTGAAGTCTTCCGGGAAATCATGGTCCAGATCAGGGTAGACGACCGCTTGATGCTCAATGCCCTTTTCAAAGAGCAGATGTTCGAAGGTCTTTGCATCATCCCTGCAGTCCTCATCCTTTTCCCCATAAATAATAAAGCCTTTCACACTTTTTTCTCTTAAAACATCAAGTAACGGCTCCCACTCACTGATCTCCGGAAGCCAAGGCGCTACAAAAATGAACCCTTTCGCTTCAACGGCTCCAGTCAGCAAGGAATAAAGAGCGATGCGTGCCCCCGCTGAAAAACCGCCTAATATCATTGTCCCGCTCTCTAAACTGAATTCTGCAGACAACTGACTGATATGCTGCTCCAGTTCTTCCACGCCTTGTGCCAGATCCTCCCACATATACCCTTCAGAAAAATCAATATCTGACGACTGAGGCAAGGCCAGGTGAAAGCCAGATTTTAATGCCGGCAGCCAATACGGTTCAGCGATGGCGATATTTTCCTCATTTCCATGCAAGGCAACGAGCAGGTCCGATCCTTCCTCTGCCCTTGTGATTTTTAATTCCGAAACGGCAGACGCTTTTGCTTCTGCTTCCCTCTTTTTGCACAGATCAGCAAGCTTCTGGAATTGAGGTATTGATCTTAGCGAAGCTAGATCATCATCCGACATTAAGTAGTCGTAACTGTACCACAGCCCTTTTTCTAAAATTGCTTCCTCCATAATGCTGATCGCAAGTCTCTCGTTTCCAGCTTTATTCGCTGTGGCATAGCGGAAGTTATAAATCTGAGCGGGATTACCCCTCACTTCCTTCGCATGCTCCGTAATATATTGATAAGCTTCCTCATAGTTTTCGTCCATATATAATTCCAACGTTCGGTTCATCAAACGATTATACGTCAAATTTTTCAAAAGCCACGTCCTTTCTGCACAAAGCCCATGCAGTCCTTCTGTTTAGAAGGAAGATATTTTCTTTATCATATCAGCATAAAATGGAGGAAGCTATACCTGGGGGGATTTTCGATGACTTACTGGATTGACGTGGCGGTGAAACGTCGCCAGCTAACGCTTTTCGATGGGAGCCATTTGATTAAACGCTATCCGATCGCAGTCGGTAAAATGCTGACGCCAACACCATCAGGCTCTTATACCATTATTAATAAAGAAAAGAACCCGGGCGGTCCATTTGGCGCTTTCTGGATGGGACTATCCAAGCCGCATTACGGGATTCACGGGACCAACAACCCAGCTTCCATTGGCAAAAATGTTTCCCACGGCTGCATTCGTATGAAAAACGGTGATGTGGTGAAGCTTTCACAACTCGTCCCACTTGGAACAACGGTCTATATTCATCCTTGAGGAATTAATTTCTGCAAATTAAACGTTTTTCTTTAAAATTGATCGCATTCGCGGTTATTAATATAGCAAAACAAACAATAGGACGAGCGTTTTTTAACAAAAAAAGGGATTAGAACTGCCATGTGGAATACTTTACTAAGTGAATCAATTTCATAAAAAACATGGTAACAGGATGTGGCATACTTTGCCCATCTTTCTTAATGAGCGTTGCGGGGTCTCGCTTGGAACGCTGGTCCTGCAGGGTTAGCGCAAGGCTACTGAAAAAGTCCCCCGGTGTCGTCTGATTGTTGATTTCCGCTCTAGGCTGCTCGCATTCCGCGGGCACGGCCTCAGCTAACTTAGGCGTGATCTCTTTGGGCGCCAAAGTGGATCACGCGGCGTCTCAAATTTTCCAACAGCACAGCCGAGTGAACGTTGAAAACCTTTAAATGGACTTTTTTAGTGTCTTCTCGCTGTTCCAACAGGCATCTCGCACCTCCCGGCAACAAGGCCGTTTGAACTTTCCTTGCTCTAACCCTCATGTAATGGCTCGCATTTTAGCATTCATGAAATTGACTCAAGTAAACCGTTTTTATTCCTCTGGATTGGATTTGATCTTTCATGAAAATTTTTAAGTCGCCTTTATTTTTAATAGGTTTCCTAATTGTTGCGACACTATTTGTGTCCAGTTTGATCTATTCCAGTGGCTGACGGAGACGTGCCGGTCGTTCAATACATTTATAAGAATGGGAATGTCGTGGGGTCGTATCCGTTTACGCCGTTTCAACTTCCCCCATTTGGAACCGATGATGCCGGAAATAATTTGTTTTATGAAATATTAGTCGGTGCGAAGTATACGATTGGTATTGCGGTCGGTGTCTCCATTTTCCGTGTCATTCTGTCCGGTCTTTTTGGGGTCGTTCTTGGCCATATGCGTGAAGGGTATACCCGCTGGTTTGCGGGCTTTTCGAATGCTTTCCACTACATGCCGGTCGTTATACTTTGTTATTTGCTGCTCAATGGTGTGTTGATGGGTGTGGGGACCCCGCCGGTTTTCCCAAACAGCTTTACAGTTAGAGTTCTTTTCGAGCTTTCTATCCTGATTCTTGTCGCTCTTCCCGCCACCTCGATGTTAATCGGAAACGATGTTCGGGCTATTTTAAGCAATGAATATATCGCTTCTTCAGGGCTTCTCGGCGGAAATCGAAGCCATATCCTCAGAAGACATGTCTGGCTTCATCTGAAACCGAAGCTCGGCATTTATCTCGTGGAACAGATTGTCCAAGTCCTCATACTACTGTGTCATCTTGGTCTGATTAATTTGTTTTTCGGAGGGACGGCATCGATTAAAATGCGCGGAGTGGTTATTTATTTATCAATCAGCAATGAATGGTCAGGGTTGATTGGAAAGTCCTATAACAAGCTGTATGTGTCACCATGGATGGCCTTAGTCCCGCTGGTGATGTTCGCCATAACGATTCTCGCTTTTAATCTAATCCTTGAGGGCTTGAAAAATCCGGGCAGGAAACGAATAAAAACAAGCCACACGAGTTCCTCATCCGAAAATCAACCCGTTACACCACAATCGATTCCAACCGAAGACTTTGTAACCTATAAACAAGCAGGAGGTGCCGAGCGATGAAGGATACGGCCGTCCGCTTATCAAAATCATTTCTGATGACATTTTTCTATATCATCCTTATTGGGTCCCTGCCCGCCATGTTTCAGGGTGTAAAATTAGCCCCTGGCTCCTATTTAAAATCTTTATATAACGTCATCCAGGATCTCCTGCAGCCTTCGCATTTGGTTTACATGAACCACATCAATGTGCAGGTGGTGACCCGACCGTTATTTCCGTTTATCATTAGCCCTTGGCTCTACTCTCTGCTTCTGTTATTTATTTCTCTTATCTTAGCTCTGATCATCAGCCTGATATTAACGTATGTCACGCTGCAGCTTCCCGAACGCCTTCTCAATTGGATTAAAGGATTCTTTTTCTTACTGGAATCTCTCCCAGACATCTTAATTCTTGGCATTCTGCAGTTATCGGTCGTCTGGATATATGAAGAAACGCATGTTTTGCTTTTCAATATCGCAAACTACCAGTCCAATTCAATCGCCTTGCCGATTCTCGGTCTAACGATTGTGCCTGTCACCCTGCTGTACCGAGGCATGGTCCTGGAGGTTGAACAAGAATACACAAAACCCTATGTCGAATTTGCGAGATCAAAAGGCTTAAAGAACAGTGTCGTCCTCTTAAAGCATATTTTAAGAAATCATTTAATTCATATCTTCTCCCATTCCAAATTCATCATCTGGTTTATGCTTTCCAACCTGCTGATGGTTGAATACATCTTTAATATTCAAGGATTATTACGGACCATGCTTTACTTCGGGAGTCCCGACGTACTGACGTCCGGTTTATTACTGTTATTCCTGCCGATCTTTCTATTCTTTGCCATTGGCCAGTTTCTTATAGAAAAATTAATCGGTCAGCCCATTGAATTGTAAATATCTGAAGGGGGGTGATTTTATGATAACCACCGTTTTCTTTGATCTGTTTGAAACGCTGATTTCGGAATGGGAAAAGAGAAAGACTCATTGTAATCAGCGAGTGGCCTCTGAACCAGTCCAAATTTGAGAATAACAAATCCACTCGCTTACCACAGACAAACGGTTACCTCACTCTTATGAAAGACATTCAGCGCTCTTATTAGGCCGTTTATCCATTATATATCAAATGAAAGACACTTCCTTTTCTTTTTAATCCCCTTTTGTCCTTCATCGCCCTCATGAAAGACATTTCAACCGATTTTCGACCCCCTTTTGTCCTTCATCGCCCCTATGAAGGACATTTCAACCACTTTTCGAACCCGTTTTGTCCTTCATCACCCCTATGAAGGACATTTCAACCACTTTTCGACCTCGTTTTGTCCTTCATCACCCCTATGAAGGACATTTCAACCGCTTTTCGACCCCGTTTTGTCCTTCATCACCCCTATGAAGGACATTTCAATCACTTTTCGACCCCCTTTTGTCCTTCATCGCCCCTATGAAGGACATTTCAACCACTTTTCGACCCCGTTTTGTCCTTCATCGCCCCTATGAAGGACATTTCAACCACTTTTCGAACCCGTTTTGTCCTTCATCACCCCTATGAAGGACATTTCAACCGATTTTCGACCCCGTTTTGTCCTTCATCACCCCTATGAAGGACATTTCCACCACTTTTCGACCCCCTTTTGTCCTTCATCACTTTTATGAAGGCTAAGGCTCCGCCCTCACTCTCCATTGGCTAAGAATCTCAGCCGCTCATTTTTCCGAAGAAGACAACGAAAGGCCACTGAAAAACTCCACTCGGCTGTGCTGCTGGAAAATTTGAGACGCCACGTGCTCAGCTGATGACCGCTAAATATCTATAGCCAAAAATGACTTTTAAATGGCCACACCAGGCAACAAAAAGTTGATTGTAGCGGAGGGCGCGAGACTCCGACGGGAGTAGCACGTGTCCGAAGATCCACTTTGGCGCCCAAAGAAACCACGCCAAAGTTAGCTGAGGCCGTGTCCGTAGAACGCAAGCAGCCTAGAGCGAAATCAACAGGCACGGCGACACCGAAAAACTTTTCCAGTGGCCTCTGTGAGATGCGAGGACTTCCGAAGCTCGGCTAGAGGAACACAAAAAAGAGTGCCGGCACGACTCTCTTTTGAGAACGTGTCGGCACTCTACCTAAGAAACTTTTTCAGCGGCCCAGACAAATCACCCACCTGGGGATTTACCATTTCACTTTGCTTTATACGAGATAATGTAGACATCATCGTTGTCTTTAATCGCTTGCTCAATCGACTTTTTATCATCAGCCGAAATGGCTTTCATTTCATTTCTATTATTCTCTGCAAAAACGCCTATGATTGTGTAGTCAT
>CAVYYW010000034.1:0-87937 GCA_963772845.1 uncultured Sporolactobacillaceae bacterium
GCTCTTGCCGGGAATCAAACGCCTCTTTTGATTCCCCAGTTTCAGCTTTTTGGCTCTTGCCGGGAATCAAACGCCTCTTTTGATTCCCCAGTTTCAGCTTTTTGGCTCTTGCCGGGAATCAAACGCCCCTTTTGATTCCCCAGTTTCAGCTTTTTGGCTCTTGCAGGGAATCAAACACGTCATTGGATTCCACTATTTCGGGTTTTGACGCTTTTTTGTCCTCCAAAGCCTCTTTTACAATCTTCTGGGGGAACAGCGAACCAGGCTGTGGTCCCATTTCTTCATCAAAATAATTATGAAATGGATTCAAATTCATGAATTTTCTCGTTTTATGGCCCCATTGACTTCACTATCAAAGCATAGTAGCGGTAAATAAGGTCATATTAGAAGAGAAAGGAGGCTGAAAAGAAATGAGCAATCCTAAAAAACATTCCCAGGGCTTTTCTCCTGAGCATGCCGGCTCACAATCAGTTGCAGCTAAGAGTAATAAAGGAAAACAAATGGCAAACAAAAGTGATGAAGAGCCAAAGTATATTCCTCCAAAAGGTAAGTAGCATTTAAATATTTTTTACGAATATTTGAAAGCGCTGTGAATGTGATGAACAAAGGGTAATATGAATATTAAGTTTTATCGGGTAAAGTTCAGAAGAAAAATTATTTTTGAAAAACGGTTGACTTTGATCTGAAATCCATTCTATAATACAAAACATTAACAATTACAAAAAATAAAACTTAACATACTTCAAAGGCAATGAAGGGAAAACAGTAATGTCTGATCTTCCTGTTACAGAGAGCTGATGGTTGGTGCAAATCAGTACAAAGATGGGCATGAATTTACACTCCCCGAGCTTCTTTTCTTAGCGGAAAAGACGGTCAGCTGGCCGTTAAACGATCAAGTGGTGGGCAGGTTGCTGTTCACAAAAAGGGTGGTACCGCGAGTTATACTCGTCCCTGCTGGATATCCGGCAGGGATTTTTTGTTTATACAAAAAAATAATGACAAGCAATGATAGGAACCAAGTAGTGTGTGATCTTCCTGTTACAGAGAGCTGGCGGCAGGTGCAAGCCAGTAAGGAAATCGACGCGAATTACAGTCCTGGAGCTTCTTTCTCGTAGTTGAGAGCAATCTTTATGAAGGGAAAGACGGTCAGATCGGCCGTTAACCAATTGAGAGGTGGGCAGGTTGCTGTTCACAATGAGGGTGGTACCGCGAGTTTTTCGTCCCTGTCGTTTAATAATAAACGCAGGGGCGTGTTTTTTTACCTATTTTCTTATTTAATTATTTCTGAATAAGGGGGACGGTTAACGGAACGGAAGGCACTTAAAAACTAAAACTTTAGCGGTTTAAATCGATAAAATAAGAGGAGGAACAGATGATGACAAGTGAACTGGCACAATTGAGGGACAAAATTGATGAGATTAACCTTGAAATACTGAAATTGTTAAATGAACGGGCTGAAAATGTTCAGGAGATCGGCAGACAAAAGAAAAAACAGGGAGTTAAACGGTTTGATCCTGTGCGTGAACGTCAGTCGCTTGATCTAATCATTCAGCATCACAATGGCCCTTTTGAAGCTTCTACTATCAAGCATGTTTTCAAGGAGATCTTCAAGGCAAGTCTTGAACTGCAGCATGATGACAGCAAGAAAGCATTGCTTGTTTCTCGTAAGGTTCAGCCGGAAAATACGATTGTCGATGTTAATGGAGAAACCTTCGGTGACGGTGAGCAGCGCTTCATCATGGGGCCGTGCTCAGTTGAAAGCTACGAACAGGTAAAGGAAGTCGCAGTGGCAATGAAAAAACAGGGACTGACAGTTTTGAGAGGCGGGGCTTTTAAACCTCGAACATCACCCTACGATTTCCAGGGACTTGGACTGGAGGGACTACGGATTTTGAGGCAGGTAGCCAATGAAACTGGGATGTCCATTGTTAGTGAAATTGTTACGCCACATGATGTGGAAACAGCCCTAGATTATGTCGACGTGATTCAGGTCGGAGCGCGCAATATGCAAAACTTTGAATTGCTAAAAACAGTGGGCAGGGTAAATAAACCTGTATTGCTCAAACGCGGTCTCTCCGCCACGCTTGAAGAATACATTCACGCTGCTGAATACATTATCTCGCAAGGAAACGATCAGATTATTCTTTGTGAACGCGGCATTCGGACCTACGAAAAGGCAACACGGAACACACTTGATATTTCTGCGGTGCCCATCTTGAAGAAGGAAACCCATTTACCGGTTATTGTTGATGTCACCCATTCTACAGGCAGAAGAGACTTGCTCTTACCGGCAGCGAAGGCAGCAATGGCCATTGGAGCGGACGCCATCATGGCTGAGGTTCATCCGGATCCTGCCGTCGCTTTATCGGATTCAGCACAGCAGATGGACATCCCGCAATTTAATGACTTTATTAAAGAATTGAAATCATTGAAAGCAAGATTAGCTCTAACCGAGCAGCCTCAGATTTAAGAAAGAGGGTTTCTGCAAAATGAATAAATGGTATGAAAGCCGCTTGAAAACTCGGGAAAATTGAAAATAATGAGATGAATGCGGGAATTGCGGTTCAGGCTCGCTGGATCGCAATGGGAAGCGAGCAATCATCCCCCATAATTTATGAAGTGAAACAACAGCGATGGCGAAAAACGTACCCCAAAGAAAAATTGAAGGAGGAGATCACGATGAAGTGGAAAAATCAAATAAATGATCTGCAAGCATTCCAGCCTGGACAATCAATTGAAGACGTGAAGAACACGTTTCAGCTTGAGTCAGTGGTCAAGCTGTCAACAAATGAAAATCCGTACGGCTGTTCCGAGAAAGTTATGTCTGCGGTAAAGGAATGCCCAGCCGCTTTTAGTGATTATCCTGATGGGTATGCTTCTGGATTAAGGAAAGCTGTAGCGGAAATGCATGGCGTAAACCCTTCTCAGATAATTTTTGCAAACGGTCTGGATGAACTGATTCAACTCATCTCAAGGGCCTTGCTTGAGCCGGGAAAAAACACTGTGATGGCAACGCCGACATTTCCAGAGTATAAACTTAATGCAGTCATTGAAGGAGCAGAAGTACGGGAGATTAGTTTGCTGGATGGGGCACATGATCTTGATCGCATGAAGGATGAAATAGATGAAGCGACTGCTGCCGTATGGCTGTGCAGTCCGAATAATCCAACTGGAATATATATCCCAGAGAAAGATCTTATATCATTTTTAAAAAGCGTGCCAAAGGATGTTCTTATCGTTCTGGATGAAGCGTACGTTGAATATGCTGAAAATCCTTATCACTCATTGGCTTTTTTAGAGGAATTTACAAATGTTATTATTATGAGAACTTTTTCTAAAATATATGGACTCGCTGGTTTCAGGGTCGGATATGGCATTTCATCGGAAGCTGTGATTCAGAGGCTTGAACCGGCACGACCGCCATTTAATACAAATCTATTGGGGCAAATTGCGGCAAAAGAGGCGCTCAGCGATCAGACATTCATCGCAGACTGCAAGCGAAAAAACAGCCTGGAAAAAGAAAAATATTATGATTTTTGCCGTGAAAATGCATTGTCCTTTTACCCAACAGAGGGAAACTTCATTCTTATGGATGTCAAGCATGATGGAGATAAAGTCTCAGCCTTTTTATTATCAAAAGGTGTCATCATTAGATCCTGCAAAGCGATGGGATTTCCTACGTGCCTAAGGGTGACGATCGGGAAGAAAGAGCAGAATGAACAGGTAAGGTCCTCCTTATTAGCCTTTTTAAACAGTGAATCCGCATTAACGCAGCACGTATAGAAGGATGCCACTGAAAAAGTCCCATTTCTCCTTGGTCCGAGCTTTGGAAAGTTCTAGCTTGCCGCGGGCGGACTGCGACCCTCCTTATGGCCACAGGATGTGGATAGGATCGGTGTTGTTACAGGACGTGCCGGATTTATTAGCCGATCTTCCTTTAGGAAGGCTGCAGGGTCTCATCTGGTTCGCTGTTGAGGCCACCGAAAAAATCCACCCCCCGGCGTATACGTGTTTGTTGATTTCCGCTCTAGGCTGCTCACTTTCCACGGGCACGGCCTCAGCTAACTTTGGCGTAGGTTCTTTGTGCGCCAAAGTGGATCTTCGGAAGCGTGCTTTTTCCGTCGGAGTTTCGCACCTTTCGCTCCAATCAACATATCTGAGACCCTTTAGAAGTCATTTATGGCTAGTCGTCCTGTCTCGTACTTCCGGGCAACTCGGTCCTTAGTGGCAAAGGCAACTCAACCTTTAGCAAGCCAATTGCCTTTCAAGCCGTCTGGCCGAGCTATTCCTTGATTTAAACTTAAGCAAGATCATATACATTTAAAATTTTTCAGTGGCAACTATAGAAACAAAGGGGGTCATCTCTTATGAATGGAAATATATTTATTGCAGGGCTTGGGTTAATTGGCGGCTCATTAGCATTAAGTATAAAAAAACAGCATTCAGGGGCAGTGATTTACGGATATGATGTCAACCAGAGTGAAACGGAAAAAGCGATGACGCTTGGCCTCATAGATAAGAAAGCAGAGTCGATTTCTCTTGGAGCGGAAATAGCGGATCTAATCATTCTGGCAACGCCAGTTATGGAAACCAAAAAATTATTGAAGGCATTGTCGGCAGCACAATTGAAGAAAAATGTTATCATCACAGATACGGGCAGCACAAAAGGTGAAATTATGCCGCTCGCTGAATTGCTGCTCAAAGGGAAAGCAACCTTCATTGGCGGGCATCCTATGGCAGGTTCACACAAAACTGGGGCAGCCAATGCAAGCGCTCATTTATTTGAAAATGCTTTCTACGTTCTCACGCCATCTGAATCGGTTATGCCAAAAGAAAGTGAATTATTAAAGCAATGGTTAGAGGGAACGAAGGCTCATTTTCTTGAAATCGATGGGGAGGAGCATGATCAGCTTACAGCAGTAATCAGCCATTTCCCTCATATTATTGCAGCGGCACTTGTGACGCAGGCCAAAAAATCTGCTGAAAAAAATCCGCTTGTCAGTATGCTGGCTGCAGGCGGATTCCGTGACATCACGCGTATTGCCTCAAGCAATCCTAGGATGTGGAAGGATATTGTTAAACAAAACCGATCAAATATTCTTGATCTGTTAGACGACTGGGTCGAGGAATTGCAGGGTACCCGCAGCCTTATTTATGAAGGTGATGAAAACGAACTCCTTGGGTTCTTTGAAGAGGCTAAAACATATCGTGATTCTCTTCCTATCCGGACACAAGGCGCCATTCCTTCTTATTATGATCTGCATGTTGACATGGAAGACACGACAGGTGCGATCGCCAGGATTGCCGCTACCTTGGCAGCCCATCAGATCAGCATTGCTAACCTCCAGATCATTGAATCCCGTGAAGGGTTGCCTGGCGTATTAAGAATAAGCTTTAAAAAAGAAGACGACCGTTCTCTCGCAGAGCAGCTGCTTCAGGAAAATAAATACCAAACCTTTGACATGGCATGAGAAAGTATCCCACTTCAAATTGGGGTAGCGAAAGGGACCGCAAACAGTGTGGTTTGTTTTAAGACACTTTTATTATGAGTAAAGGTGTCAAAACTTCCTTTTTGTAAAGGCAAGATACTCTGGCACCTTCAGAATCGGTCCGGCTAATTTTTCTCGCATGATACGGTCCTGCCATGTGTTAACTGTTAAGATGGCTGGTTCAATGGTAATGGCATCGCTATTCGTTCCCCCTCCAATCATACATTTACCACTTCCCCAAAAAAAGACACTGTTAAATTAAATAATACGAGTTTCAAGAAGAATGGTCATATTCTCTGCTCTGGCTTTAGATAGACGGGACGTAGGGTCATACGAATCAGCATTTTGTGATGTTTTTCATTGGTCTTTTAATACGGTGCAGGGTATAATCATCCTGAATTACATAATTAATTTAATTTTTCATAAAAAATTAACATAAATAAAGTAGATTGTAAGGGCGACCTAATTATGAGAGAGGGGCCCTAAAGTTGTATAAGAAGGTAAGCATGCTTATTATTGTATTATTTGCAGCGGTTTCGATCGGATTTACAATTTATAAAGATGTTAACGAAAAGGAGACTACAGGGACTCATTCTGAAACATCGACTAAAAAACAAAAATCACCGATTCAGAATTCAGGCACGAAAAATCCATCAGCAGCCATTAAGAGCTCTGGTGAAAAACATCAGGTGGGCATTCAAATCGGTGACACAGCGCCTGATTTTCAATTAGCTTCTCTGGATAATAAAAAGGTGAGTTTATCTGCATTGCGAGGAAAAAAGGTTGTGTTGAACTTTTGGGCAACATGGTGCCCGCCTTGCCAACAAGAAATGCCTGACATAGAACAGTATTATAAAAATGCCTCCCATGACAAGGTCATTGTTTTAGGCGTTAATTTAACAATAGCTGAAAAAAACATAACAAATGTAAAAAAATTTAAAGATGACTTTCATCTTACTTTTCCAATTCTTTTAGAACAAAAAGGGGAGGTATCGACACAATATCAAACCCGTAAAATACCAACAAGTTATATCATTGATTCTCATGGGATCATCCGCAGTAAAATGATCGGTCCAATGAATCGGAGTGGTTAAAAGAACAATAAGCCAAATAGATTAGTCCTGTATGAAAGAGGTTTTTAATGGAGAATAATCGTGTGCTTGTAATCGAAGATGATCCTGCTGTACAAAATATAATAACCCTCCATTTAATCCAATCAGGTTATTCGGTTCTTTCTGCTTATGATGGCGAAGATGGCCGGCGGCTTTTTTTATTGGAAGACCCCTGTTTAATTTTGCTTGATTTAAACCTTCCAAAAGTGGATGGAAAAATGTTATGCAAGGAAATTAGACTAAAGTGGAAGAGCGATGTGCCGATCATCATTGTTTCAGCGATGAACACTAAAGAAGATAAGATAAAGGGCCTACGCATGGGAGCAGATGATTATGTCAAAAAGCCATTTGAGCCGGAGGAGTTAGTCGAACGTGTTCGTACTGTTATAAGACGTGCTGGCCAGCATTGCCTGAAGATGACATACTTTGGCTTAACACTCAAACCCCGTAAGAAAGAGGTATGGCTTAATGGGCGGCTGATCCCAATGACGAAGACGGAATACAGGCTACTTTATTATTTAATGAAAAACCCAAATCAGGTCAACACCAGAGAGCAATTGCTTGAACAATTATATCCTCTTAACGAAAAAGAAGTGTACGACAGAACGATTGATGTCCATGTAAAAAAATTAAGAGAAAAAATCGAAAAACATCCCGCAGATCCGGAAAGGATCATTACCGTGCGCGGGGTGGGTTATAAGTTTGTTGGCAAAGGTGATGAATGCTGTTAAGCGGTTGTAAGGAGATAGTGATCAGGGAGTGACTATAGAATTCAAAGAAAAATGGAGGAGAAACGAATGCATTTTAAAATGGAAAAAAACGGTTTTTCAAGTAAACTCAATTATGGAACACTAGATATTTCTGCCGATTCAGAACACGGTTTTCGGCCATTTCAATTATTAGTATCATCCATCGCTGGCTGTTCAGGAGGTGTACTGAGGAAAATATTTAAAAAAATGCGCATTTCTTTTCAAGAGATTGAAATTGTTGCAGATGTCACCCGTGGAGAGGGCCAGGTAAAGGCGGTGGAAGCGATTCATTTTACCTATTTAATCTATGGGTCCGGTTTAAGTAAAGATAAAGTTACTAAAGCGCTGGACATTGCCCTTAAAAACTGTGCAATGGCTCAATCTGTTAAAGGGTCCATTCAAATTAAAAAAGATTTCAAACTGATCGAAATTTCCTGAGGGTCTCCATGCTGTTCTTATTAAGGAGGTTGCATAAATAAATGGATATTAATATTTTTCTTGCATTTGGTGCTGGGTTCCTTTCTTTTCTTTCCCCGTGCACATTGCCGTTATACCCAGTATTTTTATCTTACATAACAGGAATATTTATTGATCAAATAAAAGATAACAATGGCTTAATCCAGCGACGAGCATGGCTCCATACATTTTTCTTTCTAATTGGATTTTCTATTATCTTTATTGCTTTAGGTTTGTCTACATCATTTATCGGAAATCTCTTCTTCAGATACAATGATATTATTCGGCAGATTGGCGCCATTCTAATTATTTTGTTTGGGCTTATTGTATTAGGTATTTTGCGGCTGTCATTTTTGGAAAAAGACAAAAAAATCTCTTTTAAACAACGCCCATCGGGATATGTGGGTTCTGTGATTATAGGAATGGGTTTTGCGGCAGGGTGGACACCGTGTACCGGTCCTATTCTAGCGGCTGTTATTGCTTTAGGCCTTACCCATCCAGGAGCGGGGCTTTTTTATATGCTGTTCTATGTGTTGGGTTTTGCTGTGCCTTTCGTAGCCTTTTCATTCTTTATCGGTCGTCTGAATTGGGTTAGGAAATATCATGTTAAGTTAACGAAGATTGGTGGAAGTTTAATGATCGTGTTAGGTGTCTTCCTGTACTTTGATTGGATGAGCAAACTATCCTCTTATTTATCCTATCTATTTGGCGGGTATACAGGTTTATGAAACAGGCTGTTTTACGAATAGTTATAGTTTCTGCTATCCTGTTGAGCACACTTTTATCTATTTATATAAATTATTCACATTCTGAGGAGAAAAGTAAAAAACTCGAAGCGGCGCCTTTGCCAAATTTTGAAGCACCTTCCTTTGCTTTGAAAAGATTAGCTAATCATCAAACGATTCGACTTGGTTCACAAATGGACAAACCGGTAATAATAAATTTTTGGGCTTCCTGGTGTCCGCCATGTCAGAACGAGGCGCCGGAATTTGCTGCCTTTTATAAAGACGTTCACGATAAAATCAATATTTATGCTATTAATCTGACGGATTCAGATCAGTTAGAAAACGTCAAAGCCTTTGCTGATCGATTTCATTTTTCTTTTCCAGTTTTACTGGACAAAGATGGGAAAGTCAGCAGCGAATATTGGATAAAAACAGTTCCAACCACACTGTTAATTTCAAAAGAGGGCAAAATTCTAGATCGCCATGTCGGTTATATTAGTAAACAGGATTTGATAGAATACAAAACAAAACTTGGGCTAGGTGAATAGAATGACAGAAACACTTAATCTGGCAGGGATATCATTAAATAAAGTCTGGGTTACATACGGTGCTGGAATCATTCTCGCCTATATCCTTTTTCGAAACAAAGACCGTGATGCTGTTTCGATTCTGTTAAATATGCTGATCATCACTCTGCTTTTTTGGCGATTTGGAGCATGTTTTTTTAATCCCGAATCATTTATTAAGCATCCTAATCTATTTCTGCAATCCTATGGTTCACAGAGAGAGGTCAGGACGGGAATTTTAGCAGCGGTTATTTATCTTATTTATAAAAACCATCGCACTCCATTAAAGCCTAACATTTTAATGGATATTGCATTCCTAAGCTTATTAGTCATTTTTCTCGTCAAGAATTTATTTATTACACAATACGGAATCAGAACGTCATTACCCTGGGGAATCTCTTTGAGTGACCCAACGTATGCCTATCATCCTGTGAATACGTATCGACTCCTGTTAATCGCTTTTATGTTAATGTTTCTTTGGCGTAAACGATTTGTAATTGGTGAAGGTAAAATAACAATGAGTGTCCTCTTTATTTGGGGATTTGGCAATATGGCGATATCAAATCTTGAACCTCATCAGATTTCATTCTTGTTTCTGTCTTCGCTTCAATGGATTTATTTTATGTGTATGGTTTTAGGGGCTATTCTTTTATTTAGAAAGCCTCTCATTGATCATAAGCATTGAAACGAGGTGTTGAGACATTTTTCACAGTAATTGAGATGGTGAACGGGCTTCACTTAAAAACGGTCATCACAAAAATAAGAATGAAACAAAAGTCATATCCATTACGAAATTTATCGGAACTTGCCGGCTTTATGGTGGGTTCTTTTTTTTGTTATTTAACAACTAATTCGAGAGTAAAGGTTCGTAATGGTAGTGCACTAATTATCAGTTATTGGACGAACTGGAGAGTTTCGGGAGGGAAAGCTATTGCTTGGAAAGTGGGGGATTGTTCAGGCAATGTAAAATTTAGGTTTTCATAAGGTATATAAGGGTTTTTAAACTATCTTTCCCGAATTTCCCTAAGCTTGCGCTCGTGCTGAACATTTTTACTTGAGAGGTAGTCTACTGTTTCTTGAGTTTCAGCCATGTCAACTCGCAGTCCATCTATTTTTTTCTCAACCCGATCAAACCGATGATCTATTTGCTCAAACCGATGATCTATTTGCTCAAACCGATGATCTACTTGCTCAAATCGTTCATCCATTCGATTTTCTAGATCGTGTTTCATATCATCAAGCTTTTGATTCATAGTTTTCGAGTATAGCTGCAATGCTTTTAAAATCTCCTGTACGCCTGACTGTTCCATCTTTATCACCTCTTTTTAGAAATTATAATATGACTTTTGAGCAATGTAAAGAATGTAAAATGCTTTGAATTTCTGCATTAAAAAAACCTCTTCAAAAAGAAGAGGTTTAAGTGTTTCGCTTATATTTCTGTTACGGTCTCAACGTCCCAGTCTTCATTGACATAGAGTCCAATGACTTTTACAGGAAATCCCCATGAATCAACCAAGTCCACGGCCTTTTTAATTTGAACACATTTCTCAGCTTTAGGGATAGGATTACCTGCGCAATCATGATGACCAATAATCGCAACAGTTTCTGAACCGTGAGCTCCCTGTGAAATTTGAATTTTGTTTTTGATCGCCTCAATTTCCCGGTCTGTTCCTGATAGCAATACTTTAGCTGGTCCTGCTTCAGTAATCATATCCACATACTCGACTTGATATTGGTCTTTAATCCATTGGGTTACTTGCAGTTGAACTCTTCCATCCATGCAGTTAATTGCGGTGGCAAATTTTGATTGTGACATTGTTATCCTCCTATATAATACAGATCCCTTTAATAATAATGGTGGATCCGAAAAATAAAAAGTTCAAAATAATACTTTCACGTCTGTAAAAATATCCATTATATTTGTTGCTGCTTGGGATATTGTATTTGTTATTAATGACTGGATGTTACTATATAAGTAGATGAACTCTTATTGGTTCAAATGTTTATGCAATTCCTGTTTTGTAATGTTACCATGAGAGGCATTCCAGATGACCTCTTTGTTTTTGATCAAAATAACCTGAGGAGATTGATGGGTAACACCCGTTTGTTCGGTTATCAAATTAGAAAGGGGTTTTTCCTCAATCACTTTGACACTTGTGTAAGTCACATCGGGAGCGGGCGAATCGGCTAAAAAGGATTGATATTCCCGCCAAGCGCCGGCACTGATTGGACACGTTGTGCTGTGCTTAAATAGTAGAACCGGTTTATTCAGAGAGTCATCCATAGCTGTTTCCCATTCTACTTTACTCGTCAGTTCTTTATTTTCTGCCATCATTCATCCCACATTTCTGCTTATAGATTCGTAAACTTAACACTGATTTTAAGACGCAGCATGTCACATTCATTTTCTTTAGTGTAATCAATTCACATTCATTTTACAAATATCTTGCCAACCGTTTGATTAATTTTTAGTTTAATTAAAGACAACTATTTACAAGGAGTTAGTAATGAAAAAATTATTGCTTGTGGGCGGGGGACTCGCTCATCTCAAGGTTCTGAAGATGCTTCAATCGCAGCCTATTAAAAATGTCGAGGCTACTTTAATCTCACCTTCATCCTTTCAATATTACTCAGCTATGTTTCCTGGCTATGCAGAAGGGATATATAGTGAGTCTGAGATTCGAATTGATCTGGAAAAACTGGCTTTAAAAGCAAATGTTAAATGGTTAGAGGATGCTGTAACGGCCATTGATCCTAAGCAGAAACAGCTGTTGACAGCGACGGGGAAAGTGATGGCATACGATGCTGTGTCATTTGATATTGGCTCGTTGACGTCTGGGACAGAGCTGCCAGGTGTGAAAGAGCATGCAGCGAGAATAAAACCGAATTATCATTTTACGGCTGTAATAGATGATCTGCGTAGAGCGAATAAGGTGGTTATAGCAGGGGGAGGTCCAAGTGCTGTTGAAATGGCATTATCACTGGAAGCCTGGCGCAAAGCGCATCATATCGAGACACCTGTAACATTAATGACCTCCAGCCGGCTGCTCCCTCATGAGAGTAAGAAAATCTCGAACAAAATGACAGAGCTCTCATTGAAGAAAGGAATTCAGATTATAACTGAAAAACCAGCCTCTAAAATAGAGAAAAACCGCTATGTGGCAACTTCAGGTGAATCCATTCCATTCGATAAGCTAATATGGATGGAGGGTTCTAAATCCCCCGGCATATTTAAAGTCTCAAACCTTCCAGTTGATGAAAAGGGTTATCTTAATGTTGAGGAGACATTGCAGGTGAAAAAATACCCGGCAATCTTTGGGGCAGGCGATTGTGTAAGCCTTTCAGACCATCACAGAATGAAAAAGACAGGGGGCGGTGACTCAGCCAGACAAGGACCCGTTTTGTTTAATAATCTAAAAGGATTCTTTGAAACAGGCGATGGGGAACGCTTTCGTCTGCAACAAAATCACCTTTCTGTCCTGTCATTGGGGAATAAAGAAGGCATTGTCTTCTTTAAAAATTCTTTCATAAATGGGCGTTGGGTGTGGAGAATGAAAAATAAGATTGATAAAACTTTTTTGTCAAACTACCAGAATTAATCTTAGGTATACAAGACATATAGAAAACTTGGCTTATCGCCAAGCATATAATGGCGAAAGCCTATGTTGCCCTAATATTTTATGCTGCATTCTCGCTTTAGCAAAGTTAAACGTTATTAAAGTATAAAAAAGCTGAGGCCATTGCCTCAGCTATCTATTAAATTAGTTTGAGCTCTCGTTAAGAAAATAGTTTCTGATTTCGTGCCAGTTGTTTACTCTAAGATAGTCGGTTTCATGAATGTTATGATGCGCAGTAAACAAAATCCCCTGGCCCTGAAACCGTTTGAAATGCCTGGCATTGTCATCAATTAGATAATCAGCATGAATAATGCTCTTATCACCGCAGAAGACAATATTCATATCTGAAAGAAACGGGAAATGCTCTTGCAGCCATTCATATTTATCAGTAAAAGATACTGGATGCTCCATGGCAGCAGTGGTAATGAAAATCTCAAACCGGCTGCTTAGTTCCTTAATGACTTCTTGACTCCCTTCCATGACGTCTAAATCACGGAAAAAGTGAGGTTCATCGATAAACGCACGGATTTCATCAGAAAGATGAGGGCGGTGCTGCCATAATTTTTTCCCTTGTAAATCCTCGATTGTCACATTGTCGCTATAGTATTTATTGTAAACGTTAAGATGCTTGTTCACGAAATCTGCCATTACTTCATCCATATCAATCGCAATTCTTTTCATAAGTTTTCATCTCCTCTCAAGTTCAGTATGAAAATACCGCATTTATTATTATACAAGAAGCTGGCTAGAGTTTCTGCTCAGAGGGTCTCATTCTGATAACAGATTTTAATAGGAAAATGAATCACCCTCAATATAAGAACGGTAGTTGTTGATTTCCGCTCTAGGCTGCTCGCTTTCCACGGGCACGGCCTCAGCTAACTTTGGCGTGGTTCCTTTGTGCTCCAAAGTGGATCTTCGGACGCGTGCTGTTCCCGTTGGACTTGAAACAGCATCCTTGAAATCACACCGCACGAAGAAAATGCGGTTGCCATCCATTGAAAGCAGAAATACCCTCGCTTTCCGCGGGCACGGCCTCAGCTAACTTTGGCGTGATTTCTTTGTGCGCCAAAGTGGATCTTCGGACGCGTGCTGTTTCCGCAGGACTTGAAACAGCATCCTTGAAATCACACCGCACGAAGAAAATGCAAAGCATTTTCGAGGAGTCTCGGATATTTCTAGCTTTTAGCTAAGAGTGTGCGCATTTTCGAGGAGTCTCGCACCTTCCGCGTTAATCAACGTATTTTTGTCTTGTGATGCCCTTTAGAATTCAATTATGTCTAGAGATTTTCAATAGCCAACAGTTGATTCCGTCTGCCTTGCATAAGATTTTCTAATATTTTACTTTGGTGCATAAATCCTAAATTCGGCACATAAATCACTTATTTTGGCACATAAATCTTAAATTCGGCACATAAACGAGTGATTTTGGCACATAAAACTAAAATTATGACGCGCCAAACTCTGTATGAAAGGTGGAACACTCTCTTTTTTATCTAAACGTGCACCTTAAATGGCTTTTCACATGAATAGTGGTGTATTTCATGATATGAAGTTGGAGGAAGGTCACTCGCTTTCAGTGAATTAACAATTTTGATTCCACATCGCACGAGGAAAGGAAGAAACAACCTATGATAAATTGAAAATACCCTCGATTTCCGCGTGCGGACCGTGAGTCTCCTCATGGCCACAGGACGTGGGTAGGTTAGGCGTTGGCACAGGACGTGCCGATTTTATCCGAACTTCCATAAATTGTACTGTGGCTCCTGATGCTGATTCCAGGACTTGAAACATCCTCCTTGAATCCTTACCGCACGAAGATAATCGGTCCCAGAAGAATAACGAAATATCAGCTTCCGAATGGGTCTTGAACGTGCCTCAAGATGGGGTGGGACCCTTCCCATTTAAAGGCTTTTGTCCACTTCTCATGGTTTGCCCGCCACTTCCCTAATTTTCCCTTATTTCCGTAATTAATATCACCAGTCCACACTGGTGGTTTTGATTGGTGGCCATCGGAAAACCCTTGGAAGCGTCGTGAAGTTATCTATTACAGTCAAAAAAATCCCCCTCTCTTTGTAATAAAAGAAAGGGGGAATGTCGTGTCTTAAGCCAGGCTTTTTCTCAGCAGTCCTGCAAGGACCCGCTTAACTTCATCGTTAGCTGTAAGACTTTCTTCACGTTGTTTAAGACCGAGCCAGTTCCAAGCATCACAAATTCTGAGGGCATCCTCACTAACGGTAAGGGGAAACGCGGTGTTGCCGCTTCTGAATTCATTCAGTACCGTTACATATGTGTACCTGATAGAGACAATGCGATTTTGATCCAAAACGCCAATCATTTTTCCTGAGCGAATGTTACCTCCGGCGAATTGTCCAGTAATAATCTGTCGGTTTACATTAACATCTAAAGTATAGGATGACAGAAAGTTCAGGTCTTTTCCTGTTAATACTTTGTCCGTCTGTTTTAGCATTTTTCTTTTCCCCTTAATGTCTTTATAAAATAAATTTAAGATTGAACACCTTTTAATTCTTCAGGAGACTTACCGAGCAACAATAAACAAATATTATTATAACCGCAATCCTTGTAATTTAAAAACAGTTTTTTAATAACTTCTGCATACTCACTACTTCTAAAGTCATTAACTTCTTGAAGATAAAGGCTAATTACTGACTGTTTGGCATGAACAGGAGCCGATTTTTCAGTATTTTCATCTGTCAGCAGACTACCAAGGTATTGATATCGGAATTGCAGCTGTCGAGTTAGACTAACTAGATGAATCAAATCTTCGTACAAACCAGGCGTTTGAGTTTTTATTTGGTCGCCAGCATGTCTTGCTTCATAAAGTTTTTCCAAACTGGTTAAAGCAATCATTTAGCATCCCCGCTTTGAGTTGTTTCAAATTCATTGATTTCCCAAGGCTTTTTAACAGTTAAGGACTCTGCGACTCCCTTGCTTTTCTTTCTCCTAGCTTTTCTCACGTCGGCTCTTTCTGCTCCAGTGTTAAAGAGACTTATTTCTTCATCTGTTTCTGGTATAACACCAGGTACTTCCATCGGCTTTTTATTTTGATCCAAGGCAACAAATGTTAGAAAGGCAGTGCCGGCAATTCGTCGGTCACCGTTTATCATATCCTCAGCAATCACCTTGCAAAAGATCTCCATGGAACTTCGCCCTGTATAGGAAACAAAGGATTCGACACAAACGGAATCGGTTTTGTGGATCGGCCAAAGAAAATCCAGAGAATCGATTGAAGCTGTTACACATTCTTTTGCTCTTGAATGTCTCCGTGCTGAAAGGGTAGCGCAATCATCTAGTTTTTTCATCAGGACGCCGCCAAACAAGGTATTATAGTTATTTAAATCCCCTGTGAGAACCTGCGATGTATTTACAATGCGGCTTTCGCGTGCTCTTTTCTTATCCATATATATGCAACCTTCTTTAACTTATTATATTTAGAAAATGGACTTTGAGAAGTCCTACGTTGTGATTCTAATCCTCCATTGGAGAGATGTAAAATAGTTATTTTTCATGGAGTGTATAGCTGTTATCTATGAAAATGCTTACATCTATATATAAGGGTTATACAAAGTAAGGAAGCTGCAAAAGTCCCTCGATATAAAATATGGTTGTTTAATTTGCGTTTCAGGCACTCGCTTTCCGTGGGCAACGCTTCAGTCTCCTCATGCCCACAGGATGTGGGTAGGATCGGCGTTGTCACAGGACGTGACTCTCTTAGCCGATCTTCCTTAAGGAGTTCTGCCGGGTCTTCAGCTGTTGGTTTTCCCACTGGAGTCTCGTGCCCTCCACTCCAATCAGCTTAAATAGGAAGTTGAACCAGCTTAATTTCCTTAACATTTGAAATGAGTTAGTTTTTCAGTTGCCTCATGCTGATTCTACAAGAGTCTCAGGTATTTCTTGCTTTCAATGAGCATTCACATTTTGGCTGGGTCTCGCAATTTCCGCTTCAATCAATGTGTTTGTGGATGCCCTTTAGAGGACATTTGTGACTATAGATATACAGCGGCTGTCAGCTGATTAAGTGGCGTCTCAAATTTTCCAGCAGCACAGCCGAGTGAACGTAGGAAACCTCAAAGTAGACTTTTTCATTGCCCAAATGAGCATGAGCGTGACCAGGCGAGACCCCGCAGGGCAAATAAAAAAGCTGCCGAGATGATTCTCTCGACAGCATGACCGGATCATGGACCGGCTTCCATAGTGTGTGTTTACAGCTGATGTTGCAGTTTTGCCTTCGTATATTTAAGCCATTCTCTTGCAGCATAAGACAGGTACATATCTTTGCGCCAAATGACAGCCAGTTCCCAGTGAATGGGCGGATCGGTGACTGTCAGAACGGAAACATTATTATTCAGGTCCTTGCAAATGCTCTCAGGCATCAGAGCAATTCCAAGTTTTGAGGCCGCCATTTTTCCGATAAAATCCCACTGTGAGCTTTCGGAAATAATAGTGGGGTGGAATCCTGCACTGGCACAAGAAGAAATGATTCGGCTGTGGAGAGCAAAATCTTCATTAAATAGAATGAAATTTTCATCCCTCAGATCTTCCAGCTTTACTTCTTTTTGTCCTGACAGGCGGTGAGAGGAAGAAACAACCAGCTTGATTTCCTCTTTTTCAAAGGAAAAATAATCGAAAATTTTTTCGTTTACCGGCAGAACGACCACGCCTGTATCAAGGTCTCCCTTGCTGATTTCTTCTTCAATTCTTTTAGCTCCATATTCAAATAACTGAATGGATATATCCGGGTATTCATCATGAAACCCACCAATAATGTCTGGGAAATAAAGAGATCCGATCATTGGGGGCAATCCAAT
This sequence comes from uncultured Sporolactobacillaceae bacterium, assembly GCA_963772845.1. GTDB lineage: Bacteria > Bacillota > Bacilli > Bacillales > Sporolactobacillaceae > CAVYYW01. The sequence continues at coordinate 17,541 of CAVYYW010000034.1, forward strand.
GTGAATGTTCCCTTTTTTTAAGTCAGTCAAATTTTCCAGTTGAAATTCAAGGTCCTTAAAGGCCTTATCTATGACTTTAGCTTGTTCAAAAATCACTTCACCTGCATCGGTTAATTCAACACGCTTGCTTGTTCGGGCAAAAAGTGAAACACCAAGCTCATTCTCCAGGTTCCGGATCATTTTGCTGATCGTCGGCTGTGTCACATATAAATGTTCAGCGGCTTTGCTGAAGCTCTTCAACCGGCTGACTTCGATAAAATATTGTAAATGCTTAATGTCCATTTTTTTCACCTGCTTATCCTTACACTCACCTTAAATTAAAAACTTATTCCGGCAAAGTGTAAAGGATTTTCACCCTCATCACTAGAAAGTAGCTATATTTTTGGTGCAATAAAATATTGACAGTTAATATCATTTTAAATATACTTTCAATAAATAGTTAAATTCAAATGAATGTTAATTTTATATTTTAAGGGGGTTTTGATTTGATCAATCAACAGAATCGAAAATGGTGGGTACTTGGAGCGCTTTCTTTTGGGTTACTGGCAGTTGGACTTGATATGACAGTGCTTAACGTGGCACTTCCGACTTTAGCTCTCTCGTTAAATGCCTCCACGAGCGAGCTTCAGTGGTTTGCGGATGCTTATAATTTGGTGCTGGCAGCCTTCTTATTACCTGCAGGCATGCTGGGTGACAGGCTGGGACGGAAAAAGATGTTGCTGCTGGCATTAGGTTTATTTGGTGCTGCTTCAATCGGGTGTGCTTATTCAAATTCACCTGAGACGCTTATTGTTATGCGAGCCATCCTCGGACTTGGTGCAGCGTTTCTGATTCCTCTTTCTATGTCGATCTTGCCTGTACTCTTCTCAGGAGAGGAGCGAACAAAAGCCATGATGATTTGGGCAACCGCAAATATGCTCGGCATTCCTCTCGGTCCCATTATTGGCGGATGGCTGCTGAAAAATTATGAATGGGGCTCCGTTTTCTGGCTGAATATCCCGTTTGTCGCTGTGGCAATCATTGCGGTTTCTGTGCTCATGCCGGAATCAAAGAGTGCTGCTCCTTTAAGAATCGATTTGATAGGTATGTTAACGTCGAGCATTGGCTTAGTGGCGTTGACTTATGGCGTGATCAGAGCGGGTGAAAAGGGCTGGGAGAACGCGAGTGTATTATCAACTATTATTTTGGGTGTTGTGATCCTTGCAGGATTTATTTTGTGGCAGAAGTATACGAAACATCCGCTCATAGACTTACAGTTATTTCATTCTGCAAGCTTTACATGGGGATCAATCCTTGCGACCTTTGTTTCCTTTGCTGTCTTTGGGCTGCTGTTTGCCATTCCTCAATATTTCCAGGCGGTGGAAGGAGCCGATACGTTTAGTACAGGACTTAGGCTGCTTCCTTTAATCGGCGGGTTGATTGTGGGAGCAAAGTTTGCAGATAAATTGATTAGTGGAATAGGTGCAAAAAAAGTGACAGCTTTAGGATTTGCACTGCTTGCTCTTGGACTCGGAATAGGGGCGTTAACAGATATAGACACCACTTACGGTTTTACTTGTGTGTGGATTGTTCTGACTGGAGCGGGGATGGGATTTTCACTTCCCACCTCAATGGATGCGGCTCTTGGGGAGCTTTCCGCAGAAAGAAGCGGCGTTGGCTCGGCCCTGATTATGGCCATGCGCCAGGTTGGCGGAGCAATTGGTATTGCTCTTCTTGGAACAGCGCTCAATTCTAGCTATCGTTCACAATTAAATACTGAAGGTCTTCCAGATAAGGTGGCTCAAGCCGTTAAACAAAGTGCATCTTCAGGAGCATCGGTTGCAGAACAACTCCACCTTCCTGCCCTGCTCTCTTCTGTTCGTCAGTCTTTTGTTTATGGAATGGGCAGCATGCTCTTGGTGTGCACCGGGATCGCTGTTCTTGGCTTGCTTCTGACTTTCATATTCCTTCCGAATAAGAAAGCATCCGAAGAAAGTAAGGAACACTTGGCATGATTCTTGTTAACCTCAAGGTAAAACTGTAAAATAGAATTAAATCTGAACTAAAAACGGAGGTGGGACATTGTCTTCAGAAGAGCAAGCGAGACCTGGCCTTCGCGAGCGGAAAAAAGCAAAAACGAGAGCAGCCATTCAACAAAATGCTTTAAGATTGTTTCGCCAAAAGGGCTATTCCGATACAACTGTGGAAGAAATTGCTGAAGCGGCAGAAATTTCTCCCAGTACTTTTTTTAGATACTTTCCATCAAAAGAATCTGTTGTTCTCGAGGACGATTATGATCCATTACTGATTGAATCGTTTAAAAAGCAGCCCGCGGATTTGCAGCCTATTCAGGCCCTGCGTGCAGCTGTCAAAGAAGGACTTTCAACTCTTTCTCAGGAAGAAAGACAGGGTGTTCAAGAGCGAATGACAATAATCATGTCGATTCCAGAACTGAGAGCCGCTTCATTAAACCAGATTACAAGTAATATTCATATGATTGCTACGTTAGCAGCAGAACGGACAGGGCGCGAAAGTACCGACATTAAGGTTCTTGCGTTTGCCGGAGCCGTAATTGGTGCCATCATTTCGATTCAGTTTTACTGGGTTCAAAATCCCGAAGCGGACATCTTATCTACGATTGATGAAGCGCTGGAAAGCGTAGAAAAAGGATTCTCTTTGTAAAAGGCAAATTAAGGAAATCAGGCAGAAAGATTTTGCCTGATTTTTTTATTTTATCCAAGCTAAGGTAAAAAACAAATAAAAATTATTGGAATTTTCATTAAACTATAAAGGGATATCGTGTACAAGCGGAGAATAGTGTGCTAACTAAGGAAAAGGATGGAGTGACGCGATGAAACCGACTCTCAAAAGCATGTTTGAACAAACTGCAGCTAAATTTGCCGATAAAGAAGGACTCTATGATGTAAGGTTAGGGAAGAGATGGACATATAGTGAATGGAACAAAGACGTAAACAGACTTTCGAATGCACTGGCGTCATCAGGTGTTGAAAAAGGTGACAGGGTTACCACAATCTTATACAACACAGCAGAGTTTGCGACTGCTCTTTTTGCCTGTGCCAAGCTTGGCGCCGTTTTTAATCCGGTCAATTTCCGTCTTACTGAAAAGGAAATAGCCTTTATTCTTCAGGATGCCTCCCCAAAAGTTGTCTTAATTGAGAAGGCTACGGAGGCTCAAACAGCAGTAGCAGCAGAACGCTTTACAGAAATGCAGTTCTGGTCTGTTGACCCTCATCCCTTCTTTAAAAATTATCATGAGGAGATGTCGCTTGCACCTGACTCGCCACCAGTGAATCAGGTGACCGAAGATGATTTGTATGCCGTTATGTACACCTCTGGGACAACCGGTCTCCCAAAAGGGGTGACGCACTCTCATCGTGACATGATGGATCAAAGTCTTATTTTGGCAGCGAGCATGCAAATAACGGAAAAAGACCGAGGACTTACTGTTGCTCCAATGTTTCACTGTGCAGAGCTTCATTGTGCCTTACTGCCCCGCATTCTTATGGGGGCTTCGAACGTCATAATGCACCATTTTGACGTTCAGCAATTCCTTACTACGGTTAAAGAAGAGAGAATTACGACATTTTTTGCTGCGCCAACTATGCTGAATATGGTCCTTCAGGCCGATCTTAAGGAAACAGATTTTTCTTCATTAACTAAAGCCTTATATGGCGGTGCAGCAATGGCGCCAGCCCTTGTTAATAAAGTGTCTGAGGCTTTCCAGATTGATTTATTTCAAGCATACGGGATGACGGAAATGGGTCCTGGTATTACTTTGCTGATGCCAGATGAACAGCTAGGAAAAGCAGGTTCAGCGGGTAGACCGCTTTTGAATCATGAAGTACGTGTGGTAAAGACGAATGAGGATGGTCCTACGGATCCTGAAAATATCTGTAATCCGGGCGAGCGAGGGGAAATTATCGTGCGTGGCCCTTCGATGATGAAAAACTATTTCAACAGGCCAGATGCAACGGCTGAAGCTCTGCATAAAGGATGGTACCATTCTGGAGATATCGGCAGTTTTGATAAAGAAGGGTTCTTATGGGTCAGTGACCGATTGAAGGATATGATCGTATCAGGGGGAGAAAATATTTATTCGAGAGAAGTTGAAGATGTGCTGTTTGATCATCCAGGGGTTATGGACGCTGCTGTTGTGGGGGAACCTGATGAGCTATGGGGAGAGCGGGTAGTAGCTTTTATTGTCGCTAAAGATCCTGGACTTACAGCAGAAGCTCTCGATGAATTTTGTCAACAAAATAACAGGCTTGCGAGGTATAAGCGCCCGAGAAGGTACGAATTTAAAAAGGAACTTCCGAGAAATGCGAGCGGAAAGCTTCAAAAATTCAAGCTCCGTGAGCAGTTTGCAAACCGTTAAGCAAGTGTTTCTTAATCTGAACGTTCACTGAAAACAAATGTGTAGCCAAGTCCAAGTGCTCTCCCGGCTGTTAAGCCAGGTGAGCGCTTGTTTTTTTACTTCTTAAAAAAAACCTTGTAAGATTATCTGACAAGAAGATTGTTAATAAACAGAAATTTAAGATAATAATACATAAGCGGTTTTAACCGTGCGCAAATCGGGAGGCTATTATGTCATTGTATAAAGAAAAAAAAGTTATGACCATAGGAATGGTAAGCGAGCTTACCGGTTTGTCTGGAAGACAAATCCGATACTATGAAGAACAGCAGCTGATCTTTCCCGACCGCACGGAAAAGGGTACAAGAAAGTATTCGTTTTCTGATGTAGAAAAACTTGCTGATATCGCAGAAAAAAGAGAGGAAGGCGTTCAGACACGCGAGATTCGTAAAGATCTGAAACGGCAGAGCAATGATGACATCCGGAAAAAAATGCTTCGCGGCCAGCTTAATGCGCAATTTCATTTGAGGAAATAGCTGCGAATGACTTATTTAAGAAAAATGCTTCAATAGGGAGAGGATACAATGAAAGAAATAGCTTCTATGCTTGATTCATTATGGGTTCTTATTGCAGCAGTCCTTGTCATTGGTATGCAGGCTGGTTTTGCCCTGCTTGAGGCAGGTTCAACCCGGATGAAGAACGCGGGACATGTAGCCGGGAAACAAATTCTCAGCTTCGCCATTGCTTCCATTGCATTTTGGGCATTTGGCTTTGCAATAACGTTTGGGAGCGGCAATCACTTTATGGGCATGCATGGGTGGTTTTTAAATGGATCGCCAAGCAAGGTATTTGGCTCACTTTCATGGGCAGATGTGCCGATTTCGCTAAAGTTTCTGTTCCAGCTTTCCTTTGCAGGTGTTTCGCTTGCCATTGCCTGGGGAGGTTTTGCAGAACGAGGGAAATTATCCGTCTATTTTATTTTTGGAGCACTCTTTACTATTATAATCTACCCCGTGATCGGTCATTGGGTCTGGGGCGGGGGATGGCTCGGCGCAATTGGCATGCAGGATTTCGCCGGATCCACGGTTGTCCATCTGCAGGGAGCTATTGCGGCGTTAATTGCGACATTGCTCCTTGGACCAAGAATCGGAAAGTTTAATAAAGACAGAACGCCTAATCTTATCCCGGGTCATAACCTCGTTTATACGGTCCTTGGCGGTCTGATGCTCTGGATTGGATGGTTCGGATTCAATGCTGGCAGCACAATGGGCACGGCAGGCGGGTTCTTTGGCTATGTGGCATTAACAACAAATTTAGCGGCTGCAGCGGGAGCCATTGCAGCGGTTATCACTGCGAAGCTTTTAGTTGGAAACATGGATGTTGCGGCCATGGTAAACGGTGTTCTTGCGGCGCTTGTGGCAATCACCGCTGCCTGTGCCTTTGTTGAGCCGTGGGCGGCTGTTGTGATCGGAGCAGCAGCCGGATCCATCACTTTTTTCACATCCGTTTATTTCGAGAAGAAAGGATTGGATGACCCCATCCATGCTTTTTCCGTACACGGAATTGCCGGAATCATCGGCACACTATCCACTGGCTTTTTTGCATCGCCGCGGCTTGTAGCCATCACAGGTGTTGGGAAGCCAGGATTATTCTACGGCGGAGGTTTTCATCAACTGGGTGTACAGCTGCTCGGCGTTACGGGAGCTGCTCTGTATGTCGCTGCTGTATCCTTTGGGATTCTCTTTTTGCTTAAAAAATCTGTCGGTATCCGTGTCACACGTGATCAAGAGCTTTCTGGCCTTGACCTGAGTGAGCACGGCTCCTATGGATATCCGGAACAATTAAAAGTTGTGAAGACAGAAACAGTCAGAAAAGTATCGTTTAAAAGCGAAACCGGGTCACTGAATCATGCGGAAAGAACATCAAGCAGTAAAAGAAGTGTCAATCAGGCAGAATAAAGTACAAGGCACCAAACACGGCTTAACCGTTCAATAGTTTAGAAGATCTTAACCGATAGATGAGTCAGCTTAAACGCCTCATTTAAGACAGCGTGTCGATATGTTCTCAAAAGAGAATCGTGTCGGCACGCTGTTTTTTGAGGTTATTACCTTTGGAACAAACGCTGATGTAGCCGCTGAAAAAGTTCCTCAGCGACATCGTGGCTGTTGATTTCCGTTTCAAGCACTCGCTTTCCGTGGGCAACGCTTCAGCCTCCTTGGAAGAAAAACACTTCCAGCGGGGGTCTTCAGCTGTTGCTTTTCCCACTGGAGTCTCGTGCCCTCAACTCCAATCATCCAAAATGTGAATGTGAGCTGTCCTCATTTTCCTTGCCAAGGAAAATGAGTTAGATTTTCAGTGGCCATCGCTAAACCTAAAGGAGTCTCGGGTATTCCTTTCTTTCAATAATCATGTGCATTCTAAAGGAGTCTCGCATCTTTCGCTTCAATCAACGTGTTTGTTGCGGAATCACTTGGAAAAAAACTCTAAGTGTACTTTTTCAGTGGTCTCCCGCTGATTCCGCAAGACTTGGAACAGCCTCCTTTAATCCCCACCGCACGAAGAAAATGCGATGCAATACCAATACATGGAAAGGGAAATTACCCTCGCTTCTGTTGGGTCTCGCTTGGAACGCTGTTGATGCCACTGAAAAAGTCTCCAGATGTCGTGGTGGTTGTTGATTTCCGCTCTAGCTGCTCGCTTTCCACGGGCACGGCCTCAGCTAACTTTGGCGTGGTCCTTTATACGCCAAAGTGGATCTTCGGACGCGTGCTAGTCCCGTGGGAGTCTCGCACCTTTCGCTTCAATCAAGGTGTTTGTTGCTTAATCACGTGAAAAAAACACTAAGTGTACTTTTTCAGTGGTCTCCCGCTAATTCCGCTGGCCTTGAAGTAACTTCTATGATTTCACTACTTACGAAGAAAATACAGACGCATTTTCTTCTTGCCCTTCACCTCAATCAGCAAAATGTGAAGTTATGCTGTCTTCATATTCCTTAACCCTGAAAAAGTCCACTATTTTTAAATATAGCAACTGCTCGCTTTCCACGTGCGAACCGTTTTTCTCACTCTCATAAAGTACATTTCCGTTTCTTTTGCCTGATTATCCGAGCCTTAGTTGGTTGAAGAATTAAGCGGAAGTTTTTCCGTCTATTTATCAGAATGAATGCTTAGTTATGGTTGCCAGCTCTAAGATCTCTTCAACTTCTACAGTGGACAAAAAGCGTCCTCCTCAGAACCCCCCAGGTCACAAGAGCTGTTGCCACGGATGAGTGTCCAAGCCACCAGTTGCGGGGAATCTAGGCAGCTCAATATCCCGAAGGCGACAAGAAAAGTCTGATTTTCATATTTGCCAACTATAGTGAAGTGACCCTTTGGATTTGTGAGGGCGTATCAGCGGGGCAACTGAAAAACTTCTATATAAGCTGGTCAAGACTTAAGATTTAATCATAGAATTGCTAAATCTGCTGGAGTTCCAATAGTTAAGATGTCTTTGCCACTATGGACGAGCTGTCAGAAAGTTCGAGACGCCTGCGGAATCAGCGTGACAAGGCGAGACCCCACAGCGCAACAATTGCTAAATGAGCGAGGAGGCTCGCGGTCCGCCCGCGGCAAGCGAGAACTTTCCAAAGCTCGGCCGGTAAGGGCAAAAAGCGACTTTTTCAGTGGCCGTGCCCATGCCATGGAAAGCGAGTGGCAGAAACGGAAGACAACAGCCGATCCCGAGCTCCATTACCACATATTTAATAGAGAGAAAGAGTAACAACATTCAAGGTCATCGCTTTATACATAACCTCCAAATATTTTTAAACCTTCATCAGAATCCACGGTTTTTCAACATAAATATCATCCAAAAATCCTTCTGCACCGCGGAATTAATATTAGATTAATAATTCTTAACACTAACCTTGAGGAAAATTAACGGTGGTTTAACAAACCGGTATGATAATGAACTTATATTCAAACCAAAGCTGTAACGATTCCAATATTGATCCACCCATTCTGAAGAACTATAGGAGTGAAAAAATTGTCGATGAACCGTGCAGATACTGATGTCATACAAAAATACCGGCATAACCTTTACTTGTTTTCAAAACCCGTACCTAAGCAAACGTTCTATAATTCTTACTTGAAACGATTCGTAGATACAGTTTTTGCCGTTATCGGTTTAATTTTAGCAGCAGTCATTGTTCTTTTAGCCATGGCGGCAATTAAATTGGAGTCCCGGGGACCTGCTTTGTTTGTTCAGGAGCGCGTTGGTCTGAATGGTAAAAAACTTAAGATTATAAAGCTCCGTTCGATGACACTGGATGCCGAAAAAAATGGCGCGCAATGGGCCGCTAAAAATGATGCGCGTGTAACACGTGTCGGTTCATTCTTGAGAAAAACGCGCATTGATGAACTCCCGCAGCTTATTAACGTCATCAAGGGAGACATGAGCCTGATTGGGCCACGCCCTGAAAGGCCAATGTTCGTCAAACAATTTGAAGAAGAGATTCCTGGCTTCTCATTGAGGCTGCAGGTTAAACCAGGACTGACAGGATGGGCCCAGGTAAACGGTGGGTATGATATTTCTCCATTTGATAAAGCGCGGCTCGATTTATATTACATCAGTAAAATGGGTTTTTTAATCGATGCAAGCATTGCTTTTAAAACAATAAAAGTCATTTTTACCGGTGAAGGCGCACGCTAACCGAGTTAATCTTGCAGAAATAACCTTGCATAACTGCTCGCAAGAGAACAGGAGCTAATCTATGAAACACATACTTATTTATTTTCCTTATGCATTATTGAAGAACCCGAAAAGCGGTTCTGGTGTACGGCCAAAAAAAATGGTTCAGGCGTTTAAAGACTATGGACGGGAAAACGGTCTTGACGTCATGATCATTTCAGGCAAAAGTGGCGATCGAAAAAAGCTTATAAAAGATTACAAGAGTAAAAATTTGGTGAAGGATGCTGTTTTTTGCTACATGGAGAACAGTACAATGCCTTATTGGCTGACAGATGAGGACCACATGCCTAGAAATCTGTTTGGTGATATGGCATTCTGGCGCTATTTAAAAAAGCACCACCTCCCAATCGGCCTTTTTTACAGAGATGTTTACTGGAAGTTTGATGAGATGTATGTGCCGCCACGTGATAAGAAAGTGCTAACACCAATTATGCGGTTTATTTACAGAAGAGAACTTTCTGCATTTGCAAAAGTGGTGGACACACTGTATCTCCCCTCATTAGAAATGAATAAATTCGTGGAGTGGAGAGGGCAATATGATGAACTGCCACCTGGTATGGAAAATGTCGAGCAGAGCTTTGAAGGCGATCCGGTCGCTCCAAAAGCGGTCTTTGTCGGAGGGATAAATGACCAAAAAGGCATGCTGATGATGCTCGAAGCCTTCAGCTTGCTCAATAGCGAGCACGAGATTCAATTAGAAATTATTTGCCGTGAGGAAGAATACAAAAAATATCCAGAGATGCATGCATATAGCAAATACCCTTGGCTGACAGTCAGTCATCGATCTGGTGAGGATTTGAAGGCGGCTTACGCCGAAGCATCAATTGCCTTAATTCCAAGGGAAATCAACACATATCATGATTTTTCGGTTCCCGTTAAGATGTTTGAATATCTGGCTCATGGGCTTCCTATTGTAGCGACTGACTGTAAAGCTCAAAGCAGAATCCTGTCAAAAGAGGGGGCGGGCTTTGTTACAGCGGATACCCCTGAAAGCTTTGCGGAAGGCGTAAGAAAAGCGATTGAAAAGAATGCGTACGAGAAGTTAACAGCCCATGCAAAAGCCGTCTTTCTAACGCACAGCTGGAAGTCCAGGGCCGAAAAAGTAGCGGTGGACTTGAAACAATTGAATCCAGGAGGTGCTTCAACATGAAAATCGCAGTATTTGCTCCTGCCAATAATGTCCACACGAAAAAATGGATCAATTTTTATAATCAAAAGGGCTATCAAGTGATCAATATCAGTTTTAGCACACACCGGGATCATGAAGATCGTTCAAAGTGGGAGAATGTCAGGACGGAATATTTGGACGTTAAATTTGAAAATAAACTTTCTTATTTTTTCACAACCACAGGACTTAAAAGACTGTTAAAAAAGGAACAGCCTGATATTTTTCATTCCCACTATGTTTCAAGCTATGGCTTGATCGGTGCGCTGGCAAACTATCATCCGTATGTGGTGTCGGTGTGGGGCAGCGATATTTATGACTTTCCTAAAGAAGGAAGCTTAAATAAAAAAATGGTGAAATACGCCCTTGAAAAGGCAGATATGATTTGTTCGACCAGTGAGGTTATGAAAGTTGAAACGAGTCAATATACAAGTAAACCGATTGAGGTCACTCCGTTTGGCGTTGATATGGAAGTTTTCAAACCACTCTCTGTTACAAAGCAGCAAGATGTTTTTGTCTTTGGGATTGTAAAAACAATGGCTGAGAAATATGGCATCCGGTATCTCTTGGAGGGGTATGCGCAATTCAAGGAAATGGTGAGACCTGAAGCATACAGTCATACTCATTTGAAAATTGTCGGCGGCGGTCCATTGCTTGATGAATATCAAGCGTACGCTGAAAAACTCGGCATTTCAGAGCAGACGACCTTTACGGGAAACATCGCTCATCACAAAATACCTGAAGAAATTAATCGTTTCGATGTTTTTTTTGTTCCGTCCACATTGGACTCGGAAAGCTTCGGAGTGGCGGCTTTGGAAGCTCAGGCGTGTGAAGTACCGATTGTTGCTGCGAACGTGGGTGGCCTTTCAGAGGTTGTCATCGATGGCGTTACAGGCTATGTGATCCCAACGAAGGATAGCCAGGCCATTGCAGAAAAAATGAAGCATTTCTTTGAAAATCCCGACCAAGGGAAAGAAGTTGGACGAAGAGGGCGTGTTCATGTAATGAAAGCCTACGACTGGGACAAAAACGCTGAGACCATGCTAAACATTTATGGACGCATTTTAAATAATGGGGAACAGTTGTTATGAAAAAAGAGCCTCTTGTTTCAATTATTACTCCTTCTTTTAACAGTGCTCATTTTATTGAAGAAACGATCCAGTCCGTTCAGGCACAAACTTACCAAAATTGGGAAATGGTTATAGTTGATGACTGCTCTAGCGATCGCTCCCGCGAGATTATAGAAAATTATGCTTCATGGGATGGACGAATCCGTTTAATTGCTCTTGAAAAAAACAGCGGCGCTGCCATTTCAAGAAACACCGCAATAAAGGCTGCCAATGGTCACTATCTTGCGTTCCTCGATAGTGATGACTTATGGGTACCTGAAAAACTTGAAAAGCAAATAGCATTTATGGAGCACAGGGACATTGCTTTTTCTTATTCGCAATACCAGCACATGGACCTAGAGGGAAGGCTGATGAATACGGTCATAGAGGTGCCGCCGCAAATCGATTATAAAGGGCTGTTGAAAAATACAATTATCGGCTGTCTAACGGTTGTCCTTAATGTGGAAAAAACAGGGCCAGTCGAAATGCCCAATATTAAAACCCGACAGGATCTTGCGCTGTGGCTTTCTATATTAAAACGAGGAATTACAGCTTATGGAGTGAACGAAACCTTAGCAATGTACCGGATTGTTCCTGGTTCCATTTCAAATAACAAAATAAAAGTGGCGAAGCAGAACTGGAAAGTGTACAGAGAAATTGAAACACTAGGACTTTTTCAATCAGCTTGGAGTTTTGCAAATTATGCGTTTAATGCTGTTAAGAAAAGAATCTAGCAGAGCCGGAATGGAGGGAATCACGTGCGTATTGCAGTTGTAGGGACGGGATATGTTGGGCTGGTAATGGGAGTTGCTCTCTCAGAGATTGGCCACAATATTGTTTGTTTAGATTTAGATGAAGGAAAAGTAAACGCAATGAAAAAAGGCATTTCACCGATCTATGAACCGGGTCTTGAAGAATTAATGATAAAGAATCTTCAGGCTGGACGCCTTAATTTTACAACCGATCCATCAGAAGCTTTTGCTGATAAAGAAGTGATTTATATCGCTGTCGGAACCCCTCAAAAGGATGATGGCCATGCGGATCTGCGATATATCGAGAAGGCTGCTGAGGATATTGCTGAATATGTTACGAGAGATATTATTGTTGTGACGAAAAGCACGGTCCCAGTAGGAACCAACGAAAGAATCAGAGAACGAATCATCAATAAAGCTCAAGGCAGATTCGACGTTGACATTGTCTCTAATCCGGAATTTCTAAGAGAAGGAACAGCTGTTAAGGATACTTTCTATGGAGACAGAATAATTATAGGGACAGACAGCGGGAAAGCTGCAGCAGTTCTTGAAGAAATTAATCTGCCATTTGGACTACCGATCTATAAAACCGACCTACGCAGCGCTGAGATGATCAAATATGCTTCGAATGCTTTTTTGGCGACGAAGATTAGCTTTATTAACGAGATTGCGAATCTATGCGAGAAGCTGGATGCGGATGTTGAGGAAGTCGCTGCGGGTATGGGGATGGATAATAGAATCGGCAATAAATTTTTTCAATCCGGTATTGGCTACGGCGGATCATGTTTTCCTAAAGATACAAATGCTTTGATCCAGATTGCAAGCTTTGTGGAGCATGATTTTAATCTGCTTAAGTCGGTGATCGAAGTAAATAAATCACAACAGAAATTGCTTGTAAAAAAAGCTTTGAAACGGTTTAACAGTCTGCAAAACAAACGTGTTGCGATTCTTGGGCTTGCCTTCAAACCGAATACGGATGATATGAGAGAGGCGGCTTCAATTAGTATTTGTGAAGAACTTGTTAAAGAGGGCGCAGACATCATTGCTTATGATCCGATGGCCATTGAGAAAGCCCGACTATTGCTTCCTAAAGAGGTTCACTTCACAGATTCGGTTGAAAAAGCGCTGGAAAATGCTGATCTTGCTTTCATCGTTACAGAGTGGGAAGAGATAAAAAACTTGGGCATTGCAGCGTTTACGCACCTGATGCGCGAACCGGTCATTTTTGATGGCCGCAACTGTTTTTCGCTGCAGGAGGCAGAACAGTATCCGGTCGACTATTATTCAATCGGCAGAAAGGCAATTAACAAGATTGATAGCAGAAGGCTTGTCCGGTAATCACTGGACGCCTTTTTTCATTGCAAGGAATGTTAATGAAATCTTAAAGCAGCCTTAACCTCGCCTTAGTAATAGCCTTATATAATGAAGAAGTAGAACAGAACAGCCAGAAGCTTTGTGAGACTTTTCCGGAGGTGATGATTGTGCTCGTAATCATACTAAACAGCCTTGCTCTATTAGGATGCCTGCAAGCCTTTATTGCAATTGGATATTGGTCATTTTTCAGTAAAGAAGCCAAGAATCGTCTCCACTGATTTGCTTAGTATTCTTCTGAACATCTCTCTCCTTTTTAACTCGCTAAATAATTCCCCTCCCCTTATATGTAAAAATTTGATGCGTTTTTCTTTACAAAACCTTAATTAGTAAACACAAATCCCTCATGATAAAATTTTAGAGGTAAACTTTTAATTATAAAGCATAAACGGCACATTTGAAAGGGACGATTTTCTATGAAAGTACCTATGCTTGATTTGTCGGAACAGTATTTATCCATGCGAGAGGAAATTCTGAAAAGACTGGATGAAGTTATGGCGTCTTCCCGGTTTATTCTAGGGGAAAATGTCGTAAAGCTAGAGCAGGATCTTGCAGCATACAGTCATGTCAAACATGGTGTTGGTGTAGCAAGCGGCAGTGACGCACTGCATATTTCATTGATGGCCTGTGGTGTAAAAGAAGGCGATGAAGTCATCACAACGCCATTTACATTCTTTGCTACCGCCGGGGCGATTGCTCGGTGCCAGGCAAAGCCAGTTTTTGTTGATATTGATCCCGTTACATTTAATATAGATGCCGATCAGATCGAAAATAAATTGACTGAAAAAACAAAAGCCATAATTCCTGTACATTTATACGGTCAAATGGCTGATATGGAAAAAATCAATGCAATTGCTCAAAAACATAACCTGTTCGTCGTTGAAGATGCGGCCCAGTCCATCGGGTCAAAGGTTAATGGCCACGCACCAGGCGAACTGGGGACCACAGCGATTTACAGCTTTTTCCCTACTAAAAATCTCGGAGCTTACGGAGATGCCGGATTGATTGTGACCAATCAGGACGATTTAGCAGAAAAAATGAAGATTATCCGTGTCCACGGAAGTAAACCAAAGTATTACCATCGTGTAATGGGCTATAACAGCCGATTGGATGAGATGCAGGCAGCGATCCTGAATATTAAACTTAGTTATCTTGATGAGTGGAATGAAAAACGCCGTCAGCACGCCAAACGCTACACCAGCTTATTGAATGAGGGTATGGGAGAAATGGTGAAAACACCTGTTGAATCTGAAGGATATCACCATGTTTTTCATCAATATACGATCCGCACCAAAAATCGTGACGAACTGCAAAGGTTTTTAAAGGAAAATGGTATTTCAACGATGATCTATTATCCGATCCCTTTACACTTGCAGGAGGTTTTCAGCGGTCTTGGTTATAAAGAGGGAGATTTCCCGCATGCGGAACAGGCTGCAAAAGAAGCCATTTCACTGCCTATGTTTCCTGAGTTAACACCTGAACAGCAGCAATTTATTGTTGATACGATGGAAAAGTTTTATTTATAAATCAACGATAGTCATTTCTGAAAGTTTGTGAGGTAAATCATCATGACCAGAGAAAGAAAAGATACTTTTTACGACTATCTGCTGTTTTTCTGGCAGAGAAAAGCGATATTTATCCTTATCCCAGTGGTGATCACTGCTCTGACAGCCGCCATTTCTTTCCTGGTGGGAAGTTCAGGCTATCAAGGACAAGAGTACATTTTATACGGCGCAGTTAAAGAAAAGCGATATAACGTCACCTGACATTATAGAGTCTGCGTACCAACCTAAAGCAAACAATGTGAAATTGACAGTGAAGGTACTAAATCAAAAGCACATTCAATTTTCTGTTACGGGTAACAGCCAGAGCGATGTGAAGAACACACTGCAGGCAGTTGCGCATGACTTTCAAAAGAACATGCAGGATGACTATACAAACCGTAAAACACAGACGGAAAAGTATTTAAGTATTTATAGAAATAAACTAAGTTCTAATGAAGCGCTGCTCAAAAAAATTAACCAATCCGTAAAATGGAGTCAGCTGTCTCAAAAAGATGTGGTAAAGATGTCGCATTCCATAGCAAAAACAGAAGGTTTAATCAATAAATATCAGGAATCGGTCAAGTCGATGGAAAATGACCTTGCATTTTTTGAGAGACCGAGGGTTTTAGGTGTTTCTTATAGCAAGGCGTCTTCACATGTTTTTCCTAATTCAATCATTGCATTTGCACTGAGTCTGTTTTTGACCATTCTCAGCTTTATGCTGTGGAAATATGTCAGAGATGCAAAGAAAGCGAGACGGATAAATGATTAATTTTGCAATTGTAGGTATGGGACATATAGCCAAGAAACACATTCAGGCAATCGAAAACACTAAGGACGCAGTTGTTGGTGCTTTGTGTGATACGAATGCCGATCAACTAATTGAATTCGAAGGGAAATACCCCATCTACACCGACATGGAAGAAATGCTGAAAAAACAGGGGAACATTGATGTGGTGAATATATGTGTGCCATCAGGGCTTCACCTTCCGCTCAGCGAGCTTGCGGCTTCTTATGGAAAGCACCTCATTGTTGAAAAACCGATGGCTTTAAGCCTTGAGGACTCTCAAGCAATGATAAAAGAAGCAAAAAAGAAATTTGTTAAGTTAGCTGTTGTGCACCCAAATCGGTTTAAGCCTGCCATTCGACTGTTGAAAAAGGCTATGGATGATGGGTTGCTTGGTAAACTGAGCCACGCTAATGTCACACTGCGCTGGAACAGAAACCAGGCTTATTATGATCAGGCACCCTGGCGCGGTACAAAAAAATATGACGGCGGCGTTTTAATGAATCAATCCATTCACAACTTGGATCTGTTGTTGTGGCTAATGGGGCCGGTAGAATCGGTACAAGCAATGACTGCGACACGTGTGAGAAATATTGAAACGGAAGATGTTGCTGTTGGTATGGTTGAATTCAAAAGTGGGGCTCTTGGTGTCATTGAAGCAGCCACAACCATTTATCCAGAGAATTTAGAAGAGTCCATTGCAGTGTTTGGTGAAACCGGAAGTATTAAAATCAGTGGAAAAACAGCGAACTTTATTGAAACATGGAATATAGAAGGTGTGTCAGATGAGCAAAGAGAAAGGCTCATACAGCAGGTCGAAGAAGACCCTTACGGCAAACCTGGCCATCAGTGGATTATTGAAGATATGATTTGCGCAATTAAAGAAAAACGAGATCCGGTTATAAGCGGAGCAGATGGCTTGGCTCCAATTATTTTAATCGATCAAATGCTTCAATCTGCAAAAACGGGAACCCGAATACTGATGAATCAGGAGGCGAGCCTATGACTGTTGACAAGCTAATCGCAAAAATAGAATCCAAGGAAGCTGTGATCGGTGTGGTCGGCTTAGGTTATGTCGGTCTTCCTTTAGCAGTCGAGAAAGCGAAAGCAGGCTATCGTGTAATAGGCTTTGACGTTCAGCAAAAACGCGTTGATATGGTGAATGAAGGGATTAATTACATCGGAGACGTGTTAAATGCTGACCTGAAAGAAATGGTTGACAGCGGTATGCTGACCGCAACAACGGATTATGCCAGGATCGAAGGAGTCGACGCTGCAGCGATATGTGTTCCAACGCCTCTTGATCAGCATCAACAACCTGATACATCTTATGTGGAAAGCTCAGCTAAAGAGATCGCCAAATATGCTCGAGAAGATATGCTGGTTGTGCTCGAATCCACGACGTATCCAGGAACCACTGAGGAAATTGTCGTGCCCGCGCTCACTGAGCGAGGGTTTAAGGTTGGTGAAACGGTCTTTGTTGCTTACTCCCCTGAGCGTGTCGATCCGGGAAATATCAAATTCAAAACAAAAAATACGCCAAAAGTGGTGGGCGGTATAACTGAAAATTGTACCGCAGTAGCTTCAATGCTATACCGGAATGTTCTTGAGGGTGATGTATTCGAAGTTTCCAGTCCGGCTGTAGCGGAAATGGAAAAGATATTTGAAAATACATTCCGGCATATTAATATAGCTCTTGCAAATGAAATGGCGATTCTGTGCGAACGGATGGGGATTGACGTTTGGGAAGTAATCGATGCAGCAAAAACGAAGCCGTATGGTTTTATGGCCTTTTATCCGGGTCCCGGTCTTGGCGGTCACTGTATTCCCATTGACCCTTTTTATTTAACATGGAAAGCAAGAGAATACAATTATCATACCCGTCTAATTGAAATTGCCGGGGAAATTAATAACTCGATGCCGGAATTTGTTGTGGACCGCTGTATGCGGATTCTGAATGAAGACGGCAAAGCGCTGCGCGGTTCGAAAATTGCTGTTCTAGGAGTCTCTTATAAAAAAGATATTGATGATACGCGGGAATCTCCTGTGTTGAATATTTTAAAGTTGATGCAAAAGCAGGGGGCCGATTTTTCAGTGGCAGACCCTTTTGTAGAAAAATTCATGCTGGGTGCAGAAGAAATAGCAACAGTAGATCTCAGCAGAGAACTGCTTGAAGAGGCAGATCTCGTTCTGATTACAACGGAGCATACAAGCTTTGACTATGAGATGATCGCGAAGCATAGCAAGTCTGTTTTTGACACACGTAATTCACTTCAGCATATTACGACCAAACCTGAAAGGTATATTAAACTTTAACAAAATAGATCTTATTGGGGCGCTTATAATGAATAGTATTGAAACTGGAGTTCTGATTGATGAATCTGTAAATATTGGTCATTTTAATGTCATTGAAAAGAACGTTGAGATAGGCAGAAACGTTGTCATAGGAAACCACGTAACGATATATAGCGGAACAAGGATCGCAGACGGTGTGAAAATTGCTGATGGAGCGGTTTTAGGGAAGCGGCCCGCCCCTGCGAAAACAAGCACGGTCAAGCTTAACGATGAGCTTGAGCCATTGAAGCTTGATGAGGACGTCATTGTCGGAACGAATGCGGTACTCTATTCAGGCGCGGTTATTGGTGCCTCGACTCTTGTTGCAGATCTGGCAAGCATCCGGGAAAATACGCGGATTGGAAAAGAATGCATCGTTGGGCGAGGTGTCACGGTTGAAAACTATGTAACGATAGGCAATCGTGTGAAAATCCAATCGAATGCCTATATTACAGCTCACACGACGCTTGAAGATTTTGTTTTCATTGCGCCATGTGTGGTTACAACAAACGACAATTATATGGGCCGGACCGAGGAACGCTTTTCAAAAATAGCAGGAGCAACGGTAAAAAAAGGAGCACGTGTCGGAGGAGCTTCCATTCTCCTTCCGAACATCGTTGTTGAAGAAGAAACCTTTGTTGCAGCAGGTGCGCTGGTTACAAAAAACACAGAGCCCAAAACAGTGGTGAAAGGATTTCCTGCAAAATTCAGCGGCATGGTTAACGACCGGGAGCTTCTATAATGCTTGAGCACATTAAACGGCTGGGAGGGGATTCCCTCCTTTATGCCCTGATGAATGTCGGCACAAAGCTGATCGCATTTTTTATGCTGCCTGTTTATGCCGCTTATCTTGGGGCATCGCAGATTGGTGTACTTGAGAATATCGACGGATTCACATCCATGCTCACTTTCCTTGTTATTTTTGGGACGGACTCAGCATTGGCTTTTTTTTATTTTGATCAGAACGACTCGAAACGAAAAGAAACCTATGTCCAAACTATTTTAATGTTCCGCCTACTGATTGCGGTATTTTTTCTCATTTTATCGCTTTTCACAGGTCCTATCATTTCAAGGATAGTGTTCAACACCGAAGCCTATTCAACAGTGATTCACATTTCTTTAACGGTTCTCGTCATTGAGTCCGTTATTACGCTGGTGCTGACCTATTTCCGGTTTGAATTTTTAACGCGTAAGGTTGTCGTACTGACTGTTTTAAAATTAGCAATGGCAGCCCTGCTTTCTTATTTGTTTTTAGCTTATTTTCACTCAAGCGTTACGATGATTTTTTATGCAAGGGTAATCGGCGCTGTCATGGTCATTCTCTTTATGCTGCCTTACTTGAAACGGTTCTTTACAATAAAAATCGAACTTAGTCTGTTAAAGGAAATTTTGAAGTATGCTGCTCCACTCGTTCCAGCATCCATTGCTTTTTGGGTGATCTCCTGGTCGAACCGTTTTTTTTTAACCCAATTCGACAGCCTGAGCCAGGTTGGAATTTACGGGGTTGCCGTTAAATTTGCCATGGTTATCACACTTTTAACATCAAGTGTTCAGATGGCATGGCGGCCGTACTCCATGTCGATTAAAGATCGTAAAGATGCCAAGACGGTATTTTCTAATATCTATCTCTATGTCTTGCTGCTGGGGATGACCGGGTTGTTAGGAATTGCTACGTTTATTCCTTATATTATTCATTGGATGATGCCAGAAAATCAGTTGCAAAACGCAAGCAAATATATTGCTGTTCTCAGTTTGGGGACGTTTTTGAATTTTTACTACTTAATCATTTCAGTGGGACTTTTTATTGTTAAACAAACCAAGCCCATTTCTTTTTACTTTGCAATTGCGTCAGTCATCAGTCTTGTGCTTAATATTACCTTGATTCCCTTGTTAGGGCTGTGGGGGGCTGTCTTAGCAGTTGTGATCTGCTACTTTTTTGCTTGTACAGCGATTTTTATAAAAAGCCAAAAGGTTTACTACGTCCCTGTCCACCTATTCAGTCTGCTTGCTTCCTTTGGTGGTGGGATTCTTGCGCTGATCACCATTGTTTACATTCAGGAATATTCGAATTTAGGCATTTTGTATGTTCTATTCCCATGGTTGTTTTTTCTCTTGTTAGCAGGCTTTATCATGACAAAACGAAAACGGAAAAATGCGGAGGGTTAACATGAAAATTGTAACTGTTATTGGAGCAAGGCCTCAATTTATTAAGGCGGCACCTGTATCCCGTGAAGTGAGAAAATACGCTGAAGAAATCATCATACACACTGGGCAGCACTATGATGCCAATATGTCTGATATCTTTTTTGACGAACTCAATATTCCCCGTCCGGATTATAATCTGCAAGTCGGCTCGGGCACCCATGCGAACCAGACTGGCGAGATGCTGATGAAAATTGAAGAAATCCTGTTGAACGAAAAACCGGATTACCTGCTTGTATATGGAGACACCAACTCGACGCTTGCCGGGGCACTTGCTGCTGCTAAGATTCATGTTCCTGTTGTCCATGTTGAAGCGGGATTAAGAAGCTTTAATAAAAAGATGCCTGAAGAGGTTAACAGGATTATGACCGACCACGTTTCTGACTTTTTATTTTGTCCAACAGAGACAGCAATTCAGAATCTTAAAAACGAAAACATTACCAAGAATGCTGTAAATATCGGTGATGTAATGTACGATGCCGTTCTTTACAACACAGCGCTTGCAAGAAAATCCAGGATACTGAACAAAGCCGATCTTGAAGCGAAAAATTATGATTTGATCACCGTGCATCGCGCAGAAAATACGGATGATCCTGTCAAAATGACTCAAATATTTGAGGCATTCAAGCAGATAAATAAGCCAAAGGTTTGGCCGCTTCATCCAAGAACTAAACAGAAACTGGCTTCGTACGGGCTAAAGACGGAAGACATTCCAAACATGAGAATAATAGATCCTGTTGGTTATCTTGATATGCTCCAGCTGGAGATGGGGGCAGATAAAATTTTGACTGACTCTGGAGGGGTCCAGAAAGAGGCTTATTTTCTTAATGTGCCCTGCATTACAATTCGAGAAGAAACCGAGTGGGTGGAAACCCTTGAAAATGGGGCAAATGTTCTTGCCGGGGCCGATACCGACCGGATTATAGAAGCGGAAGCAAAGCGTGCAGCCACTGATTTTCCACCATTATTTGGTGATGGCCGTGCGTCAGAAAAGCTTGCTGAAATACTAATTAATAATAGATAAACCTAGGTCCGGCAGTATTAGGGTATAAAGAAAGGCGCATCAGATATGGCTTATGTATTGATTTGGATCATGGTGACGGGTATCTCATTTTGGCTATTTAAAAAGTCAGCTGGCTCAATGTCTCTGCTTAAGCCAAATCTGCTGTCGATTACCTATTATTATTCATTGCTTAGCTCTTCTTATATTGGAGCTTTGTTAATCGCATTGAAGATTGATCACCACTATATGATAAAGCTGCTATCACGTGACAGCTTTCGTGTGGAAGGGTTTATCATCATATCTTTTATTATGATTTTTCTTCCCTTAACCATGTTTGTTATAAATAAATTATTCGGTTTTAATGCAGAAAGAGAATATAATAATTATCTAAAGGCGCCTGTAGCAGAAGATGGGCCATTCAGTAATGATGTTGTGTATATTTACTCGGGTTTAACCGGGATCGCTCTTTTGGCTATCCTGTACACGGCAGTGCAGTTAAAGCATATTCCCATATTTGATCTCTTTATGGGGAGCGATCAGTTGGGAAAATTGAGAATAGAGGCCTCTCACGATTTCTCTGGAAGCAATCTCATCAAAAATATATTTGCAACGTCCTTAACAACGCTGTTATCAATGATTACCTTTGTGTATGCCTATAAATCCAGGAAAATCATTTGGAAATTGCTTTTTGCTGCAACGTTACTCGGAGCAATTTTTATGCAAATCTATTATTTGGCAAAAGGACCGATTTTCTTTTATGCGCTAATGTTTCTGATGCTGCTTATCTATATCAGAGTAATAAAGCTGACAGCATTCAAAGTGATTATACTTGGTATGCTTGGCAGTGCACTTTTGATTACAATGTATATTTTTATTCAGGGTGTTACAGACCCCAGCCAGTTTTTGTCTTACAATAAAGGGCCGATAGGAAGATTAATTCTCTCGCAAATTGCTCCTTTTTATTTGCACTTGGATCTGTTTACAGACCGGCTGCCGCTTTTAATGGGGAAAAGCCTGCCTTCCACATTTCTTGGATTATATGATATTGATCAAATCCGTTCAGCAAAGCTTGCCATGGAAGCGTTTTTCCCGCAGCGCGTTGAGGCGGGAACCGCAGGCGTGTTAAATACGTTATATGCTGCGGAAGCGTTTGCGAATTTTGGACTGGTCGGCGTTGTCCTTGGGACCTTCTATATTGGGGTTTTTATGCAGATAATTTATCTCGTGTTTATCCGTCTCCCCAAAAACCCGCTGTTTGTCTCTCTGTTTGTCTTTTTTACGGTGAATATTCCAAGAGTTGTGATAGGCGGTTTTGTAGACTTCCTTTTCAATCCTTTATGGATTGCTCTTGTTTTTATCCTGTTTTCACCATTTGTCTTTATTTACCTATACCGTAAGCTGCGAGGATCGTTTAATAAAAAAGAAGAAAAGGTGCTCGGATAACGCGCATTAAGGCTGTGAATCGTGGTATATCCCTCCATTTTGAGGCCATAATAGAATTAGCTGAATGGGGGGGCTTAGGGTGAATTTATTTTTCACGATCTTCACAATTATTGGGTTACCGCTTTCAATCGTTGGATCCTTCTTTGACTGGAACTTGATTGTTCTGTTTATCATCTATAGCATCACCGTTATCGGTCTTGCCAATTTTATCAGGCGCTCGACAGAAAGTCTTGCTGCGGTGGTAGGCTCAAGCCTCGGGGGGCTCTTAAATGCGACCTTCGGAAATGCTGGAGAATTAATTATTTCCTTTTTTGCTTTAAAAGAAGGCCTCAATACGATCGTTATGGCTTCAATTACGGGCGTTGTGCTAGTAAATCTTCTATTTGCAGGGGGACTTTCCTTCTTGGCTGGAGGATTAAGGTATAAAAGGCAATCATTCAATGCATACGAAGCAAGACATAACGCTGGCTTGCTGATGTTCGCCGTTATTATTACATTTGTTTTTCCGTTTATTTTTTCTTACCGATTAAATTCACATAATATGAATGTTTTAAGTACAATTATTGCAATTATTGTTATCATTACATATATCCTTGCACTTTTATTTAAATTGGTCACTCATCGCGGTGTGTATCATAGTAAAGGAAGGAAACAAGATGAACAGCGAGGAAATGAGGGGCAGGAAGAGCCGGAATGGGGTGTCTGGAAAGCGATCATTATCCTAACCCTAACAACTATAGCCCTAGCCTATGTTAGTGAAAAATTGGTAGGTACCATTCAGCCGGTTGGGCATTCTCTCGGATGGAGTGAGACATTTATCGGTATTATTGTCGTCGCTATCGTGGGGAGTGCTGCGGAATATGTATCAGCGGTTTATATGGCTCTAAAAGATAAGATGGATGTAAGCATTGAAATTTCCCTCGGATCCACGATACAAACTGCCATGTTCGTGGCGCCTGTCCTGTTGCTGACATCATGGCTGTTCACCTTTATGCCGCTTGTGTTTCAAATGACCGAGCTCGTTTCGATGATTTTAGCAGTATTTTTAACTGTTACGATGACGAATGACGGTGATACAAACTGGCTGGAAGGCACGCTGCTCCTTGCCTGTTACCTTATCATGGGAACAGGTTTTTATCTTTTGTAGGTAAGTGCAGTGCCTGTCACGCCCCGATTTATGTCGAATGATCAAGGTACATAAGCTTTAACGTTTTTTGCTATAACTAATTAAATAAAGGTGGAACATATTTTGAGTGACAAGAATAAAGGTATTTTACTCTTATTAATCTCAGCCTTCGGTTTTTCAATGATGGCAGCCTTCGTCAAGCTATCCGGAAATTTGCCAACCATCGAAAAAACTTTTTTTCGCAATCTAGTAACGATGGTGATTGCCGCAGGGTTTGTGATGAAAAATAAAGAAAGGTTCTTTGGTAAAAAAGAAAATCAGCTTTTCTTAATACTAAGATCGGGTTTCGGAACACTGGGAATCGTCTTCTATTTCTATGCTATAGATCACTTGATTCTTTCTGACGCAGAAATGCTGAATAAATTAAGTCCATTTTTGCTAATCATCTTTTCTGCGCTTTTTCTAAAAGAAAGGGTCCGAACCTACCAGGTAATCTCGATAATCATTGCCTTCCTCGGGGCACTATTTATAATTAAGCCAAGTTTTTCAGTGGATACGTTTCCTTATATGATTGGGGTGCTGTCATCAATCTTTGCCGCTGCCGCCTATACGTTTTTGCGGTTTCTTGGAAATAAGGAAAAGTATTACACAGTGGTCTTTTATTTTTCTTTCTTTTCCACAGTGGTTTTATTACCATTTTTGATGTATTACTATCAGCCAATGTCATGGAGACAGCTCGTGTACCTTCTATTAGCCGGACTCTTTGCAACGCTTGGACAGTTTGGCATTACTTTGGCTTACAAATTTGCACCAGCAAGAGAAATTTCGGTTTTCTTCTATTCTACCGTACTCTATTCAACCGTTTTAAGCATTGTGTTATTCAAGCAGGTACCGGATGCCTTGAGCGTGATTGGTTATGTTACGATAATTGGTGCTTTGCTCTATATGTTTGTGAAAAATAATAAGGCTGCAAAAAGGAAAATACCAAAACCATTTAGTGAGAAATGATAGAATAGAAAATAAATTGCGGAGGTTACTACTTGGTGAATTCCGAAAAATTTACAACCGTCTTTTTCCAACTGAAATCGATATTAAGTAAACATGAATCTGAAATGAAAGTAAAGACTGATACGGATCAAAACTATTATCTGGATACTTTCAAAGTGAATCCAAAAAACAAAGCCC
Source organism: uncultured Sporolactobacillaceae bacterium (assembly GCA_963772845.1). Taxonomy (GTDB): domain Bacteria; phylum Bacillota; class Bacilli; order Bacillales; family Sporolactobacillaceae; genus CAVYYW01. Next base: position 42,641 of record CAVYYW010000034.1, read on the forward strand.
CTATTTTCTTTGGGGCAGTTCAAATTAAAAAAAACTATGTGAGTTATCATTTAATGCCGATCTATGCATGCCCTGACTTATTGGATGGGATGTCAGACTCGTTGAGAAAACGAATGCAGGGAAAGTCATGTTTTAACTTTAATACTCCAATTAGCGATGAGCTTCTAACGGAATTAGAAGAACTCACAGCTCGAGGGGCGCAGAAATTTAAGAATCGAGATATTTTCTGAAGAGGTTCGTAAGTGGAACAATGATGAAACCCGTGAAAACTCAATTTCACGGGTTTTTATCATGACAAAATCAATTTTTTTAATGGTTCAGTACCAATGAAGTAACTTTATTCATGCGAATTTTATATAACACTTCCCTTAGAAGAGTTGGAATCCAGTAAATCGGCGTCCATAATATTGGTAATAGGCAGGTAAGTTGGTGAAAAATCACCCATGTCTTCAATCCCCTGATTCCGTTTTGTTGAAACAAAGAAATCCAGCTGTTGATTAGGACCAATACCAGCTGTGGAGGCCCGGTCGAGGGAATTGACTTTGAATACAAAAAGGTTGATATTCATTGGTGAAAAGTTCACAGCGATCCTCCTATTCCTTTTTGTTTTTTGTGAAAGTTGACGGAGAATCAATCAGATCCCGGTCATCAATCATGGCTTTTAGGTCAAGGAAATTGCTTGAGTCCCCATAATTATCTCCAAATCCTTGCGTATACTTTGACGCGTTATTCCAGTCCACAAGATAGTTTTCTCCAATGTTTAAAGCAGAAGCATTCTCAATGGCGTTCACTTTAATATAAAAAATGTTATTGATAATAACAGGAGATTTTTCGCTCAATGATCTCGCTCCTTTTCAAATGTATATTAATAGCGACCATGAATATGAATAGAAAATAAGGAGGGGCGGGGCATGGACATGGATAAACTGAAAGAATGGTTTGAGGTAGCACAGCAGTTTCATGGCAAAGATTTTTGGGATGACGTTTTCAATGACCAGATGAAAGCCTTTGACACAAAAATGAACGGCATTCCTTCCGCAACCCCAAGGAATCAGAGTAAAGAGGTTGAAAAGCCCCTATCTGAAAAAGAAAAAATGGAATACCCCTTAATAGATGTCATGAAAAATGATCATGAATTGATCATTGTGGCGGAAGTACCCGGTCTAAACAAAGAAGACCTGGATGTAACAATTGAAGACAGACATTTGACAATAAAATCGAGAAAGGCAGCACTTTTTCAAGAATACACGGTAATAAAAGCTGAAAGGAACATACAGTCATTTTCCAGAATGATCGGACTCCCTAATGGTATAGATATTAATCATGTGAGCTCCTACATAGATAGTGGGTTGCTAATCATTCGGTTTCCGAGAACGCCTACCCGAAGCAAAAAGGTTGCAATTGATTAGTAGGGAGTGTGAATGTCTTGACTGTTGCTGTCAGATAAATCATTATCCTTGATATTTGTAATTGGCCGAATGATCCGTACCTGATCTCCCAGTTGCCTGATTAAAACGTTTTCACTACTCGTAGAAAATCGTGTTTTTTTAACATTCAAGCCTACCGTAGCGGAAGCAGCCCCATCCAAGGTGTTGATTTTAAGTCCTGCAATATTAATTAATTTTTTACCCATTTACTCCTCCTGTTTGAAAGTTTATTAGTGATTCTTCTACAATGTATGTATCATTTTTTTGCTTAGACTTGAATTTGGCATACAGGCAGGGCTTCATAAGGGGGCAGCCATGTTTAAAAGGTTTTTGAATGACAAAGCAAACCAAAAGATGTTTAAAAAGAAAATCCGTGACATGGAGCAGGAGATTGCTGTACTAAAAGCTGCTAAAGTGAATGAACATTTAATCGGGGAGATGATGAAGCTTCATAGTCTTTTCACAGAAAGTTTGAAGGAAAAAAATGTGGGAGATACAAATCCTCCGATTATCATTGAAAAACTTGAAATAGAGAGAGTGTATGTTGATAAATATGAAACCAATAATAATATAGGAGCAATCGGTATAAAAGAGCTTGGGGGACGGCTAAACATTGGGGCAAATTATGGACAAGATCCTATCACACAACAAGTCAAACAAGCGATTGAACGCCATCAAGAAGCAACTGAAAGGGACAGAAGGGAGATCAATATTAAACAGCGGACATCACAAGAGCAACCCGTTCAACCAAAAATTAATATAAAAAAGAAGCTGTGAAAGTAAATGAATCCTTCCCATCTGGAGCTTATATCGCTCTCTTTCCTCGGACGAACGCCCGGGTCCGAAACCCCGCGCTGCGAGCGATCTCACTTGGCTCGCTGATTCCGCAGGAACGAGCATCACAACTCGAGTGACTACGAGTTGCGACGAGGAATCGCGCTTCGAAGCATTACTAGAAGACGCAGAAGCACATGGTCGCAGATTTTTTTCCATCAAAAAACTTTTCACCCGCTGAAATGTTGAGTATTTGAATTTTCGAGGAGTCTCAGGTATTTCTAGCTTTCATTTATGCATGCGCATTTTCGAGGAGTCTCGGGCATGACACAGAGCTTGCACAAAGATTCTCTCATTTGATCGAGGGAAAGAAACGAGACTTCTGCGGTTCACCGGCAGAAATCTCTTTTTTTATTATGCTTTCGTGTAATTCAGGTCCCAAATCACACCGAAGGGATCTTTCACTTTTGCATACTTGGCTCCCCAGAATGTGTCCTGAAGCTCCATTAAAACGGAGCCGCTTTTAGCTAGTTGATCATATATTCTTTGAATTTCTTCTTCATTATCCAGCTCAAGAGCTAAAGAGATGTTATTGCCGGGGCTGACCTCGTGTTCTAAAAAGCCATCAGAGGCCATGAGAAACAGGCCATCATTTTTAAATTGAGCATGCATCACTCTGTCATCCATCTCAGGAGGGGTCGGATAATCGGCCTCGCCAAATGTTTGCAGCCCACTAATTTCACCGCCAAAAACTTCTTTATAGTAGTTTAAAGCTTCTTTAGCATTGCCGCCAAAGGTAAGGTAGGGTGTTACTTGATTTTTCATGAAAACACTCCTTCGTTTGTTTGGGATAAATTCTGACAACTTTCTTTTAGTATACATGAATCACACAAATTAACAAGAACATTTGTTCTGTTTGTTCACTTGGGATAAATTCTGTGAAATAAGCAGTGGTCTAATTATGAAATTCATCACAGCGTTGGAAAAATCCTCTTAAATGAGTCTAAATTAACTTGATAAAATGAAATGAAAGCCAGATAATAGGATGAAATACCACACATTTTAGAAGGGAGGACAACAATCATTCACTCATTCGATGAACTATTCATTCAAATATTAATCCTGCTGGGTATTTCTATAACGGTGATCGCACTTGCTAAATTAATAAAACAGCCCTATTCCATTGCACTGGTTTTGATTGGACTCATTCTGGGCATCACGAACGTTCCCTTTTTAGAAGAAGCGGAAACATTTATTACACAGTCGCATATTTTCCAGGTGATCATTATTTCTTTGTTCCTGCCAATTCTGCTTGGGGATGCATCATTAAAATTGCCCTTTTCCGAGCTTAATAAACACCGGAAGCCGGTAATTGCCCTTGCGTTTGGCGGCACCTTTCTATCATTTATTATTATAGGTTTCTCTTCCTACATAGTCCTGGGACTTCCGCTAATCGTAGCATTTACCTTTGCTTCTTTAATGAGTGCCACAGACCCTATAAGTGTCATTTCTATATTCAAATCTTTAGGTGTGTCCAAAAAACTCGTCACAATCATTGAAGGGGAATCCTTATTTAATGATGGCATTGCAGTAGTGCTGTTCCAAATTTCAACCGTACACTTACTGTCCTATATAGAAATGGGATGGGCTGGAGTAGGAAGCGGGCTGCTGCTTTTTGTTAAATTTGCTCTTGGGGGTATGATTTTAGGAGGGATCTTGGGCTATATTTTCTCTCAGATTATTCGTATCTATGACGATTATCCGCTTGAAATTGCTTTCTCCATTTTATTGTTTTTTGGGGGCTATTTCTTAGCAGAGCACCTTGGTGTATCAGGCGTCATTACGGTGGTTGTCAGTGCAATTATTTTTGGCAACTACGGGGCGAGGGTTGGCATGTCTGAGACGACTAAAATGAATATTAGTTCTTTTTGGGATGTCATTACTCTAATTGCAAATTCATTAATATTCTTGATGATCGGTCTTGAAATTAAAAATATCGATCTGACAGATAAAGTAGGTATCATAGTTCTTGCCATTATTATCGCTATTGCCGGGCGGACGATTGCTTTATATACCAGTTTGCTTGCCGTTAAGAATTTCTCTTGGAAATATAAAATATTGCTGAACTGGGGAGGCTTGAAGGGTAGTCTTTCAATAGCATTGGCGCTTAGCCTGCCCACATCTTTTGAAGGCAGGGATGACGTTCTGATTCTCACGTTTAGTGTGGTTCTGTTTTCACTGCTGATTCAAGGTCTTACAATTAAGCCATTGATTAGAAAGTTGAATTTAAGAAAAGAGCGAACGGCCGAAACAGATTTATAATGTATCGGCCGTTCTTTTTAATCATTTACAAACTATAGAACTTAAACTTCATAATTACATGAATGTGCCGTTTATTTTCAACATTATCCCAATTTTAAGGAAAATCATGTTACAATTGTTTAAATATTTAATTTAAAGTAAGATGGTTAATTTTAATAGGAGGGATGATGTGAGAAGGGGGCAATCACTCTTGTCAATAATGCTGATTGCGGCATTATTTATGACAGTAGCCTGTTCAAATACACAGCAGGCAGCCTATACACCAAAGAAAGCAGAAATGCATGGGGATGTGGTGGCATATGAAGGAAGTGACAGTGACAGTGACCAGGTCAGTAATCTGCCGAAACTGCTGAAATTTGTTGCACATGTTAAAGACGGGAAAACGGATAATGTGCAGCTTTCCATATTCAATAAAGGGAACAATGTTACCATCAACCAGTTAAACTACAATGGTAAAGATATCAAGTTTACGATTAATCCTCTTGACAGCGGCAAAGTAAAAAGAAGGACCTGTAAAGGGATTACAGCTGAAGATGCGGGATTTTTCACTTTAAGCGGATGCAGCGGAGGGACAGGCTCGGTTACCATACTGGGTGTTTCAGCCTATACCTACAAAAAAGCGATGCTTCAAGTTGAAAATTGAATGTTTAATAAACCTCTGGTAGCTGCGGAGGTTTTTTATTCGTTATAATAATTTATCTTGATTCGGTTTCTTTAGTATGGTAATCTAAAAAGCCGTCCTGAATTGGGCGAAAATTCTCAAAAGGAGGTAACTGAACTTGAAAAAGTCTCAAAGTGCCTATCAATTGGAGCTGCAGCAGCTCGATAAAAATGCTGCCGAGATTAAACGCCAACTGGATACTCTTGAGGACCTGCCGCGCTATGTCGGTGAAGATCTTACTGAACAGGCGCTGGAAGACGTGAGGGAGCGAACGAGAAAGAACCTTAGAATGGCTGAGGAGGAACCTTACTTTGGCCGGATGGATTTTAAGGAAGACGAAACAAGTTCTTTCATCCCTCTCTATATCGGAAAAGCAGGCGTTGCTGATGAACAGTCAGCTGAACCGCTTATTATTGATTGGCGTGCTCCTGTTTCCAGCATGTTTTATTCATTTTCAGGAGGAGAAGAAACCGCTGCTTACCGGTCACCCGAGGGGCTGATCGAGGGAGAAATTCAACTTAAACGGAATATTGCGATTCGGAGTAAAAAGCTTCAGAGAGTTGTTGATACATATGTAAAAGGCAGCGATAACCTTTCCGCGTCAGATGAATTTCTCATTTATCGTTTAGGAGAAAACAAAGATAATCGGCTGAGAGATATTGTTTCAACGATTCAATCCGAACAAAATGATATTATCAGAACAGAAAAGAATACACCTCTGATTATTCAAGGAGTGGCAGGCAGCGGGAAAACCACGGTTGCCTTGCATCGTCTCGCTTACCTTATTTATGAATACCGTGAGCACTTGCTTCCTGAGAAAATGATTATATTTGCTCCCAATGCGATGTTTTTAGATTATATTTCAAATGTTTTGCCAGAGCTTGGAGTGGGAGGTATTCAGCAGACGACTTTTAATGAGTGGGCACTCGACCTTTTAGACCATGAGGTCAAACTCAAGGATCCCGCTGATAAGCTGCTTCACTGGTTTGGTTTGAATCAGAAGCGAGATTTTTCAAGCGACATGAGTCCTGATAAATTAAAAGGATCAATTCAGTTTAAACAGCTGCTTCATACGTGCTTAGTAAACTATGAGGCGTTTGCTGTTCCTGATAAAGATTTTGAAGCCTCGGAAGGCAGCGTACTGCCCGTTTCCAAGATTAGAGAATGGTTTACTGAGCAACAGAACACTCCGCTTGCCAAACGAAGAGATCGCATTATGAACCGTATGAAAAACTGGATTGCATCCGAAGTGAAGAAGACGCCCGAACAACATTTGCAAAAAGAAATAAAGAAAAAAGCCAGCCAGCGCTTGAGGGCTTATTTTAAATCATGGCCGAAGCACTCGCCGCTTTCTTTCTATCAAACCCTTTTTAATCCCTCAAAACGTCCTGATTATCTCACAGTGGCATTTGAACAATACTTGCCAAACGAACTGATTAAGCAAACGATGCAAAGCTGTAAACAGAAAACGGTCGGACAGGAAGACCTCGCGGCACTAGTTTATATTCATCAATTTTTAAACGGGATGGAGAGAAAAGATGAATTTCATCATAGTGTGATCGATGAAGCTCAGGATTTTTCTCCTTTTCAGATTGACGTGCTGAAGCAGAGGACAAATGGCAGCTCTTTTACCATCCTTGGTGACCTGAATCAAGGGATTTACGATTATCAAGGGATTCAAAATTGGGAAGAAATTAAAGCTATTTTCAATGGAGGAGCCGGATACTTCGAGCTGAATAAAAGCTATCGTTCGACAATGGAGATCATTCACTTTGCAAATAGCGTTCTGGCAGCTGGAACGAAACCTGTAAATATGGCTGAACCAATATTTCGGAGTGGCAATAAAGTTAAGACAATAAAAGTATCAGAGGATAAGCGTCTGGAAACGTTGATCAATAATATCCAGAGTCTCCAAGGTGGAGAAATTAACAGTATTGCGTTAGTTTGCCGGACAGATGCCGAGTCTATTGAACTCCATGAAAATTTAATTGAAAGAGGGATTTCCGCCAATCTGATTCATTCTGGTCAAAGAGAATACGGCGGGGGGATTTCAGTACTTCCTGTCTATTTGACAAAGGGACTGGAATTCGATGCCGTTCTGATAGTAGATGCAGACGCTGACCGCTACACACTTACTGAACGTGATGCCAAACTTCTGTATGTTGGTTGCACGCGTGCCCTTCATGACTTGAGAATCTTTTATTCTGGAGAAGCATCCTTGTTGCTGGCACATGCCGTAAAAGCCGTATAAAGGAACAAGTGAAATAAGAAAAGGGGAGACTGCCCTTCCTAGATAATGAGACTTTAATAGAGATGAGCAACGAATTCGCCTTGGCTCTCTTAATGTGGGAAAATGATCATGATAAAGTTTCTGAAGGGGATGAAGAATGTGATCATTATTCATGCAGAAATAAAAGTGAAACCCGATGTGAGGAAGGAATTTTTAAACCAGGCAGCTCAGCTTGTTGAGGCCTCGCAGTCAGAACCGGGTAATATCAGCTACCGGTTGATGGAGGAAGCGAGCGCTCCTAATACCTTTATGATGATTGAAGCGTGGAAAGATGAGGAAGCGGTTAGAGCTCACAACCAGGCTGAACATTTTAAGGCTTTTGGAAATGCAGCAGCTGAAATGCTTGAAGCGCCTCTAAATGTAAAAAGATATTCAGCAGAACAGCTTTAAGATGGTTATTTAAAAACGCTTATTGTACGAAGAGATTCAGATCAGGATCTTTTCGTATTTTTTTTGTCCAAGAAAACAAACTTGATTCCAGGTGTATCATACCACCTGCTAAAAAGGGTATAATGGTACAGAGGTGAATGTATTGAGTAATTTTAAAGCACTTGGAATACAAAAGGAACGCGTACAAAAGCTTAAAGAAAAAGGCATAATCGAACCCACGCCAATTCAGGTGGAAACGATTCCGGTAATGTTAAAGGGAGACGATGTGATTGCGCAGGCAAAAACGGGAACAGGGAAAACGTTTGCTTTTTTACTGCCAATCCTTGAAAAAATAGAGCCGCAAAAGGACCTTGTTCAAGCAATGATCGTGACACCGACAAGAGAATTAGCTTTACAGGTGACGAATGAATTGAAAAGTCTCCTTTCTGCAGAGTCCAACGAAATAAACGCCCTCGCTATTTACGGAGGTCAAGATGTGGACAAACAGATTAAACGGTTAAAAAATCAGAAAATCCATATTGTGATCGGTACACCTGGCCGTTTACTTGATCATATGCATAGGCGAACGATTAATTTATCAAAGGTTTCCATGCTTGTTCTTGATGAGGCAGACCAAATGCTTCACAGCGGTTTTATTAAGGAAGTAGAAGAGATTATGGTGGCAACTTCCGATAAAAAACAAATCGCACTCTTTTCTGCAACGATTTCTGCCGAAGTTCGGAACCTTGCTAATCGTTATATGCGTAAAGTCCGTAATCTTCATGTCCGTGATAATGAGAAAATGGTTAAGGAGATTCATCACAAGGTTATTGAAACAACGGAGCGGACAAAGCTGGATGAACTGTGCAAGTCAATTGATCAGGCGAACCCATTTTTAGCTATAATATTTTGTCGCACCAAACAGCGTGTAAACAAACTGTACACAGAGCTGCGTGAAAAAAATTACAATGTGGATGCGCTTCATGGTGATTTATCTCAAGCCAAGCGTGAAACGGTTATGAAACGATTCCGGACGGCAAAAACGCAGCTGTTGATTGCGACAGATATTGCGGCAAGAGGAATTGATGTAGAAGGCATCACACATATATTCAATTATGATATCCCAGAAGATGTTGAAAGCTATATTCACCGGATTGGCAGAACTGGCAGAGCTGGGGAAGAAGGTATTGCAGTTACGTTTGCTAACCCGAAAGATCGGACGTTGCTGAATATGATTGAAAAAGGGATCGAGAGAAGCATAGATCGCGAAGAAGGTCACGGGGTGACAAAAGAACAAAGCAAGGCACCTGCCAAAAGAACGGCTTCCAAAAAAAGATCGCCAAATACAGATGCGAAGAAAAAACGTGAAGAAAATATTGAAAGAAGTAAAAATAGACAAAACCGGACGAACACTTCCGGGGATCGAAGACAACGTGCTTCATCGTCAAAAAAAAGCGGCGGCAGAAGAACAAGATAATCTAAGAAATAATTACTTCATTTTTGAAAAATTAATAGTTGTCAAATAAAAGAGACCGTCTTCCACCAGGAAAACGGTCTCTTTCTTTGAAAACGATGCTTTAAGCGCGTAATGCGAGTCGCTGTTTTTTTACATAATGATTTAGATGATTGAATAAAACGGTTTACTAGAACATTTTTGAATCATACACCTGAGCGGCGGTGCATATTCGCCCGTTTGTTCGTCTGCTGGTTTTTTAATTGCTTGGTTGAAGGGCTCCCTTTTAAAGAGGACCGTGAATTTAATGTCTGATTTTTGGAAGCCAGTTTCTGTTTAATAGCTTCTTGCAGGTTGATTTTTTTCGGCTCAGAAGCGGGTTGATGTGTATCATTTTTGTTCATATTAAGTAAACTCCCTCAACATATTATATAATCATTATAATCCATTCAATGGATATTAGATAGTTCTTTGTAATCCTCTGTTTGTTCGATATTGAGGGAATTTTCGCAGGAATTACACAATTAAGCTTGAAAATTGTCATAAAAATGTTACAATATTGACATAAGTATGTTGTTGACACGAAAGAACTAAATAATTGATAGCATCATACGCCGCCAGCTGAACCTTCAGCCGGCGTGTATTATAAAAAGCGTATTATTACGCTTTTTATTATCTGAAAAGGGGGAATTATTTTGAAAAAAAGATTACTATTAACACTTGCGCTGGTGCTTGCTTTTGGTCTTGCACTCGCTGGATGTGGAAGCAGTAAAAGCGACAGCTCTGGCAAGAAGAGCAGTGGGGGCAGCAGTGGAGATAACACGATTCTAGTAGGGGCTGATACTACGTTCCCACCATTTGAAACTGAAAAAAATGGTAAGGTTACAGGTTTTGATATTGATATGATTAATGCAATTGCTAAGGCAGAAGGGCTTAAAGTTGAAACGAAGACAATGCCTTTTGACGGGCTGATCCCAAGTCTTCAATCAGGCTCAATTGATGCAGCTGTTGCGGGAATTACAATCAAGAAAAGCCGTATGCAAAACGTAGACTTCTCGAACGCCTATTACAAATCAGGTCTGTCAGTCCTAGTTAAAAAGAAATCTGACATCAAGAGCTTTGATGATCTTAAAGGGCATTTGGTTGCGACCAAAAAAGCAACGTCTTCTGTCGATTACATGACATCAAACGGTATTGATTCCAAAAACATTAAGCAATTTAAAAATATAGATCAAGCCTATCAAACACTTGAAACCGGCGGAGCGGATGCCGTTGTCTTTGATAACCCGGTAAATGCAAATTTTAAATCTGACCACAGCGACGTTCATGTAGTCGGTGATTTGCTAACAGGTGAGTATTATGGTATTGCGGTCACACAAAAGAAACCGGAACTGCTTAAAAAAATGAATGATGGTCTTGAAAAAATTAAAAAAGACGGTACTTACAAAAAGTTGTTTGATAAGTACTTTGGCGGCGATTCGAACGGAATGGTAAAAGAAGTTAAAAAACCTTCTGACGTCGCTTTGGACGAATAAGAACTCAGTTTAGACAGGAAATATTTATAAAACATACTATACATCTTATGAGACGTTTAAATCACTGACAGCGCAGCACCTTTTCAGTGCTGCGCTTTTTTATTATTTTTCAGGCTTACCGTTTAAATTGACGGAGGGTCAACATGAAAGGAGCTGTACATTCTGAAAGTTATTATAGATAACCTACCCGTCATTTTGGACGGCCTTCGACTCACACTTGAATACTCTGTTGTAGCCATTATTCTTATGGTAATCGTTGGTTTAATTGCAGCACTGATGCGCTTGTCTAAGTTTGTTGTAGTGAGAGGCATTGGTTCTATTTATGTGGAAATATTCCGTTCAACACCACTGCTGGTACAGCTGTTTTTTATTGTTTTGGGATTACCAGCTATTCTTCCTGTAAATGAGTGGATTGGACAGCGCAGCTATCCAATTATTGCAGCGGCTTTAACGCTCGCAATAAATGAAGGCGCTTATGTAACAGAAATTATTCGTGCCGGGATTCTAGGGGTGGATCGCGGCCAAAAAGAAGCAGCAGCAAGCATTGGTATGACTAATTTTCAAACCATGCGTTATATTATTTTACCCCAGGCATTTAAACGAATGATTCCTCCGCTTGTTAATCAGGCAGCCCAGACGATAAAAGATACGTCTCTGCTGGCTCCGGTTGGAATTATTGAAATGGTTTACAAAGGTGAAATTGTTATCGCTTCGACCTTTGCCTCTTTTAAGATCTGGGGTGTGATCGGCATTTTGTATTTCATCATTATTTTTGCCGTGTCAAAAACAGCCGCTTATCTAGAAAGGAGACTGCAAGTTGATAAACGTTAAAGATCTGCATAAATATTTTGGTGAAAATGAAGTGCTGAAAGGCATTACGAACCAAGTTCAGGAAAAAGAAGTGGTTGTGGTTATCGGTCCTTCCGGAAGCGGAAAAAGCACGTTTTTGCGATGCTTGAATGGTCTCGAAAAAACCACAAAAGGAACGGTGGAAATTGTCGGCATGGAGCTGACCAATCCAAAAACAAATATTCATAAGCTGCAGCAAAACGTAGGAATGGTATTTCAGCAGTTCAACCTGTTTAAGCATTTAACGATTCTAGATAATATCACGATCGGTCCTCGTAAAGTCTTGAAGTTATCGTCCGCGGAAAGTAAAAAACTTGCCCGCGAACTGCTAAAAAAGGTGGGACTGAGTGACAAAGAAGCAAGCTATCCCGATGAGCTTTCAGGCGGTCAGCAGCAGCGTGTCGCGATTGCTCGGGCGCTGGCAATGAAACCTCAGGTCATGCTGTTTGATGAACCGACATCGGCGCTTGACCCTGAAATGGTCGGTGAAGTGCTTCAGGTAATGAAGGATCTGGCTCTTGAAGGGATGACTATGGTTGTCGTTACGCATGAAATGGGCTTCGCCCGTGAAGTAGGGGACCGGGTCATTTTTATGGATGAAGGTTATGTGGTGGAGGAGGGTACTCCCGAGCAGATCTTCAGCAATCCACAAATGGAGCGTACTCAAAACTTCCTTGCGAAAATTTTATAAGCTCAGAAATTAATTTTAAAAGTACTGCGGTAGCGCTGTTTATTGTGTGTAGAGAAACCAAGGATTTGGTTTTTCTGCACGCTTTTTTTGTCCTTCTCCTAAGGGCGAGCTTTGGAAAGTCCTCTCTTGCCGCGGGACGGACGGTGAACCTCCTAGCATGCTCACAAGATGTGGGTAAGTTCGGCGTTGGCACAGGACTTGACGAATTTAGCCGAGCTTCCCCCATAATTTTACGCTGTGGGGACTCGCTAAACGCGGTTGTTGATTTTTGCTCTAGGCTGCTCGCTTTCCACGGGCACGGCCTCAGCTAACTTTGGCGTGGTCCCTTTATGCGCCAAAGTGGATCTTCGGACGCGTGTTATTCCCGAGGGAGTCTCGCACCTTTCGCTTCAATCAACGTATTTGTTGCCTGATGTTACCCTTTAGAAGTCTATTATGGCTATAGATATTCATTGGACATTAGTTAATCCCATAGCGTCTCTAATTTTCCAGCAGCACAGCAGAGTGAATTCGGAACACCCCTTAGTGGACTTTTTCAGTGGCGTCACGCTAATCCTGTATGACTTGACATAACATCTTTCGACCCACCTTGCACACGCGTCTCGTTTTTTAGTGGCCTCGTAAAGCTGTTCTTTTTTTTATTGGACTATGCGCCGATTTAATCCTCTTGATCACGAATGAAAATTGAGTAAAAAAGAGGTTCGCCAGTTTCTACTGAAGGGTATACTGTTTCAGAAAGTTATTAGCGGAAGGAGAATATTATGTGGATTAAGCAGCCTTTTTTTAAGTATGTTACAGGCGCGATTTTGCTTGTTCTTTTTATTTTTTTAATGGGCAAAATTGATTTTTTTCTAGGTTTTATTATGAAGATTATCGCGACGCTTTTTTTCCCGATTCTTATTGCGGGTTTGCTTTATTATTTGCTAAGACCGATTGTGAGGCTGCTGTCAAAGCCTAAGTATCTGCCTAAGTCTGCTGCAATTATAATTGTTTATTTAGTGATAATAGGCATTGTTTATTTAGCTATTAATTATGGAGGCAGCTTTTTCAGTCAGCAAATCTCTGATTTAGCAAAAACCATGCCAAAGGATTTAAAGTCAATTGAAGGAAGCACGAAGCATTTAATTAATCAAAAGGGTATGGACATGATTTCCTTCGGTGAAATAAAACATAAGGTCATTAGTTTTGCCGGAAGCATCATGAACAATATTAGTAAAAATATTATGGGAATCGTTACAGCAATTACGAGCGTGGCGACAGTGCTTCTCATTGTACCCTTCGTTTTATTTTATCTTTTAAAAGATGACGAAAAACTAGCTCCATTTCTGCTTAAATTTCTGCCTGTGCATCACGTGGAAGAAGGCGCCACGATCCTCAAGGATATTGACCGCACCCTTGCGGCGTATATTCTCGGCCAGGCGACCGTTGCTGTGGTCGATGGTGTGCTTATGTATATAGGCTATCTGATTATCGGGCTCCATTATGCGGTTTTTTTAGGGTTATTTGTTGTTTTGACAGCAGTTATACCTTTTATAGGTCCCGTATTAGGCGTTCTGCCCGCCATTATCCTTGGCTCTATCCAAGCGCCGGTCATGATCATTTACGTATTAATAATCCTTGTTGTGGTGCAGCAGCTTGAAGGGAATCTCGTTTCACCATTCGTGCTTGGCAAACGCCTTAATCTTCATCCGCTTACGATTTTGCTCTTGCTCCTAGTCGCAGGATCTGTTTTCGGATTTATTGGCATACTGATCGCTGTACCGTTGTATTCTGTGTTAAAAGTGACTGTAACAAATTTCTATAAATTTTATCAGTTGAGAAAAAGTGAAGATTAATAAAGAAATTGTGCTGTTTTATCTTCTGTTATAATATAGATAAACATCTATTCAAGTAACATAAAAAGGCTTTGCAAAGCCTTTTCGAAAGTAAATGCTATTTTTGAGGATAAAAGTTCGCCCTGTTCCAAAAAATGAGGATAAGTGTTATACTATACAAAAGGACTTAAAGCGGGAGGGCTTATGGAGCAAATTAATGTCTTTTTAGACGATTATCGCGCATCCCCTGACGGTTACATTTTAGTTGAAACAATGGATGAGTGTATTAAGGTTTTACAGGATAACACTGTCCACCATTTATCCTTGGATCATGATCTTGAGAACAGGAAACGAAGCGGTTTAGAGCTTGTTAAATATATGATTGCCTGCGGACTTAGCGCAGATCGGATAACCGTCCATTCGGCAAATGCGGGTGGCGGAAAAGCAATGTTCAACAGTTTAAAAGGCGCTCAGCAAGAGCATATTTTATCTTCAAATATGATTATCAAGCGTCGTCCATTACCTTTGCACTATAGTGACTACGACTTTTATTACCGCGATTCACAGGGCGTTTAACAAGCATTCCTTTTCTAAAAGGAATGCTTGTTTTATGTGTGAAATAAAGAAAAGACCACTGAGCAGCTTTAAGCCGTGCAGTGGTCTTTTTAGGATGAGGTTAAGGAAGCAAAGAATAAACTGAAAAAAAGTGAACAGCGGTGCCGGCAAGGACGAACAGATGCCACATGGCATGGTGATACTTAAAGCCCCTCCATACGTAAAATATGGCACCAACTGTGTATAATACTCCCCCGGCTAATAAGAGCATCATGCTCATGTGAGAGACATGAAGGGAAAGCGGATGCCAAGCAAGAACGATCAGCCATCCCATTGCCACATAGAGTATGGTCGACGTGAATAAATATTTTTTAACAAAAAAACATTTAAAAATCGTTCCGCCTATGGCAATCGCACAAAGAATCCCGAATATTGTCCATCCCAGCCCGCCATTTATGGCTATAAACAAATAAGGGGTGTAGGTCCCTGCAATGAAGAAATAAATGGAGCTGTGATCGAGGATCTCAAAGATATCTTTTGCCTTTCCATGAGGAAGGGCATGAACAAATGTAGATGATGTATACAGAAACACCATGGTTGCGCCGAAAATTGAAAAGCCGGCAATGTGCCAGGCGGTCCCGTGCATCGATGCAGCCACAATCAGAACAACGAGGGCTGCAATGCTTAGTATGGCACCAATCCCGTGAATCGTTGCGTTTGCAATTTCCTCTCCTTTTGAGAAGGTATGGGTTTTTGCCAAAAGATCATTCCTTTCTTCTTTAGTCAACACCGTTCGTTTCCAAAATTTCTTTCTTAACAGTATAAACCCTGTAGTGAAAAATGAACATTAAATCTTATTTTTCATTAAAACAGCCCTGAGTATTCCCTCAGGGCCGCTTTTCTTATTCTCCAGCTATGTCTCCCAGCCCAGTGGGGTTACATCGCCTTTGTTTGAAAATGAAATTCACATATAGTATTAATAACCAACTTCAACTGCGGCATTAACGATGTACATCATATCGTTCTTGTCCTCTTTATCTTCAAGATAAATCCCGCTTGTGGTCAGCATCCCGCCATCCATGATTTCAACGTTTACCTCTCCATATGGAATGGCTGCCTTAACTTGCTCGAGATCAAGGCTATCTTTATCACAAGGAAGTGCGAGCTTAATCGTTATTTTCATATTATCCAATGATTGTTCAGGTAATATTGCTTTAATGCCAGGCATTGAATTCGTATGGATGGCATTTTTTACTGCTCTTACAGCAGCCTTTGTAATATTTTGACCATGGACGTCAGTACCGGTGCCTGTTTCAATAAAAACGAGTTGCTCCATTAATGATCTCTCCTTCTTATAATGGTTAACTATAAGTTTAGCATAAAAAAACAGACAGTCCCGAATTCTGGACTGTCTGTTCTCGATTCATTCTCATATTTATGCTTGTTTTGCCGCTTCGATTTGTAGCGAAACTTTAACATCTTCGCCGACAAGTACGCCGCCTGTCTCAAGAGCTGCATTGTAAGTCAAACCGAATTCAGTGCGGTTCACTTTTCCTTCAGCTGCAAAACCAGCTACATGGTTGCCCCAAGGGTCTTTTCCTTCACCCTCAAATGTTGCGGTAAACGTAACAGGTTGTGTATGGCCATGTAAAGTTAAATCACCAGTTACATTATATTCATCTTCATTTTTTTTCGAAATTTCAGTTGATTTAAAAGTCATGTGAGGATATTTCTCAACATCAAAGAAATCGCCTGACTTAAGATGTGTGTCCCGGTCTGCACTGCCTGTGTCGACGCTCGAGAGATCTACCTTAAATTCAATGTCGGCGGTGGTTAAATCAGCAGGATCCGCTTCGATTGATGCTTCGAAGTTTTTGAAAGAGCCTTTCACACGTGCAATCATCATATGCTTTACAGAGAATTCCACGCCGCTGTGGGTTGGATCAACTTTCCATTTTGATAATGTCATTTAATACCCCTCCGATTTAGGTTACATTTTGTAAGTAACTTTATATTCAATAGTATAAGTGTGGAGGTATATGTTGTCAACCCCAATATACTTTAATAACGAAAAATAAGGTGTGCTGCAGCCTTTCTGTTTGTGATCTTTGTCGAAAACTGCGATAATGTGAGAGGAATAACCTCTCGAATAATCGCATCGGAAATGCGTGAATGCCTCTTTTAAAGCTATATACAGTTTACCCTTATTTGATTTCAGATAAGCGTTAAGATTGTCTTTACGAAGATGTATTTCAATGCTTTTTTTAACAGATTGAAGGTTCAGAATATCGATTTTACAGGCAGAATCTGAACTTTTAGCAGGTTCAGAGTGTCTGTTATGAAGAAGTCATTTGGTTCATTTGACTGTTGTTAATTAAGAATAGGTTTATCCTTTTCTTTATAAACTAAAAAGATACTCACTGGAGGACGATGATGAAAATATTAATTGCTGGAGGAGACGGTTTTTGCGGATGGCCGACTGCTCTTTATTTATCAAAAAAAGGTCACGAGGTTTCAATTCTTGACAGTTCCATTCGGAGAAAATGGGATGACGAACTGGGGGCAAACTCACTGACTCCCATTCCATCTATTGAAAAGCGTGTCGCTAAATGGGAAGAACTGACGGGTAATGAAATTAAAGTTTATAAAGGTGACATGACACATCATGATTTTCTGAAAGAAGTTATTCGCCAGACACAACCAGACGCATTTGTGCATTTTGCCGAACAACGCTCAGCTCCGTATTCTATGATTGATCACGAGCACGCTGTGTTTACCCAAATGAATAACGTGGTTGGCACCCTTAATCTGATCTATGCTGTACGGGAGCTGGTTCCGGATTGTCATATTATAAAGCTCGGAACGATGGGTGAATATGGGACACCAAATATTGATATTGAAGAAGGTTTTATTAAAATCGAGCATAACGGCCGGGAAGACGTTCTTCCTTATCCAAAACAACCGGGCTCAATGTACCACTTATCTAAAGTTCATGATTCACATAATCTAATGTTTGCTTCAAAAATCTGGGGGCTGCGCATTACGGATTTAAATCAGGGGATTGTCTATGGTCTTCATACTGATGAAACGATGATGGATCCGATGCTTGTCAACCGTCTGGACTATGACAGTGTGTTTGGTACAGCTCTAAATCGATTTCTGATTCAGTCTGCTGTCGGGCATGACCTGACCGTATACGGCGGCGGCAGCCAGACTCGCGGTTTCCTTAACATAAAAGACACAGTTCGCTGTATCGAGATCGCAGCAGAGAACCCTGCTGATCATGGTGAGTTTAGAGTGTTTAATCAGTTTACTGAAGAATTTTCCGTTAAAGAACTAGCTGAAAAAGTGAAGCACGTTGCTGAAAAAAATGGCTTGAAAACGGAAATTGCCCATCTTAGCAACCCGCGTGTTGAAGCGGAAGATCATTACTTTAATGCGATCAACACAAAGCTCGTGGACCTTGGATTGGAACCTAATTTACTGACAGACGAGGTGCTTGAGGGGATTCTGGATGCTGTTCTTCAGCACAAAGACCGTGTTATAAAAGAAAAAATACTGCCAAATGTTATGTGGTAAGAGAAAGCGGGGGGCACTATGAAGATTGCTATTGTTACTGAAACCTTTCTACCTTCTACAGATGGAATCGTCACTCGGTTATGTGCCTCCATCCGCTGGTTGCTTCAAAACGGCCATGAAGTAATGATTATTGCTCCGGAAGGCGTTGACGAATTTGAAGGCGCAGAAATTGCTGCCATCCCCGCACGCACGTTCTTTTTATATAAAGCAAGAAAGTGGGCTTACCCCTCACGTCTTGTTAAAAAATATCTAAATGAATTTAAGCCGGACGTTGTTCATGTCGTTAACCCCTCATTGCTTGGTGTTGCGGGGGTGTACTACACAAAGAAAAATAAGCTTCCGTTGCTATGTTCCTATCACACGCATCTCCCGAAATATGCAGACTACTACAACGTTTCCTTTATTAAACCTGTACTGTGGGGCTATCTGAGATTACTGCATAACCGTGCCCACCAGAATCTTTGTACCTCTCAGTCTGTTTTAACTGAGCTGACAGAACAGAAGTTTAATAATGTTAAAGTATGGGAACGCGGTGTGGATGCGGAGAAATTTCATCCAGGCAACAAAAATGAAAAAATGAGAGAACGTTTGACGGCCGGGAAAACAGAAAAGACACTGTTATTATTTGTTGGCCGACTTGCTTCTGAAAAAAACATTGAACGAATTAAAGATGTTTTGCAGCGTGCACCAGAGGTCTGTCTGGCACTTGTCGGGGACGGTCCGTTTAGGAAGGAGCTTGAGAAGCATTTTGAGGGGACCAATACGGTATTCACCGGTTTTCTTCATGGAGATGAACTCGCTCAGGCTTATGCTTCTTCTGATATCTTTGTTTTTCCATCAACGACCGAGACGCTTGGACTTGTTTTGCTGGAGGCTATGGCTTCGCAACTTCCTGTTGTGGCAGCGGATAGTACACCGACAAGAGAACAGGTTACAGATGGTGAGTCAGGTATGCTTTTCAAACCAGATGAACCTGAACACTTTGTTGAACAGGTATTAGAGCTTCTAAATCAAGAAAAACGTGAAAAGATGGCAAAACACGCGATCCTGGCCAGCAAAGATATGGGGTGGGACAAGACAGCCCAGCAGCTGCTTAGTTTTTATCAGCAGACGGTTAAGCTTGCCGGTAACGATAGTGAGGATGTTTTGAATGGGGAAGAAAAAGTTTACTAAATCCGGGCTGTTTCAATACGCTCAATACAGTGTCATTGGTCTTGTTTGTGCTGCCATTGATCTCGGTGTTTTAAACCTGTTGCTGTATTTTTTCCCATCAAATAATACCGTTACACTAACTCTTTATAATACATTGGCTTACAGTCTTGCTGTATTGAACAGCTATATCATGAATTCGAAGCTGACCTTTCGAAAAAATTCAAGCCATGGTCAAAAGCAGATTACCTTTTTTATTATTCAGGCACTGATCAGTCTTGCGATCTCTGATTTGATTTTTGCCGGAGGGACAAAATTGCTTGATATGCTTAGTCTGATGCCTCACTGGCTCGTTCATAATACAGCAAAACTCGTTTCAATGTTTTTATCTTCACTGGCCAGTTTTTTCTTCAACAAACATTTTGTGTTCCGGAAGAAAACGACGCAGGATCAGGATGATACGGCAGATTTAAATGAATAGCAGAACACACCCCGATTTACCAGCCGGGGTGTGTTTTTTTGATTTGTGTAATTTTGAGACTGTTATATCAGCTTATTAAAATAATGCCTAAAAAAGCGAGCGATATCCCTCCGCCGATACTAATTACTAAGTAGGCAATCAATGTCGCCCATTTTTTGCTTAAATACAGATGAATGCATTCTAAGTTAAATGTCGAAAATGTGGTGAACGCTCCCATGAATCCGGTTCCTAAAAATAATTCCAGCGGACTTCCCAATTGGCTGCCTGCAATTAAACCTAATAAAAAGGCACCTGCTAAATTCACGCTTAATGTACCATAAGGAAACGGTGAAGACGTCCGCTGATTAAGTCCGCTGCTTATAAGAACACGCAGCATTGCACCAAAAAAACCGCCGATTCCTACCAACAAAATGTTTAATATCATTTGATTTTTCTCCCGGATCTATAATAGAAATAATTGCCCGTTTTATAGCCTGAGTAAGATAAGATTAATCCTCCTATAAGACTGCAGCTAACATAGGAAAATGCGATTCCTAAATAAGAATGTCTAATTAGAGAAACTGTTTCAACACTAAATGTCGAAAAGGTGGTGAATGAACCGATTAAGCCTGTTCCGATCCCTAAGACAAGATATGGAGAGATGTATTTGATTTTTGATAGTCTCGCCGTCACCCAACCTAAAAGGAAACTCCCGATCATATTGGCTGTAAAAGTAGCGATGGGGAAAGAGCCATATATATCGCTGTTATTGAATAACACCCCAATATAATAACGGAGCAGTGCCCCGGCAAAACCGGCTAATCCGACTATAAGATATCCCAGCATTATAACGTCACCCTCCATTTCATTTGCGAAAAAATAGACTCCTGCCAGCTGTCCTGGCAGGAGTCATTAGCTCAAGGCGGTTTAGGTGAACTCCATCACCTTTTAGTTAAAACCAATTTTATAACAAATGTATTTAATGGTCAATCGGGTTACAACACAAGCAATCCTAAGTATGCTCAACTTTGATGTTGTTTAGCCAAATGCTGGAGCAAAGGCTTTAATGGTAAACTGCAAAAGGAAATAAAGAACGATACCCACAAAAAAGATTAATGAAAGCAGGCGGTCCTCCTGTGCGTTAACAACAGGCAGCAGATCCGTTCCGCCGACATAAAGAAAGATTCCGGCGCTAAACGATAAGGCAAGAATTGTCAGGCTTTCTTGAGGAACGTCAAATACATGAAGCAGTACCGCAGCCAGAGCACCAGCAATCGTAGATAGTCCAAGTAATATCGAAGCATAAGCTGCCTTCTTTTTATTATTTGATGCGGACAATACTATAGAAGAAATGGTCAGCCCATCAGGAATCTTATGGAGAAGAACGGCAATCAAGACGGTAACGCCAAGCTCTACATTAACTTCAAAGCTTGCAACAATAGAAAACCCGTCGAAAAACGTATGCAGAACCATTCCCCCAAAGGCTCCGATCATTGTGCTCTGTGAATGATGGTCCTCATGCGTTTCTTCACCGAAATGGAAATGTGAGGCAAGAAATTGCTGGAAAAAGAAAATACATAGTATTCCTAGTAAAATAAAAATAGGGCTCAATGGATGATTTGGTATCACTTCAGGAAGCAGGTCTACGATTGTAAGTGAAATGAGAAGACCAGAGCTGAGCGCCATTAACCCAAGCATTCCCCTGCGAGACCAGTCTTTTTTGATTAGGATAACAAGACCGCCAGCAATATTTGCTGCTGCAGCTAAAGCAACGTATATAAATATAGTCATAATATGCTCCTTTTATAAAGTGTAATTATTACGATTGTGGAACCGAATATTATCTTACCATAAAGCTGACACTAGCGACAACTTTTCATTCGAATAAACAAAACAAAAAGAAATTACAATAATTAGAAAATTTGATTAATTAATAGTTTTTGGTTATACTGAAAATAATTTATATTAGGGGGGAGCTTATGCAGTTTACTAAAACCAATTTTCATCATGAAGAAATGAGAGCGCTTCATAATGATGCTCAAAAGGCTGAGGAACACAATGGGTGGTTTAATTACAGCTTGGCTGCGATAAGCATTGTCACCGTTTTACTGGTGAACCTAATTAAATAAATAGCTCATGATAATAGGGTAAGTTGGCACCTGGATTTTGCAGGTGCTTTTTGGCATGGAGTAAGCATTAACATTGACAAACTATCAATATGTGATAAAATTCGTCATGTTGTAAACGGACCCGGCTTTCATGAGAGTTGGAAGCCATAAAGCGAAAAGAGAGGTGCCAGATTGAACGAAAACAGATTTAAACAATTGAATGCTGTCCAAACGAAGAATGATGTCTTGGCAGGAATGGTGGTGGGATTAGCTTTAATTCCTGAGGCCATCGGATTTTCCATTATAGCAGGCGTAAATCCAATGGTCGGGTTATATGCTTCCTTCTGTATTGCAATCATCATTTCATTTGTCGGAGGAAGAGCAGGTATGATTTCAGCAGCAACAGGCTCTACAGCCTTATTGATGGTAAGCCTGGTTGCAAATCATGGGTTAAAATATTTACTCGCCGCAACGATTTTGACGGGGATTATTCAAATTTTTCTTGGGATTGTCAAATTGGCGAGGCTGTTAAAGTTCGTACCGAAATCGGTGATGACCGGCTTCGTGAATGCTCTTGCCATATTAATTTTCATGGCTCAGCTCACTTACTTTACGGGAGAATCATGGCAAATGTATGCGATGGTAGCAGGTGCCCTGCTTATCATTTACCTCTTTCCGTTTGTCACAAAAGCTGTTCCTTCCCCGCTCGTAGCAATTATAGTGATTACGCTTATTGCAGTGATGTCAGGAAGTCATGTGAAAACAATAGGAGACATAGGGACAATCAGCGGGACACTGCCTGAGTTCGCTTTTCCCCATATTCCCCTTAATTGGGAAACATTAACCATAATTTTCCCGTATTCAGTCTCAATAGCGTTTGTTGGTTTGCTGGAAAGCTTTCTAACTGCACGTATTGTCGATGATATGACGGATACGCCAAGTAACAAAAATAAAGAAGCCCGAGGACAGGGGATTGCAAATATTGTCAGTGGTTTTTTCGGAGGAATGGCAGGCTGTGCTATGATCGGCCAGTCCGTTATTAATATTAAATCAGGTGGCAGAAGCAGGCTCTCGACCTTTGTAGCCGGTGTTTTCTTAATGATATTAATTATGGTTTTGAATCGCTATCTGGTTGAAGTGCCTATGGCTGCACTTGTTGGGGTTATGGTGATGGTTTCTGTTGGGACCTTTGACTGGTCTTCCTTAACGAAGCTGCACAAAATGCCAAAAACAGATGCTGTTGTCATGATCATTACGGTTGTAACCGTGGTTCTTACAGATAATCTTGCCATCGGCGTTTTAGTGGGAATTATTTTAAGTGCTGTCTTTTTTGCAGCTAAAATCTCTAAGCTGCATGTGGAAACCGCAATGGATGATTTGCGTGGCAAGCGGATCTATCGAATCAAGGGACAAATCTTTTTTGTCTCAATCGAAGAACTGTTAAGTCATTTTGATTATAATGAAGAAGTGAAACTA
Source organism: uncultured Sporolactobacillaceae bacterium (assembly GCA_963772845.1). Lineage (GTDB taxonomy): Bacteria > Bacillota > Bacilli > Bacillales > Sporolactobacillaceae > CAVYYW01. The sequence goes on from CAVYYW010000034.1 coordinate 66,153, forward strand.
GTGGAAATTGATCTGACCCATGCACACTTATGGGATGATTCGGCTATTGGTGCCATTGATACGATTGCTGAAAAATTCGCTCAAAAAGGAATTGAAGTAAAAGTAACAGGTGCTAACCACGATAGTCATAAATTAATAGAGCGTTTATCAACACAGCAGGCTAAGAAAAAAATATCGATATCTTAAACCATGTGATACCAATTTTGGTGTTAATTAAATAGAATCATATAGAAAGCTGCCGAGAAAATCTCGGCAGCTTTTTTTATCGCAAGGAAAGTCTACAAAGCAAGCTCGATTGAAAGCTGTCGAGGAAAATCTCGGCAGCTTTTTTTATCTTTCAGGACCTGAAACAGTATCCTTGAATCCACATCGCACGATGAAAATGCAGATGCAATAGATTGAAAGCGGAAATACCCTTGCTTTCCGCGGGCACGGCCTCAGCTAACTTTGGCGTGGTCTCATTTGTTTGCCAAAGTGGATCTTCGGACGCGTGCTGATTCCGCAGGACTTGAAATTACATCTTGGGTATCACACCGCACGATGAAAATGCAGATGCAATAGATTGAAAGCGGAAATACCCTCGCTTTCCGCGGGCACGGCCTCAGCTAACTTTGGCGTGGTCTCATTTGTTTGCCAAAGTGGATCTTCGGGCGCGTGCGGATTCCGCAGGACTTGAAATTACATCTTGGGTATCACACCGCACGATGAAAATGCAGATGCAATAGATTGAAAGCGGAAATACCCTCGCTTTCCGCGGGCACGGCCTCAGCTAACTTTGGCGTGATTTCATTTGTTTGCCAAAGTGGATCTTCGGGCGCGTGCGGATTCCGCAGGAGTCTCGGGTATTTCTAGCTTTCAATTCTGGGCTTGCGCATTTTCGAGGAGTCTCGGGTATTTCTAGCTTTCAATTCTGGGCTTGCGCATTTTCGAGGAGTCTCGGGTATTTCTAGCTTTCAACTCTGAGCCATGCGCATTTTCGAGGAGTCTCAGGTATTTCTAGCTTTCATTTGTAGACATGCGCATTTTCGAGGAGTCTCAGGTATTTCTAGCTTTCATATTGTAGACATGCGCATTTTCGAGGAGTCTCGGTATTTCTAGCTTTCATTTGTAGACATGCGCATTTTCGAGAAGTCTTACACCTTCCGTTCAAATCAGCAAGTAGTTGAATGTGAGCTGGTGAGCTGTCTTTATTTTTCTTCATACTGAAAGCGAGCTAGATTTTCAACGGTATTCAGCTCGCAGTGGTCCGAGCTTTCCAGCAGTTCGGCTGATTAAACATGTGAACCCCTCTTGCATTGAAGGGAACACAAGAAACCAATTAATTACCCTGCTCATGAAACAGGATGATGAATCCTTCTTGATACCGATGAAAACGAGCAAATTGTATTACCACCAACTCGGGATAACTCCAGCGAATAGGGAATTGAAAAGCTAAGTCACCACTATTCAAGATCTCAATGCCTGTCAGAACTAACATGAACACTTCATAAAAAGCTGATTTATTAAAGTCCTGTGCAAAATCAGCTTCATAATGGGTCTAGAACGTGTATCAAAATGGTATGGGACCGTTCCCATTCTGCTATTGGCCGCTTTGCTGATTTACCTGCCACTTCCCATAATTTGATCAAATGATGAAAAAAGGGAATCGATCCAACTTCCCTTTTCCTTAGCCTTAACTTCTACTCCAAATTTGCGTGTCCGCCGTACATGGTGTCTGAATCCAATCATTTTTCTCCATAAATCGTAAGCTCGCGACATCGCAAAAAAGTAGCAGAGACTTTTTGACCAGAGAGTCGATCGGCTGGATCGACTTTCCGCTATTTCTGCCTGCTTTTGTTGCCATTGGCTGTGCTAATGGAAAATTTTGAGACGGCATGAAATTAGCTGAGGATCGCTGAATATCTATAGCCCCCATGCCTTCTAAAGGTGAGCATCTAATTGGAAATCAACACGTTGCTAGACCGAAAGACATTTTCAGTGGCGAAATAGAGAATCAGGTGAAGACCCAACAGCGCATTCGTTTGAAGAAGTTCGGCTAAGAACGTCTCGTCCTGTGCCAACGCCGATCACCCACGTCCTGTGGACATGAGAGGAGGATCGCGGGCGACAGCGGCAAGCGAAGCTATTTCCACTTAATTAATTCGAATGCCTTTAAGTTAACAAAGACGAAAGATTAAATTTTTTATAGACAAAACAAGCTGCCGAGAAAAATCTCGCCAGCTTTTGCTTTTAATTTGGTATTTTATCTTAAGACGTTAAAAAGGCTTGAACAGAAGAATTTTACGTTAGAGCACCGGTGAAAACAGTCTCGCGAACGATTCCTTGACGCGAAGAGACCAATGTCTGTTTTTATATTCTTCATAGTCAATGCGCTCACTTTCAGCCATGTCATCCTGATAATAGCGGATTAAGTCCTTTATAGAGGAGGCGTGATAGAGAAACAAGTTGACTTCAAAGTTTAAATGCAGGCTGCGAAGGTCCATGTTTGCTGTTCCGATGGAAGCAAACTCGCCATCAACAATAACAATTTTCTGATGCATAAATCCTTTTTGATAATGGTATATTTTTACGTTATTTCTTAAAAGTTCACCAAAGTATGAGCGTGTGCCGTACTGCGTTAAAAAGCCGTCACTAATTTCCGGCACCATCAGTCTAACATCGATGCCTTTTCTTCCAGCAATAGTCAAAGCGGTACGAATGGCTTTATCAGGTACGAAATAGGGGGTCGCAATCCAAACGGATTTTTTTGCAGATACGATCATATTAAAATAAATATCTCCCATTAGACCCTGATTCATTCCAGGACCTGTTGCTACCACTTGAACACCGCCATCGCTCTGAACCTTTGCTTTTTCATATTTTAATATGTCCGGGCATTCGGTATTGGTGACGTAAGCCCAGTCCATCATGAAGATCCCATGAAGAGCGTGGAGGGCTTCACCTTTTACTAGAACATGGGTATCACGCCAAAATCCGAATTTCTTCACTCTGCCCAGGTATTCATCACCAATATTCAGTCCGCCTACGAAGCCGACGGTCCCGTCAATCACAATAATTTTGCGGTGGTTTCTGAAATTTATCTTTTGATTAAAAAAACCATATTTTATAGGGGAGAAGCAGGCAACTTGAACACCGGCCTCTTCCATTCCCTTTATTGCTTCTTTAGAAAGGGAAAGGCTGCCGGCTGCGTCAAAAAGAACTCTGACATCCAGGCCATCTTTTGCCTTTTTCATTAATATTTCAATAATTTCCATGCCGATTTCATCTGAACGAAGGGTATAGTATTCTAGATGGATATAGGACGCTGCTTTCATTAGCTGTTCTTTAACGGCAGGGAATTTTTCACTGCCATTCTTTAAAATAAATGTAGAGGAGTGAAAGCTTACTGGAAAGCTTGTTTCGTTCTGCACAAATGAAAACACATCATTAATTTTTTCAGGCAAATCTTTCTGTTTGGATGATTGGTAGTCTTTAAGCTGTCTTTTTATAAACTCTTCATCTTTCTGTTTTTTTCCATAAAACAGAAAGCCCTTAACTTCCAACTGCCCTGAGAAAATGTAAAAAATATAACCAATTACCGGGAAGAAAATCAGGACATAGATCCATAAGAGGGTTTTGTAAGGCGAACGGTTTTCCAGCATCAGCATAAAGCATATGCAAAAAATAGTTATGACATAAATAATAGCAAAAATAAGTTTAACGAAGGCAGAAAAAGGTGATAAGAAAAAGACATAGACACAAACTAACATTAGCAGGGATAGAAAAAGCTGCCGGCCTTCTTTCATAATGCACGCTCCTTTTATAATAAATACGAAAACGTTCCCTAAAAAGGATGGTGTCTTCATTCATAAAAAGACCCGCACGCTAAACGTTTCATTTAATATAGTATAAACGAAATGAAAAGTCTCTCCAATAGGGAGAGACTTAACAGTTACCGCCTTCTGGCACCTTGGACCAGTTGAATGATCAAAACGATGACAGCAATGATTAAAAGAAGGTGAATAAGTCCTCCTGCAACATGAAACAAAAATCCTAATAACCAAAGCACTAAGAGGATAACAAATATTGTCCAGAGCATAGGTCAACTTCCTTTCTAAAGAAATATATTATTCAGCATGACAGAATTATACCCATAGAATGTTTTCTTCAAACTAATATGATCATTCCTTTTTTATTATGACCAAGGAAACACGAATTTATTTTAAATATATGAAGATAGGGTGAGTCAATAAATGAAGCAAATAAACGACAGCGAGACAAATAAAGAATCCATGAAACAAAACGCTCATCGAGCAAAAGAAAAGGCTAAACCATGGATTTTTAAATACGCGCGTGCAGGGCATTTGGCAAAGGGATTGATTTATTTTATTATCGGTCTTTTAGCATCCATGCCAGTAATCGGTATAAACGGAAAATTCACTTCTGCTGAAGGGGCTATTTATACCATTGCGAAGCAGCCATTTGGCTATATCCTTGTTTTTATTTTAGCGATTGGATTCCTAGGATTTGCGATATGGGAGGGTATGCTTGTCGCATTCGGTACAGATACGGCAAAAAATCTGATTTCGGATATATTGCAGCGAATCGGCTACGCTTTCTTGACGCTTGTCTATTTAGTCTTGTCATTTAACACCTTCAGAATTCTGTTTCATGCGCAAATTAATACTTCCGGGCAAAAGTATCAGCAAGCAACCTCGGTTATTTTAAAATACCCTTTCGGCCAGTGGATGGTTGCCCTTGTAGGGGCTGTCTTTATCGGGGCAGGCATTGGTCAATGTATCTGGGCGCTCTCAGGACGTTTTCAGAAGAGGTTAAAGCAATACGAAATGAGTAAAAATGAATACAGAGTCACTGCTGTCATTGGAAGAGTCGGCTATACAGCCAGATCAATTATCTTTATGGTGATCGGTTTCTTCCTGATATTATCTGCATGGCAGGCAGATCCGAATAAAACAAAAGGAATGGACGGTGCACTTGCCATATTGATTAAGCAGCCTTATGGAAAAGGCTTGCTTGGAGCAGTAGCGGGAGGTTTAATGATCTTTGGAATTTATATGTGCATGGAAGCCCGATTCAAAAGAATGACTCAGCAAAAAGGAGCCCTTTGACTGTATCAGTCAAAAGGCTCATTTTTTGTTTTAACACGTTTGGTTTTTGTTCTTTTTTTTAATTTATCGTAAAACCACATCGTCATAAGTCCTGTTGAAAGCCAGAGCATACCAAGCCATACGAAGATTCCGATAAACGGAATGTTCATGCCTGCTATTAATATCGCAGCTCCGCATAATTTCTGCAGCCACCCCTGTGAATGTTCCGTCTTAATGATCGCTTTACCCAGCAGTTCACTTAGAGCTGAAAGGCCGATAAAGAAAAAGACCAGTGGAATAATACATAGAATGATCGCTAACGGAATACCAATAATGGTAAACGTTAAGACAAGGACTAAGGCAGTAAGAACAATGCTTGTTAAAGCACCGATCACAAGTAACTTACCGTAGGCCAGCTTAATTGGTGCAGTAAAAGTTAACAGCCTTTTTCTCAAAAGAAGTCCAGTGACAACAGATAATATAATTAAAAACAGGCTCAGTGCCAGTGAAATCGTCCAAATGGCAAGCAACAGCAGCCCAGCGATAATAAAACTGTTGTAACGGTCGTTGGTAAATGAAAATGAGTAAACTTCAGCGCCGATATGCGCGCCGGTGGCTTGATGGACGTGCCCGCCGATAACTAAGACAAGTCCTCTTACTTTTGAAGACCTGCCAAGATTCAGATCGCCATTTAACACAATAACAGCATCGCTAACGTGGCCGTTTACAACGGTTTTATGTCCGAATGAAACAACATTATCAATCGTTTGTCCAGTCTGGATAACGATTGGCTCGTCGTCAATTACGTTGCGATCCTTAGCAAAAACCGGTTTAACAGTACAAATAATTAGGGTTAAGACGATAAATAGTCCTATTATGGAACGCATTCTATTCATGTGTCACTTCCTCATCTTTGCCTAGCGGATTGATGGATTTGATTCTTCTTCAAATAACGACCGCGCAGGCAGAAGCTTAATGATTGACCAGATTGCTGCTAGAATAACGAGAATTAACAAAGCCAGAATCACCGTCATTACGATTGGCAATTTATTAAGAATAAGAGTGGCTGCATGAGCAATACTCAAGCTGATCGTAAAGAATGCGGACATGAAGTTAAACCATGACCCAAATTGAGGGAGGAAACGCAAATGCCAAGATCACCATTCCAATAACCAGAAAGGCAGGAGCAAGGAATGGTAATGCTCTTGTAGACTTTTGAGCTTGCGTCTGCCCGGTTCCAATAGCTGCCATAACCTGGTTCTCTAAATTGCTGGAAGGCTCTGTGTCGGAATATGACTGACCCAGCTGTACCTTTACCATCAGCAAGTCCTCATAGTCCTTAAGACATGTTCTGCAAGTGAAAATGTGAGATTCAACTTTCTGCTTCGTTTCCGTATCCAGTTCGTTATCCAAATAAGATGAAATAAATGCAGCTACGTGCGGTTCATTCATGTTCTTCACCTCTTAAAAGCTCATTTTTCAAGTCCGTTCTGGCAGCATTAATTCGTGACTTAACAGTTCCAAGCGGCACTTTCAGGATTTCGGATATTTCATGATAAGAAAAGCCCTGAATATCCCGCAAAATAATGACAGACCGATGTTCCAGAGATAAGTGTTGAAGGGCTTCACGTATTGAGAGCTTTAACGACGTTGCCTCAATAGGTGAGTGATGGTCCTCCAACGGCTGTTCAATACTTACCGTCTTTCTCTTACTAAGCTTTTGAAGGTGATCGTAGCACACATTTGATACAATGCGTGTCAGCCAAGATACAAAAGCGTACGTGTTTTCCAGCTTATGAAGGGAGTAATAGGCTTTAATGAAAGCTTCCTGAGCAATATCTTCCGCCTCCATTTTATCGTTTACCATTGCATAGGCCTGTCTGTAGACATGTCCTTTGTATTGATGAACAAGCTGCGAAAAGCTCTGTTGGTCTCCCTTTTGAGCTTCCTGAATGAGTTGGTGCAATTCCAGATTCAATTAATTTCAGCCCCTGACTCGCCAAGGCACACATCGTGTGAAGCGTATTAGTCCGCTCTTTAAGCACCGTGTATATATAAAGACGATAAAGAAATGAAAAAAGTTCAATGTATTTTTTTACACAATTTTTATTTTATGTTACATGAACCTTTTGCTTTTTACCATAGTCTTTAATTATGAACATCACGCAACAGAGCGGAGGCAAATAATATGCTTAATCGATCCAAGCAATCTCTATTAATTCTGTCTGGGAGATACGGTGAAGGACATCATCAGGCAGCATTAGCCATAAAAAAAATGATTTTGCAAATTTATCCTCATTATGATGTGTATATTAAAGATCCTCAAGCCTTAACACATCCTAAAATTGATCATATGAGCAAGCAAATTTATTTGTTTGGCGTCAAACGTTTTCCGAATGTCTATCATTTCCTGTATCAGAAAACAAAAGAACCCAATTCAATGTCACAGTTTTTTAAAAAAATGAGCGGACTTGGGTTGAAAAGACTTGGACAATGGATAACGAACTTGGCCCCAGCTGCCATCATTTGCACCTGTCCTGTCTCATGTGGGATGGCTGCTCTTCTGAAAAAGTATCACTTTATTAATGTTCCAGTTATTGCGGCTATTACGGATTACTCTGTCCATAATTACTGGCTGCATTCAGAAATTGACCATTACCTAGTCGGTTCACAAGAAGTTAAAGAAGAAATGCTGAACTATGGGGTAGAAAAGCACCATATTTCCGTAACAGGTGTGCCGATTGATTTAAAGTTCTCGCAGGTATTTGATAAAGATAAGTTAAGAAAAAGGCATGGTCTTTCTTCTCATCTTCGAACGGTACTCATTTCCGGAGGAGGCCAGGGGATTATCGGCAGTGGGGCATCCATTCTAGATACGCTGGAAAATATTCCGGGACAGCTTCAGATTATTTGTATATGCGGCCATAACTATAATTTGTATGAGCAGATGATAAAGGAGAAAAAACGTTCAAAGCACATCGTTCATGTTAAAGGGTATGTTCAGGATATAGAGGAACTGATGGCTGTTTCCGATGTTATGATCACAAAAGCCGGAGGTCTAACTATTTCTGAAGCATTGACCATGTGCCTCCCGCTTATTATTTTCCGATCAATTGGCGGGCAGGAACGAGATAATTCTCAGTTTTTATTAAAAAGCAAAACGGCTTTGGTAGCAAGAGATGAACAAGAGCTTGTTGAAAGGCTCGCCCGTCTTGTTGAAGACCAGCCTCTAAGAAAGCAAATGATTTTCCAAATGGAGAAAACGCAGCGCAAACGTGCAGCTTATCATGCTGTTCAGACAATTTTTCAGCTATTATCAGAAACATATCTTCACCACGCATAGTTCTAATGCGTTAAGCCGTTCCAGTAGAAATTCACAATGTGCCGGGCGGCTTCTTCTGGTGAATCGAAAAGATGGCTACCGTCTTTTAACTGGTAATGACCAACATTCAGGACAGCGACATAAGCGTGTGCAGCAAAAATAGCAGACGTTTCTTGTATTAAACCGTCGTCCATTGCTTGCTGCAGAGCTTCAGCAATCGCCTCGTACATTCTTTCTTCCGCTTCCTTCATTTTTTTTGTCTGCTCAGAAGACAGATTCGTTTTTGTTTCCCTTATAAACCCTTCCATATCAAAAGAGGTCGTTGCTTTTAAATGTCCCTCGGCCACATCATATAATCTTTCCTTCAATGGTTTATCAGCTTTAAGCATCGAGGCAGTTTGGGCCCGGACTCTGTCCATCATAGCCATCATGGCCTCCGTAAACAGCACGGATTTTGAATTATAATAATAGTAAACGGTTGCTTTAGTTACGCCGCATGCTTTAGAAATATCATCAACGGAAACCTTTTGATACCCTTTATTCAAGAATAAACGAATGGCTGTATGAAGAATCTGTTGGTCAGTCCGTCGGTCAGACGGCGTGGTTTTTGGCCGGCCAGGTGGGCGGCGGCTTGAATTATTCATGGGATTTTCTCCTTTTATAAAAGGTCATTTTAATTATATCACAGCAAAAATCACTCGTTGAATGTTAAAACTTGAATAATATACTAACCAGTATATATAATTAAGAGACTATACTATAGGGAGGCAATAAATGTGGGTGCAATCATTGAAGTAAAGAACCTCTCCAAGACGTTTAAAAATGACATTAAAGCTGTAAACGACATTTCCTTTCAAGTCAATGAGGGTGAGTTCTTTGCATTTCTAGGACCTAATGGAGCAGGTAAGTCGACAACGATTCAGATGATCACCACTCTCCTTAATCCAACGTCAGGCGAGGTTAAAGTTGCGGGGTATGATGTGTCAGCCAGTCCCGAAAAGATTAGAAGAGAAATCGGTGTGGCCTTGCAGGAGACAGGAATTGATCCTGCATTAAAAGGACGTGAACTGTTGGAACTTCAGGCAAGATTATTCGGCTATAAAAGAAAAGAAGCAAGAAATCGAGCGGAAGAACTCTTAAAGCTTGTGGATTTAACAGAGGATGCCGACCGGCCATGCGGGAAATATTCTGGAGGGATGCGAAGAAGACTTGATCTGGCTTTAACCCTCGTCCAGCGCCCTAAAATTCTTTTTCTTGATGAACCAACGACCGGCCTTGATCCGGTCAACCGGAAAATAATCTGGGAGGAGATAAGAAACCTTAATAAGGAACTTGGCACAACCATTTTTCTCACCACACAATATTTAGAAGAAGCCGATCAGCTTGCCGATCAGATTTCAATTATTAATAACGGAGAAATTGCTGTTTCCGGTACACCGAATGATTTGAAAAACAAAGTTGGCCAGGATGTTGTACAAATGGTATTTTCCTCATCAGAAGAAGCGGAACAAGCAAAGCATCAACTGGTTGAGAGAACGCATGATGTTATCTGTGAAGGAAACGAAGTGAAATTGTATATTAAAGAGGCTACCAGTCGACTTCCAGAATTAATAAGAGGGCTTGACGAAACGGGATTGATGATGCTGGAACTAAATGTTTCAAAACCAAGCTTGGATGATGTTTTTATTCAAGTAACAGGAACGATGTTTGCAAAAAGCGATGAAGGAGAGAGACAAAGATGAGCATATTTTTTCTTCACACCTGGCTTTTTACAAAAAGAAGTGTGGTTACGACGCTCAGAAATCCTTTTACGTTCATTCCTAATTTAATGATCAGTCTGTTTTTTCTGTTTGTTTATCAGGCAGGCCTAAGCGGCATCGCTTCGCTCCCAGCGTTTAATGGCGCCAGTTATCTCGCATTTATACTTCCTGTAGCTGTTGTATCGTCTGCAATCGGTGGAGCAGGAGGCACAGGCCAGTCTTTGGTTGCCGATTTAGAAAGCGGTTATTTCTCCAGGCTGCTCTTAACGCCCGCTTCACGTCTGGCTATCGTACTCGGCCCAATTATTGCAGGCATGCTGCAGCTCCTGGTTCAAACCCTTTTGATTCTATTAATTGCATTAGCAATGGGGTTGAATATTAAGGCTGGATTTGGCGGGGCGATCATACTATTGCTTCTTGCGGTTGGATGGGGTCTTGCCTTCGCTGGATACTCTGTGGGAATTGCACTTCGCACAAAGAATGCTCAGGCTGCTCAAGCCGGGACGTTTATTTTCTTCCCATTATTATTCTTAAGCACAACCTTCGTTCCTTATGATCTGATCAGTTCAAGCTGGTTAAAGGCTGTTGCACTGGTTAATCCCACAACATACATTTTTGAGGGAATGAGAGCTGTATTAATCGATGGGTGGGTCAGCGCCCCATTGATTAAAGGTTTTATTGCGGTCGCTGTCATTTGTATCATTACCATTACTTTTGCAGTGATGAGTGCCCGCAAAGCTGTCAGTAGAGGATAGTATTATTGAAAAGGGAGGTAACCCGCATGACATTTTTTAAGCAGCTAATCAATCGCACAACGAGCAAAAAGGGAAGATGGATTACCTTACTCATATGGATTCTTATTACAGTTATCTTGTCGTTCTCGTTGCCAAGCGTTAACAAAGTGGAAGATAATTCAGCAGCCCAGCTTCCCAACAGTGCGATGAGCGTGAAGGCTGATGCCATCGCAAAAAAACAGTTCCCCAGTGACACAGGTGTTCCACTGCTGCTGGCCTGGTACCGTGACGGTGGCCTGACAGATCAAGACTATGCCGTTATCCAGAAACTTTATAAAGATTTGAATAACGATCCGATCAAAGCCCAGGACACATTGCCGCCTTTTGGGAAAATGCCGCCGCAAGCCTTAAAATCGTCAGCTTCAAAGGATGGCGAATCAATTATCACCCCGGTCTTCATTAAGAAAACCGCTGGTGCAGATGTTTTTCAAACAGATGTCGACAGTGTAAAAAGTAAATTAACAAACCTCACATCATCATCCGTGCTTAAAGATAAGCTGAAAAGCAGCGGTCTTCATGTCCGATTGACAGGGCCGGTCGGCATTCAGACCGATGCAGCGTCTCTTTTCAGCAAAGCGGATGTAACCTTGTTAATTTCAACCACCTTGCTTGTCTTAATTCTATTGATTCTACTATACCGTTCACCGGTTCTTGCCGTGGTTCCTTTAATAGGGGTCGGCTTCGCATACGGCGTCATTAGTCCTATCCTAGGTTTCCTAGGCGATAAAGGCTGGATTGTCGTTGATTCTCAGGCTGTTTCGATTATGACGGTACTGCTGTTCGGGGCGGGTACGGATTATTGTTTATTTTTAGTTTCCAAGTACCGGGAAAGCCTGCTTGAAGAGGCAGATAAGACGAAAGCGCTACAATCCGCACTGCGACATTCCGGAGGAGCGATTTTAATGAGTGCATTAACCGTTGTACTCGGTCTTGTTACCTTGCTGCTTGCCAAATTCGGTTCCTACCACCGGTTTGCTGTTCCATTTAGTCTGGCAGTTTTAATCATGGGAATCGCAGCATTAACGCTTTTACCAGCTATTTTAGCCATCTTAGGAAGAGCTTCATTCTTCCCTTTCGTTCCAAGAACAAAGGCGATGACGGAAGAACGATCTCAAAAGAAAAACAAACCGGTTAAACAACGCAAGGCTCATGGCCCGCTTAGTCGATATCTTGGTCAATTTGTAACAAGGAGGCCATGGACAGTAATTATAGCCACAGTCATTATACTAGGGACTCTTGCTACCTTTTCAACGAAAATACAATATACTTATGACTTACTCGAATCGTTTCCGAAGGATATACCCTCAAGAGAAGGTTTTACAATCATTTCTGACCACTTCGCCCCAGGTGAATTAGCACCCGTCCAGGTCATTGTTAATTCAGAAGGGGAAAATCTTAAGGTTAAGCAGGACCTTGAAGGACTTTCTTTTGTGAAAAGTGTATCTGATCCAAAGCAAAGCAAGAAAAATAAACAGTATTATTCGTACAGTGTGCTTCTAGACCAAAATCCGTATACTCCTAAAGCAATGAAGCGAATACCTGAGATAAAAGCGGCAGTTAAATCGTCCTTAGCGGATTCACACGTGAAGAAGGCTGGTAAGCACTATTGGGTAGGCGGTGAAACGTCAAACTTGTATGACACCCAGCAGGTGACAAACAGGGATGCTAAAATTATTGTTCCGGTCGTCATTGCAGTCATAGCTTTACTTCTTCTTATCTATCTAAGATCAGTCATTGCTATGGTTTATCTGATTCTCACGGTACTCCTTTCCTATTTTTCGGCGCTAGGTACCGGATGGCTGGTTCTTCACCAGACTATGGGTGTTACAGCCATTCAGGGGTTAATTCCCCTTTATTCCTTCGTGTTCCTAGTTGCTCTAGGTGAAGACTACAACATCTTCATGATCTCAAGCATTTGGAAGAATCGCGAAAGCTTCTCATTAAAACGAGCGATTAGTAAAGGGGTTAGTGAAACGAGCAGTGTTATCACATCCGCAGGTTTAATTTTGGCAGGAACCTTTGCTGTTCTTGCAACACTTCCGATTCAGGTTTTACTGCAGTTCGGTATCGTCACTGCCATTGGTGTTCTGCTCGATACATTCATCGTCAGACCCCTTCTTGTCCCGGCGATTACAACCGTTCTTGGCCGGTTCGCCTACTGGCCAGGTAAACGTTACAAAATAAAAAATAATAGTTGAACACACTTTTAACCCTCATCTTCGAATAGGAGATGAGGGTTTTTATATTGGGAAAACACAATGATACTTGAATAGCATCTCAATTCCACACCGTATGAAGAAAATGCGGTAGCCACCCATTGAAAGCGGAAAAACCCTTGCTTTCCGCGGGCACGTCCTCAGCTAACTTTGGCGTGGTCTCATTGTTCGCCAAAGTGGATCTTCGGAAGCGTGCTGATTCCGCAGGACTTGAAACAACAACCTTGAATCCACATCGCACGAAGAAAATGCGGTAGCCACTCCATTGAAAGCGGAAATACCCTCGCTTTCCGCGGGCACGGCCTCAGCTAACTTTGGCGTGGTCTCATGTTTGCCAAAGTGGATCTTCGGACGCGTGCTGATTCCGCAGGACTTGAAACAACATCCTGGAATTCACACCGCACGATGAAAATGCAAAGCATTTTCGAGGAGTCTCGGGTATTTTTGGCTTTCAATTCTAGGCATGCACATTTTCGAGGAGTCTCGGATATTTCTAGCTTTCAACTCTGGGCATCCGCATGTTCGAGGAGTCTCGGGTATTTCTGGCTTTCAATTCTAGGCATGCACATTTTCGAGGAGTCTCGGATATTTCTAGCTTTCAACTCTGGGCATCCGCATTTTCGAGGAGTCTCGGGTATTTCTGGCTTTTAATTCTAGGCATGCACATTTTCGAGGAGTCTTGCACCCTCCCGCTTCAACCAACTTATTTGCGGCTATAGATGTTCGGTGGCCATCAACTGAACACCTGGCACATCAAATTTACCACAGTCGAGTAAACGAGGAAACGCCTCTAAATAGACATTTTCAGCGGCTATAATTAAACCTGCGGGACTTGAAAAAGGATCTTTAAATCCACAACGTACGAAGAAAATGCAAAGCATTTTCGAGGAGTCGCGCACCTTTCGCTACAATCAATGTATTTGTGGACAGATAATGCCCATTAGAAGAGTTAAAGAAAGCTTGGTTTGCGTTAGCCATAGGACAATATCCTTTTTATCAAATATAAGAATTTTAATTTTCCAGCTGGGGACTCTAAAAGTGTCTTTTAACAATTATTCAGGGAGTGATCAATGTTAATAAGGCCATTTCAGCTATGGCTTTTTACCTGTAAAAGGCGTCGTTGGATCGCTGGAAATGAAAGAAACCTTGTGAGATCAAGCCGGCAATCTTTACAAACCCTTAACACTTGGTTTAAACAAGCTAAACAATAAGACTATAGACTTACACATGTAAGACAAAAACAACAACAATTCCTAAGGGGGAAATTTCTTGAAGAAAAAAAGCTTATTACTCATCGGAGTCCTTGCAATCATTATGATCTTCACAACAGCATGTGGGTCAAGCAACAATTCCAGCTCTAACAATTCAGGTTCTGGTAGCAAGAGTGATTCAGGCTCAAGCAGCAATCAAGATCTTTCTGGACAAGTTATCGTGGGTGGCTCCACTGCACTTCAGCCACTAGCAGCAGCAGCAGCTCAAGAATTTATGAAAAAAAACCCTAACGTTCAAATTCAAGTACAAGGCGGCGGAAGCGGTACTGGCCTTTCTTCTGTTTCTAAAGGCACATTCAACATTGGGATGTCTGATATGTTCGCAGAAGCAAAAGACGGTATTGATGCAAGCAAGCTGACTGACCATAAAGTAGCAGTTGTAGGAATGACAGCAGCAGTTAACCCTGACGCTGGCGTAAAAAACCTTTCTAAAGACCAGCTTCAAAAAGTATTTACAGGCAAAGTAACAAACTGGAAGCAAGTTGGCGGTAATGATGTACCAATTAAATTAGTTAATCGCCCAGATGGTTCAGGTACACGTGCAACATTCGATCAATTCGGTCTTGATAATAAAAAACCAGCAGATGGCATTACACAAGATTCATCAAACACGGTTAAAAAAATCATTCAAGATACTAAAGGCGCAATCGGTTACGAAGCATTCTCTTACTTTGATAAAGACAACAGCAAAATGGTTAAACTTAGCATTGATGGTGTAAAACCTACTGAAGAAAATATTACAAACGGAAAATTCCCAGTGTGGGCATATGAGCACATGTATACAAAGGGAACACCTAACAAAGCAACAAAAGCATTTCTTGATTTCATGACTGCAAACATGGTTCAAAGCAAACTTGTTCCTGCACAAGGCTATATCTCCGTATCAAAAATGCAAGTTCAAAAAGATGCTAAAGGCAATCAAACAAAGAAGTAATTCTAACTGAATAAAAGTGGGTCAGGGATAAACGTTAACCGTTTATCTCTGTCTCAATTTTTAAAACACATCCTAATTAATACAAATTATAAAAAATAGAGAGATAAAAGATAAACTTTTACATTTATTAGTTTTTAAGAGAGGATTGAGGCATCATGATGACGAGAGAGAAGCTCGAAGACGGGCAGAACTCGGTGAATAACAAGCCTTCAGCTGAAAAGCGGCTTGTAAAATCGTCTAAAACGCTCAGCAACGCTTTCAATAAGAATGGTGAGCTCAGAGGAAAGACTCTGATTTTTGTCAGTGCTTTTATTATTATGCTGGCGACGATTTCTATTACATTGTTTTTGACGATTCAAGGCTTGAGATCCTTCATAGTGGACGGAGTAAACCCGATTCACTTTTTAACGAGTACGCATTGGGATCCGACTGGTAAAAATGCAAGCTTTGGTGCATTGGCATTTATTATCGGAAGCTTTCTTGTAACGGTTATGGCTGCACTAGTAGCTGCACCAATTGGTATCGGAAGCGCTATTTTCATGACAGAAATTGCAAAGAAATGGGGACAGAAAGTCATCCAGCCGATTATAGAAATTCTGGTTGGCATTCCGTCCGTTGTTTACGGTTTTATTGGCTTAGTTGTTATAGTGCCTTTTATAAGGGATCACGTCGGCGGAATGGGATTTGGTATTCTTGCTGGTGCAGTGGTCGTTGGAATCATGATTCTTCCTACTGTGACAAGTATTGCCGCGGATGCTATTAAAGCTGTTCCGGGAGACCTGAGGCAGGCCTCTTACGCGCTGGGTGCGACAAGATGGCAAACCATTTATAAAGTGGTTATTCCGGCAGCATTGCCTTCACTTCTAACAGCTATTGTTTTGGGTATGGCACGTGCTTTTGGTGAAGCCTTAGCGATTCAGATGGTTATTGGGAACGCAAAAGCTCTGCCACATTCACTGGTTGAACCTTCATCAACTTTAACAACAATTATTACATTGAGTATGGGTGAAACGGCTAAAGGAAGCACATTGAACGACATCCTTTGGTCACTTGGATTAATCCTGCTCATCATGTCTTATGTCTTCATTATTCTAATACGGCTTATCTCAAAAAGGAGGCATGCCGCATGAACAGTCGTACATCGAATCGAATTGCAACCGTTCTGCTCTCAGCCTGTGCAGCGCTCATGGCGCTAATACTCATCTTTCTGCTTGGTTATATCATGTGGAAAGGGGTCTCGTTTATCAGTTGGTCCTTTTTAACTTCTCACTCAAGTTCTTTTCAGGCTGGAGGCGGGATCGTAGACCAGTTATGGAATTCCATTTATGTCCTGATTGTCACAATGATCTTTACCGTTCCGCTAGGTATTGCAGGTGGTGTATACCTTTCTGAATATGCAAGACCAACGCGATTCACAGCTTTTATCCGTTCATGTGTTGAGGTTTTGGCCTCACTGCCTTCTATTGTCGTCGGATTGTTCGGCTTGCTTGTTTTCGTCACATATTTCCACTGGCATTATTCAATTCTCTCCGGTGCACTGGCATTAACGGTCTTCAACCTGCCGGTCATCGTAAGAGTCAGCGAGGATGCATTGCGTGCTGTTCCAAAAGAACAAAGGGACGCAAGCCTTGCTCTTGGAATGACGCATTGGCATACCATTAAAAAAGTTCTTGTCCCGGCAGCATTTTCTGGAATATTAACAGGCGTGATTCTTTCAGCCGGACGTGTGTTTGGCGAATCAGCAGCTCTATTATTTACAGCCGGTCTCTCAACACCAAATCTGGATTTTACAAACTGGAATCCAATGGCTTCAAATTCCCCGCTGAACATTTTCCGTTCTGCAGAGACACTGTCTGTTCATATCTGGTCTGTTAACTCTTTTGGAATTATTCCGGATGTTACCCAGGTGGCGAGTGGTGCGGCAGCGATTCTTGTGTTCTGTATTTTACTGTTTAACTTGTCAGCTCGTTTACTTGGCAGAATCATGACACGAAAAATGAACGGAAAATAAAAGGAGGAACTAACGATGATGGTACAAGTAAAAGATCGACCTATAGATAAAGCAAAGAAAGAACAAGATGTTATTTTGGAAGTAAAAGATCTCGACGTTTATTACGGTGAAACCCATGCGGTGAAAAACGTGACCATGCCAATCAGCAAAAAATCAATAACAGCTCTTATCGGTCCATCAGGGTGTGGGAAATCGACGTTTTTAAGAACCATTAATAGAATGAACGACATGATTGACGGAGCAAAATGTGTTGGTGAAATTAATTACGAACAAGTTAATTTGCTAAACAAAAAGGTCGATGTTGTTCAGCTTCGTAAAGAAATTGGAATGGTTTTTCAGCGTCCGAACCCATTTCCTAAATCGATTTATGAAAATATTGTTCTTTCCTTACGTTTTGCTGGTATCCGAAGCAAGAAAAAACTTGATGCGATCGTTGAAGACAGCTTGAAACAGGCAGCCTTGTGGGACGAAGTAAAAGACAGACTGCAGAGTTCCGCTCTTTCGTTGTCCGGTGGACAGCAGCAGCGTCTCTGCATTGCCCGGGCGCTTGCCTTGAAACCAAAAGTGCTGCTTCTTGATGAACCATCTTCTGCGCTCGACCCGGTTTCGAATGCTAAAATTGAAGATCTTTTGTTAAAACTAAAAGAAGAATACACAATCGTTATTGTGACCCATAATATGCAGCAGGCAGCACGTATCTCTGACCAAACCGCCTTTTTCTTCCAGGGAGAAGTAGTGGAATACGGGGATACAGAGAAAATGTTCTCAAGCCCTGACAGCCAAAGAACAAATGACTACATTACAGGACGGTTCGGCTAATCCAATTAAAATCTGCTGACAAAACGGAGGGCACAGAGATGAATGAGCGCATTTTGGTTGTTGATGATGAAGAATCAATCGTCACCTTAATCGAGTATAATCTTTCAAAAGCAGGCTTTCGTGTACTAACAGCAAATGATGGGCCACAAGCAATAGAAAAGGCAGAAGAAACGACGCCTGACCTCATTATACTGGATCTTATGCTCCCTGGAATGGATGGGTTGGAGGTCTGCCGGCATTTGCGGCAGAAGCGCTCGGGAATTCCTATTATCATGGTCACTGCCCGCGATGATGAGCTTGATAAAGTACTAGGTCTGGAGCTCGGAGCGGATGACTATATGACGAAGCCTTTCAGTCCACGGGAGTTAACAGCCAGAGTCAAGAGCATTCTCCGCCGTGTTCAGCATTTTGATCACCCTGTCATGATGAAGGAATCCGACCCGATTAAGGTTGGTGAACTCGTAATCTATCCGGAAAAGTTTGAGGTCATGGTCCGGTCGAAAAGAATCGAGATCACCCCGAAGGAATTCGAACTTCTGGTGTATCTTGCTAACCATAAAAGCCGCGTCTTAACTCGGGAGCAGCTCCTGAATGCGATCTGGCAGTTTGACTTCTCCGGCGACACAAGGATTGTCGATGTTCATATCAGTCATTTGAGAGAAAAAATCGAGGCGAACACCAAAGAGCCTCTTTATATAAAAACCGTTCGAGGGCTTGGATACAAGCTTGAGAACCCATTGTCATCATGATTTTCTCTTGCAATCTATTAAATGTAAAAGTTCTCCTCGTGAGAAACCCCGCTGAACACGTTTCAGCGGGGATTTTTTTATGTATAATAACAAAGATAAGCAATCCCGTTATGAAAGCCTCAATTTAAAAAGGTGAGTGAAACGCTTGAAGCAGTTTAATGACAAAACGGACAAGTCAACGGTAGCGTCAATTAATCATAATGGAGAGGTGGAAATTGATCTGCCTGCTCCATTCAGTTTTTCAGAATGCCTTGGTTTTCTAAGCAGATCTGCACAGGAATGTTTACATAATATTAAGGAAAACGTCTTTTTAAAATTAATTGAAATTGACGGTAAGCCGGTGTTACTCAGAGCCTGGGTCAGTGGCAATAAACTTAGAATAGCTTTTCCGCTAAATCAATTAAAGGAATCTGGGAAAATTAAAGCGGCTGAATATTTACGTCAACTATTCGATCTTAATCGTGATCTCGGACCCTTCTACCGGTTAGCGGGTCTCGATCCAATTTTAGCAAAACTGGCAGATCAGCATTATGGCTTGAGAATTATTGGCATTCCTGATTTATTCGAAGCATTAAGCTGGGCAGTAATTGGTCAGCAGATCAATCTTACGTTTGCTTATACGTTAAAAAAGAGGTTTGTTGAAACATTTGGTGAGTCAATCATTTTTGAAGGTGACACATACTGGCTCCATCCTTCTTTTGAAAAAATTTCAGGCCTTGACGTGGCGGATCTGACCGACCTTCAATTCACGACGAGAAAAGCAGAGTATGTGATTGGCATTGCAACGTTAATGGGTAAGGGGGAACTAACGAAATTTGATTTACTGACTACTGGTTTAGAAGAGGCAAAAGAGCGCCTGCTTAAAATTAGGGGTGTTGGGGAGTGGACTGCTGATTATGTCATGATGAAATGTCTGGGTGACCCTTCAGCCTTTCCGATTGCAGATATTGGACTCCAAAATGCGTTGAAAATTCAAATGGGGCTTGATAAGAAGCCTTCAGCAAGTGATATTAGACATATTTCTAAGAACTGGACCGGCTGGGAAGCCTATGCAACCTTTTATTTATGGCGTTCTCTTTCACATCAGTCTAAAAGATAAAATAATTTCAACAGAATAAATACTTGTTAGGGTAGGTTGTACGTCAATGCTGCGTGCTTATCGACTAATGAGAAGGGTTTAACAAGGGAGCACCGGAAATCCGGCGCTCCCTTGTTAATATTTAGAAAAAGTGGCTCTTTTACAGAAACTTTCACTCAGCAAAGACAACTTTTAGTAGACTTGTCCAACAATCCTGGCACTTTATCCCCGCATTCTCTGATTAACCCGATCATTCGTCTTAGGCTCAAGCTTGAAAATTTTCAGTCCGACTTTTGTCAGGGGCATGAACAAATGTGAAAACCGCTTAACAATCTGGCCAGATATTATACCGATAACCATACCTGCGATAACATCTGTCGGCCAGTGCACGCCAGCATACACTCTCGAGAACATCACAAGAATGGCGAAAATTGTAAATGAGTAACTAATCAGCTTATTATAGCCCCATACGCCAGAGGCAAAAGCAAAGCTCCCGGAAGTATGATCGCTTGGGAAAGAAGAATCTGCAGCATGGGGGATCAACTGATTAAACTGACCTTGGTGAAGCGAAACAAAAGGACGAGCCCTGTACCAAAAGTGTGCAATAATAAAGTTTATTATAAGCGCAAGGACGCCTGAAAAGACTGCAATAATAAGAGCGTTGCGGTCCGCGGGTTTGGAGCGCGGCAATGTCAGCCAGGCAATGATGAACATTCCCATGTACATTTCAAGACCAAAATGAGCGATAAATCCAAGGGTGGCATCTAGCCATCTAATGTGGCCGCTTAAGCCGTTAATCATATGATAGACGCTGGTGTCAAATGCATTCATTTAAAAAACTCCTTTAAATCTTTTCGGTTGATTAGTAAAAGACTGAACGTTAAATAAAAAAGTTCAAAGTGAATCAATTTCGTAATTAAATAGGTAATCTATAACCCCCAACCTCTTCCAAATTGGAAGCTACTGATAAAGGCCCTCGGTGTCCTCGTAATTGCTGATTTCCGCTTTTGGCTGCTCGCTTTCCACGGGCACGGCCTCAGCTAACTTTGACGTGGGTTCTTGGTGCGCCAAAGTGGATCTTCGGACGCGTGCTGATCCCGTGGGAGTCTCGAGCCCTTCGCTTCAATCGCCGTGTTTCTTTTCAGGTGGTTCCCTTTGAAAGTTATTTTGGCTATAAATATTTCGCAGACATCAGCTAATTACATAGCACTGTCGTCGTAGTTGATTTCCGCTTTTGGCTGCTCGCTTTCCACGGCCACGGCCTCAGCTAACTTTGACGTGGGTTCTTGTTGCGCCAAAGTGGATCTTCGGACGCGTGCTGATCCCGTGGGAGTCTCGAGCCCTTCGCTTCAATCGCCGTGTTTCTTTTCAGGTGGTTCCCTTTGAAAGTTATTTTGGCTATAAATATTTCGCAGACATCAGCTAATTACATAGCACTGTCGTCGTAGTTGATTTCCGCTTTAGGCTGCTCGCTTTCCACGGGCACGGCCTCAGCTAACTTTGGCTGTCGTGGGTTCTTGGTGCGTCAAAGTGGATCTTCGGACGCGTGCTGGTCCCGTTGGAGTCTCGCACCTTCGCATCAATCCAAGTCTTTGTTGTCTGACCATGCAATTTGAAGTGACCATGCGAGGAGGATCGCGGATCGCCCGCGGAAAGCGAGGGTATTTCCGCTTTCAATGTATTGCTTCGCATTTTCTTCGTGCGAGGTGGTTCCAAAGATGCTATTTCAGGTCCTACGGGCACA
>CAVYYW010000035.1:0-10343 GCA_963772845.1 uncultured Sporolactobacillaceae bacterium
TATAGGCAGTAAAGCGTAGCCGCACGTCTCAGTCCTGACAGGCAGTGGAGGTACGAAAAGGGAAGGTTGTCTGGTTAGTCTCTTGTAGGAACTTGAAGATTTTCCGAAGAAAAGTTCATTTTCTCTGAAGGGAAAGCGAAGGATCTAAAGGACTGGCAACCGAAACAAGATATTGTGAGAAAAGGTCCCCCAAAGGACTGTTCTGTTTATATACAACTTAAAAAGAAGATAAAATTAGCGGATCGCTATGACGATCCGCTTTATTCATGGAAAAGGATGTTTTTAATAGATTGATCGATTAACAATCTTATGGACGGCTGTTACAACGATTGAAAGTTTATACAAAGTGAGCGTCTTTCCGCTTTAATGTAGAGACAAAAAATGAGTTCTCGGCCACTTAGAAGAGGTTTTAAGCACCAAAGGTAAGATTTGAGATTCGAAATCTAGTTTTGTGTGCCAACGTATATTGTTTACGTGCCAAATTAAGTTTATGCTCAAAAGTAAAAATGATTCCAAATTCGAGACGATGGTTCAGGCGAGTAAATCTGCAAAACAACCGAAGAAGGCGAGCGTACTTAACCTAAATTGCATTAATTGAATATTTAAAAGGGGAAAAAAGTGGAGATGGCAAGATCCCTCGGAATAAACGAGTGGCCACTGAAAAAAAAAGTTAGCTGAGGTCGTGCCCGTGGAAAGCGAGCAGCCTAGAGTGAAATCAACAGACATGACGACACCGAGGGACTTTTTCAGTGGCCAGATAGCGGTCCCGAGAAACGAGCGTCGAGGAGGCTCGCTGAACGCCTGCGGAGGGTATTTCCGCTTTCAATGGATTGCATCCGTATTTTCTTCACGCGGTGTGGTCCCAAAGAGGGTATTTCAAGTACAGTGGAAAATGAACGATTTTTCATTTAATTTATAGTATCCTCGAAAAAAACCTGACTGAGAAACTAACAGCCAGGTTTTTCATAGCTCGTCTATTATCCTCCGCTTACAGGAGGAATAATAGCTACAACATCATTCGCTGAAACAATGAGCTCATCAGATGCGTAAGATTCATTCACTGCTACAAGGGATTCTTCCATGTAGTCAAGTCCATTAATCTCTGCGCTTAGACGGTCTTTAATTTCCTTGACGGTTAGAGCCGAATCATCAAAGTATACTTTGTCTTTTCCCGCCCGTTCCTTTAGTCCTGCAAATAATAATACGGTAATCATGTGTTCTCTCCTTTAAACGGAGGATCAGCAGAGTAATCCACTGTCTCCTTCTGATTTCCGATCCATGAATCACCATTTTCCCAGTGTTCTTTTTTCCAAATCGGAACAATATCTTTAATTCGCTCAATGGCATATTCGCAAGCCTCAAAACTTGCTTTTCGATGGGGGGTCGCTACACTGATCACAACTGCTATATCCGAGATCTCCAGTGTGCCGATCCGATGCGTAATCGCGACCCGAGCGTCTGGCCATTGTACGTTGATCTCTTCCCCTATTTTTTCTAGTTGCTTAACAGCCATCGGAATATACGCTTCGTATTCTAAATAGAGGGTCCGTTTGCCTTTTGTAAGTTCACGGACTGTTCCTATAAAAACATTTACGGCGCCGGCATCTGCATGAACGGTTTTATGGTAGACATTCATAATGTCTATGGGTTTTTCTGTGATTTCAAATGCCTTTTCTATCACACCTTTTTCCTCCCATTTGATTTATTAAATCATCAATAACCTGCTGAGAATCCTGCCTGCTGAAAACTGGAATCGCTGTGAGGCGTTGAAGCCGTTCAACAGAATCAGCCGTTATCACACACTGAATGTTTTCAAGAGAAGACAGCAGGTGATCATCATCTTCAGAGCGGTGAAACAGCACTTTCATATAGCCTGCTTTCTTAAATCCTTCTATTAAAAGAACATCGAACCTGTTCAGCATTTGATAGAACATGACCCATTCACTTAAATCGACTGGGATAAGCGATCTATGAACCGACTGTTCTGGAGTTATATATGTCAGTGCATCAGGGGAGGATTCCCAAAGATTTCCAGTGTCTGTTCCTTTTTTAAATATAGCATTTTCATTGTCATCCTTATGAGCATGGTGCTTCATCACAGCAGTTACCATTCCGCTAGCCTTTAGCTGCTCATTTAATGCCTTCAAAAATGTCGTTTTGCCGCTGTTATGATATCCGGCAAACTGCCATATTTTCATCGCCAAAAATATTCACGATCCTCTCCATTTAAAAGCAGAACGTCTACTTTGTCACCGGATTGATAGCCTCGTGTCCCGCCCGGCAAAATCATAAGCGCATTGGCAAGAGCAAGCGAGGTTACCACATTAGATTTATCCAGACCGATCGGCAGGGCATGCCATGTACCCTTCTTACGCTCGACCCGACACCGGACAAATCTCGTAAAGGGATTAGGCTTAGGAAAGTCTTCTTGAAGAATAGCTTCGTCCTGATCTTTAAACAGATATGAAGCGCCCTGCAGCTTTTTCAAATAGGGACCGGTAAAAAGAGAAAACCCGACAAAGCAAGCTGATGGATTCCCGGATAGACCAAAGAGACGCCGATTGTTCTTTAACGCAGCAACCGTCGTCACACTCCCTGGCCGCATCGCTACTTTATTAAATAATACGTCGGCTTTAAGATGCTGATAAATATCCGGCAGAAAATCAAAGTCACCTACTGAAACACCACCGGTGGTAATGAGTATATCCACTTCTTGAAGTCCCTGTTCTACAGCTTCTATACTTGAAGGAAGATCATCCTGTAATTGTCCAAGATACTTAGGCACGCCTCCTGCTTCTTTAATCATCGACAGAATCATAGGAGCGTTGCTGTTTCTGATTTTACCATGAACAAGCGGTTCTGAAGGCTCCAGGAGCTCAGAGCCTGTCGCAATAACGCCAACAACAGGCCGGCGATATACAGAGACTTTATAATAACCGAAAGTAGCTAGCACTGCTTTGACCCCAGGGGTAATATAGCTGCCTTTTTTGAGCATTACGGTTCCTTTTTTGGTGTCTTCTCCTTGACGGGAAATATTATGCCCTGAGGGGAAAGGCCTTGTGATTTCTATGTACGCATTTCCATCGTCATCCTTGATATCTTTAGCAAGTTCGAGCATAACAATGGCATCAGCCCCTTCAGGCATGGCGGCTCCGGTCATGATTCGGTAAACATTCCCGGAATGAAGCGGATGATCAGCGACTGACCCTGCTCCAATGGTTTCCAGAACCTTGAGGCGCACTGGGTTTTCTCTGGAGGCGTCAACAGTGTCAGCGCTTATGACAGCAAAGCCATCATATGGTGAACGATCAAATGCCGGAACATCCTGATCTGCAAGAATATCTTCAGCAAGATAACGATGATCGGACGCTTCTAATAAAACGTCTTCCGTTTCAAGCGGCTGGACGTCCTCCAGCACTTTACTTACTGCGTCTTTGACAGGAAGAGGCTCACGTTTTTTGAGCATGTAATCACTGCTTTCCATAAAAAAATTGGTTCTTCTTATACGATCATACCCTTTTAAATGAGCAAAAACACCCTTTTCGGGTGCTTTTGACTTATGAAATACCTAATGCAATTTTTGCGTAACGTGACATGTTATCTTTTGACCATGGTGGATTCCATACAATATTCACCTGGACGTCTGTCACTTCATCAAACTCAGAAAAAGCATTCTTTACTTCATGCTGGATCGTCGCGGCAAGCGGGCAACCCATTGCAGTAAGGGTCATTGTTACCAGCACTTCACCTTTTTCATCCATATCAGCATCGTACACCAAGCCTAAGTTGACTATGTCTATGCCAAGCTCTGGATCGATAACTTCTTCAAGAGCTTCCATTAGCTGTTCCCTTGATAATTTTTGGGACATTTAATCATCCCCCTTTCCGTTCTTTAATCTCATTATAATATAGATAGCACCGCTTTTCCATCCAACCGGGTGGAATGGCCAAATCATTGATAAAAAGCTTCTTCTGAGTCAGCGTTTTTTTGGCGTGAAGGCGTCCGGTGATTGCTCAAAGTCTGAGGAAGCGTGAGAATAGCCGTGGTCACTTCGTCCAGCTTGCGTTCAATCCGGTGAAGCAAATACAGCGTCACAACGATCGGAAACCCAATATTTTGAACCATCATCATTGACTCTTTCATGCGTTCTGCCCCTTTCTATTGATTTAAGCTAAATTAAAAGGAGAGCAGAAGCCCTCCTTTTGTTTGCTCATTAACTTAAAACAATGTCTGTGACATTTCTTTCAACAATCCTGGCACTTTTTGCTTTGACAAAGTTTCCGCCTGAAGAAGTGAAAATATTCTCTTCAACAATAGCTGACATAGCTGCATTAATTTTAGCTGGATCAACTGGCTCAACCGGCTGATCCAATACAATACTGGCTGATTTACCTTGCTCATTTTCAAAAATCAGTTCCAACGTTTTCATTCAGATTGACCTCCCTGTTTTTTTCTGTGTTTACGCATTGGTAATTTCAATTGCATCATCCCGCTCAACTGAAACGAGTGGCAGCTGCTGTAAAGGAGCTAAAGCTGCAGCAACCCGGTAAAGCTGATCCTGTGTTGCAAGTGTTGTAATGTTCCGAAAGCTTTTTCGCTTTACAGATGGTTTTCCTTTGGCGTCCATCCCTGCATCAAAAGTTAAAACAAACGTTGATTGAAAGACTGTTCCGTTTGCCATTTCTTTCACCTCCTTTCTTTTGCCTATAGATCGGTTTCAAGAAAGAAAAGTGGTGAGCAGAGGGGGGATATTCTCTATCAGTGCTATCAGAGAGACGTTGTATAACCTGATGCTTATTGTGGGAGGATCCTGAATAACCTTGAATCAGAAGGCATTAATGAACCAAGCGGGCAAAAAAAACCAGATCCGCTAACAGATCTGGTATGCTCTCCTTATTTATGAATCGGTTTTTTAACATGGCTGAGCCAGTCAATCATTTGAGTCGCTGCTGTATTTGTGACACTATGCCCAGCAGAAGGATCTTCAATAAAAGTCAGAGCAGCAGTGTTTTTATTGTCTTGAAAGAACTTATACGCCCCTTCAAAAGGAACTTCACTGTCTTTCATTCCATGCCAGAAAAATAGGGGCCGGCCATTCAGCGTTTCTGGATAATCTCCTAAATCATAATCATCAAGGGATTGCAGCAAAGCCTCTATCTCATTAGCCGAATAAGGAATACTGACTCCTGCCTGCCGGTAGTGCTCTAGCTGCTGTTTAGCAAATTCCTTATAGAAAGGATTTCCCATTAAAGAGATACCAGCATCTATATGTGAATAAACCTTTAAAGCTCCGAGTGTGATCACTGCCCCCATTGAAGTACCGCCGGTAATCACCTGCTCTCCGTCTGTCAATCCAGCATTATTCATTAAACTCAGAAGCTCTCCCGTTTCCTGAATGGATTGGAGCACGACCTTCCAAAATCCAATTTTCCGCTCCAATTCCGAAAGTTCTGTCAAACGCTCTCCATGACCAGATGCTTCAGGCAGAAGAACACGAAAGCCTTTTTCAGCTGCCTTATATGCATAATGCAGATTTTTTTCTTTCATGCTTGTCCAGCCATGCCAAAATATCAAAAGAGGGGCTGCGTGATTCTCTATATCACGCGATTCTACCCATAGCAGAGGT
This sequence comes from uncultured Sporolactobacillaceae bacterium, assembly GCA_963772845.1. Classification (GTDB taxonomy): domain Bacteria; phylum Bacillota; class Bacilli; order Bacillales; family Sporolactobacillaceae; genus CAVYYW01. Next base: position 5,628 of record CAVYYW010000035.1, read on the forward strand.
GTGTTATTCATGACTTTATTTTCAATGGTTATCATGTATGGCGTCCTCCTGTGTACAATATAAAAAAGCTGTTGATTTATTGTAAGCCATCTGTAAAGTTTATTCTTCTATTACCTTACCCTACTTTTTCTATGATAAGATAATTTTAGGATAAACTATACTAATAAGTAGTTTTTTCTAACCAAATGTTGCGAACGACAAAATGTTTCCATGTATATAGTGAAATAACAACAATCTTTACGAAAACAGCCATTAAGGATGATAAAAACGTACTGTTTAAGTAAGCGCTGAAAGGATGACTCTAATGGAAAAACATTTAATTGCTGTGGATTTAGACGGCTCTTTATTAACGGACAATAAAACAATCTCTCTGCGGACAAAAACAGCTCTAGCTAAAATGATTGAAATGGGCCATCATGTTGTCATCGCAACTGGCAGGCCATACCGTGCCAGTAAAGCTTATTATAAGGAGCTTCAGCTGACCACGCCTATTGTGAATTTTAATGGGGCTTATGTGCATCACCCGCTTAATGAGGCTTGGGGGGTATATCATTCACCACTAGATCTTGATACGGTTCACCATTTGATTCAAACCTGTGAGGCCTATGATCTGTTAAATATAATGGTTGAAATTAAAGACGATGTCTATATTAAAAATCCCGATCCAAAGGCTCTGAATGCGTTTGCCCTTGGTGAACCTAAAATAATTACGGGAAATATTAAAGAAAACCTTCATACAGACCCTACCTGTATGCTGATTCACCCTCAAGAAAAGAATGTGGATGCCCTTCTTCATGACCTGAATCGGTTTCATGCGGATACCGTCAATCAGCTTTCCTGGGGAGCACCTTGGCATATGGTCGAAATTGTCAGACCCGATGTAAATAAAGCGGTAGGACTGAAACGGATCGCTGAAGATTTCAACGTGCCACCTGAACGCATTATTGCGTTTGGCGATGAAATGAATGATAAAGAAATGATTGCCTTTGCCGGCCGAGGGATTGCAATGGGGAATGCAGCGCCCGCGATAAAAGAGATTGCCTATGATGTAACCTTGACTAATGAAGAAGATGGGATTGCCCGCTATTTGGAAAACCTTTTCGTTCTTGCCTAGTTATCTGAATTCAGGACAAGATGGGCAAAGCGATCATCATAAGTGGTCACTTGTTTTTCCTTTTTAAATGGAATGCGCTTTTTGAAAAAAGGCGCGTCGTAAACAAAGGTATGAAACTCTCCATTTTCTCCACAGGGATCCACATTTTTCGGCATCGCATTTAAGAAGGACTCATCATAATCGCGCCCAAGCCAGTCAGCAGACAACTTTGTCTGGTCTACACACGTGATGACGGCCCTTATCCCACTATTTATAACATTTAAAGCAATCTGTGATGTTTCAGCTCCCCATAATGGGAAACTGGCAATCAGGTTGTTTTTTTTCATGAGTGTTTCACGGTAAGTTCGTATATCTTCCAAAAAAAGATCTGCAAAGGCAATTTCCGAAATACCTTTATTTCTGTATAATCGTAATAGAGAAGCGAGTGTCGACTCATATGTTTTGTTGTCAGACCTCTGGGGTATGCTTACGATGTCATAGGGGAGTCCAATGGCCTTTAACTGTTCTTCTAAGAGCGATCGCGTGATTTCATGGAATGGAACACGGTTGTCTTCAGAACTTAGCGTTGTAAATAAAGATGTCAATTGAATATGATCCTCTTGAATTAAAGACAGAAGGCCGAGCGCACTGTCTTTGCCCCCGCTCCATGAAAAGGCGATTTTCTTTTTCTTTCCGTCATTCAATGGGTTCATAACAATCAGTCTCCTTGCTTTGAATTAAAAATCAGCACAACTTAAAGGTTATCATTGAAGAAGGGAGAGTGCCATGATGCAGATTTATCACCTAACCAAAGAAGCATCCGAAGAGCTTAAGATTAAGGCAGCTGAGCTTTTTATGCAGCAGATTTCAGTTTCTCATACTGAAGATTCTTTTGAGAAAGCCATGCAAGCCATTAATATGACGATTGCACCTGATTCTCAATCCCGTCTTGTACTGGCAGAAGAAGATGGTTCCCTGCTCGGCTTAGCTCTGCTGAATGTCGGAATCAGTTTACGAATCGGAACCCGGTACCTGTGGCTAAATGAATTGTATGTAAAAAACAGTTTCCGTAACAAAGGCATAGGGAAAAAAATACTTCTGTACATCATCCACTGGGCTGAACACGAAGATATTAAAGCGATTGAACTTGAAACCGGCGTCAATAATTCTGTCACCAAGCATATCTATCAATCACTTGGTTTTTACGAAATTGTTTCAAAACGTTATGGTTTTACTTTCTAAACAGGAGGGTCAGTCCTCGCCTCTGTTAAGTATTTAGTATACAATAAATCTATACGCGTGACCTGAAACAGTGTCATCATAATTTGTCATAACGAATACGTAATCAAACATTTAAAAGGAGAGATTGGATGAGTATTGATATCCGTGTAGACCGCACACCAAATCCGAATGCTATGAAGTTTACTGCAGCAAATAAGATCATTGAAGGACGCCTTGCAGCAAAGAAAGGCGATTCAGTCGATCATCCGCTTGCCTCTGAACTTCTTGATCTGGACGGTGTCGATAATATTTTTGGCTACGAAGATTTTATTACAGTCAACAAAACCTTTGAAGCAGACTGGGATGCCTTGCTTCCAAAAATTCAAGAGGTTTTCGAAAAACACTAAGATTTTTATAAAAGAAACCCCCATTCTGCCTTTTAGAATGGGGGTTTCTTTTCACATGCCGTTCAGTTCTCTGTTAATCTTCTTTTCTAAAGAATCCAAAGATCCCTGCTGTTTCAACTATATTAGTAAATGCTCCAGGATCCACATATTTAATAATTTTCTCTAAGGTATATAGTTCATAGCGTGTAATAACAATCATAAGCATCTCTTTATCGCTTTCAGTGTAGGCGCCTTTCGCAGGGAGCCTTGTAATGCCTCTGACCATTTCATCATGTATCGCCTTCTGAATTTCTTTTCCTTTGCTTGTTACAATCATTGCGGTCAATTTCGCATGGCGGGTATGAATGGCATCAATGACACGAGAACTTGCATAAAGCGTAACAAGGGTATATAAAGCTTCCTGCCAGCCAAAGAAGAACCCTGCAGAAAGCACGATCAATCCATTTAAAGTAAAGAAATAAATACCGATCGGTCTGTCGCTCATCCGCGAGAGAATCATGGCTACAATGTCCATACCGCCTGTCGATGCACCGAACTTGAGTGTCAGTCCCACACCAATTGCACCAATCACTCCGCCAAATACCGCATTTAAAATAATATCATGGGTAAAGGCATGAATGGGCAGAACGGTTAAAAAGAACGTCGTAATGCCAACACTCAAAATACTGTATAGAGTAAAACGTTTTCCTACCTTCTTCCATCCAATATAAGCAACAGGAATATTTAATACCAGAAGGATAATACCTGTACTTATATGCAAGGGCGTGACCTGAAGAAGAGTTGAGATCAGCTGGGCTATCCCTGTAAAACCGCTGGCAAGAACCTTGGCAGGTATAAGAAAGAAATTCAGGGATGAAGCATTAAATAATGCCCCAATAATAACAATCATAATAATTTTTGCTTCGTTATATAAAACCTTTCCTCTATACATCGAAGTCCCCCTATCCGGACAGCAGCCAATAATAGCTTTCCCTTATTTTCTCTTGAGAAAACAACCTTTTCTCAAGGCAACATCTATCACTATATCATCTGATCCACGCAGAGAACAAGAACTTTTATTCAGTCATTCAAAAGAAATATAAAAGTTGCCACAGCAGGGTTTCCATCGATTGGACACATTGCCAGCTACAAGCTTCTTTTTCCTCTGGAAACCAAAAAAATCTCTCTAAATAGGGTGGCCCCTGAAAAAGTCTGCCCGTTGTAAAGGTAGCTGTTGATTTCCGTTTGCTTTCCACGGGCGTTCTGCGAGCCTCCTGATGCCCACAGGATGTGGGTAGGATCAGTGTTGTCCCTGGACGTGACGTACATTGGCGCTCTTCCTTAAGGAGTCCTGCGGGGTTTTCAACTGTTGCTTTTCCCACGAGACTTTGAAATAGCCTCCTTGAATCAACACTGCACGAAGAAAATGCGGACGCCTTCTCGAGGAGGCTCACACCTTCTGCCTTCATCAACTGGACTATTGCCTTTGTCCTTCATTGTGCTTATGAAAGACATTTCACCTGTTTTTCCGGGTCCGCTTGTCCATTATCTTCCAAATGAACACCTTTTCTCCTGCTTTTAGACCCCGTTTGGTCGTTCATCACCCTTATGAACGCCCTTTCTCCTGCTTTTCGCCCCCGTTTGGTCGTTCATCGCCCTTATGAACGCCCTTTCTCCTGTTTTTGACCCCGTTTGGTCGTTCATCCGCCTTATGAACGCCCTTTCTCCTGTTTTTTGACCCGTTTGGTCGTTCATCCACCTTATGAACGCCCTTTCTCCTGCTTTTTGATCCCGTTTGGTCGTTCATCACCCTTATGAAGGACATTTCACATGTTTTTTCGGCTTCGTTTGTCTATTATCTTCCAAACAAAAGCTTTCACTCCGGTTCCTTTTTATACTGTGGGAGAATTGTGGCCGTGCCCGTGGAAAGCGAGCAGCCAAGAGCGAAATCAACAGGCAATATGACACCGTGGGACTTTTTTAGTGGCCTCATCAGCGGATAAATCGAGATTATCC
>CAVYYW010000036.1:0-11366 GCA_963772845.1 uncultured Sporolactobacillaceae bacterium
CTTGGCCATCCCATCGTTAATATATTAACTGAATAGAAGAAGGCAAGCTGGTATCACATTTTTGAAATAGTGATATGTCACTATGCCAATCTCTATTTTACCCGAGATCCCCATCATTAACTGGAGATCTCTTTTTCGTGTTCTAAGCAATTTTATCCAAGGATTCATCTCAGCTGTTTAGTGAATAGAACACGACGAACTGTGCAGTTTATTAGTAGGAGGTGTTTTAAGAGTGGTAAAGCATAACAATCCTGACCATAAGCTTGAGAACGATACATTTGCAGCTTCAGGAACCAATATTGATGCGGTGAAACGGGCAAATGAACGGTCTGGATTATCCTATAATGAAGCAAAAGAGCTCATCGCCAAAACAACAGGTGGACACGGGACGTCTGTTTACAGTGACACGGATGTCAAAGAAGTTAAAAGAAAAAATAGGGAATCACAGAACAACAACTCTACAGAAAACTGATTTTTATAAAGCCACGCGGCACACGCCTTGTGGTTTTTTTACGTTAAGAATAGTTAACGTAGCTAATGAAAGAAGCGGAATAAAGGACTACAAGAGTGTGTCTACATTTCAGCTCCACTGCAATAGTGGTTACACAAACATCTCGCTTGCGATTTTCTTATTTATACTGGAGAAAATAGCTATTGAATAGTAGAATGATAGCTAAATGAAACTGATTGAAAATGAGGTGGGCAGGTATGGCAAAAAAACCAACGCTCGTGTGGTATGCAAGCTATGGATCGAATTTATTTATGGATCGTTTTTTATGCTATATAAAAGGCGGTCAGCCTGAGGGCTCAACTAAAAGAGAGACAGGAAGCCGTGATCACACACTCCCGCGGGATCATTCGCCCGTTTCCCTTCCCTTTGCCTTATACTTTTCAGGGTATTCCAGCCGCTGGGATGGCGCAGGGGCATTCATCAATACTGTACATAATGAGGAAGCGGCGACCCTAGGGAGAATGTACTTGATTACCGAGGAACAATTCGAAGATGTTGTTCGCCAGGAAAATGGTATTGAAGATATGAGCGTGGATGTTGAAACAATCAAAGAAAAGGGAAACATCATTTTGGATGAGAATGCTTACTATGGCAATCTCCTGTATGCAGGGGATAGGGACGGGTATCCGATCTTTACGTTTACCAATCCAAAGTCCATGAAAGAAAATACGATTATGAAACCATCAGAGCGCTATTTAGCAATGCTGATCAGAGGCTATTATCAGACACACGGTATGGAAGCCGAAGAAATCGTCAATTATTTAATTGAAAAGCCTGGGGTTGAAGGCGTGTATACCCGCAGCGATTTACTGACACTCACTCAGGCACTTCAAACAAAATAGCGTATGACACCGGGTATAAAATCGCAAAGATTTTATACCTGTTTTTTATTATATGACGGTTGAAAGAGAAGGATGGATGGATAATGATATAATCAAGTAAACCATATAAGGGATTGCGGTTACGTGGAAAGGCTTAAAGCAATCTTTAAGGAACGAAAACTGGAAGATAAAGACCAGCTACAATCTCTGAAAAAGTATTATAGTTGAAATGGCTATTGATATTAGTTTAGGAGGGAACAATATGAAGGTTTTTGAAGACTATTTAGCACATATTGATGACCCGCAGCATCGTGCCCGAACGGAAGAGGTTTTAGTTTGGGTAACGGAGGCTTATCCCGATTTAAAGCCAAAGATCGCGTGGAACCAGCCTATGTTTACTGATCATGGCACATTTATTGTTGGCTTTAGTGTCGCCAAGCAGCGTTTGGCTGTGGCTCCTGAAAGAGCAGGGATTCTGCATTTTTCTGAAGAAATTCTGCAGGCCGGCTATGATCACACCAAGCAGCTGGTACGTTTCCCATGGGATCGCCCGTTTGATTTCTCTTTACTTGAGAAAATGATCGATTTTAATATCTCGGAGAAGGCAGACTGTTCAAGCTTTTGGCGGAAATAATTGTTTGGATATCAAGACTTAAAACAAACAGGTGAATAGTTGATCGGAATATGTTGTTGTTGTTTGAAAAATTGTAGAGGAGTGTTCCTTGATGACAAACAGTAAAACGAATGCTAAGGTTGATGACTTTTTAAGTAAATCTAAAAAGTGGAAAGATGAATATGAGAAGCTGAGAAAGATCATTCTCGACTGTGATCTGACCGAAGATTTTAAGTGGATGCACCCTTGCTACACGCTTGAGGGGAAAAACATCGTGCTCATTCATGGATTTAAAGACTATTGTGCACTGCTGTTTCACAAAGGGGCCTTGTTGAAGGATGCTCAAGGGATTCTTATCCAACAAACGAAGAATGTACAGGCGGCGCGCCAGATTCGGTTCACCAATGTTCAAGAAATCGTTGAAATGGAAAGCACCTTGAAAGCCTATATTCAAGAAGCCATTGAAGTTGAAAAAGCAGGTTTGGAAGTGGAATTAAAAAAGCATACCGAATTCGAAATTCCTGAAGAACTGCAGCATAAATTCAAGGAAATCCCTGCTTTAAAAACAGCTTTTGAAGCATTAACGCCGGGACGTCAACGGGCATACATTCTTCATTTTTCTGGAGCCAAGCAATCTAAAACGCGAGAGTCAAGAGTTGAAAAATATACGCAGCATATTCTCAATGGAAAAGGATTGAATGATTAGCATATCTGAAATCATCGAGCCGAGTGCTTTGGATTAATAGCCAAACAATGAATCAAGGCATCATTTTAACTTGCTTAAGGAAAGGGCTGGTTTTATGTACGAAGGGATTCACCACGTATCTTTACTCGTGACTGACATTGAAAAAGCTAAGAAATTCTATGGAGAGATCCTGGGATTCGAGGAAAGCAGTGATCGTCCGGATTTTGGTTTCCCGGGGGCATGGTATCAAGTAGGGGGGACTCAGATTCACTTAATTGTACATAATGAAGGAAAGACGCTGCGCGGAACCACTGATATTGACTCTCGGGACGGGCATTTTGCTGTTCGGGTGCAGGATATAGAAGGGTTTTTGGAAAGAATGAGCGCGCATCACGTTGAATTGATCAATAAACCAGACAATAAAACTGAGTGGCACCAAGTCTATATTAGTGATCCGGATGGGAATATTATTGAATTTAACCGGTAGGTAAACATCGACACACTAAACCAGCTGTCCTCTTGAGGGCAGTTTTTTTGTGCGGTTTGATTTTGTATAGAAATTCGTTCCTGCATCATACTAAGCTCATGCTGAAAAAAAGGAGGAGCCTATATGAAAATAGCTATCATTGGCGCTGGGATGTCAGGGCTTGCTTGTGCTCTTACTCTTGAAAAGCATGGTTATCACGCGGATATTTTTGAAAAGCGGGAAATGGCTGGTGATCGCTTTGTTATTGCCGAAGCGATGCTTTCAATGTTCCATACCCCAATTGATGATGCGATTAAATATTTATCTGAGCATCACGATCTTCACTTGAAACCTTCCAGCAATATACAAAAAATAGTCTTATATTCAGAAAATGAATCGTCTTTTTTAGAGGGACACCTGGGTTTCACTAATATGAGAGGGAAGCATCCGGACTCTTATGAGAAGCAGCTTGTAAGCCAGTTGAAAGCAGAAATTACATACAACCAGGAAGTAAATTATGATGAAATTTCAAAAGAATACACACATGTGATTTTGGCAACTGGAGATCCGGCAGATACAGAAAAATTACAGCCGTTCGATGTGGCGCTCAAAGTCAGCTTTAAGGGAGCAGTCGTGAAGGGATCATTTAATCAAACCGTGCCGCATGTTTTTCTAAATAATACATTTGCGCCTAAAGGAATGGCTTACTTGCTCCCCTATTCTGATCAAGAAGCCTCTCTGGTGTTAGCTTATCCGCAATATCCTGAAAACGAATCGTTGGATAAAGAACAATTATGGGAAAGATGCATCGCAAATTGCTCTGAAAAACTGGATCAGGCTATTCAGATTATAGATGAATTTTCTATTAAAGATTTTCGCATAGGCAAAAGTGAGTTTTCTCGGATTGGCAACACATTTTTTGTTGGGAATTGCTGGGGAACTATTACCCCTGCCTTTGGCTTCGGACAGTTTGAATCAATGCTAACGGGAATTTATGCGGCACAGGACATCGTTGGAGCGGGTGATTACGAAACGCTTGTACAGCCATTGTCACAAGGGTATCAAGATTCCCTTACTCTCCGAAAAGCCTTTGAAAAATTAGATAACAAACAGATGGATCGCATAACAAAATCAATTAATAATAAATTAATTGAAGGCTTAATCACAAGCAAAAATGTTAATTTCTTTAAAGCATTGAGTCGTATCATCCATCCGTTCATTCGCTAATATTGAGACATTTCTTTGACCCAGATCCCTTCAGAGAGATGTCTTTTTAAATGATGAGTGATTCTATTAATTTACTTCTAGTTGTCCGGTTCATTTTTTATTTAAAAGAATATGATAGAGAGAAGACAAATATATTAGTAGATTAAAAGGCCACCGGATACTAAGGCTATCTTGCTTGAAGTTATAGAAGAGCAGGGCACGCCAGAACCAGCCCTCATACCGTCGCCTCCAATCTCCATCGTTCCTTATCCAGGCCATTTAATTAAACTTTACAGTAATGGAAAAAACGTGGAACGGATTCAGAGCCTTTGGTGTTCCTGATGCTGGTATTTATGGTCCACAGACGAAACTTACTGTCCAGGCTTACCAGAGAAGGCGTAGCCTTACAGCCGATGGCAGTGTCGGCAAACTAACGTGGAATGTCATGTTTAAATAAAGAATAGGTGAGCGATGAAGTGGAAAATCATATTATCGATGCCGTTCTCACATTTTTAGGTATTACCGGTACTGGGGTCGCAGGTTATGCCATAAGAGCGATCGTGAAATATATTATAAACAGGCACATCCAGATGCTGGCTTTACAAGCAGTGCATTACGCTGAAGATGTTTATAAAGCAGGCGGTGGAGACTTGAAACTCAAACATGCTTGCGATTGGCTATCGAGGATGCTGAAGCGTCATCATATTAAAGTCGATGAAGCAGAGATCGAAGGGGCTGTCAGAGCGGCTTACACCATTTTTATTAAAACGGCAGAAAAAGAATTGAAAAAAGATGCTTAAGTGATGTTTTTAAAGGGATATCCAAATTGGGGTATCCTTTTTATGCTTTAAAAATGTTTAACTTCCCTAAAGGGGAAATCGGAATTAAGTACGACAAGAGTGTGCCTACGTTTCAGCATAGTTCAACCTCCTCTCCGGCACAAGCCTGCAATGATGTTTACTCAAGCAGCTGGCACGCAACAAAGGTTTTTTACCTTTAAATGCTTGGAGAAAAACCAAGTTTTCAAGTAGAAGGTGTGGCATTTTTTTACGAGCAGTTTTCATATTTGCTCTTTATATTCTTTGATAGTAATATAACTGTATGGTTATATAAAAAGGAAAGTGGTTCGTATGGAAGAAAAAGATCGTACAAGCCTGTTCGAAGTGATTGCTGAGGAAAATCGAAGAAAGATTATTGACCTGATAAGAACCCGGCCAAGGTCTGTTGGCGAATTAGTGGAGTGCACGCAGCTAAGTCAGCCAGGTGTTTCTAAGCACCTCCGTAAATTGAGAGAAGCGGGGCTGGTGACCATTAACAAAGAATCCCAACGGCACATTTATCATTTGAACGCGGGACCGCTTGCGGAAATTGACAACTGGCTGGAACCTTACCGGGCATATTGGTCAGACAGGTTTGATGCGTTAGAACAATTATTAGAAGAGGAGGAGTAATGATGCTGGCAGTCGTAGAAAAGGTTGAGGGCGGCTATTTAGCTACATACAACCGTCCGCTGAAACATTCGGTTGATAGGGTATGGGCGGCGCTGACTGAAAATGATAAGTTGAAAAAATGGATGTCTAATCTTCAGATTGAAGATCTTCAAAAAGAAGGAACAATAAAGTTTAACATGAATGATGGGACAGGCGAATCCTTTGATATTAAGATTCTGGACATGAAAGAGCAGTCTGTCCTGCAATTTGAATGGGGAGAGGGCTGGGTCAGGTTTGAGCTGAATCCGAGCGAGGAAGGGTGCCTGTTGATCTTAAAAGAGTTCATTCCAGCTTTAAGTGATCAAACGTCCAAGGATCTTGCCGGCTGGCATGTGTGCCTTGATCTGATGCGAGCTGTACTTGAAGGCAAGGAGATGGAGTTTCCAATCGATGAGTGGAGGAAATGGCATCAGCAATACGGCAGGATGATTAATCAATAAAAAGGAGGACAGCCGAAGGGCTGTCCTTTTTCCGGTATTTTGCTGTGCAGAACGAAATGGCACATGAGGTAACTGAAATAGCCCTTTGCCGCTTTAGGCTGCTCGCTTTCCGCGGGGACGGCCTCAGCTAACTTTGGCGTGGTTTCTTAGTGCACCAAAGCGGATCTTCGGACGCGTGCTATTCCCGTAGGAGGCCACTGAAAAAGTCCACTTGATTCAGATCTCGTTGTTGATTGCCGCTTTAGGCTGCTCGCTTTCCGCGGGGACGGCCTCAGCTAACTTTGGCGTGGTTTCTTAGTGCACCAAAGTGGATCTTCGGACGCGTGCTAGTCCCGCTGGAGTCTCGCGCCCTCCGCTTCAATCAACGTCATGTAATGTCCTTTAGAAGTCAATTATGGCTATAGATATTCAGCGGCCATTAGCTGATCACGTGGCGTCTCAAATTTTCCAGAAGTACAGCCGAGTGAGCAGGGTAAACTTCTAAATAAACTTTTTCAGTGGCCACCATGCTGATCCTGCTAGACTTGAAATAGCATCCTTGAATCCGCATCGCAAGAAGAAAATTCAGCAATTGATGATAAATGAAAATATCTTTTTATCTAAGAGAATCTAGGGGATTTTCATTTTTTCAATAATACACTGAGTATTTTTTGAGGAGTCTCGAACGTTCCCAGAAGCTCGACCATTCTTTGCAAATGGATTTTAGCCTTTAGAAATCTGGTGGACTTTCAAGGAACCAGACTGAGCTATTTAAAATCATAAATAATGTGCGGTGCGCTCTGCCGCACCGTTTCAACTGCCTTTTAATAAATGCAAATAAGGAATGAAAAATCATCTTTTTTAGGGATTTTTCATAGATTTAAGCTGATTTATGAAAGATCTATGCGAAATCAGCTTCCAATTGGTCTAGAACATGCTTCAAGATGGCGTGGGACCGTTCCCATTCGAAGGTTATTGTCCACTTTTCGTCATTTACTGTCCACTTTCGGGATTTACTGTCCACTTTCGGACATTTACTTGCCACTTTCCGGATTTGCTTGCCACTTCCCATAATTTGATCAAATGACTAAAAAAGGGAAGCCATCCGGCTTCCCTTTAATCCTGAGATCTATTCTAAATTGGCGTGTCTGCCGTACATGGTGTCTGAATCCAATCCTTTTTTCTCCATAAACCGTAAGATCACGGCATCGTAAAAAAGTAACAGAGACTGTTCGAACAGGGAGCCCATCGGCTGAATGGACTTGCCACTGTTTCCGTCTGCTTTGGCCTGAGCAGGAAGTTCAATTTTGATATCTGCTAAATGGCCGATTGTTGAGTCAGATTTTGTTGTGACAGCAGCAACTGTAGCACCAATCTCCTTGGCTTTCTCAGTCATCGCAACCAGACTTTTTGTTTCTCCCGATCCGGAGCCAACGATGAATATATCATCGGATTCCAGATTCGGTGTAACGGTTTCACCGACCACGTAAGGTTCAAGGCCCACATGCATCATGCGCATCACGAAAGACTTCGCCATGAAACCGGAGCGCCCGCCGCCGGCCACGAAAACTTTTTTGGCATGTAAAATGCCTTCAGCCAGTTTTTCAGCATCCTCATCATTGATGCGGTCCAAGGTACGCTTCAACTCAGCGAGAATTTCAGCTGTGTACTCGGAAGTTTGCATATTATGCAGTCGCGCCTTCTTTGATAAGTTTTTGAATTTGAGCTGCTTCTGATTTTTTGTCATCTTTGCTTGTGATACCGCCGCCCACAACGATGAGGTCTGGCTGTTCTTTGATGACTTCCGCAACAGTTTCAAGCTTGATGCCGCCTGCGATGGCAATCTTAGAGTTTTTTACAACGCTTTTGATTGTGCGAAGGTCTTCGAAAGAATCCTTTCCTTCAGCTTGCAGATCATAGCCAGTGTGGACGCAAATGTAGTCAGCGCCTAATTCATCAAGCTCAGCTGCGCGTTTTTTGATATCTTTTACAGCAATCATATCAACGAGGATTTTTTTGCCTAGTTTCTTCGCTTCTTCTACAGCACCTTTGATTGATGCGTCTTCAGCTTGACCTAGAATCGTCACAATATCTGCACCTGCTGCAGAAGCTTGTCCGACTTCATGTCCAGCTGCATCCATGATTTTCACATCTGCAAGGACTTCTAGGTTAGGGAAAGCAGCTTTCATTTCTTCAACAGCTTTCAGACCTTCCTTGTTGATGACTGGTGTTCCAAGTTCAACGATATCAATATGATCCTCTACTTCTTTAACAAGCTCGATCGCTTGGGGGATGTTTACAAGATCTAATGCTAATTGTAATTTCATTTGGCATTTCTCCTTTTGCTCAGTTTCCTGGTGCATAAAGAAGTATATATCCTTAGAATATATATTACAAGTACACACACTTAAAGCACATAGTGATAAAAAGTATACCGTTAAATTCATTAAGTAAGATGGGTGTTAAAAGCGTTGCGCCTAATCCTAGGAATCATTTGGGTGGGAGAACCTGCAGTAGCAACGATTTATGGCAGTGAGGATTGCAGGGCTTACGTGGAACAGCGTTCATATTTTCACTTAAAAACAGCTAGTAAAATGTGTTTGCAAAAACGGCAAAATTAAAAACAGAGAGAATAAGACACTCTCTCTGCTTCTACTATGATTCGTTATTCAGCATCGTCATTTATAGAAATGGATCCAGGGACGCGATCCTCCAAATAATCTTTATAGGATTTGCCCCAGTCATACATTTTTTCAAGGATAGGCATAAGTGTTTTGCCTTGTGGGGTCAAGGAATATTCGACTTTTGGTGGGACAACCGGGTAGACCTCCCGGTGAACAATGAAATCGGATTCCAGCTCGCGAAGCTGTGTAACGAGCATTCTTTGTGTGATACCAGGAATCAGTCTTTTTAATTCATTAAATCGTTTTGTGCCGCTTTTCCCAAGATGCCAGAGGATCAGCATTTTCCATTTTCCTCCTATGACAGCGAGGGTAAGTTCTTTTTCACAATTAAATTGCCTTTCGCAGACGTGACCCATTTATTTTCTCCTCCCTAATCAAGCGTGTTACCAGTATATTTTTGGACACTATAGTTATTAATAACATGTATTATAATCATTGATACCAAAAGTATAAGAAGAATTTTATCTTTTGTAAAATTTATTTACCCTGTAAGGTCAGCTAAGAGCCTTCAATTCCACAAAAAGGCTGTTTAAACAGTGTGGTTTTGTGGAAATTTATAGTATGAATTTTAATAGTGAGGAGGCATTCTATACTCCATGAAAACTGAGGAATCATTAGACGAAAGAGCGGTTTATAAGGAAATGGCAAGTTTTACAGGCAAATTGTTTCGGGATAATTTTGGGAAAGGGCCCGCTTCTGTATATGTCTCTATCGAAAAACCCTTTGTCACCATCTATCTCCGTGATTTTTTAACGCCAATGGAACAGGTGTTAGTCCGCAAAAAAAATCATCTAAAGGTAGAGGAAACCCGTGATTTATTAATGCAGGAGCTAATTCCTGAAATTAAGGCTAAGCTGCTTGAGACGGCTTCTATTCAAGTTGACAAAATGTATTACGATTGGTCATTAAAGGATCGTTCGGGCATCGTGTTTGGGGTCATTAAACCAAATAATAAAGAAGAGAAATTCGACTCTTATCCGGATTATTCTCAGAAAAAAGCCGTACATGACGAAGTGATCAGGGTGAGCAAAAAGGCAGAAAAGGTTCCAGATAAAGTTGAGTCGCTTTATCTGAATGACCGGACACTTGTTGTTGAAAGAAAAGGTGTTCTGGTCGAAATTGAAAAAGAATTGATTCGTTCAGGATTCAGGGAACAACTTCGTCTTAGTAAAAGACGGCTTGAAAAAAGACTGCTTGAAAAACAAGTCAGTGAAGGCATTTTGAATACCCCTGTTACTGATATCTTTGTAGATTGGGATTTTGACGAAGATAGGAGTTATATCATCTATATTTTGAAACCAAATAAAATATAAACCTTCAAAGCGCTTTGTATAGGCAGTTTTTAAAAAGTTAGGAAAAAATTATAAATATATGTTTAATTAATTTTAGGCCGGGTAGTTTCTAATATAGCCAAGATAATAAAGCTTGGTTTTCTATTAAAAGGCATCAAATCATTTCTTAATGAAATTAAATTTATGAATAAAGCACCTGCGGAAATAATTAGACTATAGCGCTAAATTATGAGCTGGGGAAGACACGTTTTTACTGTGTCCTTTCCGGCTCATTTTTTATTATAAATTTTTTTAAGTCTCAACTGACTTGGTTATTATCCTGTGTGGGAGGTGAATAGAGAGGTTTAGCAAAGCATGATCTTTTAACTTTAAATTCGAAATTTGAAAAGGGAGAGGATTAAATTGGCTAACAACAATAACTCAAGCAACAATAACTCAAACAATAATAATTCAAACAACAGCACAATGAGCTACGAAGAAGCAGGGAAAAAAGGCGGAAATAAAACTGCCCGCAATCACGATAAAGAATTCTATGAAGAGATCGGTCAAAAAGGCGGAGAAGCGACTTCCAAAGAACATAATAAGGAATTCTATGAGAAAATCGGTGAAAAAGGCGGCCGTGCTTCGAGCGGCAATTCAAATAGCAGCAATTCAAATAGCAGCAATCAAAACAACAATTAATTTCTAATTAAAGGACTGTTTTCGTAAAGGTCATAGTGAAAATAACGCTTACTTTTCGCGGGCGATCCGCATGATCTGTTGTGGCTGCGGGGTCTCGCTTGGCTCGCTAATATGGCCACTGAAAAAGTCGACTTAGAGGTTTCCTACGTTCACTCGGTGTGCTGCTGGAAAATTTAAGACGGCACATCATCCATTAATAGCCGCTGAATATCTAAATGATTTCTAAAGCAGATTACTAGGCAACCAATGCGTTGAGTGTGGCGAAAGGCGCGTGACTCCTTGAAAATGCGCAAGCCCTAAGTTGAAAGCTAGAAATACCCGAGACTCCTCGAAAATGCTTTGCATTTTCTTCGTGCGAAGCGGACTAAAGATGCTGTTTCAAGTCCTACGGAAGTAGCACGCGCTCGAAGATCCACTTTGGCAAACAAAGAAACCAAGCCAAAGTTAGCTGTGGCCGTGCCCGTGGAAAGCGAGGGTCTTTCCGCTTTCAATGTATGG
>CAVYYW010000037.1:0-13889 GCA_963772845.1 uncultured Sporolactobacillaceae bacterium
TACTCCAGTGCCTGGTGCTGTTGGCTCTCACTATGTCCGCTGATGAGGCTACTTGAATAAGTCCCCCGTAGACGTGGTTGTTGATTGCCGCTCTTGGCTCTCGCTTTCCACGGGCACGGCCTCAGCTAACTTTGGAGTAGTTTCTGTTGCGCCAAAGTGGATCTTCGGACGCGTGCTGGTCCCGTCGGAGTCTCGCGCCCTCCGCTTCAATCAACATGTTTGTTGTCAGATGGGGCCCTTTAAAAGTCATCTGGCTATAGATATTTCACGGCCATCAGCCAATTACATGGCGTCTCAAATTTTCCAGCAGCACAGTCAATGGTGGCAAAGGCATCTCGACCTTTAGCAATCCAGTGGTCTTTCAAGTCATCAGACCGAGTTATTGTTTGATTAAATCTTAAGCAATTCAGGCAAGCTTCACTTTTCTTTGTCCAGTTCCGCCGCACAGCTCCTCGGGGTCACTTCGATTTTCTTTTAAAGTGAAAGAGCCACTTCTCCAGAAAGTCTCCAGTGCCTTTCGGAGCTGACATGTGCGGCTTCACTTTTCTAGGCATATGGGTAGGAGTAATTTATCGGGCCTTTGAAGGTGATATAGTCTACATAAATAAGAGGAATCAGATAGCGTGTTCCTTGAGGTCCGCCGTCGTTAATAATGACATGATCGCGTCCAGCTGCTTCAACCTCTCCCTTAAACACTTTAGCATTCCATTCAGAGTTGTTTTCAAATGTACAATAAACAGTGGCGACTTTTTCAAGGTTGAGTCTTAAAATGTTCTCTATATAAGATTGCTGGTTGGCAGGCAGCGGTAAGGATCCAGGCGGAGGCATCATTTGACCGCCTTGCCCTTGCATCGGCTGACCTGGCTGTTGCATCATTTGGCCGCCTTGCATTTGCATTGGCTGACCTGGCTGCTGCATCATTTGACCGCCTTGCATTTGCCCACCAGGCATCATTGGATAGCCACCCATCATTTGCTGAGGTTGCATTCCTTGACCTTGTTGCCGGAAATCTGGATAACCACCAAAATCTTGAGGCATATATGGTATGCCGCCTTGCATTCCTCCCATTTGTGGATCCATTCCGTACTGTGACATCGGATACTGATAGCCCTCTGACGGTGAACCTTGGGAAGCCCCTCCTTGCTGGGACTGCTGCCGCTCTTCGGATTGCCACCCATCCTGTGGATTTTGTCTTTGCTCACTCATGGAAATTCACTCCAATCCAATTGATAATGTCGACTTCCCGACTCTCAGATCATGTATATGTTTAAAGGCAGGCTTTTAATACAAAAACGCTTTGAAAGTCTGCCGATTAACGATGACAGGGACCTCAAAGCGATGGTTATTAAATATTAATTTTTAAAGATATCGATTGTCGAGTTTGTTTTAACATCGGAGGAGGCTACTGAAAAAGTCTCTTTTTGTGCTTCGAGCCGAGTATTGGAAAGGTATCGCTTGGTGTGGGGCGGACCGTGAGCCACGCTTTAATCAAATACTGCGCTGCGGGGTGGCGTTTGGAGCCCATCAAGAACAGAAAAGCTGAATTGAGAGCATTATAAGTTGCCGTTGGAGCCCATTGTGCCTCTGTAACTCGAAAGGATGGCCGTAAAGGAAGCGTTTAGGACCGTCTGAGACATGAAAACTCGAATAAATGGCCGTAAAGGTAGCGTTTAGGACCAACCAAGATTCCCATTGCCAACTAAATGCCGAACTGCCGGGAATGTTCGAGATTCCTCGAAAATACTTTTTGTTTCATTACAAAAAAGAAATACCCAAGGTTCTCTTGACCTCAAGGTATTTCCACTTTCTCATAGATTGCTTTGCCATTTTCATCGTGCGATGTGGTTCCAAAGACGTTATGTCAAGTCCTACGGAATCAGCGATCTAAGCGAGACCCCACAGCGCAAAAGTTGCCTTGGCGCGAGGAGGCTCGCGGATCGCCCGCGGAAAGCGAGGGTATTTCCGCTTTCAAAGTATGGAATCCGCATTTTCTTCGTGCGATATGAATTCAAGGATGCTGTTTCAAGTCCTACGGAACCAGCACGCGTCCGAAGATCCACTTTGGCGTACAAAGAGACCATGCCAAAGTTAGCTGAGGGCGTGCCCGTGGAAAGCGAGCAGCCTAGAGCGGCAATCAACAACCACGACGACACCGGGGGACTTTTTCAGCCGACTTTGTCGGAGCTCCACGTGCGGCTCCGCTTTTCTTTGTCTAGTTACGCTTGCCAGCCCTTCGGTTCCTTCAGAGCTAATCAGGCAAGCTCGCTTTTCGCGACTCCAGTGCTTGGGAAAGAAGTCTGCAACCAAGTGCTCCTGCGTCTGCTAGTCATGCTTCGAAGCGGGATTCCTCGTCGCAACTCGTAGTCGTTCGAGATGTGATGCTCGTGCCTGTCGGAGCTGACATGTGCGACTTCGCTTTTCTTGCTACTCTACGCTGAGCATTTGTGAGAAGCGCTGCGGGTCAAGGAGGACACCAGTGTAAAAGGACCCGAATTCTCCGTACTGTGCACTGACTCTGTCAAAGCGCATTTCATATACTAGTTTCTTAAACTGAAGGACATCCTCAGAAAATAGCGTAACACCCCATTCCCAGTCATCGAGCCCAACCGATCCGGTGATGACCTGTTTCACTTTACCTGCATAGCTTCGCCCAATCATGCCATGGCTGCGCATCATTTCACGGCGCTCGTCCATTGATAGCATGTACCAGTTGTCATTGCCATCCCGTCGCTTGTCCATCGGGTAGAAAGAAGCGTACTTGGTTCTCGGCAGAATTGGCTTCAATCTAGCCTGAATGCGTGGATCCTCTGAAGGATCACTGTCTTTAGGTGCCATATAATTGCTAAGCTCAACAACGGAAACATAAGAGTAAGCGGGAATCGTAAACGCTGCTAGCCTTGTTTTATTAAACGCTGTTTCGATATCATTGAGCTCTGCCATTGTCGGTCTGAGCCACATCAGCATAAAGTCTGCTTTTTGTCCTACGATGGAGTAAAAGGCATAGCTGCCCTGTTTTTGCTGCATGACGGTATCCCATTTATCAAGGAAAGCATTGAATTCCTGAATCGCTGCCTCACGCTCGTCGCTCGAGACGTTTTTCCATGAAATCCAATCAATTGTCCGGAAATCGTGCAGACAGTACCATCCGTCCAGTGTTTTTGCTGCTTCAATCATCCATTAACACTCCCTACAAAAATTCTCATTATAAATATATCACATGATCGGGTCAACCGCGAAAGCCCTGTTTAACGCAAAAAAATGAATAAGTTTTAAAACGTGTGACGGTGGTGTAGACTAGGGTCAGTGAAGGAGGTCATATTATGACGAAATTGTTCGAAAACATGAAGGCAATTGTTAAAAAGGCAAAGCCTCTGATTGTATTCCCTGAAGGAGGAGACTCGCGCATTCAGGAGGCTGCTGTAAAGCTTGCCGAAGAAGATCTCTTAACACCTATCTTAATTGGAAAGATTGAAGCCATGCCTGATCCTATAAAACGTCTGACAGAACAAGGACGCATGCAGGTCCGTTATCATTTAAATGAAGAAAAACGCGAAGAACTGGCCGAGGCTCTCGTTGCTCGCCGCAAAGGTAAAATCACGCTTGATCAGGCGATAGAATTGCTTTCTGACGAAAATTACTACGGAACCATGCTCGTTTACTCTGGTGCTGCGGATGGTCTGGTCAGTGGTGCCTGCCACTCAACGGCTAACACCGTCAGGCCAGCATTGCAGATCATCAAAACCAAGCCTGGAGTGAATAAGACATCCGGAGCTTTTATTATGGTAAAAGGGGAGGAGCAGTTGGTTTTTGCCGACTGTGCCATCAATATTTCACCAACATCTGAAGAACTTGCCGAAATTGCAATCGAAAGTGCTAGAACGGCAAGAGCTTTTGGCATTGACCCCAAGGTGGCCATGCTCAGCTTTTCAACGAGAGGATCTGCAAAAGCGCCTGAAGCTGAAAAAGTGACTGAGGCCGTCAGAATCATAAATGCGGGCCCAGTTGATTTTCCTGTAGACGGTGAACTGCAATTCGATGCAGCCTATGTACCGGATGTAGCGAATAAAAAAGCGCCAAACTCTCAGCTTGAAGGGCGGGCAAATGTGTTTGTTTTTCCAAGCCTTGAAGCAGGTAACATTGGTTATAAAATGGTGCAGCGGCTTGGCGGTTTTGAGGCTGTCGGACCGATTCTTCAAGGTTTGAACCAGCCTGTAAATGATCTGTCGCGAGGGTGCTCAACCGAAGACGTCTACAACCTTGCTCTGATCACAGCACGCCAAAGCATGCAATAATAAGAACCGATGCCAACTGGGCAGTGCATGAAAAAGCCGAAGCGGGAATCCAACCCGCTCCGGCTTTTTATTATTTTTGCTCTTGATACTCTTTTCGGTTGGGTGGAGCCATAAATTCCGGTCCGACCGGATCTTTAATGTTTTTCTCAAGAATGGCATCGATGTCTTTTTGTGTCTCCTCATCAATATGGAAATCCATCATGTCGTTCACCGGTTCCACTTGCTTAGGGTTTCTGCCGCCCCAGAGAGCAATGCCGGCACCGGGCTGATCAAGGCTCCAGCGGACAGCCAGATCAAGGATTGATTTGCCATACCGTTCTTTTGCAAGCTTTTCAAGTTCATCAACCGCATTTAGATATTGGCTGAAGCGCGGCTCCTGGAACTTAGGATCGACGTTGCGCAGGTCATCACCTTCGAAGGTACGGTCTTTAGACATTTTCCCGGACAGCAGCCCGCGGCAGAGACTGCCATACAGAAGGGTGGTCATCCCGTGTTCCTCACAATAAGGCAGGATGTCTTTTTCCATCTCCCGCTCAAATAAGTTATACGGGGGCTGCACAGTATGAAGAGGGGCAACGTTACGAAACGCGTCCAGCTGTTCAGTTGAGAAGTTGCTGACGCCAATTGCCCGAATTTTCCCAGCCTTATACAGATCATGCAAAGCTTCAGCGGTTTCCTCGATTGGAACGAGAGGATCAGGCCAGTGAAGCTGGTAAATATCAATATAATCCAGCTGAAGACGAGAGAGGGAATCGTCAATTTCTTTCTCGATCCGTTCTCTTGAGCCGTTGCGGATCATGTCATCGCCTTCCCATTCAAGACCAACTTTTGTAGCCACGTAAATATCAGATCGGTTGCCTTTTTCTTTAATTGCTTTTCCGACAATTTCTTCTGAACGTCCTGTGCCATATCCCGGTGCAGTGTCAATCAAGGAAATGCCGTTATCAATCGCAGCATGGATGGTTTTAATGGATTCTTTTTCGTCTGTTCCGCCCCACATGGCTCCGCCAATTGCCCATGTGCCAAGCCCGATGCGGGAGGGTTTCATACCGGTATTGCTGATTTCAATATGTTCCATTATGTGTCTCATCCTTTCAATAATGCCTTTTGGTATCAATTTCCTCTTTTTTAAATGGTTTAAACATGAAAGCAATATATTAGACGCTTAATGGTTAAACTTGCTAACATAGTCTAAATCAACGAAAAAGTATGAACCATTTAAGTAAAAAAGGAGGCACAAAGCTGTGGAATTAGAAAAATCATTGCTTTTCAGCGCACAAAAAGTGAATGAAGATGTGATACAGAATCGCTGGGTAGTGGCACCCATGACACGAATCAGTGCTGAGGACGACGGGACCGCGAATAAGCGGATGCAGGCCTATTATGAGCGCTATGCCAAAGGCGGTTTTGGCGCCGTGATCACAGAAGGAATTTATACGGACAAAAAATATAGCCAGGGTTATTTTAATCAACCGGGGTTAGCGTCTGAGACCCACCGGGATGCCTGGAAGCCGATTGTCTCGACTGTTCAGCAGCATGAAACAAAAATGATTGCACAGCTGATGCATGCCGGCGGACAATCTCAGGGTAACCGTTATTCTGATAAAACCGCAGCACCATCCGCTATTCCTCCAAAAGGCGAACAGCTTGGATTTTACGGAGGATCAGGTCCATTCATGACGCCGAAAGAGATGACGAAGGAAGAGATTGATGAGGCAAAAGAAGGCTTTGTCAGTGCGGCACGCTATGCAAAGGAAGCCGGATTTGACGGTGTCGAGATTCATGGTGCAAACGGCTATCTTTTAGATCAGTTTTTGACAGATTATCTTAATAAACGTGAGGATGAATACGGCGGATCGCTCGACAAACGGCTGCGTCTGCCTGTCGAAGTTATTCAAGCCGTCAGAAAAGAGACCGGGAAAGACTACATGGTTGGCATTCGCGTTTCTCAAGCGAAGGTAGCAGATGCCACTCATAAATGGGCAGGCGGTCAGAAAGATGCGGAGGTTATTTTTTCAGCGCTTGCCGAGGCAGGGGTGGACTATATTCATGTTACCGATGCTGATGGGGCTGCTCCTGGATTCGGAGAAGGGACGATGACAATGGCTGAAGCAGCAAGAACCTATGGCGATGTTCGGGTGATTGCGAATGGCCAGTTAAATCATCCTGAAACAGCGTTAAAAATGATTGAAGAGGAACAGACAGATTTTATCAGCTTAGCTACAGGTGCACTGGCAAATCCGGATTTCCCAAATCGGATGAGACAGGGTAAAGCATTCGACGAATTTAACTTCAAGGAAATCCTGCTGCCGCAAGCTGAAGTAAAAGATATAGAACTGGAAATGCCTGTTCTTAGCGGGAGAGAATAGGCGAAAGCAGCAAGCCAAAGACAGCGGTGGTTCATACCGTGTCTTTGGCTTTTTACTTATTGAAAGGCTTTAACGTTGCGGTCCACCATTCTTTGATAATTCACGTCATAGCGGAGACGTTCTTCTGCTGTCAGCTCAGTGGACATGTAGACGGCACCGAACTGCTGCAGGGATTGAATGACTTGATTCATCAGCTGCGGGACAGTGATGGGCTGGCCGCTTAATTCACTGAGTGAAGCCATCGTCTCGGGACGGATGGTTGGATAAACAAAGCGGGTTTCTTCGCCTCGAACGCCTGCATCGTAAAAGTTCTTAATCAGTGAGGCACGGTCTGAACCGCTTCCATCTGCGCACAAATAAATTTGAACGGCAACACCATGTCTGAGCCGGCGCTGGGAAATACCAGCAAATTTTCGGCCATTAATGCTTAAGTCGTAGCGGCCAGGGCAGTAAGATCCCTCGATTTCTTTATCCTCAAAAGACAGGCCATAAGGCTCCAGCAATTTTCTAATTAAAAAAACCATGGCCTCATAGCCATCATCTATGGAGATTGTATTATTTTGTTCAGGAAAAATCAGCGAAAGATTAAGAACACCTTCATCAAGCACGACAGCAAGCCCGCCTGAATTACGGACCACATAATGGTAGCCGGCTTGTTTCAGTACGTCGAGACCTTCTTGGAGAAAAGGCAGCCGTGTATCCTGTATGCCGAGAATAACCGTTTGGTGATGGACCCAAGATCGAGCCGTGCAGCCTGATTCTCCATGGCCGACTGAGTAGCAGAGGGTATCATCTATCGCAAAGGATTGTTTTGCTTCAAAAGCCTTTCCAAGAGCGGACTGGTCAATCACCCGCCAGATCGGCTGTTCCAATAAATGTAACATCATACTTGTCTCCTTATTCATGCTTCCGAAATTTATTATAGCAAATCCGTCAAACGGTCTCAGCCAAAAGAAGGGATTAGCGGCGGTTAAAACGAATTTTTGTTTAGAGATGCGCTTCGCCTGTTTTCAACATAAAGAGGAGAGGCTATAATAGTCACATGTCAGAACAGGAAGTGAAAAAATGACGCAAGTATTTGATCAGCTTGATGAAGAAAAAGTATTCAAGGACCCTGTCCATCGTTATATTCATGTCAAAGACCGGCTGATCTGGGAGCTTATCGGCACGAAAGAGTTTCAGAGACTGCGGCGCATCAAACAGCTCGGAACCTCTTATCTCACCTTCCATGGTGCAGAGCACAGCCGTTTTGGGCACTCGCTCGGCGTGTATGAAATCACCCGTAAGATGGTCGATGTTTTTGAGAACCGCCCTTTCTGGAATGCCGAAGAACGATTACTTTGTCTCACCGCAGCGCTTCTGCATGATGTCGGCCATGGCCCTTTCTCCCATTCGTTTGAGAAGGTTTTTGACACAGATCATGAGAGTTTTACCCGGCAGATTATCCTTGGTGATACAGAGATACATAATGTTCTAAGCAAGGTGGATAAAGATTTTCCCACGAAAGTTTCTGAGGTGATTGGAAAAACATATAAAAATAAATTGGTTGTAAGCATGATCTCCAGTCAGATCGATGCGGACCGGATGGATTACCTGTTGCGTGATGCCTTTTATACAGGCGTCAGCTACGGCCATTTTGATCTGGAAAGAATCTGGCGTGTGATGCGGCCAACAGAAGATCAGGTCGTTATTAAACACAGCGGCATGCATGCCGTGGAAGACTATATTATGAGCCGCTATCAGATGTACTGGCAGGTTTATTTTCATCCGGTGACGAGAAGTGCGGAGGTGATCCTGGCCAAAATTCTGCATCGGGCGAAAGCGCTCTATGAGGAGGGTTATGCGTTTAAGCATGAACCTGCAGAGCTCATCCCGCTGTTTAACGGCTCTCTTACGCTCGAAAACTACTTTGCGCTCGATGAAGCGGTTATTATGTATTATTTCCAAATGTGGCAAAAGGAAGACGACGGCATTCTTAAAGATCTGTGTTTCCGGTTCATGAACCGGCGTTTATTCCAGTATGCTGAATTCATTCTGAATCACAATTACAGTCTTTATTCCGATCTAAAAGAGGCATTTAAAAAAGCAGGCATTGACCCGGATTATTACTTAACGGTGGATTCATCGTCTGATTTGCCCTATGACTTTTACCGGCCAGGTGAGGAAGAAGAACGGCTGCCGATTCATTTGCTAATGAGGAACGGCGACCTTCGCGAGCTTTCCCGGGAATCGAATGTCGTGGAAGCGATATCCGGAAAGAAACGAACGGACCATAAACTTTACTACCCGGAAGATTTAATAGAGAGCTTGACGGCACAGCCTGAGCTCAAGCAGACAATTATGAATCTGATTAATCAAATGTAAGGAGGGCACTGCTGTGCTGGAAGACCACGCAAAACTTGTTTATTTATTGAAGGAAGCTGACGAAATCGTTGGGCGAAAAAAACTTCAGAAGATCATTTATATTATGAAGAAATGCGGCTTTCCTTTTCAGGAAAAATATCATTTTCATGTTTTTGGCCCTTATTCAGAGGAATTGACACTTCGTGTGGAGGAATTATGCAATCTGGGGTTTATTACGGAACTGAGAGAGGAGAAAGGCGGTTACCATCAATACCGTTATACAATGAAAAACGAAGGAAATGTCTTTCTTTCTCATCAACATGTGGAACTTCCTCCAATGGATTTGGTCGTTAATCAGCTGAACGCCAGGAACTCCAAGTTTCTTGAACTGGTGTCAACGATCCTCTACTTTGATGACTTGCCACGTGAGGAGATTATCGAAAAGGTACTCGTTGTAAAACAGAAACAGCATTACAGTCTAGAAGATTTAGAGGAAGCGTTTCATTTTATAGAAACGATGCCGGTTAGCCGTCCAATAAATTGATGCAGCATGAACCGGATGAGTATTCTGGGAGGGGGAGAAGCATGTTCACATGGACAATTAATGAGCAGATTGAATTGAAACTGTTAGAACGGCGGGATGCGGAAGCCCTTTTTAACATCGTCGACAGAGACCGTATGTATTTAAGAGAGTGGCTCCCTTGGGTCGATAAGATGCTGACAGCAAGTGATTATCATGCGGTCATCGATATGTGGCTGAAGCAGTTTGCCGATCGTCAGGGTTTTCAGGCAGCGATTCTCTATAATGATGAAATTGTCGGCATGGCAGGCTTTCATGAAATTGATAGCTATAACGGAAAAACAAGCATCGGTTATTGGCTGAGCGAAGGCTGGCAAGGAAAAGGGATTATGACAACGGTTGTCCGGGCGCTTCTTCATTATGCCTTTGAAATCGAAAACCTGAACAGAGTGGAGATTCGAGCATCTGAAGCGAATCTTAAAAGCCGCGCTATTCCTGAGAGAATCGGATTCAAGCAAGAAGGCATTGTTCGAAATGGTGAGTATCTCTATGGAGATTATGCAGACAGTGTGGTCTAGGGTCTTCTGAAAAAAGAATGGCAGACATAACATAAAGCGCGGGAGTAAAGAAACTCTATCGTTTTGATAACGTGGAGCATTATGAAGTAACAGATTATAAAAACATCAGATAGACACAGAGAATGATATATAAAATAACACTATAATTAGTACTAAAAAAC
Source organism: uncultured Sporolactobacillaceae bacterium (assembly GCA_963772845.1). GTDB lineage: Bacteria > Bacillota > Bacilli > Bacillales > Sporolactobacillaceae > CAVYYW01. Next base: position 10,264 of record CAVYYW010000037.1, read on the forward strand.
GCTTGAGTATTTAATCCAAGCGTTTTTTTAGCTATAAATTTCATATTCAATTAATGCCTTCCGTTACTTGAACAACGAAATCATTTTAAATAAGAAGTATTTAAAATGAATAATCATCGATAATTTCTGCAACTTCAATTTTTCCATTAATTAAAAGCTCAGAAAGCACGTTGTTTACATTCCCCTTCCAATATTCTCTTGCCTGTTCTATTTTTTTTTGAGAAAGGAACGCCGTCTTCTTTTGGTAAAAGGTTTCCGTCCCCATCGAAATAGTTTTCTATAACGTTTAATTTAACGATCTGTAATACCTTACGATTAAATGACTCAAATACTTTTTTCCATTTAAGTATGTCTTCATAGCTTTTAGCGGCATATAAACAAGATAATCTTGAAGGATATTGAGGATATTCTTTTAGCCGGACCATTTCTACTATCACTTCTCTAATAGCTCTAGTTGTTTGCCCTATATACTTAATTGCTACTTCCCCATTTTCCTTATTCAAAGTTAAACCTTCGCTTGAGTAATGACTCTGTAAAATTTGAATAAAGTCTTCACCCTTAGAATTCACCTGTTCCTTGTCAAAGAAAAAATGAAATAAGGTGTTGCTTTGGTTATCGTCAAAGTGAATAATCTGCCCAACACTCATTTTATTTCTGGTAACAATGTGATAAACAAAATTGGTTTTCTCCCATAGTTAGTCTCCCGAAATCTTTATATTTTTTAGAATATATAATAAAGGGTTCCTCTAGTATTAACATAATAATGATTTCGAATTTGTCGATTGGTAAATTACTCGATTGGTTTTAAAAAAAGCGTAGTTTTTCACTAAGCGTATTTAAACTGTCTCTCATATATTATTTAACGATCTTTTAATTATTTCTCTTAATCAAAAATGGTTTAAACATAGGCACTTTTCAGAACAAAACGATATAATATATAACCTATAATTGCCCCAATTACATTACATATTAAATCATTAATATCTGTAGCCCTATTAAAATTGAACATCGAATACTGCCACAAAAGTTGGAGTAATTCAATTATTAACGATGTTAAAAAGGCTAAACCAATCCCCTTTTTCCAATTTCTCAACGATTTAAAATTAAAGGCAAGCAAAATTGTATAAGGTACCATCATAATTATATTTCCAACAATATTTTTTAAAATAATTAAACTTGATAAATGAAATAATCCATAAAAATTAAATGGATTTAAATTAACCATAATGGGTCTAAATCTATCTTCATAAGATAAAGGGAAAATCGAAAGCTTATTGCCTATATCAATATTTATTGGAAATAAAGTTGTACCAATTAGTTCAGCAATATAGATCGTCAATAAAAGTCTTATTATTTCTTTATACCAATTAATTTCTTTCCTCATAATAATAAGAACCAATCTAATGATTAAGTATATTAAAGTCAATAAAAAAACAGGTGCTACTTGGTTTATTCTATAGGCGCTAAATGACATAACTAGTTCCGATACCCAATACTGAGCTGTTGGCCCCTCAATCTCAGTCCAATATTTATTGTTGCATAGACCAAACCTTTACTTAGATGGTGAAACTCGCCATTTTTATCACCTAATACAATATGAAAGTTTACGAACGTCATAGTATTCCTCCTTAAAAATTAAAATAGGTTAAATACAAGAGTGGGAATACATTCTAGCAATTCAAAGTATAATTAATAAATTATTAAAATACAAGAAAAGGAAAAAATACCACAATAATTAAATTTGAACTTATCATGAGTAGATAAGGGACTTGTTTTAATTTTTGAAGGGGTACAAGCATAAAAATCCATAGAAGCTGACATGGCGTTCAGCGCAAGCTTGAGCCTGTCCGTATTGACATCCAACCAGGGGTGTTTTATACTTAAACGCACAAAAGCATAAACGCATAAAAGTGATGAAGGATATGAAGTAATCGTCAGGTTAACAGCAAACAGAGACTTAGTGGCAGGTGGGAACTAAGGTGGCCTGGATGGTGAATTACGTATTCTGAACTGGAGAAATCCCGGGAAACCGTTAGCTGATTGAGTGAATCGTCTTTGATTAAGATTGGGTGGTACCGCGGCCAGTTCGTCCCAGTCCTTGATTAAGGGCGTTTTTTAGTTTCTAAATGTCTATTTAACAAAAATCGGAAGGATGTTATAAATGATAAAATCACCGCGTCGTCTCAGCGTTGCGATCCTGTTGCTGGCAATGCTTGCTCTTTTAATGAGCAGTTTAATTATTTTCAAAACGGATCCGCACATGCCGCTCGCTGGTTGTCTCGTCCTGCTCAGTCTTTTCGCTCTGTGGCATAAAGCCTCATGGGAAAAAATCGAAAAAGGAATCGTTGAAGGGATCAGCAAGGGATTAAAGCCGATTCTGATTCTTGCACTGATTGGTATGCTCATTGGTGTATGGATGGCGAGCGGCACTGTGCCATACCTTGTGTCCGCAGGCTTCAGTTTAATCAGCCCACAATGGTTTCTCGTCACGGCTCTTATTTCAGGGATGGTTGTTTCCACGTTTACTGGCAGTTCCTTTACAACCGTTGGGACCGTCGGGGCTGCCTTGATGGGGATCGGCACCGGATTTGGCATCAGTCCTGCCTTATGTGCAGGAGCAATAATCAGTGGCGCATGTTTTGGCGATAAAATGAGTCCGCTCTCTGACACCACGAATTTTGCCCCAGCTGTAGCGGGGACAAATCTTTTTACCCACATCCGTCATATGACCTGGACCACTGTGCCGGCTATTCTGATTACCGCCATTTTATTTATATTACTTGGCCAGCATACAGCACCGCATCTTTCTATGACAGAAATCTCCCAGGCCCAAACCGCTTTGCACAAGCATTTTAACTTGAGCATCTGGGTTATGATTTCTCCGCTGATTGTGGTTGTGCTTGCTTTTCGAAAAGCACCGATCATCCCGGTCTTAGTGACGGGCATCGTCACCGGTGCGTTAACCGCCTTTATCTTTCAATCAGTGAGTGTCGAAGCATTGATGGGAACCATGCAAAATGGCTTTCACTTAAAAGGTGATAAAAGTTTAGTCGCGACCATAGTAAACCGCGGCGGCCTCCAGTCCATGATGTGGTCAATTTCCTTGATCTTTATCGCATTAGGTTTTGGCGGCGTGGCAAAGAATATCGGGTTGATTGATTTTCTCATAAATGGTCTTCTGGCAAAGCTTCATAAAAAAGGTCACTATGTTACGGCAGCCGCTCTTTCTTCGATTGGAGTGAATATCCTTACAGGGGAGCAATACCTGTCCATCCTTCTGCCAGGTCAGGCGTACCAGGAAGCTTTCGACGAGAAAAAAATTCCGAGAGAAACGCTTTCCCGGTCGCTGGAAGACGGTGGAACCCTTGTTAATCCATTGATTCCTTGGGGAGTCAGCGGCGCGTTTTTCGCCCAGACATTAGGCGTATCCGTGCTGGAATATCTCCCATTTGTTTTCTTTCTCTATCTTTCACCACTGTTCACGGTACTGTTCGCTTACATTCCTGGCATCAGCAACCATGCGCTAAAGAAGAAGCCTGAATTAAAAGAACAGCAGGCATCATAAAAAATGAGGCGTGATAAAGATGATTCCTGTATAACAGGGGTCATCTTTTTAAATGAATTTA
>CAVYYW010000038.1:0-10821 GCA_963772845.1 uncultured Sporolactobacillaceae bacterium
TCCACTCCAATCAGCCAAAATGTGAAGTTGAGTCGTCTTTATTTTCCCTCGCACGGAAAATGAAATAGTCCATTTAGAGGTTTCCCTCGTTCACTCGGCTGTGCTGCTGGAAATTACGGACGCCTGCGGAATAAGCGGATAGCCACCAATCAAAACCTCCAATGTGAAATGGTGAAATTATTTGCGGAAACCAGGAAAAATTAGGGAAGTGGCAGGCAAACTATTGAAAGTGGCGGGCAAACCATAAGAAGTGGCAGGCAAACTAGCGGAAGTGGCAGGCAAAACAAGAGAAGTGGACGAAAGCATTCAAATGGGAACGGTCCCACCCCATCTTGAAGCACGTTCAAGACCGATTCGGAAGCTGATTTTTCGTTGTTCTTGTGAAAATCAGCTTAATCTCATGAAAAATCCTAAATAACTGATGATTTTTCATACCTTATTTGAATTTTTTATAATGCAGTTGAAACGGTGCGTCAAGGCGCACCGCTCATTTTGTTCGACTGTCTGTAATCCCGCTGATGCAACGAGATAGAACAACTATAGCCACAATTGACTTCTAAAGGGCGTCAATCTGGCCAATAACCCGTTGATTGAAGCAGAAGGTGTGAGACTCCTCGAAAATGCATCTTGCATTTTCATCGTGCGAGGTGGAATCAAAGATGTAAATTCAAGTCCTGCGGAAGCAGCACGAGCCCGAAGATCCACTTTGGCAAACAATGAGACCACGCCAAAGTTAGCTGAGGCCGCGCCCGCGGAAAGCGAGGGTATTTCCGCTTTCAATGGATGGCTACCGCATTTTCTTCGTGCGATGAGGATTCCAAGGAAGCTGTTTCAACTCCTGCGGAAAGCGAGTGTATTTATACTTGATTAATAGAATTAATTAATGCGGTGAATGATTAAAGAATATGTAGGCTGTCAAGTCTTTCTTGACAGCCTAGTGTCAGCCCTCTGCGCTGGCACTTTTGATTCATTTAACGGAGGCGTGCTCAGGTCCGGTCGGGTCTGAAGAATGAGTGTAGAAATGGGATTTTTCTTAACAAAAAATGTTCACGACATCTGGAGGAAAGGAGGTAATCACAGAATCTATTCTAAATACTTTTTTTCTGAGATTACTATATTAGATGATAGAAATTGTTTATTTGACTCTACTAAACATCATGAGTGATAAAAAAAGGCAAACAAAAAAGAAGCATGGAGCCAATATTCGGCTATACCATGCTTCATTTCTCTGATTTGATTAAAAGGTATTGGCAAGAAAAAACAGAGTTAAGGTTTTCATTTGCTTTTGCATTTCTATGCTATTACTCTTTAATTTTTTGCGGCGTCATATCTTCCATAGAAATCTTGAACATATTGATTGGCAACGCTAGCGTTATGAATGATCAGCATGTTTTCATCATTATACTGGTTTCCGTTAGCGCTCCAGTTCGTTGAGCCGGTTATGACGGCTGGATCGCTTGCCGTATCCGGATCGATAAGAATATATTTGTCATGCAGCTTACGGTCCTCGTGATCTGAATACACCGGCGCAGGGTTGTTCCAGCGGATATTCGGGTTTCCTGTACTCGTCTGACTGGCTGTTCTGCCAGTCATCTCGATTGAGGCGGACCACCATTGGTTCCAGAACGAGCTATCAAACACACCTTTTACATCAAACCCGGTGCGAGTCCCTTGTAAATCTTGATCTGACCCTTCCCACTTAACTTTCAAAGCATCAACAAGTGATTGATCGGACCAGGCAAAAATACAGAAGTAAGCTTTAAGATCGGCATTGTTATTTATATAATTAATTACATGTCCAAGCGCATCATCCCCGCCTGAGAAGTAGACATCAACTGGTGTGCCATTCACATTTACCGTATGTGCTGTATTATCTGTTTTTCTGTCTCCGAAATTTGAAACAGAAGGTGCGTCAGTGGTGGTGTCACTGCCCCACATTTCATCAAACTCTGTTCGATAGATACCTGCAAGTTCAGATGAATTGATTTCAACTGAATTTTGGGAGTTTCCGCCGAGAACACCGCTGGTACGATTTGCATCAGAACCGTATAAGCCGGTTGTTGTGAAATTCCAGCTTCCTGTCCATACCCACTTTTTATCGATAATCGCGAATTTATTGTGCATCTGATTGCCCGGGGAGTAGTACCCGCCATCAGTTTTGGTTTCACCATCTGCCAATAATTGACCTGTTACTGAAGAATTGCCAACCTCAACCGTTTTCGTTGGGAAATCATTAAAGCCGTTTGCAGGGAGACCATTCTGCTGGCGAACCGTTGTGTCTGTTACGGCGAAAATAGCAGAATCTCCATAAACATGAACATCATCCGAAGTGCCTGGGGTCCCATCAAGGCCGCGGACAAGCTTCTCCAGATCTGCTCTCATCAACTGATAGCGGTCAGCAGATTCTGCATCTGAGGGATCTTTAGCATCGACAATGAGACGGACATTGACGCCTTCTGAGGCTTTTTCAATAAGCGCATTAACGATTTTAGGGAGGTTTATTTCATAGATCGCGACATCAATGGATTGCTGTGCAGCATCAATTCTGTCTATTAACCTGTTTTCTAAATTAACACTGGAATTCGCAGTATTACCCGAAGAGGCATGGTTGGGTTCACCAGGCTTGTTAAAGTAGACATTAATGGCACCGTCTTTATTGCTTACTTGATTTAATTGATCGGAAGAAGTTGAGGTTGCACTGGCTGGTGTGCCGAGGCCAGCATCATATTTTTCAGTTGCTGTCTTCCAGCTCGAGGCGTCGGTACCCGGCTGATCAGAGGAGAGGCGTTCCATGGTTGCTTTGCTGGTGTTATCTCCGGCAAACCATTGAGAAGCTTCATCTACTAGGCTTCCGGACGCGTTTTTCAGCTGAAGATCGGCACCTGAATTTGTCAACGCACCTGTGTAAATTTGATTGGCAGGAATACCGGGAAGACTGGAATCATCTGTTCTTTCCAATATGTAATAACCGTGAGCGGGAATAGTGCCAGTTAATGAAACAGACAATGTTCCTCCGTTGTCAGCTAACGACCAGCCTGATAATGAAACTGCTGAATCGGAGGGATTATATAATTCCATCCATTCGTCATTGGAACTTGTCGTTGTACCCATCCAGGCAATTTCATTGATGACAACGTGTGGTGTGGCAGCTGAGACTTTTGAAGGCAGAACACTTCCAAGACCACCAGCTGTCAGCAGCAAAATAGCAAGGCACTTCATCATGGCTTTTTTCAATTGTTGACACTCCTCTGTTATATAAAATGACTACTCTTTAACGATAACAGAGATTTGTTCACGAAGTTTTAAGATTTATCAGACTTACGAACTGTTTTTGAAGATGGATATAAAGCACCAGAGAGGTTGGAGAAGACAGGGGAGCTTGAGGGAGAAATCAACATGAATAAATAAAAAGTGACAGACCCTAAAAGGATCTGTCACCTTGTCTTTTGACTTTAGTTTTTCATGTTCTTATGATTGCACTCTTCCACAGGTTTGAGGGCATTGCCTTGCTCGTCTGTGCACCATGACTGTGACTGGAAGGCAAGAAACATACCGACCCATTTTTTCTGGTTTTTAAAATGGATAAGGAGGCCGCCATCCTGCCAAATGCCATTGTCCTGTTTCCACGGTCCAGCATTGCCTTGATTCATATGAATATCATGAATCCCGTTGCCAGGTGTGAAGCCAAAGTACCGGTCTTTATGTCCTTCTTCCGGTCCCCATGAAGCACCGAAAGCATAAATAACAGCATGTTCATCAATCGCCTGTTTGATATAGGCTTGAATTTTTTCATTCAGGTCATTATCAGGACCGCTTTGTTCAGCGGGAAGCGGCTGCATTTTCTCTGGATCAAAGAAATGCCCCCGGACATAATCAAGTCCCACATGATCGGGGGATTTTTCCAGATTAGTAAAGCCAGACTTTAGCGGCAGCAGCTTTTCCGTTTCATCTTTCTCAACTTCTTCTGTTACAAGGTACAAGACTTCAGAGGGGTAGTCTGATGATTTAATATTGATTGCAATTCTGTAAAAGACATCATGGGCATCTTGGATGAGCACCTGATAGTGCGGACTGTTATTACTGCCTTGCTGTGATTTAACCGGTTTTCCTTTAAGCACTCCATAATTTTTGACTGGCATATCAATTCCACCTTTTTGATGAGCGCTGTTATCTAAGAACAACACCGCCGGAAATTTTTACGGATTCACCAACAATATTTTCAGCTGCATCTGTTAAAAGAAAAGCAATTGTGTTCGCAACTTCTTCCGGCTGGCTCAGCCGTCCGGAAGGAAGACCGTCTTTAACGAGGTCCATTTGTTCTTTCAATGTCCGGCCATTTGCTTGTGCCTTTTTTTCAATAGCAGATCTACCCATATCCGTATCAACATAACCTGGACAAATGGCGTTTACCCTTACACCATGTTCGATTGCCTCCACCGCCATTGAATGAGTAAAGCCGATTAATGCGAATTTTGAAGCTGAATAAGCGGTATTGCTATGCGTGCCTCGAAGCCCGGATAGGGAGGAAACATTTACAACGGCTCCTTCACCTTTTTCTTTCATGGTCTTATAGACACGTTGTGTTAATAATACAGCTGCATTATAATTCAGTGTCATTATCTGATTCATTTCTTTTTCCTTAAGTTCATCAACAGGACCGCCGCCAGAAATGCCGGCTGCATTCACAAGAAGAGAAATAAACCCATTTTCTTTTTCGGAAGCTGAAACCAGCGCATTCCGCTGATCTTCGGCAGTCAGGTCAGCCGTGTGGAGAAAAACTTGGGCATCCGGATAAGAGTTATGTATCTCCTCTTTTAACGCTTGTAGTTTATTTTCATTACGACCAGTAATTGTAACAGCAGCACCCATCTGCACAAGAACCTTGGCTGTCGCATAGCCAATTCCGCCTGTGGCCCCGGTTATGAGTGCATGCTTGCCTTTCAAGGCGTTATCTGAAAATACTGACACAATTATCAACTCTTTTCTCTTTAAAATATGATAGTGTACCGATACCCGGGAGTTAATCAACTTAAACAGCAAGGCGGCTTTGAAAGATATAACGAAAAAAAGTTCAAGCTCGAAAAAACGTGGACATATTGCAGGCGTGTGCTGAATTGTGGTAAAGTATTCTTATATGATTTCGATGAACGATCGACAATTGTTCATTATTTGGGGGTAAGCTGATGATTCATGCAATTTTAATTACAGTGCTGATTATTTCATCAATAGGTATTATTCTGTTCGTCCTGCTGCAGTCCAGCAAAAGTGAAGGGTTGTCCGGGTCGATTACAGGCGGTGCAGAGCAGCTTTTTGGCAAACAAAAGGCTAGGGGAATCGATGCGGTTTTAAACCGGATCACTGTCGCTCTTGTTGTATTATTCTTCGTCTGTTCATTTTTGTTAGGCTATGTATTTTAATGATGAATCATCCTGGTTTGGTTTCCTATAATTTAAATAACTAAGGAACCACCAGTAGTCATCCGGCTGCTGGTGTTTTTTTACGTGCTGTCATAGACTCTTTGATTGTATAGCTGACCGCATTTATATTAGAATAAAGGGTATTGTTAAAGTGAGAAAGGAAGATAAGATAGAATGAAAATTGTACCACCAAAACCATTTACATTTGAAGCTGGAAAACGGGCAGTTCTTTTATTACACGGGTTTACTGGGAATTCATCGGATGTGAGGATGCTCGGCCGTTTTCTTCAGGATAAAGGCTATACCACGCACGCACCTCACTACAAAGGGCATGGAGTCCCTCCGGAAGAATTGGTTCATACCGGTCCGAAAGACTGGTGGGAGGATGTAAAAGAAGGCTATGAGCACCTGAAAAATCTTGGTTATGAAGAAATTGCTATAGCCGGTCTGTCACTTGGAGGTGTGTTCACCATCAAAAGCGGTTATACTTTTCCTGTAAAGGGTCTAGTGACGATGTGCGCCCCGATGAATGCCAAGACGGAAGACAAAATGTATCAGGGTGTTCTGGAGTATACCAGAGAATACAAAAAGTATGAAGGTAAAAGCGAGGCACAAATTGAAGATGAAATGGATGACTTCACCAAAATGCCTATGAATACGCTTAAGGCATTGGGAGACTTGATAAATAATGTCCATGACCAGTTGGATATGATCTATGCACCGATTTTTGTTGCCCAGGCAAGAAATGATGAAATGATTGACACAAACAGCGCAAACATCATTTACAATGAGGTCCAGTCATCAGACAAGGAAATAAAATGGTACGAAAATTCCACACATGTAATTACAATTGGGGAGGAAAAGGAACAGCTGAACCAGGACATTTATGAATTTCTGGAGGGGCTGGACTGGTCGGATTCCCACTAAGGAGGAATGACTTTGACTGAAGAAAGACAGCAGGATTTACTCAATTATATGAGAAAAGAGGCTTATAAGCCTTTAACCATTAAAGAATTGGAAGACGTGTTTGATGTAAAAGGATCAGAAGCGTTCAAAGAATTTGTTAAAATGCTGAATGAGCTCGAAAATCAGGGTAAAATTCTTAGAACACGCAGTGACCGTTACGGTGTGCCTGAGAAAATGAATCTCATAAAAGGCAAGGTTCAAGGCCACGCCAAAGGGTTTGCTTTTCTTATTCCTGAAGAAGAAGGCCAGCGCGACGTCTACATTGCACCAAAGGACTTGAACGGGGCAATGAACGCAGACACAGTTCTCGTGCGCCTGTCTCATGAATCTTCTGGAGAGCGTCCTGAAGGCTCCGTCATTCGTATTATCGAGCGGGGCACTGCTCAGACTGTTGGGACATACAGCGCCAGCCGGCAATTCGGTTTTGTCATCCCAGATGATCAGCGGATGGCCAATGATATTTTCATCCCAAAGGATGCGAGCAATGGCGCCGCAGACGGTCATAAAGTCGTTGTGGAAATAACCAAGTATCCTGAAGGCAGAATGAGCGCTGAAGGAAAAGTGCTTGAAATTCTTGGACATAAGAACGATCCTGGCGTCGATATATTATCCATTATTTATAAGCATGGTTTGCCGCTCGAGTTCCCTAAAGAGGTTCTAGATGAAGCAAAAGCGGCTCCTGAAACGATCCTGCAGAGATCGAAGGAAGACGAGATCTCCGTCATGAGACGATTGTTACCATTGACGGCGAAGATGCGAAAGATCTAGACGACGCTGTTCATGTTGTTGAACTGGACAATGGGAATTATAAGCTGGGCGTTCATATTGCGGATGTCAGCTATTATGTAAAAGAAGGCTCGAATCTTGATGAAGAGGCTTTTGAAAGAGGGACAAGCGTTTATCTAGTAGACCGGGTCATCCCAATGCTTCCTCACAGGCTATCAAACGGAATTTGCAGTCTTAAACCCTCAGGTTGATCGACTTACCATCAGCTGTGAGATGGAAATGACGCCGTCTGGAAACGTTGTCGGGCACGAAATATTTCCAAGTGTCATTCGCACCACCGAGAGAATGACCTATACGAATGTCAGAAAAATCTTGTTACAAGAAGACGAAGAAGTACTGGAACGCTATAAGGATCTTATTCCTTTTTTTGAAAGGATGGGCAAGCTTGCTTCCATTCTGACCGAAAAACGTCGGAAACGCGGGGCAATTGATTTTGATTTCACCGAGGCTAGAAAATCATTGTAGGTGAAGACGGCGCACCAGCTGATGTCGTAGTACGCGAGCGATCTGTTGCTGAACGGCTGATTGAGGAATTTATGCTTGCAGCTAACGAAACGATTGCAGAGCATTTTGAGAATCTGGAATTGCCGTTTATTTACCGAATTCATGAGAGTCCGCAATCTGATAAACTGTCGAAGTTCTTTGATTTTGCTGTGAACTTTGGCTATGTCCTTGAAGGGCATGCCGATGAGGTCCACCCAAGAACGCTGCAGTCCTTGCTTGAAAAAGTAAAAGGAGAGCCAGAGGAAGCGATTATTTCCACTGTTATGCTGCGGTCAATGCAACAGGCGAAGTATCATCAGGAAAATCAAGGTCACTTTGGATTATCAACGGATTATTATACACACTTTACCTCGCCGATTCGGCGTTATCCCGATCTTATCGTCCACAGGCTGATCCGGAAGTATCTGTTTGAAAAACAAACGAATGAAAAAACGCTGCGTGCGTGGGATAAACGATTACCGGAAATTGCCAAGCACACGTCTGAACGTGAACGGCGTGCAGTTGATGCTGAGCGCGAAACAGACGACCTGAAAAAGGCAGAGTACATGCAGGATAAAATAGGCGAGACGTATGAAGGCGTGATCAGCGGTGTCACGAATTTCGGTTTATTCGTTGAATTGCCTAATACGATAGAAGGTCTCGTTCATATCAGTTATCTGACGGATGATTATTACCATTATCACGAAGATCAGTTGGCTGTCATAGGTGAACGGACTGGTACGGTATACAGAATTGGTGATGAGATTGAAGTCCGTGTGCTTAATGTCAATCTGGATGAACGTTCAATTGACTTTGAAGTAGTCGGAATGAAGCCGAGAAAACCGCGCGAACGCAAGGGCCGCCCAACCGTTATAGAAGGCAAGAAGGATGGCAAAAAAGATAGTAAGAAGCGTGGAACTGACTCTAAAAAATCGATAAAACGCCCTGAAAAAAAAGGGAAGAAAAGAAACCTTTTTACGACAGTATGAAAAAGAAGAAAAAGAAGAAGAAACGCTAGAGCGGGAGGTTTGGACCCGCTCTCTTTCTCTTTTTAAGAGCGATTTTCTAATAGATAATGACTAATAATATAAGTTCGCAAAGAGCTGAGAATCGCTCTAGGATGCTCGCTTTCCACGGGCACGGCCTCAGCTAACTTTGGCTTGGTTTCTTTGTACGCCAAAGTGGATCTTCGGACGCGTGCTATTCCCGTTGGAGTCTCGCACCTTCCGCTTTACTCAACGTGTTTGTGAACAGAGGATGCTTATCAAAATCGTAGCTATAGAAATTCAATTGCCATCAGCTGAACACGTGGCATCTCGATTTTCCACAGCCGAGTGGGCTGGGGAAACCTCTAAATGGACTTTTTCAGTGGCTTCCACGCTGATTCTGCAGGACTTGAAACAGCATCCTTGAATTCACACCGGACGAAGAAAATTCGATGCAATACATTGAAAGCTACGATACCCTCGCTTTCCGCAGGCGTTCCGCGAGGGGCCTCATGGCCACAGGACGTGGGTAGGTTCGACGTTAGCGCTGGACGTGCCGATTTTAGCCGAACTTCCTTCAATACATTGTGGCTGCGGGGTCTCGCTTGGAACGCTAATCCTGCAGGAGTCTCGGGTATTTCTTGCTTTCAATGAGCATGTGTATTTTCGAGGAATCTCGCGCCCTCCGCTTCAATCAACGTCATGTGCGTATCGCCATTTAGAAGTCAAATATGACTATAGATATTCAAGAGCGGGGCCATCAGCGGGATTACAGACAGCCGAACAAAATGAGCGGTGCGCCTTGACGCACCGTTTCAACTGCCTTATAAAAAATTCAAATAAGGTATGAAAAATCATCAGTTTTTTAGGATTTTTCATGAGATTAAGCTGATTTTCAAAAGAAGAACGAAAAATCAGCTTCCGAATCGATCTTGAGCTTGCTTCGGATGGGGTGGGACCGTTCCCATTCGAATGCTTTTGTCGACTTCTCTTATGGGGGTTTTGCCCGCCACTTTCAGTAGTTTGCCTGCCACTTCCCTAATTTTCCCTTCTTTCCGTAATTAATATCACTAGTTCACACTGGAGGTTTTCATTGATGGCTATCCGCTTATTCAGCAGGCATCCCAAAGTCCCCAGCAGCATAGCCGAGTGAACGTGTAAATCCTCTTTTCATTGAAGAGAACGTAAGGAAACAAATGATGATAATGTTCCTTAAGTATATAACGGAGACTTCTTAACACCGATGAGGCTGATCTGATCGTCTCACAACTTCTTCGAGATTCTTTAATGAATCAGAGCTATAAAGATGTCGGCACCATATTTCTCACGTCTCCATTGCTTATTGAGGTTAACTGGGATACTTGTATTAAGAAGATGTTGATAGAAGGAATCTGCGACCATGTGCTTACTGCTAGTAATGCTTCGAAGCGGGATTCCACGTTGCAACTCGAAGTCGTGCAAGATGTGATGCTCGTGCCATCTACATCGATCAGCCAAAATGTGAATGTGAGCCATTTTGATTTTCCTAATATCCGCTCTCCGCCTTGTTCTGAGGCGACATGCTGATGAGACTCATCATGGATGAGAAAAGGCATACAACAGGAACATAGTTTTGAAAGCGGGGTTCGTATATGATTAACTTGATTGTGTCTGATTTAGACGGCACGCTTTTAACAAAGGAACGACAAATCAGCCAAAAAAATATTGAAGCAATAAAACGGGCTCAAAATGAAGGAATCGATGTCTCTATTGCAACAGGAAGAATGTATTACGATGTACAGGCTCGCTTAAAGCACGCGGGGCTTTCCACGCATATTATTGGAGCAAACGGAGCGACGGTTCAGCTTGCTTCCGGTGAACGTCTATATACGGCAGGTATGAATAAGAGTGAACTTATAAAGGGTTTGGAGTGGATGATTGCGGAGCACCATTATTTTGCACTCTATACTGACGAAGCGATCTATGTTCACTCAAACGGGTATAACTGGGTGAAAAGCGAGCTCGATGATTACAAAAGACAGGAGCGCTCATATGGAGATAAGGTCATTGTAGTGCCTGAACAAACCAATGATCCTTTTTTTAAACAGTTTGATGAGCTCACGGACGTTCTTGACAAAGACACTCCTGTTTTTAAAATAATGGCTTTTTCTCTGGACGATGAAAAACGCCGCAAAGCAGCGAGT
>CAVYYW010000039.1:0-24706 GCA_963772845.1 uncultured Sporolactobacillaceae bacterium
CGGACACGTGTTGTTTCCGGAGGAGTCTCGGGAATTTCTAGCTTTCAACTCTGGACATGCGCATTTTCGAGGAGTCTCGCAACCTTCCACTTCAATCAATTGTTTGTTGCCTGGTGATGCTCTTTATAAGTCAGTTATGGCTATAGATTTTCAGCGTCCATCAGCTTTCACGCAGGTATCTCGAACTTTCCAGCAGCAAGCCGAGTGAACGTGGGGACTTTTTAGTGGACTTTTTCAGTGGTCTCAAGCCACTCGGGGTATGAATTGCTTTTTGTGAGATATTTGAAGGTTTTCATTCATATTGAGTCGAGCTCAGCAACCGTTCTTTCATTCACTTGATCACCGGTATTTAGCGTTGATTTAGGTTCAATGAAAAGGACGTGAGCCTCTTCCTCAGCCACTGGCTTATGCTCAACGCCTCTAGGGACAATATAAAATTCTCCTTCTTTCAACAATACATCTTCATCGCGTAATTTAAGCAGCAGTTCCCCTTTGACCACAAGGAACATCTCATCCTCATTCTCATGGCGATGCCAGACAAATTCGCCTTTCAGTTTGGCCAGCTTTACATGCGACTCATTCACTTCACCTGCTATCTTAGGACTCCAATAATCATTAAATAGTGAAAATTTTTCGTTAAGATTGACCTTACTCAATTCAACACGTCCTTTCCGATTATTTCATAATACTTTATCAGAGTATAACATCCGAATGGCACAGAAAGTACTATTTGGAATGGCCACGATATTTTAATCAGTTTAGAAGGTTTTTCTCAAAATGTATGGAATTTCTATTAATGAGATGGGTTTTTAATATCAAAATTGGAGGTTTCCATGACTTTTCCTGTACTTGAAACGAAGCGTCTAAATCTGGTCGAAATTGAAGCGGAACACGCACCGAAACTATATGAAATCTTTTCAAAAGAAGAGGTCATCCGCTATTACGGTATGGCGCCTTTTAAATCCACAGAAGAAGCCGAAGGGCTGGTCAAATCATTCGGAAGCCAGTTCTTAACCAAAAAAGCGATGCGCTGGGGGATGCTCGAAAAAGATACGGGTGAATTTATCGGAACCCTGGGTCTTAATAATTTGCAGATTTGGGCGCGTCGAGCAGAGGTTGGCTTTGAGGCCCATCCTGATTTTTGGAAAAAAGGCTATACGTCAGAGGCCATACGAGAGGTCTTGCGGTATGCTTTTACAGAGCTGGATCTTTACCGTATCGGTGCGGTGACTTTTCCCGCAAACACAGCTTCGACCACGCTCCTGAAGAAGCTTGGGTTTAAAAAAGAAGGCGAACTGAGAGGATACCTTAAACAAAATGGCGAATTTCATGATGCACTGATTTTTTCTTTTCTACAGCCGGAGTGGGCGGAAGAATGAAAGACATCATACATATTAAAGCAAGAAAAAGTGATGGGACCGTTTATCGTTGGTGGGATGCGGAGATCGAAGAAAAAAGCGATACGCATCTGATTGCGAGACAACGATCTGGAGAAACCGTTTTCGAACCTGAAAACTCATGGGTGTCAGGAATAAACATTCGCTTTTATTATTGGAAAGACCGTCATTACAATCTGATGGAGATTTACTCAGATACCGGTGAGCTACTGGAATTATATGTGAATATCGCGTCACCTATGGAATTAAAGGGGCGAGAACTCTCGTATTATGATTATGAGCTGGATGTCATCAAGAAAATCGATGGTGAAGCGGTTTTGGTTGACGAAGACGAATTTTCTCAGGCTATAAAAGATTTTAAATACAGCCAGGATTTTATTCAAGCATGCTATAAATCAGCCGAAGACGCCATAGACCTTGTTAATCGATGGAGCTGGAAGGACTGGAATTAAGGCATCAAATGGAATGTCGGATCAAGCTGAAAATTTTATTTTTTGTGCGCCTATATAAATCAATCAATAAAGGGAGTGCTGATGCCGAACTATGGCTTCAGCACTCCCTTTTAAAGTTGTCCTCCGCAGTGTTTTTGGCCGAACTTCCTCAAAACCGCTGTGTAAAGACGTTAATGAAATGTTAAGAATACCAAGCCATAATAATCTTCAGAAAGCAGGAAATTAAATTGGGGAAATGGGGAAGGGAACAAAATGAAAAAATGGATAACTGTAATCATTGTTGTGATTGTACTGGCAGTTGGGACAACGTGGTTTTTCTCCAAAAAGGGAGAGACGAAGGATACTGGAGGCGTTGTGACAAGAACAGCAACGGTTGAAAAAGGGACGCTTGTTTCCAATGTCAGCGGTTCAGGAAAACTTGTTCCAGCAGTAGATGAAGATGTAAAAGCCTCTGATACAAAAACGATTGATGAAGTGCTGGTCACAGCGAATGAAAAAGTAAAAAAGGATCAGCAGATAGTTACTTTCACAGATGGCAGTGATCCAATCACAGCACCTGCAAGCGGAACAATAACGCAGGTCAACGTATATGATGGAGACCGGGTTAATCCGGGAAAAGCTGTGGCACATTTAACGAATTATACTGACCTAAACACGGTTATTCAGGTGGACGAGCTGGATATTCCAAAGGTTAAAGATAAACAGCAGGCTGATATAAAAGTCAATGCCTATCCAGACAAATCTTATAAAGGAACGGTCAAAAGTATTGCGCGTACGGGGAGCGTCACAAATGGTGTTTCAAGCTTTGATGTCACCGTTCATTTAAGCGGGTCAAGCGGTTTGAAACCAGGGATGACAACGACAGCTAATATTACAACGAATAAAAAATCAAATGCACTCATTGTTCCAGTAGAAGCCGTCCATAAAATGAATAATCAGTATTATGTCCTGGTGCCGACGTCGAATAAGGCATCTGGCCAGTCAGGTCAATCAAACCAATCAAACCAATCAGGCCACAGAAACAGCAGCCGGCAGACGGGCCAGACAAATGCGAACAGGGTCATGGTCAAAACCGGTATTAATAATGATAGTGAAATAGAAATCGTATCAGGAGTTAGTGAAGGAACGACCATTGAACTTCCTCCTATTGTAATGAGTTCAAGCCAGAACCAGAGTCAGGGCACAAACGCTCAAATGCGTCAGAGAATGTTTGGCGGCGGAGGCGGCTTTGGCGGAGGCGGACAGGGAGGCTCGTTTTCCGGAGGGAGGAGAAATAATGGATAAAACGCTTATTCATATTGAAGCTCTCGTTAAAACCTATAAAATGGGCGATTCAATTGTCAATGCATTGGATCATGTCTCAATGACGGTTGAACACGGTGAGTTTGTTGCCATTGCGGGGCCATCAGGGTCAGGTAAATCGACCCTCATGAATATGATCGGCTGCCTGGATCAGCCTGACAGCGGAGAATACAGCCTTGAAGGGCAATCGGTGGGCAAGCTGAGAGGTAATCAGCTCGCATCCATTCGGAATAAAAAAATTGGGTTCATTTTTCAGAATTTCAACTTGCTGGCGAGGCTGACAGCCTATGAAAATGTTGAGCTTCCGCTTGTATATCAAGGAATAAAGGCCAAGGCCAGACGGCATATGGTAATTGATGCGCTTGAAAAGGTAGGGCTGTCTGATCGTTCAGGGCATCTTCCTAATCAACTTTCAGGGGGCCAACAACAACGGGTGGCCATCGCCCGTGCACTGGTCGGTTCACCGCCAATTTTACTTGCTGATGAACCAACCGGTGCGTTAGATAGCAAAACAAGTAAAGGAATTATGGAGACTCTTGAGAATTTGAACAGGGCTGGCCATACCATTATTCTGATCACACATGATCCTTCTGTCGCTGCGCGTACGCCTCGGACCATTAGAATTAGTGACGGCAGACTTTATGAAGAGGAGGGTGCGACCAGTGAACATATTCACTTCAATTAAGATGGCATTAAAAAATATCCGAAGTAATAAAGTGCGGGCGATTCTTACGATGCTGGGTATAATCATTGGGGTTTCATCCGTAATTGTTCTTGTTTCTATTGGGGAAGGATCAAGCAAATCGGTTGCTGCTAATATTAACAGCTTAGGAACCAACCTGATCACCGTAAGTATTAGCAATACGGATACCCCTTACACCCTGGATGATGTAAATAAAATAAGCAAACTCAACAACATTAAGCATGTTTCTCCTGTACTGACAGGCAGGGCGACATTAAAAAATGGCGAGACCACATCGCAAACGAGTCTGACAGGAACGACATCAGACTATGAATCCGTTCGCAATGTATCTGTTCAGAGCGGACGCTTTATTTCTGCAGTAGACATGGACTTTCGACAGAAAGTAGCAGTGCTCGGAAGTGATACTGCCGCCACCTTATTTGCCGGCAAATCACCGGTTAACCAAACAGTGCTTGTAAATGGTGAAAGCTATAAAATTGTAGGCGTCCTTAACAGTAAGGGCGGGTCAATGGGGCAAAATCAGGACGATTCAATCATCATTCCCTTTTCAACAGCACAGCGATTATTAAAAACTACGCATATTCAGCAGCTTTATGCTCAGGCAACGAGCGAAGGTGCCGTTACCCCTGCGATGAGCAGCATCAACAGACTGCTTTTTCAAACATTTAACGGTGATTCGGACAGCTTCAGTGTTTTTAATCAGCAGGATGTAGTGGATACCATGAGTTCCGTAAGTAAAACCATGACAATGATGCTTGGCGGCATTGCAAGCATCTCGCTGTTAGTCGGCGGGATTGGCATCATGAATATCATGTTTGTCTCTGTTACAGAAAGAACAAAGGAAATAGGCATCAGGAAAGCGATTGGGGCAAAAGGGAAGGATATCCTCAGCCAATTTTTGATTGAGGCTATCGTCCTTAGTGCTATGGGTGGCATTCTCGGAGTAGGTATAGGCATGGCGGCTACTAAAATATACACAATGGCGACCGGCTCGATGGCGGCCTATTCTCTTCCGGTTATTCTTTCAGCCTTTTTATTTTCTGTGGCAGTCGGGGTTGTGTTCGGCGTTTTCCCTGCCAACAAGGCCTCAAGACTTCACCCGATTCAAGCTCTAAGGTTTGAATAAAAGTTAGGTGAGCGACTTTGTCCTTTCACTTGTTAGAATAAAGAACGAATCAAGTTAAAGAAGAGGTGGTGCTGATGCCCGATATGGCGATCAGCACCACTTCTTTGTGAGGGGACCCGTGAAATTGGCAGAAGCAGGATATGGTATACTAAAAGAAATGATGGTGCCGCCATAATAAAAGACAGAGCTTTTTTCTGCTCTGTCTTTTAAATAGATTTATACGTCTGCTCTTTTTTTGCGCTTTCCTTCTGCGGCAAGAATTCTAATAGACATATAAATTCCTGATAAAGTAAGGAAGGTCAGAGCAATGGCAGCTAGATCCATCAGCCAGTGAATATCTTTTCCCCCTATTGTTCCTCGATGAAGCTGTTCAATAACATTTCTAAAGGAAGCCATACCGCCAGTGTTTGCACCTTGGAAATTCCGGTTAAAACGGCCTTGCCCACCGCCAGCGGCGCTATTATTTCCGCTAGCATCATTCTGACGGCCGGAAAACGGATTGGCGTGATTTCCATTTGAAGCCACGTTGCCATTAAAGCCCCCTCCTTGGGTGAACGCCGGCCTTGCATGCTCGGCAGTTCCTCCAAACCATTGCGGCTCCTCTAATATCAGCCCAGTGACTGCTTCAATTAAAATAAGTATTGATGTGATTAACCCAACCCACAAATGCAGCCTTTTTAATCTTCGCATTGTTATCCTCCTACACACTTCCATTTTTTATTTATCATAGTTTAGAAATCTTAACTTTAGATTAATTAACCACTGAATTTTTGGTGGGACGCTTGTATAAAAAGATTGGAGGATGATCTGATGAAAGATCGGGCGAGAGTCATTCTAGTGAAAAATAATAAAGTGGCTTTAATTAAGCGGGTTAAAGAAGGACAGGTTTACTACGTAGTTCCTGGCGGAGGGGTTGAAGGTGGAGAGACTCTGGAGGAGTGTATTATAAGAGAAGCCCAGGAAGAGCTTGGTCTCTGGATAAAGGTTAATGAATGTCTTTTTGAAATTGAGGATAATGGAACACATCAGTATTTTTTCTCAGGAACTATAATCGGTGGAGAATTTGGTACTGGAAAAGGTGAAGAGTATACTCAACAGAATAAAAATAAAGGGACCTATGAGCCTGTCTGGTTCGATGTTGACAGGCTCCCTGAATTAAAGCTTTGGCCAAAGGAACAGATTATGAGTTATCTAATCGAAAAGTAAATAATCAGTGCCGCAATTGCAAGTAAAAAGGTGATAGCATAAATCAGCGTTAGAATGCGAATGTTGGTCTTGGAATTGCTGAAATAGCCAGCCTTTAACAGCTTTTCATGCGCAGCTTTATCTTTGGTGTTTTCAAGTGTTTTAATGGTGCTATCAACTTCCCTCCCGACAAACAGCGTAATGACAAGGGCAGCGATCGCAATAATTATAACCGCAACGGATAATATGATGTACACCAGGCATCCCTCCATCGATTCTTACCAATAGTATACACGATTTCTATCATTGAAGAAGAGGTTTTGATTGCTTGACAATATACCTAAGGGGGTATATTATTGGACATGTTAAAGAAAAGACATCATATAATCCTTTCAGAGATATCCCGCTCTGCTATTGGGTTAGAAGATAAAAAATCGGGTATGTTAAAAGAAAGAGGGCGAGCGTTATGATGTGGGTAATCCTATTATTAGTTGTCGTTATTGCATGGTTTATGTTCCGCAATCTCGGATCAGCAAAAGGTGTACAAAATATTACTGCTTCTGAACTGAAAAAAGACTTGAAGAATAAAAATAAACAATTTGTTGATGTACGAACACCTGGAGAATACAAATCAAATCATATTCG
This sequence comes from uncultured Sporolactobacillaceae bacterium, assembly GCA_963772845.1. GTDB lineage: Bacteria > Bacillota > Bacilli > Bacillales > Sporolactobacillaceae > CAVYYW01. The sequence goes on from CAVYYW010000039.1 coordinate 6,811, forward strand.
CGAATTTAAGAATATACCATTAAACCAATTGTCTAATAAAGCAAGCAGTTTATCACAAGAAAAGGAAGTCGTTGTGATCTGTCAAAGCGGAATGAGAAGCAGCCAGGCAAGCAAGCTGCTCAAGAAAATGGGTTTTGATAAAGTGACGAATGTAAAAGGCGGCATGAACGCTTGGAGATAATGTTTAAATAATGAGGAGTGTTTCAATTGGAAAGACACGGAATTCGGTTTAATCCTGAAAAAGCAAGCAAGCTGTTAGATCCGAAACGGAAAGAGCAAATGCCAACGGAGCACATTCTTTCACTTTTTGACTTAAAGCAGGGTGATATTGTCGCGGATTGCGGAGCTGGCAACGGTTTTTTCACCATTCCTATTGCGAAAGTAACAAAAGCGCCAGTCTATGCTGTAGATATTGAAATGAAAATGCTCGATTATCTTAGAGAGCATGCTGAAGAGGAAGAGGTTGAAAACATTAAGTACGTTCCTGCAGACTTGGCAAAAACGTCACTGCCGGATCACTCTGTGGAAAAAATCTTTACAGCATTTGTGATGCATGAAGTGCCCGACTTAAAGGCTGTTCTTGATGAATTTAAACGGATAGTTAAACCAGATGGGACTATTCTTGCCATAGATTGGGAAACGGTGGAGTCTGGCGGAGGACCGCCTCTTCAAGAAAAATTATCTTCAACTGATCTGCAGGAAACCTTTGAATCAAATGGCTTTCAAGTGGAGAAACACATGATTTCTGAAGCTGTTTATGCACTAATTATTAAACAGTAAGGGAGAGGGATAATATGTTTCATTATACCGTCACTGCAGAAAAAGATTTGGAAGCATCAATAAAGGCCTTAGAAGATAGCTTGAAAACCGAGAAGTTTGGTGTGCTTTGGGATTTTGATATTAATGAAAAGCTTGAAGGAAAAGGCTTGAATCTTAGTGATAAATTCAGAGTGCTGGAAGTATGCAATCCTGAAGAGGCCCATAAGGTTCTCTCAATAAATCCTTTAGCAAGCTACTTCCTTCCATGTAAAATTGTTGTTTATGAAGAAGGGGAGTCTGTAAAAATCGGCATGCCTCGGCCAACTTCACTAATCAGTATGGTTGAGGATGACCAGCTAAAAGAAATTGCGCAATCTATTGAGAACCGTTTGATTCAGTGCATAAACAGCAGTCTTTAATAATTACTATATTTACCTGTCTTTTCTTCTTTGACTTTTATACGTCTCAGGGTATAATATGATCTCAATTGGAGAGGACGAGGAGGATTAAAATTGGAATACGATGATAAAGTAATCAATCGCATGAAAAGAATAGAAGGACAAGTTCGCGGTGTCATTCGAATGATGCAGGAAGGCAAAGATTGCAAAGAGATCGTCTCCCAGATGGCTGCAGGAAGAAACGCGCTTGACCGGACGATGGCGGTGATTGTCAGTACGAATTTAGAAGAATGCATTCGTGAACAGCTCAGTAACGGGGAACCAACGAATGAAATGATTGAAGAAGCGGTCAATTTACTTGTAAAGAGCCGTTGACACAAAAATAATGAGATGGTATATTAATACCCATCGGGGTATTTAATCCCATTATTTTTTTGGACTAATTATATACCCATACAGGTATATGTTTTTATAAAAGGAGGATATTATGGAATTAAAAGAAAAGACAACGATTGTGTTATTTAGCGGAGATATGGACAAAGCAATGGCCGCTTATATTATTGCGAACGGTGCAGCGGCATATGACAGAGAGGTCACGATTTTTCATACCTTTTGGGGACTTAATCTGCTAAGAAAAGATCAGCAGGTCGATGTTAAAAAAGGATGGCTTGAGAAGATGTTCGGTAAGATGATGCCTCGAGGTCCTAAAAAAATGGGATTATCTAAAATGAACTATGCAGGAATGGGCCCAAAAATGATTCAGCATGTTATGAAGAAGCACAATGCTGTGCCATTGCCTGAACTTGTAGAAATGGCAAAAGAACAAGGGATTAAGCTTGTGGCATGTACGATGACAATGGATCTGCTAGGTCTGCATCAGGAAGAATTAATTGATGACATCGATTATGCCGGTGTTGCCGCATACCTTGGAGATGCCAACGAAGCGAATCATAATTTATTCATTTAATTTTTTTTAAAGAGAATTATACCTATAGGGGTACTTTTGGAAAAGAGAAAGGAGAATGACAATGATTAAAAATATTATGCCTGAAGAAGTGTATGAACAGCTTAAAAGCAATCAGGACTTAAGTATTATTGATGTACGAGAAGATGATGAGGTTGCTAAAGGAATGATCCCGGGTGCTAAGCATATCCCGCTGGGTCAGATCAGCGACCGGACGAATGAAATTGATAAAAATAAAGAACACATCATGGTGTGCCGCTCTGGAGGACGGAGCAGTAAGGCAAGTGAGATTCTGAGCAACGAAGGGTTCAATGTGAGAAACCTTGTTGGCGGAATGACAGCTTGGGATGCTAAATACGGACAATAAATTTAAATAATAAGAGGTGTTTTAAATGGAAATAGAAGTTAATAAAGTACTTGATGCAAAAGGTCTCGCGTGCCCGATGCCGATCATCCGCACGAAAAAAATGATGACTGAATTAACAGCCGGTGAGGTCTTGGAAGTTCAAGCAACCGATAAAGGTTCAACGGCTGATCTACAAGCTTGGGCAAATAAAACAGGCCACAATTATATTGGGACTGTTGAAGAAAGCGGCGTATTAAAGCATTATCTTCGGAAATCAACACCTGAAGAAGAAAAAGAAGATACCAAGCATCCGCATGTTACCGACCTTAAAGATCTGCAGAAGAAACTGGATAATGGCGAAGAAATGACCATTCTGGATGTAAGAGAACCAGCAGAATTTGCTTTTGGTCACATTGCCGATGCTAAGCATATTCCGATGGGCTCTTTAGAAGCAAGACTGGATGAGCTAAATAAAGAAGACGAAATTTATGTCATTTGCCGTACCGGAAACCGGAGTGACTTTGCTGCTCAAACGTTATCACAAAACGGGTTTAATAAAGTTACAAATGTGGTGCCAGGAATGGCGGAGTGGGATGGACCTTCCGTAAAAGACAACTAAAAAATCTATAGTATCTATTTAACAAAGGAGTGAAAATCATTGGCTGTTAAGAACATGAAAGCAAGCGAGTTAGCACAAATCATTATTAATAGAGAAAAGCTATTTATTTTAGATGTTAGAAATTCAGATGAATTTGCTGATTGGAAAATTGAGGGTAAGATGCTTGAGATGCACAATGAGCCTTATTTTAACCTGCTTGACGGTGTAGATGAACTGGTGGAGAAACTCCCGAAGGATGAACCAGTATTAGTCGTATGCGCGAAAGGTGGTTCTTCAGAATTCGTTGGGGAGGAACTTCTTGAAGCGGGTTTTGATAAAATATACAGCCTTCAAGGCGGTATGAAAGCATGGAGTGAATATCTAGAGCCTGTTAAAGTTGCGGATTTGAACAACGGTGCAGAGCTTTACCAATTTGTGCGCCTTGGAAAAGGCTGTCTCTCTTATTTGATTGAATCAGACGGAGAAGCGGCAATCGTCGATACGAATCGTATGACAGATGTGTATCAGAATTTTGCAGAAGCAAACAATTTAATGATTAAATATACAATCGACACCCATCTGCACGCAGATCATATTTCCGGTGGACGCCTGCTTGCCAGAAAGCTGAACGCTGACTATTATCTGCCGCCAAAAGACGCTGAAGAGGTCACTTTTGACTATAAATCACTTCAAGACGGATCAGAGCTTCATGTTGGAAAAACGAGCATTCAAGTACAGGCTGTGTATTCACCTGGACACACGATCGGCAGCACCTCACTCATAATAGATAATCAATACCTTTTGACTGGTGATATTTTGTTTGTCGACTCAATCGGACGCCCTGATCTTGCCGGAAAGGCACAGGACTGGGTTGAAGATCTGCGGGAAACACTTTATCAGCGCTATAAAGACTTGTCTGAGGACCTCATTGTCATGCCCGCTCACTTTTCAAAAATCAGTGAGTTGAATGACGATGGAACGGTTCAAGCGAGATTAGGCGATCTGTACAGTAAAAATGCTGGCCTACAGGTTACTGACAAAGAAGAATTCCGGAAAATGGTTAGCGAAAACCTGCCGCCGCAGCCAAATGCCTATCAGGAAATCCGTCAATTGAACATGGGCAAAATAGCAGCGGACGAAGAACAGCAGCGTGATATGGAAATGGGTCCTAACCGCTGTGCTGTAAGTTAAAAAGGGAATGTCATTCTAAAAGTCCCCATTGGCGTCGTGGTTGTTGATTTCCACTTTAGGCTGCTCGCTTTCCACGGGCACGGCCTCAGCTAACTTTGGCCATGACTCTTTGTGCGCCAAAGTGGATCTTCGGACGCGTGCTAGTCAAGTAGGAGTCTCGCGGAACGCCCGCGGAAAGCGAGTGCCTGCCACGGAGATCAGCAATCAAGTTTACTTCGCCTGCATTAATGGGACTTTTTCAGTGCCTTTATCAGGATGACCAGTCGAGACCCCACATCATATGGGTTCATTGCGAGGCGATTTGCTAAATTAAGAGGGACACAATCACTACGTTTACGAAAACAGTCTTTAAAAAAACAGGAGGAATTATAATGAGTTTAGAAGCAGCGAAAGTATTAGATGCAAAAGGGCTAGCTTGTCCTATGCCAATCGTAAGAACAAAAAAGGCAATGGATGAAGTGAATTCCGGAGAGATCTTAGAAATTCATGCAACAGATAAAGGTGCAAAAAGCGATTTAGCTGCATGGGCAAAGTCAGGCGGACACGAACTTCTTGACCAGTCTGAAGAAAATGGTGTTTTCAAGTTCTGGATCAAGAAGAAATAAGAGAAGATAATATTTCTATGTATCTTCGGCCGGGAGCTGCCGGAGAGGAGGTTCTCAAGTGTCGATAACATTTATAATTTTATTATTTGTCCTAGGCTTTATTGGCTCTTTTCTCTCCGGTATGCTTGGGGTTGGGGGAGCAATTATTAATTATCCGATGCTGCTTTACATTCCAGCATTATTCGGATTATCAGCTTTATCCGCCCATGATGTATCGGGGATCGTGGCTGTCCAAGTGTTTTTTGCCACGTTAAGTGGTGTATTCGCCTATAGAAAAAGTGGGTATCTTAATAAGAGCCTTATCTTGACGATGGGGATCAGCATTTTAATCGGCAGTTTGCTTGGCGGGTTTGGCTCCGAATGGGTCTCAGAGTCGGTTGTAAATATCGTCTATGGTGTCCTGGCATTGCTCGCTGTCATTCTGATGTTTATCCCGAAAAAAGAAAAAGGATTAGCGGATCAGAAGCTTCATTACAGTTTATTTTTAGCTGCCAGTCTTTCTTTTCTGGTTGGAATTAGTGCCGGGATTGTTGGGGCAGGCGGGGCATTTCTCCTTGTGCCGATCATGCTTACCGTATTGAAGGTTCCGATGAGAGTGACCATTGCTACGTCGCTCGCCGTTACGTTTATCTCATCAATCGGTTCCACGGCAGGAAAGCTGATGTCTCACCAAATTCTGTTTCTGCCGGCTCTGGTTCTTGTGATTGCTAGCATCATTGCCTCGCCAATCGGGGCAAAAGTGGGACAAAAGGCGAATCCAAAAGTTTTAAAGTGGATTTTGATTATATTAATTATGCTCACTGCTGTAAAAGTATGGAGTGACATTTTATTTTAAGGAGGAATGAACGATGTTTTTTAGATCTTTTTTTGATGAAAAACTCGCGCAATATTCTTACATGGTAGGATGTCAAAAAACGGGTGAAGCGATTGTCATTGACCCTGCGAGAAATATTGAACCTTATTTTGCTGAGGCAAAAAAAGAGGGACTAACCATTCATGCCGCGGCTGAAACGCACATTCATGCTGACTTTGTCTCTGGCGCCAGAGAGCTTGGTGTTCGTCATGGCGTGAAGCTCTATCTTTCTGATGAAGGCGACCAGGACTGGAAACACAAGTACTTAGATGAGGTTGAGCATGTGAAATTAACCGATGGCTCTGCCTTTTCAATCGGCAATGTTGGGTTTGAAGTGATGCATACTCCAGGGCATACTCCTGAAAGCCTATCGTTTATTTTAACGGATCATGGCGGAGGGATGAACGAGCCAATGGGTATCTTCACAGGTGACTTTGTGTTTGTCGGTGATGTGGGCCGTCCTGATCTGCTTGAAAAAGCAGCAAACGTGTCAGGGAGTGCGGAGACAGGTGCACGTGACATGTTCCGCTCACTTAAACGATTTAAAGAACTTCCGGACTTTTTACAACTATGGCCGGGGCACGGTGCAGGAAGCGCCTGCGGTAAATCGCTTGGTGCTGTGCCAATGTCAACAACAGGTTATGAAAAGCGCAGCAACTGGGCACTGAAGGAAACGGATGAGGAAAGCTTTGTCAAAGCATTGCTGTCTGAACAGCCAGAGCCGCCGAAATATTTCGGTGTGATGAAAGAAGTTAATAAAAAGGGCCCTGAGCTTCGGATTCAGGATTCCGTTTCTCGGATAGAGGACGCCAAGCAGGTGCAAGAAATGCTGGACAGTGAAGCATATACAGTACTGGATACGAGACCAGCGAAGGCATTCAGCAAGAAGCACCTTAAGGGATCTATCAATATTCCGCATAACAAGGCATTCCCGAATTGGGCAGGCTGGTTGATCGACTATGATAAGAAAATCGTTCTAATTTCTGACGAGGAACAGGTTGGCCAAGTGAAGCAGTCACTTCAGTCAATCGGTCTCGATAATCTTGAAGGCTTCTCTGAACCGGACCACTTGCTTAACAGTGATCTTGAATCAGAAAGCTATGATCAGATTTCACCTGAATCATTAAAGGAACGACTTAATGATGATGACCTTTTTGTTCTTGATGTGAGAAATCAAGGCGAATGGGACAGCGGTCATATTGATCAGGCGCATCACATTATGCTTGGCAAATTGCCGGATCGGACAAGCGAGCTTCCTGAAAACAAGGACATTGTCGTCCATTGTCAGTCAGGTGCCCGTTCATCCATTGCAGTCAGTGTTCTCCAAGCGTATGGTTTCAAAAATGTGCTGAACTTAACAGGCGGCTACGGTGCATGGAAATAAAGTGTTAATCAACGGACGGAGCGGGAAACCGCTCCGTTTTTTTGTTGAGAAAAAAACAAAATTTGGGAAGTGGCAAACAAATGCTGCAAAGTGGCAGATAAATCGTTGGAAGTGGCAGGCAAACTCAAGGAAGTGGCGGGCAAATCGTTGGAAGTGGCAAACAAATTCGGGAAGCGGAACAAACACGCGTAGTGGGAACGGTCCCAAACCTCTTAAAGTACCTTCAAGTTCAATTAGGAAGCTGATTTTACTTCATGCCCTAAAAAATCAGCTGTATTTCATGAAAAATCATGATTTTTCATACCTTATTGCACATTTTTTTCTACTTCGTGTGAAACCATCGCTTCTTGATGCAAGTTCACATCAATACGGAAGCTAATTTGTTATTATTCATGTAAAACCGCTCAGACTAATTTCTGAGCGGTTTTTTTATAAGGTACGCATTTATTTGCTGCTCATTCTTTTCTCTCATTGAGCGTTGATTTGACTTTTTTAATATCCGAGACATTGTGCCTGGCCATCATTAGATAGCAAATTGCTGATGGAATCAGGAAAATCTGCAGCAAAGAAAGGGTAATAATATAGCTGTTTGGTTCATGCGAATGCAGCACCACGACACTCAGTAAAATGCCGACACCAACATTGCCAAGCGTCCGGCCCAGACTGTTGGACAGGTTTGCGATACTAAAGGCAGTTCCTCTGTGTTCCGGAAGGTTGGCGTCCGAGATAAGAGCAAGCCAGTTGGGCGTATTTGCCGACTGAGCGGCTGAGGCCAAAAAAGATAATATAAAAATTAGCAGAATCCATGGATTTAATATAATTTGCTTGAATAAGCTAATTAAAATGAGCATTGAATTACTGTGTGTCGGCAAAGTCAGATTTGTCAGAGGGACGGTAAACATCAGGATATAGAGCGGCATTGCGAGTAAGACAAAAATTGACGTTAAATAGGCCCGTCCTTTATAGGATTTCTTTTGAAATCTGTCGCCAAGATGCCCGAAGTAAACCGATGTGACCCCGCCAAGCTGAAAGATAGCATAGAGAAAGCCGGAAGCTGCCAGTGCGATACTCGTGCTGTATCCTTGCTGCTGAATCTTGTAGGAATACATGACAGGGAGCCAAATAAGACTTCCTGTTGATATATTAAGGAAAAAAGCCTGCATGTAAAGAAAAAGATTACTTTTCTTAAAAACTATAGCTTTTATTTGTTTAGCTTCTATAATGTAATTGTAGGATTGTCCTTTTAGTTCCGGTTCTGCCTCGCCTCTCGAAGGTTCCTGCACAAAGAGATAGAGGATAATTAGAAAGAAACCTATAATACCAACGATGATAAACGGCGTTCTCCAGGTATGGGAGGTGGCGATTAAAGAAGCCATCAATGCACCCATTATGCCGCCAAGTCCTTGGGTCATCCCCCAGAGACTCAGGATCATACCGCGCATTCTATAGGGGATGGAGTCTGTTAAGACGCTGAACCCAATAGACGCAATGCACCCTAAACCAATACCGGTTAAAATTTGAAATAAAAAGAGCTGAAAGTAGCTCGTGCTTATAGCTGTTAAAAAGACGGACAGGACCCATATGAAGGTCCCTATAATAATCAGCCGTTTACGCCTAAATTTTCCTGAAAGATATCCCCAATAAATTGAGGAGAGGGCTGTAACCAAAATATTTATAGCTGAAATGACGCCCATGCTTGCTACACTGACATGAAGATCTTTAGATATGGAAGGAAACAAAGGCGGAAATAACCCAATAATGATATTGTCGAATGCAGCCAGAGCTATGAAAACAAAAATGGTATATGTTATTTTTACATTAATTCTTTTCAAGAGGAAAAGCTCCTTTACTATGTACCATAGTGTGCGTTCAAAACGCCGCTTGAATAACAATAAAGAATTTTTCAATCAGCAATGAAAGAGGTGGGAATATATGAGCAAAAACATTTTAATTATCTCTTCTGATAATACCGGACATGGCCATAAAAGTATAACAGAATCACTATGTGAAAAAGCTGAAAATTATTATGATGTGAACATTCACGTAAGAGACGGTTTTTCTCTAGGCGGACAGCTGCTGTTAAACATCGGGAAATCTTACGGTCCACTAACCAGAATTGCAGAAGATTTGTGGAAAATGGTGTGGAACATATCCTCCGTTAAGCCTTCTCTCGTTAACCAATTTATTGAAGCCCAGATCAGAGCGAATTTTCTCGCCTTACTGGATGAGGTCAAACCAGATTTGATCTTATCTGTTCATCCTAACTTTAATGGATCAATTTTAAACATTCTGGAGAAGCAAAGGATAAAAATTCCATTCATTACCCTGATCGCAGACCTTGTTAGTATATACCCACTCTGGGCGGATAAGCGGGCAGACTATATTATCAGTCCAACGATTGAAGCGAGAGAAAAGTGTCTCGGCTATGGCATTCCTTCAGAGAATATTGAGGTAACGGGGTTCCCGGTCCGGTCAAGATTCTATAGAAAGTCCTCTACGGTAAAAACGTTCTCTACTGCAAAAGAAACACCGTTAAGATGTCTTATTATGAGCGGCGGAGAAGGCGTGGGCAATATGAATAAAATAGCTGAAAATTTGCTGGATAACTTCGATTGCACTGTCAAAATTGTGGCTGGGCGGAATGTGAAAATGAAGACAAAGCTGGAGCATTCACTTGAAAAATATGGTGATAAGGTTGAAATCTTTGGTTTCACAAAAAATATACAGGATTTGATGCTTTCATCAGATGTCGCCTTTACTCGGGGCAGCCCGAATGTCATGTTTGAAGCAATCGCAGCAAATTTACCGATCATCATCACCGGTGCATTGCCTGGTCAAGAGGAAGAGAATCCTGCTTTTGCAGAAAAATACAACCTTGGTGCCGTCTGTAAAGATGCAGATGAAATTAAGCATACCATGGACGACTTGCTTAAAAATGACGGAGAAAAAATAAATGATATTATTGCCAGTCAAAGAGAATTTATGAATGCGAATGCAGCGGAAGACATTCTAGAATTTCTTCTGAAAATTGAAGACGGTTATTATGAAACAGCTGCAGCAGAAGTTGTGAGATAAGAAACCCGGTATGGGATTGATTCGCAAATAGGAAAACCCTTAACGAAACGTTAAGGGCCTCATCTGTAAATTAGAGTTGTTTCTTTTCAATTTCAAAGGCTAAGCTTTTCATAAATGCATCGAGTGGGACAGTTTCAGTCTTTTCCTCACCATATTTTCTGATCGTGACAGAGCCGCTTTCAGACTCTTGGTCCCCGACTACAAGAACATAAGGGATCTTTTTCATTTGCGCTTCACGGATTTTATAGCCAAGCTTTTCGTTTCGTGCATCGATCTCAACCCGAACGCCAGCCTGTTTTAGTTTGTTTCGACTGCAGCTGACAGCGTAGGGTTCATGGACGTCGGTAGAAACAGGAATAATCTTGACCTGTACCGGGGCCAGCCATACCGGAAAAACGCCGGCAAAGTGCTCTGTCAGAATCCCGATAAATCGGTCCATCGAGCCGCAGATCGCGCGGTGAATCACGACTGGCCGTTGTTTTTCATTATTTTGATCAATATAATTCAAATCGAATTTCTCGGGCATCTGAAAATCAAGCTGAACTGTTGCACATTGATGGCTTCTGTTCAGCGCATCCCGGATATGAAAATCTATTTTTGGTCCATAAAAGGCGCCATCCCCCGCATTTACCCGATAATCGATCGCCAAATCTTCAAGGACATTTGAAAGGGCGCCTTCTGCTGAAGTCCACAGCTCATTACTGCCCATCGAATCGTCAGGACGCGTCGACAGTTCCACTTCATACGCGAACCCCAGTGTTGAATACACCTCATCCACCTGCTTAATCACAGCTTTAATCTCATTTTCTATCTGTTCCGGTGTCACAAAAATATGTGCGTCATCCTGGCAAAACGTCCGGACTCTAAGCAGGCCATTCAGCGCACCGCTGAATTCATGCCGGTGCAAAGGTTAAAAAGAAATTATTTTCAGGAAGTGCTTGAATGGCTGGAAAGGAAAACGAAGGGAATGTCGAATCTTTGAAGAACGAGGAACTATTTTGTAGGAAAGGCATGAGAGAATATGAAAATCGCACAAACAAAGGATTACAACACCATTGCAACACTGAACAAGCATGTGCAGGAGGTTCACGTGAAGCTGCGTCCAGACCTGTTTATGCCATATAACTTAGAAGCAGTGACAGAGAAATTTAAGAGTGTCATAGATAATGAAAAATTTATGTTTTTGCTGCTTGAAGACAATGATGAGGCGCTTGGCTTTGCGTGGATTGAGTTCAAAGAACATCCGGGTTCCGCATTCAAAAAAGCTTCCCGTTCAGTATATGTCCATCAAATTAGTGTTTCAGAAACGGAAAGGAGCAAAGGCTACGGATCAGCGCTGATGGGCGCGATTTATAAGGAGGCGAATGAGCGCGGAGCCGACAGAGTTGAACTTGACTATTGGGCCGCAAATGAAGGGGCGCAACGCTTTTATCAAAAGGAAGGATTTGCACAGACCCGGACTGTTGTTGCAAAAGAACTTAAGTAGGAGGTGATGCGATTGAGCATCCCGATTTATGTTGAAAGGTATGAAGCTTTGGTGCGCCGGCTGCCGGAGAGTCACCCGAAATGGCCTCTGCTGAACAACCAGCTCGCCAATTACCGGTCCGGGATCACAGGCGAGTCGACGCTCGATTTTCCGATGAAATTTCTAGCGAAGGATCAGTATATAATCGTGAAAAATGTTCGAATCCCTGATGGGCATGGTTCCTTTTTTCAAATGGACCGGTTGCTCATTACTCGGCGATTCATGCTCATCTTAGAGGTCAAAAATTATGCGAAAGAGCTTTTCCTTGATTACCCCGTTCGCCAGCTCATCCAAACGACTCCATCTGGAAATAGAGGGTTCGACTGCCCCATTTTACAGGTTAGCCGTCAAGCCCAGCATCTCAAAGCATGGCTGAAAAAACACCGATTCCCGGACATCCCTATCGAAACACTTGTTGTCTTCAGTCATCCCTCAGCGATTCTCAAAATTGCGCCAGGCCACAAAGAAGCCTATCAGAAAGTGATGAAACCCTCCGCCTTGCTATCAAAAGTTCAGTCGATTGAATCGAAATATTCAAAGGCGCATCTTACTGCAAAAGAAGAACGGAAAATTCCTAAATTGCTATTGAAAGAAAATACTCCGCTAGACGCTGATCTCATGAAGAATCAACGCATCGATCCTGCGCGCATTATCCGAGGCGTGCATTGCCCCGGCTGCTTCCGCATACCTATGAGGAGAGATAAGGCGAGCTGGCACTGCAAGCATTGCGGCTACGCTCATAAAAATGCGCACCTTGCCACACTTGTGGACTATTACCTATTATTCGGAAAATCCATCACAAATCGCGATTTTAGAGAGATGCTGCTGATTGAATCAAGAAATGTCTCCTTTAAATTAGCAAATAAATTACAACTTGAGAGTACTGGAAAATATAAAGATAAAATCTATGAACTCTCATACTCTGATTTAAAAAAAATGATTAAGAAAAATGGCAAAAGCGTTGAAAATTCACTTTGACGCGTAAATAGGATAATTTGACGCGTAAAAAGACTAAACTGACGCGTAAATAACCAATTCTGACGCGTAAAGATGTCAAATTGACGCGTAAAAGCCTTCATGTGGGTCAAAAAGAGCAAAAAGAGTCTTCACAAAGCGACTTTTTGCCCTTCAATCAAAGAAAAATGAAGCCCCACAGCACAAATCGCCTTCATTTTTATCATTCTTGAAATAAGGAGCGAAGTGCTAGGCACTTCGTTTCCTTCTAATGTTGATCGGAAGCAAAAAAGAGGGCTTTTTTGCCTCAAAATCATTTCAATTCCTCCCAAAGCTGTGCAATCTGAGAAGCTTTCAGCTCATCAGCAAGAAAAATGAAGCCCCACAGCTCAAAACGCCTTCATTTTGTCATTCTTGAAATAAGGAGCGAAGTGCCAGGCACTTCGTTTCCTTCTAAATTTGATGGGAAGCAAAAAAGCGGGCTTTTTTGCCTCAAAATCATTTCAACTCCTCCCAAAGCTGTTTAATCTGAGAAGCTTTCAGCTCATCAGCAAGAAAAATGAAGCCCCACAGCTCAAAATGCCTTCATTTTTGTCATTCTTAAAATAAGGAGCGAAGTGCCAGGCACTTCGTTTCCTTCTAAATTTGATCGGAAGCAAAAAAGCCCGCTTTTTTGCCTCACTAGGGAGCTTTATCTGAAAAATTCCGCTTTGGGTGATTGACAGAACTGGAAACTGCCTCTACAATGATATTGAGAATGATTATCAGTATCACTAAAGAGGAGGGTACATATGCGTCGTTTTTTTAATCCGAAGTTTATTCTTACTGTTTTGGCAGTAATGCTTATAATTGGTGTCTTGGTTTGGCAAGGTATTACGTCCCACGGCAATCCGCAGGCTGTTGCGCCTAAAATGAGTCATACAGCCGGCATCGTCAACACTGGCATCCTTGTTTTCAGGGAGGGGCTCGAAGCGATTCTGGTTCTGTCAGCGATTACGGCGGGCTTAATGAGAAAGAAGCAGGTGTTTTGGAAGCCCATTGCTTCCGGGGCAGGTGTCGGTTTCATTAGCTCACTGATCACATGGTTTATCGTCGTGGCAATTATTTCTGTCATTCCGGCGTCTGAATTGAACATTCAGGCAGCGACAGGGCTGTTAGCCATCGTCGTCCTGCTGATTGTTATGAATTGGTTTTTTCACAAAATTTACTGGACCGGCTGGATCGGCATGCACAATAAGAAAAAGAAGCAGCTGATTGAAAATGCTGACCACAATATCCCGGCTACTTATATTGGTCTCGCACTGCTTGGCTTTTCAGCCGTTTACCGTGAAGGATTCGAGATCGTTCTATTTTTGCAGGATTTGAGATTAAAAGCAGGCTCTGAAATTATCCTGATCGGAACATCGATCGGCTTATTCCTAACACTGATTGTTGCAGTTCTCACCTTTATACTTCAACGCAAGCTCCCTTATAAGAAAATGCTTGTCCTGACAGGTGTAATGCTTGGCGCCGTCTTAATCGTCATGGTCGGTGAAAGTGTCCAGGAACTTCAGCTAGCAAGCTGGCTTCCAACAACAGCACTTAATCTTCCTATTCCAGGCTGGATGGGCATGTGGTTCGCGGTCTTCCCGAATGTAGAGGGACTCGTTGCGCAACTGCTTGCTGCTGTCTTTGTCCTCGGCTCATACTTCACTGCCGAGCATGTCAGAGTCGGAAAAAGAAGAAAACAATTACAGGCTTCACAATCTCAATAAATATAATAGAAAAATGTGTACCCACAGGATTAAGTTCTTGTGGGTATTTTTCCGTTGAAAAGATTATTTTTCGCATTGGTCTAATACAGCCTTATGTTACAAATAAATTACTAATATTACAATTTAGTGTTGAACAACTGGTAAAAAGTGTAATGAATTGATTTAAAATTTAAAATGTTTTGTATAACTTCATTCATCTTGTTTAAAAAAGATAAGGGGAGTCATATGAAAATTTTATGTTCTTTATTCTAATTGCCTGTTCCGCTGTATCCGCTTGCAGCTGAACCCCCAGAGCTTGCATCAACCCCCATGAAAGCTGCGAAGACATTTGTTCAAGCACTCACCACCGGAGACGAAGCCCTTTTAAATACAGTCATCTACCACTCACAAAGCATGCCAGCTAATGAAATCATGAACATCGCAAAAATACGGAAGATCACTGGGATGAAGCAATCTGACTTTACATTTAGCAAGGATCCTGATGATAAAGATACCATTTTGATGGTTTTAAGGATTCATCAGGTATGCAAGATGAATGGAAGCTGGTTTTTTTGGAGGATGACTCTGAAAAAGGCAATTATCAGTATGATGGGAATTTGTCTGGCTGCTATTGTCCAATACGACACCAACAAATATAGCGCAGTTCGATCTTTTATCCATTTTAATTATTGGCTTAATAATATTTCTGATCCGATATCGAAATCATCAATTAATTTTACATACGATGAGGCTTGGAAAGTTGTTCGGAAATTCGGCTTAATAAAAAGAAGATTAATGACTTCTATATTCCAAAAAGTGATCAACAGAGAAAATTATCATAAACATTGAGTTTAAAGATAAAAATAAAGTGTCACGAACGTTACATGTTATTTGTGCAAAGTATGATGATGGTTACTACTATCAGGGATTTCTGTATCAAGGAAGAGCCTTAATAAGAGAGGGGATCAGCCAATGAGAATGGTCTATATCTTTGTACTAGTCATAATCCTTTTAACCGCCTGCAGCTCTGCTCCAAAGTCGAAAGCAGAGCCCGCATCAACACCGATGAAAGCAGCCAAGACATTTGTTCAAGCGCTCACCACCAAAGACGAAGCTCTTTTAAATACAGTTATCTATCATACAGAAAGCATGCCGGCCAGTGAAATTATGAACATCGCAAAAATGCGTAAGATCACAGGGATGAAGCAGTCAAATTTTACATTTAGCAAGGATCCTAAGATAAAGATACCGTTATAGTGAGTTTCAAAGCTTCAGGGTAAGCTGGATAAATGGCGATTAGTTTTCGTGAAGAATGATAATGGCAATAGGAATTATCAGTATGATGGGAATTTGTCAGGGACTTATGGCGAACTCTACTTTGGAGGCAAAACAAAAAGCATCTAAATCGTTAATAAATTTTAATGCGGATTTATTAGACAATTTATCTGAAGATAGGCCAGCTGGCGGCGGTTATGGTCATGCCACAGAAAAGGAGTATGTGCTTTATTACGGTATAAATAAAAAAAAGTTAAACGATTTTAATATCTCCCAAGATGGAAAACTATGGAGAAAATGATCAAGTAAAAGTTTCATTCACAGATAAAAATAAACAAACGCAAATATGTTTTTTCATATTAGTAAGGGAAAAGACGGTTATTACGTCCAAGGGTTTAGTACAGATGATCCGAGAAAATAATAGGAGGGCTATTATGAAAAAGCTAATGATCTTTATTATATGTCTATGTTTCCTGCTATCTGCCTGCAGTTGGCTCCAAAGTCAAAGCAGAGCCCGTATCAACGCCTATGAAGTCAGCCAAGACATTTGTTAAGGCACTAACCTCCGGAAACGAAGCGCTGTTAAAGACCGTGATCTATCACTCACAAAGCATGCCTTCCAACGAAATCATGAAAATCGCAAAAATGCGCAAAATCATCGGGATGAAGCAATCGGCCCTTGCATTTAAAATGGCTGGCTCTCTAGAGGGAAATTCAAAAAATAGTAATTATCAGAATGATGGGGTCTTATCTGGTTCGCTTATCTACCAAAGGTGAAGACGGTTATACTTCTGCAAATAAATTATTGAATATGAGGTGAAAATACGATTAAGACATATAAAAATTTACTCCTTATATTGTTAAGTGTCATTTGTATATCAGGTTGCACAAACTCATTAAAAAGCAAAAAATGTTCACCCTCATACACCAATGAAAGCGGCTAAAGATTTTGTGGAAGCGTTGATATCAGAAAACATAGCTGAACTTAATCAGGTGGTCTACCCATCTCAAAGTATGCCGCTTGATAAAATTATGACCATCGCGAAGGTGCGTAAAATAAATCAGATGAAGCCGGAAAACTTTACATACAAAACAGATTCAAAAGACAATGCAACGATCTTCGTTTCTTTTAAAGATGAACATGGGGTTAGATGTGGAAATTGGCTTTCCTAAGTAATTCTCAAGGGGTATACCAATACGCTGGTTATTTATCGGGGACTTTGCTTGCAAATAGTACATACTCCGAAGCTATAAAAAGCTATGCTGAAATCCTTATCCATTCCGCTGATAAGGATTGGTTTAACGATTTTGGAGCTTTGAAAGGTCCCAGACCAGAACCTTCGCCTGAGTGTATCTATTGTTCAAAAATATAAGTTAAACAAAAAAAACATCAGTGACTTCTCCATTGGGAAAAAAGTATTTATTTATCCTGAGGGAGCGAGGGGTTCCCTTCAATTTAAAGATAACAAATCAAAAAGTCATGAAATGTTTTATGAATTTGAGAAGGAAGAAGACGGGTATTATTATGATGGCGCCTGGGGAAGCGACCCTAAAACTGATATAGCCATTTATATGGTTGAGGAACCAATTCAGGCAAATATGAAATTTATGGATGCACTATATAAAGGGATTATTCAGCCTTCTCAGCTTGTACAGTCGGAGTTTGCCAGTAATATAATGTCAATTGCAGAGGAGCGTAAAATTACCAGAATGAAATGGGGATATGACTATGATCCTGATCCAAAGAGACCTGGAGCTGTACGTGTCAGTTTTAAGTCTCCAACAGGGGAAGGGACAGATGTCTTTGAATTTGTTTATCGGAAAAATAAAGACGGGCTTGAACAATTTGATGCAAGTGTTTCAGGAACACTTTTAGATAATATGACCCCAATGAAAGTGGCAACAAGCTATATTAATGCTTTGATTGATAAGGACAATGCCTATTCACTGAAGAACTCGGTGTTCCGTCCAAAAGGCAGGATATTAAAAGTGAAGAAGTATTAAACTGATTGATAAATATAAAATACAAAATAGGAAACAAAAAGAATTCACCATCAAACAACATAACAATCAAATGAACATTCAATTCAAGGATTCACAAGGGGCCGTTCATTCGATTAGCTGACCATAGAAAAGTGGGTAGATGGTTACTACATTAGAAAGAGAACTTCCGTTAGGAGACAGGCATGTTAAAAATAATTGGAAGTTAGTTTGTTTTTATGTCAATATCTTTAAC
>CAVYYW010000040.1:0-6781 GCA_963772845.1 uncultured Sporolactobacillaceae bacterium
CGGGATTAAGGCAGTAAATACCGATCGCTCTGGCAACTGAAAAAGTCCCCCGGCGATATAGTGGTTGTTGATCTCCGCTTTAGGCTGCTCGCTTTCCGCGGTCACGGCCTCAGCTAATTTTGGCGCTGTTTCTTTGTGTGCCAAAGTGGATCTTTGGACGCGTGTTATTCCCGTTGGAGTCCCGCACCTTTCGCTTCAATTAACGCGGTTCCCTTTAGAAGACATTTATAGCTATAAATATTCAGCGACCATCAGTTAGTTAATCACGTGGTGTCTCGAATTTTCCAACAGCACAGCCGAATGAATGTGGGGAGCCTCTAAGTGGATTTTTTTCAGTGGCCCCTCGCTGATCCTGCAGAACTTGAAACAGCATCCTAGAATCCACACCGCACGAAGAAAATGCGGATGCAATACTTTGAAAGCGGAAATACTCTCGCTTTTCGCAGGGCTTGAAATTATAATTTCCATCATTTTACTTCAGCACATAAAACTCAAATTCGGCGCATAAATCACTGATTTTGGCGCATAAAACTCAAATTCGGCGCATAAATCACTGATTTTGGCGCATAAAACTTAAATTCGGCACATAAACGATTGATTTTGGCACATAAAACTAAAATTATGATGAGTAAACTAAGAATTTTGATGCGCCAAACCCTGTATGAAAGGTTGAACACTCTATTTTTCATCTAAACGTGCACTATAAATGGCTTTTTTCATGAATATTAATTAAAAAGAGGAAATATAGCCACTATTAGAGAAACAATTGATTAAGAACAGGCGGTGCCGATGATGTTAAGAACAGAAGCAGACATTATTAAGCATGTAAAAAACGATCAATGGATGATGAAGATTTTGGCGGCAGCGGCTTCCCTGGATTTACCTGACTGGTGGGTATGTGCGGGATTTGTCCGCTCGAAAATATGGGACACCATGCACAATTTCTCTGAAAGAACGTCTTTGCAGGACATCGACGTTATTTACTTTGATCCGTCTAATACTGATGAATCTGAAGAAAAAATTATGGAAGATAACCTGTGGAACGTGCTGCCAGATGTCCCTTGGTCAGTCAAAAATGAGGCAAGAATGCATCTTGTAAATAATGTTCCTGCTTACACGTCTTCCGAGGATGCGATCTCCCAATTTCCTGAGACGGTAACAGCACTTGGGCTAAAGCTTGATGAACAAGAGAAGCTCATGTTAACCGCGCCTCATGGAATACAGGATGTGCTGCAGATGAAAGTAAGACCGACACCGAATTTTGAAAAGGGCAAAGGGCTTGAAGCCATTTATGAAGAACGGATGATTAAAAAGAACTGGCAGGCGGTTTGGCCAAAAGTAAAAATCGAATCTATTAAAATTACAAAAGAAAAGGGAGTTTTTAAATGAACCAAGCATTACTCGTCATTGATGCACAGCAGAGTTTGATTGATGGAAGCGCAACGGAAAAACCGGTCTTTGCAAAAGAACAACTGATCGAAAATATTAACCGAATGGTCAAAAAAGCAACGAATGAAAACATACCGATTGTGTTTGTCCGCGATTTAGACGTTGCAGAGGGAGAAGGAGAAGGGTTTCAGGTACATAGAGACATCAATGTACCAGCTTCAGCAGAAATTATTGATAAAAAATCGACAAGCGCTTTTCATAAAACAACATTACTAAACTTTTTGAAAAACAAAGAAGTTGGGCATGTGGTGATTATGGGCTGCGCAACGGGCTATTGTATCGACACCGCAGTCAGAGCAGCCACGGTTAATCAGTTTGATGTGACCTTGGTCAAAGAAGGTCATTCGACTGCAGATTCCGAGGTCTTATCTGGCGAACAAATCATCAATCATCATAATGACATCCTTCATGGGCATTATAACGTTGACAATTTCTGTATGGTGAGAAGTGTGGAGGAAGATCTGTTTAAACCGCCTCATGATACCCATCGCTAAAATGGATTTTAAAATCAAAAAGGCAGCTGCTGAAGACAGACAGGTGCTTGACAATCTCATGCAATATTACGTTTACGATTTCTCAGAGTTTCTGGATTTTCACGTTAATCAGAGTGGCCGTTTTGGGGACTATCCACTGGATAACTACTGGCTTAAAAAGACGCATTTTCCTTATTTGCTTGAGGTTAATGGCTCATATGCCGGATTCGCCTTAGTGAACTTTAAAGAGTCAGAAGACAAGGCATATTTCACCATTGCGGAATTTTTTATTATGAAGAAATACCGAAAGAACGGATTTGGAAAAGCGGCGGCTTATCAAATTTTTAATCGATTCCGTGGGGAGTGGGAAATTCTTCAGGTCGAGAAAAACATTCCTGCCCAGGCTTTTTGGCGAAAGGTCGTTGGTGAGTACACAAACGGCGGTTACACAGAGCGGACGAACGAAAATGGAAGCAAAATTCAGGAGTTTAATAATTTACTTAAAGAGTAAGGGGGCCAAGCAATGAATCCTGTATTAAATCAAATAGGGACAGTCTTTATACCTGTTTCAGATATTGAAAAGGCAAGAGGTTGGTATTGCGATTTGCTGGGTGTACCTTCAGAAGGTGAAATCCTTTTCGGACACCTGTATGTGCTCCCGATGGATGGGGCTGGAATCGTCCTTGACAGTAAAATTTATTCTGAAGAATCAACATTTAAGGTACCGGCGTTCCATTTCAATACAACGGACATTCAACAAGCTTACGAGTTTATGAAGTCAATAGATGCCGAACTGACCACTGGGATCGAAAACGAGCACTGGTTCAATTTCAAGGACCCGGATGGAAATCATCTGATGGTGTGCAAGTGCTGAGAGGAAAGAAGAGGATTTGAATGAACACATATTTTCATCCAATGTCTCAAGAAGAAGCGGACCTGATTGTGCAATGGCATTATGAGCCTCCGTATGACTTTTATGACGCAGAAAGCGATAAGGAGGACATGGAAGAATTGCTTAACTTCAAGGAAGATAAAGAGACCTCCTATTATACTTTGCATAAAGACGGTGAATTGAAGGGTTTCTTTTCATTTACAAAAAAGGACGCCGTCAAAATTGATGTGGGACTGGGTCTGAATCCTACTATGACAGGCAGAGGCCAGGGACTGGCGTTTGTCCTGGCAGGTATGGAACTGGCAAAGGAAATATTTGACCCAGCAGCGTTAACACTGTCGGTAGCGACCTTTAACAAGCGGGCAATTAAGGTTTACGAAAGAGCCGGTTTTCAGAAGGTGAGACGATTTATGCAGGAAACGAATGGCTCCAGCTACGAATTCGTGGAGATGGAGAAGGAGTGCCTGTCATAAGAAAACAGTCTTCATGATAGAAACCTTTGAAAGGAAGCTGTGGCTTCCTTTTTCTTTATTTAATACAGTATAAATTACCAGAATCATGGACGTAAGGTGTCCAACTGAAAAAAGTCAGCAAGATAAATAGAAAAGAGGCAAAAAAGCGATGCTCCATTTCAAGAATCGCCAATTACAGTTTTTCAAAGTGCATTATATAAAACAACCTCAGCGGTGA
The DNA here is from genome assembly GCA_963772845.1 of uncultured Sporolactobacillaceae bacterium. GTDB lineage: Bacteria > Bacillota > Bacilli > Bacillales > Sporolactobacillaceae > CAVYYW01. Next base: position 3,505 of record CAVYYW010000040.1, read on the forward strand.
TCGAAACGAATGATCTCGTTCTGGTGACCGATCCGAACTGGCTGCCGAAAGAGATTGAGGCGATCAAAACTTTCGTGGATAAAGTAAAAAAGGATCGCCCTGTTTATCTGCTTTTTACCCATTCAGATTACGACCATATTCTCGGATATCGAGCATTTCCAGAAGCAAAGGTCATTGCCAGTAAAACTTTTATAGAAAACTCTTATAAAGATTATATTCTAAAACAAATCCGGGATTTTGATGATAAGTATTATCTGGAACGAAATTATGAGATCGCATACCCAGAAGCTGACGTTATTGTGGAAAAAGACGGACAGGTTCTAACCATCGGTGAGACCGAATTGACATTCTACCTCGCACCGGGCCACACTCCGGATGGGATATTTTCAATTATAGAATCCGAGGGAATCTGGATCGCCGGTGACTATCTATCAGACATCGAGTTCCCGTTTATCTATGACAGCAGCTTCGCCTATGAAGACACGATGCTAAAGGCCGCCGCTATTCTTAATGATCATCCGATAAAGCTTCTTGTGCCGGGACATGGCGATGTCACTGAATCTCGTGAAGAAATACGGATACGGCTTAATGACTCATTAAATTATATTCGGGAGCTCAGGACCGCTATGAAAAATGAAGATCAAGAAACGATAGACAGTCTGTTCAAAAGCAGGCCATATCGAGACGGTATGAAGCCAGCCCATGATGATAATCAAAAGCTGATGGAAAGAGAGCGGCATAATGAACAACCATAGGATATTTCCTCTAGATTGTAAGACGAGCAGATCAGCTTCACCTTCAAGAAGGCCGTTTATGTCCTGTAGGATTAGCGCTACAGATGCCCTGGATTTTTAAAGATTGAGTTGCTTTGCTACCGGCTTAGCTACAGGGAAGTACGAGACGCCAGCCATTGAGAGGCAGCTTAAAAAGTCCACTCAAAGGTTTTCCGCGAGCACTAGGGCGAGCTGCTGGAAAATTTGAGTCGTCAATTGATCAGTTGATGGCCAATAAATAGCCATAGCCACAATGACTTCTATAGTGCACCACAGGCAACAAACATTTTGATTGAGGCGTAAGGTGTGAGACTCCTTGAAAATGCGCAAGCCCAGAATTGAAGGCTAGAAATACCCGAGACTCCTCGAAAATGCATCCGCATTTTCATCGTGCGGTGCGAATTCGAGAAGGGTGTTTCAAGTCCTGCGGAATCAGCACGCGTCCGAAGATCCACTTTGGTGCACAAAGAGACCACACCAAAGTTAGCTGAGGCCGTGCCCGTGGAAAGCGAGGGTATTTCCGCTTTCAATGAATTGCAACCGCATCTTCTTCGTGTGGTGAGGATTCAAGGTGGCAGTTTCAAGTCCTACGGAAACAGCACGCGTCCGAAGATCCACTTTGGCACAAAGAGCCCACGCCAAAGTTAACTGTGGCTGTGTCCGTGGCAAGCGAGAACTTCCCAAAGCCCGTCCCGAATGCCTTTTAATATAAAACCTAAGGAGATAATAAATGTTAAAAACCCAACTGCAATCAATTGTTAAAAATAACTATGCTATACCAAACGGATTGGATGAGTTTCAGGCTGTACAGCAGATTGTGACGGTCCTAGGATCAACAGACCCTGAACTGCGTGATGAGCTAGGAATGACTATCCTTTCTAAGTGGCTGATAAATCAATCGTATCTTACCAACGAGCAGCTGGAAGAATTGCTTCATCAAACAATCTCTGAAGATTTTCTTTTTCATAAAATAGGTGAAGTCAATACTGATAGTGTTTTTTTAAGAGCCTTTTCAACCTTACTTATTGCCTTGATCCTTTATAGGGACAATCAGGAACAATTTTTGACTGAACATTCTTTTCGGCAAGCCATGAAGCATCTTGTAACGTATTGTGAGCAGGAAAAAGATTTGAGAGGGTACGTTGAAGGCAAAGGCTGGGCGCATGCCGCAGCTCATGTCTCAGATGCAATCGATGAATGTGTCCGCAGCCGTTTTGCGACATTCGATGAGTGCAAGGACATGTGTAAAGGTCTTTTTCAACTGCTTATCCATGCACCATTTGTATATGATGCAGAGGAAGATGAACGCATTGTCATTGCGGTCGTTGCTATGGTTGAGTTGGAAAAAATCTCTTTGTTAGATTTAACGGACTGGATATCAGAAATACAATGGTCTGGATTGAGTGAGGAATGGCAGCGTTATCAAAGGGTAAATTGCAAGCACTTTTTGCGCAGCCTTTACATGAGATTGCGGGAAAAGAAACTGCTTGGAGAAAATGAACATAAACTAATTGAGCTTGAACATCGGTTTAATCCAACCTTTATTAATATATATAAAAAAATCAGGTCAGGTTTTTTTCGGGAATCGAGTGGGTTTTGTCACAAAAGGTGAGCTGACGGGAAGTGCGAGACGCCTGCGAGGACTTTCAGAAGCTCGGCTAGAGTACAAAAAATGCATGTCGACACGCTATCTTTAAAAAAGACTTTTTCAGCGGTCAGCGGAAAGTGAGTGTCTTCCCGCTAAATTAATAAAGTAAAAAACAACAATGTCTACGAAAACAGCCTTCGGAATAGAGGTGGAAGCATGAATGTGCAATTAAAAAATGTCACAAGGGAAAACTGGGAGCAGGCGTTAAAATTAAAGGTAAAAGCCGGGCAAGAGGATTTTGCTCCCTCAGTTGCTGTTTCACTAGCCAAAATCTACATTAAACCAGATGGGGAAAACGTCGAGTACCTACCATTTTCCATTTATGAAGGTGAAAAGATGGTCGGCTTCATCATGCATGCTTATGAAGAAGAAACATGTGATATGTACTGGATTAATGGGTTTATCATCGATGAGAAAGAACAAAGGAAGGGGTTTGGACGCGCAGCGCTTTTAGAAATGATCCAGTGGATATCGAATAAATTTCCGCAGTGCAAAGAAATCAGGCTAACGGTTCACAAGAAAAATGACGGTGCGCGCAAACTCTACGAAACTGTTGGGTTTACGTTAACTGGACAAGTTTTTGGTGATGAGCATGTCATGAAACGTTTGGTGGAGGACCGAACTTCAGAAATCAGCTTATAATTGCAATTTTCTCAAAGAACCCTCATTCCGAAATGGAAAGAGGGTTTAATTCATATAAAACAAACGTTTGTTTAAATTAAAGAATATTCCTAAAAAACCTTGATACTCGCCTATTAAACTGTATAATATTAGAAAAGTTTAGGGGGGACTGGCTGCGAATTCAATCATTAATTAATATTTGAATTCATTGATATTTTTCATTACATAGTTAACG
>CAVYYW010000041.1:0-76164 GCA_963772845.1 uncultured Sporolactobacillaceae bacterium
TGCTTGATCGCAGCATTATTTACTGCTTAAGTTTTTATACTGCTCTCTTTTGAACAGTCCTTTAATGAAGCTGTTCAGTGATGTTCGAAGTACCATAACACTTGGTTGCTTCTCACAACTCGACGCATAATCGATGATGTTTTACTCGTTGCTGCTTATATTTCTCATACGCACCATTATTTTTTAAAAAATGGCTGGCCCAGCTGGATTCGAACCAACGCATGACGGAATCAAAATCCGTTGCCTTACCGCTTGGCTATGGGCCATTAATTAATGGCGGACCCGACCGGGATCGAACCGGCGATCTCCTGCGTGACAGGCAGGCATGTTAACCGCTACACCACGGGTCCGTGGTATATTTTGTTGGTGACCCGTACGGGATTCGAACCCGTGATACCGCCGTGAAAGGGCGGTGTCTTAACCGCTTGACCAACGGGCCATTCTAATCATATAAATAGTGGCGGAGAAGGAGGGATTCGAACCCTCGCACCGTTCTCACGATCTACTCCCTTAGCAGGGGAGCCCCTTATAGCCACTTGGGTACTTCTCCATGATGGCTCCACAGGTAGGACTCGAACCTACGACCGATCGGTTAACAGCCGATTGCTCTACCGCTGAGCTACTGTGGAATAATGAAAATGCCAGCTATTTTTTTAGTTTATGTAGTGCTGATATTCCTGCTGTGTCAGCCTTCAAAGCGAATTCAATCGTTTAACAGCGACATTTAATATAATATAACATTCTTCAAAAGATGTCAATGCTTTTTTTAAATGTTTATGTCGGCAAAATTGAACCCTGTGTTTTGCGACTTAATTAATTTAGCATATGAACGTTAGTTTAGTCAAGCATCTTTTAATTTATAAGCTTTAATTTTCCGCCGCACTTTCCACACACATATTTGCTTGTATTGATGCGCCTCCTGCGAGTATATATCAGCCTGCACTTCTGGCACTGATAGGTGACTGTTTTCACAGTCTTATTTTGCATACCTGGAATGACTGAACAATATCGTGTTCCACCAACCTGAGCAAGCAGCTGCTTAAAATCCTTGTCCCCGTGCTTGTAACCTTTCTTTTGTAAATGGAGATGATAATGGCAGAGCTCATGCTTGATAATTCCTATAAAAGCTTCCAGACCGTGGTGTTCGAGCTGACCAGGATTAAAATCAAGGTTGTGTGATTTTAAAAAGTACCTTCCTCCTGTTGTTCTTAACCGTCTGTTAAAGGTGGCGGTGTGATTGAACGGTTTATTAAAATGTTCCTGGGAGAGCCTGCTGACCAAATCCTGCAATTCATCATTTGTCATTAATCCCTCGCCGCCCCTTTCTCTGATGAAGTCTGTCCTATATTATAGCGGAAGCTAGAAATAATTTGAATTAAAAAAGCTGCCCTCGTAATGAAGGCAGCATCATATTAATTTTTAGGAGAAAGCATCGTTAAAGCAATTCTTCCTTTATTGACATCTACTTGATCGACCCAAACATTAACAATCTGACCCACATGGACCACGTCCAGTGGATGTTTGACAAATTGACGGGAAAGTTTAGAAATATGAACCAGCCCGTCCTGCTTCACGCCAATGTCAATAAATGCTCCAAAATCCACCACGTTGCGGACGGTCCCTTCAAGCTCCATTCCTGGTGTTAAATCTTCTAATGATAAGACATCCGTTTTCAAGAGAGGTGATTGAATATCTTCCCGAGGATCTCGGCCAGGTCTCTTAAGAGCTTCCACAATATCCTTTAATGTAAGCTCCCCTATCTCGATGTTAGCAGCCGTTTCTTTTAAATCAATGGAATCAAGCTTATGAATCAGAGCCTCACTTCCCAGATCTTCAAGAGAAAGCTCTAATGATTTAAGCAGTTTCTCTGTCTCAGAATAGCTCTCAGGGTGAATGGCTGTGGCATCTAAAGGATGGTCGCCATCAAGAATCCTCAAAAATCCGGCCCCTTGAACAAACGCTTTGTCGCCAAGTCGTGGCACCTTCTTCAAGCTGTCGTCTGTTCGTATATTTGCCGTTTTCATTTCTAAGATTAACGATATTGTTTGCTACGGTTTTGGAAAAACCCGAAACGTGCTGAAGGAGAGACGCAGAGGCCGTATTAACATTTACCCCTACCTGGTTTACTGCCGTTTCAACAACAAAGCTTAAAGATTCATTCAGTGCTTTTTGCGAGACATCATGCTGGTACTGTCCGACACCTACAGACTTCGGATCAATTTTCACAAGCTCGGCAAGCGGATCCTGCAGCCTTCTTGCAATCGAAACAGCGCTTCGCTCTTCGACCTTGAGATCCGGGAATTCTTCACGGGCAAGCGGAGATGCAGAGTAGACGCTCGCACCTGCTTCATTAACAATGATGTAGTAAACCTGCCGCTCCGAAAATGCCTTTATAACATCTACAATGAACGCTTCCGTTTCTCTTGATGCAGTCCCATTCCCAATGGCAATCATTTCGATATTGTATTTGCTTAATAGAGCCAACACTTTTTTTGTTGATTCTTCGACTTGGGACCGCGGCGGGGTTGGGTAAATAACAGCAATCTCCATTACTTTCCCGGTTTCATCTACGACAGCAAGCTTGCAACCTGTCCGAAAAGCCGGATCTACACCTAAAACCATTCGCCCCTTCATAGGCGGCTGCATTAGTAAATGCTTCAGGTTCTCGGAGAAAATATGAATCGCCTGTTCGTCCGCTGTTTCAGTCAGCGACTGTCTGATCTCTCTTTCCACTGAAGGCGCGATTAACCGTTTATAACTGTCCGCAATCGCTGCTTTTATAGAAGAAGCCGCAGAGGACTGATCGGATTTAAGAACATATCTGTTCATCCATTGCACAATGTCTTCAACAGGCGCTTCAATTTGAACCTTCAGAACATCTTCTTTCTCTCCCCTGTTGAGGGCGAGTATACGGTGGGGAACAATCTGCTTAATTTTTTCATTGTACGCATAGTACATTTCAAAAATTTCTTTTTCATCTTTTTCTTTATTTTTTACAGACGAGACAAGCAATCCCTCTGCCCACGTCAGTGAACGGATTTTCCGGCGGATTGACGCATCATCGGAAAAGTTTTCAGCCAGGATGTCACAAGCGCCCTGAATGGCGTCTTCAGCTGAAGTGACTTGACTCTCTTCAGACAGATATTTTTCTGCCTCTTTTTCCACTGACTCGGATGGGAACGTCATCATCCAATCCGCTAAAGGCTCAAGACCCTTTTCTTTTGCAACAGTCGCTCGAGTACGCCTTTTTTGCTTATAAGGTCTGTACAGGTCTTCTACCTCCTGAAGTTTTGAGGCGCTTTGGATGGACCGGTTCAGCTCTTCCGTTAATTTATCCTGCTCATCAATTAAACGAATAACTTCCTGTTTTCTCTTATCCAGCTGAAGAATATATTGATACCTGTCATGAATAGCTAAAATCTGGACCTCGTCCAGTCCTCCTGTCAGCTCTTTCCGGTATCTCGCAATAAAAGGAATCGTGTTATCTTCCGAAAGCAACTGGATAACATTTTTCACCTTGCTCGCTGCAATATTAAGTTCTGCACTAATTTGTTTTACATTAAGCGTTTCATCAGCCATTTCTGTTGTCACTCAAATCACTCCTTCTGCTATACAAGTATAAAGTAAAGTTTATGTATCACAAACCCGAAGTCAAAAAATCATATTATAATTCCAGGTCTAGACCCGTCTGTCCCCATATAAAAAGCAACCTCAAGGTTCTGCCCCAGAGATTGCTTACATAAGCGGTTTTCCAATTAATAAAGTCATATCATCATTTTCATTATATTTCACAAGTTCTCTCAGATAATTGCCGGTTTCAGCTGAATCATCCGCATAATATAAACTCTTAATTGCTGGAATTTGCCTCGACATCAGATTAATCCCATCTGAGTGAATGAGAAACATACCATTATCAGGGTAAGGAAACTCTTGTACATTGAAGTTAAGCGGTCTTCCGGATAAAAAGCCGGGCTTTGAAAAAGGCGTAATCGCTTTACCCTGCTCTGGGAATATTAATAATTTAATGTTTCCCACTCCACAGACGCTAATAACCTTCCTGTGATAATCCACTCTGAAAATGGTTACAACCGCCCCTCTTAAATGAAACAAAGAACGGTTAACAATTTCCATTAGTTGATCAAGGGGCATTTCGTGATGATCTCTAACAACATCCACCGCTGCTATAGATGCGTCATGGGCCCCCTGTCCGCTTCCAAGACCGTCAGCAAGGGCACATATAAGATAATCGCTGGTTTCATGAATAAAAAAGCTGTCTCCGCAGCACGATTTGTTTTTCTTGGCACGCTGAACTGCCGAGACATCAAATTTATCAAAAGGAAAATGTTCAATCATGTTAACTGTTCAAGCCCTTCGTCCGGCAAGCTTTCCCGAAGTTTCCGTAATGCTCTTCTCTGCAGACGGGAGACGTGCATCTGGGAAATACCTAACCGCTCGCCAGTTTCTTTTTGGCTCAGATTCTCAAAATACGTACAAGCTAAGATCTCTTTCTCCCTCTCAGTCAGCACATGAAAAGCTTTTTCAAGAAGCAGCTTCTGATTTACACCTTCAAATCCCTGATCCTGTCTGCCGACTAAATCAAGCAAAGTGACCGTGCTGCCTTCAGAATCGGCTTCTATTTTCGTATCTACCGAAAGAGCATTGTAGCTCTTGCCCATCTCCATCGTCTCTAGAACATCTTCTTCTGAAACTTCAAGAAAAAGGGCTATTTCTGCCACTTTTGGCGACCGCTGCAAGTCATTTGTCAGTTGATCAACAGCTTTTTTAATCTTAGGACCGAGCTCTTTAATGCGGCGCGGAACATGAACACTCCACGTTTTGTCCCGGATATAACGTTTTATCTCACCCACAATAGTAGGAACCGCAAAGGATTCGAAGCTTCGCCCCAGAGTGAAATCAAATCGGCGGAATGCTGCTAAAAGACCGATCATACCCACCTGGAATAAGTCCTCTTGAATATCTCTTGATTTAGAAAATTTATTAGAGAGGGAGATGACAAGGTTCTCGTATTGATGTATTAGTTTAAGTTGGACTGTTTCGTCGCTCGGATCCTGCTGATATGAAGCAATAAGTTCATATATATCACTCCGTTGTAGTTGAGACTTTGCCGGCACTCGCATCCACCTCGTCTTTATTTAGGAATTTGGTCATCATCACAACAACACCCGAGTCGTTGTTGACTGTAACCTTATCCATCAGTGTATCAATTAAAAACAGCCCCAGCCCTCCTTCATTAACGTGTTCGAGATCAACATCGGCGTTAAGAGGCTTAAGTTCTTTAACCGTTTTTTCATAATCAAAGCTTTTTCCTTCATCAATAACCATGATTTCCAAACGGTCAGAAAAGCTGGAAATCTTTATTGCTACTTTACCGTCTTCTTTCCCTTTATAGGCATGATTCACCGCATTGGTGCATGCTTCGGAAACAGCGATCTTGATGTCCTCAATATCGTCGTAGGAATAACCCATACGGTTAGCCACACCTGATGTCGTCAAACGTACAATACCAACATATTCAGGTTTAGCAGGAATCACCAAATCAACGTAATCGGCTGAAGATTGGTTCATTTCGTTTCCCCCTTTACCGTTTGATCGCTTTCAAGAAGCTCCAGAAGACCAGTTATTTTAAACAATCTTTCCACTCGAGGTGTAAGACCGGTAACTTTTAATTGGTTATTATTTTTTTGGGCAGACTTAAGACCAGCAATAATAACGCCAAGTCCTGTACTGTCCATATATTCTATATTGCTGAGATCTATGACAATCTCAGTTTCAGGCTTTTCGGTAACAGGAATCAGTTCCTGCTTTAATTTCGGCGCTGTATAGGCATCAACTTCGCCGGTCAATGTAATAACATGGGTCACTTCATTTATTTGCGAATGATTAATTTCAAGATTCATGTCATTCCTCCTAATTCATACAATCGATCAGACATATAAAGCCTGTATTCCCGGTTAAACTAATTTTAAACCTTAAAATTTCATGACAAGCAGGGTAAAATCATCCCTTAATTCAAATTCCTGCAGCCTTTCAAGTTCATAAAAAACGTTTTCAACCAGCTGCTGTGAGCTTAAGTGCATATTCTTGCGGATCATAGAAACCACTTCTTCTCTTTCTATAAATCCTTTTTCTGTCCGGCATTCGGTTACACCGTCAGATAAAAGTATAATCATATCCCCAGGATTGACTTTATGCACAGACTTCTCATATTTAGTTTCTCGTTTAAGACCAAGAACCATTCCTTTGGAAGTAATTTCCGAAAAATGATCAGTCGCTGCTTCATAATAAAATCCAGGTTCATGCCCTGCTGAAGCAAAGTGAAAAGATGTGTTTTCAGGATCATATACACCGTAAAACATTGTAATGAACATACTTGAATCGACGTTTTGTTCTACCACACGGTTAATATTCTCCAACACAATGCCGGGTTCCATACGCTGGTCAGGCAGGCTGTCCATAGAATACTTAATCATCGACATACACATGGCAGCCGGTATTCCCTTGCCGACAATATCAGCCACTGCAACGCTGACACAATCCTTCTCATCTTTGACAAAATGGTAATAATCACCGCTCATTTGATTTGCAGGAATGCTTACAACACCTATATCTATGAAATCACAATCAGGCGCCCCTCCCTCTAGCAATGATTGCTGAAGGTTGGCCGCCACTTCAATTTCTGATTCAAGCTGCTGCTGTTTATCCCTTAAACTCAAGTGTTCTCTATAGGCAAAACCGTAGCCAAGCATAACCTCAAGTAAAAATTCCAATGAGGAAATTACTTTTTCATCGGCTTCAGGAAGGATCTGATTCAGCACTTCAAGATGAAGACTGACTACCTCTTCCGGTGAAATATTTTGTTCAATCATTTTGCGGCTGAACTGCTGCCCTTTATATAAAGCACGCTCGTCTCTTATTTCAATATATTTAGACAGCATGGATTGATATCTTTCGAACAATAACTCATAGTCCATCTGAATAAGTCTCCTCTTTATCTACGAAGCCACTTAACAGCGACTATTTCTGTGCCTTCTCCAAGTTGTGAATGAATTTTGAATTCATCCATTAAGCGCTTTACACCGGGCAGGCCTGCTCCTAATCCGCCAGAAGTAGTAAACCCATCTTGCATAACCTGGCGAATATCTCTGATTCCCGGGCCGGCATCCGTAGATACAATTTTAAGTCCAGTTTTATTTCTGTCAGTAACCTGCTCCACTTCTATTTTTCCTTTACCTGAATAAAGGTAAATGTTTCTTGCCAATTCTGAAATGGAGGTCGTAATACGGGCTTGATCAACTTGGCCAAAACCCATTTTTTTGGAGAGCTCGCGTCCAAGCTGGCGCGCTTGCACGATGTCCCATTCATTTCTGATTTCAACCGAAGATTGGGTCGTCATCTTCACCCCTCCAATTCATCGCGCAGTTTCTCAAGTCCCTTTTCCAAGTCCAGTGAAGTGGGAACGTCTTTCAAATTAATGCCAAGATCAATTAGTGTAATTGCGACTGCTGGCTGTATGCCTGTTAAAACAACCTTTGCTCCAAGCAGCGTTGACATTTTGACGACGTCTCCAAGAATTTTTGCGATATATGAATCAATCATATCAACCGTTGTTAAATCAATAACAACACCCTTGGCTCCTGTTTCATGGATCTTAGCAAGCAAGTCTTCCTGAAACTGCATAGCGGTTTGGTCATCCAGTTCAATCTGGATATTTATTAGTAAATAATCATATAATTTGAGAATTGGTACGCGCATGATTAACCCTCCTGAGCAATATCCACGATTTTTCTTTTCGTTTTTTCAAGTGCTGTTTCGATACCTTTTCTCAACGTGCTTCGCGTAGGGAATTGATTAAGTTCAATACCCAGATTGACAATCGTTTGAGCAATTTCCGGTCTTATACCGACAAGGATGCATTCGGAACCGACCAGACGAACAGCTTCTGATGCTTGAATTATATGGTGAGCAACCATCGTATCAACAATAGGAACCCCTGTAATATCAATTAAAACAACCTCTGCACGATGCGTGATCACACCTTGAAGAAGGTTTTCCATGATTAATCTTGCTCGCTCTGTATCAATGGTCCCGATAAGAGGCATCACTGAGATCTTGTCCATTATTGGAATTAACGGAGCTGATAGCTCGAGCAAAGCACTTTTCTGCATAGACATGGTGTATTCCCATGAATCCGTTGCATCTTTTATCAACTGATTAAATATCGGATCAATGATCTCGTCAGCATTTTTAAATAATACCATTAAATCTGATGAGCCTGTTGTGTTTTCACTGATTATTTCCATTACAATCCGGCGGAACGTTTGCAGCCCGGTTGTCAGATAGCTGAGAGGCCACCCAAATTGAAGAATCTGTTCAATGAAAGACTCCACATTTTTGCTGTTGGACTCTTCTGAAATATAACTATAAATAACGTTATAAAAACTTTGGTTAGCTGAATCAAGGGCTTCATTAGAAACATAATCACTGATTTCTGCTGGTGATTTGTCCTTCATTTCTATCATCCAGCGGTCAGCGATTTCCTCCCGCTGCTGTTTTATATATTTAATAACTAGTGAATTCACACGATCCTTCCTTTCAATACGGACTCTAATCTTATTTTATTATTCCACTCATTACTAATCAACGCAAATAAAATAAAAAGAACTTTCTTCTTGTGGTTTTTTTTACACAAAAAAAGGCAGATACTCAACGCACAAAGAGTAAATGCCCTTAGGAAAAGACTTAGAAGTCAACAAGCCCTAGACTAATCTGAATGGCTTCATTAACACGATTCATCATATCTTCGTCAAGATGTGTAATTTTATCCGTTAAGCGCTGCTTATCAATCGTTCTGATCTGCTCGAGAAGAATAACAGAATCTCGATCAAAGCCGTACTTCTTGGCATCAATTTCCACATGAGTCGGAAGTTTTGCCTTCTGGATTTGGGCTGTTATCGCAGCCACCACTACCGTCGGACTGAACCGGTTCCCTATATCATTTTGAATAATTAATACTGGCCGGACACCGCCCTGTTCAGAGCCTACGACCGGGGAAAGATCCGCAAAATAGACATCGCCGCGTTTTACAATCACCTTCATTACACCCCACTAACGAGACGCTCTAAGGTGATTTCTGCCTCCTCTTCAGCCAGGAATGCTTCACATGCGATGTTTAAGTTTATTTTAGCCATTTCCATATAGCCTTGCCGCATTGATTCTCTTATCTGGCCTTTTCCGCGTTCGCTAAGATACGTTCTAACTGCACGATGAAGCACTTCACTTCGATTCATATGATCCAACCTCGCCACACCGTCCATTTCTTTTATAAGATGATGTGGCAGTCTTACCACAATTTCTCTTGAGTTAGACTCTGACATAGGTGCACCTCCATAAGTCAGCACGCTGCACTTTTAGATTCTACATGTAATCATATCATTGGGACTAGGCGCTTGCAAAGTGCGATTTTGGTTTTTGTTGAAATTATTTCAAAAAAGGATCCAAAATCCTATTATAGCTGCCAATTTTTTTCCTGTGTCTGAAGTATAGACGAGGAACGCGTGAACTAATCATACAAGGTATTTCATAGCTGATTGTGTTCAGGCGGTTTGCCACTTCCTGAACGGTAATCCCCTCGCTTCCTTCTCCTCCGATCAAGGTAACTTTGGTTCCAACAGACATTTTATAAGGCAGCCTGCACATAAATTGATCCATGCAAATGCGGCCAACGATCGGTACACGGTGCCCATCTGCCAGTACGTCACTTTTAAAAGCGAGTGCTCTCACCCAACCGTCTGCATAGCCGATGGGAACCGTACCGATCCATTCCGTTTCTTTTGTAAAATACGTTGCCCCGTAACTGATCCCCTCATTTGGAGAGACCTGCTTGCAGTGAACGAGCCGGCTGTGAAAACTGAAAGCCTGTGCCAGCGGAAAGGGAAGGTCATCCTCCATCTCCTCAGCCGGAAGAAGACCATACATTGAAATACCAAAACGAACAAGATTATGCATTCTGTCAGGGTGCTTAAGACCAGCCGCACTATTCCCGCAATGGATAAGGGGTGGATTCACCTGCCAGCTTTTAAGCCAGTTGATCATTTCAGTAAAGCGGGTGTACTGCATCTCAAAATAGTTTTCATTGTCCTCGTCAGCTGTGGCGAAATGCGTATATGCCCCTTCTACAATAAATCTAGGATCCCGCTTAAGGGTTTCAATTAATTCCAGTGCTTCATTGTACTCCCTGACACCGATCCTTCCCATACCAGTATCAAATTTCAGGTGAAGAAAAACAGGATGCTTTCCTTTATAATTTAAAATCGCTTCTTCTACCCATTCTTTTTGAAAAACGGTAACTGAAATGTGATGTTCCGCTGCAAGGTGAAGGTCATCCGGCCGAATCCGCCCCATCACAAGAATCGGAGCTTCTATGCCTTCAGCCCTTAAAGCGAGCGCTTCATCCATTAGAGCAACAGCGAGCCATGTTGCGCCTGACTCGAGAGCGGTTCGGGCTGTTTCCAGAGCCCCATGCCCATAGCCATTTGCCTTTACTACAGCCATTATATCCGTGTCAGATGAAAGCAATGCCTTCATATTTTTAACATTTTCTGCGATTGCGTCAAGATTTATTTCCACCCAGGCATCTCTGTAAAAATCTGCTTCCATCTTGAAAACTCCTCATCTTTTAATCTTCCCTAAGAAGCTGTATTTTATATTTTATTTTAACATAGTACAAAAAAGCAGCCCAGGTCTTATGCTGAGCCGCTGTGTCCTCTAAATATTATTTAATTATTTTACCGTTTACTGATTCGGCAATTTCCTGCATTTCACCTTTTGTCAGTTTGTCTGAAGCAAGGAAAAAGTCCATGCCGTTTTGTGACCATTTCAAGGTGTGATCCGTGGAAGCTCCCAGTGTGAAGCCTAGGTTAAACGGTTCCCCGGATGCCATAACCGGTGCATCAGTCGTCTGAACGCCGCTTTTTGTTTCTATCAGTGTAAATGGATTATCGCCTTCATACTTTAGAACAAAAGCTTTTCCATCAGCGGATTCTTCAGGCTTCATATCTGATAATGCTGTCTTCGGAAGTGTAACCGTCGGATAATATATTTTGAAGTCTGTTTTTCCATCACCCATCACAGGTGTTTCCAGTTTAGCCATTGTCATGCTCTGCTTTTCATCAAAATCTTTTTTGGCAAATGACGGGTTCCAGTCAAACGTTTTAAAATTAATATCCACAACGACATTCATATCTTTGTCCATGACCTTAACGCCTTTGGGTTTGAGGCTCTTTTTGTCCATGCTGATCTGCTGGTAAGACAGATGCTTCGTAGGGTATTGTGTTTTTGTTTTGAAAACATATTGGTTATCTTTCTTTTGCATACTCGCTTTCTTGTCTTTCATAATATCTTTTACAAGAGACTGGTAGAGATAATATTGGCTTCGGTTATTCGGCCAGTCACTTTGAAACCGGTAACTTTTGTTCAATGCTGGTGTCATAACGTATACACCAGATTTATTGCGGATAATGACCTGCACGTTCTCCTTTGAAGCATCACTTAAAACCACTTTGTAATAAGAAGGTGCTTTATACCAGATTTCAGCCTGATAATTTTGCTTTTTCTTGCCATGTATAAAAGTCATCGACGCCTTAGTTTTATAGCCATCCATTTTATCCATTTTTTTACTCAGGTCCGAGACAACATCACTCTGTGACTTATTGCCGCACCCTGCTAGAACAAACAGGATGATGAGACTGAATAAAATCAAGCTTATGCGTCTTTTCATTCTTGTTCCAACCCCTTTGTCTCAAATCAGTGACAAAGGAGGGCTTCTATTCTAGCAGTTCGTATCACGATAAAGATCATGCAGAGTGGAAGGGATCGCATTAATGATATCAGTAGCGAGCACATCGAGCATGGAATGCTGAACTTGTATCAGGTATTCGGCAGTTGTCCCATGAAGATAGATAGCGTTGTTGACCGCATCCTCCACAGAATGATGCTGAAAGAGAAAAGCAAAGATTATACCGGTTAATACGTCACCGCTTCCGCCTTTTGCAAGCGCAGGATTCCCGCTTGTATGAACCACTGTTTCTCCTTCAGGGTTTGAAAAGATGGTTGATTGCCCCTTTAGAACAAGATAGACGTGGTGCTCTCTTGCAAAGGTTTCGGCGATTTGAAAACGATGCTTTTCCACTTCTTCTATAGAATAGCCTGTCAGCCGGGCCATTTCTCCAGGATGCGGCGTTAGGATAACCGGTGCTTTTCTGTTCTTCAATAAAGGAAGTAAGCCTTTTAAATGATAAAGACCATCAGCATCCAGAACAAGAGGTAAATCCTCCTGTCTTAATGCTTCAGCAACAAGCTGTTCCGCTGATTTTTCTCTGCCTAGTCCCGGACCAATGGCCGCACCATCAAAATCATTCCAGGCAATGGCGTGTCTCGGCGTATAGGTTGCTTCAACAATATGATTGGAAAGAACGTCAACCATCCGTTCAGGTACAGAAACGGTTAATCGGCCAAGTCCTGAGCGCAGTGCAGCAAGTCCTGACATAGCGGCGGCTCCCGGCATCCATTCTGAACCTGCGACAAGCAGGCCGTTTCCATAAGTACCCTTATGGGAATGCGGATCCCGGTGAGGGAGTGCCTTAATGACATCTTCTCTGCTCAACAGCTTCCTGTTCAGAGGGAGCCTTTTCATCACTTCGCCGGGAATGCCGATGCTAAGAACGCGTGTCTCTCCAAAATAAGATGAGGCAGGGTAGAGAAACTGGCTGATCTTCGGACAATGCAGCGTCAACGTTATATCAGCTTTGATCGCCTCATTATCTACAGCCGCCTGATCGGAATTTACACCGCTTGGCATATCAATCGAAATAACTTTTCCCGATGCCCGGTTAATGTCCTTAACCGTTTGAATATAAGAGGGTCTAAGCTCTCCGGTCAAACCGGTTCCGAGTAAAGCATCCACAATCAGATCTGCACTTTCCAGGCTTTCTTTGAATGCCTCCGAGCTGCTGATCTGCTGAATTTCGCCGCCAGCTGCAAGGAATGCCTTCATGTGAATTTCCGCGTCCCCTTTGATCGCCTCTCTTTCAGTAATAAGCCATACAGAGAATGGATAAGACGTCTCCAATAAATAGCGTGCCGCAGCAAATCCGTCTCCGCCATTGTTCCCTTTGCCGATTACAATGACCATCCGGCCCCCTTTTTTCAATTCCGGTAAAAGGCTTTGAAAAACAGCTCGTCCTGCATTTTCCATTAATACGACGCCGGGCAACCCCATTGACTCAACCGTGGTTCGGTCAATGGTCTGCATTTCTTCTCGTGATACGATTTGCATAATAGTCCCTCCCAGCTATTGTTGAATATATGAGACAACTTGATTGAATATGCTGACTAGCTATTTTGAGCTTTCTATAATGACAACGGCTGATGCTGCTGAATCTGTATGCGTAATCGCCGTATGCGTTAATTGTTCAGGCCGCCTTTTATCTGTTAAGATTGGCTTTCCGGATGCAAGATTCATCACTTCAATGTCCTGAAAAGAGAGTTCAGAGCCAATTCCTGTTCCGAGTGCCTTGGCATATGCTTCCTTGGCCGCAAAACGTCCTGCCAGAAACTCAAGCTTCCGTCTATCAGACAGCCCCTGGAATTTGTCCTGCTCTGCTTTAGTCAGGACCCGGTGAATGAATTTCTCACGAGTCATTTGTTCCTTAATTCTCACAAGTTCAATGAGATCTATTCCAAGTCCGAGTATCATCGCTTCACCTTTTTTATTTAAGTCTTGTTAGAAAGACTTTATTTTTTGATCTATAATATAAGTATTGTCAATTAGAGGAGGCCTATCTTTGTTCATTAGGACTGAAAATTTCAAGACCTTTCTAAAATTATATCCTGTGGTCACAATTATCTTAGCAATAAACCTGCTTGTCTACCTTGTGTATTTTGTCGACGGTTTTTTGCATACAGGGATCGGCTACCTTCTCCTGCAATATGGGGTTGGATTTAACGCCGGGATTGAGTACGGCCAGTGGTGGCGGCTGCTTTCAGCGATATTTTTACATATCACGTTTTCCACATGTTCTATTTAACTGTTTCGCCATCTTTCTTTTTGCCCCAGCTCTGGAAGCCATGCTTGGGAAGACACGATTTATCCTGCTGTATCTCGGTACCGGCATAATCGGCAACCTTGCCACTTACTTCTTACAGCCGATGGCCTTTTCTTACCTTGGAGCAAGTGGTGCAATTTACGGACTGTTCGGTCTTTACCTATTTATGACGGCATTAAGAAAAGAACTGATTGACCGTCAAAACCGTACCGTCATTTTGGTCATTCTCGTTATGGGATTAATCTCTACATTTATATACCCTAATACCGATATTCTCGGTCACCTGTTCGGCCTGATCGCCGGCTTTGCTCTTGGACCCCTTTTTCTGATTGGAATCAAAAAGCCAATAATTTAATCTAATATTAAGCTACCTTAACTGTCTTTCTTTTAAACCTGCTGACTAACTGTGCGCAGATTTTAATGACATAAGGTTTCACAAAACTCGCTAAATCAGCGGGTTTTTTTATTTTACAAAAATGAATCCATTTCATAATTAAACAAAAAACCTTTGGCTCCATGCTCACATTTTGACCGATGGGAGTGAAAGCACGAGACTCCTCGCACGAAGAAAATGCGGTTGCCATCCATTGAAAGCGGAAATACCCTCGCTTTCAATTCTGGGCTTGCGCATTTTCGAGGAGTCGCGGGTATTTCTAGCTTTCAACTTAGGGCTTGCGCATTTTCAAGGAATCTCGCACCTTTCGCTTCAATCAACGTGGGGAAATGTCCTTCATTAAGGCTTGGCCATTCTTCCGCGGTAAGTAAGCGGATTCTGCATTTTCAAAGCGTGGACTTTTTCAGTAGCGTCAGCATCGGACAAAACGAGGACATTCCTCTCCCGTTTAATTATCTTAAAAAATTCTATACATCGTTCGACCTTTTATGTGAATTTTCATTTATGAAATTAGCTCATTTAAATAGCGTGGTTATTGAAAAATATTTATGAGAGTTATCCAGATGATATTGTTGTAAACAAGTTAATCAAGCACCAAAATACATCACGCTAAACCGCGTTACAGCAGTAAAAACAGCCAGTTTTTGCTGTCATGGTAATTAAATGCAAAACTTAACCATTATTTAGAAAATTTAAAATGTTATTGATTTATCTAAAATTTGTGCCTATAATTTTTATGTAAAGATAAAAAAATTGTCACAATTGAGGGGGTATACAATGTCACAGGGAAAATTTAAACGAAAGTTAAGTCTTCTGGATCTGACATTGCTTGGTGTTGGTTCAATAATTGGTTCCGGATGGCTGTATGCCGCAATGGCAGGAGCCGCATACGCAGGACCGCTCGCATGGATCTCATGGGTTTTAGGTGCAGTAGCTATTATATTTATAGGTCTTGTTTATGCCGAATTAGGATCTGCTTTACCGCGTGCAGGCGGATTTGTCCGCTACCCTGATTATTCACATGGTTCCATTGTTGGATTCATGATCGGCTTTGCATCACTTCTAGCTTACTCCAGCGTTGTTGCTGTTGAGGTTGAAGCTGTAAGGGGTTACGCGCAGACTTGGTGGACGTCGCTCGGAACATCCAGCGGAACACCGACAGCACTTGGTTTTATTCTTCAAATCGCCCTGCTGGTCGTTTTCTTCTTACTCAACTACTGGAGTGTTAATATCTTCGGTAAAGTTAACACTGTCATTACTATTTTTAAGTTTATTGTTCCAACGATCATTATTGTCGTGCTTCTGTCCTTCTTTCACCCAGGAAACTTCAGTGTTATGACTGCAGACCCTGGCGGACTTCACGGGACATTTAAAGCGGTTGCAAGTGCAGGTATTGTCTTTGCATTCTTAGGATTCCGCCAGGCAATTGACTTTGCGGGTGAAGCAAAAAATCCTCAACGCGATGTACCGCTGGCTATTATTCTATCTGTTGTGATCGGATTAATTGTTTATTTATTGCTTCAGATTTCATTTATTGGCGCGATCCCGCCAGAACAATTAGCTAAAGGCGGCTGGGCTGCACTTAAGTTCAATTCACCTTTTGCTGATATCGCTCTTTTACTTGGGATGTCATGGCTTACTAACCTTGTTCTTTTCGATGCTGTTATTTCACCGGCAGGAACAGGAAACATTTTCTTATCTGGAACAGCCCGTGTACTCTTTGCTTGGGCTAAGAACGGTTACTTCTTTAAAGTTTTCCAAAAGGTCGATCCAAAAACGGGTCTTCCTCGTGCCGCATTATGGCTGACACTTATTCTAGCCATCCTTTGGACACTGCCTTCTCAATTCCAGGTTTGGGGCGGATTAATTTCAGCGGTAACCTCCGCATTCGTTCTGACTTATATGGCTGGACCTATTTCCGTAGGTGCTTTCAGAAAAACAGCTCCTGATCTTAAGAGACCTTTTAAACTAAAAGGTATGTCTATTGTTTCTCCATTAGCCTTCATCTCTGCTTCTCTTGTTGCTTACTGGAGCGGTTGGAGTGTTAACATTCTGCTTGTCGGTCTAACTGTTGTCTCTCTTATTCTTTACTTTGGAATATTCGTTAATACCGACCGTCGATTCAAAGATAATATGAGAGAAGATTTTAGATCTGCAATTTGGATTTTCATTTATTATATTGTTCTGATCTTCTTCTCCTACTTTGGAACGTATGGCGGCAAAGGCATCATCAAAGGACCGTGGGATACGATTCTTCTCGCAATATGTGCGCTTGTTGTTTACTATATCGGAGTTAATACCGGGCTTAAGAAGCCGCGTATTACGGATGATGAAGAATACGAAGCAGCAGATATCAAAACGCATAGCTATTAAGATAAGCAAAAAACGGCTAACCTCAGGTTAGCCGTTTTTTTATTCTTCCCTTGACCGTATAAACAGATTGAAGCGCTGCTTCCTCAGCCGGGATTCTGACAAACATCATGGCAGAGTTTAGGAGCGTAAATAAAACCGCCGTAAATATGGCATGAAAGATCAGCGGAAAAACAACAATTTCGACAGCAACAATCAAGTAATTCGGGTGTTTCAGCCATTTATATGGGCCTTTTTTGACAAGGTCTGCACCAGGAAGAATAATTATTTTTGTATTCCAATGGTTTCCAAGAGAAGCAATCGTCCATATTCTTAATCCTTGAGTTATCAGAAAAAGTACAAGAGGCAATACTGAAAAAGCAATCAGTTCGCTGCCTTTCACGAGCACTTCTATAAACAAAGAGAGAAAAAAGCCTATATGAAGGGCCACAAGCCATTTATAATGCTCCGTACCCGCTTCAAACCCTCCAGCTTCTTTCATTATTCTTTCATGTTTCTTGGCAAGAATCAGTTCAAACAGACGCTGGGCCACTACTAAACTGAACAGACTGAAGAAAAAATTCATCACTGGGCTGCCTCCCAAGCGACATCCAGGCATTCTGCGCAAAAACCCGGCCCCATCGACATCATAAGTCCATCTGAGCGTTCCTGCCCATTTTGAGCCATAACCTTTTCCAGTACAAACAGAACGGTCGGCGATGACATATTCCCATAGCTGCTTAATGTGGACCGTGATGCTGAAAGCTGTTCAGATCCAAGCTGAAAGGCATCTTCCAAGGCATCAAGCACTTTCTTGCCTCCTGGATGTGCAATAAAATGCTGTGGCAGCGGTACTCCGTCACCTCTCCAGTCATCTACCGCCTTTTTAAGCCATGTTTTCACAAGAATCGGGATGCTTTTTGAGAACACAACATGCAGTCCGTCATCCTTCACTTCCCACCCCATCACTTCTTCTGAATCTGGGAGGATTAAACTGGCACTTCCACCAAGGGTTAATTTTGCTGGTTTTTGATGTGCTTTCCCCAAAGGCGACTGATCACCGATTACACAGACACAAGCTGCCCCGTCTGCGAATAAAGAGGTGCCAACCAGCTGGCTCTTTGAATGGTTACTGCTTTGAAAAGCGAGACTGCAGCATTCTAGGCAAATGAGCAATACGGCATCTTCTGGATAGGCTTTGCAGTATTCACTCGCTCTTGCAAGTCCAGCTGTCCCCCCTGCACAACCCAAACCCCAAAGCGGCATGCGCTTAACATTTTTTCGGAAACCGAGTTTATTTATAAGTCTCACATCGATGCTTGGTGTTGCGAGACCTGTCGTCGAGACAAAAAAAATAGCATCAATTTCTTCAATTCCAATTCTGCGATTCAAAAAAACGTCTGAAGAGAGGCATTTTCCAATGACAGCTGACCCTAACATAACGGCTGTCTCAATATACCTTTTATTTCTTTCCTGGAATGAAGGCTTGTTTTCAAACCACTCCAAAGGAGCACTTAAATACCTGCGCTCAATCTGCCCATGGTCAAATACCTTCAGCAGCCGATCAAGATTCGGCACATGCTCCTTAAAAAAGCTCTGGACAAAGGCTTGTGTCTCTTGCTGTGTATACACGTATTCAGGGGTTGCGGTAGCAATAGAAAGTACGGAAGGCATGATTCATCATCCTTTAAATGAGTTATGCCTATTGTGTGCTTACCTGCCATTTATATACAAAAAATCATTGTGGCGCAGGACCCACTTTTTCCAAAATAAAAGCTAACGAACTGATAAGCTTGATTAATGAAAAACCACTAATCCTCAAAAGGATTAGTGGTTTATTACCGGTGAATGAAGGACAGGCAGCTGAGCGGCTGCGGGCCAGTGAAGAACGCGTACAATCTTACGCCGTTCATGGCTCCAGTACATCATTGTTTTCGTTCGCTGATTAAATAATAAAAGCTGCTGACCATGCTGGCGAATATGGGTAACCTTTGGAATGGTATACGTTATTTTTTCTTCAGTATATCTATTAAAATATGTTAATGTTTCGGCTGTGCCCTCTTCATAATCCAAACCATGAAGAATGAGGTCAGATTGATATGTGAATAATTCCCTTACGGCCACTTCAGCCGTTTTTTCCCCCAGCTTCATCCCATTCAGACTGAGCGTCATCACAGTTCCTTTTTTTGAAGAGAAAGGATAGCTTGTTGCAAGGAAGAAGACATTCTCGGTTTTAACAAGACTGGTCGGATAAAAACCAAAGCCCAGAGAGTGCTTAACAGCCGTCTGAGAAGTCAGTTGATAAATTAAGGCCTCATCATCTCTTGGCACATAAGACGTGGCGTAAACAGCCCCTTGGTGCATTTCAACATCCCAAAGAAATCCTTCAATCGTCCATTGGTTCATCATCTGGTGATTTGTTTTTCCAATCTGATAGACATGCCCTTTATAGTCAACACCCTCACAGGCTGCAATGATACAATCCGGAAATTCATATAGCGTTGCCTGCCCGTTAAGGACAAAGCGCTTTACAAATTGCCCTTCTGAGTCATACAGATATATCTCACTGGAGGCATGCCGTTTTGTGTTCGTTTCAGTAAACCAGTAATAACCGCGTCCATCAATCAGCAATTCTTCATACTGAGCCATCAGCTGATGTTTCCGATCAGCTGAAAGATTTAATAAATGAAAGAGATTTGCAGAAGATCTAGTTACCTCTCGGACTTCACTCAAAAAATCTGGAGTTTCCTTCGATTGACTTACTGGAATTAGGGACTCTTTTAGTACACTTTCCATCTGACACGCCTCCTTTAAATTTTTAAAATTAAAAAAATATCACTCAAAAACAAGGAATAAACCGGATTTACTGCGAATCTTTATTAACAGAATGGGTCAAAGGGTTTACAATAGTATTATTATCCTTTTCCGTGACTTTTGGCGGATGGATAAGATGTCGCTAATAAAGTTACTATAATTAAGCAGGAACCCTTCATATGAAATCCTGTTTATTTCTATATATCTATCATAACAGAAAGAGTGGTACTCTTTTATTGGGAAAAAAGGCTTGGAAAGCATCGCTTTATTGGGGGGTCTGAGCTGGAGTTTTCCCAAACTGTGAAGGAAGGTATACTATGATAGGCACCAGAATAAGATATTACAGAAAGCGATCTGGATATACTCTTGAACAGCTGGCAGAAGGAATCTGCTCCGTTTCCTATCTCAGTAAATTTGAACACGGGGAGAAAGCCAGCGATGAAATCGTTCAATTGCTGTGCAACCGGCTGGGTATTTCCTATAAAGACGTCGACAACAAAGAAGAGCTCGATCAAATCAACCGGCTGCTGGATGAGTGGTATGAGGAGATTAAGGATCGGAATGCTGTAAAGGTACATGAAAGAGAAGAAAGAACATCACAAGATTTAGCAACAAATATTGAAGACCCTTTAATTATACTAAAATATGATCTTTTCCAATTTCGAATGTATTTATTTGACGAAGAAAATGAAAAAGGGGAAATCTTATTACAATCAATTGATAATTTAAAGAAATTTTTACTAAAGAATTGGAATACTATTATTATCATTTCAAAGGTATATATTATTTCGCTATAGAAAATTATGACAAAGACACATGAAATGTTATGAGAAGAGCTGAAGAGTATTCTCGAATAAGTTAAACTTTAATGATAGTGAAATGCAGAATTATTTTATCAAATTAGTCTTGACCTATGGCTTTTTACTATCAGATTAATAAATGTGTTGAATATGCTCAATAGAGCATTATTACTTTTTGAAAAAGATTATAATTTAAAAAGAATGTCTGATTGTCATAACCTTATTAGGTATTAGTAATCGAAGACTAAATAACTATTAACAATGCGATCACACACTTATGAACAAGCTCTAAAATTTGCAGATTTATATCATGATACAGAACGAAAAGCTATTATTTATCATAATTTAGGATATGTTGAGTCTTGTAGAGGAAATCATCATAAAGCCATTAATTATTTGGAAAAAAGTTATGAACTTGCCAAGTAAAAGATTCTAAAAATATTTGTCTAACCATATATTTAATTGCAAAAGAATATTTTAAAATTGACGAAAATGATGAAAGCACAAGAATTAATTAGATGAAGGGTCTAGAAGTATCCAAAAGAAAATAATATTACTAGATTCTTACTATGATTTTAATATATTAAACATTAAATTAAATAATTAAGAAGGGTTGGAGATATACTTAAGAAAATAAGCAATTCCTCATTTTAAAAAAAATATCAAGATGGGATCAGGTTACTAGAATACTGCTGAAGAACTTGCCAATATATACTATGATAAGGCAAAATATAAACAGGCAAGCATTTATTATCGCTTAGCCATAGAAGCTAGAAAAAAAATAAATTAAAGGGGAGGAAAATTTATGAAAAAACTAATTTTAGCTTTGTGCATTATCTTTTGCATTGTCACATGCGATTAGTTTTACTGCACACTTTTCATCGGACAAAACTGCACAAAATGATAGCTTGCCACCACTTGTTGTTGCTCACACTGCACTTTAATTAATTTAACAGCTTAATTTTAAAAACACTAAGTTCTATTTCATATTTAATAATATGAATTAGACTGGTGTTTTTTATTTTGGGCTAATTGTAATTTTCCTTACTCCATTCCCTCTTTCCTTCAGATGGTCACATTCCCAACTTGAAATTTATTCGGACATTGGGCATACTAGGATATAGAAAGTTAAAGGGAATACGTTCTCTAAGATTATGAAAGGGGATATACATCAAAATGGCATTTGTAATTACTTCACCCTGTAAAGATGAAAAAGCCGGTGAATGCGTTGAAACGTGTCCTGTAGATTGCATTGCAGAAGGCGAAGATATGTTTTATATCGACCCGGATATTTGTATCGACTGTGGAGCTTGTGAAGCTGTCTGCCCAGTTGAAGCCATTTATCCTGAAGATGAAGTACCTGAAGAAGAACAGCAGTACATTCAGTTAAATCGTGATTACTTTAAATAAATCAAGACACATAAAGCTTTAACCCGCCTCATTTCATTTAGAGATGAGGCTTCATTTATGCCTATAAAAGACTTCATCGTATCGAGGAGGACACTGAAAAAGCCGCTTGTCCTTCTTGACACCGATGAATGGGGAAGGAATCTGCGAACATGTGCTTCTGCGTCTGCTAGTAATGCTTCGAAGCGGGATTCCTCGTCGCAACTCGTAGTCGCCGTTCGAGATGTGATGCTCGTGCCTGCGGAATAACGGGCGGCCGAGACCCCCGCATTGAAGAACGAAAGCGGTGGCTTGGACGTTTGTCCGCGGCAAGCGAAGACACCGCAGGACTCCTTAAGGAAGATCGGCTAAGACCGTCACGTCCTGTGACAATGCCGATCCTACCCACATCCTGTGGGCATGAGGAGGCTGAAGCGTTGCCCTCGGAAAGCGTGCCTGAAACGGAAAATCAACAGACATGACGACATCGTGGGACTTTTTCAGTGCCCCCTTTTAGTGGCCACCCGAGTCTGTGTTTGTCACATTCTGTTGACGGACAGATCCACTTGCAATTAATCAAATCAGCGCTGATATTCTCAGGATTTAAAAAAGATGACCTCTGTTAAGTACAGAGGTCATCTTTTTTTAGCTGTTTAGACATTATTAGTAACTCAAAGCCTTTATTCTTTTTCGCCTTCTTTTCTGCCTGCTCCTTTTAAAAAGCCGGAGAGGGCTGTAATTGACCGGTTAACATCCGGGTCACGGAATAGCTTAAACAGACCGAAAACGGTCGTTTTTTCATTATTTTCGATGCGGCGGCCCGCTTCATCCAGTCCTGCGTTTACATTCTCCACAAGACCTTTCATTTTCTCAATATCGAGCCCACCGATAATTTGGCCGAACTTTA
The DNA here is from genome assembly GCA_963772845.1 of uncultured Sporolactobacillaceae bacterium. Taxonomy (GTDB): domain Bacteria; phylum Bacillota; class Bacilli; order Bacillales; family Sporolactobacillaceae; genus CAVYYW01. Next base: position 22,774 of record CAVYYW010000041.1, read on the forward strand.
GGATATTCTGAATGGAGTCGCTGACACCAGGTTTGTTGATTTCACGGGCAGCGATGGCAAGAACCTTATCTCCCTGACCGAAAAGTCCGGTCAGCAGCTCCAGCACACCCCTGTCATCAAGCTTCTGCATAAGGGTGATAACAGAGAGGACAGCCTGCTTATTATCGAGCAGAGCATCAAGCACCTCATCCTTTTCCTGCTGCTTCACTTCCTCAGGATCCACTTCCATACGCTCAATCTTCATTACCGATTTAGCCACGGGCTTTCAGCTCCTCTTTGCGCTTAATGACTTCACCAGGAAACATGTAATCTTCCCGTTCCCATTTCTTCTCAACTTCAACGCCGGTTTTCGGTGTCCGATTTCCATATCTATGATTGTTTTTCGGCAGAGGATGTTCTCCATCAACGCTAAGAATTTCCATTCTGACCGCTGTATCCTTATAAGCCGGTGTATCGGTGGCTGAGTCGACCTCATTCGACGTCAGATGGTTAACTGCCAGTTCCCCGTTATCATTTAACGGGATGTATAATTCTTTTCCTGTCACTCGGTCTGTAACCAAGACATTCCCTTTGACTGCACCCTGGTCATTAATAAGTCTCACGAGACTGCCGTCTTTAATTCCGCGGTCTTTTGCAAGCTCTGGAGATACTTCGATAAAGGCTTTCGGCGTCTTCCTGGCAATCCCATGGGTTTTGTATGTCATATTGCCCTCATGGAAGTGCTCAAGCAGCCTTCCGGTATTCACATGGAGATCATGCTTTTCACTTGTACCTGTTGGTTCTGTCCATTCAACAGGGTGGAAACGAGCCATTTTATTTTTAAAATGGAACCCTTCCCCATAGAGATATGGGCTGTCTGTTCCATCTTTTTTCACTGGCCACTGCAAGCTTTTATAGCCTTCCAGTCTTTCGTAATTCACGCCTTCAATCATTGGATCAAGGCTCGCCACTTCAGCCATAATTTCTCCCGGATTATTGTAATTCCAATTTCGACCCATACGTTTAGCGAGTTCACTAACGATCTGCCAGTCCGGCTTTGAATCCCCTAATGGATCAAAAACTTGATAAAACCTTTGAATTCTGCGCTCTGTATTTGTAAATGAGCCTTCTTTTTCAAAACTTGGGCTTGCCGGGAAGACCACATCAGCGAAGGAAGCTGTTTTTGTCAAAAAGAGATCCTGCACAACAAAGAAATCAAGTTTTTCAAACGCTGATTGAACATGGTTGATATTTGAATCCACGATTCCCATGTCCTCTCCTTGGAGATACAGGACTTTAAGATGACCGTCGTGAATGGCTTCTACCATTTCATGATTATTAAGCCCTGGTTCAGCTGGAACATCGGCATCCCATGCTTTATTAAACTTCGCACGTATTTCGTCATCTGAAACATCCTGATAGCCTGGGAAGTTATTCGGCATACTTCCGAAATCGCTTGCTCCCTGAACGTTGTTATGCCCACGCAGAGGATAAGCACCGGTACCATGACGGCCATAGTTGCCTGTCAGAAGCAGCAGATTCGAGATCGCTGTTGACGTATCACTGCCACCTTTTTGCTGTGTAACACCCATCGCCCAGCAGATAACAACATTTTCAGCCGCATGAATTTCTTCTGCTACTGCGATCAGTTCCTCTTTTGTCAGACCAGTTTTTTCCGATACGTAATCAAGCGTATATGGCTCGAGACTCTTTTTAAAGTCCTCAAATTTTTCAACCCGATTGCTTATAAATTCTTGATGCTCCCATCCCTGATCCAGGATGTATTTGGATACGCCAGATAGCCACAGAAGATCTGACCCGGCGGTTGGATGAATAAAACGATCCGCTCTTTCAGCCATTTCATGCTTTCTCAAATCGGCCACAACTAGGCGAGATCCTCTTGTTTTTTGAGCACGCTTAATTTTAGAAGCTAGGACCGGATGAGATTCTGCTGTATTGGAACCAATAGTAATCACAAGGTCAGCGTTCTCGATATCTTCGAGTGCGCCTGCATCTCCACCGTATCCCACTGTTCTGAACAACCCTTTAGTCGCTGGTGATTGACAGTAGCGTGAACAGTTATCCACGTTATTTGTTCCTATAACCTGTCTGGCGAACTTCTGCATCAGATAGGATTCTTCATTAGATGCTTTAGAAGAGGCAATGACACCAATCGCATCTGCACCATGATCGATCTTAACTTGTTTCATTTTTTCGCTGACGACATTAAATGCTTCATCCCAGCTTACTTCAACAAATTCGTCTCCGCGTCTTACTAATGGTTTTTTGATTCTTTCAGGACTGTTAACATAGTCCCATCCGAATTTACCTTTAACACAGGTTGCGATGCCATTGGCTGGTGATTCCGGCTGAGGCTGCACTTTCAATACTTTTCTGTCCTTTGTCCAGACATCAAACGAACAGCCGACCCCACAATATGTACAAACGGTTTTAGTCTTTTTAACGCGCTCTTCTCTCATTTCCGATTCAGAGTCTGAAAGCGCCATGAGTGAACCGTAGCCAGTCTCGACTTTCTTTGTCAGTTCGATAAGTTCACGTAAAGTTCCATGCTCAATTCCTGTTAAGTAACCGGCTTCACCGACCATTCCCTTTTCCATCATGGCATTACATGGACAGACGGTTGAACACATACCGCAGTTAACGCACGATGATTCATCAATGGTAGTGCCGCCATCCCATACTACCCTGGGTCTGTCTAATGACCAGTCAATAGACAGCGTTTCATTAACCTCGGCATTTTGGCATGCTTCGACACAGCGGCCGCAGAGGATACACTGATCAGGGTCATATCGGTAAAATGGACCGGAAAAATCAGCTTCATAAGGTTTATGTTCATAAGGCATCGTTTGATGTTCAATGCCCTGAGTCTTTACTGAATTATGAATTTCACACGATCCGTTATTATAATCACAGACCGTGCAGTAGAGCTCATGATTAACAAGCATGCGGTTCATGCCAATGTCCTGCGCCCCTTTGGCATCCTTAGTATCAGTCAGGATTACCATTCCTGCTTTTACCTCCTGGCTGCATGCCCGTTTCAATTCCCCGTTAATCTCCACAATACATGTATCGCACGTTTCAATCGGCCCAAGGCTCTCGTGATAACAAAGGCTTGGCACCCCTATTCCGCTTTCGTTAATCAGTGACATGAGATTTTGCCCCGGATCAGCTAAATATTCCTGACCATTAATGGTCACCACAACATGTTCTGGCAATGGTCTTCCCCCTTATTGTCCTTTTGGAGTACTGTAACAAGCTCTGTATTCCATTATACTCGATTTAGAATTTTCTGAAAAGGCGAGCGCTGTTGAATCATGCATAGATTCGTCTCTTTATAGAAAATAACCTTTATTAAGCATAATAAAACATTTTTAGCCAATTTATTTAGCCACACAAAAGCAACCTAATAGAAGACGGAGGGCACCAACCGCTGTTTATGACTGTCCTCCATTCAGGTTTTTGAGTGATCTTATCAGACGAGCTAAGCAAGATACGACTCACACCTTCTAAAGAAACATCTGACAACTTAACACGTCCTGATTGAATGCGGCGGCTCGCGAGACTCCTCGAAAATGCGCACATTCTGTAGCTGAAAAGCTAATGAAATATCCAACTGAGACTCCTGCGGAAACAGCGACGCGTCCGAAGATCCACTTTGGCGCACAAAGAAATCACGCCAAAGCTTAAGCTGAGGCCGTGCCCGCGGAAAGCGAGGGTATTTCCGCTTTCCATGTATGGCATCGCCGAATTTTCTTCGTGCGGTGCGGAAATCGAAGATGCGAGAATTCAAGTCCTACGGAAATAGCACGCGTCCGAAGATCCACTTTGGCGCAAAAGAGACCACGCCAAAGTTAGCTGAGGCTCGTGCCCACGGAAAGTGAGTGCCTGAAACGAAGTTTAACAACCAAGGTTACATATTCTTTTTCAGTGGCTTCACACCGTTTTCATCAGGTAAGGCTGTTTTTCCATGTGAAAAAAAGCCCCATTTCATTTCGAAACGGGGACAAATTATCTTAAATAATAAATGGACTGATCAAGAAAATCCTTGAAGTATATATAGACAGCGGACAAGAGCAGTGCCAGGAGCACATACGCAATAAATACTTTCCATTTCGTGCTTCTTTTTGCTTTGTAATAATACTTGTACTGATCCCTTTCCTTGCTTAGCTCTGCACTCTCACGCTTGAGCTGTTCATCGTAAGCTGAAAGGTTTTCATGTGTCTGAATATCGGGAAGAAGTGATTTTAATCGGGTAATCTGCTGGTACATTGCCTTTAATTTCTCTTTTTTAATCTTTTGCCTGTCCTGAACAATCGGTATATAGCCGCTTTTCATATCATTGAGCTCTGAATGCAATCTTTTCAGTTCCTCATTTAACAAGCGTTCATGATATTGGACCATCGCTGAATTTATCATTGGCTCTTCTTCGTCACTTTGAAACGAAAAAAATAGTTCCTTATCGTATAAAGAAAGCTTCTCATGAACCGCTTCTCTTGCAGAAATTTGCGCGGCAAGCACCTCACGCTTATATTCATCCCGAAAACGGCTCCACCAGCTGATCAAGCCGAATATAAAGATAAGAAGCAGAATCGGTGAAAATGAGATAAATAAGTAGACCGCAAAAATCAAAAGAGCGATGCCCCAGATGTTAGTGGACAGCACGCCCACAATTCTGCCGCCATCAAGCGGGGAAACCGGGAAGAGATTGAACAAGTTAATCAGAGCACCTAACATCACCACAAGTGCCCAGAATGGCTGACCAGTAAAATAGTAAAGAATAAATGCAGGAATAATTGAAATAAGTCCAGCCAGTGGTCCGCCATAGGCGAGATACGCTTCAGTCGCAGCGTCTTTCGGCTGCTCCTTCATTCCAATAACAGCCCCCATGAAGGGTACAAAAATGGCCGGGCTCGTCTTTATTCCTTTTTGTTTGGCAGCAACAAGGTGGCCCATTTCATGCACAAATAGTAGATAAATAATGGCTACCGCAAACCGCCAGCCGAAAATCAGGGCGTAGCCTCCCAACGATACAACAAGACTAATAATCGTTCCGCCAAATTTAGTGAACTTAAACAGGGCAAACAGCCATTTTAATTTTGATAAAATCAGCAGACCGACAGTAATTAAGACTCCTTTTCTTGCTTCCCTTTTTGCCATTTCACGCCTCCTTTCTTTTTTACGTGTCACACCCAGGCTGCAACCAATCTAATAAATCCCTCCAGCTATGAAAATAAGGCCGATTGTCATCCTGTTCCCAGGCCTCCCTGATTAAGTCTGCTCTGAAGGGATGAATGAAGATCATCGCCACCAGTTCATCCCTATTTAGAGGAGACAGCCCGTTCCCTTCATCATAGCCTTCCAAAAAAGATTGAAACCACTCTTCTTTTCTGTTACATAAGATTAGCCAGAGTGTCACAAAATCATACAGCGGCGGGGCAATCTTCGCATCGCCCCAATCGATGACTGCTGCAAATTTGTATGTTTCCTTTTCATTTTTAATAAAAATATGTTCGGGTGTTAAATCACCATGCGTTAAACACCAGCCAGTTGATCGGCGGACTGAATGGATTTGCTTTTCAAGAAACTGTTCAAGTTCTGGCCATATTGCTTCAGCATTCAAAAAAGATAGCTTTTCCAATGCTTTTTTTATAACCGGCATTAAACTGTCTGCAATATCCAATTTTATTTCCTTATGAGAAGAGACAGCCATTTCTTTTAGAGAGAGGGAGTGAAGCCGTTTCATCCATCTCCCCGCCTCTTCAAAGATCGATTTCAGCAAAGCAGCATCTGCCAGATCTGCTTCCGCTTCTTTTAGCGAAAGGCCTTTAACAATCGGCATTATAATGTACGGAAAAGTTTGCCCGAAGGTTTCAACCGTGCCGGTGAAAGGCTCTTCCAGCCCCATTGAATGGGAAGAGAGAAAAGCATGAGCGATCCGTTCCGTTTTGTCATCATTAATTAAAAAGGATGGAAAGAATTTAATAATGTACTGGTCATCCAGTCTAAACACCGCACTTGTACCAGGAACAGGAAGATATATATGGCTGTACAGCAAAGAATGCCTGGACACCGTTGTTGAAATGACCGGCCGCCAAGCTTCAATATCTGTATATAATTCTGCCCATTCTGCCCACGTCCTAACTGTTCTCATCCGCTTCTACGCATCTTGGTCAGCAGAACCCGGGGCATGTCTTGGTTTGTTTGATACTTTTTGAGCAGCTTCTACAATAGCAGTCAAAATCGTAGCGGAAGATTGCTCAGAGAAAAACTGCGCTTTGATGTAAGCCCCTCCCGCCTGATTGGAAACATAATGTGGCGGCACATGGTTTAACGCAAGTGCCAGAACATCTTCTTTGCATTGGGCACAATGACAATCGAGCTTAATGTGGTCCCACTGTTTTTCCAGCATATCGTACACAAAGTCTTCCATCATATTATGTATAGCCATCTTTTAGCTCTCCTTTTATGTTAAATTCTCTTAGTCCTATTTACCCTTTAAAAACTAGAGTTAACCTGAGATGAAACCACCGTCCTAATTTCCCTTACTCGATTAAGCAAATAAAATAGACTGGTTTTTTCATTATAACAACTCTCATGTATAATAAACACAAAAGACAGGAAGGGATTCAGGTATTCATGATTATTAAAAAGCGCGGAGATTTAATTGTCGATTCCAGAGGCAATTATTATTATGCCGTTGAGCAGCAAGAAAATATGCTTAAACTAGTTAATGCTTTTATGGATCTCACCTTCAGACGCCGTCTGGATGATTTATATTTTGAAGAATACCAGGGCGGCTTGATTGGCGAACGCCCAATGGAGCTTCTTAAGGGCAATATAGACATGATTTTATCAAACAAAAGCAAATTAAAGATGTACACACTTGAAAGCGTGGAAGAACACTATGATGTGATTATCGAACCGCTTTTCGATTCTTCCGCGAAATAAAGAACCTTTTCATGGTGCAGGGATACTCTCTGCACCATGTTCAGCATAACCAGGGCTTTATATTCAGCTCATGCACCATGATTCTTCCACGCATCCCTGCCTCATGGTGAAATTGAGGACGCAAAAAGAGTGCGGCATCTTCACCACACCCAAAATATTGAGGCCAAGGAAGGACCTTTCTATCGACTCACTTTCGGCCCTCTTTAATCCATTATATTCCAAATGAACGCCCTTTCTTCTATTTTTTGACCCCGTTTGGTCGTTCATCGACCTTATGAACGCCCTTTCTCCTGCTTTTTCGATCCCGTTTGGTCGTTCATCGACCTTATGAACGCCCTTTCTCCTGTTTTTTGACCCCCGTTTGGTCGTTCATCGACCTTATAAACGCCTTTCTCCTGCTTTTTGATCCCGTTTGGTCGTTCATCGACCTTATGAACGCCCTTTCTCCTGCTTTTTGACCCCGTTTGGTCGTTCATCGACCTTATGAACGCCCTTTCTCCTGTTTTTTGACCCCCTTTGGTCGTTCATCGACCTTATGAAGGACCTTTCACTCTCTTTTTGACTGATTGAAGCGGAGGGCGCAGACTCCTCGAAAATGCTTTGCATTTTCTTCGTGCGATGAGGAATCGAAGATGCTGCTTCAAGTCCTGCGGAATCAGCACGCTTACCCGCAGAAGCGAGGCATTTCCTCTTTCAATGTATAGCATTGCATTTTCTACCCTCAGTCCCCAGCATCCAGAACATTCACCTTTACGGTACGCCTTCCCCAGTCCAGCGCTTTTGATTGCTGGGGGAAAAACAAATCAACACGATGTCCTTTAATTGCACCTCCTGTGTCTCCTGCTACAGCGTAGCCATATCCTTGAATATACAGGCGGCTTCCTAATGGAATAACAGAGGGATCGACGGCTACAACCTTTAATTCCGGATGTGTATTTAAATTAATGCCTGTAGCCGTGATGCCGCTGCATCCTGCGCATTGAGCGGTGTATGCCGTACTGTTCATGAAGAGTTCCTTAACAACATGTTGCGGGTGATAACTCTTTGTTTTCTTTTCATTTGTTTTCCGGGCAGCCCGCTTCGTTTCCTTTACCTTTATTTTTTTTGTTGCCATTGGAGCGGGTTTCTCTTTATTCTCTACATTGCTAAGGGCTGCCTTCGTTTCAGGGCCGACAATTCCGTCAATCATCAATTCATGATCGTGCTGGAAATTTAATACAGCCAATCGTGTTAAGGAACCGAATACCCCATCCATATGCCCGCTGTAATAGCCTTTCTGTTCAAGATTGGATTGGATCTGCTTTACATCGCCTCCCTTATCTCCTTGCGAAAGCAGTAAAGGAGACCGTTTCAACGCTTCCGAGATCAGCGCACGTTTTGTGGCATCTCCCACCTCTCCATCGGGTTTCAAATTCCGTTCACTCTGAAAAGTCTTAACGGCTTTCAGCGTTGCTGTTCCAAAGTAGCCTGTCGGTTTTGTAAGCGGGTAGTAACCGGATTCTTTTAATAGAGTCTGCAAAACTTTAACATTTGGATGCATCGTCCCTTTTACTAGCTTCTCTTTATTAAAATGAGCATTGGTGACAGAGGGTACAGATAAGATCGACGCTGCACTAAGCGTCGTTGCTGCGATCTTAGCTATCAGCGCATGGTTATGATTCATATTTTGATCTCCTCCATTCTTGTCGATCTTTATAGACATATGACACCATTCTACTGTTATGTTTTACGGTTTTGTTACATGATTTTCTTTTACATTAAAAGGCCAGCCCTTTTGGTATAAAAGGACCGGCCTTGTAAGATTATCGGTTATTGGATTGTCTTCAAAGAGTTATAGAATGGATAGAAATTTTCGATAGATTCAAAGCTTCCAGAATCCGGCGGCTTATTTCCTTGTTCCACCCATTCTTCCAAGTAGAGAAGCGCTGCTTCATAATAAGAATGCACAGGCTGTTGTTTTCCCTTATGCTGCGTGAGGAGGCCGTCAACATGGTTCCCTCTTTCTATTTCATATAAACGGTGGTACTCTTCAGCACCTGCCGCTTTTACTAATGAAGCATATCCCTCCGCATGATATTTAAAAGGAATAAGGCAATCCCAGTTACCTGCCACACTCAGCAATGGACGTGTCAGGTCCCCGGTGTTGTAGAGAGGTTTCATTCGTTTCCGGGTTATCTCTTCTCGTTCTTCCCATTGATAAAATAAATCACGAGGATCCTTCAGCCAGCTGTTTTGCCAGGCTTTATTGAAGCCTTCCCAGCCAGGATCAAGATTTTTTCCGTACAGCCACAAACTGACAAGCCAGTATGTTTCATAATACGTTTTCCAGAAGGGTTCTGAATCAGGATGGAGGCCTGACTCTAGAAGTTTTTCATATGCATCGCCACTTCTCTGTCTGCACCGTGCCACCCGTTAAATCAGCATATACCGGGTATGCTTTGACCCATTCAGCAAGCGTTGCCAGCAGATGACGCTCTTTTGGAGCCCATAGAACTCCCTCCCACTCAACCCCTCCTGTGTAAAGCTCTGGAAAGCGTTCCAGCATCGCTCGGGTCACATAACCGCCATTGCTGACGCCTGTTATATAAATCTGATCCGCTTCACGTCCATAGCTTTGCACGGTTTTACGGCCTGCCTCCAACGTCAGCTTGTAATATGACTCAAGCCATTCTTCCATGCTCCTGGAAGAGTCCCTGAGTGTCAGACCGGGCGTTGCTTTATCACAAGCAGCATAGGCATAGCCTTTTTGAAGAATAATATCACTTAGTAGAAGATCAAGCGAAAAAGCGTTTCTTACAGCAGGAGTTGCTCCGATAATCATCTTCCCGTTCCAGCGGTCTTTTTCGGGAAAACGCATCACACAGGATGCGTTGTCTATGACCCCTGTTAGCTGTCTGCCGGGAACTTTATGCATGATGTAAGGTTTTCGGTAGACCAGAGGCAGAGCCTCTTCATTAATGCCGATACCAGCAGTTGAAAGATCCTCATGATACGTTGCTTGGAAGTCTGTCAAATGCATATCCCCCCTCTAAATTAAAAGCCAGGAATGAAGAAATCCCCCGGATGTTGCTGACTCAGGTTAATTTGTGAAATATTCTGCTCCGCAAGAAGGCTGGCTTTGCCCCCTGCAATCGCCTTTTCATCATTAATTAATATACCCACCGCAACCAGCATAATAACAACTTTTAACAGGAATGGCCTCTTCAAAAAAAACTCTCCAATCATGATTGTTTTTTTGTTCGAAGCGTGACTGAAAGACTGATAATAATCAGAATGAATGCCGTGAAAGCTAGAAATGGGATCGTGATGAAGCCAAGCCAGTTGATATACTCTCCGCTGCATGGCACGCCAGCCTGACACATAGACACCTTTAAGGAAAATTTCTGTTCCATATACTGCATTACTGAAAAACAGGCACCGATGATTGTTAGCGGCAAGACATAATAAGCAATACGGCGATCATTCCGAAAGCAAGCTACACCTAATATAATCGTGAGCGGGTACATAAAAATCCTCTGATACCAGCACATTTCACATGGCTGAAAGCCTGCTATTTCACTAAAATACAAACTTCCTAAAGTAGCAGTGATTGATATGATCCATGCAGCATACAGCCCTTTACTTAATGACAGGCTACCCATTATTCGAGGCATCCCCTTTTACAGCACTCTCAATGGCTGCCTGAATCTTACCGTAATCCAGCGGGCTGACAGACTTTCCGTTCACATAGAGCCCTGGCGTTCCTTGCATACCTATTTTCTGTCCCATGTTGTAATCACTGACCACGTCGCTTTGATAAGCTCGGTTATCGAGAGAAGCCTGGAATTTCTTCACATCCAACGATGGGACTGTTTGTTTGGCAATGTTGGTGAGCAGGTCTTTGGTGACCCATTGTTTATCCTCAGAACCCTGAGCCTCATATAAAGCTTTGTGGAAATCCCAGAAAGCTACGGGATCCTGCCGATAAACCGCTTCTCCAGCATTTGCAGCAAGCTGCGATCCGTCTCCAAGTATCGTGTAATTTATAAAGAAAAACTGAACTTTACCGGTATCAATATAATCTTTTTTGATCTGCGGGAAAATAGTTTCCTCGAACTGTTTACAATAAATACAGCGATAGTCTCCAAATTCAGCTATTTTTACAGGCGCATTTGAATTTCCTAGCGATGGCTGGCTGCTGTAATCAATCTGAGGCTTTTTTTGATTCTTCGTTGTATTGGATGACTTTGGAGCAGGCTGTATGGTTTGATTATTTTGACTCTGATTCTGAAAAACAATCGCTACGATTGAAACAATCAGGACCACGACCAAGACAGTGCTGAACACCACAATGTGCCTCTGCCGCCTAGATTGCTTCTCCATTTCGCTTTGACGCTTTTTTTTAGAAATCTGATGATGTTTTTTTGACATAAGACACCTCTTACATTTACATTTATGGACAGTTTACCATAATTACTGATAATATTCCTAAAACCATTGACCTCTCAGCTATCTCTTCTTTAACAAAGTTGAAAGGTTTACATATTCATAGTCTTTGCCGCTGCCATTGAGGAATTCATCCAGTGCTTCGATCGTCATCGCAGGGGCTTCAGCGTCTGCTCCTGGGTTATCTCCGCGATCATGCAGCACTATAATAGCACCATCCTTAACGGTTTTCTTAAGCCGGCTAACTAATCGAGCTTTCCCGAGGGCAAGCCTCCAGTCTCCCAATATGGCAGACCACATGACAATTTTATAAGGCTTAGAACCCAAATGTACAAGAGCGTTTAAATGCCCCCATGGCGGCCGATAATAGTATGGAGGCTCCCCAATAATGGATTCGATTATATCCGCGGTTTTTTGGCATTGCTGCTTTACACCTAACGGGGATAGAAACCAGTTGCTTTTATGCCTGTAATGATGAATGCCGATCTCATGCCCCTCCTCCTTCATTCTTCTAAGGATCTCAGGGTTAGACAAGAGCATTTTCCCCAACTACAAAGAAAGTGGCTTTCACGTGATATGCTTTGAGAAGATCCAGCAGTTTAGGGGTATAAACAGGATGCGGACCATCATCGAAGGTGAGCGCTGCCTGTCCGGCGGTTTCTCCTTTTTGGATCACCCCCAAGTTGAGCATGCGAAAAAGAAAGGTCGGAATAATACTGTACAGAAGGAATAATCCTATTATAAAACCTATAATTATTAGTATAATAAACAATTAAGCTCCCCTTTTCTGAGTCGTACTTTTACATTCTGACGTTTACTTTATTTTAAAAGTATATTACATTTAAATTCATGTTGGGCATGTTTTGTAAATCTAAACAACATTTAAAAAGAGGTCTGAAATGGAACACTTCCAACCCTATTTAGTGACATACGGGTATTTTGCAATTTTTGTTCTGATTTTCTTTGGAATTGTGGGGATCCCATCTCCGGAGGAATCTTTATTGCTGTTCGTTGGCGTTGCGGTCTCACAAGGGTCACTAAATCTTTATATGTGCATACTTATCGCCTTTTCTGGCGCATTTACAGGGATGGCTGCTTCATACGTGATCGGCTATTATATCGGCAAACCTTTTGTCTATAAATATGGAAAATATATTGGTCTGAACAGAAAACGCTGGACCCGGGCCCGCAAAACATTTAAAAAATATGCTATTTTCGCGGTGGCTCTAGGCTTCTTTATCCCAGGGATCCGGCAGATCAATCCATACATGGCAGGAATCAGCCGTTATAAGCTGCTGTCGTACCTTATATCCGCTTTTATTGGAGGCGCACTTTGGTCGGCTACCTTCGTTTTGCTGGGGTACTTCTTAGGAAATAAGATTCAGCAGTATCTAACCTTTACACCTGTCCATCTTGTTATCGCAGGAAGTTTTTTTCTAGTTATCTTTTTCATCTTTGCAGCGGTTCATTTTGCAAAAGTAAGAAAAACATAAAAACAAAATTGAATCTCAATAAGAAAGCGAACCTCATAAGGTTCGCTTTTATATATATAATGGCTGTCTGCTAATCAAGCGCAATTTTTTTTGCGTATCTTTTCAATTTGTTCACCAGACTAAAATGCACAGGGAGCGCATTTTTACTTTGGTTGAGGAAGACACCTTCCTGAACATTCGCCGATATAAAGCGAAACATTTCATTCATAGAGCCCATTTCAATCTGAGATTGATAGGCTTCAATCGTTTTTTCCCATCTTTTCATCGCAAAATCACTGCTCAATACGTCGATCAATTGCTTTTCGAGACTTTGGGTTTCGTCGAGTTCATGCACAAGCTTTTGATCTTTCAAATACTGCAGGTTAATAAACTCTTGGCCAGGAAGAGCTGAGTGTACAAATATGGGCAATTTTTTTCTTAGAGCTTCGCTGACTGTTGCTCCCCCAGGTTTAGTAACCAAGGCATCTGATTCCTCGTAAATTCTGTTCATTTCTTCTCTGGAGGAGACATAAGCCAATGGTGTCACATGCTCATAGTTCAATTCTTTTATATCATTATATAACTGTTCATTTTTTCCGCAAAGAATAACGTAGTGAATATTGGCCTCAGGGCTGGTGCCGTTAATGAAGCCAAGCATATTGCCAAGACCGCTGCTTCCTCCTGCCATTAGCACACGCTTGGTTTTGGTACGGTTTTTCTTCGATTTAATCGTGCCTTCTGTAAAGCTTTCATGGACCGGAATCCCCGTTACAATAATATCCCGCTCATCAATATGATGTTTGTCAATCATTTGGCGTTTCACGTCAAGGTTGGGAACAAGATGATAATCAATCCCTTGACGTCCCCAAATATCATTCATAAAAAAGTCTGTATAGGCATTAATTACCGGAATGCTTACAATTCCTTCTTCTTTCAGCCGGCTCATCCATAATGAGGGGAAACCGTGGCTGCATACTACAAGATCTGGCTTCTCTTCACTCAGAAGTTTTTTCAAGTAATAAAGAAAGTATTTCTCAAGTGCCGAAAAAGAACAAGGGCTATGAGACTTTGTATAAGCAAAATGTTTATATGCCCAGTCATAGGAATGGGGTGTATGGTGAATCCACTTTAAATAAAACTTAGAAACCGCTTTTTCTAAAAAGCGGCTGCTGTAGCTTAAAAGATCCACTTTTTTGCATTCAATTTCATCTGTTCTTTTCATCATCATGTCTGTTAGTGCATCTGCTACACGATGATGCCCCGATGGCATTTCAAACAAAGGCAAGAACAATATTTTCATTGGAATAGCTCCTTTTATTCAATGTCCTAAGGAATAGAATTATATTGTTAATCATTTATATAAGACCGTCGGCTATAATGGCAAAGATAGCATTGTAGTCCTAGCCATTAATTAAAGGACGCCTCTGCTGGTTAAAAGTTCATAATTAATTAATCTTTTCAGTGGCAATTCATTTCAACTTTATATAAAGTAAAAGAATACCAGAAAAATATAAAAAAACAATAAATCGCTCAATTAATTGTAAAAGCAAGTGAACAATTTAGCAATAAGAGATATGTTTTCTTAATTATTCTCATTTTTTTACACATTTACTTTATATGGTGTGAACATCTGTTATGCTTATAGAATTGGCTACGTATCACATGCCAGTTAAGATCAACTGAGGTGATTCATGAAATGTCTAATTTAAAACGGTTTATAAAAAGTCAATATTTTATTTTCTCAATATTACTCACTCTAAAGGCCATTTTCGTCCATGGTTTGTTGTTCCATGATTATGATGTTGTAAAAGCTTTTATTCTAGAAGGCTGCTACATTTTCCTTCTTTTAGGATTTGTTGAATTTTTGCCTGTTACGGTGAAAAGCTGGGGATACTTTGCTGCCGATGCGCTCATCACGACTGTTTTTACAGGCATTATTCTGTACGGGTCATATTTTAATATTATACCGACTTATTTTGCCCTGTTTGAGCTCGGACAGGTGTCGAGTGTCAGCGACAGTGTCTTATCCCTATTGAACCCATTGTATCTCCTTCTTTATCTCGATATTATGATCCTGGTCATCTTCCGTATTTCTAAGAAACTACCATTTCCAGCGGCTCGAATCAATAAGAAATGGTTAGGTATGGCATTTTCTCTTTCTATAATTATTGCCAGCCTTGCGTTTATGCATTACAGAAGCGACGACATTGCCAATCCAGTTCTTGCTGCGGAAGACAAAGGAATCTTTAATTATGAATTGCTTAATATTTATAAAAATCCTTCAAATCAGACCAAACCTTTATCTTCTAACTTAACACCTGCTCAAATCAATCATACGATTCAATCTATTAAAGGAATCGATAAGAAGCCACAGAATAAAAGGCAGGACTTTGGCGTAGCAAAAGGACGCAATGTTATTGTCATTCAGCTGGAATCATTTGAAGACTTTTTGATTGGTCTGAAGGTTAATGGGCAAACGGTTACCCCCAACTTAAATAAACTAGTTAAAAAAAGCCTTTATTTTCCTGATGTTTATCAGCAGGTCGGGCCAGGCAATACCTCTGATGCAGAATTCATGATGAATACGTCTCTGTTTCCAGAGTCTTACAGCCCTACTGCGTTATCAGAAGGTGATCGGGCTTATCCTAGCCTTCCAAAACTACTTGGCAGCAAAGGCTACAATACAATGACCTTTCATGCTGATGAACTGAAATTCTGGAACCGGGATGAGCTTTACCCTGGGCTCGGCTTTAATCATTATTATGAACAACCTTTATACGGTCAACAGGACATTGTCGGACTTGGTCCGTCAGATGATGTGCTTTATGGAAAGACCGCTGGTATTCTTAACAAAAGCAGCCAGCCATTTTATGCACAGGTTGTATCCTTGTCAAGTCACCATCCATATAAAATACCTGCAAGCAAGCAAGGCCTTTCTCTTCCGGCAAAGTATAACGGATCTATTGTCGGAGACTACCTGCAGGCACAGCATTACACCGATGCTTCCTTAGGAAGGTTCATTGATCAACTTAAGGCAAAAGGTCTATGGAACAACAGCGTAATTATGCTGTACGGGGATCATTTCGGACTATCGAATGATATGTTTAACAGTACAGATGAGAGCCTTATGAAAGATCTGATCGGTCATCCTTATACAAAAGAAGATCGGTATAACATTCCTTTAATTGCGGCTGTTCCAGGCAAAGTTCAGCATCAGACAATTACCAAGGTTGGCGGGCAATTAGACTTCCTTCCAACGCTTACAAATCTTTTGGGTATTCCAATCGATCACAAGCTCGTTCACTTTGGCCAAGATATACTAAATACGAATTCAAACACAATCGGCATGCGTTACTATATGCCTGAAGGCTCCTTTATTAATAAGTCCATCATATACGAGCCGGATAAATCATTCAGCGATGGCACTGCGATTAACAGACTTACCGGAAAAAAGGCTGGCTTTAAAGACTATCATTCCGAATACGAAAAAGTTATTCATCTGGAGGACCTTTCTGACGCATACATTCAGTCTTTGCCAGTCAGAAGCAACCCTTCAAAATCTGCAAAATAGTCATTCGAACCCGCTGCCTAAGCAGCGGGTTTTGCTTTGAATTTATACCCCGTACACATTTGGAGAACTCGTTTTTCCACCAACAGGTCTTTGCTATATTTAAAAATCTACTCGAAAATAATGTCTCTATTGGAATTCGTCTGAAAGGTTTTCAAATAACTAAAAGGGGGAAAGATGGGTAAGTAGCAAAAGATGCGGCAATTGAACAAGAAAGGTGAGAACTATGAACCAGGAAAAGAATGTATTTTCCTCTGATAAAAGAAAAAATCAACTTATTACGATGCTGATTAATAAAGGTATATATAAAAAAGAAGGCAAGCATTTATATGATTTAAGCATTCAGGATTTGGAACAAACATGGAAAGGCGCTCATTCAGCGCCAGCATGCTACTAATACAACAATCAATGACCTTGATCCTTTGACAGGACTCGCCGTATCACGCTGCCTTTTCGGAACAAGGGGGCTTATCCCTTTTCTTCTCACACATATAAATTTAAAAAGATGCCATTCCTCCACAGGGATGGCATCTTTTATCGAAACAGAACAAGTGAATAGACAACAGTCATCAATATGATGAAAGCTGCTGCCGTTATCCCCCAAAACTTCTTCAAGTATCTCTCTCCTCATGAACTGCTTATTATTTTGATCTTGCTGGTTGAATGCTGAGAACCTCATCACAGCAGCTAAGGATCAATTATAATAACCCGTTCCAGAATACCAATCAAGATAGCGGATAGGTTCTTGATTGGACTCTTTTTCTCTTTTTTTTCAGCATGTCCATCTGGACACGTTGATAGATCGCAATAAGCACGTCCAGCTCTCGGCTTTCTAGTACCGTTCTGTTACTCGTCATTCCATAGCGTTCAGCCATTCGGAACAACACTGTTCTTTTCTCAGAAATGGACCGGAGAAGTTCCACATCATCTGTTCCTAAGATGGTTATCATTCCTAATCTGTACCTCTCATTCCTACCGAATATATTCCTTTTTTGATGATTGTTGCCAGTCGAATGCTAAAGTAACACTATCCTATTATGACAAAGGATTCCCCTCTGTTTCAATACTTTTGACAAAGCTTATCAGAAAGTGACAAAATTCAACACCGTAAAGGAAACAGCACTGCTGCAATTATTCAGGTAAGTTCTGAAATTTTTAATCTTAATTAAACAGATTGAATCATAATTGCGCTCATCTCTTCCAGGCTCAGCCTGCACATTTCCCTCAACGTCTTCCAAAGTTCAACAAGATCTTCAGAGGACTCATTTTCCATCGATATCTCAAGCCATTTTAATTCCTCAGCCAGCCGGACGGCAGAGCCTATCCAGATTCTTTTCCCTTGGATATCAATAGTAAAAGGTTCCTCGAAACGAAACGGCAGATAAAAGCCCTGATTTTGAGGATGGAGGATTAACTGCTGGTAAACCGTTTTTTTAAAGAGTTTTGCATAAAATAAAGGAACACCATCATTTTTTGCGGCTGCTTTTTTTAATCTATTCATAAGCTCTTCTGTGCCAATTTCATATGATCCAATAGCTCGCTGCCAGTTCAGGCTTTCACGATAAGGTGTCAAATGACCCAATTGCTGCATTCTGATCTCCAGCTCTCTGAACAGCACATCGTCCTTGGACATGTCCTCTACCGGAAGAGGTTTAATTTCTGCTGTTATCGTCATTTTCATGCCTCCAGGTCTGTAATACACAGTTTATTCGACAGAGGACACAGCAATCTGACGGTAATATTCAGTTATCATGACATCTTTCTTATTTCCCGATTAAGCAATGTTATCAACCGCCAGACCTCAAGAAGCATAATAATAAAGCTTAACCAGACACTTCCAAGCAGATAACTGGCTATTATATCGCTTGGTGACTGCATAATAAAGTAGAGATGTCCGATACCGATATATAAGAGCAAGGCAGCAGCAATCAGCAGCGCACCAATTTTAACCATATATCGTTGCGCATGCCTAACAGTCAGAAAAGCCCAATATCCGTAAACAATTGTCGCCATAATGACCTCTGAACTTGGCAGCCCTTGTGCATATAAGCTAAATGGCCAATGAAGCCATTGGACCACGGTCATCATCGTTTCTGGAAGGTATTTAATAAAGACGTATCCTCCGGCTATAGATGCAATTAATAAATTCATTTCCACATGCCGGTTTTTTCCGTGAAGGATAATCCAAACGGCTGTCACACAGCTGACGATTGCTAGAAGAGGTGTCGTGGTAAGCGCAAAGGATCCATTCATAAATGTTTTCCATTGTGTGCCGAAGAAAGCGTTAAAGACGATCATTACCGCCTTGTTAAAGGGTTGGAAGCCAAGCTTGATATATTCATCAAATAATCCAAAAACGGCTGTCACAAGAGATACAAACACTGCAAAAATACCCACAATCAACAATTTAAGCTGCCATTGTGAATTGAAATTTCGATAAAGATGACTTAATAATGCAAGCATGTAAGCTTTAATGCGCGGCAGGTTTGTTTTTATTAAGTAATACATTAATACAAGTATGGCAAGAAGAACAATCAAAATAAGCATATATTTTTTTACGGTTGTTTCAATGATGGTGTATTGCGGCCCTAGCGCCCTGCCCAAGATGATAAAGGTCCCTACCCAGAGCGCCGCCCCAATATAAGAGAAAAAGGCAAAAGATTTAAATTTTACACGAGTGATGCCTGCTGAATACCCGGTAAAATGACGGACGCCTGGAATAAAACAGGAAAACAACAGCAACCTTTTTCCGTAAGAATCAAACGACTTGGACATTTTATTCAATCGCTCTGGACCCAAATGCATCCGGTGACCATATTTATTAAAAAAAGGAAAACCGAGTTTTGAGCCGATCCAATATGCCGCGCTCATCCCGGAAATTGTCCCTGCGATTCCTGATATGAGGCTTATATAAAGGTTCATATGACCCTGATAAGCCTGAAAACCGACGTAGCTCATCAGAAGCTCTGTCGGAACCGGCAAAGCTATTAACTCAAGCAATAAGGATGCAAATAAAATTATGTATCCATGATGATTAATCAGACTCATTAATGTATCCACAAGGAATCCTCCAGTCAGACCTAATTCGATCGCTACCTGCCAGAAGCTTAATGGCAGTGTAGTAAAGAGACAGCTTCCTTCTTATAAAAGTTCGAATAATATTGAAACAGATACTTTTTGAATACCCTGTCTTTGATTCAATTATGAGTCTTTAAGAAAAAAATTACATGTATCAATTTCATAATTTAACAACCACGCATTAAATCTAAAAAATCCTCTATTCAGGTGGATGCTTTCTCGCTGGACTTGGCTTCATTCAGCCTTGTACGTGAAAGAGATATAGCCATACATTGAAAGCGGAAATACTTTCGCTTTCCGTGGGTACGGCCTCAGCTAACTTTGGCGTGGTTTCTTTGTGCGCCAAGGTGGAACTTCGGACGCGTGCTACTGATGCCACTGAAAAAGTCCCATTTCTCCTTGGTCCGAGCTTTGGAAAGTTCTCGCTTGCCGCGGGCGGACCGCGAGCCTCCTCATGCCCACAGGATGTGGGTAGGTTCGGCGTTGTCACAGGATGTGACGCATTTAGCCGAACTTCCTTGAAGTTATCGCGCTGTGGGGTCTCGCTTGGTCACGCTGATTCCGCAGGCGTCTCGAACGTTCCGGGCAGCTCTGCCCTTGGTGACTTCATGGCGTTCATGCGCCAAACATCTTTGGAACCACCTCGCACGAAGAAAATGCAAAGCATTTTCGAGAAGTCTCGCACGTTTCGCTTCAATCAACGTATCTGTTGCAGATCCCCTTATGTCCACCTTTTCCGAGGGAGTCTCATGTATTTCCATTTTAATAATGGAACACTTAGCATTTTCAAGGAGCCTCTCATCTTTCACTTCAATCAACGTGTGGCGCTGGGTCTTTTGCTCAAGCTATTCCCACTTTAGCTGCAGCATAATACCTATCGTGAAAATTGGAAAGAAAAAAGACTGCCTAAACATAAGCAGTCTGCTAATAGATTAATTAATTTCCAGGCTCATATATGGCTTCAATGTCAGAATCCCTTAACTCATCTGGCAGTCCATCAAACACAAGGCCTGTTCTAGAAAATCCTAAAATGCGGGTTCCGTATGCTTTGGCTATTTCTGTGTCATGGCAATTAATAATTGCTGTCATCTTTTGATCTTCGCAAACCTTAACAATATAAGTCATAATCCGTTTCGCTGTAACCGGGTCAAGACTTGCGACTGGCTCATCACACAGCAAGAGATCTGGATTCTGAACAATTGCTCTTGCTATTGCCACACGTTGTTTCTGTCCCCCGCTCAAAAGGGATACTCTCTGGTTTTCAAACTTAAGCAGATTTACCTCATCAAGGGCTTCCCTGGCTCTCTCGACTACATCAGCCGGAAATTTCTTAAGTAGAATCTGCGGCAGGTTCATGACTCCAAAGGCTCCAATGATGACATTATCTCTCGCTGTCATTTGATTAACAAGATGATACCCTTGGAATACCATACCGATCCGTCTCCGGAAAACCGCAAGCTCCGAGCGCTTCAAGCCTGTCAGTTCAGTTCCGTCCCACTTGATTATCCCTTCAGTTGGTTCAACAAGCCTGTTAACACAACGAATGAAGGTTGATTTCCCCACCCCGCTTGGTCCAAGGACCATCACCCGTTCTCTACTATTAATTTGCAGTGAAAGATTTTTGAAGACGTAATCGCCTCTTTTATCATATCTTTTCCCTAAATTTTTAATATCCAACATTTAATCGCCTACCTACCCTGCCCATTTGCGCACCAGGCTTCCCAGCCCGTCCAGAATAAAGACCATGGCGATGATCAGCAGCACATCGGTTGTAGTAGCCGCGTAATCAAAGCTTTTAAAATTAATAAACAGATCGTTCCCAATGCCACCTGCACCGATAAAACCAAGCACCATTGTGTCTCTTACATTTACTTCGAGCCTGTAAAAGGCATCTGATACAATGTTCATTCGAATTTGCGGTATTATCCCGTATAAAATTGTTGGAAGTTTCGGGGAACCTGTTGATTGTACCGCTTCGTAAGGCTCCGCTTCAGAAGCCTCTATCCTTTCAGCCGTCAGCTTGCCGAGAACTCCCCAATTGTGGAGAATCAACGCCATCACGCCTCCTAAAGGTCCTAAACCGACCAGTGGAACAAAAAGGAGTCCAAATACGACGACGGGAACAGAGCGCAGGACACTTAAAAATCCTCTCATGACAGTATAAAACACTGAATGAGAGGCGATGTTTCGTGCCGCTGAAAAAGCGCTGAAAAAGCCTAATATTAATGCTATAAAGGTACCGAACACGGCCATCTGGATCGTTACCACGGCAGAAGATAATGCTGGCCCTAATGTGTCAGGAGATGGTGGCCACCACTTTGACAGAAAGTCAGCCAGGTTATGCCAGTTTAAAGTGGACAAAACCTGGACTTGACTTCCATAGCCGCTCCATACCAAAACAAACACAGCGGCGACACTAATGGTTATTGTTCGGATCTTTCCACTTTTAATTACTCCCATCTCCTTTCACTTTCAAAATCTGAAGACAATGTCCACTTAGAGGTTTCCCACGTTCACTCGGCAGTGCTGCTGGAAAATTAAGACGCCAGGAGAACGGATGAATAATTTATGACAAAATGACTTCTAAATGACCACAGCAGGCAACAACTAATGAAAACTTGGCTTTCGCCAAGCCTTTAATAGCGAAAACCTTAGTTGCGAGCCAGCTGCTTGAGTAACCATCATTGAAGGCTTGTGACGGAGTTTGAGCGAAGCTAAAACATAGGCACACTCTTTTAGTACTTTTTTCCGCTATCTCGCTTTAGAAGTTAAACATTCTTAAAGTATGATTGTAGCGGAAGGTGCGAGACTCCTCGAAAATGCGCATGCGCATAGGTGAGAGTAGGAAATACCTGAGACGCCTCGGAAATGCGCATATCTATAGGTGAAAGCAAGAAATACCCGAGACTCCTGCGGAACCAGCGATCCAAGCGAGACCCCGCAGCGCAAATGTTGCCTTAAGGCGTGAGGAGGCTCGCGGATCGCCCGCGGAAAGCGAGGGTATTTCCGCTTTCAAAGTATTGGATCCGCATTTTCATCGTGCGATGTGGATTCTAAGATGTTATTGCAAGTCCAACGGGATCAGCACGTGTCCGAAGATCCACTTTGGTACACAAAGTGGCCACGCCAAAGTTAGCTGAGGACGTGCCCGCGGAATGCGAGCAGCCTAGAGCGAAAAACAACAACCACGACGACATCAATAGTTTTTCAGCGGCCTTCAAAATCTTCTAGTGGAGCACACCCATCTCGTCAGCAGCTGCTTTAACGTCATCAAAATCACTGTTTTGTGATTTCGTAAAACCGCTTGCTCCAAACGCATTCAGGATAACCGGATCTTTGATCGACAAGAATGATTGCTGAATGGACTTCACGAGCTTCGGATCCATTTTTTTCTGAACAGCCCAAGGGTACTCATATAAAGATTTAGACTTCCAAAGGATACGGAACTTATTTTTATCAATTGTCCCTTTTTGATCAAGTACACTGAAGACCACACTGTCAATTGCACCAACATCTGCATTTCCTTGCATGATGGACAAGGCTGTCGCATCATGGGAGCCCGTGTAAATAACGTGGCTGAATTTCGTGTGTTTTTTATCAGTAAACAGCCCCATGCTCTTCAGCTTCTTGCTTGGAATGAGTGATCCTGAGGTTGAATTTGGGTCTCCAAATGCAAAAGTCAGACTGGATGCTTTTGCTTTGAGATCATCTAAAGATTTTATCTTTGAATCTTTGCGTGTAATGATATAAGAATGATAATACGGTTTCCCATTAATCAGTTCGGCGATAATTGCTTTTGCACCGCTGTCTTTGTGGGCTTCAACGTATGTTAGCGGACCAAAATAAGCCATGTCCACTTTATTGTAATTCATCGCCTCAACCACACCGTTATAATCAGGATAGACCGTGACTTTTACTTTTTTATTTAAGTCTTTGGCAAGCTTTTTCTGAAGAGCATCCATGGCTTTCTTAACTTCGCCCTTTGTTTGCTGTGGAATGACGCCGATTGTGAGCGTGTCGTTTTTCTTGCTCGCCGAACTTTTTTTGGAATCTGTCTTGCTGTCTGTGCCACACCCGCTAAGGGCGATCACAGCACAAATAACAGCAAGCATGACTATCGTTGTAATCTTTTTCATGTTCTCTCTCCTAAAAAAATATTGTCTTGTTAAAACTATTTAACTGAAAAGCGAGGCAATCGCATCAAACAAAGCCTTAAAAAACTGACCGATTGCAGAAAAAACGGATGATAAAAAGCCCTGTGCTTTCTCATTACCTGCTAATTGGTGAAGTTTATCCTTAGCTTTCTGAAGCTGATTTCCAACAGATCCCCAATCAATATTCAAGTCTTTTATTCTATCAAATAGATTAACAAGCTTTTGAACATCCGCATCACTTAACGTGACACCTACCTGTTTTGCAGCATCACGAATGATTTTTTCCATGTCTTGATCTGTCTTAGGGTTTTCTTTTGCGATTTTTTCTTTGATAGCCGTCATAAGGTTTGCCGCTTTTTGCTTCCCAACGCCATCCTGCTGAGCTAGTTTTGCTGTTGTTACCATTTCTTCATTTGCGACTTTCTTTTGGTCTTCAGGAATCACTTTACCTGTTGAAACTTCATAGGCTTTTATCAGTCCTGTTAAACCGGCTGTACCCGAAACATCAAAAGGGGCTGTCACATAAATTTTTGCGTCTTTCACACCTGCAGTAGCTAAAGCATTCAGATACATATCGTCTGTTACATATGTAATATGGTTTGTGCTGACAGATAAACCTGTCCCTTTTTCTCCAATAGTGATCTTCGAAGAGCTAATTGCCCTGCTGCCAATTTGAGTTTTTGGTAAATAGGCATCTAAATATTTATGTTCTTCGGCATTGGTTACTTTTATAACCTGTACATTATTCGGATCGACATCCATTTCTTTCAGAATATCCTGTCTCTGAGCATCAGTAAGATCTGCACCTAGTGTTACAATCTTGTCTCCCGGCGTGGCATCTGCAAACGCCTCCATTGGCCGGATTCCGGCGAAAAACACAATCAGCAAAGCAAAAGCTGCAAGCATCGTCTTTTTCATGTTTACCCTCTCCCTAACGATTGGTCATGCTGTCATTTATCTCTAGCCATCAATACCTGTAAATATAATCTTGAGAGAGGGTTTAGTCAAGTTCATTCGGGAGCAGTAAAAAGTCCTCTCTTAGTTGTAAACAAAAGAATCGGGGCCATCCCGCGGGAACTGCTTGATTATCCCTGGTGACCCGCGAGCCTGGTACGCTGTTGAAACAACTGAATAAGTCCACGATTTGAAAATACTAAATCTGCTCGCTTGCCGCGGAAGAATGTCCAAGTCTTTAGTTGCGGGGATCTCAGCCACCCGTTATTCCAGCTGAGTAAAATGATGCCCTTTCTGTGGTCTTTCGGCCGCTTTTTGTCCATTTTATTCCAAGCGAAGGACATCTCACCTGCTTTTCGCTCCCACCAAGGAGCACATAGAGACCACACAAAAGTTAGCTGAGGCCGTGACCGTAGAAAGCGAACAGCTAAGAAAAACATTAAAACTTTAAAAAGCCGGCCAATTGGCCGGCTTTTAAATCACTATACAGGTATTATTCGTCGTCTTCGCCAATTCTTGCTTTCGGTAAGGCTGTTGCAACACCCCAATAATAGAATGCTAGAACGCCTATGCCGGTGATAACCGTATCCCATGGGGCCGGGATATACTTATGCGGCCCAAAGCTTCCGAGATAAGACATGATGAAGACAAAGATGTAATAGCCGAAGAGCCAGATGGATGACTGGAAGTCCGTTTTAAGCTGTTCTTTTGAAATCGTTTTGTCTGCAAAGGCAAAATACAGAACAAGTGAACCGATTAATATACCAACCAGCATCGCAACAACATCCCACCCGCTCCAGTAAATAACGAGCGTTGCAGCAATAAATGCAAGCGGTGAAATAATATGTAGCGGTTTAAGTACAAATGGACGTTTGAGATCTGGATTAGACTTTCTTAACGACGTAACCGAGACCGGACCAACACAATATGTTAACACCATGGCCGAAGTACTTGCTGTAACAAGACCCTGCCACACCTGGAACTTTGCTGGCAACATCCAAAGGACTGCCAAGATAAATGTTAGAATCAGCGCTGGACGTGGAACACCGGTCTTTTTATCAATTTTGTGAAAAAGTGAATAGAAGAAACCGTTCTTTGACCAAGCATAAATTGATCGAGCGTTTGCTGAAAAATAAATATTTGATGTTCCTGAAGGCGAAATAACAGCATCGATCAATACTAGATTGGCAAGCCAACCAATACTTAAAATGGAAACCAGTTTAGCAAAAGGCGAATCGAAATGAATATTTGCCCAGCCTCCATTTGCAAGTCTTTCAGCCGGAATAGCACCGACAAACGCAAATTGGAGAAGAAGATAAATAATTAAGCCAACCACTACTGCGAGTACAATGGCAAGCGGAACATCCCTTTGTGGGTTCTTTGCTTCACCCGCAAACTCAATCGGCTGCCTGAAGCCTTGGAACGTAAAGACAATTCCGCCTGCCGCCACTGCGGTAAAGATGCCGTGTACGCCGCCCGGCTTTGCACCCCCTGCATGAAAATTCGAGAAATCTAAATGCATTAATAAAAAGATAATGATAAGGATCGGGACGATAAATTTAAAAACAGTCACAATGGTATTCGCTTTCCCAAAAATATTGACACTCCAGTAATTAAGAAGCAGAAAAATAATTAATAGTGCAAATTGGAAAGCAAAACCTGTAATTGAAGGGGAGCCGTCTTTTGTCCCCAGCTGAGTCCACCAGGTCTGAGCATAGCCGCGGACTGCTTCTACTTCAATGCCTACAACACTCGAATAAGCAAGCATCGCACTAAATCCGATTAAATACCCCACCAGTGTCCCATGGGTATAGTTAGGATAGCGGATAAATCCGCCTGCCCTTGGAAGTGCAGCTCCTAATTCAGCATAAACCATACCTATTAAAATAATGACAACTGCACCGATAATCCATGAAACCCAGGCTAATGGCCCTGCGAGATTGGCTGCATTCTGTGCAGCGTAAAGCCAACCTGAACCAATGATTGACCCAATTCCGAGAAAGGTTAAATCAAGTAAGCTGAGACTTTTCCTGAACCTGCCCTGTTCTGATTTTGACTTTTTATCGCTCATTTTGCTCCTCCTAAACCATTTATTGCTAAGTCTATTTAAAAAATACCACCAAGCGGACTGTATTAAACAAATTTTTAAAAAATTCGATTTGTGGTATTTAAAAAAGCCCATGACAACAAGGAGGGTAATGAAAACTTTTTTTATGGGCGAGGTGACGCCTGATATTGACCCATGGTCTTGATCCTTCTCTTGAGATTGGCTGTGAATACGGCGGCATCGCCTTGACATTCCACGCCAATCAAACCCCGGGGGTGGACCTTCCATACCCGGTTCGATGTTTTACCTGACGATTCTTGGATTTTCTACATATCAAAATAATAGGGATACGTTGATTTGTTTATATTTGCTTTCCGATTGGATAATAGAATTGTGGATTTGGATAATAGAAGTGTGAACTTGGATAATAGAAGTGTGAACTTGGCTAATAGAATTACGAATTTGGATAATAGAGCGGCACATTCCGCTCATGAGGTATGAAAATAATAAAATAGAATCGCTACCATCCAGGTGAAAGAAGCATTGGAGCATCATTTTTCTTTTTTTATCAAAAAGACAGGCTGAAATTCAAGTAAATCTTTCCATAATCAAAAAAAAACAAAATAAGAAGTGGCCGCAGTTGAAGAAACCAATTTCTAACCGGGCTTTTCACAACAAAAAGCCCATCCAATTTTTAAGAAAACCGGGTGGCTTCCAATAATGGGATGAGCTTTAAACATTGTTACAGGAACGGAATGAAAATGAGAAATAAAACGGCGAGAATATACATAATCGGATGTACTTCCTTTGGCTTCCCTTTAACAAGCATTGTGATTGGATAAAGAATAAAGCCGAGGGCAATCCCCGTTGTAATACTGTAAGTAAGCGGAATGGCAATCATGAGAACAAAGCTTGGGACGGCAAGCTCAATTCTTTTCCAATCTATTTCCCCAAGAGAAGAAGCCATCAAAATGCCCACCACTACAAGAGCAGGTGTTGTGACCGCTGATTGAACCACGACGAGAAGCGGTGAAAAAAACAGCGATGCCAGAAATAATACCGCGACAATAACTGACGTAAAACCCGTTCTTCCGCCTGCAGCAACGCCTGATGACGATTCAATATACGCACTCGGCGGGGATGTTCCAAGAATCCCTCCCGCAATACTCGCCCCAGCTACTGAAAACAGTGACCGGCCAGCCCGCGGCAATTTATTATTTTTTATAAATCCGGCTTGGTGAGCCACAGCCAAAATCGTGCCTGCTGTATCAAAAAAGCTAACAAATAAAAAGGTTAGAACAACAAGGACCAGCTGCTGAGTGTGAATATCACTTAAATGAAAAATGGCTTGTCCAAATGTGGGCGAAAGGCTTGGTATGGAAGAGACAATATGATCCGGCTTAGGCAAAACGCCAGCTGCAACACCAACGATCGCCGTAATGGCCATTCCCCAAAATATTCCGCCTTTTATTCCTCTGACCAAAAAAATAATCGTAACGACGATTCCGAATACAGCCAATAAGACATCCGGTTTGGAAAGATTGCCTAAGGCAACCAGCGTATCTTTATTATCGACGATGATGTGCGCGTCTTTTAAACCGATAAAGGCAATTAAAAGCCCTATTCCTCCTGCCATGGCATGCTTCAAACTTTCGGGAATGCCATTAATGATGATTTCTCTAATTTTAAATAATGTAATCAGAAAAAAGAGAAGGCCAGCAACAAGAACAGCCGCTAACGCCGTTTGCCAGGGGACCCCGAGACCGATGACGACCGAATATGTAAAAAATGCATTAATACCCATGCCTGGAGCCGCTGCTATTGGGTACTTAGCAAGTAAACCAAGCAGCAATGTTCCAAATGCGGTAGTCAGTGCTGTAGCAGTGAAGACAGCCCCTTTATCCATATGTGCAGCTCCGAGAACCGCTGGATTCACGAACAGAATATAAGCCATGGATAGGAATGTTGTGATCCCCGCTATGGTCTCTGTTCCATATGTTGTCTTGTTTTCTTTAAATCCAAAGTATTGCTGAACAAGGCTGATTAACTTCATGATGGTTCCACCTCAACTATTATAGTAGCCTTTCCTATTCAGATTCTGCAAAAGCCTGCAAAATCTTCACGTCTAAACCATATCAGCCTTTTGCCGTTATTAAAAGAAATTAAAAAAACAGACAATACTTCTGCCTGTTTTTCTGTCTAACCCTCCTTACTTGTTCATCAATACCAGACATATTTCCCCTAAAAGAAGAATGCCCGCTATTGAATAGAAAGTAAGATTCAACAAGCTGCGGCTGAGCAGCGGGTCGATTTCATCGTATACCAGTTTAATTTTTCTTTTATTATGCAAAAATAACAAGATGCTTACCACGA
This sequence comes from uncultured Sporolactobacillaceae bacterium, assembly GCA_963772845.1. Lineage (GTDB taxonomy): Bacteria > Bacillota > Bacilli > Bacillales > Sporolactobacillaceae > CAVYYW01. Next base: position 51,793 of record CAVYYW010000041.1, read on the forward strand.
CATACGCTACTGTTAAGAGGCTTGGGAAAAAGAAGAAACCCGCTTCCCCCGGCCATGATCCTGGTTGATTTTCATTTATACTGATTGCTATTCTGTCTGGTGACCAGAACCCCAAAAAAATAGAAAACACCCAAAACACCATAGTCGTTAAGCTGATGCTTATCCACGCGCCCCAAACCTTCATTCCTTTTCCCCCTTATCAAAAAAGCGGCGAACTTTCACTCCTGATATTTATGTATATGAATAAAAGTGAAAAGCGCTTTTGATATTTCGTCATGAAAGGGAAGAAAGCCGCTTGGTAAAGTGGATATGAAAATTTTCATGTGCGTTGCTGTGAACCGGCCATCCGGATTCATAATGCTCGCTTTCCGTGATCTGAAAACCCATGGACTGATGAAAATTAATCGATGATTCATTTACTGGAGAGGTGACACATTTGACCGAGTCACACCCTTTCTCCTTCATTACTTTAAAAAAAGCCTCATAAAGAAGACGTCCAATTCCGCTCTTCCGCACTGCCGGATCCACGCCAACAAAGTGAATATAGGCCTCTTTTTCTTTAAAATTCATTGAATGTGACTGAATGGGAAAACCAATTAAAAAACCCACTGGTCTTCCGTGCTGTTCTGCGGTGAAGCTCGTCCCTTGAAAACAGTTGAAATGGTAAGTCTGCAGCAGGTGAGAAATTTTACGGCCGCCCCACCATTCATTAATTTTAGGAATAAAATAAAAAGCGTCCGCTTCATCCACCGTTCTAATTCGGATATTTTCAGATATCATTATTAATCCTTAATCGATTGTATCCATTGTTCAGTTTTTTGAACGCTGATACGCATACCTAAGTTGTTTATTCTGCTTAAATGATGATTATGGTGGGCAATGATCTGATCTGCGGTCAAAACGGGATTATCCGACGTACTATGCGCATCTGATAAAAGCACTGCTTGATACCCAAAGGAAGTCGCTTTCCTGCATGTAGAATCAATGCTGAATTCGGTTTTACAGCCCCCAACGACAAGCTTTTCAATGCCGTTAAGACGCAGCATGTCATCCAGCATGCTTTCAAGAAAGGCATCCGTTCCTTCTTTTTGAACAACCAGATCTCTCTCGCTGCGAACCAAGCCGCTGTGAAGCTCCCATCCCTCCGTATTTTTTTCCATCAGTGCGTTATCTTTAACATAGATCACTAAAATTCTTTTTTCATGAGCTGCATCAACCGCTTTCCTTAGATTGGTCATCAGCTCTTCTTGATGGCTTTGATCAAGTGTATCTATCATACCGTTTTGGGCATTTATAATTACCAAGGCTTCTTTCATCGTCTCTCCGTCCTTTCCTATATTGTATCGGTTCACAGTTTAAGATAGCATATAATTCATTTTCAATCGATATGTATTCCTGAAACGGACATTTGTGTGACTGCGGATGACTTTTAAAAATTTAACGATCAATAGTAAGAATATCAGCACATTATCATTTACAGAAATATAGAAAATAGACAATGAAAACGGTTTATGTTAAATTATGAGGTGGATTAGGAAGAAATTTTAATTCAAATGTTTTCATGAGACGGACAAGCAGACATTAGAAATAAAAAATCGTTTTATCAGGAGGCTAACAATATGGGTAGTCATATTTTAGATCAATTCTTGGACGAACATCTTGAAGAACTGAAAGCAAAAGGCCTTTACAATGAAATTGATACTCTGGACAGTGCAAATGGCCCTGTCATTGAAATTAACGGAAAGAAGCTCATTAACCTTTCATCAAACAACTATCTGGGACTGGCCACAGACTCCAGAATGATTAAAGCGACTGTAGACGCTACAGAAAAGTACGGTGTCGGTGCAGGAGCTGTCCGTACAATTAACGGAACATTGCAGGTGCATATTGATCTTGAGGAAAAACTTGCCGAATTCAAGCACACAGAAGCTGCCATCGCTTATCAATCCGGTTTCAACTGCAACATGGCTGCGATCTCTGCTGTGATGGATAAAAATGATGCCATTTTATCTGATGAATTAAATCATGCTTCCATTATTGATGGCTGCCGTCTTTCCAAGGCCAAGATCATTCGCGTCAAGCACTCTGATATGGAGGATCTACGTCAAAAAGCTAAAGAAGCTAAAGAATCCGGGCTTTATAATAAAGTCATGGTCATCACAGATGGTGTCTTTTCAATGGATGGCGATGTTGCAAAACTTCCTGAAATTGTGGAAATTGCTGAAGAATTTGATCTAATTACTTATGTGGACGATGCTCATGGCTCTGGTGTACTCGGAAAAGGAGCCGGAACGGTTAAACATTTTGGTTTATCTGACCGTGTTGATTTCCAAATGGGGACGCTTTCTAAAGCGATCGGCGTTGTCGGCGGTTATGTAGCTGGGAAGAAAAAGCTGATTGATTGGCTGAAATCTCAGAGTCGCCCGTTCCTTTTCTCGACTTCTTTAACCCCTGGAGCAGCGGCTGCTTGTATCGAAGCAATTGATATTCTTTCAAACAGCATGGAGCTTCAAAACAAGCTCTGGGACAATGTGCATTATTTGAAAGATGGTCTGAAAAGAATCGGCTTTGACATTGGCAACAGCGAAACACCTATTACACCTGTTATTATCGGGGATGAAAAGAAAACCCAAGCCTTCAGTAAGCGATTAAATGAAGAAGGCGTTTATGCCAAATCTATTGTTTTCCCTACTGTGCCGCGCGGAACTGGTCGTGTCCGTAACATGCCATCTGCTGCTCACACGAAGGAAATGCTTGATGAAGCCCTTGCTGTTTATGAAAAAGTTGGAAAATCGCTCGATATTATTTAATTCTTCTGGAGGATAAATGTATGAAAAAAATACTTGTAACGGGAGCTATGGGCCAAATCGGCTCAGAACTCGTTGCCAGGCTTCGCAATGATTACGGAGCTGATCAAGTTATTGCAACAGATATTAAAGAATCAAACAAAAGCGTCGTGGAATCCGGCCCATTTGAAAAGCTAGATGTAACGGATGCTGAACGGATGCACCATCTCGCCAAAACTTATGAAGTTGACACTATTATTCATCTTGCTGCCCTTCTTTCAGCAACAGCAGAAGCAAAGCCTCTTCTTGCCTGGAATTTAAATATGGGCGGTCTGGTTAATGCGCTTGAAGTGGCACGGGATCTAGAATGTCAATTTTTCACGCCTAGCTCCATTGGCGCTTTTGGACCATCAACCCCAAAAATTGATACACCACAAGATACGATTCAGCGTCCAACGACGATGTACGGCGTGAATAAAGTATCCGGTGAACTATTATGCGATTATTATTTTCAAAAATTCGGCGTTGATACAAGAGGTGTACGTTTCCCCGGTCTGGTTTCTTATGTGACCCCACCGGGTGGCGGGACCACTGACTATGCCGTTGATATTTATTATCAAGCGATTGAAAAAGGCACTTATACTTCTTTTATCAAACAAGGCACTTATATGGATATGATGTATATGCCTGATGCGCTAGGTGCGATCATAGACCTTATGGAAGCTGATCCAGCTAAACTGAAGCACCGCAACGCCTTTAATATCACCGCAATGAGCTTTGAGCCCGAACAGATTGCGGCAGAAATCAAAAAACATATGCCTGATTTCACAATGAATTACGACGTGGATCCCGTTCGTCAAGCGATTGCAGACAGCTGGCCAAATGCCATTGATGCGTCCGCCGCTAAAGCTGAATGGGGATTCAAAACGAATTACACTCTCGAATCTATGACAACTGATATGCTGAACAAATTGAAATAAAAAATCGTCAGACCTCTTTGTAGGTCTGACGATTTTTCTATTGTTGCAGCAAGCTGGCAGCGAGGCTGCGCCTACCCGATTTTCAAAGCCCGGCTTGAAAAGCAAAAAAACGTGTCGACATGACTCTCTTTTGAGAGCATGTCGACACGCTGCCTTAAAAAGACTTTTTTAGTTGACACACGATTTACTGGCTTTTATTGATTGATATTTAAGCTGGAGTCAATACCAGTGTTTTTCCAGTTAAGGAATTATTGTACGCCGACTTGATCCCACGCACTTTTAACATAGTTATAAGTCGTTCCATAACCGTAAAGGTCAGCAGCTGATTGCAATAATGCTGCACGCGCATCACTGAAATTAGAGCTAGGAGTCAGATATTGAGTCAACGCTCTGTAATAAATTTTAGATGCTGTGCTGTAGCCGACTTTAGAAATAGTCAGATAACCTGCTTTGTTCGGGATACCACTATTCGTATGAACGCCGCCATTATCAGAACTTGTATTTACATACCCGCTCATCGTTGAAGGCTGCCCATACTTCTCAGGATTTGACAAGCTTCTTAGTGCGTCTCCTGAAGTTCCAGGTGTGTACACATCCTCACCGATCAGATAGTTGTCTTGTGTGATAAGTACAGCAAAGACATCCGACATTGATTCATTTAGGGCACCAGATTGATTTTGATAGTTCAAGCCTGCTGTCGTTTGAGTGACAGCATGGGTCAGCTCATGGGCGACAACGTCCTCTGCACCTGACAGAGCGATGAATGTGCTTCCGTCCCCATCACCATAGACCATCTGCTGGCCGTTCCAGAAGGCATTATTGTAATTACTGCTGTAGTGAACCGTAGACCTGATTGTAGAGCCTTGATTATCGTAACTGTTGCGTCCGAAATTATTATAATAGTAATCGTATACTTTGCCTGCATAGTAATTCGCATCTACGGCAGCTCTTTCGCCGCTTGAAGTGAATGCGTTATCATAATCTACGAGATACGGTCCAGGAAGTGAGGTACCATTTTGAGCGGTTCTTGTTTCAATGACACCGTTCATTGGCTTAGTCGTGTCATATAAATAATAATAACCGCCTGACAAATAGAGATTTAGTGATTTAGAATCTCCGAGAACGCCGGTTCCGCTTCCGGTCGTTGGACCATCATAATCCACAGCGTTGAAAGAGTTGATGATCGAACCATCTTCTGCGTTAACGTAAACCTGCCAGTTCCCAGGCGTTGGATTAATAAACTGTAATTCAGTATGGTAAGCAAGGTATGACTTCCCTTTGAATTCATAAACAACAAGCTTTGCAGATTCTGCCGTGTTATCTTGTGCTTTTGCCTTTGGAAGTTTTGCCCCTGAAGACGTCAATACATCTGACTTACGGCTCTTTGCATTGCTCTTTTCAGTTTCTTTTTTAGTAACCCCAATATGGGCCCATGCTTTATTAAGAGCAGTCTGTTTGTTGATTTTTGCCTTTAATGGTGTTTTTAAATTTTTGTCGACACCTGGTTTTGCGTTATTATTTACCGCCTTGACGAGGTCAGATTTGCTGACATGCACGGTGAATTCTGATTCATCCACTGGTACGCCTTTTAACACCTGCTGAAACGTATAATGAGTCATTCCCAGTTTGTCTTTTTTTACATCTTTAAGCTTTAATTCTGATTGGGGATTGAGTTTATACAAATCCGCATGAGCTTTCAAATAGGCTGTAACGTCTTTAACGTTTTTAACCTTCTCTTTAGAAAGTTTGCCAGAAACGAAAGTTGGCGCCTTTTCTTTTGATTTGTCCCAATTCATAACAAAGTGGGATCCAGTTTGTTTTTTCAAGACAGACAGCGAATCAGACCCGCTGTTCCCTCCGTGTGCAGAAGCTGTTGCAGTTGATACTCCAAAACAAAGCATCATCGACAATAAAATTGATGAACTCTTTTTCATTTTTTCAAAAGCCCCTTCCGATGGATTAATAGTCTTGCAATATAGGATTTCAAGAAATCAGCAATAATCTCCTATCTGCATTTTTTTGTGAATAAAAACAGAAAAATTTTATTAAACAATCGGTTTTTAGGCCTAAAGTCGGGGCTTTTTTTGAAAAAATTATAAAATTATCCGGAAAATTTTCTTGTAAGCTGTCGATAATCCTTTTTTTCCGTCAATTAACAGTGAGTCTTGAAACTTATTAATTAGAAAAAGGTGCGCCAACAATCATTGTGACATGCTTCGGCAATACGTTTAATTCTGAAGGTGTTTGATAGAGCTTTTCACCGTCACAGTCAATTTTCTGAACCGGCTCGCATGAAACGGATAAAGAAGAGGTTTGAAAGTGAATAATTTCTTCTTTATCAAAAAGCTCTTCCTGGGCAATGCTAGATTTTAAAATTGACCAGAAAGCCGATAGAGACGTACTGGTTAAGATGACCACGTCGAATAGACCATCCTGCAGATTGTTTTTTGGAAAGAAAGCCTGCATTCCACCAGTAAATGGACCATTTCCTACTATGACCATTACGGCTTCTCCCTCGTAATTCTGTTCAGAGGATCGAATGTTCACGTGAATTTTCTCCGCTTCATTAACCGTTTTGACCGCACTCATGTAATACGACATCTTGCCTAATGTGTCCTTTTTTTGATCTTCATTGTTATCGGAAACCTGTGTCATCAATCCGATTCCCCAGAAATTGAGAAAATACTGGCTGCCTGCATGGCCAACATCGACTTTTTCTGTTTTGCCCTTTCAGGATCTGTTCCAAGGCCTCCATAGGTTCCTGGGACATGTTGACTGCTCTTGAAAAGTCATTCGCTGTTCCCCCTGGAATGATAGCGAAGACTGGCCGCTTTTCGAGTGGTGCTAATGCATTAATCAGTTCGTAGATTGTTCCGTCTCCTCCGAAACCAATTAACAAATCGACCGATTCGCCAATCGAACGGACGATCGCTGCGCCATCTCCAGGCTTGGAGGTTTTATAGATTTCAGCTGAATCGTAAGCCGTTTCAAGTTTGTTCTGTATATCATTGAGTTTATCCGCCCACTGGCCATTTCCGGCATTGGGGTTCATAATTAAGGCTGCTTTTGCCATCATCATCCTCTTTTCATCTATCCGTCTTTCCCTTAATCATATCATGCAACGTATGTCCGAACAGCAGAAGTATATTAACACGCTGTTATCCGTTATAATAGATTAATAATATTAGGGAATGATAATTCTATATATTCGCCAAGCTGCAGATTTAATTCCTGCAGAAAAGGTGTAAAATAGATTAAGCAGGTCGCCATTTTTCTTATTAGTTAATCAAAAAATTAATCACCAAAGGAGTCAGCCGCATGTGGATTATCATTATGTTTTTCACCATTGGCATTGTTCTTGAGGCCATTACGCTATTTTACTTAATCCGCCACTTTATGCTTATAAAAAATAAGGTTAAAACAATCGGCGAAATTATTGATTTTAAATCAACAAAAAGTGAAGGCTCCCGTATCTATTATCCGGTACTCACTTTTTCAGACCAAAGCGGCGAGCAGATTAAAGCTCAATCTTTCTATGGCACGAATCCTCCCATGGGAGAAGCCGGTGACAAAATCAAAATTTACTATGATGTAAATAATCCTGAACGCTTTGATTTCAGTTTCCGAATGATCAACTGGGGTTTCATTTACATTTTTGGTTTAGTCGGGACAGCCTTTCTTGCCTTCGGTATTCTCACCCTTATCTACCTTCAGCAGGCTGCCCATTAATTACGTTTTTCAGACGATGGCTCCTTGTAAATCTCATAAAAAAAGGTGCCAGACTCTCTCAAGAGCCTGGCACCTTTTTGAATTCAGACGTTTCAAGCGCTCCCTATTTTGGACGTTTAATCGTAAAAATATCACCAATCCCGGCATAATCATTCCCTGCCAAACGGCTGACTGCCTGAAGACCTTCCGGGTCAATTTTACCGTCAAAATAGATGCTGTCGTCAATATGATATTGAATGATTCGTCCAACCAGCAAGTCGCAGGAATCATTATTTTCGCCAAATTGAATCGCTTTTTCAAGCCTGCATTCGATCCTGATTTTTGATTCTTTTATGCCTGGGACACGGATAGACGTGCTTTCAACAGGCGTCAGTCCGGCCGCTGTGATCTCACTTTCCTCTTCCGGAAGTGTGGCGGAGGTCTGATTGATTTTATCAACATTTTGTCTATCAACAATGTGTACCACGAATTCGCCCTGGCTGAGTGCGTGCTTTGCGGTATCTTTTGGTTCGCCATTTACGCGCTGAACAGACACTCCAATTAATGGGGGCGCCGCTGAGATCACATTGAAGAAACTAAAAGGTGCCCCGTTTAAAACACCTTTTTCAGATAAAGTGGTAACAAAAGCAATCGGCCGCGGAATAACCCCGCCTATCAGAAGTTTATAGTTTTCAATTGCTGACAGCTCTTCTGCAATGAATGTTTTCACTTCACATCATCCTTATGCTTAAATGTATTTCTGTACCACTGTGCTGCTTCTTCAAGCTCTTCCGCAGTTAGCTGATGCCCTCCATCTGTCCAGAACACCGTGACATCGGCTCCTGCATTTTTGAGTAGCTTTTCAAGCTCCAATGTTTCTTCAGGACGGCAAATCGGATCCTGTCTTCCCGCACTGATGAAAATAGAAACGCCGCTCAGATCGGGAATTTCCACTCCTCTTCTCGGAACCATCGGATGGAAAAGCAGGGCTCCATTAAGGCTGTCCTGGTGATGAAACAACAGACTCCCAGCAATATTAGCACCATTCGAGTAGCCAATCGCAATAAGTTCTTCAGCTTGAAAGCTGTGTTCTTTTGCTGCCTGAGCAATGAAATCATTCAACTCCGCCGTTCTGTACAGCAGATCTTCCTCGTCAAAGACGCCTTCTGCCAGTCTTCTGAAAAACCTAGGCATCCCCTGTTCCATAACGGATCCTCTCACACTTAATACAGAAGCCTCGCTGTCAATTTTCTCTGCCAATGGCAAAAGATCATACTCGTTGCCGCCTGTTCCATGAAGCAGCAGCAATGGAAAATGATCGTTTGCACCTTTGTTGAATAGATGCTTCATGATTTTCCCTCCTTAATTGAGCGAATCAGGACTTCCGGAAGGTGCCTTCTGATCACTTCCCTTTTAGGTTCAAGCCACTCTGGTAATTTGAGTTCCTCACCTAAGCGACCTTCATCTTCATCAATTAAAAATCCCGGCGTGTCTGTTGCCATTTCAAACAGAATACCGCCTTCTTCACGATAATAGATCGATTTAAAGTATTGTCTGTCCAGAATCTCCGTCGTTCGCAGACCAGATGCAAAGATATGCTCCTGCCATTCCACCTGGTCCTCAATGTTGTCGGAACGCCATGCTATGTGATGGACAGTCCCTGCTCCTTGAACTCCCTGGCCGATACCGGACAATTTAACATCAATTTTTTGTCCCCTGTCACTCCCAGCTTGAAAACGGACGTAGTTTTCTTCTTCAAGCACTTTTTTGAGGCCTAGAGTATTTTCTAAGCGGTCCATCGTTTTCTCCGGATTTGCCGAAAACAGCACCACTCCGCCAAACCCTTTAATTGCATTGTCTGCAGATATCGCATCAGAGACCCATTCGCTTTCTGCACCTTCTGTTCTTTCCGTAATCTCTAAAGGAAGTCCATGTGGATCACGAAACTGAAGATAGGATTCATTAAATCTGGAGATCCGTTCTGCCTCGACATTGTTCTCTTCCAATCTCTTTTGCCAAAACGGCAGAGCACCTGCCGGCACTGCGAACGTTGTCCACCCAACCTGCCCAGCACCCGTCATTCCCGCTGCAGCGTTTTCCCAAGGGAAAAAGGTCATAATCGTCCCGGGCTCACCCGATCGATTGCCAAAATAGAAATGATAGACATCCGGTGCATCGAAGTTAACCGTCTGTTTAACCAATCTCAGCCCAAGAATCCCTGAGTAGAAATCAATGTTCTCTTGAGGACTGCCAACAATCGCTGTAATATGATGAATTCCCTTTGTTTGTTTATTCATAGCAGATCATCCTTTCTTCTTATTGCATTACTCTGGATATATCTTTAATTCAAGATATATGGTTTTAAAATGCTTGTTTTCTGTTTTATTCTTTTCAGCTTAAATAGAATGGCCTAATTTTTTCAGCAATTGAATCATGGTTTCTTTTTCCTGAGGGTTGAGAACGGCCATTATGTCCTGAATGGCCCGTTTATGACTTGGAAAAATTCTTTCCATAATTTCTCGGCCTTGCTCAGTAATAGCCGCATAGCTGACTCTTCTATCTTCTGTGCAAGGTCTTCTTCGGAGAAGCCCTTTTGTTTCGAGTTTATCAGCCACATAGGTAATACTTCCGCTTGAAAGCAGAACTTTCTTCCCAATATGCTGAATTTGTTGATCACCTTTATGAAAAAGCAGTTCGAGCACCGCAAATTCTGTCGTATTTAACCCATAGCTTTTGATATCCTCCTGAACCTTATCAGACACAGCTCTTGAAGCTCTTGAAAGCACAATCCAGAGCTTTAGGGAGGCATCATTATTCTCATATTCTTCAGAGTTCAACTGAGTCATTATTGTCCATTCCCATCTCTTTCGAAACTTAATATCTATATATCTTGATTTCAAGATAATTATAAAGTGATCCTTTTTTTCTGTCAAGAAGTTCCGCTGATTGGCTGCTCCTGCACGATAACCTGGAGATGTTTTTTTAATACCTCTACAGTTATAGGCAGACTTTCACCTTCGTCTCCATCTACATTAGCAGTCATTTGCCGGTCTGCTTCAATTGTTAAAGCTGACGATTGAATATACTCAACAGATGGGCTGTCGAGGTGTTCTCCTTTAAAAACAGAAGTCATTAGCGCTGCAAGCTTAGGAAGCGGTACATCTTTTATCACCATACAATGAACTTTCCCGTCATTCACTTCTGCCTTAGGCGCAATTTTTTCAAAGCCGCCTACGGAATTCGTAAGTGCAGCTAGGATCAGCATAGCTTCCCCTTCCCACACGCCACCATCATGATGAACCTTTGCCTTCACCAGTGACTTTCCGGACATCGATTTAATACCCTCCAAAAAATAAGCCAGCGGGCCAAGCAGGGTTTTCTGTTTAGGAGAAACCGTAAATGAGGCGGTAGCAATGTCACCGACCGCGACGATATTCATAAAGTAATCCTTATTCACTTTCCCAATATCTACGGACTTAATCGTTTCTGATTTCAATACTTCGATGGCTTCCGGTGTTTCAAGCGGTATATTCAACGCACGGGCAAAATCATTAACGGTGCCTAACGGAATAATGCCTAGCGCCGGACGATGCTCTTCTCCTGAAATTCCATTAATCGTTTCATTCAACGTGCCATCTCCACCCATTGAAACAACAATATCATATCCTCCCCGGCAAGCTTCTCTTGCAAATTCCACTGCATCATTTTCTTTTTCAGTCATTCGAAGGACAACGTCGCACGCTCTTTCCTTTAGCGCTGCCTTCACATCATCGAGACAAGCTTCGGCTTCTTCTTTTCCAGATGATGGGTTCACAATCAACATGGCTTTTTCCAATGATTCTTCCTCCCCGGTTTTACCGTTCTTCTGTCATTCATTCCCTAATTTATGCTTTTTCACGCTTTTTAATAAAAAGCAGCCGTCTGATTTCTCAGTTCAGCTGCTCACATGTCTATAAAACGTTTGTTATACCGGAAATACCCTCGCTTTCCACGGGCAATATTCGGAAGCGGCAAGCATATCTCGAAAATGGGCAATAGCTTTCAGATAGGACCAGCCCCAGGCCCTCTGGAATCATTAAGACCGATTGGGAAGCTGATTTATCCACTGAAAACGTCTCAAAACGTGAAGGGGCTTTTCCACAAAAGCCGAGCTGCCCGGGAACGTTGGAGACTCCTGCGGAATCAGCGTGGAGACCACTGAAAAAGTACACTTAGAGATTTTTTCCCACGTGATTCGGCAACAAACACGTTGATTGAAGCGAAAGGTACGAGACTCCTCGAATATGCTCAGTGTGTCATTCCAAAATGGAAATACCCAGGTTCTCTGCCTCAAGGTATTTCCACTTTCTCATAGATTCTTTGCATTTTCATCCTGCGATGTGGAATCAATGGGAAGCCACTGAAAAACCCCCGTATTTATGATATTTCCTAAGATTTAAACAATGAATTCCCAAAGTCCTTGGAACTCTAAAGGCTGAGAAGATCCCATTGCCGCTTAAGGCCGAGCTGCCCGGGAACGTTCGAGACTCCTCGAAAATGCTCAGTGTATTATTTAAAAAATGGAATTACTCAAGGTTTTTTTGGATTGCGTGGCATTTCCATTTTATGATGGATTGCTTTGCATTTTCATCGTGCGAGGTGGAATCAAAGATGTTAATTCATGGCCTGCGGAATCAGCGTGGAGACCACTGAAAAAGTACACTTAGAGATTTTTCCCCACGTGATTCGTCAACAAACACGTTGATTGAAGCGAAAGGTGCGAGACTCCCACGGGAAGAGCACGCGTCCGAAGATCCACTTTGGCGCATAAATGGCCCACGCCAAAGTTAGCTGAGGCCGTGCCCGTGGAAAGCGAGCAGCCTAGAGCGGAAATCAACAGCCACGATGTCGCCGAGGGCCTTTTTCAGTGACCTCATCAGCGAGACCAAGCGAGAACCTATTGCAACTTATCGGGTGGCTTTTTCCAATCTGATAAACTTTAAAGCCTGATCGAGGGTTGCTTTAATAACAACATTTTTAAAATCATAATTTTGGTTGACCGATTTAAGAATTAATTCCGGTCTCAAGCCGGTAAGAATAACGTTTACACCTAAAAGATATAGGGCCTGAACAATTTTTAGAAGATGGATGGAGAAGGTATCCTCCATTTTCACCAAGCCTGATAAATCAATAACAAGGTAATCCAAATTTCTCTTCTGGCTTTCTTCCAAGGCAATATTCATAATCAGATCGGCCCTGTCCTCGTCTACATTTCCAATGATCGGAACAACCGCAACCCCTTCTTCAGTCGGAACGATAGGTGCTGAAAGCATATAGATATCATTATAAGCTTTTTCAACCTCCAGAACTGAAGTAAGCAGCGTGGCCATTGTTTTGAACATTTCAATATGCTCTTCTTCAAATTCGAAGGGTTTGTTATCAAGGCCGCAAATGGTTCCGTAGTTTTTTCCATCTCCATAATAAATAGGGATGCCAATGAAGCTGCCATTGCCAAGAGAATGCGTGACTGTCATATCTTTTGTCAGTTCGTTTTCATTAAGGCGTTTAATAACGAGCGGTTGGTTTCCCCCATTAACGGCAACCTTGCATAATGTTTCTTCAAATGGCAGCTCGCTGTCTTTTTCTAATAATGTGTCGTCCTGATTAATCACATCAATAATCTTATTCGTATGGGAGTCGTTTCTTGCAACAAACACTGTATTAATACCAATAAAGCGACTAATTAGCGACAAGACATTTGACGCTGCCTCTTCTATGGTTGTATATTTTTTAAAAACATCAGATTGAATCATTATTTTCCCCTTTACTTCAGACTTGCTTTTCTAATTCAAATATTAAAGCATTTTCACTTAATTAACCATGCCTTTCATCTTTTAAAAGGGAATTTCATAAAATCAAGAAGTCTTCCTTCTCCCATAAGCTGCTTGTTTCTTATTGTTTTGGAAGAAAGTATACATTGTCTTCCATAAATTCGCGGTAAGTAGACCTGCCAATAAATAAGCCAGACCGCCAAGCCATAGATAGGCAGCTGCGCTTGCCACTGCTGCCAGGACACCAAAAACCACTTGTTCGCCATTCTTCACTGCAGACGTTGGCGGATCTGTCAGCATAAAGAAAGCTAAAAAAACGGCCGAATTAAGATACGGCACCCTAAATATGCTCGCTGCCTGGGGATTGTGCAGAAAAAGACTGATGAGAATAAATAAACTAAAATATGTTCCCAAAAAAGTGAAAATCAACGGCAGTTTATTAATCCGTTTTGCAAGAATAAACCCAGTCAATACAACCGCCAGAATAAACCAGAATGGAAGAAGTGACATCCCGCCCCACCAGCTTTGCGGAGTTTTGAAAAGATAAATGGCAATTAGAAGTCCAGCTGCCGCCGGGTTAAAAATCGGCTTTTTCTTCACTTTTAGCAGATGCTTGGAAAGTACAGCGATTCCTGCCGTGGCAGCTGCAATATACCATGGAACAGATTGACTGAGCACCAGCCCAACAATTAATCCGGTCAGTAAGCCGCCATCTGAGAATTTTTTCTTCCTTCTTAAAGTAACAGCGATAAGAAAATCGATTACAAGCGCTGCAGCAGCGGCTGAAGCGAGATTTCCCAACCCCTTAATACTTTGTGTATACGTAAAGGAGAGAGCAGTCAGCAAAATAAGAATCATCGACAGATAGCCTTTTGGCGTTTTAAGAAATTTTGCCAGACGATTTGAGCGCTTTTTTTCACTCGAACCTTTACCTGATCTTCTCTCCTCAACTTTCATATTTACTGCCATATGAAGTCTTCCCTTCTGTCACTATTGGACCTTCGCTTTATTTATGGCCATTTCCACTGCTTTTTTGAAATCCTCAGTACTTTCCGTTGCACCGGATACATTATCAACCTGAACACTTTGATTGGAAATGACCTGATTCGAAAGCGGATCAATATCGCTTTGAGGAAAGCTTGTGGTACATTTTGTTATCTTAACGGATTCAATTTTGTCTGCCCCGACTTTAATGGCTACCTGAACTGAACCAATATTATTTGTACCGACCCCGGTATACGTGCCGCTTTTATATTTACCTTGCTGCTTGGGGGCAGATGATTTCTCCATAGAGAGCATTTCCTTCAAATTGTAATCAGAATCAGACTTCTGGTCGTACTGTTCATGGGTTGATCCTGAGTTGGCTGAAGCGTCTGGTTCTGCCTGAGGTGCTGGTTCTGTAACAATATAGCCAGATGCATAGACGGCGCTAATAGCGGCTGAACACATCACAATAAGTTTATTATTCATTTTCGCCATGATTATTTACCCTCCTTACCAAGCTAACGGAAGATAAATAAAAAAAGTTCACTGGAAAAGCCAGTGAATATGCAAATGAATACATCGTTAAAGAGGCAGATGTGCCAATATCTGCCTTTTCATTTCAGATCGACTATAATGGAAGGTCGCGCTTTTTAAATACTATAATTGCAATGATATACAGAATGATGCCACCAACCATAAGTCCAGCTGCAGGAAGAGCAAGATCAGCTGTTCCCGTAGAAATATTGGTGGGGTTATATGTTGTAAAAGGCGTGGCATACTTTAGCCCTGAAAGCTTATCACTCATCTTACTGACTAGATGAAGCCCAAAGAAAACAATTGATAATCCTCCAGATAGTCCGAGTGCTTTCTTTTCGTCATTTGTCGCGGCAGAAATTAGAAAAGCGTAGCTACTTATAAAGAAAAATAACAGCAGTCCCATGGCATTCATTTGAATAAATCGTGTAAATTCAAGCTGACCATTTATAAGCCAAATCGCTCCATACCATCCACCCAAAAAAGTTAAGATAACAATACTTAATAGGCCGGTAATCAATACGATTGATTGCGTGAAAGCAACTCTAACCCGAGAAACAGGCGTGGCAAGCAAAAATGCCATTGATCCATTACTAACGAGCCTGGACATTTGCTGTGTTGCCGTCAGTACACAATAGATCATGAGAATAATGATAAATAATAGGCCGTAAAATTCACTAGCCATGAACGTGCTCAGTTTTTGGATACCTCCTTGTAATCCAAAAGCTTGGATTAAAGAAGGTGGAAGTTTTTCCAGTAATTGATTAAGCGCCGGGGAAGAAGACATCGATGGATAAATCCATATTTCAAGCCACAGATACATAATGGAACCGATTGAAAAGCTGGCGATTGCGCGGTATTGCAGCTTGAACATTGCTTTAAATAAGGCCATGTTCATCAGGCTCCTCCCCCTTCTCATAATAATGCATAAAAATATCCTCCAGCCCTTGCGACCGGCTTTCAAGATGAGTGATTTTGCATGTAGTGAGTATGTCAATAAACGCATCATAATCACCCTGTATAATCACTTCCACCCGTTCTTCATCAAGCTGCTCGGTCTCAAGAGAACTATCGATTAAATTAAGCATGCTTATTTTATCAGCCAGGGCGACAATGAACTTCTGCCTTTGCACATTTTTTAAATCGTGCACGTTTTCAACTGCTACAATTCTTCCATTTTTAATAATGCCCGCTCTGTCACAGGTCCGATCAATTTCTTGAAAGCTGTGTGAGGACATCAAAATGGTCTTCCCTTTCTTTTTTTCTTCCAGAATGAGTTCTATAAAAATCTGCTGCATGAGAGGGTCTAGTCCTGACGTCGGTTCATCAAGTATTAATAGGTCAGGATTGTGCATAAAAGCTGCTACAATACCAACCTTTTGCTTCATCCCTTTTGACATCTTTCGAATCGGGGTTTTTATATCAAAGTCAAAGCGGGAAATTAAATCCCGGCGCATTGTTTTATCTTTCGTTCCACGCATCCCGCTTAATAGATCGAGGAACTCTTTTCCGTTCATCCCTTCAATAAATGCCATCTCCCCAGGCAGATAACCCGCACTTTTCTTAATCTCTGCACTGTCTCTCCAGCAATCTTTCCCGTTAATAACCGCCTTTCCAGAATCTGCCTTCATGAAGCCCAACAAATGGCGGATCGTCGTGGACTTGCCTGCGCCATTTGGCCCAAGATATCCGAATACCTCTCCGCTTTTAACTTCAAAATCCAGATCAAAGATTCCTTTTCCATTTGAAAAAGAGTGCGTCAATCCTTCGATGAAAATGCTCATGTGCATTCTCCTTTTTTGAAATATTCACACATATATACATTTCATAATATAAAAGAATATCAATAGATACAATCCTTATTAAATGCTGTTACGAGTAAGGAACTCACTGAAATTTTCTTCTATGGCCTGCTAAGAGAACGCTGATCCTCATCCTAACGGATTGCTAATAAACAAAACAGCAGATCATGCCCATCAGGCTATGAACTGCTGTTTTTTTCTGAGTCATACTCTCTTTCCAAAATACTCCATAACATCGAATCTCGCCAGCCATTTTTTAATTTTAATGCCTCGCGCATTGTCCCTTCATAAGTCATTCCTATTTTTTTCAGGACACGCTGAGAGGCATGATTGCCAGGCTCGCATGTTGCGAAAATCCGGTGCATGTGATGCCTTTTAAAGCCAAGTGCGAGAATCTCTTGTGCTGCTTCGGTTGCCAGTCCCTTCCCCCACACATCAGGATGCAGCACATATCCAACTTCACCCGTACGGTTTTCTATGTCGCGAATCGAAAATTCCGCACATCCGGCTAACCGTCCGGTGTCATTCAAAATGATTCCAAAAGCGTGCCGCACTCGCGGTGTTTTCTGAGCATCCTCAATTGCCTGTGTGGTGAATGCTAGTGAATCTTCCTTAGTGTTCGGACCCCAAGGCTGATAGACAGAGACCTCCGGGAGCTTCGCATAATTATGTACGGCTTCCCAGTCTTCAGCCCTCAATTCCCTTAAGTGAATTCTCCGATCAGTCAATTTTAGAAGCTCCCTTCTTTTAAATTAAATGGTCTCCTAAATAGGTAATTTAAATGGCCGTATCATGAAAAAAGTCATTTAAAGTGCAAGTTCAGATGAAAAATAGAGTGCTCAACCTTTCATACAGGGTTTGGCGCGTCAAAATCCTTAGTTTACGCTTCATAATTTGAGTTTTATGTGCCAAAATCAATCGTTTATGTGCCGAATTTAAGATTTATGTGCCAAAACCAGTGATTTATGCGCCAAATTTAAGATTTATGCGCCAAAGTAAAATAATGTAAAAATATAATCCCAAGGCCTTCGGAAACAGCGAGAGAACGCTGAAGAATGTCCAAGCCTTCAGTTAAAGAATCTCGGCCACCGTTATTCCAGTTGAGTAATATGAAAGACCATTTTGTGGCCTTCCGCCATTTGTCCATTATTTCCCAAACGAAGGACATTTTATCCTCTTTTTGACTGTCTTTTGTCCCTCATCACCCTTATGAAGGCCATTTCATCTGTGTTTTGTGTCATTTTTGCTCTTCATCGCATGAAAGCTAAGCCGCCGCTTTCGTTCTTCATGGCGGAATCTCGGCCGGGCCGATTTCGCAGAGAAAGGAAAATTCATAGCCATAGATATCTTCTAAAGGGAACTACCAGGCAACACTTACGTTGATTGTAGCGGCCGGCGCGAGACTCCTCGAAAATGCGCACACTCCTAGCTAAAAGCTAGAAATACCCGAGACTCCTCGAAAATGCTTTGCATTTTCTTCGTGCGAAGCGGACTTCAAGATGCTGATTTCAAGTCCTGCGGAAACAGCACGCGTCCGAAGATCCACTTTGGCGCACAAAGAAATCACGCCAAAGTTAGCTGAGGCCGTGCCCGCGGAAAGCGAGGGTATTTCTGCTTTCAATGGATGGCAACCGCATTTTCTTCGTGCGGTGAAGATTCAAGGATGACGTTTCAAGTCCTGCAGAATCAGCGTTCCAAGCGAACCCCACAGCCACAATGTATTGAAGGAAGTTCGGCTAAAATCGGCCGTCCTGTGGCCATTAAGAGTCTCGCGGAATCCCTGCGGAAAGCGAGGGTATTTCCGCTTTAAATGTATGGCATCGCATTTTCTTCTTGCAGTGCGGAATCGAAGATGCTGATTCAGCAGGACATAAGAAACCGTCATTTTAATCTTTATTCAAATGCGTTGTGGTGAAGATGATTATCACGCTCATGGCGTTCGATCGCCAGCCGAATGAGTTCATCTATTAAACTTTTATAGTTAACGCCACTTATTTCCCAGAGTTTTGGATACATGCTGATTTTTGTAAAGCCTGGAATGGTGTTCACCTCGTTAACGATTATCTCACCATTTTCTTTTAAGAAAACATCAACACGCGCCATTCCTTCACAGTTAAGAGTGCGGAAAGTATTAATTGATAATTCTCGGATCGCCTCTGACTGCTGTTCTGTCAGTTCAGCCGGGATCGCAAGCAGAGCGCCGCTTTCATCAATGTACTTGGCTTCATAAGAGTAAAAATCATTTTGCGGAAGAATCTCGCCAGGTATAGACGCTTTTGGATTCTCATTCCCAAGAACTGCACACTCAATTTCCCGACCTGAAATACATTCTTCTATAAGCACTTTATGGTCAAATTTAAAGGCCGTTTCAAGAGCTGTCTTAAATCCTTCTTCATCACTGACTTTACTGACGCCGACAGATGACCCTTGATTTGCCGGTTTAATAAATAAAGGCAATCCAAGCTTTTCTTTAACGTCTTCAAATTTGAGTGACTCTCTGTTCCAGTTTGTTGCAGCAATATACTTTGCATTTGGGATGTCTGCCTCATTCAGAAGCCGCTTTGTCATATCTTTATCCATGCACACAGCAGATCCGAGCACATTTGTGCCGACAAACGGAATATTCGCCAGGCGCAGCATACCCTGCATGCTGCCATCCTCTCCAAGCGTTCCATGTAATATTGGGAAAATAACATCCAGGTTGCTTAGTGCTTCATTGCTGTTTAAGTTCATGAGCTGCTGCTTATCCTCACCTGGAATAACTGCAATGCCTTCATTTGACTTATTCAGTGCGATTAACTTAGGATCATTCTCATTTACCAGATAACTGCCGGCTTTATTTAAATGCCATTTGCCATCTTTATCGATTCCAATTAACTCTACTTCATATTTATCTTTATCCAGTGCATCATAAATGTTTTTCGCAGACTGCAAAGATACCTCGTGTTCAGCAGACTTTCCGCCGAATATTAACCCAACCTTTAACTTGCTCATCAGAACACCCCTCGTATTTTGTTTCTTCATTTCTATACCTTATTTTCATTCGAAAAACATTCCAGAATCTGCCCCAAAAAAAAGTTCTCTTCTTCCACTATATTTCAAGAGGCTGGGCGATTTTCCTAATGGATGATCCACGTTTATATTCATTGCTTTTCGTAAAATTATATCGAATCCGCAAGGCTTTCTCAATAACTTATCGCTTTGCACAAATTTATAAAAAAAAGCACAGGCGATAACCGCCCATGCTCCCTTTGTTTATTGCATCATGCCTGAAGACATTTTACCTGGCATATTTACACTTACATTATTATATTTAGAGAATTTCGATGTGCTGTGGTACGTAACATTCAAGTTGTCTGACACATGGTCCGGATTTTTAACCGTCATATCCATAATCAGTTCCATGTTTTGCGGACGATATTTTTTATTATCGAATGAATAGTAGTATTCCACGTGATTTTCGTTAACGTTGCTAAGATATGTTCTTAACTCATTAGACTGAGGGAGCTGAGATTTAGCAAGCTCATCAGTGAAATTATTGAATTCTTTCCCTTTGCCTGTGAAGCTGGCAAGATAATTGTCACCATTATTCGAGACAGCCAGTGAATTCGTGTATTGATCCACTTTTTTCAGCTCAAGATCCAGATCGCCTGAATTCGCTTCAAGTAAATCGTTAAGCGACTTGCTCTCCTTGCTGCTTACTTTCTTCCAGCTTGTCTGACCTTGTGCGCTCTTCATATACACCGCTTGTTTCGTCATGTATACATCCATCATTTGCGCTTTGCTTGGATCCTTATCATTGACCACTTTTCTTGTCATGTGAACCATGTAAGGTTTCTTCTGGACATTAACAACTGTGGTGGCAGTGGTTTTATGTTTCTCATGTGCGCTTGTCACGTCCATAGTTGCTGTTGTAGTCACTGAATAACTGTCAATTTTCTTCAGTGAGCTTTGTGCTTTATCTACAAGAGCCTGAGAATTACGAGGCCCTGTTGGCATTCCTGAGCAGCCAGCCAGTGCAAAAATGAACAAGGCACTTAATGAAGCAATGAAAATCTTTTTCATAGATGAAGTCCTCCTATCAAAGCCTATTATAATAACCCATGCATTACCATTTTCCCTTTTAGTTACGTATTACCCTGCTTATATGAAGTATAACCGCTTTTGGAAGAGGTAAAGACAGGCTGTATCCCATTCAAAATTATACCGTAAACACCCCTGTTCCACCAAAGATTTTTAGACGTTCTTGTGACATCTTCAAAAATTTAGTCCTTGCTTTTTATAAATCAATAGCTTACCATAACGTTTATATTATTTAAAAAGGAGGATTTGAAAATGCGACGACGATACACCGAAGCAATGCGACGACAACTTATGCGATTCAACGTCATTTATGGACATCCAGAATAGAAGCGATCGAGGTGTATTTACATGTCAGCACAATCAAATTCTTTATTCAGCTTTTCATCATATATTTCTGTCATCCTCTTTTTTATGACAGCATTGTGCATTGCGCCCGCAGGCACTGATTTCTCTGGCCCACTCGCCAGTTTCTTCCTGATGATTAGCGTCGGAATCGTTTGTGTGAGAATTGCCTTCACTTTTTCATCTCAACTAATTACAATCCCTTCAATGCTTCAGCACACCCTTATTGAACAGAATTATTTTATAAAAACGGCGGCACTATTAATTAGCGGCTCAGTTTTGTCATGCCCTCATTCTTCTTCAATACAAGATTCCTTTATTTTACCCCTCCGACGACGACGATAACTCTACCTTTTTTTAACACACCATACTCATGCGTAATTTGAATCTTTACCGTTTTTAATTTACAATTTTATGCTTTTTTTCTTTAAAATAGATTATAAAAATAATTTAATACACTAAAGGAGTGCATTATGATGAAAAAAATATGGACACTAGCTCTTATTGGTTTACTGATTATTATGGGTGCCTGCGGTCAGCAGGATCAGGCATCAAAAAATGGATCTAAAACATTAATTATGGGGACCTCTGCTGATTACCCGCCTTATGAATATATTGATACAGCTAAAGGCCAGGAGCCGATTGGTTTTGATATTGACGTCGCACACCATATCGCGAAGAAGCTTGGCTATAAAATCACCATTCAGAACATGACATTTAAAGGTCTGATTCCAGCATTGAATACGAAACGGGTTGATTTTGTAATGGCTGGCATGACCCCAACCCCCGACCGGAAAAAGAGCGTTGACTTTTCATCCACTTATTACACCGCTAAGCAGGTGATCCTTGCGCCGAAGGATTCCAAAATCCAGAAAACAAGTGATCTTAAAGGCAAAACAGTTGGCGTTCAGCTTGGCTCCATTCAGCAAAATCTTGCTGAGAAGCTTAAAAAGAAAACACCGATGACCATCAAAACAATGGATAAAGCCACGTCGTTAATTGAAGAATTAAAGTCAAACAGAATAGATGGCATGATTATTGAAGATTCTGTTGCAGCCAATATCCTGAAGGATCACCCTGAGCTTGCTGCCTATGCCATTAACAATGGCACTGAAAGCAGTGGATCCGCAGTGGCTTTTCCAAAAAACAGCTCTCTTAAAAAGAAGTTCAATAAAGAGCTTGAAACGATGAAAAAAGACGGCTCATTGAAAAAATTGGAGAAAAAATGGTTTAAAGTACAGTAAAACGATTAACTGTTTTTATCTGCATCAATTTCATAAGTAATAAAGTAATCTTTAAATCCGAACAATTTTGATTTCCTCTTCAGGCGGACGCTTTCCGCGGGCTTGGCTTCAGCCTCCTCATGCTACTAGGAAGTGGGTAGATTCGGCGTTAACACAGGACGTGCTTGTTTTATACGAACTTCCTTCAAGTGGTCGTGGAGTCTTCTGCTCAAGCTATTCCCGCTGGAGTCGCCGCCTTTCGCTAACATCAACCTGTGATAGTTAATCTTTTTATGTAGAGTTAGAAATTATGAAATTGACTCATCTAAATAACTGAATTATACGTTTAAACGACTTATCAGAGAGGACGAACACCATGATACCAGACTGGCTCTATCAATCGCTTCCCTATATCTTAAAAGGTATACCCGTCACACTTGAGCTCACAGCTGTGGCAGCAATTCTTGGCTTCATTCTTGGCGTTCTGCTAACGCTTTGTAAAATCAGCCATATTAAACTGTTAAAAGGCGCCGCCGCATTCTATACTTCTGTATTCCGCGGCACCCCGCTCATTCTACAGCTGTTTTTAATATATTTTGCAACACCTCAGCTTACCGGATATGACATCACAGGGTTTCAAGCAGGAGCGCTCGCATTCGGGCTTAACTCAGCAGCATATATGTCAGAAATTATCCGTGCCGGAATTGCTGCAGTCGACAAAGGTCAATTTGAGGCAGCCCAAGCTTTGGGTGTCCCCTACCGGACTATGATGAAGGATATTATTCTGCCTCAGGCCATTAAGAATATTCTTCCTGCCATGATGAATGAATTTATTACTTTAACAAAAGAATCCGCTATTATTTCAACGATCGGTGTGCTGGATATTATGCGCCGGTCCGATGAAGTCGTGGCACAGCATTATGTCGCTTTTCCACCGCTCATTGTAGCCCTGATTATCTATTACATCATGGTTATGATTCTCACATTAATAGGACGGCGTATCGAACGGAGGCTGAAGGTTAGTGATTAAAATAAAAGATTTAAACAAACAATTCGGGAGCTTAAAGGTGCTCCATGATATCAACCTGACAATAAATAAAGGAGAGGTCATCTCCATTATCGGTCCTTCAGGATCAGGAAAGTCAACGCTGCTCAGATGCATCAATTATCTTGAAAAACCTACAACAGGTGTCATCACCGTTGAAGGGGAAACAATTGGTCCGAAAACCGTCCTGTCTCAATATCGGCAAAAGATCGGAATGGTTTTCCAAAACTTTAATCTGTTTCCTCATAAAAATGTGCTAGATAACTTAACCTATGCCCCTTTAAAAGTAAAACGGATGTCAAAAAAGGAGGCGGAGGATCTGGCGCATGAATTACTCGCTAAGGTCGGCCTTTCTGAAAAGGCGGCTGCTTACCCATCCCAGCTGTCTGGCGGTCAAAAACAGCGAGTGGCGATTGCACGCGCCCTTGCGATGAAACCTGACATCATGCTTTTTGATGAGCCAACATCCGCTCTGGATCCCGAAATGATCAATGAGGTTCTTGATGTCATGAAACAGGTCGCTGTCAGCGGGATGACCATGGTCGTCGTTTCCCACGAAATGAACTTTGCAAAGCAGGTCTCGGATACCATCTGCTTTATGGACGAAGGATCCATTATAGAGACCGGCAATCCAGTCGAATTCTTTGATTCACCTCAAAGTGACCGGGCGAAACAATTCCTCGCAAAGGTTTTATAACAAAAAAACAGGCACCGAGAATCACTCGGAAGCCTGTTTTTTTGTTTGGCTGTTTCCTTAAAGTTTGCTGCGAATAACACTATAATTGTTTATAACGGCTTTGACTTCGTAAAAAGTGAAAATAGCGAGACCACCTCGGAATCAGCATGTGGCGAACGTAAAGATCCTTGGCGTAAACGAGGTTGTTGATATTCGCTCCAGGCTGCTCGCTTTCCACGGGCACGGCCTCAGCTAACTTTGGCATGGTCTCTTTTGTTGCCAAAGTGGATCTTCGGACGCGTGCTGGTCCCGTTGGAGTCTCGCACCTTTCACTTCAATCAACGCGATAGTTGCCTGCTATGGCCATTTATGGCTATAGATATTCAGCTTCCATCAGCT
>CAVYYW010000042.1:0-74677 GCA_963772845.1 uncultured Sporolactobacillaceae bacterium
TGGATGACATTATCGATGAATATCAGCAGCTAGACAATCTGACGACACGAGAAGTCATTGAGTTTATCTTGTCCTACCAATCCGAGCAAAAGTGGGTGCTTGGACAGTGTGATTTTAACCATCGATTCTCTTACAAATGGGAAGGCGATAACTTACTATCAGCATTATACAGCGTGACTCAGCCGTTTTTGGAGGAATATTGGTGGACATGGGACACAACGGTTTTTCCATGGGTGTCTGAATATTATTAAGCCACCAGAAATTGTTTCAGCTGAGGCGCGTTACGGTAAAAATATTATTGATGTGGAGCGTAAAGAAGATCCCACTGGTATTATCACTAGAATATATCCAAAGGGATACGGTGAGGGTGTCAATCAGCTCACGATCGAGTCCGTTAATCCGACAGGTAAAAAATATATTGATGCGGATCCGGCCATTATTGCAGAATACGGTTTGATCAGTGACCTGTGGGTTGATCGGCGATATGAGCAAGCTCAGACATTATTTGATGCTGGACAAGCTAACTGAAAGTGGCAAGCACGCCTTTCCTATCCTATACAGTTAATGCTGCCGATCTGCATCTAATTACAAAATCTCCAGCTGATAAATTTACGGAGGCGTCACTCATCAAAGTTTACGATGAGGAGCTTGACATTGATGTTTATCAGCGTGTGGCTAAGATCAGCAAGCCAGATATTAAAGGGGATCCCGGTAATATATCATTAGAGATCGCTAACCGTAAAAAGGACATTGCCACAAATATTAATGATCTCCGGGAGCGTCAGAGGATTAATGAGGTCTATGCCCAGGGTGCGACTAACATTGATACGCATGATTTTAATGATAACTGTGACCCGGATCACCCAGCGGTGATTCGTTTTTATTTACCGGAAGAAACTGTGCATATCAATAAAATGATTTTAAGCTTATTAGTAGATAATTTCCGAGGATATGAGAAGGCAATTAAAGGTGGCGGAGCGACAGCATCCACGACTGAATCAGGTGGGCAGTCCACTCAGACAAGTTCTTCTGGTGGTGCCTCTACTCAGACAAGTTCATCCGGTGGCGGCGTATCAAAATCTACAGCTGCAGGTGGTTCATCGACCCAGACAAGTTCATCCGGTGGCGGCGTATCAAAGTCTACAGCTTCAGGTGGTTCATCGACTCAGACATCTTCAACAAAAGTATTTGATACATGGGTGATTGATAGCTCTGTTCCAGTGAACCCTGCAGCCAACACCTGAAGAACAATATCATCAGGTGACCATGCAAGGGGATTGGTTTACACATTCTCATAATGTGTCGATTCCGAATCACACACATTCGTTTTCGACACCTGATCATTCTCATACAGTCGCTATTCCCGATCATACGCATAATGTCACAATTCCAGACCATACACATACAGTTTCGATACCTAATCACACACATACCGTAAACATTCCAGCACATAAACATGACTTTTCGATTCCTGATCATACGCATGAAATTCTATATGGCATATTTGAAGGGCCACAGGCGACATCTTTAACAATTGCGGTGGATGGGAAGACTTACCAGATCATTCAACCAATCAGAGTGATGTTGATATCCTTCCTTATTTATCAAAAGATAGTGAAGGTAAAATTGAAAGAGGCGTTTGGCATGAAATTACGATTACGCCAGATGATCTTTCAAGGATAACAGCAAATGTTGTTTCACAATTTTTTATTCAAAGTCGTGGTGGTAGCAAATGTAGAAAAGACTCGGTTGATCCTTCATATTGTAAAGGTATAATAGAGGAAAATATTACTATTATACGGAGGGTCTTTTCTTTGAAAAAATTCATTTTGTCATTATCGCTTATATTGCTTTTAACTGGTTGTGGAACAGCCCAGGATAAAGGTGAATCAGGTAGTAAATCAACTGATAAATCAAAAACGGAGGTAAAATCATTGGTTGCTTCGGAACAGCAAATATTAAAACAAATAGTGTACCAACAAAAAGAACTATTGATGTTAATGGCATCAATATCCTTGGAAAATCGAAAGTGAGTTAGGAAAGAATAAGGAGGATCAGGTTGATAAAGGTGAAACAGTTAATCTTTGGAGTGATGCTCCAGCTTTTGAAAAATGGATTATTACACAATGGCTGATTTTATACCACATAACAAATGCTGTAAATGCTAAAGATCCAAAAGAAGAAAGAAAGCGAGTTTTAAAATCAACAAATGATCATATACAGGTATTTATTTATGAAATGAAGAAAGATACTACAGGAAAAAAAGAATATTTAACAAATTATCTGAAGCTGGAGACAGCTCGATTAATCTGGAGATCTTGATTCCGCAAAAACATCATTAACTGAAGCAACAAAAATCAGAACGGGCCAATAAGGTTCGTTCTTTTATTATGCATCAAAGATTACACATAGATAAAAAAACAGGCCGCGCTGCAGGCGGCCCTGGCCCATCGTCTGGGGTGACGGTGGGTTATTTAATTATTCGTAAAAGGGGGATTATATGGCAGCCGAAAAGGAGAGTGGCATTATGCTTGAGGATCATGAAAAAAGCTTAGGCGAGCTGGAAAAGACACAAAAGGAATTTTCAAAGCAAATGCAGGACATGAAAAGTGAGCTCCAGGGCGTTAAAACAGGATTGGTGGATGTTGAAAATACCGTCATGAAAGGCAATATCTCTACACAAGAGCTGCAGAAGGAAATCAAGGATATGCAGACAGATTCGGCTGAAAAAGTCGATAAGGTATTTGATATTTTAGTCACCATGGTTAAGGGAGAGTCGAAAAATAAGACCGATTTAAAAAAGGCTCGTTTATCTACAGTCGAACGGGTCTTTGTTGCGCTTGCCGGCGGTGGCGGACTCGCTGGCATTATCTCAGTCATTGCAGCTTTAACACATTAATAGGAGGTTTTACAATTGACAAAAATTATTGATGTTAGTCACTGGCAGGGTGTTGTTGATTGGTTAAAAATGTTTAAAGATGGTGTCCGTTTCGCATTGATTAAAGCAACTGAAGGGTCTGAAAATGGATCGGCTTTCATTGATGATCAACTTAAAAATAATGCCATTAATGGTCATAAAGCCGGCGTTAAGATGGGTGCATACCATTTTGCCCGGTTTATTTCGGTCGAGGATGCGAAAAAAGAAGCTGATTGGTATCTCAAAAACATTGACGGTTTACCTTTGGAGTTGCCTCACGTATCTAGACCTGGAGAAAAACCACTGCGGATCGTGGGAAGAAATGAATAAAGCAGCTAAAGCATTTATGGATCGGGTCCAGGAGAAAACAGGGCATCCCGTCATGCTTTACTCATTCGGTTACTTTTTTGTTAATCATGTGGACAAGAACTTAGGTTATCCGGTCTGGTACGCAAGGTATGCGAATTCGCCGATTGGTGCAGATCTGAAAGAATTAGCATTGTGGCAACATACGGATAGCGGCACAGCTGGAGGATTACACCCGATTGATTTAAATACAACAGGCGGCCGTTGGGGCTTTTGGGATGCTGATGATCCTAAACCTGTAATCAAACCAGTCAGCGTTAAAAAGCCAGAGAGTAAGCCAAAAGAAATTAGTGGTGTTTATATAGTGGAGGCTGGTGACACACTTTCAGAGATCGCGGCCGCACATCATATGAGCACACATGATCTGGCGCAGCTTAACGGGATTGAAGATGTGGATGTCATCCATATTGGCCAGCGTTTAAATACAAAAACACCGGCTCGCAAAGTCGCTGGGCATGCCGATAAGGTTTACACCGTACATTCTGGCGATACGCTATCAGCGCTTGCGATTAAATTGCATACAAGCCAGAGGGAGCTGATGCGCCTTAATGGGATTGACAATGCCAATGTCCTGAGTATTGGTCAAAAGCTTAAATATAATGGCAAACAAGAGCCGACTGTCCATAAAACCATGCACAAGGTCGTTTCTGGCGATACAGTTTCCGAGCTTGCTCATGAATATGGATCTACACTTGCTCAGATTAAATCATGGAACCATCTAAATGATAACTACACGATTTATGCTGGCCAAAGCTTGCGCGTCAAATAAAAAATATAATTAAGGGAGAGATTGAATTTGGAAAATCATATCATTGATGCTGTACTGACATTACTTGGGGTGGCAGGCACTGGAATTCTTGGCTATGCTGCCAGAGCGATTGTTAAATATATTATCAGTAAGCATATTCAGGTGCTTGCACTACAAGCTGTCCATTACGCTGAAGATGCATTTAGTGCAATGGGCGGAGAGGTTAAATTAAAGAATGCCTGCGAATGGTTATCAAGTATGCTGAAAAAGTATCATATTAAAATTGACGAAGCTGAGATTGAGGGAGCTGTCAGGGCAGGTTATACTGTTTTCGTCCAGGCTGCTGAAAAAGAATTGAAGAAAGAAGCATAGAAAAATTAAAGCCCTCGACCCTTGTGGTTGGGGGCTTTTTTATTTTTAAACATCATCACAATACGGCATTACATTCGCGTCATTAATTACAACACTCACGATCATATCAATGGGAAGCCAATCCGGATCACCGGCAGTATCCTCCATCTTTAGTCGCTTTGTCTGTTGATCAAAAAGAATAGCAAATCCTTCAAACGTTTTGTAAAACCCTTCATTATAATAGGTAACTTCCAATAATCTTGTTTCACCCATTCCCTCATTAATGGTCCGTTCGACTTCCTGCCATTCTTGTTCATCAAGGTTAGGTTTAGAAACCTTTGTCTTATCAAACT
This sequence comes from uncultured Sporolactobacillaceae bacterium, assembly GCA_963772845.1. GTDB lineage: Bacteria > Bacillota > Bacilli > Bacillales > Sporolactobacillaceae > CAVYYW01. Next base: position 4,736 of record CAVYYW010000042.1, read on the forward strand.
CATGTTGCCTTATTCCCTGGACATGCTCTGGAAGCATCATTCTCATACCTTCCCAGCGTAAATTTGATCCTTCACTGATTTTATTTGCTTTCATCGTCATCACCTCTCCTTTATTATATACGAATATATGTTCTTGTTAAACTGGAAATAAAAACAAATGTTCGGTATATAAAAAGAAAAGTTAGAAAAGGGGAATGACTGTGAAAAAAACATCTCAGAAGGTTTTGGAATCCGTCAAGAAAAATTAACTAAAGACAATGGTTAACCCACCGACAGTGAGAGAGATTGCAGATGAAGATAGGATTGAAATCCCCAAGCACAGTTCAAGTTCATTTAGGCAATTTAAAGAAAAGAGGAAGAATTGAGTGGAAGAAATCCGCCACCAGGACGATTAAGTTGATTATTATAGATCATCAAATTGGTCACAAGTTTGGTCACGTTGTTATTATAATCAGTTACCACCAATTAAAACGAAAAGGATTTTCACAAAGAAAAACACTGTATTTAAAGGGATAGTTAAAATCGGAAAATCCCTTTAATACAGCCTTTTCTACATGGTAAGGAAGGGGTCATCGGTTCAAATCCGGTTGGAAGCTCCATGAAACTAATAATAACGACAGGGTTAACCGGCAATTCGGTATCCTGTCTTTTTTTGTGATCAGAAATGTTTTTTTACATTGTAGAATAATTGAATCCTTCCTGAAAAATCTTAAATTCAAGATTTCAACTCCTGAAATACGGGTATTGTAATATCGGGAGGGAAGAAAATGCCAGAAGAGGAATATCTGTTAATTCAACGAATCTGCAGCCGTGATGAAAAAGCCTTGGCTATACTTTGCGAACGTTACATCAATCTCCTATATAAAATTACTTATTCTTATACTAAAAATGAATTCCTTTCAGAACAAATAATTTCTGAAGTAATTAAGGAGGTTTGGGATCACCCGGAGCGCTGCTCAAAAGGGAAGTATCTTTTTAACTCTTTAATGGAAATCTGTCTGCGTAAGATAGCGAGAAAGAAGAAGTCCATTAAACTCTGCAATGCAACTGTTTCATAAAAAATAGTACCCTTTCGTTACATATGAATTAACTAAATGAAAGAACCAGTACAGGAGAGACTAAGTTTAGCCTGAGCACTTATCTGTTTTTCGTTTTATTAACGTTCCCTCCCAAAAGTCGACCTTCATTTCATGAAAATTATACCCTTCAGTCATACGAATGATATAGAAAGGCACTTCTTATTAATAGGAAGTGCCTTTTTTATTGTGCAGAAATCTTAAATGCGGCATCTTATTGAAACAGGTCTGTATAAAAAGTTGCTGAATGCACAAATAAAAGCGCGTGTTCGCATATATTAATGGTTCAGGAGGCGATGTTAAAAATGAAAAGCGGAGACATCATAGAAATTATATATATGGATCATGGAGGGAGATTCACCCAACGTAAAATACGGGTGGTAGAAGCTGGCGATTATTACATAAAAGCCTTTTGTTACAGTCGCCGACACATCAGACTATTTAAATGCGATAATATTTTAGCAATCAAACATGAAAGATCTTTTGATAAGAATTGATTATGACTATCAGTCATCATTTTATATGACTAAAGGTTTATATATTGAAATTATAAAATTCCTATTGTAATGAGGGTTTAGAATCGGTTATATTATTTTAGTGACCAGTGAGTCATTTCTGAAATCAGAGCTTTAAAAGGAAGTGTAGATCGGTTGGATGATAAGAAAAGAGTGATTATTGAGGCGGCAGTTAAGCTGTTTGCGGAAAAGGGATTCAACGCAACCGCGGTGCAGGAAATTGCAGATCAAAGCAATATTTCGAAAGGCGCTTTTTATTTGCACTTTTCTTCTAAAGAAGAACTGCTTTTCTCGATCTTTAGATACTATACCGATTCCATAAAAGAAAAACTGAATAAGATAGCTGAAGAGGATCTGTCCCCAAAGGAAATTTTCCTGAGGCAAGTAGAAATGCAGTATCAGGAAACCTATGCAAACAGGGAAATGATCACGATGCATTTTACAGAGCGCTCTCTTATTGCGAAAGATTCAATGAAAAAACTTTTTATTTCACAGGAATTAGAACGGCAGGAATGGCTTGAAAAAAGTTTTGTGGCAATGTTTGGTGAACAGATCAAGCCCTATATCTATGACGTTTCGACGTTTTTTACAGGAATGATGCAAGGATTTTATCGCATTCTGATCATGGGGGGGAACGACCTTAACCTTAAGCATTTATCTGAGTCGGTAGTACAGCGGCTGGAAGACATTGTGGAAGGAATATTAAATGCGAGCGAGAACCCTGTATTAACGAAAGAAACGGTTGATTCTTTCCTAGAAGGGCTGAATAAAAGCAATGAGTCACCAGAGGCTAAAGTAGAAAATCTGTTGGTTAAAATGAAGAAAGAACTGAGTAAGATTGGTTTGGGCGCTGTGAAAAAAACTGAACTTGAAGAAGCCATTGATTTTCTTCTCGAGGAAGTAAAAAGCGATGAACCAAAAATAGTTGTAATGAAAGGCATGCTGGCACACTTTAAAGGGATTCACCATTTAAATAAACAGCGAAAGCAGATCGCAGAATTATTAAAAATTGATTTAATTTAAATTGATATGATTAAAGGAGCGAGCTTTATGGCCAAAACAATAAAATCCTCAGGGTCAGGTGTTCAAACAACCAATCAGATTACCGGTCAGCGAAAATGGTGGGCACTAGCCACTGTCATGCTGACGATGTTCTTTTCATCCATGGATCAAACGGTTGTCTCTACAGCAATCCCGACAATTATTACAGATTTGCATGGTTTCTCACTGTATGCATGGCTGTTTAGTGCGTATATGCTGACATCAGCTGTGACAGTGCCCATCTACGGAAAACTGTCTGACGTATATGGGAGAAAGCCTTTTTATCTGTTTGGGCTGATCATGTTTGCGGTAGGTTCAGCAATTTGCGGCCAGGCAAACACCATGATGGAGCTTGTAATAGCGAGGGGTATACAGGGGATTGGTGCGGGTGCCATGATGAGTATGCCAAGGGCAACAATTGGTGATATCTTTAACCCGAAAGAGCGCGGGCGCTGGATGGGAGCAATGGGTGCTATTTTCGGCGTTTCAAGTATATTAGGTCCAACGCTTGGCGGCTGGATCACAGATAATTTTTCTTGGCATTGGGTCTTTTATATCAACTTACCATTTGCTGTGTTAGCTATCATAGGTGTCTTTGTCTTTTTACCAAAAGTTCGTGTTAATCAGCAAGCAAAAATCGACTGGTTTGGAAGTCTGCTGCTGATTATTGGTCTCGTTCCAATATTGCTCGGGTTTACGTGGGCAGGGACGAAATATGCTTGGGGCTCACCGATTGAATTATTGTTATTCATTGGCGGTCTTATAATCTTAGTGATTTTTCTATTGTTCGAAAGAAGAACATCGGATCCTATCATTACACCGACTCTATTCAAGAATCGAATCTTTTCTATGTCATTAATACTCGGCGTCCTGATCTCTATGGCAATGTTCGGGAGTGTCATGTTCCTTCCATTGTTTATCCAAGGGGTGGTAGGGCTTAACGCCCAAAATAGCGGGCTTGTTATGGCTCCGATGATGGTCAGCTTCATTGTAGGAAGCATTATATCAGGCCAAGTTATGACGCGGACAGGGAAGTATCGCTTCCTTTCACATATTTCAGCCGCTGTCGTTGTCCTTGGGACGCTGTTGCTCACGATGATGAGCGTGGATACAACGTATGGTCATGTTATTGTGAACATGATTGTACTTGGTCTTGGCATTGGCTCGCTGATGCCGCTGCTAAACGTGGCGGTTCAAAATGCGTTTCCATATAAAATGGTTGGGACAGTTAACTCGACACAGCAATTTGTTGCATCACTAGGCGGTGTTATTGCTTCGCCGATCTTTGGATCCATCCTGAATAAAGGATTTAAGAATAAGCTTGCTGATACACTTCCTGACAAATTGCAACAGGCAGGAGGGAAACTGGCAGACTTAAATCCTCAGGCGCTTTTTACTGCTCAAGCCCAGAAGGCTATGGCTTCCAAGTTCACACAATTTGGTGCTGCAGGTAAAGACCTCTATCATCAATTTCTCCACGCTGTCAAAGTATCTCTGACAGCAGGGATGAATGAATTATTTATTGTGGCGCTTGTTGCCGGTATTCTTTGCTTTATTGGTACGTTCTTTTTACCTGAAATCAAACTGAAAGGCGAAGAATACTATCAGCAGCATCAGAATGAAAAAGAATAGAAATGTAGCCGGGTTCCTTAAGGGACCCGGTCTTTTATGGATTCGTTAAAGGAAAGAAAGACAAAAAAAGCGTGTCGACATGGTTCTCTTTTGAGAGCATGTTGGCACGCTGCAAAAAAAGTTGTCACTGGTCTCTTTTTAAAAAATTAATGAATGTCTCGTTTTTTGAAACGACCGCCTTTTACATCATGGATATCCCCTATCGCAAGAAAGGCACCAGGATCAATATCATCCACAATATTTTTGAGCTTTGCTTCTTCAAGGCGGGTAATAACGGTGAAAATAACATGCTTGTCATCACCTGAATAAGCGCCAGATCCATTCAAATAGGTAATACCGCGGCCAAGACGGTCATTTAGCGCGTCCCCAATTTCTTCATGCTGGTCGCTGATTATCCAGACCGATTTTGAGGATTCAAGACCTTCTATCGTGATATCAATCATCTTAAACGCAATAAAATAAGCAATTAAGGAGTACATGGCATGGTTCCATCCAAAAACAAAGCCGGCGCTCCCCAGAATAAAAATGTTAAAAAACATGACGGTTTGTCCCACGGAAAATGGAATGGCTTTGTTGAACATGATCGAAAGAATTTCTGTTCCGTCTGTTGAACCACCATTACGGATAATAATGCCCACACCAATTCCAAGAATAATACCTCCGAAAACAGCTGATAGAAGCGGGTCTTTTGTTAAAACAGGCACGTCGGTTAAAAAGGAAGTTGAAATAGACATAATTATTACGGCGCTGATTGAAGTAACGGTAAACGTTTTACCGATTTGTTTATAGCCAAGAAGGAAAAAAGGGAGATTTAATACAAAGAGCAAAATACCAAGTTTTATATGTGTAAAGTGGTAAAGAATAATGGAAATCCCTGTAATGCCGCCATCAATAACATTATTTGGGACGAGGAAAATCTCCAGTGCGATTGCAATCAAGATTGCCCCGATTGGAACAAAAATAAATTTTCTTAACAGTTTGGAACGTCTGATTCGTCGGTGCTGTGCTTTCTTCTTACTTTCCATGAAAATAATTCACCAATGAGAGCATCCCATTCATCCTTTGTAAAAACATTTTGTTGTTTTCTTTATTTTAATATACTTTTAAGGATTAATTAAATGATAACCTTTTTGATCTTACATAAAAACCCCTATATTGGACAGGCTAATCTTGTTCACTTTTGTGGGCAAAATCTCTTCGAATGGGTGATAAAATGGGATTAAAGAACTGGTTTCCTATTCTAACGTCCCTTGGAATCGGTGCAGCAACTTATCAAGTGATGAAGCCCCATAACAAGGCCAGTCATATGATTAAAGGGCGCATGGATAAGATGATGAGGGAAAAAGAGTTAATGCCAAACAGATAAGACGCAAGAGATGAACAAGCAAAACAGAGGCCAATTATGGCTTCTGTTTTTGTGTGCTTCAATAAATCCTTACCCATAAATGCCTGTCTCCCCGCATAAGCATGTACAAAGACATAGAATCTGTCTGAAAGTATGCATGACAGAAGTGCGGGTAAATAAATTAATCCGCTTCGGGCTAACCGGTAAAATTCAGGATATTGGAGATGCTAGAGGTGAGAAGACAATGAAAAATCGAGGCACGTTTTATAATGTATTTGCCCTATTTATACTATGCGTGAATATTATGATGCTGTTTACGGTTATCTATGCCGTTCTTGATGTGCTGGATCTCGGTCTTATTGTGGATCACCACTCCCCGGAAAGCGATGTACCCGCCTGGATAGACCATGGTACTCGTACCATTTATTTTAGTGCAATAACCCTCTTGTCGGTCGGGTATGGGGATATTACCCCCTTTGGGTGGTCGAGAGCGGTGGCGATTCTCGAAGCTACAGTAGGCTACATTCTTCCGGCAGCCATTACTGTTCAATATTTAAGATTATTTCCCGCTCCGTTAGAAAAGTTGTTTAAAAACCATCAGGATCCTCCAGACAAGCCAAAGGATCCATAATTTTAGGTTCAGAAAACGAAGAAACGCTGTTCTTTATAGATAGGAAGGGCTAAATCTGACTCATTAATATTCAGAATATATAAGTTTTTATTTTTCGCTTTACAACCCTTGTTATTCTGTATATAATAAAAAGCGTCGATTAAGACAAATTACGACAACGGCCCGTTGGTCAAGCGGTTAAGACACCGCCCTTTCACGGCGGTAACACGGGTTCGAATCCCGTACGGGTCACCATTCATTTACATAGTGGAGGATTAGCTCAGCTGGGAGAGCACCTGCCTTACAAGCAGGGGGTCGCAGGTTCGAGCCCTGCATCCTCCACCATGCGCCGGCCTAGCTCAATTGGTAGAGCAACTGACTTGTAATCAGTAGGTTGGGGGTTCAAGTCCTCTGGCCGGCACCATATTTACTACTTGATTAAGCTTCCTCGCGAATATGCGACGAAATGCGCAGCGTACAGGAGCATAGGCTTTGATATTAAGCTTCCTCGCTAAATATGCGACGAAACACGAAGTGTACAGGAGCATAGCTTTTATTTTTAAGCTTCCTCGCGAATATGCGACGAAACACGAAGTGTACAGGGTTTTATTCTCTCACTTGAATAAATATCCTCAAGATGTGTGAACATCTTTTTATTTTAATGTGGAGGGGTAGCGAAGTGGCCAAACGCGGCGGACTGTAAATCCGCTCCCTACGGGTTCGAAGGTTCAAACCCTTCTCCCTCCACCATTTATATTATAGTGAGTCATTAGCTCAGTTGGTAGAGCAACGAGCAAGACATCATCGAGTATTCGGCGAGTTGTGAGAAGCAGCACAAGAGATGCATTGCTTCGAACATCAATGAAACAGCTTCATTTCAAAAACAATCCGCACAAAGTAATCAACATGAAAAATACGAGCAGCAAATAATGTTGCGAACGTATTAGCATGAGTCATTAGCTCAGTTGGTAGAGCATCTGACTTTTAATCAGAGGGTCGGAGGTTCGAATCCTCCATGACTCACCATTTTTTTTTAGTTTTGTCGTCGCTTTTCATCCAATGCGGGTGTGGCGGAATGGCAGACGCGCTAGGTTCAGGGTCTAGTGTCCATTACGGACGTGGGGGTTCAAGTCCCTTCACCCGCACCACAAATATTAGTGGTTTTTTTTATACATAGGCGGAAGTAGTTCAGTGGTAGAACATCACCTTGCCAAGGTGGGGGTCGCGGGTTCGAATCCCGTCTTCCGCTCCAAAGTGTTTCTTTAGGGGCCTTAGCTCAGCTGGGAGAGCGCCTGCCTTGCACGCAGGAGGTCAGCGGTTCGATCCCGCTAGGCTCCACCAATGAATGAAATGCCAAATCCCGAAACTTAGTTTCGGGATTTTTTTGTTTTGTCCGTTCGTTTGCCAATCGGCATTATGACAATAAACTTCTTGTTTGAATAGGCTTATAATTTTTTATAATCCATCAAAATTAATGAAAGTTGAGACATTGGGGGATTTCAAGGTAGAATGAAGGAGACGATGAAACAAGGAGGATTTTAATCATGAAAAAGGATTTATCAATCATTGGGGTTCCAATGGACCTTGGTCAGTCTCGCCGTGGCGTAGATATGGGACCAAGCGCAATGAGATATGCTGGCATGGTGGAGCGCCTCGAAGCATTAGGCTACAGTATTGATGACTGCGGAGATATTGAAATCGGACAAGCAGAACGCAGAGATACAGCCTCTAAGCTGAAAAATCTGAAAGCGGTTGCTGAGGCAAGCGAAAAGCTTGCGGATAAAATCACTGAGGAAATGGAAAAAGATCGCTTCCCAATCATTTTAGGTGGCGACCACAGTATAGCTATTGGGACACTAGCAGGTGTATCGAAGGCTAGTGAGAATATGGGTGTTATCTGGTATGATGCACATGGCGATTTGAACACGGATGAAACGTCTCCAAGCGGAAACATCCATGGAATGCCTCTTGCTGTCGGACTTGGCATCGGGGATCCGGTCCTTACAAAAATCGGCGGTGATCATCCCAAAGTAAAACCTGAAAATGTCATCATTATTGGAGCTCGGTCACTTGATGAAGGCGAAAGAACACTTATCAAGCAAAAGGGCATTAAGGTGTATACAATGCATGAAATTGACAAGGTTGGCATGACGACGGTCATTTCTGAAGCTATTGATTACTTGAAAGAGAACACGGACGGCGTGCACCTCAGCCTCGATCTTGACGGACTTGATCCAATGGACGCGCCGGGTGTTGGGACGCCGGTTAATGGCGGTATTTCTTTCAGAGAAAGCCATTTAGCCATGGAGATGCTCGCTGCGGCTGATATTTTAACTTCGGCTGAGTTTGTTGAAGTTAACCCGATTCTGGACGATAAGAATAGAACAGCATCGGTTGCCGTTGATCTTGCTGGTTCGCTGTTTGGTGAAAAGCTTCTGTAATCTGAATGATCTCAATGGTAATAACTATGGCACAGCTTTTATAAGCTGTGCTTTTTCTTATGTCGGAGAAGTATTGGCATTAAGCCTCTTTTTTAACAAAAATTTTATGGTGTGATCCTTTACAATTTTCGTATTCATTTAAAAGCCGGTCTAGTGTTGTACTGAGATCAATAACGTCAGGATGGTGCAGAGGACATGAAGCGGCGGCATTAATCATTTCCTGACGGGTTTCCTCGATGGTTTTTTCTAACAAATATGGTGACATTAATAGGTCTCCTTTCCTGTTCCAATTTTCCTTTAATCTTTTTTTACCCCCTTTAAACGAAAGTAGAACCTTATTAATCCAAAAATCGTTCGTCTTTTTGCGACACAACATGCGGTTAAAAAGAGAATTAACGCGACATATGAAAGGTTTAATCGAGTTAAGGAATGTTGGAATTCCATTGTGAAACCAGTTTCCAATTATTTCACACAAACAGGTAAAAATTTGCTACAATTATTTTGAAACCTTTATGTGTGCGAGACGTATATATAACAGCCACAAAAGTGAGGCTTATTATGGATCAGACTGTCACGACAATTATAAAAAAAATAAAGAGAGGTCATCGCGAGGCCTTTGCCGAGATCGTCGAAATGTACAAAATCCCGGTATTTAACATTTGTTTGCGTATGGTCCGAATACCTCAGGAAGCTGAAGATTTAGCACAGGAGGCGTTTATCAGGGCCTATACAAATATTGATACCTATGAAACAGACCGTAAATTTTCGACTTGGCTGTTCCGCATCGCGACAAATCTTTCGATTGATTATTTACGAAAGAAGAAACCGGATACTTCTCTTGATGCCGAGATATCTGGCACAGATGGTTACACGATAGGGCACCAGGTCGCGGCAGCCGATCCACTCCCGGAGCAGCAGCTTCTAACTCGTGAAACGCAGGCGTTTGTTCAAGATGCTATTATGGCGCTCCCCGTGAAATACCGCTCGGCAATAATTTTAAAATACATTCAGGATTTAAGCCTGAAAGAAATAAGCGACATACTGGAAATACCTGTTGCCACAGTGAAAACGCGTATCCATCGTGGGCGTGAAGCGTTAAAGCAGGCATTACCCAAGGGATAAGAGGTGAACAGAATGGCTTGTAAGAAGGAGATGCAGCCACTTATAGACAGGGTGCTGGATCATGAAGCCACTGAGGAAGAAGAGCAGAGATTTTTTAAACATCTACAGTCCTGTGAGGCGTGCAGTATGCTTTATGAAAGCCAAGAACAAGCGGTTAATCTGGTCGCTGGATTAGAGAAGCATATGCCTTCAAAGCACTTTACCGCCTCTATTATGGCCAATCTCCCGGAAAAAGAACCCGAAAAGAAAAAAACTGTTGTTGATTGGTTCAGGAAACATCCACTCCTAACGGCAGCTGCATTCTTTATTGTTCTTATGTCGGGGTATATTTTTTCTTTATGGAACCAGCCAACATTTGAAGCCACTGTTCAAGGACATGGTCATGTGATTTATAAAGGAAATACTGTCATTGTTCCGAAGGGCGAAACTATAAAAGGCGATTTAATTGTTAAAAATGGCCATGCGAAAATTGATGGGAATGTCGATGGAAACGTGGTTTTGATAAATAGTGATAAGCTGCTGGCTTCTGCTGGACATGTAACTGGAGACATTGAGAAAGTAAATCAGATCATGCAATGGATTTGGTATCACATTAAGCATGCCGTTTATGATTTGAATTCGCTTTGTATTCTTCAAATTCCAGGGGCCGATTAGAAAAACCGGGGAGCGAGACGCCCCGGCTATTTCTTTTTTATGGGCGTTTTTTTGAAGGATTCAAGCCATTTTAACTCTGAGCGGCACCGTCTCTCCCCGTACTTTAAGAACCGGCTGCGAATGATTATTTATGATATAATGGAAAAGCTGAAGCGATCTGCCATAAAAAAGCAAAATCTCAGCTGAAAATGAAATTATTTTGGGAATCGATGCATGATCGGTGAAGGACTTTATTGTGAGATGGAGGACGAGAGCCATGTTGTCTTTTTCGTGGCCTGATATAAATGTATTTAATTACTTAACGGACATTATAGATATTCTTCTTGTAACGTTTGTGATTTATAAAGGAATTATGGTCATTCGAGGAACAAAAGCCGTGCAGCTTGCGAAAGGAATCCTGGTGATTATTGCAGTGTGGTTCCTCAGCAGCTTCTTCGGTTTGAAGACTCTGGAATGGCTGATGAACAATGCCATGATTTACGGTCTTCTTGCTATTATCATCATCTTTCAGCCAGAACTGAGAAGAGCGCTGGAACAGCTTGGGCGCGGCCGCTTTTTTTCCTCGCGCAGCAATATGATTGAAGATGAGCGGATGAAGTCCATCGAAGCGATCGTATCTGCTACTTCCTATATGGCCAAACGCCGTATCGGGGCTTTGATGTCTGTTGAGCGTGAGACCGGCATGAATGATTATATTGAAACCGGCATACCGATGAAGGCGCACTTGACTTCCCAGCTGCTGATTAATATTTTTATTCCTAATACACCTTTGCATGATGGAGCTGTCATATTAAAGGAAAATGAAATTACGGCTGCAGCATGTTACTTGCCATTGTCAGAGAGTCCGTTTATTTCTAAGGAATTAGGGACAAGGCACAGAGCGGCACTTGGAGTTAGTGAAGTAACGGACAGTCTTACGGTCGTCGTTTCTGAGGAGACAGGATCGATTTCGTTAACAAAAAATGGAGAACTGATTCGGGATATCTCGGAAGAAAGGCTGAAAGAGCTGCTCGAACGTGAGTTGCTGATCACTTCCAAGGGAAACAGCTCTTCCCGCCGGAAACGGAGGGAGAATGAAAATGGATAAGCTATTTAAGAGCAATTGGTTTGTCAAAATTATTTCCTTCTTGTTAGCCTTGATGCTCTATACGGTGGTTTCTGCCAATCAGCATTCACCAAATAACAGCGCCAGCCTCCTTGGTAAAAGTGAGCAGAGTACGGTGGTGACCGAAGACTTGCAAGTGAAGGTGGATACAGATAAGTACATCGTCAGCGGCGCACCTGATAAAGTAAATGTTCAGTTAAAAGGCCCAAGTGAGCTTATTCTTAAAGCGAAGCTTCTTCAATCACAGCCTGCCTATATTGATCTTACCGGCAAGAAGGCGGGGACATACAGCGCAAAAGTGCAGGCAGACTTTCCGTCGGGTCTGAAAGTCACACCAAATCCAGGTAAAGTAACAGTGACGGTCCAGAAAAAAATCACAAAAACACGGAAAGTTAATATTGATGTGTTAAATCAAGACAGTGTTTCAGGAGACTATACAGTGGGAGCTCCGGAACCGTCCCCTGGCAGCGTACAGGTTACAGGCGGACAGGATACTGTAAATAATATTTCTTTTGTTAAAGGTGTAGTGGACGTCAAGAACGCTAACGAAGATGTCGAACAGCGAGTCAAGCTGAATGCCTATGATAGGGATGGCAACCAACTTGATGTCACCATAAATCCAGCCTATGCCACGGTAAAAGTACCGATTGCGAAAACGGCAGAGAGCTTCCCGCTTAATGTTAAAGTTGAAGGGAAACCGGCGGATGGCTATCAGATTGAAGCTACGGATGTGACACCTCAGAAAGTGATGGTGTACGGGGATCAGAAAGTGCTTGATGCGATCGGTAAGTTAGATGATGTGACTGTGAATGCAGAGGGATTGAAAGACGACAAAACATTTACGGTCGATATCCCTGTTCCAAAAGGAGCGGATCATGTTGAACCGAAAACGGCAAAAGTTAAAGTGAAGGTTATTTCAAATAAAGATTCAGCAGCTCAGAAGAAAACCTCATCAGCAGATACAGCTAATCAGACATCGGATTCAGGTACAACAGGCAATGATACGAGCGGCGACAGTTCAGCAACTGCGGACTCCGCACCCTCAGGAGCCTCCGATAATAATGATAATGCTGCCGCGGATCAGCAATCAGCAACTCGGCTCTTTAAAAATATTCCGATCAATGTAAATGGTCTGGATAAAGGAACACAGTCCATTGCTTTTCTTGACCCGGACAGCCAGGCTGTCGATGTGAAATTAACAGGGGAAAAATCAGTGATAGACAAAACAGATATCTCAGATATTACAGCTGATATAAATATTGATGGACTTAAGAACGGTAAACACACGGTACCCATTCACCTTTCCTATCCGGATGGGTTGAAAAAGGGAACGGATCAGCTTGCTGCAAAAATCGAACTTTCTGACGCTTCATCAAAAGATTCGTCTAAAAGTTCCTCACCTACCACCACTTAGTCTTGTGAAAAGGGTTTACACGTATTTAAGGAGCGATGTAGAAAATGGGTAAGTATTTTGGTACAGATGGTGTCAGAGGCGTAGCAAATACAGAATTGACGCCAGAACTTGCTTTTAAATTAGGCCGCGCAGGCGGTTATATTCTTACAAAAGAAACGGACCGGCCAAAGGTTTTGGTTGGCCGTGACACGCGCGTTTCAGGTTATATGCTTGAAGGAGCGCTTGTGGCAGGACTGTTGTCGATCGGAGCAGAAGTGATGCGGCTGGGTGTCATCTCAACACCAGGTGTCGCTTATCTTACTAAAGTAATGGATGCTTCAGCAGGCGTCATGATTTCCGCCTCGCATAATCCTGTTGAAGATAACGGCATTAAGTTTTTCGGGAATGACGGTTTCAAACTTCATGATGAACAGGAAGAAGAAATCGAAGCCATTCTGGACCAAGAGGAAGATGACCTGCCAAGACCAACCGGAAGCGGTTTGGGTGCTGTTACAGATTATCTGGAAGGCGGCCAAAGGTATCTCCAGTATCTTAAACAAGCGGTAGAGGAAGACGATTTCGGAGGCATTTCCGTAGCGCTTGATTGTGCTCATGGAGCGACATCAGCCCTTGCACAGCATTTATTTGCAGATCTTGAAGCGGATATCTGCACAATTGGCACCTCACCAAATGGTAAGAATATTAATGAAGGTGTCGGTTCTACCCATCCGGAGAAGCTGGTAGAGCTTGTGAAAGAAAAGGGAGCTGACGTTGGTCTTGCTTTTGATGGCGACGGCGACCGTCTCATTGCGGTTGATGAAAAAGGGAATATCGTTGACGGCGATCAGATTATGTATATTTGTGCCCGTTATATGAAATCAATGGGTCAGCTTAACAAAAAAACCCTTGTAACCACGGTCATGAGCAACCTGGGCTTATATAAAGCATTGGAAGAAGAAGGCATCGAAACGAAGAAAACCGCTGTCGGTGACCGGTATGTTATGTCCGAAATGCGTAATGGCGATTACTCGCTAGGCGGCGAACAGTCTGGACATATCATATTCCTTGATTACATCCGTACAGGAGACGGCATGCTGAGCGGTCTTCAGCTTGTTAATATAATGAAAGCAACAGGGAAGAAACTTTCTGAGCTTGCTGCCGGTATGAAAAAATATCCTCAAATGCTTGTGAATGTTCGCGTAACGGATAAGCATCATGTGACGGAAAATACCCGTGTTGCAGACACTATTGCAGAAGTTGAAAAAGAAATGAACGGAAAAGGCCGAATTCTTGTGCGCCCTTCAGGTACTGAACCACTCGTCAGAATTATGGCGGAGGCAGAGACCGAAGAGGACTGCAAGCGTTACGTCGATCGGATTGTTGGTATTGTAAAAGAAGAGATGGGTCTTGAAGCTGGAGAATAACAGGCTTCAAGGCATGCGGCAGAAGCAGTGCAACTAGGCGCTGCTTTTGCATATAAAGAAGTAGAGGACCTTTATTCTCCCTCTTTAGAAAAAGGTTGACACTTTTACGTTTGTTTAATAAAATTTACTAGACTTGATTCAAAAATGGAAAGGTGGGCAGATAGAAAATATTTTTCACAAAGCGCCTGAACTGGCCTGAGCGAAAAGGCTAGTTGACGAGGAAGAGGAGTATCGATGTTTCGGCGGATACCTCTCGGGAACCCCTCACACCCGAAAGTCCAGTCTTGAAAACAATTAGGGTGACCTTTTGGACAAAAGACGGACGGTGAGACCAAAAAAATAAAACAAGTGGGGTAAGAATAACCCCAGTGTTTTCTTGCCCCACCAGGGGGATTATATATGTGTGGAATCGTAGGATATATCGGAGAAAATGATACAAAAGAGATCTTATTGCAAGGCTTAAGAAAGCTTGAGTACCGCGGTTATGACTCATCAGGGATTGCTGTATTGAATGAAAACGGTGTTCATGTCTTTAAAGAGAAGGGCCGAATTGCGATCCTGGAAGAAAACGTAGATGACAATGTGGCATCAAGCCTTGGTATTGGTCACACACGCTGGGCAACTCACGGCGTGCCAAGCCAGGAAAATGCACACCCTCATCAGAGTGTGTCCGGACGTTTTACGCTTGTTCACAATGGTGTAATTGAGAATTATGAGAAGCTGAAGGCTGCCTATCTTTCTGATATCACACTTAAAAGTGAAACAGATACTGAAGTCGTCGTTCAAATGATCGAGACGTTTGTAAATGATGGCGAAACGGTTGAAGGAGCTTTCCGCAAAACGCTATCACTTCTGCATGGTTCTTATGCCTTTGCGTTAATTGATAACCAGAATGACGAAACCATCTATGTGGGCAAAAACAAGAGCCCGCTGCTCGTAGGAAAAGGTGACGGATTTAATGTCGTGGCAAGTGACGCTATGGCCATGATCGCGGTTACTAACCAATACGTTGAGCTGATGGATGAAGAAATTGTTCTTGTTACTAGAGAAGGCTATACGATTAAAACACTTGAAGGCGAAAGCGTAGAACGGGCACCATATACGGCAAAGCTTGATGCAAGCGACATTGAAAAGGGCACGTACCCGCATTATATGCTTAAGGAAATTGATGAACAGCCTGCCGTGATGCGCAAGATCATCATGGAGTATCAGGATGAGAGCAATAACCTGAAGGTTGACCAAGGTGTTAGAGATGCTGTAAAAGCTGCTGACCGTCTGTACATTATTGCATGCGGAACAAGCTATCATGCTGGTCTTGTCGGCAAACATATTCTTGAACATGTTGCAGGTGTGCCGGCTGAAGTTCATGTGGCAAGTGAGTTTTCGTATAACATGCCGCTTCTTTCTGAGAAGCCGCTGTTTATCTTTATCTCACAAAGCGGTGAAACAGCAGACAGCCGTTCCGTGCTTGTTCAGGTGAAAAAGCTGGGACATCCGTCACTCACATTAACGAATGTGCATGGTTCAACCCTTTCCCGTGAAGCGGACCACACCTTGCTGCTGCATGCCGGCCCGGAAATTGCCGTTGCTTCAACGAAAGCTTATACAGCACAAATCGCCGTTCTTGCTATTCTTTCAGTCGATATCGCAAGATCCAAAGGCCTCGAGCTTGATTTCGACCCGATTCAGGAGCTCAGCCTTGCAGCAAATGCTATGGAAGTGCTTGTTGATCAGAAAGAAGCGATTGAAGTCATTGCGCGCGATTACCTGTCCGTCACTCGCAACGCATTCTTTATCGGCCGTGGTATTGACAACTATGTTGGTCTTGAAGCGGCGCTTAAGCTGAAAGAAATCTCTTATATCCAAGCGGAAGGCTTTGCCGGCGGCGAGCTCAAGCACGGCACTATCGCGTTGATCGAAGATGGCACACCGGTTATCGCGCTTGCAACGCAAAGCCATGTCAACGGCTCGATCCGCAGCAACGTGAAGGAAGTCGTCGCACGCGGCGCTCACAGCTGCATCATCAGCACAGAGAGCCTCAGCGAATCCGGTGACCAAATCGTACTGCCAGAGGTTCACGAATACCTCACACCACTTGTTTCTGTTGTACCATTACAATTGCTTGCTTACTACGCAGCGCTTCACCGTGACTGTGACGTGGATAAACCACGCAACCTCGCAAAATCGGTGACTGTTGAGTAATAGAAGATTATAAATAAATTTGTTTGTGAAGTTACATTAAAGTTGGAAAGTAAACGAAAAAACCATAATTTCAAATAACAACAACTATGAAAACCCTAACTTGTATTGGCTAAGTTAGGGTTTTTCAATTATAAGGTAGAGTGATATGTATATAAATAACTTAAGAACCTAGCCCATAGGGGGACTTTTTCAGTGGCTATTGTCGGGGCTGACAATGGCACTTGCGCTTTTCTTATTGAGGGATCTGGTTAAGCGCCAGATTTGATAAATAGGAGGAGAAATTTCCCTTATTGAGTAAATAGCTCTGAAAACGGCTTAAATAGGTGGAGAAATTCCACCTATTGAGGAAATAATCCTGAAAGTGGCATAAATAGATGGAGAAATTCCACCTATTGACTAAAAAAATGCAAAAACAGGGGCGTTTTCGCTAAATAACTGGAAAATCTCCACTTATTTACCCCGGGTCGAGCCTCTAATCTGCATTTAACTGGAAAATCTCCACTTATTTTTACGATGAGAGACGGGTTAAGGCTGCTTAGCGGCGCTTTTTGTCCAGTCGATCCCAAAAATGGTAATCGGGTTACATAACCATGGTCTTGATCGAGTGCTTAATATGTGAAAAAAGTTATTTTAGTAATGCATTTTGTTGTTTTTTAGTTATGTATAATCAAGTGGGAAATTATGGTTCATTTACATGCTTTTTAATTTCCAATGAGAATAATTTGGAGGCAAGATAAGATGAGTATAAAATTTGATCAAAACAACGACGTTATTAAACTCTGTATGAGCGGGATGAACATGGAAGATGGCGGAAACGTTGAAGGTGCAACCGCGATGTTTCATGAAGCATGGCACGAAGCAAAAAACGATTATGAAAGGTTTATTGCAGCTTATCATTTGGCTCGTCAACAAAAGAATATTACAGACAAATTGAAATGGATGGAAACCTCTTTACAGTGCGCACTAAATATAAATGATGATAATGTTAAGAGTGCATACTCCACGTTATATTTAAACATTGCCAAATGCTATGAGGAGTTGGGTGATTCTGATAATGCAAAAAGAAATTATGAATTGTCAAATTCATATAACGGTGCGCCTTCTGATGAAGGACCATTTTATCATGGGACAAAGGCAGATTTACAGGTTGGTGATTTACTGACAGCGGGTGGAAATTCAAATTACAAACCTGAGCTTAAAATGAACCACATTTATTTCACTGCTAATGTCAATGGCGCGGGACTTGCAGCGGCATTAGCAAAAGGAGAAGGAAGAGAACGCGTTTATATAATAGAACCAACAGGTGAATTTGAAAACGACCCAAATGTTACTGACAAAAAATTCCCGGGTAACTTAACACGTTCCTATCGATCGCAAGAACCTTTAAGAATTATTGGTGAAGAAACAGAGTGGGTGAAACTGACAACGACGGAGCGACGTAAATGGCGCGAAAATTTAGCCGAAAACAAAGGTGAAATTATTAACTGAACATATTTCAAATGAGGTGCAAGTTCTTCCCTGGTGATAAAAAAGTTGGTGAACGGTTGTTCAATCACGATCTAATAACAAGTTCATATCCAGTTCATATTCTTCGTTTATTTTCAATAAGAAGGAAATCTTAACGAAGGGAAGAAAATGAATGGAAGAGTTAAAATCAGGATTATTAAAAGTACCTGGAGCAGAGCTTTGCTATAAAATAACAGGTTCTGGACCCATATTGCTGATGATCCACGGCGGTGGCGGAGAAGCAGATATCTTTTCTCCTGTCGCTCGTTATTTGGCCAAATCAATTTACAGTAGTGACTTATGACAGGAGAGGGCATTCATGCAGTCAGTTGAAAGATCCTGAAGAAAATTATGAGATAAGGAATCACAGTGAAGATGCGCACAGGTTATTAGCTCATTTGACAGATCAGCCTGCATATATCTTCGGCAGCAGTGCTGGTGCTGTGATCGGACTAGATTTGATCATGAATCATCCTGAACAGGTTAAATCGTTCATCCCGCATGAACCCCCTCTGATGCATTTGCTTCCAGAAGCAGAATACAGAGAAGCTGTTGCTGTTATGGAGGATCTAGTTTGCGATTATAAGCAATTGGGTGTGTTCCCAGCACTAGAAAGGTTTTCAGCAAGAATAGGTATTGATTTCGGTGGCAGAGACAAAGCGGAAATACAACCAAGTGAAGAACAGATACAGCGGATGTATGATAATATGACGTTTTTCATGAAGCATGAGGCACCTTCCCTCAAGGAATACCAGGTAAATGTTGAGGCATTAAAAAAGGTTACTGACAAGGGTGAAGTCGAGGTTATTATCGGTGGAGGAGAGGACTCAAAAAATTATTTTCCTTATCAATGCGGGGCGATACTAGCAGAAAGATCCAGCCTTGAATTATATGATTTTCCGGGACACCATGTTGGATACAGTATGCACCCTCAAAAGTTTGCTGAATCGTTAAAAACGGTCCTATTAAAATAAAAAAATCAGATAGAGCACCTGAGTTTATTGGTCTCAATTTTGTAACGAATATTTATATACCTCTTTAGATTTTGTCAGCTCATCCTGATTATATCTGCTTAGGTATTTTTGTAGTATCTTTTGTTTTTGTACAACGAAACTTGAATTATCGGATATTTAATTCTAAAGAAGGGTTAGAGAAATTTATTTCTCTAACCCGATTTTAATGTGATTTATACTGTCAATTAGTTAAGAAAAATGTGCGTGTTACCCTGTGAATTATAGAGCGGATTATCATTCTTTCCGCTTATTCTTTTTAGAAAATTTTGGAAGAGTCTCTTTGTTGTTTATTTAGTTCTTTCTCATTCTTCCTCCGTCAGTGAAACGGGCGCACCTCGACCGGCGCCCGACAGGCGACAGCTGCCTTGCGTCCCCACTCCAGAGCTTCATCCAGGTCAGCGGCTTCCAACACCCAGAAACCACCCACATGCTCCTGGGTCTCCAGGTACGCCCCGTCGGTGATGACCACTTCACCATTCGGCTGCGCCCGCAGCGTTCTGGCGGTGCTTGACGGATGCAGGCCGCCAACGAAAATCCTGACACCAGCAGCCACCATTTCTTTGTTTAGCTCGTCTATATCGCGTGCCATCGCTTCGTCCTCAGTGACGGCCGGATCGTAGTTGTCGGGGTGGTGAATAGCAACCAAATACTTCGTCATGACTTCTCCTCCTCGTCTTTTAATTAAAGGCAATGTCTCTTAATACAGTTATACCATATATACCGTAGTAGGCAGCTTAAGTAAGAAGGAAATCACATCTGAGTTCTCGAACTATTAACTATGAAAGCTTCATAATAAAAGGAGAACATTTTAAGATGACAACTCCCAACAAAACTTTAAAGACCTGTAGCAGAGGGCATAAATATTATAAAAGCAGCGATTGTCCAACCTGTCCGATTTGTGAGCAAGAAAGAAAACCTGAACATGGATTTCTTGCATCGCTATCCGCCCCAGCAAGACGGGCCTTAGAAAACAATGGCATAGTTACTTTACAGAAGTTATCAACCTATATTGAAAAAGAGATATTAAAATTTCACCTTATAGGTAGCTTTTATTACCGAAACTTAGGTCTGCATTAAAGGAAGAAGGATTATCTTTTAGAGCCTAAAGGGGGGTTCAAATTCTGTTAATATGTTTGAAAGGAATTTAAATTTAAATCTCGAATACCAAATGTAATCGAAAACTAAAAATGTAAAAACAGACTGGAGTTATATACAATGATAAAAGGTGTCGGAGGAATATTTTGGAGAACTAAGAATCTTGAAGTTATAAAAAAATGGTACAGCGAAGTGTTGAAGCTGGAAATAGATAATTGGAATGGGACTGTGATAAAACCAGAGACAGATAATGAGACGATCTTTTCTTTCTTTAGCGAAAAAGACAGTTATTTTCCAACAGAACAACAAGTGATGTTAAATTTCCAAGTACATGATCTAAACGAGACGATTAAGCATTTTGAACGTATTGATGTACCCCTTGCAAAGGAAAAAGAGATTAGTGAATTTGGGAAGTTTATTTGGATTAAAGATCCTGACGGTCGACTGATTGAGCTTTGGGAGAAATAACGTGTTGTAATTCATGGGCTATTAAGTTAATGGGGACAATAACACCCAAGAAAAGAGTTACAATCAGAATTTGGGCAAGCTGTAGATTAACATAATGCAATGGGGCTCACACCTCAACTTTAATTTATAGAGCAATTGCTTTGGTGCCTGCCTGTCATCAATCTCCAGGTTTATTGGATTTGAAGATTGACGGGGCAGAAAAATCGTCTATTAAGGAGAAACACTATGTTAGCAAAGCATCATTTAACTTCAGATACCATAACGAGCGTATTGCAGCAACATTATGGATTGTCTATTAAAAATATAGCGTTTTTGCCAATCGGGAATGATCCCAATGCAAGTGTTTACCAAGCAGATGATATAAATAATAAAAAGTATTTTCTTAAACTTAATAAAGGAAGTATAGAGACAGCAGGTATTAAAGTTCCATATTATCTTCATTTCTATGGAATTAACGGGATTATACCGCCTATTACCACTTTAAAAGAAAATTTATGGACAAAAGAGGGAGACTATACATACACGCTTTATCCTTTTATAGAGAGTCAAGATGGATATAAAACTGTAATATCAACCGCTCAATGGGTTTGTTTTGGCCAAACATTAAACGAAATTCATTCAATGGAATTACCTGATGAACTTACAGAGCTGCTTCCACGTGAGGACTTTTCATTATCTCTGAAGAAGAAACGAAGCCATTTTCTGTCGAAGGTGTATTAAACATTTTACACAATTATATGGGCATAACCAAATAAGTGGAGATTTTTCCGTTAAATGCAGAATAGAGGCTCGATCCGGGGGAAATAAGTGGAGATTTTCCACTTATTCAAATTAAACTCCCCTATTTTTGCACTTTTTCATCTAATTAGTGGAATTTCTCCCCCTATTTCAGCCATTTTCATTCTTATTTGCTCAATAAGTGGAATTTCTCCACCTATTTATCAAATCGGGCGCTTCACCTGATCCCCCAACCGATAAGAGCGGATCCTCACCATCCCAGAGGCGGGAATCAACATCTTCTTATCGACGAGTTGAGAGAGGACTTTTTTTACCGTCTTATAACTTAGCTGCAAATACTTCTCGACTTCAACAGGAGATATGGTTTCTCCTTTTCGAATCGCTAGCCGAAGCACTTCTTTTTCGACAAAGGACAGTGTGGTCTGATCCAGTTCATCCCCCAGCCATCGGCCAATCACTTGCTGAGTCATTTGTTGACATCGGCGAGGGTTATCTTTGACTTGGTCATAAGAAAAGCGGATGACAGTCCACCTGTCAATCACCAACTGGTTTTGACGTTCCAGGCTGTCGGAAAATTCCCATCTGCTTATGTTCTTTAAGTGAGGACCGTACCCATCGATCTCAAGGCATATCTGGATGGCGGGACGAATATACGCAAAATCTAAATACCTTTTGCCACCTTTGAAATCATCGACTTCATATTCTGGATGAAGATACCGAAAGTGATGAAATGACGGCCACCACACTTGCTTTAAAAACAACATTTCAGCATGTCTGTGACCTTCCTGTAAGCGCCGCAACCGTTCACCGGTCCTTGCCTGCAAGTGAGCATTCATAAAGGCTTGGTATTCTTTTTCAAATCCCATAGCATCCTCCTTCATCCAATGGTCATGTCTTTTAAAAAGTCCTTAATATAAGACGAAATACTGAATTTTTGAAAGATATTTAAAATAAATGAGTGTTATTCGAGTGGCTAAATTGGAGAAATTAAAAGGTAAAACGACTTGAGGATGGAATTATTCCATTTTAATAGAATTTTTGAATTTGTCAATCTATTATCTTTATATTTTGGCGATACCATTCTAATCCTTTCAACTTTCGTTAAGAAAATCTATCATAATCAAATCTCCTCAGGGAAAATAGAAACCTAATTTCAGCCTCTTTTTTGTGCGAAAATCAACTGGAAAAGGAAGTGCTGAGAGGAAGTTTTTCCTGGGTGATACTCTAGCAACTTCTCAATTCCTTTTAAGTGGTTGCTTCTCTTTAACCTGTTTTAACGTTGCGACGATCAGAAAACTGATAATCACTAATAAGAGCCATGAGCTTACTTTTCCGAAATTCACGAGATGCCATGCACCGGTTTGGTTCGGATATTCCCACGCACCAAAGAACGTTGCGATATTTTCGGCTATCCATATGAAAAACCCGATAAGCACAAATGAAAGGGCAATCGGCATGCGGTAACGGGTCCCATTAACATCGTAAGTGACCCATGATTGCCAAAAAACAATAAGGACAAGTCCGGATAACCACCACCGGATGTCAACCCAATAATGATGTGTGAAAAAATTCAAATAAATCGCAGCAGCAAGCGGTAGAACGAACAATAGGCGCGGCCACTTTACCAGCTCAACTTTAAACCGCCGCCACGCTTGGCAGAGGTAACTTGCGACACTTGCGTACATGAATCCACTGTACAAAGGAACCCCGAAGACCTTTGAATAGCCTTCCCCTGGATAAGACCAGGAACCCATATGGACCTTGAACAATTCAAGCGCAAGTCCAATAAGGTGGAACAATGTGATAACCTTCAGTTCATCCCGTGTTTCAAGCCCGGAACGCACCATCCACCACTGCATCAGAAGGCAGATGATAAGCAGCCAGTCATAACGCGGCAGGATGGGGAGCGGGATAATTTTTGTTAAAGCCAAAGAAATGAAAATAACAACCGGAAACACACAGGACAAGGCTTGCTCCCAGCCAAAACGAACGAGCTGAGGAAGGCCGCTAATAAGAGATGTCTCCCATTTATTAATCTTGGCTAACATCATCACGTCGGTATTCTAGAAGATCGCCAGGCTGACAGTCTAAGGCCTTGCAAATCCCCTCTAAAGTGGATAATCGGACCGCTTTTGCCTTCCCGTTTTTCAGAATAGAAAGGTTCGCCATCGTTATGCCCACCCTCTCAGAAAGCTCTGTGACGCTCATTTTTCTTTTCGCAAGCATGACATCAATATTGATAATAATCGCCATGTCATTTCACCTCAGATCGTTAAATCATTTTCTGATTTTATAGCAATGGATTCTTTTAATAGCCTTTGAAGAACAGCTGCGAAGACGGCAATGACAAGGGAAGCAAAAATAATCATCATTCCGATGACGTTGACCCCCGGGGCGTCCACCTTCTCCGATACGAGATAGAAGAGCGGAAAGCCTGCTACATACAGCCCACTGATTATTATGGCACAGTATTTTATGGCTTTTAGAGCTCTTACAGATAAATCCGAGAAAGCGATGTTCTTGTCAATATAGCTTAAAAGTTTATAAGCATGATACAGAGCAAGATAAAAAGGAATGGCTCCACCGTAAAGGACGATAAAGACGAGATATCTTATATACCTCATATCCGGATACAATTCTGCTGCGAAATTCGCGAGGTTCGGCACCACAAATATGCATAAAGCGAGAATAGGAAGTCCAATAAGGATAACAGATAGTCTTAAAAAGAGTGTTGAACCGCGTTTCATAAAAGCACCTCATTTAATTTTAGTCATTTGAAATTTAGCATAAATATTATCGTATTTCAATAAAAAAATATTGATTTTTGCTATTTTGTTATTGATATATGATTGTTTTCTGGATTTAGACCACATGGCTCGATCATTTTTCGGTTGCGCTTTAAAGAGGATTTTGATGAAAACTGTTGAATATGTCTTTAATACAATTAATTGAGAGGGAGAGGTAAATATGAATGAGACAGCGCTGCTGGTCATAGATGTGCAAAACGAAATGTTTGATGAAGGCAATCCGGTTTATAAGAGTGAACGTTTAATTGAAAACCTCCAAGATTTAATCGGAAAGGCGCGTGCAGCGTATGTGCCTGTTATGTATGTCCAGCATAATGACGGAGGTCTGGTGAAAGGCACGAACTTCTGGGAGATTCATCCGTCCATAAGCCCGCAAGAGGGAGATCCAGTTATTCAAAAATGGACGCCGGATTCTTTTCATCAAACCAGCCTGCAGGATGAGTTGGAAGCAAAAGGCATTCGCAATCTCGTGATTACCGGAAATCAAACCGAGATGTGCGTGGATACCACCTGCCGCCGAGCATACAGTCTCGGCTATAATGTGACACTAGTCTCAGATGCTCACGGCACATGGGATTCGGAATCTTTAAGTGCAGAACAAATTATTGGTCATCATAATGCAGTGCTGGGTAAATTTGCTGCTGTTAAGGAAACAAAAGAGATTGAGTTTTCTGAGGAATAATTGTTGAAAATTCCTGTTAAAACATTTAATCAAACGGCTTTTCAAAAAGGACCAATCACTGCATGTGATAAGCCGGAATTCGAGATGCAGCCGAGCGTACAGGCTCCGGAAATGACAAATTGAGCCTTACATCACAAAGACGCTGCAGATTAAAGCCATGAGTTCTTGCTGATGATTTACAAAGCTTAATAATGAGCAGAAAAAGAAATTGGCTTTGGCCATTGCAGTCGTCCTACTGGGGTTCAAATTTTATTGTCTCGACGGCGAATTATTTCTGCATAGATCATTAAAGGGTAACTGACAATTTTCGACATAAACCGGGGCGTGACAGGCACTTTCCCAACAGGCACGTTCCCAGGTAAAGAATAATTATAACCATTCTTTCACTTGTTCGGCTTGCCGTTTATATGAGTTAATAAGGGTGTCGGACCGACAGAATTCACTGAAGAAAGGAGCGATTCAATTGATTAAGTCTAACGAGGTGATTTCCGCGTAAGCGGAAGTCATCGTCAAACATGGGGCCGCTACTATGCGGCCTCCTTAAATTATCTGAAAATTTATCTTTTCATATAATATCTATCCGCTTATACTTAGGTAAGTCTTACGCATTTTGGTGAGGCTTTCTTTAATATCAAACGAAGGGAGACTTTGAAAATGAATAATACGAAAAAGCATAGACACGTACACCTTAATAATAAGGAGGACGTCATTTTTGGAATACAAAAACGGAAAAGAGGTGTTTCCCCTTAGTTTGCTGAAGGAGCTGCAGAAATATATCCAGGGTGAACTTATCTATATTCCCAAGGAAAACAATCAGCGAGCAGGCTGGGGGGAAATTAACGGCTCACGCCAAATGATTACCCGAAGAAATAATGAGATATACCGCTTATATAAAGAAGGCTGGTCTCTTGAAGATTTAGAACAAGAGTACAGTCTATCCAATGAAAGCATCCGCAAAATTATTTATAAAACACGCGGACTATATCATGAGTCGAGAATGTGAAAAAAGGACCCTCTTCCATAATGAAGAGGGTCCTTTTTGTTCCGGAGAATTATAAATGCCATTACTGCTACAATTAATCAAATTCTCGTAAATCCTTCCATGCAAAGGCGACTTCGTTTACCCCGTACCCGGCAATGAAATGTTTATCAATGATTTCCGCGTTATGATCCAAATAAAATTTTCTGGACGGGTTGTCTTCCAATATCCATACCATGAGTGAGGTATAGCCATGTGCTTTTAAATCAGAAACTAATGTATGAAGCAGGCGGCTTCCGACCCCTTGTCTTTGGTTGCCTTCTAAAATATAAAAAGCATAAACTTCTGCTTCAATCATATATTTTTCGGTTCTTTCCATGCCGCCGTCGATAAAGCCTATAATTTCTCCCTCTTCATTTTCTGCCACGAAGTGAAAATAGGGTTCTTTAGACTTCTCAAAAATTGAGGTCCATGCCTGCTTACGGCGTTCATAGGTCTGCCTGCGTAAAATAGGTTCAGGCAATAGATTTTTGTAGGTCGTTTGCCAGGCATCCACATGAACCTTTGTAATACCTGGAATGTCATCAACTGTTGCGCGTCTGATTTTGATCATAGCTGTCCCTCACTTTTTAATTTTTTCATATTACCTGTACTTAATCAATTTGACATATATAATGGAGAATCCTTTTTTAGAGAAGAAAAAGGGGGTGCAAATGCACTTAATTTCGGTTTGTCTTACTTGAATTGGGGTATAAATGTCTATAACCCCATAACCGCCCAATTTTAATGTTCCCCAGCCAACGCTAGTATCAGCACTGCATAATTTAAGGTACTCAAACATACGGCAACGATCTTACATAAGGAGGGTTAAAAGTTTGACGGAAAATAAAAATGACAAAAAGAAATCAGGACGTTTAAAAAAAAGAAAACCGAAAGAGAAATTACATAAAGATGATATTACTTTAGTTGATTCTAAAGTAGCAAAAAAGGCAGTTGTGGCGACCGGACTTGGGAATGCTATGGAATGGTTTGATTTTGGTATATATTCTTATCTTGCAGCGACAATCGGTAAAGTGTTTTTCCCTGAGATGACCGGTTCCGCGCAGCTCGTCTATACGTTTGCTACTTTTGCGATTGCTTTCCTTGTAAGGCCTGTCGGCGGAATGTTTTTTGGAATGCTTGGAGACAGGTTAGGGCGCAAGAAAATTCTGGCTGTTACGCTAGTGTTGATGGCGCTTGCCACCTTGAGTATCGGTCTTATTCCCAGCTATTCTTCAATTGGCATAACGGCGCCAATTCTCCTGCTTGTGGCAAGGTTAGTGCAAGGTTTCTCAACAGGCGGAGAGTACTCTGGTGCTATGACATTTATTGCGGAATCAACGCCGGATAAGAAACGAGGGATTATGGCAAGCGGGCTGGAGGTCGGCACCTTAGTCGGCTATATCTTTGGATCTGGTATTGTGACACTGCTTACTTATATTTTAGGATCGGACACAATGCTTGCCTGGGGCTGGAGAATTCCATTCTACGTTGCTGCACCAATCGGGATTATCGGCCTGTATTTGCGAAGCAATTTAGAAGAAACTCCTGCTTTTGAAGCCTTAGAAAAAGACAAAGAGAATAAAAAGAAGCATGTATCTATGAAAGATATTCTTGTCTATCACAGAAAACCTCTGATTATTGGAATGATCCTGGTTTTCTTCTATAATGTTGTCGATTACACGGTTCTATCCTACATGCCTTCTCATTTGCATGCTGTTCTTGGTTATGGTGATACCAAAGGGCTTCTGCTTATTCTAATCGTAATGTTTATTATGATACCAATTGTCTTAATGATGGGTTACTTTAGTGACCGGATAGGCAGTAAACGGATTATCCAAGGGGGCTTAATCGGTTTAGTCCTGCTATCTGTTCCGGCGTTTTTACTAATCGGAAGCGGGAATAATTGGCTGGTCTTTCTAGGGTTAATGATTTTGGCTGTCTTTTTGGCCTCTTTCCAGGGAACCATGCCGTCAGTGCTGCCGTCGCTGTTCTTCACGGATGTAAGATATGGAGCGCTCGCTATTACTTATAATTTCTCAGCATCACTATTTGGCGGAACCGCTCCGTTGGTTATTGCCTGGTTGATTAATTTAACAATGACGAATCTTATTCCGGCGTATTACCTGATCTTTGTTTCACTGATTGGTATTGTCGTTGTCACGTTTTTTGTCAAAGACCCTTCAGGAAAACCGTTGCGCGGTTCACCGCCGGCTGTAGAGGGGCAGGATGAAGTGAAAGGTGCTTTGAAAGACCATGAAGATAATTTATGGTGGGAAGAGGAAAAAGATAAAATAGACAAGCAAATAGAAACCGACTGATAAATCCTATACAATTTACGCGATCTATAATATCACGCAAAGAGGTGCCTTTTTATTAAAGGCACCTCTTTTTAGTGAATCCGTAAAGAATAGACTTAATAAGTTGACTATGACCGACCGGTCACTTATAATACAGTTTATGACCAGTCGGTATTATATTGTTCTGGGGACTAACACATAGTGAATGAGGAGTGTGTAAATAGATGAACAGCGATGTGAAGAATCAACCTTTGCCAAGTGAAAGCAGAATTCCGCTTGTTGCGGTGTTGCTCTTTGGGGGATTCATAGCGATTCTAAATCAGACTTTATTGAACACAGCGATACCAAAAATTATGAGTGATTTGGATATATCAACAAGCTCAGCCCAATGGCTGACCACAGCATTTATGCTGACAAACGGAATTATGATTCCTATTACTGCCTTTCTTATCGGGACATTCAGCACCCGAAAGCTTTTCATAACGGCCATGAGTCTTTTTGCTATTGGGACGTTAGTGGCTGCCTTTTCACCTAACTTTCAGTTTTTGTTGACAGGAAGGATCATTCAGGCTGCCGGTGCTGGGATCATGATGCCGCTGATGCAGACGGTTCTATTGACGGTTTTCCCAGTTGAAAAACGCGGGCAGGCTATGGGAATGGTCGGGTTAGTTATTGCTTTCGCGCCTGCAATTGGGCCAACGTTATCAGGATGGTTGGTAGAACACCATTCTTGGAGACTATTATTCTATATTATTTTCCCGATCGCTGTGATAGACATTATATTTGCGATTTTCATGCTTAAGAATGTCACGAAGCTTACGAAGCCTAAAATTGATATTATATCGATTATTTTATCCACGTTCGGCTTTGGAGGACTGCTTTATGGGTTAAGCAGTGCAGGAAGCAACGGATGGGGAAGCAAGGAAGTCTATATCAGTTTAATTGTTGGCGGGGTAGCTTTGATCGTATTCATTTGGCGGCAGCTAATTTTGAAAACGCCTATGCTTGAGTTCAGAGTGTTTAAAAACAAGGTCTTTCCATTAACAACAGCTATTAACATGATTGTGATGATGGCAATGCTAGGAGCAGAATTGCTTCTGCCAATCTATATGCAAACCATGCGAGGCTTTACATCGCTTGAGTCGGGGCTATTGTTATTGCCTGGAGCGCTCGCGATGGGTGTTATGTCTCCTATTGCCGGAAGATTGTTTGATAAAATTGGTGCCAGGTTATTAGCTTTAATTGGTCTCGCGGATCTGGCAGCGATGACATGGATGTTAAGCGATATAACAGCATCGACATCGTTTACTTTCATCGCCACAGTCTATGCCGTCAGAATGCTGGGGATCGCAATGGTTATGATGCCTATTTCCACAGCAGGGCTTAATTCGCTTCCACAGCATTTAATCCCTCATGGCGCGGCTATGAATAATACGATGCGTCAAGTGGCCGGGGCGATCGGAACAGCTCTGCTTGTTACGGTCATGTCAAACAGCACAACGAATTATTTAAGCAATAATAATCCGCCAAAAGGATTGTCAATGGCGGCAGCAAAAGCCAAGTTTACCTCTGATGCTATGATTCATGGCATAAATGAGGCGTTCATGGTGGCGACTTTAATTGCTATCGTGGGACTAGTCCTTTCGTTCTTCATTAAGCCCTATAAGCGAACGAAGAAAGCTGCATAACAATCAGCAATTATATATTTAAAAAAGGTTGGAGCGTATGCTCCAACCTTTTAACTTGTATAAGAGGACCCATTAGCGGATGAATGCTGTCTTCTATATACATTTCACATTAAAATAAGTTGCGATGGTTCTTTTTTCATCGTTAATTGAAGCCAGACCTTGTAGATTAGCCAGCATGCCTTGAATAATGACCGGTCTTGGATTTTCGTTCTGCATTTCGCTTTCAATGAATTCTACCGATGCAGTGAACTCTTCGGCGTTTTCGCTTTCCTGTTACCGCATTTTTTATTTTATCAAGCGCTAGTTGGACATCATGGAGGGTAAGATGATCCTCGTCACCCGGGTCATTCACACCGGTGATCTTCATTTCTCCATTCAAGAAGAGGGGGTTCATCAGATTGAGCGAGCCCATGTAACGATATCATCGAATCGGCGAACAATATACGTGGCAAGCGTATGAAAGTCCAGATTTATTTGATCGATAATAAATAATTTCACATAGGTTTGAATAAGGCCGTCTAATAATAGGCACAGGTCGATAATATATGGCTCAGCAATATCGCCGTAATGAGCTTTTATTCGTACTTTATATGAAGAAAGTGTTTCGGTCCTTATTTTTTTCATGAATTTGTGCAAATCATTATGGAAGGGTAAAGCCTGTTCACGCATGTGCATGATGAAAAATTCACTGTGCTTAAAAATCTCTTCCAAATGAATTTCGATTTGCTTTATTAATAGTTCTTTCGGGTTTATGTTAAGATTTTCAGCAGAATTCACTTTTTCCCTAATGATATCTGAATAATAATAAAAAATATTTAAGAGCAGCTCTTCCTTCGATTTGAAATATAAATAGACCGCCCCTTTTGATACATTTGCATGGGTTGCAATCTCCTGAACACTCGTATTATAGAAGCCATGTTCAGCAAATAATTTTATTGCAGATTCTATAATTAATTTCTTTTTTTCTTTCATTTGGTACTAGCCTCCACAACTAATAAGAATAATGACCAGTCGGTTCTATTGTAACTCAAAATGTATCGTTAGACAATCTACCAATTTATCTGGCTGTAAACAAAGAGTTTAGAACAGATCATCGGTTATTTAAAAAGTTAATATTGACATTGACTGATTGGTCAGGTAGTGTTTTTGTTGTGACTAGTCGGTCAATCAGTTAGAAAGGCGGAAAAACAAACATGCGGCGAATCATCCAGTTTTCTTTAAATAACAAATTTGCACTATGGCTTTTGACACTTATTGTGGTGGTGGCAGGGTTGTATTCAGCTACAACAATGAAAATGGAAACCTTACCGAATATCACGACACCGGTAATGACGGTTTCTGCAGCAGATCCTGGAGCGACTCCAGAGGAAGTTGATCAAGCAGTCACTCAGCCGATCGAGCAGGCTGTTCAAAATATTGCAGGCGTTGATACGGTTTCGTCCAGTTCATACAAAAATGCCTCGTCGGTTCAAGTTGAATTTAAATTTGATACAGACCTGGATAAAGCAGAAACGAAATTAAAAGAATCCATAAGCAACATTAAATTTCCCGATAACGTTCAAAATCCTAAAGTAACACGGATGTCCATTAACGCTTTTCCTATTATTACGTTAAGTGTTTCCAATCCTGATCATTCTCTTGCCAAGCTTACCGATACAGTAAATAAAAAATTGGTTCCTAACTTAAAAGGAATTGAAGGCGTTTCGGCAGTTGATGTCTCAGGTCAGGAAGTTAATGAAGTCGATCTTACGTTTAAGCAGGATCAATTAAAGAAATATGGGTTAGATGAAAAAACGGTGCAAAACGTCATTCAAGGCGATAATGTTTCCTATCCACTAGGCCTTTATAATTTCAAAGATTCACAGCAATCTGTTGTGATTGGCAGGAAGTTTACAAGTGTTGAGGATTTAAAAAATCTTCCTATCACTGCAGGGCAAGCGGGGCAGGCCAAGCACAAGGTCAATCTGCAGCTTCACAAGCATCACGCCCATCATCAGCGGGCTCGGCCACTGGCGGGAAACTGCCGACTGTTAAGCTTGGTGATCTTGCCCAAATAAAAAGTGCAGGAAAATCAGAGTCGATCAGCCGGACAAACGGTGAACCATCAATAGCCATCCAAGTCGTTAAATCATCTGATGCAAATACAGTAGATGTTGGAAATGCTGTAAATGATGAAATGACCAAGCTGAAGAAAGCAAATCCAGGCTTGCACATTACGACAACAATGGATCAGTCAAAACCGATTAAAGACTCGGTCAGAGCGATGCTTGAAAAAGCCATTCTTGGTGCGATTTTTGCAATGATTATCATTTTGCTATTTTTAAGGAATTTCAAATCGACGCTGATTTCCGTCGTGTCCATTCCTTTATCTTTGTTAATAGGCATCATCATTTTAAAACAAATGAATATTACATTAAATATCATGACGCTTGGTGCAATGACGGTTGCCATTGGCCGGGTGGTTGATGATTCCATAGTTGTTATCGAAAATATCTATAGGCGAATGTCACTTCCTGGCGAAAAGCTACAGGGAAAAGAACTAATAAGTGCGGCAACCCGAGAAATGTTTATGCCGATCATGAGTTCAACGATTGTAACGATTGCGGTATTCCTGCCGATGGGTCTAGTAACAGGAATGATTGGTCAGATCTTTTTACCATTTGCTTTAACGATCGTGTTTTCTTTACTTGCTTCCTTACTTGTGGCGATAACCATTGTTCCAATGCTTGCCCACAGTTTCTTTAAAAAAGGATTAAAGATAAAAGAAAAGCATGAGCCAAAGCCCTCGAAAGCGGCTGGGTTTTATAAGAAAGTATTAAACTGGAGTTTAAATCATAAATGGATCACGTCGATTGCAGCTGTATTGCTGCTTGTGGGTTCATTATGTCTTGTGCCATTTATCGGAGTCAGCTTCATTGGTTCCGATCAGCAAAAAATGGTGGCCGCAACTTACAGTCCGGGACCTGGTGAAACACTTGCGGATGTTAAGAAGGTTGGAACTGAGGCTGAGAAATATTTTAACGGCCGAAAGAATGTCAAGACCATCCAATATTCCATTGGCGGAAGCAATCCGATGGCTATGGGACAAGGGGAGAGTAACAATGCCTTATTCTATGTTCAGTATAATGATAAGACACCGAATTTCACAGCTGAACAGGATAAAGTCATGGCCCATCTTAAAAAGATGACAGACAAAGGTACGTGGGGAACAATGGATTTCTCATCTACTGGAAGTTCGAATAATTTAACCGTCACGGCATTTGGCGACAATATCGATCAGATTAAGCCGGTCATTAATAAGATTCAAGGGATAATGAAGAAGAATAAAAATCTTAAAAATGTCGATTCTTCTTTATCTAAGAACTATGTGGAATACACATTAAACGTGGACCAAAAAAAATTAGCCCAGCTCGGTTTGACCACTGCCCAAATTGGTGCTTCACTCGGTCAGAATAATCAACAGCAGGTGCTGACGACCATTAAGAAAGATGGAAAAGACGTTAATGTGTATCTTGAGAGTGATACGAAGAATTATGACAGCATTAATGACTTAACAAATAATAAGATCCAGTCACCACTGGGCAAATCTGTAAAAATATCAGATGTCGCCAAGGTGGAAAAGGGGGAAACCTCCGATACAATTACGCGTAAAAATGGTGATATATATGCCAGTGTAACAGGTCAGGTGACATCGAAAGACGTTTCTTCAGTGAGTTCAACTGTGCAAAAACAAGTGGACAAATTAGACCTTCCTTCTGGCGTGAAAACGTCCATGGGCGGCGTTACTGAAAACATTAACAGTTCCTTTAAACAGCTTGGCTTGGCAATGCTCGCTGCCATTGCGATTGTCTACTTGATTCTAGTGATCACATTTGGCAGTGCACTCGCACCATTAGCGATTCTTTTCTCGCTGCCATTTGTCATTATCGGTGCATTTGTAGGGCTGTTCCTGACAGGTGAAACCATAAGTATTTCTGTAATGATCGGTGCGCTTATGCTGATTGGTATTGTCATCACCAACGCCATCGTGTTGATTGACAGGGTTATTCGCAAGGAAAAAGAAGGCCTGCCAACAAGAGAAGCAATCCTTGATGCGGCATCCATTCGCTTAAGACCGATTCTCATGACAGCTATTGCAACAATCGGTGCTCTATTGCCGCTTGCGATCGGCCTTGAAGGGAATGGGGGATTAATTTCTAAGGGGTTAGGCATTTCAGTTATTGGCGGTATAACAAGCTCTACATTGTTAACCTTGATTATCGTGCCCCTCGTTTATGAATTATTTATGAGACGACGAAATAAAAAGCGATTGAACAAAGATCAAAACTAACGGAATCCCTAAGGGAACATTGTTCCTTTGGGGGTTTTTTATGAAGTTTCATGGCCGCGTGTGAGCGTGTGAGCTTTCGACAAAATCCGGGGAATTCCGGGGCGTGACAGGCACTGTGATCACAGGCACTGTGATCCATTTGGGGATTTCTTTCGTTAGCTTAAATGAACACCCTTTTTTGTGCCGCTTTCTAAAAGAAGCGGCTTTTTATTTTAATTGATACATATATCTGAACATTAAAATAAATTAATCGTGTGGCGTGATATCGTTTTAGTAAGACGTTTAGGGATAATAAACAAAGAAATGAGATCTAATTTAGGGTTTACCGATAGAATGTAATTACCCAGCGACAAATTTCCCGGGAAATTTGTCTAGTTAAGTCGATATTCTTAAGAGAAAGAGGGTATGACCCAAAATCCTAGGCAGGAGAAATTTGCAATGTGAAGAATAGATAGTTTAAGAGTAGTTTTGTCTTGGCATTAGCAAGATAACAAAGTGCTTTCTCTTCAATTTTATGAGGAAATAGAAGGTCCAATCCTGGATTTTCTTACACTGAAGCTAGCAAAGAATGTATCGTGCAAGTTATTTAAAAACGGGAAAAGTAGAACAGTCGCGCTCTGAGAGTCTAGATCTATCAGTATTACTTTCTAAATTGTGACAGTGATTAGGTTAATTAAATGGAAGGAGAGATTCGTAATGGGCAAAGTTACCCCTTTTTTAATGTTCGAAGGAAACGCGGAAGAAGCTATGAATTACTATACCTCTTTAATTGAACAATCGGAAATTGTTAGAGTTGCACGTTATGGAGCAAACGAAGCAGGTGAAGAAGGAAGTATCATGCAAGCGGTATTTTCATTAAAAGGGCAGGAAATTATGTGCATTGATAGCGCTGTTAAGCACGACTTTTCTTTTACACCCTCAATATCTTTGTTTATTGAATGTGATTCTGAAGAAGAAGTGAATCGGCTTTATGAAAATTTGGCAAAAGGCGGGAGTATTCTCATGCCAATGGATGCTTACCCTTTTAGTCAGAAATTCGGATGGGTAGTAGATAAGTTTGGTGTGTCATGGCAGTTGAACCTTCCAAAAGACATTTCGGAAACTTAAAAAAGCTGGGAGAGATCAATTCTCTCCCAGCTTTTTTGTGACAGCTTTCGACATAGACCGGGGCGTGACAGGCACCCCCTTTCCTTTATCTCCTACGATCCACGTATGGGTAAACTAGGATCCTTGAGTTGAAATTCATAGGTAATGCCGTCAACAAGGCCAACCACTTTATCGCTGTCATACAAATCAAGCATAAAACCAGCCATTTGTTTAGCTGTGTGAAATTTTGGAATAGAGCCCTCGTATTCGAAATTATCAAGATCCATTGAGCGCTGAGCGAATTCTGTCTCTGTTGCTGCCGGAGCGAGCACCTTTGCCTGCATTTTAGCGCCTTTTCCTTTCAGCTCTTGAGCAAGACCCTCAGTAAAGGCACTAACGTAGAATTTCGTCGCACAATAGGTAACTGCATCGGCAACAATCGTGTAACCGCCGCCTGAGGAAACATTAATAAGCTGAGTTCCTTCAATGTTTTCGTAGTCTCTGGCAAAAAGAGAGGAGAGGATTGTTAAAGCTTCGATGTTTAAATGAAGCATATCCCCAATCTTATCCAGGTTCTGTTCAGCTACTGAAGCGAAATTACCAAACCCTGCATTGTTAACCCAGGTTTCAATTTGAAAATCCTTGAGACTTTCGTAAAACTTATAGGCATTGTCTGGAATGGACAGGTCAGTGGTTCGAATAACGACATCAGAATCCTTATTGATTTTCGCAACCTCTGACTTTAATTCTTCAAGTTTATCTTCTCGGCGTGCAGCAATAATTAAGTTTTTTCCGCGAGCCGCCAAAGCAAGAGCTGTTTCGTAGCCGATCCCTGAACTGGCACCTGTGATTACTGAGTATTTCATTTGATTGCCTCCTTGATTTTTAATTCGTTTACCTATTCAGTTGATATGGTGTTATTATAATGTTTAGAGTGAACTCTAAGTCAAATCATAATCTGCTGAGGTTAAACAGAGGAATCTGGAGGAAAAGTATGTACTCAATCAGTGAAGCATCTAAATTACTAGAAGTAAGTACCCACACGTTGCGGTATTATGAAAAGGAACAGCTAATAGAGCCAGACCGCAGCCAGCACGGCGAGAGAATTTATAATGATAATCACATAAAATGGCTTGAATTCGTGATGAAATTAAGGCAAACTCAGATGCCAATTATGAAAATAAGAGAATATGCCCGATTATATAAAGAAGGCGATCAAACCTCGGATGCACGTTTAAAGCTACTTGAAGATCATCGCAGCTCAATTCAAGCACAGCTAAGTAATTTAGTAACGACAGATAAAATGCTCGAGAAGAAAATCGCAGCATACAAGGCCTTTATTAGCGTCTAAATGTGTTTTGGCATAAAGTTTAAATGAAGCAAAAAGATGGCAGCTTAATTATCGGCTGCCATCTTTTTATATAGATATTAACGCTCAGGGGGATTCGACAAAAACCGGGGCGTGACAGGCACCTAACCTAGGCACCTAACCTAACTTAAATACATCGTATACCCCATATAAAGCGTAGCGAGTGTAATGAGTATCATGAAAACATGTTCGACAGATCCGCCAGTCCGGGTATAAAGCGGCAGTCTGACCTTAAGCTTAATCGGCCAAAGAAAGGCGATGCCTCTGGTAGTTGCTGCATCAAGTAATAAATGACTGGCAATACCGATGAGAAGGCCGGAGCGTATACCAGTTGGGACTGAAAAAAATGATAAAACAGCACCCAGAGCAATCATAAACAACAGGCTATGCGTGACTGTCCGATGACCAAACAATAGGCGGATAATGTGGGAAAGCAGCGGCAATTTGCGGCCGATTTTCGATCCGGTATGGCAAATATCCGGAATAATTGCGCCGATTATGCAGGCGCCAAGAAAAAACGGGTTGTTTGGAAACATGTCTGAAAAGAATTGAGCTGCCTCTCCAGCAGCCAATCCAGCAATAATATGTGTTTTTCCTGTCATTGCAATGATCCTTTCTCTTGCTGTTCTAATCTTAGAGGTACGAACACTGTTCCTATCATATCATTTTTCAAAGCGAATTTACGATAGGATTTAAGTCACAGAAGTAAGCAGAAAGGAGGAAAGTGTGCATTATGTGGAGCAGAAATTAATCAAATCAAAAAACGCCGGGGCATGTGAATGCCTCGACGTTTTTCGACATATTCCGGGGCGTGACAGGCACGAACTACAACTACATCCCTTCCTTGATGCCTCCCTTGACGAGAAGCCAGTTTGCTGGGTAGCTTGTTGCTGTCCCCAGGATCATCGCAACCTGCATCATAAACCAATAGATGGCAGTGTTCGGTTCTGGCGGTTTGGTAAACAATAGATAGTGAGCGATAGCCATCCAGCCGAACATGCCAATTTCAAAGGCAATCAAAGACAGCGTATCCGCTTTAATCGCTTCTACAAAGCCTTTTCCCCAGCTCATGCTTCCACCCATTTTCCGGTCCATCGGGACAATTGAAAAAACCTGAAAAAAGACCCCGAAAATATAAGCAAGAATAAATTCAACCGTATAGTGAGCAAAAAGAGTTGATCCGGCTATGGTGAGTCCGGTTAACAGGACAAATGGTGCGCCAACGGCATCACCCATGGTACACCCGCTGGAACAATGACTTGTTGAAACAAAGACACTTTGCCAAAACGGTTTATCGCCATGCATGCTTTCGTGGTCGTGCCCTTCATGTGAGCTATGATCGTGCTCATGATCATGATCGCTATGATTGCTGTTTGCTTTTGACCGGCCCATCACCCAGTAAAACCAGATGGCGAATGGTCCTAAATAAAGACCCTGAATCGGCCAAACAATATTCATAATGGTCATCGGCTGAGGGTTTTTCATCACGTCTATAAGGATCACCAAGGCAGATATGATGCCGATAATAATTGTAATATAAGATATAATCCTGATCGTATCGATTGCTCTCACTCCTTTTAAAAAAGTCATGGTTCAGCTATACCCCCTGCCCGTAAATTTAAACTTGCGAATAAAAACCAAGCGATCTATCATTTTTTTTAAACATAAAGCTTATATTTAATAATAAATAACATCAAAACTTAAGAGGTAAATAAGTTGATCAGAATACTATACGGGGGTATACTGTGATTATAAGCCGAGGTGATATTGATGGACGATAAACAAATTGAAGATTTAATGCAGCCCGATAAAAAACCAGCTGTCCCCCGAACGGATCAGGAAAAACAACAGATGATTAACCGTTTGAAACGGATAGAAGGACAGATCAGAGGAATTCAAAAAATGGTTGAAGATGACCGCTATTGTGTTGATGTCCTTATCCAGATATCAGCGATCCAAGCGGCTCTTAAGAAAGTGGGCTTTTCTCTTATGGAGAGGCATACGAAATCATGTGTCAGTCATGCGATTATGGAAGGCAATGGCGATCATCATATTGATGAACTTTTAAAAGTCATGCAGCAATTTACGAAATAGATTTGGCCGGGAGGTGACAGCTGTGCCAGAGACAAAAGAACTCTCGCTTAATATTACCGGGATGACATGTGCAGCGTGTTCGGCCCGTATTGAAAAGGTATTAAATAAGATGGATGGCGTTGAGGCAAACGTCAATTTGGCTTTAGAAAGTGCAAAGGTTACGATTGATCCTGAAAAAAAACAGACGGAAGACATTGTGGCACGTATTGAAAAAATCGGCTACGGTGTTCGTCCAGAGAAAGCGGAATTTGATATTAGGGGAATGACTTGCGCTTCTTGCTCTCAGCGTATTGAAAAGGTATTAAATAAAATGACCGGCATTGAGCTGGCCACAGTTAATCTGGCAACAGAGTCTGCAAAGGTTGAATATCTTGCCGGAAGTGTGTCAGAAGACGATATTACTGCAAAAGTGAAAAAACTCGGCTATGAGGCTATTCCAAAAAAAGATTCAGCAGAGCAGGAAGATTATAGAGAGCAGGAATTTCAGCAAAAGCTCCGTAAATTTGTGATCTCAGCGGTGTTAACCCTGCCTTTTGTATATATGATGATTGCGCAGGTTACAGGATTACCAATGCCAGCCATCTTCGAAAACGAATGGGTCCAGCTTATACTTGCCGGTGCTGTTCAATTTTATATTGGCGGTCAATTTTATGTTGGTGCATTCCGAGCGCTGCAAAATAAAAGTGCAAACATGGATGTGCTCGTTGCTCTGGGAACATCTGCTGCTTATCTCTACAGCCTGTATGGTGTGATCCGGTCGGTTATTGAGCCATCCTTTAATCCAGATTTATATTTTGAAACGAGTGCGATTTTGATCACCTTGATTTTGTTAGGGAAATTATTTGAAGCCCGGTCAAAGGGTCGTACAACCATGGCCATTAAGTCGTTGTTAGACCTGCAAGCGAAAGAAGCGACGGTCATTCGTGATGAAAAAGAAATGAGTATACCGGTTGATCAGGTTGTCATTGGAGACATTCTGATTGTTAAACCAGGCGAAAAAATTCCTGTTGATGGCAGCGTTATTGATGGCCGCTCAGCGATTGATGAATCGATGATTACCGGCGAATCGATCCCAGTTGAAAAGACAGAGGGCGACAGTCTTATTGGGTCGACGATTAACAAAAACGGAACACTTAAGGTTAAAGCGGAAAAAGTCGGTAAGGATACGGCTCTGGCTGGTATCGTAAAAATTGTAAAAGAAGCGCAGGGAACCAAAGCCCCTATCCAAAGAATGGCGGATGTCATCTCGGGAATCTTTGTCCCAATTGTCGTAGGGATTGCTTTTGTTACTTTTCTCATATGGATTACAGTTGTTTCACCCGGTCAGTGGCCAGCAGCTTTGGACGCAGGAATTGCGGTTCTCGTGATCGCCTGTCCATGTGCCCTGGGACTTGCCACGCCAACCTCCATTATGGTGGGTACAGGAAAGGGAGCAGAGCTCGGTGTCCTCTTTAAAGGCGGGGAGTACTTGGAGACAACACACAAGCTAGATGCGATTTTACTGGACAAAACAGGAACGATAACGAAGGGGAAACCCGAAGTCACTGACTTTATTGCATTTAATGAAGATCAAGAACAACTATTATTAGAGGTAAGTGCTGCTGAAAAAACGTCTGAACATCCGCTTGCTCAGGCGATCGTGAACTATGAAAACACTCAAATTGCGGGGCAGGCTGAAGTTAAGAATTTTGAAGCGATTCCAGGCTATGGCATTCAGGCGGACGTCAACGGCAAAAAGATTCTGATCGGGACACGTAAGCTAATGAACGAACGTGGAATTTCATTTCAGACGCACGAAGATCAGATGAAGACATTGGAGTCAGAAGGAAAGACAGCCATGTTTATTGCGGGAGAGCACCAGCATCAGAGGGATCGTTGCAGTTGCAGACACGATTAAAGAATCTTCTAAGCAGGCAGTTGAACAATTGAAAGCATTAGGTCTTGAGGTATATATGGTCACTGGTGACAATGAACGAACAGCCAAGGCGATTGCCAAACAGGCAGGCATTGATCATGTCTTCGCTGAAGTTCTGCCTGAGAATAAGGCGGAAAAAGTAAAAGAGCTTCAGGCAAAAGGTCAAAAGGTAGCGATGGTGGGAGACGGCATCAATGATGCACCAGCACTTGCTGCAGCGGATATCGGGATGGCCATTGGCACGGGGACGGATGTTGCGATTGAAACAGCTGACGTCACCTTAGTTGGCGGTGATCTTGAACACATTCCGAAAGCGATCTCGCTCAGCCGGCAGACGATGAAAAATATTCGCCAAAATTTATTCTGGGCACTCTTCTACAATACAATCGGCATACCAATTGCTGCGATTGGACTACTTGCACCATGGGTTGCAGGAGCAGCAATGGCGTTCAGCTCTGTTACCGTTGTAGCGAATGCATTACGGTTAAAGAGGGTAAAGGTATAATAAGCGAGAATGAAAATCTGCGCAGGAATGACCTGTCATTGATTATTAATTTTTAAAAAGGAGAATGCAGATATGGAAACAGCAACATTAGAGGTTAAAGGTATGACTTGCGGACACTGTGAGGCTTCAGTAAAAGGAGCATTAAAAGAATCCGGAGCGGAAGACGTTAAGGTTGATCTAGATACTGGTAAAGTAGATGTGAATTACGATAAGGAAAAAGTATCAATGGATCAAATGAAGGAAGCGATTGAAGAGCAAGGATACGATGTCGTTTAATAGCTAAAAGCCCGATTGGATGATTGATCCAATCGGGCTTTTATTAACTGCAGGATTAACGGTGGATGGCTGATGATACCCTTGAAAAATCCCCCCGGTGTCGTTGTGGTTGTTGATTTCCGCTCTAGGCTGCTCGCTTTCCACGGGCACGGCCACAGCTAACTTTGGCGTGGTTTCTTTGTGAGCCAAAGTGGATCTTCGGACGCGTGCTGATCCCGCCGGAGTCTCGCGCCATCCGCTACAATCAACGTGTTTGTAGTCCTGCAGAGGCTTTTGGAAGTCATTTGAGGCTATAGATATGATTCAGCGGCCATCAGCTTTCCACGTGACGTCCCAAATTTCCAGCAACACCATATCCGAGTGAACACGGGTAACCTTTATATAGACTTTTTCAGTGGCTACATCAGTGATCTAAGCGAGACTCTGCAGTGCACCAACTGAAGGAAGATTGGCTAATTTCGTCACGTCAAATGACAACGCTGATCAAACCCACGTCTTGGTTTTTTTTAACCATTACACGTGAGATTTTTACATACATTTTTGTGATTAATACAACACTAACCCTATCTTTAAAGGGAGTGTGGGCTATGACGCATTGGTATTCTGTTATACCGCTTATCTTAATTATTCCGATTGCGATGTGGTCGAAGCAGGTTATTGCAGGGCTGACAGTTGGACTGCTCGCTGCTTCATATCTCGTACAGCCAACGCTTTTAGGAGGTCTCGAGCA
Organism: uncultured Sporolactobacillaceae bacterium; assembly: GCA_963772845.1. GTDB lineage: Bacteria > Bacillota > Bacilli > Bacillales > Sporolactobacillaceae > CAVYYW01. The sequence goes on from CAVYYW010000042.1 coordinate 46,916, forward strand.
GGCGGTGACCTACGTGATACAAAACCTTGCTAATCAAGGCAAGCTGTATGTTATCGGCTTTTTATACCTTTTCTCAGGGCTTGTCAATTTAACTAGTATCACAGGCGGTATTCAAGGTTTTATTGATCTGATGGCAAACAGGATTAAGACCAAGAAGCAAACGATTTTGCTTATCTGGCTGACGATTGCCGGAACATTTATTTCACCTAACCTTAGAATTGTGACGGTGGCGCCCAATTGTGAAAGCGCTCGGCGAGAAAATCAATATTGCTAAAAAAAGGTCAAGCTTTATCATTGAAACAACAGCCATACCGGTTATCGCTCTTATTCCAATTGGTACCGCGTTTATAGGATACATGACGTCGACCATCGATTTGTCTGTCAAACATCTGGGTATTAAACAGGATCCCTATCACCTTTTTTTGAAAAGCATTCCTTTTAATTTTTTCTCGATCGCAGTCATTACACTGTCTATTGTATATAGTATATTCGGGCATCCTCATTTTAAAAAAACCCAGCAGGATCAAGTCCCTAAAAAAGAAAGCAAGGAAAGAATGGACGAAGAGATGGAATCTAAAGCATTTAACCTTGTTTTTCCGCTTTCCATGGCATTAATTTTAATTATTTTTCTCTCTTTCTGGGACGGCTATAAAAAAACACATGCTATATTAAATGCTTTTACGCATTCGGATATCTCTAAAATGATGCTGTCAGGAATCGTTATTGCGGTCATCCTCACCTTTATTTTCTTACTTATTCAAAAGTACCCACTCAAGCAACTGCTGGATGGTTTCTTTACAGGCGGCAATACGCTCATGCCGGCGATTGTATTATTTGCGCTTGTCTGGGGTGTCACGTCTGCCTCGGATGATCTTGGATTTGCTAAATTTGTCACGGCATCATTGGGGTGGATTCCGGCAAGCATCGTCCCGCCGGCGGTGTTTATCATAGGGTCCATCATTGCTTATTTCATTGGATCTTCCTGGGGATCATGGGGATTATTGATGCCGATCGGCGTATCAATGGCTCAAAGTGCCGACATTTCCCTGCCGCTGATGATCGGTGTCATTTTTGCCAGTGGAACGGTTGGCGCCTTAATTTCTCCATTATGTGGAGGTACTGTTACCATATCAAAAATAATGGGGATGGAAATTATGGATTACTCAGCCTACAAGCTGAAACACACCATTGTCCCGTTTATTTTGGCAGCCATTTTTTATTGGCTGATTGTGTACATTTAATGAGTTGACAGCGCCTTTTTATTGCATTACAGTTTATATATGAACATATTATCATATATTGAATTAAACGGATTTTAAAGGGGTAACTTTAAATGGCACACACACATTCACATGATGAGGGGCATAACCATGACCACGATCATGATCACAGTGATCTGTTTCACAGTCATGCGCCAGCAGGAAAAATGAAACAGGTTTTCTTTTTAGCCATGATTATATTGGTGGCGGAAATTGTTTTTGGACTCATTTCAAACAGTCTGGCTCTCCTGGCTGATGCTTGGCACATGGCAACGGATGTTGCAGCGATTGGGCTGTCTTGGTTTGCTTTGGTGCAGGCAGAAAAGCCGCCAAACCAGAAAATGACGTTCGGGTATGAGCGAGCCGGAATTATTGCTGCAGCGATCAACGGCTTAACGCTTGTAGCCATAACGATCTGGATTTTGTATTCAGCCGTTCAACGGATGTTATCGCCAGAATCGGTCGGTGGCATTGGCATGATGATTGGAGCGGGAATTGGCTTGGTCGTCAATTTGTTTATTATTTTCCGATTAAATGGAGGAGAAGAGAACCTTAACGTTAAGGCAACACTTCTTCATGTTATGGGTGATTTAGGGGCGTCAGCAGGTGTCATTATTGCAGCCATCGTAATTTCCTTCACAGGGTGGCAGTTTATTGATCCGCTTTTAAGTGTTCTGATTGCTGTCCTTGTCGCTTTTAGTGCGTGGAATATAACGAAGCAAAGCTTTCATATCTTAATGCAGGCGACTCCTAAGGGAATAGATATCACAGATATCAGCTCGAAGATTAAAACAGTGTCTGGTGTAAAAGGCGTGCATGATCTTCATTGCTGGACACTGACAAGCGGCAAACATATTTTAACCTGTCACGCGGTGCTGGATGATGAATTACAGATGAAAGACAGCCAGTCTGTATTAGAAAACATAAGGGCCGTACTTAGTGGCTGCGGCATACAGCACACGACTATTCAAATTGAAGACTCGACTAATGATCATAACGATCAGCTGATCTGTACGGAATTGCAAGGCGGGCATGAACACAGCCATCAGCACTGATTTTTCCAGAATATCGTAAAGTCAGGTGAAACAAATGGAAGAACAAAAAGCTATGAATGATTTAGAAGCTCTCAGTGAAGAAACACTTACGGATGTCGCCCAAATTTTTAAGGCGCTTTCTGAATCAACGAGAATAAAAATTTTGCATCTTCTTTATCAAAAGGAATGCTCCGTAAATGAGATCACCCAGAGACTTGATATGCAGCAATCAACCGTCTCGCATCAGCTGCGTTTTTTAAAGCACCTTCGTCTCGTTAAAACCAGACGTGCCGGCACGACGATCTATTATTCTCCTGATGACGCGCATGTCATGAACCTCTTAGAGCAGACGCTCAGCCACGCGCAGCATACTTAGGTAGGTGGCTAGGAAAGGTGCCAGGAAAGGGGAAGGTGCCTGTCACTCCCCGAACGGTGTCTAAATTTGTCGAAGTGCCAGGCACTTCGACAAACATCGGGGCGTGCCAGGCACACAAACTAAACTAAACAAATCTCTTCTTCCCAGCCCCGAGTCCAAACACAAAAATAAGGCCGGCTACAATAATAAGCATCCACAAGGAAACGGTCCAGCTATGTGTGACATCATGCAGCATGCCAAATAATGCAGGGCCAATGGCAGCTAGAAGATAGCCGAATGACTGAGCCATACCTGAGAGCTCGGCTGCCTGCTGAGAGCTTTGGGTACGTAGGCTGAAGAACATCATCGATAAGCTGAATGCCGATCCCCCCGCAATACCGATCATAATCACCCAAATTGGCGTTAAACTCACACTTCCGTACAGGATGCCGGTCAAACCAATGACAAATAGAATGGCAGTAATGGCAACAAGAATGCGCTGGTTTTTCATCCTCCCGGCTAGAATCGGAACAATAAATGTGAAAGGCAGGACGGAAAATTGGATCAATGAAAGCATCCAGCCTGCAGTGTTGGAGCTAACTCCTTGTTGCTGAAGAATCTCCGGGAGCCAGGCAACGAGAGTATAAAAGATAAGTGATTGAAGCCCCATAAAGAATGTTACCTGCCAAGCCAATTTAGATCGCCAAATGCTTGCAGTCTGATTTCCTGAAGTTTTTGATAGAGCTTTATTCTGTCGAGAACGAAGCTGGGGAATCCAAAATAGAACCGCAACAAGTGAAATGACTCCCCAAAACCCAAGAGAACCATGCCATCCTAACCTCGATGCAGAAGAAATCGGCACACTTAATCCCGCAGCAATAGCACCGCACAGGTTCATGGAAACCGAATAGACCCCCGTCATCATTCCAACACGATTAGGGAAATTTTGTTTAATAAGGCTTGGCAGCAGGACGTTACAGACGGCAATCCCAAGACCAAATAAAATCGTTCCGCTAAATAAAGCCGCAACGCCGCCGAGTGGCCTTAATCCCACCCCAATTGTTAATACAATTAATGAGACAAATAAAACAGATTCCATCCCAAAGCGTCGTGATAATTTAGGCGCGAAGGGAGAAAGACAGGCAAAAGCGAGCAGCGGCACAGTCGTCAGCATGCCGGTGAGCGTATTTGATAGTCCAAGACTGGAGCGGATCGCCCCAACCAATGGCCCAACAGAGGTAAGAGGCGCTCTGAGGTTAGCACCGATACATATTATGCCGATAATAAGTAAAATAATTTCAATTTTGGTAGTCAGATTCTTTTCTTTCTGGATAAGTGGAGCCTGTTGCATACTCATGATGTTTCCTCCGTATCTTACGTCAAAGTCTCTTTAAATTGTGAAATATATTCATTAACAGCATCTGCTGCCTGGTCGGTGTTCTGATTAAGGATGGCCTCCACCAGTTTGCGGTGAACGTGATGATGGAAGTCCGTGTGAGAGGTTATTTTTGCTAAATCATGAACGGAGTCCTGCAGCGGAACTGACATATGTTCGTAAAGATCAATCAGGATACTGTTGTGAGAGGCTTCAGCAATCGCTTTATGTAATTCAATATCTGCGTTCACATACGTATGGCTATCGCCTTTCTCAGCTGCAGCATGACAGATTTCAAGATGGCTTTTTATATGAGCAATATCTTCATTATTTCGTCTGACTGCTGCCAGGCGTGCGGCTTCCAACTCAAGCGCGTGTCTCACTTCCAGTGTTTCTAAGAGGGTTGACTTCTGAATGCGACGGTTCAGTGCTGCTCCAAGAGCGCTCGATGAACAGACATATGTTCCGCTACCCTGGCGTGTTTGCAGAAGTCCGGCATGTACAAGGGCCCGTATCGCTTCTCTCAGGGTATTCCTGCTCACATCCAGCTGCTGAATCAACTCCAATTCAGGCGGAATTCGGCTTCCGACGGGCCAAGCTCCATCCTCTATAAGGGATTCAAGCTGCTCAACGACTTGCTCAACCAGAGAGGAGCCGATTAGTTTTGGAAATAGGCATTTATACACCTCTAAATTTGTAGGATGATTGGTTCATTGGTTAATATAGCACGACTGGTTGATTATGTAAATTTGATTGAAAAAACGAAATTTATTGAAAAAAACAAGGTTTCTTGAGGTGGTTGAGGGCATCTGAGAGGCGAAAAACAGAAATAGTGGTCCTAAAGAGGCGTTTGAGGACAAAAAAAGTGCCAAAAGTCGAAAAAGTGGAATCCAAAGCGGTGTTTGAGGACAAAAAAGTGTCAAAAGTCCTGAAAAAGTGGAATCATCAAAGCAGGTGTTTGAGGACAAAAAAGTGTCAAACGTCGAAAAAGTGGAATCCAAAGCGGTGTTTGAGGACAAAAAAACGTTAAAAGTCGAAAAAAGTGGAATCCAAAGAGGTATTTGAGGACATATGAGCGCCACGAATCGTGCTTCAAAATAAGTTCCACTCAAAAAAACAAAGGATTTCACCCTCATTAAGATGAATAGAGTTGATAAGAACATTATTAAAAGAAGGGCAGGAATTGCATGCTTCATCACATCGAAATATATGTCTCGGATCTTAGTAAAACGATTAGATTCTGGGAGTGGCTTTTAAATGAACTCGATTATGATGTCTATCAGAAATGGGACGCAGGCATCAGCTGGAGACACAAAGACACCTATCTCGTGTTTGTTCAGGCTGAAAAGCGGTTTATGGATGTTTCATATCACCGGTGCCGAGTGGGGCTTAATCACTTGGCGTTCTATGCCAAATCAAAAGAACAGGTGGATGACATAACAGAGGTCTTGAACGAAAAGGGTGTAAAAATTCTATACTCAAATGAGCATCCTCATGCGGGTGGACCTGATCACTACGCTGTTTATTTTGAAGACCCGGATAGAATAAAAGTTGAACTGGTGGCACCATGATAAAGGCGGTGCTGTTTGATTTAGATGGTACGCTGTTAAACCGGCACTTGTCTCTTGAAAAATTTATTAATGGCCAGCATGCTCGGTTACATTCATCACTTGGACATATCCCTCTCGAGTCGTTCAGAGAACGATTTATAGAGTTGGATCACAGGGGGTATGTTTGGAAGGACAAAGTTTACCAGCAGCTTGTCAATGAATTCGAGATTAAAGACGTCTGCTGGGAGGATCTGCTTGAGGATTACCTGGCCAATTTTAAAGAGAGCTGTGAACCGTTTCCAAATCTGATCAGCATGCTGGAAAACCTGAAGAAAAAGGATTATCAACTGGGTATGATAACAAACGGAAAAGCGCAGTTCCAGGCGGATTCAATTGAGGGGCTGGGGATTAAATCTTATTTTGATGTCATTCTCATTTCCGAAAAAGTGGGTCTTAAGAAACCTGACGTGCGCATTTTTGAGAAAGCATTGAGAGAAATGAACGTCTCAGCTGATAAAAGTATCTATATCGGGGATCATCCTGAAAATGATGTTAAGGCAGCCCGCCAGGCAGGAATGAAAGCCGTTTGGAAAAAAGATGCCTACTGGGAATCAGCAGAAGCAGATGCCGTTATAGACGATCTATCAGAAATAGAGGCAGTCATTGAAAAGCTGGATGCGCAGCGATTATTACAGAAATGAGGGTTGCTTATGTATTCAATCCAGGCAGATTGGGGCGGTACAGTTAAGCTGACATGGGATCCGGCAATACGGCCGCCGCTAGAGCTGATTACCAGCGTCCATAGTTTTTGTTTTCAAGATAATCAGCTGCTGCTTGTGAAATTAAATCATCGCGGTTGGGATTTCCCCGGTGGGCATGTTGAAAAAGAAGAGACCGTGGAGCAGGCATTGAATCGAGAGCTGATGGAAGAGGCATACATAGAAGGCGAGCATAAGAGGCTTGGCTGCATCATCGTTGATCATTGTGAAAACATGAACTGGAACGAGTCAAGTCCTTATCCGAAGATTGGCTATCAGGTCTTTTACCGGACTACGATCACACATATGCATCCTTTCAATGCTGAGCATGAATCGAAAGAGTAGAATTTTTGTTGATCCGGCTGAAGCGAAGACCTATTGTAAAACTGCTGTCTATTCATGAGCGAATCCTGCAAGAAGCATTGAGCAATTAAGGGGATCGTTAATATGTTTTACCACTCAATATCATGGGAAAAAGACTACATGATGTTAACGAGAGGATGTTTTTAAATGTCTAACGTAGAACAAAAAGTCGTTATTTTAACGGGTGCTTCAAGTGGCATTGGTGAAGAAACGGCAAAAGAGCTTGCTAGAAACGGTGCAAAGGTTGTTCTGGCAGCGCGGCGTGAAGAGCGGCTTCAAGAATTGCAAAAAGCGATTGAAAATGAAGGCGGAGAAGCGAAATACAAGGTGACCGATGTGACCTCAAGGGAAGAAATGAAGGAACTCGCTCAATTTACCCTTGATGAATACGGAAAGATCGATGTTATTGTCAACAATGCCGGCTTAATGCCGAATTCATTTTTATATAAACTTAAGGTCGACGAATGGGATCGTATGATTGATGTCAATATTAAAGGTGTTTTATACGGTATTGCAGCAGTTCTTCCCCATATGCGGGAAAGAAAAGAGGGCCATGTCATCAATGTATCCTCCGTGGCGGGACATGTTACAGGTCCAGGGAGTGCTGTTTACAGCGGTACGAAATTCGCGGTTCGTGCGATTACAGAAGGATTGAGAAAAGAAGAATCTCCTAATAATATTCGCACAACGATCATTTCACCCGGTGCGGTGGCAACTGAACTGACCAACACCATTACAGACGAAGATCTAAAGCCAAATGTCGATAAACTTTATGAAGATGCCATTCAATCTGAGGATATTGCCCGGGCTATCCGTTATGCGGTAGAAGAGCCTGCATCAGTCTCCATAAACGAAATTCTAGTAAGGCCAACTGCACAGGATAGATAATTGAACGAAGAACAGCCCGGCGGAGAGTAAAAACGCTGGGCTGTGTTTTTTTAAATAAGGGAGGGTCAGGAAACTTCTATGCTTCTTTAATAAATTCAAATTCTTCTTCAACCACAGGGTATATCTTCTGAGGACTGTCAGCAGAGCTCTTTTTTTCTTTCTTTTTCTCACTTTGGTGCAGTGAGGAGCGAATGCCTTTTAACATAAGATTTAACGCCAAAATAGTCAGGGAAAACGCGATAAGTGGTGCTAAGGGGATCCAGGGTGAAATAAAAATGTATTGATAGTTGTTGCCGATCAGCCCGGACCACTCTCCGGTTACTGATGAATACTTCGTCAAATCTCCACCTGTACTTAAAATAACATTTGTTCCGCCAAACATAAGATGGAAGACTCCCAAATGGACCAACAGAATAAGTGTTTGGACAATCTGTTCAAAAAAACTGATAAACAACTTCGGCAATAATAAAGGGAAAATATGCTTTCGAACAATATAAAACTTACTTCCACCCAGCAACTTTACAGATTGAATAAACTCGTTCTTATGAATTTGCTCGGCTTCATTTCCAATATAAATTGACATGGTTGGCACTGCTATAAATATAAGGATAATAAATTCGAAAATGATCCGCTGACTGTATGGTAGATGTAAAAGCCATACCAAGGCCGCTTGTGAATAAAACGCCTGCTAATAAAAAATAAACAATAAGAGAAATTGGAACATAGTGAAAAGCATCAATAACCCAGGAAAAATATTTATTGAAGCGCAAGAGAAACTGCCTGTAAAAGAGGCCGATGATCAAGGAAAAGAAGATGCGAAGGAACGCAATAATTAACGCAATCCCAATGGTGTATTTTGCTCCCTGAATGAGTTGAAAAAACAAATTTGCTCCTGAATTATCCGTTCCAAATGGAGGGACAACGGATGGTGGAAAAGGGGGCGTGCCAATCAAACGACCACTGCTGTTATACAAAGAATTTTTATGTGGAACATGTCCACCGAAGAACAGTGAATGACAGATACTCACAGTCAAAAGGATAATAATAAAAAGAAATCCAGTTAGGAATAAAGGTTGCTTTAAGACTCTTTTTAGCACCTAAAACGCCACCTTTTGCTTTGTAATATATTCGATAATAAATTCTGCAAGGGAAAACAAAATAAATATAGGGATAAAAATCATAAACAATCCGATGGTAAAAAATAAAGGTGACATGTTATTTAATAAAAAAACAAGAAGACCTTGTATATTAAAGATGAATTCTACAATTAATAAATTAGACAGCATAAACCATAAATTGATTTTTGAGTGCGCGAAAAGGCTTAATAGGGCATTTCTTAAAATATGAACGAAAAGAATTTTTTGTTTCCTTAGTCCCTTGCTTTGAGCAAACTCAACATATTGCTTCTGACTTTCAGATTCTGTGTCTAACACGATTCTTTTTGTAAAAAAATGCAACTGGGAGCAGGGTCAGGACAGTAATAGGCAAGGCGTAAGCCTCAGAATCACCAAAGCTAACAATATTAAAGAAAAGAATATGCGTTTGTTTATAGACCCAAATAACAGTTATTTGAAAGATGGCAATGACTAACACATCAGGAACTGATTCAATAATAAAAAAGAAGGCATTTATGGCCTTTTTTATTTTGGAAGGGAGGAGCATTGTTAAAAAGGCTAAGAGAATGCTAATAAAAAGAGCGATTATAAAAGACGGAATTAAGAGAATCATACTTGTTTTCCAGCTTATAAAAATTGCAGGAAACAGAGGGCGGTCAGTCCCTTGCAGATTATAAGTTATCGCTGAAGGATGGATCAACTGCTTTAAGACATCAGGGATCGTATGGACGTACACACCTAACTTTGGAGATAAACCCACAAACAGGGCGGGCAGTGAACCAATTAATATTAACCCTGCACAAGTAAATAAGAATTTCAGTGAGAGTTGAAAAGCCGTTTTTTGCATCGTTGAAACCTTCTTTCCATATTGAAAAAGTCGTAATAAGAACAAAAAAGGAGGAAAAACTCACTTTTTGTTTCGGGTGTTTTTTATCTATTTCGACATTTATCCATTAAATCCCTCTTTTTCAAAGTGTTTTGTATTTTAACTATAAATAAGGCAAAGAAAGGGTAGGAGACTCTCAATGGCGAACGTATTACTAACTTTAAATGTTAAGGAGGTCCGTTATGGGGGAAGCAGAAATTGAAGATTTTTTAAAGCTGGATATCCGGATTGGCACAGTCGTTAAAGCAGAACCTTTCCCGGAAGCCAGAAATCCGGCAATAAAATTAGAAATTGATTTTGGTGAGATGGGACTTAAGCAGTCCTCGGCTCAAATTACGCGAAGGTATGAACCTGAAGATCTGATCGGGAGACAAGTGGCAGCAGTGGTGAATTTTCCTGTCAGGCGAATTGCAGGGTTTAAATCTGAGGTACTGGTGATAGGCGGCGTTCCTGGAGAAGGGGATGTGGTTCTGTTAAAACCGGATGCAGCTGTGGCAAACGGAACGGCAGTTAAATAAAACGTGGCTTTCTATTTATTTTTGGAGATGAGTGAAGATCAGGGGTCAATTTCGTCTGTGTAAAATGATATACTGAAAAGAAGCAATAGTTCGAACTCACATGGGGGTCGGCGCGCCCCGTTGACGTTGTGTCACATGACACGTCTGAAGCGGAAGGGGGGTGATGCCTGAATGACGGTGTATCAGATGGTTATGATGGGGCTGGGAGCAGCCTCACTGGCCGTGGCGATCCTGTCACTTTTTTCTAAAAAAAAGAAATAGACCCCCAGTGTCGCAGCTAAAGGTCTATTTCTGACTTCTGCGCCGCCCCTATTAGGGGATCGACTATTGTGACGGGCCGTATGGTGTTAGTCGCACCTGCGGCCTTTTTTAGTATATGCCTCTTAACAATTTCTATATTCATTATATACCACGTGGGCTTAGATTGTACACATGTCACGGGTCATTTGCTGATCCGTTTTAGTAAATGAAGAGGGGGAAAACAAGTGAAAGTACAGCAAATTTCTGAGCATGTATGGAGTTTGAAAACGTGGATCATCATTCCGATTCACGTGTGGCTAGTGGCTGATGAAGAAGGTGTGACGCTTGTGGACGCGGGTATACCGATGATGGCAAAAGGTATATTAAAAACCATTGAAAAAATCCAGAAAGGACCGCTTCAAAGAATCCTTTTGACGCACGGGCACGGTGACCACACTGGAGCAATAAAAGCCATTTTAAAAGAGAAGCATGTTCCTGTTTATGCGAGCGCAATTGAAATCCCTTATATTGAAGGAGAATTACCTTACCCTGGGAGAAAAAAAGCAGCCATGTCGGTTGCAAAGGGTGTGACTAAGCCTCTAGAAGTGACAGAGCGCGACCAATTAAAGCCTGTTGGAGGGTTGATTCCGTATCACACGCCAGGCCATTCTCCTGGGCATGTCGCGTATTATCATGCAGAAGATCAAGTCCTGCTTGCCGGGGATTTGTTTACTTCGAAAAAAGGGAAACTTCATAGACCGATGCCAATGTTTACAGCCGATATGAAACAAGCCTTAAACAGCAGTCTGATTTTAAAAACGCTCAAACCTAAGCATCTGGAGGTCTGCCACGGAGAACCAGTTATTCACCCGGCTGATCAACTGGACGATTACCTTCGTAAAAATGGGGCAAATGAGCTAATATGACAGCTGTCAAACATACAATTCTTGGGATGTTTTTTCTCCTTGAACTGGCCACTTTTGCAGCTTTAGGTTATTGGGGGTATCCCTTAACAAAGGCTGGCTAATAAGAATTTCAGCGGGACTATTATCTCCACTTATGACTGCTATTTTCTGGGGGATGTTCATCGCACCAAAAGCAAAGATTCAGGTTACAGGTACCATGAACATTTTTCTTAAAATTTTCGTGTTTGGATTGGCGGCTGCAGCACTGTATGCGGCAGGGTCAAGGCTGCTTTTCACCATTTTTGTGATCGTTGTGATTATTGAACTCACTCTAGTAACTATATTGAAAATATAAAGTGAAAAGACCAAACCCCTTTAATCCTGCGGGCGGTTTGGTCCTTCTGTTTTTTTATTGCCATAGCCGGTTGCTTTTTCTTCTTTGCTTTTATTGGTGTATTCCTGCTCTTTCTTCGCCTGTTCTTTGCTGTTATTTTTCAAATAGTCCTGCTTCATATAGATCAGCTCCTGATTTAAGTTGCCTTTAGTTTGTCCAGCTTAAAACAGTCCATACTTTTTAATTACCATATATTTTTTTAATAAAATTGCTCGTTTGAACTAAAGCTATAAAAGATATTCTAATCGAATATCAGCACGGCAATCTTGCCTATGAGGTGATACGAATGAGTGATTTTAACAATCGTAATTCGCATTCACAGCCAGGTGGAACGGCGAGAAGCACCACTAAGCTAGACCCGCGTTCTCAAGCATTCCACCACAACTGGACAAGGCCAAAGCGTGCAAACAACCAGGTTAACGGGCACACAGAAATGTCCCAGAGCACCATTATTTTAAAAACAATGGCAAAAGCTCATCGATTTTAACGGACATTTTGGGCCAGAGAAGAACCAGACTTCGTGTCTGGTTCTTTTTCTTTTCGAACGATAAAATGAAATTAAAAAAGCGAGGGGTTTAAATATGGAGTCCGAGTTAGTCAGTGTTTTTAATGAAGACGGAAAACCGGCGGGTACCTCAACACGTGAGGAAGCACATAAAAATGGCTATTGGCATGAAACCTTCCAATGCTGGGTTATGGGCAATGAAAACGGAACCGATTATATTTATTTTCAATTGAGAAGCAGTTCGAAAAAAGATTTTCCTAACCTGTTGGACATTACCGCCGCCGGCCATATTCTGGCCAACGAAACCGTTGAGGACGGCGTTAGGGAGGTTCAGGAAGAGCTCGGCATTAAGGTGGCAATCCATGATCTTCTGCCGCTTGGTGTCGTTAAGAACCGAATTGTTTTGAAAAAGTTTATTGATAAAGAGCATAGTCATGTTTTTTTATATAAAAGCAATAATCTCATGGAGGAATGCCAGCTTCAGCAGGAAGAAGTGACAGGGTTAGTGAAGGCAGAATTTGATGCTTTCTATGACCTTTGGCTTGGTGAAGCGGCTGAACTGAACGTGGAGGGATTTATACTTAATGAGAGAAGCGAAAAGATACCATATCAAAAGACAGTGGGGCGCAGCAGCTTTGTGCCCCATGAAGAAAGTTATTTCCAGACCGTATTACAGACAATAAAGGGCACGCTTTAAAATTTCACTTAGTAACTGTTGGGATCGCTGGTACCGTTCTTTGCGCCAATTAGAAATCCACATCCACCGGCATGATTTTCGTCACTATTTAAAGGGATTTCCCTGGATATTATAGAAAGTTATTAAGGGTTAAAATTAGACTTTTATACATAAAAGGGGTTGTCAATATGACAAGAATTGGATTCGTAAGACATGGAAGTACGGTTTGGAATAAAGAAAGACGGGCACAGGGGAGTTCAGATATTCCGCTTGATCAGGATGGGCTGGCTGAGGCTCAAAAACTTGCGAAGAGGTTGAGCGCAGAAAAGTGGGATGCGATTTATACGAGCCCATCTATCACGAGCAAAGCAAACGGCCGAGATAATAAAAGGTGAGTATAGTGAGATCCCGTTTGTTATTGATGAACGTTTACGTGAATCTGGAGGCGGCCAAATTGAAGGAACCATTGAAGAAGAGCGGCTTGCAAAATGGGGTGAAAACTGGCGCAGTCTTGATCTGGGACTGGAAAAGGCAGAAGAGGTCGTTGCAAGGGGACTTCCGGCGATTGAAGAGATAACCGCAAATCATCCAGGGCAAAACATTTTGATTGTCAGCCATGGCGGGTTCATTTCGCATCTTTTGAATGAATTATCACCACATACAGAAACGGAAGGGTTTCTAGAAAATACTTCTTTAACCAAACTTATCAAAACGGACGATCGATGGGATTGTGAGAAGTATAACTGCACAGCCCACCTTGCTGAAGCGGAAGAAACAATATGATAAGAGTCGATGTCGCCTATACACTGCTTTTTGATCAATCAGGTGAAAAAGTACTTATGGTTAAAAATAAAGGAGAAAATCGTTCATATTATACACTGCCTGGCGGGGCTGTTGAGCATGGAGAAACATTGGAGGAAGCCGCAATTCGCGAGATGAAGGAGGAAGCTGGCCTGGATGTGAAGGTTCACGGGCTATTCTCTGTGAGGGAAGCTTTTTTTGAAAAAAGAGGTCATCATGCGATCTTCTTTACGTTTATAGGCGAAACCGTCGGCGGGGAAATTGGCATTGCCTATCCTGAAGAAATTGAAGAAGTCACCTGGATGCCTGTCCAGGCTGCTGAAAAACACCTGGACCTTGTCTCAGATCATAAGGGATTAATTCAAAGAAAAAATACTGTCCCCTATATTTTGCGGGGGTTTTCAAACTAATTCAAAAGCAGCGGCCATAACCGCTGCTTTCAGTATCATGATCTATTTTGTTTTAACTAAATTTACGTGGTCAACCGTTTGATCCGCTCCAACCACAAAATGCAGGGAGTAATCGCCCGTCTGGTAGACATAATCAAACTGGTTTGTGTCCGGTACATTTAGAATTTCGCGAGGACTGCCTATTTGTTCGCTTAATACGGCAGGTGTAACGCCTCCCAGATTCAACTGGCGTTCAACATTTGTGCCAAAGTAACGTATTTGTGCAATGGTCCCGTTCTCATTATAGGAAAAAGCATAGCTTGCCTGTCCCATCGAGCCGTGATACCTGTCAAAGGCGTTAGCAGTGTTTGCAGGCTCTTCTGGAAGTCCGATTTTCTCATGAACATCAGATTTCGTATTCACATTGATCTTTAGTCCATTTACAAGATTAGGCATTTCACCTTGAAAGGCGTCATCATAAAGATTATCCACTGTTTTTGCTGCTTCAGGATTCGTAATGGATGAAGAAACGGTCGTCCTATCCGCTGCGTGCGCTGTTTCACCAAAGGCTGCTGTGCCAAGTCCTAAAACGGAACCCGTCATTAATGTGACGGCCAGAATCTTTGCTGCAGGTTTGTTGGTTAACATTTCTTATCCCTCCTTATAAATAAATTCCACATGACGAATAGAATGAAACATAAATAAGGAAATAGCCGTGAAAAAGAGTGATTTTTCCTCTAATATTAAAGAGAAATAACAACGATATTTAAAATGATAATCTAATGTTTATAAGGAGGGCAGCCAAAATGTCGATGAAATTCGCACTATTACAGATGGACATTGCTTTTGGTGATCCGGAAGACAATTATCAAAAAGCTACAAAACTCATAGCAGAAGCTGCCAGTTCAAATCCGGATGTAATTGTGCTTCCGGAGCTTTGGACAACGGGCTACGATCTAGAAAGATTAGATGAGATCGCGGATAAGGATGGCAGCAAAATAAAAGCTTTTATTTCATCGCTTGCCAAAAAGCATCATGTGAATATCATTGCAGGATCAGCTGCGGTTCAAAAAGAGTATTCAATTTATAACACACTCCTTGCGTTTAACCGAGAAGGGGAGGTTGTAAAAGAATATGCAAAGGCTCATCTTTTCCGTCTCATGAATGAGGAGAAGTTTCTTACAGCCGGTGACAGTGATGGACTGTTTCGTCTTGAAGGTGTTCTGGCTGCTGGTTTTATTTGCTATGATATTCGATTTCCAGAATGGCTGAGAGCCCATGCGCTTCAAGGGGCTGGTATGATCTTCGTTCCAGCAGAATGGCCGGCGCCGCGCATTGAGCACTGGCGGAATTTATTGATTAGCCGAGCGATTGAAAATCAGAGCTTTGTCATTGCCTGCAATCGTGTGGGGGCCGATCCTGATAACGTGTTTGGTGGTCACTCTCTGGTTATTAATCCATGGGGAGAAATTATAGCGGAAGGCGGAGAAGGCGAAGAAATTCTCCATGCAAGCATTGATCCTCAGCAATTGGATGAAATCAGGAATCGCATTCCGGTTTTCGAAGACCGGCGGCCGGATCTTTACAAAACGCTTTTTGAGAAATAAGGCTGATGCGTGTTTTTATAAATAATAAATAGACCGCCAAATGAATGGCGGCCTGTTTTTTATTCCTTTTCATTAATCAAGATCTTTTTTACAGAAATACCAGTCCACACATTCATAGGCGGGGTCATTCATACGTTCAGTGGCCGCTTCTTTTGTCTTTGGAGGGGAGACTAGCACTTTGTCACCTTTTCTCCAGTTGGCAGGCGTTGATACACCGTGCTCAGCGGTCGTTTTCAGAGCCTGTACAAGCCGAACAATTTCTTCCATATTGCGTCCTGTGCTTAATGGGTAATAAATAACAGATTTGATGGTGGATTTATCATCAATCACAAATACAGCACGGGATGTTTCGGTGCCTTTGCTTTCTGGCATGATCATGCCGTATTTCATGGCAACGTCTTTATTTAAATCCGCGATAATCGGAAATTCAATTTTTGTATCAAAATTCTCTTCAATATTTCGAGTCCAGGCAATATGCGAATTTACACTGTCGATACTTAATCCCAGAAGCTCTGTATCCAGTTCTTTTAACTGCGGATAGATATCCTGGAATCCCACAAATTCTGTCGTGCATACTGGAGTAAAATCTGAGGGATGGGAAAATAAAACAAACCATTTACCCTTATAATCATCAAGTGAAATTTCGCCATGTGTCGTTTGCGCGGTAAAGTGCGGCGCTTTCTCCCCAATGCGGGGAAGTCCCTGGGCTTGAGTTTCATTGTTCTCCATAGTAAATACACCCTTTCTGATTATTACTGTCCAAATATATTTGCAACTACTAATGTATTTCCTTTTGTTCTTTTTTCAAAACGTATCAAGGTGTAATGCGGGACTAACGTATGATCTGTAAATTTGAAAGGACATTGAATCAGTACAGCCAGCGAGAAGAGAAATTAATATAAATTTTATAGAAAAGAGATGATTTCATATGAATCAAGCAGCACAGGAATATTGGGACGCTTATTGGAAAGGCAAGGAGGAACCGCCGCCGATTGAGGCCTGGCAGTTCGGGGTGGATCCAGATCATCTTGCCCAGCTTGTGATTGAGGGGGTTAAGACGGCAACTTGCTCGGGGTACGTTTTCTATGAACAAGATGATGAACCTTTGCCCACAACAGATGAATACAGCATTATACTGAACAGCCGGGACGAGCCTGTCGCGATTATAAAAACCGTGGAAGTATCGGTGATGCCAATGAATGAAGTGCCTGAAGAGTTTGCGATTGCGGAAGGTGAAGGCGACCGAACGTATCAGTATTGGAAAGAGGTTCATGAAGCTTTTTTCAGAAAAGAACTTAGTGAAATTGGACTTGAGTTCACAGAGGACATGCTGCTCGTGTGCGAACGATTTGAAGTGGTGGATGTGAAAAAGTAGTGCAGGGCCAGGTGATCCTAAAGCCCTCAGACGAAGAAGGGCAGAAGACAGCAAAAGAGAGAAGGAAATGTCTTTCATTTGGGGCGATGAAGGACAAACGGGGTCAAAAAGCAGGAGAAAGGGCCTTCATAAGGTTCATGAACGACCAAACGGGGTCAAAAAGCAGGAGAAAGGGCGTTCATAGGGTCGATGAACGACCAAACGGGGTCGAAAAACAAGAGAAAGGGCGTTCATAAGGGCGATGAACGACCAAACGAGGTCGAAAAACAAGAGAAAGGGCGTTCATAGGGTCGATGAACGACCAAACAGGGTCAAAAAACAGGAGAAAGGGCGTTCATTTGGTTCGAATTGGTAAAAGTGACTCGTTTTTGCCGAAATCTGCTCGACTTTCCGTGGGCGATCGATCCTTGAGGTGGGGCAACCAAAGTGAAAACCAGGGGGTAAACCAATGAAGATTCAGAGTGATGAAATTTTGGGAAACCAGTACAAAACATCGAGTAATTTAGATAGTTCTCTCTGCAGAATGGAGAAGAACAGCTTAAAGACTATTTTTCAGACATATCACTTTTGAATTTTGACTGTAATCTGCTGATTTCCGAGACGGATGACCTTATCAATTACTATTACTCGGTAAGTCCAGAGCTTAAAACCCAACTTACCAGACGTGCATCTGATTTCAAGCAGTTTCTTGAGACCAAAAAGAGCGGGGGAGCGATACATATAACGAAGGAAGTGGGATTGTTTATCGCCAAAGTCTAATAAGAGTTTGGATATCACAAAAATAGACCCCCTTGTTTAGCTGCGAGGTGAGGTCTATTTTTCATTCATTCATATCCTTCAGGGTTCTTTTACAGGAACGGTTCCATTGCTCATCTACGATCATCCCCACTTGAAATGATATAGATTTCACCTATTAAATCGTAAAAAAATCCTTTAGTAAAATGATTTTTTGCCCTGACTTTATTTCTCTGTTCTTATCCTTCCTCAGAATATCCCTTTCACATTGCTTATGCTTTCGGGCATATTGGAAAACGATGCTCAACGCCGCTCTATAGCCTTTCGTTAAATTTTCAGAGATCATTTTAAAATAATCTTCAAATAGGTATTGTTATTAGTCAGACAATTACTTATAATGAAAATGTAAACGATTTCAGAAAACGATTACATAGCCTGAGTAGGAGGTGGGAGATGGACGAAAATGGCAACGATTAAAGATGTCGCACAGCGAACAGGACTATCAAGCGCCACGATTTCCAGAGTCATTAACAATCAGCCTTACGTCACTGAAGAAACGAAGGAGCTCGTTCATCAGGCGATGCAGGAGCTTGGCTACACGCCGAATATTTCGGCAAGGCGGCTCAGGAATCAGAAAACAGACACGGTTGCGGTCATCATTCCGAGGCTGACGAATCCTTTTTTTCTCTATCTTTTCGAGGGAATGGAAAAGGTGGCAACGGCCAAGGGCTTGAGGCTATTCATTTATCAGACGCAAAATAATAAACAAAGAGAATTGGACTTTATTAACCTACTAAAACGAAAAGAAGTGGATGGTCTGATTTTGACCTCCTATGAAAATGAATGGTCTGTGCTTGAGCCGCTTGTCCAGCAGGGACCGGTGATCATGTGCAATGAATACACGGATCATCCCAACATTCCAAGTGTCCATATGGATCATGCTGCAGCAACCTATGATGCTGTGACACATTTAATCCGGAAAGGTTACCGTAAGATTGGCTATTGCAGCTATGGAAAAACGATCGGGATTGAAAAGGAACGGAAAAAGGGCTTTGATCAGGCGCTTGACGAATACGGTTTATCTTTGAATAAAAAGCATGCGTTTATCGGCATTGAACATAGCATTCCCAATGGGAGAGCTACGCTGAGACGGATTGCAGACCTGCCGAAAGCTGATCGCCCGGATGCTATTTTCACCGGTGGGGATGAATTCGCAGCTGGAATGGTGAAAGAGGCAGCTAAGATTGGTTGGAAAGTGCCGGATGATCTGGCAGTCGTCGGGTTTGATGATCAGCCGGTTGCGACGCTGGTAGATCCTGAATTAACGACGATTCATCAGCCTACTGAAGAACTCGGTAAAAAAGCCATGGAAGTGCTTTTGGATGTGATGACTCATTATCCTTCCAAGAGCCAGGAAAATATTTTACTTCCTTACGAGCTAAAAATTAGGGGAACCACTTAAGTCAAAAACTATGAAATCTGAGGGGGAAATCTTTTGAAAAAAATCAGTAAACTGCTTGTTGTCATGGTCAGCCTAATGCTAATCCTTGCCGCATGTAGCTCAAACAGTGACAACAGCTCTAAAAAGAGCAGCGATAACAGTAATAAATCAGGAGACAGCAACAAAAAAGTCACGCTTGTCTGGGCGCATGGTAAAGATGCCACTGGTTCATCAGCTAAGATTGTGAAAGCATTTAACGACTCCCATCCCAACATTCAAGTAAAGGAACGTGAAATGCCGACAAGCTCTGATACACAGCATCAGCAGTATGTCACAATGCTTAACGCAAAATCATCTGAAATTGATTTGATGGATCTTGACGTTGTCTGGCCGGCAGAATTTGCACAAGCCCAATACGTGCTTCCTCTGGACCGTTTTATCCAAAAAGATAATTATGACCTAACTGCCTATAACCAAGGTGCAATTAACGCCGCACAATACAATGGTAAAACATGGGCATTGCCTCGTTTTATCGATGTTGCCTTGCTTTTCTACCGCAAAGACATCGTCAACAACCCACCGAAAACTTGGGACGAGCTCTATCAAATGGCTCAAAAGGACAATGGCAAAGGCGGAACAAAATTCGGTTACTTAATGCAAGCAAAGCAATATGAAGGTCTCGTCTGTAACGCACTTGAATTTATCGCTTCTTACGGCGGCAACTTCGTTGATAAGAACGGCAACGTTGTCATCAACAGCCCTGAAGCCATTAAAGGTCTGACAGAAATGGTCAAATTCGTTAACTCTGACTTTGTACCGAAGAACATCACAACATTCACTGAGCCTGAATCACACACAGCATTTATCAACGGCCAGTCACCATTTATTCGTAACTGGACTTACCAATACGCTTTAGCAAATGATAAATCTCAATCTAAGATTGTAGGAAAAGTCGGAATCGCTCCGCTTCCAAAAGGATCAGAGAAATCCGTATCAACACTTGGCGGCTGGGAAACAGCGATCAGCAAATATTCTAAACACCCTCAACAAGCATGGGAATTCCTTAAGTTCGTTGCCGGTGAAAAAGGTGAAAAAATGGATGCGATCAACGGTGGACACGCACCAGCTGTTAAGAGTTTGTACTCCGATCAAGACGTTGTAAAAGCATACCCTTACTTCGGAGACAAAGGCTTCCAAGCAGGTATTGACAAAGCCGTTTCACGTCCGGTTGTTCCAAACTATCCAAAAATCTCTGAAATCATTCAGACACATGTCTCCAAAGCCATTGCTAAACAAGAAACACCTCAACAAGCCGTTCAAGGCATGGAGAAAGAAATGAAAGCAGCACTTAACAAGTAAAAATTGGGGCCTGCGGAATGCCTGATCGTGCTTCCGCGGGTCCAATTATTTTGAAAGGAGTGGCATACATGGCGTCTGAACATGACCGAATCCATTCAACAGAAGACGGGGATCTGAAAGGTAGTAATCCTCGCAAGAACGGCAAAGGTCTTAAAAAGAAGAAAAGTTCGCTGAGTTCAAGCAATAAAAAAGAGAAAATATATGGCTATGTTCTGGTTACACCAGCACTTATTTTAATACTCGGTATAGCGATCTGGCCGGTAATTCAGTCTTTCTATTTCAGTTTGTTTGATTTGGAGCTAAGTGACCCGACAAAATCATCTGTAAATACAGAGTACAGTCTTAATTTAGAAGAATATTTGAACAGCTACCCGTTCCTCATCAGCAACATCAATCAAGAGATTGCGAATGGTGGAGAAGGATCCGGGAAGTTAACCCAAATCAAGCAAAAGCTGAATCAACTGGATCAAAAAATCAAAAGCGAACCCGGTGCAGCTGAAAAGTACAAAAAGGTCAATGATCTCCTTTTTGCTTATAAGCAAGTCGACGCCAAAACCAAACTTGTTACGATTAATCAGGATACAGCCGATCAATTCAAAAAAACAATCTCACAAGTGACCGGCGATATTAAAAAGGTGAACAGCAATAATAAATTAAAAAACGGAAAACAGATTGTAGGATTAGCGAACAGCTTAAAGGATGCCATTATAAAGCCAAATTTTGTTGGCCTGAGCCATTATAAAAATCTATTATCGGATACTGAAACGTGGTTCGCTCTTTACCATACCGTCATTTTTACCGTTATCTCCGTGGCTATAGAATTTGTGCTTGGACTCGCTATCGCCATTTTAATTAATAAAGCCTTTTTCGGACGCGGACTTGTTAGAGCAGCGATTTTGATTCCGTGGGCCGTTCCCACAGTCGTCTCTGCATTGATGTGGAAGTTTATGTACGATGGCCAGAACGGGATATTTGCACTGTTTTTCTCGAAAATCGGTTTGATTCATTCCATGTCTGACCTGCTTTCCTCACCGGCAGGGGCAATGTTCTCCACAATTTTTGCCGATGTTTGGAAAACGACACCGTATATGGCACTTCTGCTTCTCGCCGGTCTTCAAACGATCCCGGCAAGTCTTTATGAAGCAGCGAGTATTGATGGAGCAGGAAAATGGAAGCAATTCATTAATATAACGCTTCCTCTATTAAAAACGAGTATTCTCGTGGCTCTTTTATTCAGAACACTGGACTCATTCAGAGTTTTTGACCTGGTTTATGCCCTAACAGGCGGAGGACCAGCTAACTCGACCGAAGTGATTTCGCTCATGGCATATAAGGTCATGATTGGCCAGACGAACTTTGGAGCAGGTTCTGCTTTGGCAGTTATAGTGTTCATCTGTGTCGCTATTATTTCAATCGCATTTATAAAATTTCTTGGCAAAGACCTTCTCGGAGAAGGGAATGCCCGATGACAGTATTCTGTAAAGATTGGAGGGAATCATTATGACCAATAAAAAAGCAGGACCGTTCTTTTACCTGTTTCTTGTGGTGTTTATTTTCCTGGTGATGTTTCCATTCCTATGGATACTTCTCAGTTCTTTTAAACCTGTCGGTGAGTTATTTGGGGATCAGGCCTTTGCTCCATTTACCTCACATCCTACCTTTGAAAACTACCGATCTGTTTTCGTGAATCATCCATTTGGACGGTATCTATTGAACAGTCTTATTGTCTCAGGAGCCACGACGATTTACACCGTTATTATTGCATCGTTTGCAGCTTATTCCATTGCACGGCTGAATTTTTGGGGGAAATCGGTTATTTTGGGTCTCGTTCTCTCGGTCTCGATGTTTCCGCAGATCGCGACTCTATCACCTATTTATATTTTCCTCAAAAATTTAGGCTTAACAAATAGCTATCTTGGTTTGATTATTCCCTATACAACCATCACATTACCGTTGTCGATCTGGATTCTTGTGACCTTTTTCAGAAAAATCCCATTTGATCTGG
Organism: uncultured Sporolactobacillaceae bacterium; assembly: GCA_963772845.1. Taxonomy (GTDB): domain Bacteria; phylum Bacillota; class Bacilli; order Bacillales; family Sporolactobacillaceae; genus CAVYYW01. The sequence continues at coordinate 69,449 of CAVYYW010000042.1, forward strand.
AGGAGGCAGCAAAAATTGATGGCGCGGGTATCATGCAGACGTTCATCAGAGTCATCTTTCCGCTTGCAATACCTGGTATTTTTACAACAGCCATCCTAGCGTTTATCGCAGCTTGGAATGAGTTCCTATTCGCCCTCGTTATTAACACAGAAACGGCCTATAAAACCGTGCCGGTCGGAATCGCGCTTTTCCAGGGGCAATTTACAATTCCATGGGGAGAACTTTCTGCAGCCACGGTTATCGTAACGGTTCCGCTCGTCATTATGGTATTAATTTTCCAACGTCGCATTGTCTCTGGCTTAACATCAGGATCAGTTAAAGAATAGAAAGGATGTTCAATTTGAAAATCACAGTGTGGAACGAATTTAGACATGAAAAAGAGAATGAAACGGTTCAATCAATTTATCCGGAGGGCATTCACCAAGCAATCGCAGGCTTTCTTGCTGAAGAAGGCCATGATGTGGGAACGGCAACGCTTGATGAGCCGGAACACGGATTAACTGAAGACGTGCTAAATGCAACAGATGTTCTTGTATGGTGGGGGCATAAAGCTCATGAAGATGTCTCGGATGAGATCGTAGAAAAGGTTAAAGAAAGAGTTCTTGCAGGCATGGGGCTGATCTGTTTACACTCTGCACACTTCTCTAAAATATTTAAAACACTGATGGGAACGTCATGTGACTTGAAATGGCGTGAAGCGGACGACAAAGAGCGCCTTTGGGTTGTTGATCCTGCCCATCCAATTACAGCAGGGCTTGGCGAGTATATTGAAATTGAAAAAGAAGAAATGTACGGCGAACACTTTGATATCCCGGCTCCGGATGAGCTTGTCTTTGTCAGTTGGTTCGAGGGCGGCGAAGTTTTCCGCAGCGGCTGTACATATCACAGAGGGAGAGGCAAGGTCTTCTATTTCCGCCCTGGCCACGAGACCTACCCGACTTATTATCATAAAGACGTCCAGCAGGTCATCAAAAATGCGGTAAAATGGGCGGCGCCTGCAGAGACACCGGCATTTGTCTATGGCAACGCCAAACCGTTAGAAGCCATTTCCGCAAAATAAATTATGGCCAATCGGCAGTAAAGTCAAATGGCCGTCAGCTGTTTAAGAAGTGACTCGTAATCTTTGAAAAGAGTATTTGAACAGTCTTATTAAGGAGGATATATTATGAAAAAAATTCGCGTAGGAGTCATTGGCTGCGGCAGTATTGCACGCCATCGCCATTTACCTGAATACGCTGCGAACCCGAACGTAGAGATTACGGCGGTTTGCGATATTGTTGAAGAGCGGGCAAATGAAATCGCGGCCAAGTACAGTGCCACACCTTATACAAGCTATGAGGAGCTTTTGAAGCATTCTGATTTGGATGCCATTAGCGTCTGTTTGCCAAATGCGCTGCATGCCCCTGTATCGATTGCTGGTTTGAAGGCAGGGAAGCACGTCCTTATGTGAAAAGCCAATGGCAACATCCGCTGAAGAAGCGGAAGCCATGATCCAAGCAGCTGAAGCCAATCAAGTGAAGTTAATGATCGGTCACAACCAGCGCTTTGTTGGCTCGCATGAAAAGGCGAAGGAATTGATTCGAGAAGGAAAACTCGGCAAAATTTACAGCTTCCGCACAGCATTCGGTCATGCCGGACCAGAACAATGGAGTGTTGACGGCGCTGACAGCTGGTTTTTCGATAAAGAACGCGCCTTTATTGGAGCGATGGGAGACCTTGGTGTGCATAAAGCAGACCTTGTCCGGTACTTGCTTGGTGAAGAAATAGCTGAAGTCGCTGCATTTGTTGAAACAAAAGCCAAGGACTTCGCTACGGTTGATGATAACGCTGTCTGCCTTCTGAAATCAGAAAGCGGTATTGTGGGCACGCTGACAGCGAGCTGGTCATATGTAGGCGGCGAAGACAACTCCACTATTATTTATGGTGAAGAAGCGATGCTTCGTCTCGAAGACGATCCCGACTATTCACTCATTGTCCAGTATAAGAACGGCGAAGTTGAGAAGCATCAGCTCGGGCAGATTCAGTCAAATGATGATGGCGGGCAGGGAAGCTCACATGTCATTGATCATTTCGTTGCCTCATTGCTCGAAAACCGTGACGTTCCTATTCCAGGAATTGAGGGAATGAAGTCGCTTCAGGTGGTTCTTGCCGCTTTAAAGGCTGCGGACCTTGGTCAAACGGTGAAATTATAAAAGAATGTCCAAAAAGTCCGAAGACAGGGGCGACCCGTCTCGGTCTTTTTGTACAAATAAAATGATTACGGATTATTCTTAACAGGACGGAGGGAACGACCTTGAAGACACTAAGAGTCGGCGTGGCAGGGACTGGCGGGATTGCGACAAACCGTCACATTCCTGCTTTGCAAGCTATTGATCATGAGAAAGCAGCACTGACAGCTGTCTACGATATAAACGAATCACGTGCCAAGGAAGTGGCAAACACCTTTTCAATCGAGGAAGTGCATTCAGATTACACACAGTTCCTTCAAAGCGTGGACGCCGTGGTGATTTGCACACCGAATAAATTCCATTCTGAACTAACCGTCCAGGCGCTGAATGCCGGCTGTCATGTTCTCTGTGAAAAACCAATGGCCCTGACGATTGAAGAAGGGGAAGCGATGCTTGAGGCTTCAGAAAAAAGTGGCAAGCACCTGTCGATCGGCTATCACTACCGTTTTATGCAGAACGCACAGGCTGCTAAAAAACTGATTGTTGAAGACATGATTGGCGAGCCTGTTGTGTCGCGTTTTCAGGCGTTGCGCAGGCGTAAGGTTCCCGGTTGGGGTGTTTTTACAAATAAAGAGCTGCAAGGCGGCGGCAGTCTGATGGATTACGGCTGTCATCTGCTTGACTTAACCCTGTGGTTGCTCGAATTTCCTAAGCCGGTTGAGGTTTCTGCTGCGTCATACGATAAACTCAGCCGTCTCCCAGGGTTAACGAATGAATGGGGCGAGATTAATCCAGAAACCTTTAATGTTGATGATCATTTGACCGGATACATACGATTTGAAAATGGTGCCACCATGCTGCTGGAAACGTCATGGGCAGCGAATATACCAGAAGATAAAGAAACTCTTAGCATTTCTGGAACCTCTGGCGGACTGGATGTCTTTCCGCTAAGCCTGAATCAGGCAAAACACGGGATGCTGCTGGACAGCACGCCATACTGGCTGCCTGGTGAGGACAAGATCGATATTCCGCAGGTAAGAAATTTCATTAACAGCTGTCTCGGTCTAGAAGAACCGGTGGTAAAAGCTCATGAAGCTCTTGAAACAACTCGGCTTATTCATTATTTATATAAAAGCAGTGAGGAAGGGCGAGCCATTAAAATTGAAAGAAAAGGATGATGTAAGATGAAGCTTGGTGTATTTGCCGTTTTGTTTTCGGAAAAATCATTTGAAGATATGCTTGACACAGTTAAAAATTCAGGTCTTAACGCAGTGGAGATTGGCACGGGGCCATATCCTGGGAATGCGCATTGCGATCTCGATGCTCTTCTAGAGAGTGAAGAATTAAGAAAAAGCTATCTTGAAAAAGTGACCTCGCGTGGTCTTGAAATCAGTGCCTTCAGCTGTCATGGGAATCCTATCTCCCCCGATAAAGAGATGGCGAAGAAATCGCATGAAACGTTTGTAAAATCCGTTAAGCTTGCCGAGCTGATGAACGTTCCGGTCGTCAATACCTTCTCAGGGACAGCAGGTGACCACGAAGATGCGAAGTACCCAAACTGGCCGGTCGTTTCATGGCCGACTGAGTATGTAGATGTTCAGAAATGGCAATGGGAAACGAAGCTCATTCCGTATTGGAAAGAGTGGGGGCAGTTTGCAAAAGATCATGGTGTAAAAGTTGGTCTAGAGCTGCATGGTGGTTTTCTTGTCCATACACCGTATACTTTGCTGAAGCTTCGCGAGGAAACGTGCGACGCAATCGGTGCAAACCTTGATCCCAGCCACTTGTGGTGGCAGGGGATTGATCCTGTCGGCGCGATCAAGATTCTTGGCAAAGCGGGAGCCATTCATCATTTTCATGCAAAAGACACTTACATTGACCAGGATAACGTTAACATGTATGGCTTGACGGATATGCAGCCGTACGGCGATGTTCAGACGCGTGCATGGACGTTCCGTTCCGTTGGACTTGGACACGGCGTTCAAGAATGGGCGGATATGATGAGTGCACTTCGCACATATGGCTATGATTTCGTTGTCAGTATTGAGCATGAGGACCCGCTAATGTCAGTGGAGGAAGGCTTTCAACGTGCTGTTACGAATCTGCAATCGGTGCTGATTAAGGATAAACCCGCCGACATGTGGTGGGCATAATGTTGGACGGGGTCGGTCTCCAGCTCTACACATTGCGTGAAGAGACAGGCAAGGGTATGGAAGACGTGCTGAGACGTGTGGCGGATATGGGCTATGCTGCTGTTGAATTTGCTGGATATGGTGATTTGCCGCCTGTGAAAGCAAGACAGCTGCTTGACGAGCTGAACCTTACGGCAGCCGCAAGCCATGTCCCGCTTGATCAGCTGGAAGCTAATCTTGCGGATGTGATCGAGGATCAGAAAACGATTGGGAGTACCGCAATAGTGTGCCCGTTCCTGCCGGAAGAACGCCGCCAAAGCGCTGCTGATTATGTGTCGCTCGCTCAATTTTTCAATGAAGCGGGAGAGCGCTGTAAGGCTGAAGGGCTGCGCTTTGTTTACCACCATCATGATTTTGAATTTGAGTCGTTTGATGGCACCGCAGGGATGGAAATTCTGCTGAGAGAAACAGATCCCGAGTTTGTCTTTTTTGAAGCAGATGTCTACTGGCTGGCCAAGGTCGGTATCGATCCTGCTGTTTGGCTCCGAGACCATCGGGACCGCTTGTCATTGATCCACCTCAAGGACATGGGCACTGACGGAAGTTTTGCCGCTCTCGGTGATGGTGTTCTTGACCTAGAAGCCATCGTAAAAGCAGGGCAGGCGTGTTCGATTGACTGGTGGCTTGTTGAACAAGATGAAACCCCTGGTCCAGCAATCGACAGTGTGAAAAAAAGCATGGCCTTTTTGAAAGAAAAAGGCTGGGTATAAATAAGGAAAAGAAGCCGCTGCGGCTTCTTTTTTAATGATATGGCCATTCAATCAAAGTATTGCGCTGTGAAGTGTCGCTTAGATCGCTGATTCCGCAGGACTTGAAACGTCATCCTTGAATCCTCACCGCACGAAGAAAATGCGGTAGCCATCCATTGA